>CAVPPZ010000025.1:0-727454 GCA_963707305.1 uncultured Candidatus Rokubacteria bacterium
GATGATGGTGACGCGCTGGGGCTATTCCGATGAACTTGGTTTCGTCGCCTATGGCGACAACAATGACGAAGTGTTCCTCGGCATGAACGTGCAGCGTACGCAGGCTGTGTCGGAAGCGACTGCGCAGAAAATCGACGCCGAAGTGAAGCGCCTCGTGCAGGAAGGCTATGCTGAAGCCAAGCGCATACTCACCGTAAAGGCCGAGGATCATAAGCGCCTCTCCGAAGCGCTGCTCGAGTCAAATCGCTGACCGGCGAAGAGATCGCGGCGGTGATCCGCGGCGAAAAGCTCGACCGTCCGGACGACACGCCGTCCTCGCCGCTGCCGCCGACGCCGGCGCTGCCGGTGACTGATGAGGAACCCGCGCCCAGTGGCGGCTGGGGCGGGGCGCAGCCTCAGGGCGCCTAGGCTTTAAGTTCAAACGCAAAACAAACCGCCGGGCCTCGCCGGCGGTTTCGTTTTGCGGCGGCTTCCTGTAGGATATCCAGGATGTCCAGCGAGGTTTTCCCCCCGCATCACGGTCGATCCGGAGGTTTGCTTTGGCAAGCCTTGCATCCGCGGCATGCGCATTCGCGTGACGGACGTGCTCGACATGCTGGCGGCGGGCGCGTCGCGCGATGAGATACTGGCGGATTTTTCGTATCTCGAAGACGAGGACATCACGGCGGCGCTGAGCTATGCGGCGCGAACGACCGACAACAAGATTGCGTTCGCGGCAGAATAGATGCGTTTTCTGATCGATGCGCAGCTTTCACCGGCTCTGGTGAATTACCTGCGCTCGAAGGGCCATGAGGCTGAGCATGTCGCCGACGTTTTGGGTGCGACGGCCAAGGATATAAAGGTGGTGGAACGCGCCCAAGCTCTTGGTGCGATCATCGTGTCCAAGGATAGCGATTTTGTTGGCTTGCTGGAGGGGATGGCGAGTGCGCCGCCTCTGCTGAGGGTTCGCGTCGGCAACTCGACCAACCGAGGCTTAATTCAACGACTGGATTTGAATTGGTCCCAAGTCGAAGGAGAGCTACTTAACAGCAAGCCCATTGTGGAGCTGGAGTAGGAGGCGCGCATGCTGGGTTCCGCGACGGTCACGGCTCTGGTCGGCACCGGCAAGCCGTTCGAGATCGCCAAGAAATTCTACAGCGAGACATTGGGCTTGAAACTCGTCGGCGAGGACGATTTCGCGGTGGTGTTCGCCGGCGCGAACGCCAGCATCCGTGTGTCGCGCGTGCCGGCCGTGACGCCCGCGCCCTACGCGGTGCTCGCCTTCAATGTCGAGGACATCGACAAGGCCGTGGACGCGCTCGCGGCCAAGGGCGTGCTGTTCCAGCGCTATGGCTTCTTCGTCCAGGACGCCGAAGGGCGTCTGGAGCGCGCCGGATGGGACGAACGTCGCCGCTGGTTCCACGATCCGGACCTCAACCTGCTCTCGGTCGTTCAGCCTGCGTGACAAGCCGCCCCAGGGGTGGGTCTGGCCTACGTGGGTCGACGTCGCCGTTCAGGGAGCGAACAACGGGCGGATCCTGCGGGGCGGGCCGGGACGCCTCGACGCCTCGCACAACGTGCCGGTGCTCGAGATCCCGACCGGCCGTGTCGACCGGTCGCTGGGCGACGTCCACCCGCTCGGCAACCCGCACTACACGACCGATCCGGGTCTCGCGCCGATCATCACGCAGACCATCCTCGATGGTCTGGCGCGCCTGGCGCCGCAGCACCGCGCGACGTTCGAGAAGAACCGGCAGGCGTTCCTCGCGCGCCTCGACGGCGAGATGGCGAAGTGGACGAAGACCATGGAACCGCTGAAGGGGGCCAAGGTGGTCACCTACCACCCCGACTTCATCTACTTCCTCACGCGCTTCGGCCTCGTCCAGGTCGGCGCCCTCGAGGACCGGCCCGGCATCCCGCCCTCGCCGGCGCATCTGGCCCAGCTCATCCGGCGCATGAAGGACGAGCGCGTCAAGGCGATGCTCGTCGAGCCGTGGAACGACCAGAAGCTGGCGGCGCGCGTCGCGCAAGAGGCGGGCGCGCGCGCCGTCGTCATCGCCCCCTCCGTCGGCGCGGTCAAGGACGCCGACACCTACTTCGCGGCCATCGACTACAACGTGCGCACCCTGGCGGAGGCGCTCCGGTAGCGCGACCGGCATGTTCCTCGATCTGCTCTCGCTCCTCTGGGCGCCCTTCCTCATGTGCCTGGTGCTCACCGGCATCCACGCCTACCTCGGCGTCCACGTGCTCGCGCGCGAGGTGGTCTTCGTCGACATCGCGCTGGCGCAGATCGCGGCGCTGGGCGCGACGGCGGCGTTCATCGCCGGCTTCGAGCTCGACACGTGGCAGTCGTACGCGGCGCGGCATCGCGGCCACGGTCGTCGGCGCGCTCGTCCTCGCGCTCACGCGGACGCGGGAGCGTCACGTCTCGCAGGAGGCGGTCATCGGCGTCGTCTACGCGGTGTCCGCCGCCACCGCGGTGCTCCTCGCCGACCGCGCGCCGCACGGCGTCGAGCACGTGCGCGCGATGCTCGTCGGCAACCTGCTCGCCGTGCAGGGGGCCGAGGTGGCGAAGGTGGCCGCGCTCTACGCGGCCATCGGCCTCGTGCACTGGGCGTGTCGCCGGCCGTTCTTCCTGATCTCCACGGATCCCGACGCCGCCTTCGCGCAAGGGTGGAGCGTGCGGCTCTGGGACTTCGTGTTCTACGCCTCGTTCGGCGTGGTGGTGACGAGCTCGGTGCGGATCGGCGGCGTCCTGCTCGTGTTCTCGTACCTCATCGTCCCGGCCCTCGCCGGCATCGCGCTCGGACGGACGGTGCGCGCGAAGCTGCTCGTCGGGTGGGCGTTCGGGACGCTCGTGAGCGTGCTCGGCGTGGTGGCCTCGGCGGCGCTGGATCTGCCGACGGGCGCCACCGTCGTCTGCGCCTTCGGCATCACGCTGCTCGTCTTCTGGCTCGTCGTCCGGATGGTCGGCCGTGGCGCCGTCGCCGGTCGGAGCGTGCTGGAAACTCCGCGATGAGCCGCATGCTCGCTTCCTGAGGTGGACCGTTTCCGCAGTCGTGGTCGCCGTCCTCCTTGCGCCGCGCCCGCCGAGGCGGTCCGAAGGCCGGCTCCAGCCCCGCGCGGGGGCGACGGTGGTCATCGTGTGGCGCAACGCGAAGGCGCAGGACGAGGGAGCCGCGCTGATCCGGGCCGGCGTCAACAAGAGCGACCCCTCGCGGCGCTCCCCGTTCATCTGCGTGTATCGTGGCGCCCGGCACGAGGGCCGTCACGACGACCGCGCGAATCTTCAGCCATGACGTCAGGGTCGTCGAGGGCGAGCAAACGGGCTGCATCGGGAACGTACCGACCGAAGTCTTCAGTGCCCGACGGTGGCGGCGGAGGAGGAACCCTCGCGCGTGGGGAGTGACGCCCTCGACGTCGTCGTTGCGGTCGCCGCGCGGCGTCCTGGTCGTCACGCTGAGCGCGTTCGTGGTGCTCGCGCTCATGGCGCTGCTCGTCGAAACGCTCGGCGTGGACGCGCTGGTGCGCGACAGCCTCCTCGCCGGCGCGTCGCCCGGCACCATCGCGGTGATGCGGGGGATCAACCGGGCGGGCGACTGGCGCTTCCTCCTCCCCGGCACGCTCCTGCTGTTCGTCGTCTTCAGCCACGCGCGGCGGACCTGGTGGGTGTGGGTCGCGCTGATGGTCGCCGCGCCGCTGGCGGAAACGCTGCTGAAGGCCGGCGTCGCCCGCCCGCGGCCGGAGGCGATGTCGTACGGATTTCCGAGCGGCCACGCGACGGCGGCCGCCGCCTACTTCGGCGCGCTGCTCTTTCTCTCGGAGAGCCTCCGCCCCCGCGTGCGGATGACCGTGCGCGCGCTCGCCGTGCTCATGATCGCGCTGGTCGCCGTCGCCCGCGTGATGCTGCGCGCGCACTGGCCCTCGGACGTCCTCGGCGGCATCGCGCTCGGCCTCGCGCTGGCGTCCGCGGCGGCGTTGCTCGCGGCCCGCCAGGCCGCAGCGTTCGCACTTGGCGCCGGCGGGACGCAGCGTCGCAGGATCGCGCGGATGACGCCGATGAGCGAATCGCATGTCGAAGAGCACTGGAACGCCGGCTAGCATGACGTGGCCGCGGGAATGGTCGCAGGCGCCCTCTCACGTCTCTGATCGATGACCCAGCTGCGACCGCGGGCTCCCGGACGCTGAGCAACGGTGCTCGACGCCTTCAACGGAACTCACGGTCAACGAGGCCGTCGAAGCGTCTGACCGCGACATCGCGGCCCACGAGCCGAACGCGATCTCGGAGGCGTAGCCTGCCAGTCGCCGCGGGCATACCGTCAACGCGATCCGATCCTCGGCGGGCCATCGAAGCGTTCGTCGACGCCGGTGCAAGTCGAGAGATCCGCTCGAAGGGCGCCCGGCAAGATCGGAGAGCACCTCGACGATCACCTCGAAGGCAATCCCAACGTCCCGTGAATGCCGACTGCGGACGGGCCGATAGTCCGCAGCTCCGAGCAAACGCTGACCCGCCTTCATCGAGTGGCGATCCGAAGACGCGTGGCCGACCCGCCGGAGTTCCCCACGATACAGCAGCGCGTCGCGCATGCGAATGACGAAGGGCCTCGACCGGAGGACTCCGGCGATCCCCGGGCACTCCGCGGCGCGTCTCGAGGCGAACGGGCTAAGACGGCGACGAGATTCGCGTCGGCCGGAGGAGGCCGCACATCCTGCGAGACACGTGGCCGCTGCGACCTCGCGCTCTGACCGGCGCCGTCCAGCGACGAAGCTCAGCCGTCTCGACGCCAACGATCACGACCAAGACGCCGAGCTGGATGCCGAGCGGTGGACGAGCTTTCGCAACGCTTCGGGGTGCCGCGGGCTCCCGACCGCAGCGGGCCGGGCTGATCGACAACTATCTCTTCGTCGTGTCGCGAGTCGCCTCGGCGGTGGACCGGATCGCGCCCTGTGGCAGCGAACTGCCTTCGAGCAGGAGAAAGCGCTCGTGAAGCGAGCATCTCGACCGTGCGAACGCACGAAGCCGGGCCGAGCGCCCGAGGACTTCGAATCTACGAGCGGTTTGCCAGGCGTCTCTCGGCGAGGACCTGACGACGCGACCTAGGGGAGGGCAGCTACTCGCGGGGAATGGATCCGGGTCCTGTCATCTCGCACGGCATGATAGCACCGTCACCTCCGCGCCGAGCTTCTAGTAGCTCTTCGGCAGCTGCAGGACGTGCTCGGACAGGTAGTTGAGGACCATCTGCTGGGAGACGGGCGCGATCTTGTAGAGGCGGACCTCGCGCCAGAGCCGCTCGACGTGGAACTCCTTCGCGTAGCCGTAGCCCGCCGTGGGTCTGGAGCGCGACGTCGCACGCCTCGAAGCCCGCCTCGGCCGCCATCAGCTTGGCGGTGTTGGACTCCGCGCCGCACGGCTTGCCGTGGTCGAAGAGCCACGCGGCCTTCAGGCACATCAGCTCCGCGGTCTCGAGCTTGGCCCACGCCATGGCGAGCGGGTGCGCGATCGCCTGGTTCTGGCCGATGGGCCGGTCGAAGACCACGCGCTCCTTGGCGTACTGCGTCGCGCGCTCGAGCGCGGCGCGGCCGATGCCGACCGCCTCGATCGCGGTGAGCACGCGCTCGGGGTTCAGCGAGTCGAGCAGGTGGTAGAAGCCCTGCCCCACCTCGCCGACCACGTCCTCGACCGGGATCTCGAGCCCGTCGATGAAGATCTCGTTCGAGTCGACGGCGGCGCGGCCGAGCTTCTCGATCTCGCGCACGGTGATCTTCGAGCGGTCGAACGGCGTGAAGAACAGCGTGAGCCCGCGGAACGGCTTGGCCGGGTCGCGCGGCGCGGTGCGCGCGAGCAGCAGCATGTGCGTGGCCTGGCGCGCGTTGGTGTTCCACACCTTGCGGCCGTTGACGATGAAGCGGTCGCCCTGCCGCTCGGCGAACGTCTGGATGCGCGAGGTGTCGGTGCCGGCGTTGGGCTCGGTGACGCCGAACGACATGACGATCTCGCCGGTGGGGATCTGCGGCAGGTAGCGGCGCTTGAGGTCCTCGCTGCCGTGCTTGATCACGGGCATGGGCGGGAACATGTAGAAGTGGATGGGCGACGCGCCCGCTGGTCCCCGCCCCCGCCGCGCAGATCTCGTGCAGCATGAGCGCGGCTTCGGTGACGCCGAGCCCCGAGCCGCCGTACTCCTCGGGGATGATCATGCCGAGCCAGCCGCCCGCGGCGAACGCCTTCACGAACTCCCACGGGTACTCGTGCTTGCGGTCCTTCTCGAGCCAGTAGTCCGGCGAGAACGTGCGGGCGAGGGCGCCGACTTCCTTGTGGATCAGCTCCTGCTGTTCGGTCAGCGCGAAGTCCATGGCGGGTAGATTATCAGGTGCTAGAATCCCGCGCACATGGCGGTCAAGGCGCTCTACCCGCTGCAGAACGGCTTCCTCGGCGCCCAGCGCTCGCTGCTCTTCTACGGGGAGTTCAGCGAGGCGGCCGTGCAGATCCCGGTGACGTGCTACCTCGATCCGCACCTCCGACGCGACGATCCTGTTCGACACCGGCGTCTCGCCGCGCGCGGTGCCCGGGCTCGATGCGCACCGATCCGCTCGCGCGGTTCACCGACGCAGGACCTGCTCGTGCACCGGCTCGACGCGCGCGGGCGTGCGAGCCCGACGACGTCGACCTCGTCGTGCTGTCGCACCTGCACTACGACCACGCGGGCGGCGCGGAGCTGTTCCGCAACTCGGAGCTGGTCGTGCAGAAGGACGAGTACAGCTACGCGCACTACCCCGCGTCGTTCTTCGCGCCCTTCTACTACCGGAAGAACTTCGACCTGCCGGGCTACCGCTGGCGGCTGCTCGACGGCGACACCGAGCTGGCGCCCGGCGTGACCGTGCTGCGCACCGACGGGCACACGCCGGGCCACCACTCGCTGATGGTGGAGCTGCCCGAGACGGGGCCGGTCATCCTCACGGGCGACGCCTGCTACTGGCACGAGCACGTCGACAAGGAGCGCGTGCCGGGCGTGGTCTGGAACCCCACGCTGGCGCTCCACTCGATCAAGCGCCTGAAGACGCTCGCCCGCCTGACCGGCGCGACGATCTTCCCGAGCCACGACCCCGTGTTCTGGAAGACGGTGAAGCAGGCGCCCGACTTCTATCGCTAGGCGCCCTCTTCCGTGGCGCCGACGTCCGGCGACGGCCGGCCGTCTTCGGGGGCACCTTCGCGCCCTTCTTCCGCGCTTCCGACAGGCCGATCGCGATCGCCTGCTTCCGGCTGGTGACCTTCTTGCCGCCCGCTCCGCTCGGAGACTGCCCCGCTTGCGCGGCTCATCGCCGACTTCACCGCTTTGCCCGCGCCTCTGCTGTACCGCGCCATGTCAGAACCTCCCCTCGGCGTCTCTCGCCCGGGAGTGGTGCTGCAAACCGCGTGCTCCAGGCGCGTTCCACCCCGACCGGCGCGGTTCGCGCGTATAACCGACGTCATGGATATCGCGACGCGCCTCGCCGCCCTCGACTGGGCGGCCATCGAGCAGTCGTTGTGGGCGCAGGGCTACGCGAAGACGCCGCCGGTCCTGACGCCGGACGAGTGCGCCACGCTCGTCGCGATGTACGGCGAGCGCGAGCGCTTTCGCTCGCGCGTCGAGATGGCAGCGCTTTCGCTTCGGCGTCGGCGACTATCAGTACTTCGCCGCGCCGCTGCCGCCGCTCGTCGCTGAGCCTCGCGAACCCACGCGTATCCCCCGCTGGCGGCGATCGCCAATCGCTGGGAAGACGCGCTCGGGACGCGACGCGCATCCCGGCGACGCTGGCCGCAGCTGCAGGCGGTCTGCCGCCGCCACGGGCAGACGAAGCCGACGCCGCTGCTGCTGCACTACGAGGCCGGCGGCTACAACTGCCTGCACCAGGACCTCTACGGCGACGTCGTGTTCCCGCTGCAGCTCACGTGCTTCCTGAGCCGGCGCGGCGTCGACTACGAGGGCGGGGAGTTCCTGCTCGTCGAGCAGCGGCCGCGCGCGCAGTCGCGCGGCGAGGCGATCGCCACCGAGCAGGGCGAGATCGTGATCTTCGCGACGCGCCACCGCCCGATGCAGGGCACGCGCGGCTGGTATCGCGCGGCGCTGCGTCACGGCGTGAGCACGATCCACCGCGGCACGCGCTACACGCTCGGCGTCATCTTCCACGAGGCCAAGTAACGCCCCGGCTTGCCGTGGCGCGCCGGCTCTGCTATCGAGGGGCATGGCCGATCTGACGCCCGCGGAGGTCCGCGCCCTCGCCGCCACGCTCGGGCTCCATCCGTCCGACGACGACCTCGACGAGGTCACGCATCGACTGAACGCGATGCGCGATGCGCTCGCCCCACTGGCCCGCCTGCCGCTCGACAGCGTCGAGCCGGCGCCGCCGACGCCATGAGCGCCACCGACGACCTCGCGTTCACGCCGGCCGTCGGAGCTCGCCGCGCAGATCCGCGACAAGCGCCTCTCGCCCGTCGCGCTCACGCGCGCCTACCTGGACCGGATCGACCGGCTCGACGGGACGCTGCACGCGTACATCACGGTGTGCCGCGAGGAGGCGCTCGCGGAGGCCGAGCGCGCCGAGGAGGCCGTCGCGCGCGGCGAGCGGCTCGGCGTGCTCCACGGCCTTCCGTTCGCCGTGAAGGACCAGCTCGACGCGGTGGGAACCCGCACGACCGCGGGCTCCCGCCTGCTCGCCGACAACGTCTCCGACCAGCGACGCGCCGGTGATCGCCCGTCTGCGCGCGGCGGGCGGCATCCTGCTCGGCAAGCTGAACCTCACGGAGTTCGCGCTCGGCGGCACGCAGGAGTTTCCCTATGGTCAGCCCCGCAACCCGTGGAACGTCGAGCACGATCCCGGCGGATCGTCCGCGGGCTCCGGCGTCGCCGCGGCGGCGGCCCTCGCGGCGGTGACGCTCGGCGAGGACACCGGGGGCTCGATCCGAAGCCCCGCGTCCAACTGCGGCGCCGTCGGGCTGCGCCCGACGTGGGGGCTCGTGCCGCGCAGCGGCTGCATCGCGCTGTGCTGGTCGATGGACGCGATCGGGCCCATCACCCGGACGGTCGAAGACGCGGCGCTCGTGCACTCGGTCATCGCGGGCCCGGACCCGAGCGATCCGCAGATGCGGCAGCGCGCGCCGGAGGACGTGCTCACCGGCCTGCGTCGCGGCGTCGGCGGGCTCCGGATCGGCGTCATCCGCGAGCTCACCACGAGCGGAGACACCCATCCGGATGTCCGCGCCGCGGTCCTCGCCGCCGCCGACCAGTTCCGCCAGCTCGGCGCGAAGGTCGACGAGGTCTCGCTGCCGCTGGTGCCGCTCGCAGGCGCGGTCTTCATGGCCATCGCGGATTCGGAAGGCGCGGGCGCGCACCAGCCGTGGCTCCGCGAGCGTCCCGGCGACTACGACGTCGCCACGCGCCGTCGTCTCCTCGCGGCGAGCCTCTTGCCCACCGCCGCCTATCACCAGGCGACGCGAGCGCGCGTGCTGATCACCCGCCAGGTGCTCAGCGCGCTCGACATCTTCGATCTCCTGCTGGCGCCGACCCAGCCCGGCCCCGCGCCGCTGATCGCGAGCGGCCGCACGCGCGTCACGAGCAAGGCCGACGCCGCCGCGCGCTTCTTCACGCGCCGCTCGTACACGACGCCGTTCAACCTCTCGGCCACGCCCGCGCTCTCGCTGCCGTGCGGCTTCACGCCGTCGGGGTTGCCGATCGGTCTCCAGCTCGCCGGCCGTCGCTACGACGAGGCCACGGTGCTGCGCGCCGCGTGGGCGTACGAGCAGGCGAGATTGAAGAACATGGGGGGCTCCAGGCGCCCCCCAAGCCCGCCTCCGGGCGGACGTGAGCCGCCCGGAGGCGAGTGCCGAGCATCGCTCGCGTGGAACATCCGGGCCGGCGGCGGGATTCGCGCCGGGCTCATCGCGCGACAGATCGCTCGCTGGGCGCCGGACGTCGTCGCGCTGTCGGAGTTCCGGAACTCGCCGCCGAGCCGCGCGCTGGCGGCGACGCTCGCCGCACACCTGCCGCATCAGCTCACGACCGCTGACGCGGAGACGCCGAACGCCAACGCGCTCCTGATCGCCTCGCGCTGGCCGCTGCGCCGGCTCCGGTTGCGGGCGGGGCGCGTGGTCCCGCGCCGCTGGCTCGCGGCGGCCGTCGACGCGCCGCAGCCGCTCGTGGTGGGGACGCTGCACGTCCCGAATCGCTCGGAAGGGTCGAAGTACGAGTTCCTCGACGCCGTCCTCGCGTGCGCACGCACCTGGCGTCTCGGCCCCGCGCTCTTCGTGGGCGACACGAACTCCGGGCGGCGCGGCCTCGACGAGCAGGTGCCCGGCTTCAACGCGCTCGAGGAGGGCTGGATCGATGGCCTGCACGGCTGCGGATGGACCGATGCGTTCCGTCATCTGCGTCCGGAGGCCCGCACGTACACCTGGTACTCGCCGAACGGGCGCCACGGCTTTCGCATCGATCAGGCGTTCGTCAACCCGCCTCTGCTCACCCGGTTGAAGGACGCGCAGCACGTGTGGGGCGGCGCCGCGCGTCGTGGCCGGCGGGCGTCGGCTCAGCGACCATGCCGCGCTGCTGGTCGATCTCACCGACGTCTGAACGCCGTGTGTAAGCCTTACCCGGCCGGCGAGCGGCATCGGGCTTGCTCGTTCACGAGGCGGGAGCACCAGCGATGAAGAAGCCAGCGACCACCTCCATCGTCATCGAAGGCACGCGCCGTCGCGCCTTCGCGGAACGCGTGCGCGCGAAGATCGCCGAGGCGCTCGGCATCGTCGATCCGCCGCCGGTCACGGCGAGGGTGATCTTCGCCGACGAGAACGGCCCGAAGGGCGGTCCCGGCATCCGCTGCACGGTGGTGACCGACATGCCGCGCCGTCGCGAGGTGAGCGTGACCGAGCTCGCCCCGACGGAGGAGCTCGCGTTCGACGCGGCGTTCGACGCGCTGGAGACGAGCGTCACGCGCGACCGCCAGCGGCGGCGCACGCTCGTGCGTCATCCGAAGAAGTACTACCTGGCGAAGCGCCTGCTCGCGCCGGACACCTCGCTCACGTCCCCCGAGCTGCAGGCGGAATCGCCGCGCATCACGGCGGGACCACGCCCCAAGCGCGCCCGCCGCCGCCGGGTGGCCTAGAGGTCAGATCCCCGGCAGCAGCGCCTCGCTCGCGATCTCCGTGTCGATGAGCAGCTCGTACGGATGGCGGCCCTTGATGAAGCCGCCCGCGAGCAGGATCTCCTGGAGCCGCTCGTAGCCGGGACGGTCGAGCCGCGGATCGTCGGGCCACGTGCCCTGCGCGCGATAGCGGGCGACGATGCGCGCGAGCAGCGGCAGGGCGACGTCGGGAAAGGCCGGCGCGATCACCGCCGCCACGTCGTCGGCCGATGCCTGCGCGAGCCATCGCTGCGCGCCGTGGAACGCGCGGACGAGCCGGACGAGGTCGGCGCGCTCGTCGCGGAGCCTCGCCTGCGTCGTCATGAGCGAGCTGAACGGCACGGGCTCCGTGGCCACGCCCATCGACGCCACCAGGTGGCCCGCGCCCTCGGCGACGACCTGATCGACGACGGGCGGTCCGCACTCGAGGAAGTCGCCCTTCCCGGCCTTGAGCGCCGCCACGGCCTCCGGCACACCGAGGTCGCGCACGAACGTCACACGCGCAGGATCGACGCCGGCGCGCCGCAGCACCGAGAGCATGCAGAGGTACGGCGTGGGCGCGCCGCCGAACGACAGCACGGTGCGGCCGACGAGGTCGTTCCACGCGAAGCGCGGCCGCCGCTCGCGGCTCACGAGGAAGAAGCCGTTGCGGTCGTTGACGGCCGCGAAGTGCACGATCGGCGGGCCCCCCTGGTCGACGAGCCCGAGGCTCCGCATGATGCCGGACACCGCGAAGTCCGCGCGGCCCTGGAGCAGCGCCTCGGCGGTCCCCGTGCCGGCGGCGGTGACGAGCGACACGTCGAAGCCCGCGCGCGCGAAGTGTCCGCCATGGACCGCGACCACGGTCGGCGCGTAGAACGGCGAGCGGAACGGCTCCATCATCACGAGTTTGCGGAGGCTCATGGCTGGGGAGTATACGCGGCGGCTCCGACCGGACGCTTGACGTAGCGTCCGGAGGGCGCGCCGATGACATCGTGGCCGTCGAACACCAATCGGCCGCGCAGCAGCGTGTGGGTCGGCCAGCCCTTCACGCGCAGGCCCGCGAACGGCGTGAAGTCCTGGGCGGAGTGCAGGACGCCCGGCGACACCACCTGCTCGCGCTCGGGATCGACGATCACGAGGTCCGCGTCGCTCCCGACCGCGATCGCGCCCTTGCGCGGGAACAGGCCGAAGGCACGCGCGGGATTCGCGCTGGCGAGCGCGACGATCCGCGCGAGGGAGAGCCCGCGGCGCGGGCCCTCGCTGAGGAGATAGGGATAGAGCAGCGCGGTGCCGCCGAACCCCGGCAGCGCCGACCAGAAGTCGCCTTCCTTGTCCTCCTCCGAGCAGCACGCGTGGTCGCTCACCACGGTGTCGATGCGGCCGTCCAGCACCGCGCGCCAGAGCGCCTCGCGATCGGCGTCGGTGCGGATCGGCGGGTTCACCTTGCCGATCGCGCCGCCGGCCGTCTCGTAGGTGAGCGCGAGGTGATGCAGCGTCGTCTCGAGCCGGATGTCGAGATCCGGATGGCGCTGCCGCCCGTCCGAGCCCGCCGTGACCGCTTCCGCGCTCGAGAGGTGGAGGAGGTTCACCGGGCAGCGCGTGGCGTCCGTCAGCACCAGCGCCTCGGCGATCGAGAGCTGCTCGGTGAGCGGCGGGCGCGCCTTGTGATACGCCTCGAGCCCCGTGGCCCCGAGGCGCCGCGCCTCTTCGATGAAGACGCGCAGCAGCTCGGCCTGCTCGCAGTGGAGGCTCAGCGACACGCGCCCGCGGGCGCCGTACGTCCTGGAGGCGGCGGCCACCTGCGTCATCAGACGATAGAGGTGGCCGAGGTCGTACGAGTCCGACATCGTGTAGTCGGTGCCGCGCGTGGAGTCCGACGTGAGGTTGAGGCCCTTGTAGAACATGTAGTACTTGAACGACGCGACGCCCTGCGCGCCGACGAGCCAGTCGACCTCGTCGAGCTGCTCGGTCGTCATGATGCCGAGGTGGTAGCCGAAGTCCGTGTACGCGTGGCCTTCGGTCGCCGCCACGACCTCGGGGAAGATCGTCCGGTAGGGTCCGGTCTTGTTCAGATAGTGGCTGCCGGTCCGGAAGTAGCTCACCACCGTGGTCACGCCGCCCGCGAGCGCCGAGCGCGTTTCGCTCTCCGCGTCCAGCGCGAGGTCACGATAGATGCCGATGTGGAAGTGCGAGTCGACCGCGCCCGGCAGCACGAGCCGTCCGCGCGCGTCGATCACCTGGTCGGCGTCGCGCGTCTCGATGCGCTCCGCGAGCCCGGCGACACGTCCGTCGCGCACGCCCACGTCGCAGCGGATCGCGCCCACGTCGGGCAGGACCACGGTTCCGTTGAGGATGGCGGTCTCGTACTGGGGCATCGCTCCTCCTTCGCGCCGGCGGCACGAGACTATACCCCGGGGCCCGCGTTGTTGACGGGCGCCACGAATGGCCCTAGCATCGATTCCCCAATGGCGGCGGTGCTCATGATCGTGGCGCGCGACCGCGCCGATCTGTACGAGCGGCTGCGCAAGGAGTTCGCCGGCGACCGCGCCGTCGCGGTCGTGCTCGATCGTCGCGTCGTGGATCGCCGACAAGCCCAGCACCCCGTCCCGGATGACCGGCGCCACGCCGACCGCCGTCGCCGCGCCGTCGCGGATGACCTTCGCCGGCTCGGCTGGGCCACGGCCCGCGCCAGCTAGGACAGCACGATGACTGCCACGTCCCGTCTCGCCGCGTTCGCCACCACCGTCACGCTCGCCGACGCGCCCGAGGCAGCGCGCCTCCAGGTCCGTCGCGCCGCCCTCGACACGCTCGGGGTCATGCTCGCCGGCGCCTCGGAGCCGGTCGCGCGCATCACGCGTGACGTGGCGCGCGTCGAGGGCGGCGCGCCCCTCTGCACGGTGATCGGCACGGGGTTCCGCACGTCGCCGACGTGGGCCGCGCTGTGCAACGGCGCCGCGGGGCACGCGCACGACTTCGACGACACGAACTTCGCGCTGATGGGACATCCGAGCGTGCCGCTGTTCGCCACCGCGCTGGCGTGCGCGGAGGCGGACCCCGCCGACGGCGCGGCGGTCGCGCTCGCCTACCTCATCGGCTTCGAGGTCAGCGCCGCGCTCGGGCTCGCGCTCAATCCCGGCCACTACACGCGCGGCTGGCACGCCACCGCCACGATCGGCACGATCGGCTGCGCGGCCGCCGCGGCGCGCCTGCGCGGTCTCGACGTGGCCCAGACGGTCCACGCGCTCGGCATCGCGGCGTCGCTCGCGTCGGGCCTGAAGGAGAACTTCGGCTCGATGACGAAGCCGTACCACGCCGGCCACGCCGCGCTGAACGCCGTGACCGCCACCGCGCTCGCGCGCGCCGGCATGACGGCGTCGCCCGGCGCGCTCGACGGCTCGCAGGGCTTCGCCGCCGCGTTCAGCGGCGAGAAGCTCGCGCCGGGCGCGTTCGCCGAGCTCGGCCGTGACTGGCAGATCGTCCGCTCGGGCATCGCGGTGAAGCCGTATCCTTCGTGCGCGCTCACGCATTCGGCGATCGACGCGCTCATCGACCTGCGCGCGCGCCACGGCCTCACCCCCGACCAGGTGGAGGACGTGGAGGTCGGCGTGAACCACGTGGTGCCCGAAGTGCTCCGTCACCCGGTGCCCACCAACGCGCTCGAGCGGAAGTTCTCGATGCCGTACTGCGCGGCGGCGGCGCTCGGGCGCGGGCGCGTCGCCATCGACGACTTCGAGGACGGGCCGGTGAAGGACGCCGGCGTGGCGGCGCTCGTGCCGCGCGTGCGCATGGTCGTCGATCCGACGCTGCCCGAGGGACTCGACCAGCAGGCGTGGAGCCGCGTGACGCTGCGGCTGCGCGACGGACGCACGCTCTCGGAGGCGCCGCGGGGCGCGTCCGGCCACCCCGACACCCCGCTCACCGACGCGCAGCTCCGCGCGAAGTTCCTCGGCTGCGCCGCCGGCGTGCTGCCGCGCGGCGACGCCGAGGCCGTGGCCGATCAGATCGTTGCGCTCGATGCGATCCCGGACATCCGCGCGCTCACCGCGCGTCTCACCGACAAGGAGCGAGTAAGCATGGCCATCTTCGACGGGATCAAGGTCCTCGAGCTCGCGCGCGTGCCGCCGGCCGAGATGCCGGGCATGTTCCTCGCCGACTACGGCGCGGACGTCCTCAAGATCGAGACGCCGGAGCCCAACCGCACGCGGAGTCTCGAGGAAGAGCGGCGCACCGCCTTCGCGTTCGTGAACCGCAACAAGCGGTCGATGGCGCTGAATTTGAAAGCGCCCGCGGGCCAGGAGATCTTCCGAAAGCTCGCCGCCGAGGCCGACGTGATCATCGAGGGCTTTCGCCCGGGCGTGATGAAGCGGCTCGGCGCCGGCTATGACGATCTGAAGGCGAGCAATCCCCGGCTCGTCTACTGCTCGCTGTCGGGCTTCGGCCAGGACGGCCCCTACCGCGATTATCCCGCGCACGACATGAACTACCTGTCCCTCGCCGGCGTCCTCAACCTGATCGGCGAGCCCGACCGGAAGCCCGTGATCCCGCTCAACCTCGTGGCCGACTACGCGGGCGCGAGCCTGCACGGGGCACTCGGCATCGTGCTCGCGCTCTACGCGCGCGAGCGCACGGGTCGCGGCCAGTTCGTGGACGTGTCCTACCTCGACACCTCCGTGTCGCTCCTCGCGGCCACGCCCAACATGCGCTTCTTCTTCTCCGACGGCATCGCGCCACGCCGCGGCGAGGGCTTCCTCGGCGGGTCGTATCCCTACTACGCGATCTACGAGACGCGCGACAAGAAGCTGCTCACCATCGGCTGCACCGAGCCGTGGCTCTGGGAAAACTTCTGCAAGGCCATCGGCCGGCCGGACTTCGTGAAGCACGCGCGCAAGCCCGACCAGTTCGTGCGCGCCGCCAACGCGGAAGAGGAGCAGGCGCGAAAGGACATCGAGGCGCTCATCCAGACGCGCGACCGCGACGAGTGGTACGAGCTCCTGGTGAAGGCCGACGTCTGCGTGGGCAAGGTGTACGACGTGGACGAGATGGTGAAGGACCCGCAGATCAACCACCGCCAGATGATCGTGGAGACCGAGCACCCCCGGCTCGGCAAGGTGAAGCAGTTCGGCATCGCGATCAAGCTCAGCGACACCCCGGGCTCGGTCCGTTCCGCCGCGCCGACATCGGGCGAGCAGACCGAGGACGTGCTGAAGTCCCTCGGAATGTCCGCCGAGACCATCGCGGATCTAAGAAAGTCGGAGTCGTCGAGTAGTCCGGGGAGTCGAGTAGTCAAGTCCGAAGTAGTCGACCAATCTCGCGTATTCCCCGGTCGTGGAGAAGGGTCCAGATGCTAGGAAGCGAGGAGGGCCGACTGAGGCGTATTCCTATACGCCGCAGGGAGTGCCCGACGAGCTGACGACGCAGATGGGCCCTTATCCGCGACCGGCCTCCAGCTAGACGGTCACGGCGTCCGGGGCAAGGCGCCGGACGAGTCCTTGCCCAGCGCCGTCGAGCCAGGTGCGCGCGGACTCGTAGCCGAAGCGCAGGGCCTTGCGGCTCGCCTCGAAGCCCATCGAGGGCCCGAAGAGCAGCTCACAGTCGCGGGGCGGCTCCAGCAGGAAGAACTCCGTGCGCGGATACCGGACGGCCAGCACGTCCATGCCGAGCGACAGGAGGTTCTGGCTGTAGATGCGGCTCGCCTGCTCCATGATCGAGTAGACGCCGCGCATGCGCATCGGGATCGTGCTGGAGAAGAGGCTCGGCACGAGCGGGTTGATGACGAGGACGGTCTCCACACCCTCTTCGGCCGCCAGGTCGGCGTGGCCGGTGAAGCCCACCCCGCCGTCGACGTAGTCGCGGCCGTCGATCGCGTACGGCTCGAAGAAGCCGGGGATCGCCGACGACGCGGCCACCGCGTGGCTGATCAGGACGTTCGACAGCCCGTTCCGCCCGAACACCACCCGCTCCGCCCGATCGAGGTCGACCGCCGGGATCAACAGCTTGCGCGGCAGCGAGGAGAAGTCGTTGGTGAGCCGGCGCGCCGCGAAGCCGTCGCGGATGAAGCGCTCGAGCGCCATCAGGTTGAAGAAGCCGGCCGGCAGGTCGCGCTCCGCCTTCGCGAGCATGTCGGGGATCGACATGCGGAACGCGCTCATCGCGTTCTTGCCGAACGCCCACACGAGCTTGCCGAAGCGCGCGGTGGCCCGCCGGAACGCGTCCGAGGCGAACACGGCGTTGCGGCGGAAGTTCAGCGGATCGGGCAGGTCCTCGTCGAGGATGCGATAGATCTCGCGCGCCGGGATGCCGTTGGCGAGCAGACACGCGACGACCGAACCCGCACTGCAGCCGACGTACACGTCGAAAGCCCCGCCCCGCCCCGTTCAGGCGCTCTTCCAGGGCGGCGATGGCGCCGACCTCGTACATGCCGCCGATGACCCCGCCCCCGGCAAGCGCCAAGCCGATTCGGCGGGGAGACTTCCCGCGCCACAGGCTCATCGCCCGATGGACGACGCTCATACCACCCAGGAAACCAGCAAGGCCCTTGCCAAGGTCCAATACGTGGAAAATCGCAGGTCGGCAGGACATTCAGCGTTCAGAAGCCGTTCCGGCACGTCAACTACCCAAGACCGGCCGTGTTCTGACCACCCTCCTTGGTGAAAGGGGGGCCGCTAGGAAGGATCTGCCTCGCTGCTCGACCGCCGCAAGTCGAGGATCGGGGGCAGATTGGGCGACTGGGCGGAGTCCTCGAGGCGGGTGATCCGCCCCATGTGGATGATCATCTGGGCGATCCGCCGGCCCGCCTGCCGGGCCCGCTCGATCCGGTGACTCGTGTCCGGGTCCTGCTCGTACTTCCGCTCGAGCAGGTCCAGGTGGCCCATGATGACCGCGAGCGGGTTGTTGATCTCGTGCGCGGCCGCATTGGCCAGCTTGGCCACCGCGCGCAGCGCCTCCGCCTCTCGCTCGGCGGCCGCGGCCCGCTCCCGGTCGGTGATGTCGACGATGATGCCCTCGAGCGTGAGACCGGCCTCGGTCTCGATGGCCGCCACGTTCACGAGGACCGCGATGGGGGTGCCGTCACGGCGCCGCCAGCGCATCTCCGCGTTGCTGAGCCGCTCGCCCGCCCGCTGCGGGAAGACGATGTCCGCGTACGCGGCCGGATCGATCGCGAGGTCCTCGAGCCGCAACGCGAGGACCTCCTCGCGCGTGCGATGGCCGAGGATCCGCACCAGCGCCTCGTTGCAGTCGAGCGGACGGCCATCGAGGGTCGTGCGGAAGATGCCGGCGAGGTTGCGGTCGAAGAGCTCGCGATACCGCGCCTCGGCCGTCTCGGCGGCGCGCCGCCGTTCCTGCGCCTCCGCGAAGAGGTGCGCGTTGTCGATGGCCACCGCGGCCTGCGCGACGAAGCTCCCCAGGAGCTCCTGCTCGTCCTCGCCGAGCGCCAGCGGCGTGCGCCGGCTCAGCGCGAGCACGGCGAGGAGGCGGTCCTGCGCGAGGACCGGCAGGCCGGAGAAGGACTGCAAGTTATGCGCGCGGCACCACGCGAGCGAGCGAATGCTCGCGCCGGTCTCGAAGACGTCGGCGACGTGCACGGGCTCGCGCGTCGACGCGACCCGGCCCACCGCGCCCTCGCCGAACGCGAAGCTCGTGACCGGGAAGTCGGCGCCGACCGTCTTGTCCGACCAGGCGCGCACGGTGACGGTGCGCGTGGCGTCGTCCACGAGCCAGAACGAGACGACCGGCGTGGCCGTGATGTCGGACGCCGCGCGCGCGATCGCGACCAGCACCTCCTCGAAGTCGAGCGACGACGACACGAGGCGGTTCAGGAGGTTGAGCGTGCGGAGGCGCGCCGTCAGCTCCACGAGCGCCTTGTTGGCGTCGGTGAGCTCGACGGTGCGGGCGACCACGCGGCCCACCTCCGCGTCCGCGCGATGCAGGGCCGTCTCCGCGCGACGCCGGCGGACGTCCGCCCCATGCAGCGCGGCCGCCGCCAGCCACACGACGGCCGAGAACGCGCCCACGGTGCCGACGACGGAGAGCGCCATGCCGAACTCGGGGCCGTAGAGACCGCTGCGGCGTCCGGCCTCGACGAGCCAGCCGAGCAGGAACGGCCCCACGATCACCACGGGGAGCAGGCGGCGCACCACCACGCCGGCCGGCGTGTCGGCGATCGCCATGCGCACGAGGCCGCGCTCCGGTCGCGCGAGCAGCACGCCCGCGCCGAGCAGCGCGAGACCCACCGCGGTGTGCGGCGCCACCGCCGGGTAGCCGGCGAGCTCGCCGACGCTGTGCAGGCTGTACGCGAAGCCCACGAGGTTGAGGAACCCGAGGGTGCCGGTGGCGATCGCGAGGATCTGCGCGAGGGCACCCGCCCGGCCCACGTCGAGCAGGAGGAACGCGGCGGCGCCCGTGGCGAGGCCGAGCGCCGTCACCGGCGACATGCGGCCGCCCCCTCCACCACGTCGTGGATGAGCACGAGATCGATCCCGAGGTTCAGCTCGGTCGCGTACTCGAGGAGCGTCACCACGCCGAGCAGCAGCGCGAGCGTCGCCGCGAGCCGGCGGACGGTGCGCTGCCACGTCGCCGTGTGCGGGCGCGCGAGGAGGATGAGCCCGAGTCCGAGGAGGACGAAGGCGAGGGCCGTGCTCGCCTTCATCTCGTGCGGGCCGGGCCCGAGGCTCCTGAGGACCCGGATGTCGAACGCCCAGCCTGCGAGGACGAGGACGCCGATGACGCCGACGAGGGCGCCGACAGCCATCGAGACGGGCAAGGGGCGGGCAGCCACTACGCGCTCGGCCTCGCCGGAGGCATCGTCATGGCGATGCTACCATGGCATCGACGATGATCACGCCACGGCGGGCGCACGAGCGCGGACATTTCGACCACGGATGGCTCGACACCTATCACACGTTCTCGTTCTCCGCGTACCACGATCCCCGCCACATGGGATTCCGTCACCTTCGGGTCATCAACGACGACCGCGTGCGCGGCGGTCACGGCTTCCCGCCGCACCCGCACCGCGACATGGAGATCGTCACGTACGTCCTCGAAGGCGCGCTCGAGCACCGCGACGACCTGGGCCACGGCTCGGTGATCCGGCCGGGCGAGGTCCAGCGCATGAGCGCGGGCACCGGCGTCGTGCACAGCGAATTCAATCCGTCGAAGACCGACCTCGTGCACCTGCTCCAGATCTGGATCCTGCCGCGGCAGCGTGGACTCGTGCCGGGCTACGAGCAGAAGACGTTCGCGGACGACGCGCTGCGGGACACGCTGCGGCTCATCGCGGCGCCGGATGGGCGTGACGGCGCCGTCACCATCAACCAGGACGTGACGCTCTACGCGAGCCGCCTCACCCCGGGCGCCGAGGTCCACCATCGGCTCGCGCCGGGCCGCTTCGCGTGGCTGCACGTGGCGCGCGGCGCGGCAGGGCTCAACGGCACGCCGCTCGCCGCGGGTGACGGCGCCGCGGTCAGCGACGAGTCGGCGCTCGATGTCCGCGCGGCCGAGCCGGCCGAGATCCTCCTCTTCGACCTCGCCTGACCGCTGATGCGCCGCCGAACGTTCGCGCTGCTCGTGGGCCTGCTCGTCGCCGCGGCGTCGCTCGCCCCGGCCGCCCACGGCCAGCCACCCGACGTGAAGGCCGCCGCCGAGCCCGCGCTCCGGCAGCTCGACGCGTTCCGGCGCAACGACTACGACGCCGCGTACGGCTTCGCCTCGACCGAGATCCACCGGCTCTTCGACCGCCAGGCGTTCGAGCGCATGGTGCGGACGGGCTATCCCGAGATCGCGAACTCCGTCCGCGCGCACGTCGCGAGCACGCGGGTCCTGTCGAACGGCACCATCTACCTCGTCATCAAGGTCCGCGGGGTCAACGGCCAGCAGATCGAGGCCCTCTACGAGATGGTGCGCGAGCTCGGGTCGTACAAGATCAACGGGGTGGTGGCGCGTCCCGATCCCGGCGAGGAGGCCTGAGCGCGGCTCAGGCCTCGAGCACTTCGCGGATCGTGCGCGCGAGCGTCGTGCCGAGGTAGGGCTTGGCGAGGAACCGGGTGCCCGGCTCCGCGCCCGACGTGATGTCGAGCTCCTCTTCCGAGTACCCCGACAGGTAGAGCACGCGGAGTCCGGGACGCAGCGCCCGCAGCCGCTCGGCGAGCCGCAGGCCGCTGAGCCCCGGCATGATGACGTCGGTCACGAGCAGGTGGAGCGGCCCCGTGGAGGACTCGAAGATCCGCGTCGCCGTCTCGGCTTCCGGCGCTTCGAGCACGGTGTAGCCGAGCCGCCGCAGCACGATGACCGCGAGCTGGCGGACGGCGTCGTCGTCCTCCACGAGCAGGATCGTCTCGGTGCCGCCCGGCAGCAGCGGCGACGGCGCGGGCTCGGGCGTGTCCTCCGCCGGGTCGTCGACCTGCGGCAGGAAGATCCGGAACGTGGTCCCCTGCCCGGGCGCGCTGTCCACCCGGATGTCACCGCCGCTCTGTCTCACGATGCCGTAGACCGTGGCCAGGCCGAGCCCCGTCCCCTTGCCGACCGCCTTGGTCGTGAAGAAGGGCTCGAACAGGTGCGCGCGCGTCTCGGCGTCCATGCCCACCCCGGAGTCGGTCACGGTGAGCACCACGTACGCGCCGGGGAGCAGCGGATTCGCGCCGGAGCTCTCGATCTCCGTGGTGGCGAGCCCGAAGGTGAGCCGGCCGCCGTCGGGCATCGCGTCGCGCGCGTTCACGGCGAGGTTCATCACGACCTGCTCGATGTGCGTCGCGTCCGCCCGCACGCGGCCGTGGCCGGGCGCCGTCTGGAGCGTGACCTCGATGTGCTCGCCGAGCATGCGGCGCAGGAGGCCGGACATCGACTGGATGACCTCGGCGAGATCGAGCACGCGCAGGTTCGCCACCTGCTTGCGGCTGAAGGCCAGGAGCCCCGCGGTGAGGTTGGCCGCGCGGTCCGTGGCGTTCGCGATGGCGAGCGCCTCGGGGCGCGCGCGGCTGTCGGACGGGAGCTCGTCCATGAGGAGCTGCGCGTGACCGCTGATGACGGTGAGCAGGTTGTTGAAGTCGTGCGCGATGCCGCCGGCCAGGCGCCCGACCGCTTCCATCTTCTGCGCCTGCCGCAGCTGCTCCTCCGCGCGACGCAGCGCCTCCGCGTTGTGCGCGCGCTCGATGAAGAGTCCGACCCGCCCGCCGACCTCCGTGGCGAGGTGCAGGAGGTCCTCGGGCGGACGCGAGGCGCTCCGGTGCAGCAGCACGACGGCGCCGGCCACGGCGTCCTGGACGGCGACCGGCACCACGGTGGCGCTGCGCAGCCCGAGCGCGGGCTCGGGGAGGGTGTCGAGCCATTCGACCTTGCCGACCGTCCAGGCGCGTCCCGCGAGGCCGGCGGTGCGCGGGAGCCGCAGCCGGGCCGTCGCGCGATCGCGCAGCGCCGGATCGGCCACGTCCGCCCCGTACCACACGCCGTCGCGGACGATCTCATCGCTCGCGGCGTCGAGACGCCACAGCTCGGCGACGTCGGCGCCGAGCGCGTCGCCGATCGTCGCGAGCAGGCGCGGGGTCACGTCCGGCATCGTGCCCTCCACGAGCACGCGCGTGAGCTCGTACTGCACGCGCAGCGCGCGGTTGCTCCGCGAGAGCTCGCGCTCGGTGACCCGCAGCCGCATGAGCGCGTTGACGGTCGCGACGAGGAGGTCCGGCTCGAACGGCTTGGTGAGGTAGGCGTCGGCGCCGCCGATGAGTCCGCGCACGCGGTGCTCGGTCCGGGAGAAGATCGCGGAGATCTGCACGATCGGCGTCGTCGCGCTCCGCGGATTGCTCTTGATGCGGCGGCACACCTCGAAGCCGTCGATGTCGGGGAGGTGCACGTCGAGGATGATCAGGTCGGGCTCGTCCTCGACCCGCTGCAGCGCCTCGCGACCGGTGGCGGCTTCGACGACGTCATAGCCGCCCATCGTGAGGATGGTCGAGACGAGATCGCGGGCATCCGCGACGTCATCGACGACGAGCACGGTCCCATGGGGCTGCGTCACGCAGGGGCTCCGGTCGTGGTCGGCCCCGCCCTGCGCGGGGAACACTGAGGGAGACGTAACGTCGCGCTCGCGAGCGGACCTATCGTACCGGACGCTCCGTCAAATTCACGAGATCCTTGGCACGGAGCGGGATCCGGGTGACCCGGAGGGAGCGCACCGCGTCGGCCACGGCGTTGGCGAGCGCGGCCGGCGCACCGATGGTGCCCCCCTCGCCCATCCCCTTGAAGCCGCCCGGCATGCGGGGGGACGGGGTCTCGAGGTGGCCGATCTCGAAGGACGGCAGGCTGTCGGCCCTGGGGACCGCATAGTCCATCAGCGTCGCCGTCACGAGCTGGCCGTCCTCGTCGTAGACGAGCTCCTCCAGCAGCGCCTCGCCGAGGCCCTGGGCGACGGCGCCGTGGATCTGGCCTTCGACCAGCAGCGGGTTGATGACCGGCCCGCAGTCCTCGACGACCACGTAGCGCGTGACCGTCACCCGGCCGGTCTCCCGGTCGATCTCCACGGCGGCCACGTGCACGGCCCCCGAGAAGGTCTGGCCCGGCGGGTCGAAGTACACGGTCGCCTCGAGACCGGGAGGAAGGCCCGCCGGGAGGCCGCCGGTCGGAGGCGAATAGGCGAGGCGCGCCAGCTCGGCGATGGCCACGCTGTGGTCGGGCGCGCCGCGGACGCTCGCGCGTCCGGCGCCCAGCACGATGTCCTCCGTCGCCGCTTCGAGCCGTGAGGCGGCGAGGGCGCGCAGCTTCGTCCCGAGCACCTCCGCGGCGACCGCCACCGTGCCGCCGAACGCGACGGCGCCCCGGCTGCCGAAGGTGCCGCTGCCGACGGGCGACGACTGCGGAGTCGAGCGGCAGGAGCCGCACGCGGTCGATCGCGATGCCGAGGCACTCGCCGATGATCTGCGCCACCGCCGTGCCGTGCCCCTGCCCCTGGGACGGAAAGCTGAGCGCGCAGCGCACGGTCCCGTCGGCGTCCATCGATGACGGTCGCCGCCTCGATGCCGGGCACGTCCATCATCCCGCGTCCGCGGAAGATGGCCGAGCCCATGCCGGTGAACTCGGTGTAGCAGCCGATCCCGATGCCGACGAGGCGTCCCTCGGCCCGCGCGGCGGCCTGCGCGCGGCGCAGGCCGTCGTAGTCGGCCGGCGGCGAGCGCGTGCCTCGAGCGCCTTCGGGAAGTCACCGCTGTCGTAGCTCATGCCGCTCGCGGAGGTGAACGGGTACGCGTCGCGCGGGATGAGGTTGCGGCGGCGGATCTCGGCCGGGTCGAGGCCCACGCGCGCGGCCACCAGGTCGAGCAGGCGCTCCATGACGAAGGCGCCCATCGTCATGCCGACCCCGCGATAGGCGCCGAGCGGCGACTTGTTCGTCCGCACGGCCATGGCGTCCCACGCGTACGCGGGCGTGACGTACGGTCCCGGCAGGATGTTGGCGGAGCCGAGCGGCTCCAGCGCCTGCGTGAGCGGGAACACGTGATAGGCGCCCGCGTCGGACACGATGCGCGCGCGCAGCGCGAGCAGCGCGCCCGCTCGCGTCCGCCGCGACCTCCACGTCCACGCGCTGCTCGCGCGCGTGGGAGGCCGCCGCCAGACATCTCGCGCCGCTCCTCGATCCACTTCACCGGCCGCCCGAGGCGGCGCGCCGCGGCCGCCACCACGACGTCCTCGGGGAACACCTGCACCTTGAGCCCGAAGCCGCCGCCCACGTCGGGGACGATCACGCGCACGCGCGCTCTCCGGCAGATCGAGCGCGGTCGCGAGCGCGCCGCGGAGCACGCGCGGGGTCTGGCTCGACGCCCACACCGTGAGGGTCTCGCCGTCCCAGTCGGCGACGACGCCGCGCGGCTCCATCGGCGACGCCGAGCAGCCGGCCGTGCGTGAACGTCTCGCGCACGACCACCGCCGCCGCCGCGAACGCCGCCTCGACGTCACCGCGCGCGTTGCGGCGGTGCACGAGGACGTCGCTCGCGGCGAGGGCCTCGTCGATCGTGGTGATGGCACGCCGCGGCTCGTAGTCGACCGCGACGCGCTCTCGCCCGTCGACCGCGGCGACGCGCGTCTCGGCGACGACCGCGGCGACGGCCTGGCCGACGAACCGGACGACGCCCTCCGCCAGCAGCGGCCACTCGGTCGGCGTGAAGCCGCCGCCCTCGAGCCGAGGCGCGAGCGAGCGGGCGTGGCCGCGCAGATCCGCGGCGGTGAGCACCGCCACCACGCCGGGCACCGCACGCGGCGCCGCCGTCGTCGATGCGGCCGAGCGCCGCGTGCGCGTGCGGACTGCGGACGAACGCGAGGTGGAGCATGCGCGGCAGCGACGAGATCGTCGATGAAGCGTCCCTGCCCGAGGAGCAGGCGCCGATCCTCGAGCCGCCGGACACGGGCGCCGATCAAGCCTGGCGGCCGGACCTCGCCCTTCTCGGTCACCGCCCGCCTTTCACGCGCGGCAGGACCTCGCCCGCGATGAGCTCGAGCTGCTCGACGCCCCAGTTCAGCGGGTTGAGCACGATCGTGTCGACGCCGCCGTCGAGGGCGTCGATGCGCGCGCTGATCCGGTCCGCGACCTCGGCGGCCTCGCCGAGCAGGTAGTACGTCTTCCAGTAGTCGAGGTCCATGCCGGAGTAGACCGAGAAGTGCGGCGCGGCGGACTCCGGCGTCTCGCCCGGCTTCAGCACCCAGACGAAGTTCGAGTAGACGCGCGAGATCCGGCCGGGATCGCGGCCGAGCTCGCGCGCGAAGTGCTGCACCTTCGCCCAGTCGCCCTTGACCTGCTCGGGCGTGGACGAGGAGTGCGGCACCCAGGTGTCGGCGTACTTCGCGATGCGCCGCAGCACCGGGTCGATGTTGGGCACCGTCTGTCCGTAGACCTTCTCGGAGGGCTGGGTGCCGCCGCCGATCCAGATCGGCGGGTGCGGCTGCTGCGCCGGCTTCGGATCGATCGTGAGGTCCTTGACGCGATAGAACCTGCCCTCGTACGTCACGCGATCCCCCGCCCACAGCGCGCGGACGAGCTCGATGGCCTCGTTCATGCGCGGGCCGCGCTCCTTGTACGGCACGTTCATGAGCGCGAACTCCTCCTCGTGCCAGCCCACGCCGATGCCGAGGATCGAGCGCCCGCCGGAGAGCAGATCGAGCGTCGCCCACTCCTTGGCGAAGTAGACCGGGTTGCGCAGCGGCAGGACGAGGACCATGGTGCCGAGCTTGATCGTGCGGGTGACGCCGGCCAGCGCCGACAGCATCGCGATCGGCTCCAGCCACGTGCACGCGTAGGCCGGCGGCGTGAGCAGCAGGTGATCGATGGTCACCGCGCTGTCGAAGCCGAGGTCCTCGGCGCGGCGGAGATAGCGCCCCATCTCCTGGAGGCCCGCGGTCTTCGGGCCCAGCGCGAAGGACGGAATCCGCAGGCCGTACTTCATCGCTGGCCGTCCTCCTTCTTCGCCTCGTCCTTGGTGAGGCCGCCGATGCGCGGATGCGGGCGCCCGCCGTCGGTCACCACGATGGCGAGCACGATCTCGTTCGCGCGCGGCGCGTCGTTCAGCCGGATCTCCATGGCGTCGTAGTGCGTGCGCACGAACGCGGCGTCCTTGAAGTGCAGCGGGACGTCGATGGTGGTGCCGGGCCCGCCGAGCTTCTTCGCACTCGGGATGATGGCCTTGCCGCCGCCGACCGCCGCGCGCAGCGGGGCGCCGAGCTTGGGATGGAGCAGCGCCGCCGCGTGCTCGTACTCGCCGGCCTCGCCGACGATCGCCGCCTTGCCGTACGACTCGGCGGGCGCGCCGAGCGCCTCGGTGGCCTTCTTGGCGAGGATCGCGCCGAGCTCCTCGCCCGCGTCGATCAGCGGCGTGAGGTCGTCGACGAACTGTCCCGGCGAACGGGTTCTCGATCACCGCCACCGCGGCCACCTTGCGCACCGGGCGCTTGGCCGGGCGGCCGCCGTCGCTCGAGGATCTCCTCGATCACGGTCACCAGCTTGCGGATGTTGACCATGGCGCTCATCCTCCTCACGAGACCGGCACGCCGGTGGCGCGGGCACGGTCGCGGATCAGCGTGGCGTGGCGCGGCGTGACCGGCGTGACGATGTAGCCCGATCGTCGTCACCCACCGTCAGCGAGCGGGTGCCGGCCCACGCGAGGTGATACCAGCCGATGTAGGCGCACACGTACGCGTCCAGCTCGTCTTCCAGCGCCTTGAACGCCACGCCGGTCGGCCGCGTGTCGCACAGCGCCGCGCAGGCGCGGCCACTCGGGTCCGGTCGTCACGTCGAGCGGCGGGTCCGCGCGCTCGAGGTCGACGAGACCCTGGCGGCAGCTCGCCGAGCGCGGCGTGGCGCACGCCAGCGCGCGACCCTGCTTCGCCTTGTAGGGCAGGCGCTCGCTGCGACCGAGGAAGACCACCAGCGCCGGGTGCGGGAAACACTTCGATCGCGGCACGCAGGGGGCGGCGGCGCACGGCGTCGGGCGCCACGCTCAGCCGGAGACGGCGCGCGAGCCGCGCGGCGCGGACGTCGTCCTTGCAGCAGCGTGAGGTTGGCCGGGTACGGCACCGCGTGCTCCGCGGCGAACGCCGAGGAGAACACGCTCTCGCACGGCCGGCGTCCGATGCGGTTCTCGACGATCAGCGGCGCATCGAACGCCACGAGGACGTCGTCCGCCCACCACCGGCGGATCCACGCCGTGATCTCGTCGTCGGACCGGAGGCACGTGGACGCGAGCACCTGCCCGTCCTCGACGGCGCACAGGCCCGAGCGGTTGCGCGTCGCCCACGCGAGGTCGACCCCGATGACCCTCAGAGATCGTCTCCCAGCCGATGGAACACGAGGCCGTCGAGGAGCTTCGGGTAGAAGTGCGTGGACTTCTGCGGCATGAGCTCGCCGCCGCGCACCACCGCCTGCAGCTCGGCCGGCGTCGTCGGCGCGATGAGGAACGCCGCCTGGAACGTGCCGTCGCGCGCGACGCGCACGGCCTCCTCCTGGTCCGCGGTGTAGTCGACGTGCGTCTTCGCGTCGAGCTTCTCGTCCGTGATGTCGAGGAGCGGCTTCAGGAGCCCCTCGTGAAGGATCGACACCGCGAGCTCGCGCCAGGCCGGCGACGTGCCGGTCGGCCACGCGATCCGGACGAACGCGTCCGTCGCGCAGCGCGCAGCGCGACGGCGTGGCCGCCCGCCACGACCGCGAGCCGGCGGTTCTCCGGCCGGAACGCGAGCGGCGCGGCGAGCGGCTCCACGTCGAACCAGGCGGAGGCGCCCGCGAGGAACCGGTCGAGGCCGAAGTCCGGCACGTCGTGGACGAGCCGATGGTTCGGCAGGATCGTGAGCCCCGGCCCCTCGAGCGGGAAGAAGGCCATCAGCTTCTCGCGCGCGGCCGGATTGCGCGTCGCGTAGTCCACCGCGGTCTCGTAGCGATGGTGGCCGTCCGCGATGATCACCGGCCGCTCGGCGAGGTGGCGCGTCACCTCGGCGATCGCCGCCGCGTCGGTGATGCGCCAGAGCGCGTGATGCTCGCCCTTCAGATCGCGCGCTTCCGCGGTCGGCGGGCCGCCGGGGTTGACGAGCCGCGATCAGCCGGCCGCTGCGGATCGCCCACCAGCATGAACAGCAGGCCGATGTCCGCGCGCGTCGGCCTCCAGCAGCGCGCAGGCGGTCGCGCTTGGGGCCGGCGTGCGTGCGCTCGTGCGGCAGCACGTTCGCCGCGCGCGTAGTCGGTGACCTCGCCGAGCGCCACGAAGCCCATGCGCGTGATCGGCGTGCCCGCCGCACCGTGTAGGTCTGGTGGTACGCGTAGATCGCCGGCCGACTCCTCGCGCGCCCACGCGCCTTCGGCGAGCCAGCCGTCGAGCACCGCCTGCGCGCGCGCGTACTTGTCGGCGGTCCGCCGGGCCTGGTCCGTCCCGGCAAGGTCACGCGCACGATGTTGTGCGGGTCCATCTCGTGGAGCTGCTTCTGCATCTCCGGGCTGATCTGGTCGTACGGCGGCGCCACCACCGGCGAGACGTCGCGCGACGCGCCCGATCCCGTAGCGATAGCCACGGAACGCGCGGATCTTCATGGAGCGACCGCGACCGCCTCGATCTCGACCTTGAGCTCGGGGAACGCGAGGCCGGCCACCTGCACGATCGCGCTCGCGGGCCCGTCCTTCGGAAAGGCCTTCAGCCGCGCCGGCGTGATCTCGTCCAGGTACGTGATGTCGGTGACATAGACCGTCACCTTCACCACGTCGTCGAGCGTGGCGCCGTGCGCCGCGAGGATGGTCGCGATGTTCTGGAGCGCCAGCTCCGCCTGCGCGGCGGCGTCCTTCGGGATCGTGCCGTTCACGTCCATCCCGACCTGCCCCGCCACGAACAGCAACGGGCCCGCCGACACACGGACGCAGTTGGAGTAGTAGCCGCGGATGGGCGCCGGCACGCCCGGAGGGTTGCTCGCGGTCTTGCGCGACGAGGTGGCCATTCAGTGTCCTCCCTGCGACGGTCCGCGCCCTTCACCACCTCGGCGGCGCGCGCGGCCGGCGGCGTGTTGCGGCTGCGGCCGATCGTGATCGTGCCGTCGATCAGCACCATCGAGATCCCGGGGAGATCGCCGGCGGACAGCGCGGCGAGCGCGTCCTTCGCGATCGCAGCCGGTCGGCGCGTCGCAGATGACGAGATCCGCCTCGCGCCCTCGGCGATCACGCCGCGCGTTCAGCTTGTACACGCGCGGCGGTGTTGCCGGTGGCGCACGCGATCGCCTCGCGCGGGATCCATGCCGCCGAGCCCGGCGAGCAGGCTGAGCGTGCGCAGCACGCCGAGCGGGATGACGCCGGTGCCGGACGGCGCGTCGTTGCCGATGATGATGCCGGTGCGGTGGCGCGCGCGTCGCGCGGCGACGCGCAGCGTGTGGAGCGCGGTCTTCATGTTGCCGCACTGCACGATCTCGAGCGCCATGTCGGTGGCCACGAGCCGCTCGATCTCGGCGGGCGACATCGACGTCGTCCCGCCGTTGATGTGGCCCACCACGTCGGGGTCGGCCTCGAGCACGACGTCGGCGTTGATCGGATTCGAGCCGGCGATCGACGGGCCGCCGGTGTGGATGGTCACCGTCATGCCGTGCTGCTTCGCCCAGCGCACCATCGGCGCGGCGTCCTGGCCCGTCTTCACCGAGCCGAGCCCGATCTCGCCGACCAGCTTCACGCCCGCGGCCGCCATCTCGGCGAAGTCCGTCTCGGTGAGGCCGAGCTCGAGGATCGGCGCGCCGGCGTGCACCTTCACGCCGCCCGGGCGAAAGTTCGCGTACGCCTTCGCGGCGACGATCGCGAGCGCCTTGAGCCCGACGATGTCCTTCGGCCGGCCGGGCAGATGCACCTCGCCGGCCGAGATCGCGCGTCGTCACGCCGCCGTTCATGGCCGAGTCGATGAAGTCGACGGTGCGCTGGCGCGGCGTGAAGTCGCCGAACACCGGATGCACGTGGGAGTCGATGAGCCCGGGCATCACGGTGGTGCCGCGCGCGTCGATGACCGTGTCGGCGTCCTCGTCGAGCCCGCGGCCGATGGCGGCGATGCGGCCGTCGCGGATCACGAGCGAGTCGGCGTCGAGGCGCGGCGCCGGATGTCGCCGCTCACGAGCGCGCCGATGTTCCGGATGACGGTTTTCATAGGCGCATCCTACCTCAGCCGCCGCCGAGCGCCGCCACGAGCGTCTCCTTCACACGGCGCTGTGCCTCCTCGAAGGCGCGCGCGTCGTGGCCGATGGTGGCGCCGAGCTGCACGCAGTCCTCGCGCGTCGGCGGGCGGCCCGTCGCCCGGTTCACGACGCCGTCGGTCCGCTCCTCGAGCAGGCAGGCGCCGCGCTGCACGCCGGGCAGGCGCAGGCTGGGCGCGAGGTCCGGGAGGTCGAAGAAGTGGCGCGCGCCGCCCAGCTCGATCATCGCGGCGTCGGCGCCGCCCTTCCGGAGCCGGCCGACGTACTCCCGACACGGCTCGACCCGATGCCAGTCGTCCGCGGTGCCGTGCACCACGCGGATCACGCGCGCGCTCACGCGGTCGTCCTCGCGGTAGGTCGTCGTGCACGGCGGGTAGAACGCGACGTGCGCGGCGAACTCGAGGCCCGTCGGCGCGTGGAGCCGCTGGAACCGGCGCACGCTCCCGTACAGCGCGGCCCAGCCGCCCTTCGAGAACCCCATCACCGCGATCCGCCGTCCATCGACGCGCGGATGGGCCGCGAGCGCGGCGAGCGCGCGGTAGGCGTCCACGAGCAGGGCGGCGTGCGCGAGCCGTGATTGATCCGTCGAGGTCTCGGTGATGCCGCGGCCGTTGAAGCTGTCGAGGACCATCACGCCGAGACCGAGGCCGTTGATGGTGTCGGCCCACTGGCGCACGTTCGGGCCCACCCCCGTCTCTCCGTGCACGAGCAGCACGGCCGGCAGTCGGCCCTGGGCCACGGGCATGCGCAGCTCGCCGCCGACCGTCGCGGGCACGCCGCCGGCGCCGGCGAGGAACTGCGCTTCGGTCGGCGTGGTGGTGGCGAAGCTCAGCGGCTGCGTGTAGAGCACGGGGAGATCGCCGTGGCCCGCGAGGGCCGCGGCGGGGCCCACGATCAGCAGCGCCAGAACGATCCGCCTCACAGCTCCACGTACGGCTGGGAGATGGCATCCTCGGGCTTCAGCGCCAGCGCGGCGGCCACGTGCCGCAGCTCCGCATGCGCCTCGTCCTCCGATTGCCCGGACATCACGGTCTCGAGCTCCACGAACTGCCCGAGGCCCTCGACGTCATCGAGGTGGATCCGCGTGCGGCGATACAGGAACAGGTGCCGGCGCTTGCGCACGGTGCCGCCCGTCCGGAGCGCATGCGCCAGCGTGGCGCGCAGCCGCGCCGGCTCGGTGACCGGGCACGTGAAGAAGTCGCTGCCGCGCGCTTCGGGCGTGTCGGGCCGGCGGTAGCTGATCAGCTCCGCCCGCCCGTCGCCGAAGTCACGGAGCTTCAGCCGTCCGAGCGGCGCGTCGAAGAAGACGTCGTGCTGCTGCAGGACACCCTCGTCCGTCGCGCCGAGCTCTCGCGCTCGCCGCCGGATCTCGTCGAGATCGGCGCAGCGACACTTCAGCTCGATGTTGCGCCGTGACTCCTCCATGGCCAGCCGCGCGGAATCTCAGCCGCCCGCGGGGCGCGTCTCCTCCGGTCAGGAGCGAGCCGACTGGGCGGCGACGCGGCGCTGGATGTCGGCGATGTGGCCGTGCATCACGGCGTGGGCTCGCGCACCGTCGTGCGCTTCCACCGCTTCGAGGAGCGCCGACGTGGGCGCGCTCGACTTCGACCCGGTCGGCCTCGGCGAGCAGGCCGTGCGGCGCGACCATGTCCGCTTCGAGGTCGACGACCGCATGCACGGCGACCGCGTACACGGGATTGCCCGACGTCGCGGCGAGACGGCGATGGAAGTCGAGATCGAGCTCGCGCGGATTGCGGCCGCCCGCGACGACCGCGAAGCGCTCGTCGAGCGCGGCGTGCAGCTCCTTCACGTCGAGGTCGCGCGCGCGCTCGGCGGCGAGCCGCGCGACTTCCGGCTCGATGATGAGCCGCGCCTCGGTGAGCTGGATGGCCGTCAGGTGTCCGAGGCGAAGGAGCGTCTGAAAGTCGCGCGCGACGACGCTCGCGTCCACCGCGCGCACGAAGTGCCCACCCAGCGAGCCCTGTCGCACTTCGAGCAAGCCGCGATACTCGAGCGCGCGCAACGCTTCGCGCACGGCGACACGACTCGCGCCGAAGCGGCGGCCGAGCTCGCGCTCGGAAGGAAGTTTGTCGCCGTACTCGAGACGGCCATCGTAGATGGCGCGCTCGATGTGCGCGACGATGTGGTGGTACACGCGCGGTGCGCCAGCGGACTGAAGCACGGCGCCACTGTCCGACCAAAGGAACGCGAAGTCAAGCACGTCGAGGTGCACAATTTCCACTGCATCTCCTCCCGTGGTTGAATGCACGCCAGTCCTGAGACGAAGTAGAATCGCGGGTCAGGAGACACCTGATGGACGAAGAGATCGCAACCGCCACCGTCGCCGGCTGCGCGCAGGTCTTCGACCTCCACGCGCTGAAGGACTTCGCGACGGACAAGCGCGTCCGCAAGATGCTCTTCAAGAGCGACCAGCTCTGGTCGGAGATCGCCTGTTACGAGCCCGGCCAGTCCACCGTGATGCACCAGCACCCGAAGGAAGAGGAAGCGATCTTCGTGCTGGAGGGCACCGCGAACATGAACATCGACGGCCAGGAGGTCGTGGTGCCGGCGGGCTCGATCGTCAAGTTCCCGAACGCGGTGCTCCACGACGTGCGCAACCTCGGCACGGAGCGGTGCGTGATCATGTTCATCAAGGTCAATCCGAAGGTGTTGAAGAACCGGTTGACGGTCATGGACCGTCGAGGTCCACGTAGCATGGGCTCCGTCGACCGCTGCGACAAGACCCTCCCGCTCAACGAGATGATGTTCTACGTGCGCAAGTCGAAGGCGCTCCGCGACCGCTGGAACACGGACCTCGAGGGCCTCTGCCGCGAGTTCGGCGTGAGCCAGGCGGAGTACGAAGCGCTGCGCGACCACGACGTGCGCGCGCTGCACGAGCTGGGCGTCCATCAGTACTACGTGCCGCAGATGCTGCGCCTGTTCTTCGGCGCCTCCGCCAACTCCAACGCGCACCCCGCGCTCGAGGCCTACAAGCGCGCGTACCCGGAGGAGTCGGCGCGCGCGCTCGAGCTGGCCGCGCCGAGGGGGGCTTGGGGGTCCTGAGTGCGGGCCCTGCAGGGCAAGGCCGCTGATGGCCACCATCGTCGCCGCCATGGCCATGACGCACGCGCCCGGCCTCACCGGCTGGTTCGAGCGCGCGCCGATGCAGCAGCAGCTCCTCGCGAAGAAGGCGATGGACGAGATGCGCTGGCGGCTCGAAGCCGCCAAGCCCGACGTCATCCTCGGCTTCTCCAACGATCACCTGCTGAACTGGCCCATCAACAACATCCCCGAGCTCACGGTGGGCATCGGCGACGAGCACGTCGGGCCGGCGGACTGGTACGACGAGTGGCTCGCGCTCGACAAGTACCGCATCCCCGGGCATCCGGCCCTCGCGCGCTACATCGTCAACGAGGGAGCGCGACGGCGCATCGCCTTCTCGTACCTGCGGGAGATGCAGTTCGACGACGGGTTCTCGGTGCCCATGCACTACCTGAACCCGTACAACGCGATCCCGCTCGTGCCCATCTCGATGAACTGCACCGTCCCGCCGATTCCGCTGCCCACGCGCGCGTACGAGGTCGGCGTCACGCTCCGGGAGATGGTGAAGGCCTACCCCGGACACGAACGCGTGGCGGTGCTGGGCACCGGCGGCCTGTCGCACGAGCCGGGCGGGCCTCGCTACTTCTGGGTCGACGAGGCCTTCGATCAGTGGTTCCTCGCGATGCTCGCGAAGGGTGACCACGAGGCGCTCCTGCGCGAGTGCACGCTCGAGAAGATGGAAGCCGCGGGCTCCGGCGGCACGGCCGAGCTCCTCGCCTGGATCACGACCCTCGCCTTCACGCGCGGCCCTGCCGAGACCCTCGCGTACATGCCCGCCGTGGCATGGCGTTCCGGCACCGGCATGGTGGTGTGGAACGACATGGCGTGAGATGGCGCTGACGTACGGCGCGGCGTGGGGTGCGCTCGTGCTCCGGGTCGTGCTCGGTGTCATGCTCGTGATGCATGGGTACGCCGCGTTCTGGCTGATCGGGCCCCGCGGCATCGGCGGCTACGTCATCCGCATGGGCTTCCCGGCCATCACCGCCCTGCCCCTCGCGTGGTACCTCATCGTCGTGCATGCGGTCGGCGGCGCGCTGATCATCATCGGGCTCTGGACACGACTCGTCGCCATCCTCAATATTCCGATCATGCTGTGCGCCGTCCTTCTCGTTCACCTCTCTCAGGGGTTCTTCATGCGCGGCGTGATCGTCGACGCGGCGGCCGGCCGTGCGGCGACCGCCGGCTACGAGCTCTCGCTCCTCGTGCTCGGCGCCACGGTGGCGGTCGCGCTCATCGGTGCCGGCCCGTACTCGATCGACCGCGGGCGCACCGCGCCCGGCCGGAGGCGTTGATGCGGAACCTTCCTCTCGTTGCTGCGCTGCTGCTCATCACCGCGTGCCAGACCGTGCCCGGCACCGGACGCTCGCAGGTCATCCTCTTCTCGGACGCGCAGATGGTCGAGCTCGCGAACGAGCAGCACGTGAAGTTCATGGCCGAGGCGAAGCAGAAGGGCGTGATCGTCACGGCGGCCGATGCGAGCGCGGCCGCCAATGTCGAGATGGTGAACCGCGTGGGACGGCGGATCATCGACGCCGCCGGCCTCGCGCAGCAGTACCAGTGGGAGATCACGCTCCTCCGCGACGAGACCGCCAACGCCTCGGTGCTCCCGAACGGCAAGGTGCTGGTCCACACGGGGCTGCTCCCGATCACGAAGACCGAGGCCGGCCTCGCGGCCGTGCTCGGTCACGAGGTCGCGCACGTGGTCGCGCGCCACGGCGCCGAGCGGCTCAGCCAGTCGATGCTCGCGGAGACCGGCGTGCAGCTCGCGAACGCCGCGACCGCCGCGTTCGATCCGCGCTTTCAGGCCGTGACCGGCGCGGCGCTCGGCCTCGGCGCGCAGTACGGCGTCCTGCTGCCCTACAGCCGCGCGCACGAGTCGGAGGCCGACCACATCGGCCTCCTCTTCATGGCCAAGGCCGGCTATCCGCCCGCCGAAGCGATCGGGCTCTGGGAGCGGATGGAGACGGCCGGCGGGCGACAACCGGAGTTCCTCTCCAGTCATCCGAGCCCGGCAACGCGCCGCACGCAGATCCGCGGATGGCTGCCCGAGGCGGAGCGCTACTACAAGGACCGCTCCCTGCCCCTGCCTACGAGGTAGTGCTACGCTGCCCCCATGAAGACCCACACCCTCGACGCCGACACCGTCCACCACGAGTGGAACAACGCCATCCCGCCGCGGCTCGAGATCGAGCCCGGCGACACGGTCGTCTTCGACACGCGGGACGCCTCCGACCGCTTCTACTCGAAGACGTCCACGGCCGAGGACGTGCTGAAGCGCGTGTTCAAGGGTCACCCGCTCACGGGGCCCGTGCTCGTGAAGGGGGCGAAGCCGGGTGACACGCTCGTCGTCGAGGTGCTCGAGGTCGTGCCCGCGCTGGATTTCGGCTGGACGCAGGTCCGGCCGGGCCGCGGGCTCCTGCCCGAGGCGGATTTCCCGAAGCCGCACCTCTGCGTGTGGGACGTCTCGGACAAGCAGTTCGCGCGCATGCCGAACCGGCCGATCGCGGTCCCGCTGGAGCCGTTCGCCGGCGTGATGGGCGTGGCGCTGGACGAGCCGGGCGGGCACAGCACGATGCCGCCGCGGCGCAACGGCGGGAACATGGACATCAAGCAGCTCCACGCGGGCACCACGCTCTACCTGCCCGTGCTCGTGGACGGCGCGCTGTTCAGCGTGGGCGACGGTCACGGCGCGCAGGGGGACGGCGAGGTCTGCATCACGGCGGTGGAGATGAGCGCGCGCGTGACGCTGCGCTTCGGCCTCACCCGGGGCAAGCGCATCGCGGAGCCGCGGTTCCGGACGAGCGGGCCGATCGGCGCGCGGACCAACCGCGGACCGCACTTCGCCACCACCGCGCACGGCCCCGATCTCTTCGCCTCGTCGCAGCAGGCGATCCGCTACATGATCGAGCACCTCGTGGAGACGCGCGGTCTCACGCGCGAGGAGGCGTACGTGCTCTGCAGCGTGGCGGTCGACCTCAAGATCAGCGAGATCGTCGACATGCCGAACTGGATCGTCTCGGCGTTCCTGCCGGAGAACGTCTTCGCATGAGCGATCCGATCGCCCCGCTCCGCGCCTGGCTCACCGCGTGGCACACCGCCGTGCAGAACCGCGACTTCGAGACGGGCACGACGATGTGCGCGCCCGACATGGTCGCGTTCGGCACGGTGGCCGAGTTCGTCACCGGCATCGAGAACATCAAGAAGGCGCAGTGGGAGCACGTCTGGCCGAACACGACGGGCTTCACCATCGACGTGGCGAACGCGCGCGGCGGCATCGTCGGCGACCACGCCTGGGTGGCCGCCACCTGGGACTCACGGGGCTTCCGCCCCGACGGCACGCCGTTCCCCCGCCCCGGCCGGTGCACGATCATCCTGGCCCGCAGAGAGGGCCGCTGGCTCGCGACGCACACGCACTTCTCACTCTCGCCACCCAAGTAAGAGGGGTGTGGGGTCCTGCGTCATGGGCCCCATCTCCCGAAGGAGAGCCGATGCATACCGGCGTGTTCATGTTCTCCACCGACTACTCGATGCGGATCGACGATCTCGCGCGCGAGGTGGAAGCGCGGGGCTTCGAGTCCCTGTTCGTCCCCGAGCACACCCACATTCCGACCAGCCGCCGGTCGCCGTTCGGCGGCGGTGGAGAGCTGCCGAAGGAGTACTGGCACACGGTGGACCCGTTCGTCGGGCTCATGGCCGCGGCGTCCGTCACGAAGACCCTCAAGGTCGGCACCGGCATCTGCCTCATCATCGAGCGGGACACGATCGTCACCGCCAAGGCGGCGGCGACGCTGGACTTCCTCTCCAACGGCCGCTTCCTCTTCGGCATCGGCGCCGGGTGGAACGCCGAGGAGATGGAGAACCACGGCACCGACTTCAAGACGCGCTTCAAGAAGATGGGCGAACAGGTGCGCGCGATGCGGGAGATCTGGACGAAGGACGAGCCGAAGTTCCACGGCGAGCACGTGCACTTCGACCCGCTCTGGTCCTGGCCGAAGCCCGTCCAGAAGCCGGGCCCGCCGATCCTCCTCGGCGGCGAGAGCGGTCACACGCTCCAGCGCGTCGTCGACTACTGCGACGGCTGGTTCCCGCGTGGGCGCGCGGCCGACAAGATCATCCCCGGCCTCAAAGACCTCGAGCAACGCGCCGCGAAGGCGGGCCGCGACATGAAGACGATCTCCGTGAGTGTCTTCGCCGCCGCCCCGGACGAAGCGGTGCTCGACAGCTACCGGAAGGCCGGCATCACGCGCTCGATCTTCCGGCTGCCGTCGGAAGGGCGGGACACGATCCTGCCGATGCTCGACACGTACGCGAAGCTGATCAAGTAGCGCCGTGGGCGAGGCACCGGCCTGGGCCGTCGAGATGCTGCGGACGGCCCGCGTCGGACGCCTCGCCACCGCCGGCGCGGACGGCCAGCCGCACGCGGTGCCCGTGTGCTTCGCGCTGGTCGGCGAGCGGATCTACTGGGCGGTGGACGACAAGCCCAAGCGCTCGCGCGCGCTCCGCCGGATCCGCAACATCACGGAGAACCCGCGCGTGTCCCTCGTCGTCGACGTGTGGGACGAGGACTGGAGCCGGCTCTGCTGGGTCATGGCGGAAGGGACCGCGGCCGTGGTCAGCGACGCTGCCGAGCGGGCGCGCGCCCTGGACGCGCTGGTCACGAAGTATCCGCAGTACGCCGCGATGCGGCTGACGACCACCGCCGGTGACGTCGTGGCGATCACCCCATCGCGCGTGATCGGATGGCAGGCCCGCGCGTGACGTTCAGCGAGGAGAGACCGTGAGCGACGAGCGGGGAATCGAGCAGGACGCCACCGAGCTGCTGCGCACCATGATCCGCAACGCGTGCGTGAACGACGGCACGCCGGCGTCCGGCCACGAGGAGCGCAACGCGGACGCGCTGGAGACGTACTTCGCCGGCTCCGGACTGACGTGCCAGCGGTACTCGGCGGGGCCCGGACGCGTGAGCATCATCACGCGGATCGAGGGCACGGACCGGACCGCGCCGACGCTCCTGCTGATGGGCCACACCGACGTGGTGCCGGTGAACCCGGCCGGATGGCAGCGCGATCCGTTCAGCGGCGATGTCGTCGACGGGATCGTGTGGGGCCGCGGCGCCACGGACATGCTCCACATCACGGCGACGATGGCGGTGGCCGTGCGGCGCCTCGCGACGAGCGGCTTCCGGCCGAAGGGGACGCTCATCTACCTCGGCGTCGCCGACGAGGAGGCGGGCGGGACGTACGGCGCGAAGTTCCTCGTCGACCGGCACTTCGACGCGGTGAAAGCGGACTACGTGATCACCGAGAGCGGCGGCATTCCGATCCCCACCCCCGACGGCCTCAAGCTGCCCGTCACCGTGGCCGAGAAGGGCATCAACTGGCGGCGCCTGGTCGTGAAGGGCACGCCGGGCCACGGCTCGATGCCCTTCCGCACCGACAACGCGCTCGTCACGGCGGCGGAAGTCGTGCGCCGGATCAGCGTGTATCAGCCGAAGGCGAAGATCCTCGACGAGTGGCGCCGCTACGTGAGCGAGCTCGGCCTCGCCCCGGAGCTGGCGGCGGCGCTCACCGATCCCGACCGCGTGTGGGAGGCGCTGCGCACGCTGGAGCCGCTCGGCTTCGCGCGGCTCGCGCACGCGTGCACGCACACCACGTTCTCGCCGAACGTGGTCACGTACGGCGGCTCGAAGATCAACGTCGTGCCGGACCGCATCGCCATCGACGTCGACATTCGCGCGCTGCCCGGCGTCAGCCCCAACGACGTGGACGCGATGCTGCGCGAGGCCCTCGGCGATCTCGCGGGGCGCGTCGAGGTCGAGGCGCCGCGCAGCCAGGACGGAACGCGCACGTCGCTCGAGACCCCGCTCGCGGACGCGATGCGGCGGGTGACCGGCGCGCTCGTGCCCGGCAGCAAGATCATCCCGCGGATGACGAGCGGCGGCACCGACGCGCGCTACTTCCGCTTCAAGGGCATCCCCTGCTACGGCTTCGCGCTCCACTCGCGCCGCATTCCGTTCACGCAGTACCCGCTGATGTTCCACGGCAACGACGAGCGCATCGACACCGAGTCGTTCCGTCTCTCGGCCACGATGTGGGAGGCGCTGGTGCGCGACTTCCTCGGCTAGGCACGCGCGGGGAGGGAGGCGGGGACGGAGTCGGGCGCGGCCCGGCGCGCCGGGGGTGTGAAGCGGACATTGGCGGTCGGGAGTGGGCGAATGCCCACTCCCGACATAGCAGGACGCGGAACACCCCCGGCGCGCCGGGCCGCGCCCGACTCCGTCCCCGCCTCCCGTCCCCGCGCGTGCCTAGCCGATCTTCCGGTAGAGCGTGTGCTTGCGGTTCGTCGTGTACGGACGCACCTGCGCGGGCCAGCGGCCTTCTTCGACCGCCTTGCCCCACGCCGCGGAGCTCATCACGTCCGGGCCCTCGACCTCGTAGAGCGCGGTGTAGCGCGGCTCGTCCACCAGGTCGATCGTCTTCAGCTCGCCGCCGATCGACATGCGCAGCGGCTCGCGCTTGAAGCGCGCGACCGCGATGAGCCCCGGCACCTTGATGAGGTTCGGCACGTGCTCCGTGTCGTAGACCTCGTTGAACAGCGCCTCCTTCGCGGGCTCGACGTCCATCGCGGCGACGAACAGATAGCGGCCCTGGATCGGCATGGTCAGGTCCTCCGTGTGGGGATTCAGCCGCGCGGCGCGTCGGTCTCTTCCTGGAAGAGGCCGAGCGCGCGCAGCGCGGGCTCGTCGTTGAACTGGAAGAGGCAGGCGGGCGCGTCGCCGGTGGTCGCGTGTGACACCCAGTGCCACGGCGGCACCACAAAAGTGTCACCGCGCTCCCACGCGAGCGCGGTCTCACCCACCCGGCTTTCGCCACGACCTTCGATCACGTGGAAGATCGCGCTCGTCGTCCGGCGCTCGCGTCGCGTCCGCTCGCCGGGGCGCAGCCACTGCGCCTCGGCCCCCATCGTCGGCAACGGTGAGGCGCCCGTCGTCGGGTTGATGTAGCGAAGCACGACCGGCTCCTCGGGCGCGGCCGACGCCGCCATCGTCGCGAGGGCCGCCCGCACGGTCCGCCACGGCCAGCGCACCTGAGGGTACGCGCTCTCCGGATAGCGGGAGCGGCGCGGGACGAGACCGGCGGCGGTGAGCTCGTCCTGCGAGGAATCGGTCGCGGTCGCGGGCGGCTGCGCCGGCCGCATGCGCGAGGCCCAGCTCGCGTCGACGCTTCGCACGAGCGGGAGGTCGAGGCCGTCGAGCCACACCATCGGCTCGCGCCCTTCGTGTCCGTGATCGTGCCAGTGCATCGGGGGCGTGATGATGAGGTCGCCCGCTTCCATCGCGCACTTCACGCCGTCGACCGTCGTGTAGGCGCCCGCGCCCTCCACGACGAACCGCAGCGCGCTCGGCGTGTGGTGATGGCTGGGAGCCTTCTCACCCGGCAGGATGATCTGGAGTCCCGCGAACAGCGAGGCGGTGATCGAGTACGCGCCCTTGAGCCCCGGGTTCTCCAGCACGAGCACGCGCCGCTCGGCCTGCTCGAGAGGCACGAGCCGCGCCGCCTCGTGCAGCAACGGGCGCACGGCGCGCCACGACCAGAGATGGGGAACCGCACGCGTGGTCCGCTCGTGGGGCAGAAGCTGGTGCAGCGCCGTCCACAGCGGCCCGAGCGACAGCGACTCGAGCGTCTGCGAGTAGACGGCCGGGAGCGTCGCGTCGCGCGTCGTGATCGTCATCGCGGGGCGATCATACACCCCGCGAGCGCGCGCTACTTCGCGCTGCAGGGGGTGTGGCGCCCCTCCCGGCACTTCGTGCAGAGCATCCGGCGATCGCATCCGCAGACCGAGCACTTCATGGCCATCGCCTCCCTGCTCGTCCCGATTCAGGACCTGCTGTCCCGAGATACAAGAGGCGTGCCGAGCGTAATCCCGCGAAAAATGGTGCGGGACATGGGGGCCCTGCCCAGCGAAGGTTCAATTCTTGGGCAGGCGCGGGCCAAGTGGTCAGAGATAGCCCAGCGCGGTCTCCGTCCGGTCGAGGTAGGTCTTCATGCCCAGCGCCCGAAATCCGTCGGCCGCGGCGACCAGCTCACGGCGCGCCGGCGCCCGGCGCCGCGCGGAACGATAGAGGAGGCCGAGCGAGAGCGCGCAGCGGGCGGCGAGTGGCCGCATCCCGAGCTCCTCGGCCAGCGCGCGCGCGGCGATGTACCGCTGCTCGGCCGTGACGATGTCCGGCGTGTCCCCGTGCGCGGCGATGTTGCCCAGGAGCAGGAGGGCGGCCGCCTCGTGCCCGCGCTCCTTGCGCTCGTTCGCGAGGCGCGCCGCGGGCTCCGCGAGCTCGAGGGCATCCGCGGGCCGCCCCGCGGCCAGATACGCCTCGGCGAGCCACGCCCTGAGCATGGAGCGGCCCACGCCGCCGGTCACCGCATACGCCGGCTGCCGGATCTGCTCCAGGAGCTTGAGCCCTTCGTCGACGCGCCCGCTGCGCACGTACGCGAACCCGGCGTACCAGTCCGCGAGCGGCCACACGTTCTCGGGTCCCAGGCTCGACCGGTGGCGCTGGTACCAGTCGAAGAGCCGGAGCGCGTGGGCGTAGTCGCCTTGCGCGATCTGCACGGCCGCGGCGCCGACGTAGGCATGTGCGAGGAGGAATGGATGGCGCAGGGGCGCGGCGAGGCGCATGGCCTCCTCGGCGACGGCGTTGCCCTCGACGAACTCGCCGGTCTCGGCGAGGACCACCGCCAGATAGGACCGCGAGAACACGCTGGCCACGCCGAGGCCGAAGCGCTGGTGCGTCACGTCGACGTTCTCGGTGCCCGCGAGCGCGCGGAAGAGCCGCGCGGCCGCCCGATAGGCGCCCAGCGAATAGAACGCGAGCCCGAGGTACATGTTGGTCGAGAGCTGCAGGGCGGGATCGCCGACCTCGCTCGCCACCCCGAGCGCGCGACGGCAGAGATCGACGGCGCGCTCGTGCTCCGCGAACCACCAGTGGTAATGGCCGAGAAACGCCCACGCGCGCGCGAGGCGCGGCCGGTCGTCCAGCTCGGTGGCGAACTGCTCGCACTCGTGCAGCAGGCGCCCGAGGTCCTTCAGCTCCACGATCGGCACCAGCGCGTGCCGCAGGTCGAAGCGCAGCTCGATCGCCGTGCGCTTCCATTCATCCGTGCGGGGCAGGTGCTCGTGGGCCTCCACGGCCCGGGTGAAGCACGCCGCGGCTTCGCGACAGCCGCCGCGACGGTACGCGGCCTGACCCGCGGCGCGCAGGTGCCGCACGGCCGGCTCCCACGCCTCGGCGGCGTGGTAGTGGGAGCCGATCACCGCGTGGTGGGGCACGAGGTCGTCGGCGTGGAACGTCGCCATCGCATCCGCCACCGTGCGGTGGAGGCGCGCGCGCCGCAGCGAGATGAGGCGCCGATAGACCACCTCGCGCACGCGCTCGTGCACGAAGCCGAACCCGTCGTCGATGCCCTGGAGGATGCGGCGGCGCACGAGCTCCTCGACGGCGGCGGCGGCCGCGCTCTCGTCCACGCCACACCCGCGCACGAGCAGCGAGAAGTCGAAGACGCCGCCGATCACCGCCGCCAGCGCCGCCATCTCGCTCGCGGGCTCGCTCAGCTGCTCGAGACGCTCGGCGATGAAGTCCTGCACGCGATGCGGCAGCTCGGGGAGCGTGCCGAGCGTCCGGGCGGCGCGCATCATCTCGACGGCCACGAACGGATTGCCCTCGCTCACCGCCCACACACGGTGCGCCATCGCGGCGAGCGCGGCATCGCCGGTGCTCGACGGCGCCAGCGCGGCCACCAGCGTGTTCGTCGCCGCGCGGCCGAGCGGTCCCAGGGCCAGCCGCACCAGACGTCCCTCGCGATCGAGGTCGCGGAGGACCCGGTCGAGCAGCGGCACGCTGTCGGTCTCCTCGTCGCGCGCGGTGACCGCGACCAGGATCGGCCACTCCTCGATCCGGTGCGCGAGGAAGGAAAGGAAGCGCACGCTCATCTCGTCCGCCCACTGGAGATCGTCGAGGACGATCGTGAGGCGGCCGCGGACGGTCGCGTCGAGGATGAGGCGGGCCAGCGCTTCGAAGAGCTGCAGCACGTTCTCGTCGGACGCGGACGGCGCGCCCTCGGGCGCGATGTCCGGAAAGAGGCGGGCGAGCTCGGCGCGCCAGACCGGCGTGAGCTTCGCGAGGGCGTCGTGGTCCTGGATCAGGCCGCCGTTGCGCAGCGCCTCGACCCACGGCCGGAACGGCAGGATGCGCTCGGCGTCGTGGCAGCGTCCGACGATCACGCGCGCGCCCGCGGCCGTCGCGATCGTGACGAGCTCGCGCGCGAGGCGCGTCTTGCCGATGCCGGCGTCGCCGAGGATCGCGATCACGCCGCGCTCGCCCGTGGCCACGGCGTCTTCCAGGCGGCGGCGCTCGGTGTCGCGCCCGATCAGCGGCGTCTCCGCGACGTCCGACGCGCCCGCCACCGTCACCGGCAGCGGCGACGCCGCGCGCTCGCGCACGAGCGCCCGATAGAGCTCTCGGGTCTCGGCGTCCGGCTCCACGCCGAGCTCGCGCTCGAGCACGCTGACGCAGAGCTGATACTGGCGCAGGGCCGCCGCATGGTGCCCCTGGCGCGCGTGCAGCCGCATGAGCGCGCGATGCGTCGGCTCGTCGATCGGGTCGAGCGCGAGCAGGCGCCGGCCGACCTCGAGCGCGCGCTCGAAGCGCCGATCGTCCGTGTGACGCGCGAGGAGCCGCGCCAGCGCGCCGCGCATGAGGTCGCGCAGGCGCTCGCGCTCCCGGGTCATCCACTCCTCGAACCCGGGCTCGTCGAGCGCGAAGCCCTGGAGGAAGTCGCCGCGATAGAGCGCGAGGGCGCCTTCGAGCGCGTCCAGCGTGCCCTCGGCGACGCGGCGCTCGAAGCGGGCGACGTCGATCTGCACCGTCGCCGGCTCGAGCGCGACGGCGTCGCGCCGCACCGTGAGATGGTCCGCGCCGGCGCCGGGCAGCGCGCGGCGGATCAGGAACAGCGTCTGGCGCAGGCTGTTGCGCGCGCCGGCGTCGTCGGCGTCACCCCAGAGGAGCGTCGCGAGATCTTCGCGCGCGCGGAACTGACCGGCGGGAACCGCCAGGTACGCGAGCAGCGCCTGCGCCTTGCGCTGCGGGAGCGTCACCGGTGGTCCGTCTCCGAGCGACGTCTCGAATCCACCGAGCAGCGTGAGCGTCAGTGGCGTGATCGACGGGTTCCGTTTCACGCACGACGACGAGCCTAGCATGGCTGCATAACGCCGAGATAACGTGCCCGGCGTTACCGTAGGGTACGTGCGGATCCTGGTCGTGGACGATGAGGCCTCCATTCGCGAGGCCTGTGTGGACTCGCTCGAAGCCGCCGGCTATCACGCGGAGGGGTTCGGACGGGGCGAGCCGGCCCTCGAAGCCATCGCGGACGAGCGGCCCGACGTCCTCGTCGTGAACTGGCGACTCCCCGGGTTCCTCGACGGCGTCGAGATCGCCCGGCGCGCGCGCCGCCTCCACCCGAACCTTCGCATCGTGATGATCACGGGCGACGCGGGCAACGTGGCCGGCCGCGCGCTCGGCGCGGGCGTGCTGCAAGTGCTCCAGAAACCCGTCACGCGCGACGCGCTGGTCGCGGTCGTGCAGTCGCTCTTCGACGCCCCGCCGGAGCCGCGAACGCCGTAGAGTAGCCGCATGCCTCGCGTCGCCGCCGGCCGGTTCGACGCTCTGCCTCTCGATCGGCCCGTCCTCGTCGACGTCGCCGGCCGCCGCCTCGCCGTGGTCCGGAGGGGAGAGACCGTTCACGCCGTCGACGATTCCTGCCCGCACGCCGGTGGACCGTTGAGCGACGGGGCCGTCCTGAACGGCGCGATCGTGTGCCCGTACCACACGTGGATGTGGGATCTGGCGACCGGCGCCTGCGTGGCGGGCCGCCAGGGCACCCGCGTGAGGGTCTATCCCGCCGGGGTGGAGGCCGGGGAGGTGTGGGTCGAGCTTCCGTGACGCTTGATGTACTCTGGCCCGGTGCAATTCGAGGTCGAGGTCTACAGGAACGAGGCTGGCGAGTGGGTCGCCACGGCCATCGAGCACAACGTCACGGCCACCGGGCGGACGGAGAAGGAAGTCCTCGCGATGCTGATGGACAAGCTCTCCGCCCACTTCAAAAAGTCGTCCCGATGACGGTGGGCCTCGCCGGCGTCGCCCTCGCCGCGCTCCTGGTGCTCCTCGCCCCCCCTGCCCTCGCCGCGGACTACCAGGGACCGATCATCGACGCCCACGCGCACGTGTCGAACGCGACGGCCATCGACACGTACGTCACCGCGATGAAGAAGCACAACATCACCAAGGTGGTCCTGCTCGGCGTGGGCGGCGTGCAGAAGGACGACGTCGCGTGGATCGAGGCCGCCGCCAGGAAGTATCCAGGCGTCGTCGTGCCGGGCGCGCCCGTGGCCGACCCGTCGGACGCCGGCGTGTCGAAGGCCGCCGAGGCGCTCGACGCGCTCAAGGCGCGCGCCCTCGGCGAGGTCCATGGCCGGCAAGTCAGCCGCAAGATCGACCGCGATCCCGCGACGTTCGGCAAGCTCTTCGAGCTGGCCGCGAGCCGCGGCGTGCCCGTCATCATCCACGAGGAGCTCAGCGACGGGGCGGTCAAGCCGCTCGACGCCGCGCTGGCCGCGCACCGCAAGACGATCGTGGTGCTCGCGCACGGCGGGGAAGGGCCGCCGGCCCGCGTGGACGGCCTGCTCGCGCGCAACCCGAACCTCCACGTCGATCTCTCGGGGATGCACTTCCTGCGCAAGCCCGCGCTCGCGACCGAGAAAGGCCCGCTCGATCCCGCGTGGAAGGCCGTGATCGAGAAGTACCCCGACCGGTTCCTGATCGGCATCGACGTCTGGGCGCCGCGCCTGTTCGAGGGGCCGACGCTCGACAAGCTGATGGCGTGGACGAGGCGGATCCTGGGCGAGCTTTCTCCGGACGTCGCCACGCGCGTGGCCTCGAAGAACGCGGCCGCCCTCTTCAAGATCGAGTAGTCCCGTGGCCGCCAACCCGTTCGCCGAAGCGACCGCCGCCGGCATGCTCGACGCGGTGGCCGCGCGCTGGCCGCGCGGCGAGGCGATCGTCTTCGGCGACGAGCGCGTCAGCTTCGCGGAGTTCCGCGCGCGCGCGGAGCGCGCCGCCCGCGGACTCGCGGCGCTCGGCATCGGCCGCGGCGACACGGTCGCGCTCTGGCTGCCCAACCGCCCGGCCTGGTACGTGATCCAGCAGGCGTGCGCGCGGCTCGGTGCGTCTGCTGGTGGCGCTCAACCCGCGCTATCGCGCGCACGAGCTCTCGTACATCGTCGCGCAGTCGGACGCCGTGGCGCTGATCGTCACCGATCACCTCGGCGCCATCGACTACTTCGAGACGCTGCACGAGGTGCTGCCGGAGCTCGCGCACGCCGCTCCCGGCGAGCTGGACGCCGCGAAGTTCCCGCGGCTGCGGCACGTGATCGTCGACGCGGAGGATCCCTACCCCGGCTGTCATCGGCTGAGCGACGTGATGGACGCCGGCGAGAGCGACGCGCCCCTGCCCCGCGTCGGGCCCGACGAGGTGTTCACGCTGCTCTACACGTCGGGGACGACGTCGTTCCCCAAGGGCGCGATGATCAGCCACCGCAACTGCGTGCCGCACGGCTGGAACTGCGCGCGAGCGGCTCGGGATCACCGAGCGCGACCGCGTGCTGAGCGCGCTGCCCGCGCCCGGCACGTGGGGCGGCCTCAACGTGCCGCTCACCACGTGGAGCCACGGCGCCAGCCTCGTGCTCATGGACGTGTGGGATCCGGCGCGCGCGCTCCTGCTCATCGAGCGCGAGCGCTGCACCGTGTGGAACGCCGTGGACTCGATGGTGATCCCGCTGCTCGAGTATCCGGGGCTCGATCGCTTCGATCGCTCGTCGCTGCGCACGGGCGCTTCGCGGCCACGGGCGGCGCCGAGCACGGCTTCCACGAGGCGATCCGCGACCGGATCGGCGTCCCGCTGCACTATCAGCCGTACGGGATGACGGAGGTCAACGCGCTCTCGCTGCTGCACGACCTCGACGAGCCGTTCGACGTCCGGATCACGCCGGGGATCAAGACGCCGCCCGGCATCGAGGCGCGCATCGCGCATCCGGACACGGCCGCGCTCTGCAAGATCGACGAGGAAGGCGAGCTGCAGTTCCGCGGCGACCTCGTGACGCGCGGCTACTACAACAAGCCCGCGGAGACGGCCGCCGCGTTCACGCCGGACGGATGGTTCAAGAGCGGCGACCTCGGCGTCCGGGACAGCCGCGACTTCGTGATCTTCAGGGGGCGGCTGAAGGACACGCTGCGGATCAGTCATCACATGGTCGCGCCGAGCGAGATCGAGGCCTTCCTCACCGAGCATCCCGCGGTCAGCCAGGCGTTCGTGGTCGGCGTCCCCGACCCCCGAGCGGGCGAAGTGCCGGTCGCCTACGTCATCCTCAAGGACGGCGCCCGGCTGGACGAATCCGAGCTCGTGGCGTTCTGTCGCGGCAAGATCGCCGGGTACAAGGTCCCGCGGGGCGTGCGCGTCGTGAAGGACGTGCCGCGCACCCACGGTCCCCACGGCGACAAGGTCCAACGCGTCAAGCTGCGCGAGCTCGCGCGAGGAGACTTCGCGATGACCCTGCGTTTCACACGCCGCTCTGCGACCTGCTCGGCATCGAGTACCCGATCATCCAGTCCGGCATGGGCAGCGTCGCCGGTCCGGATCTCGCGGCCGAAGTGTCGCGCGCCGGTGGGCTCGGCGTCATCGGCGGCCTCAACCAGCCGCCCGAGGAGCTGCGCAAGCGGATCCGGTTCGTGCGCGAGCACACCGACCGCCCGTTCGGCGTGAACCTCTGGCTGCACGCCGAGCTCCGCCCGCCCGTCGACGTGACGACCATCCCGCCGGCCACGATCGCGCGCGTGCAGTCGACGCTCGACACGTTCCGCGCGCGCCTCGGGCTGCCGTCGGTCGCGGCGGCGCCGCCCCCCGCCCCGAACCTCGTGGAGGCGGCGTTCGAGGTCATGCTCGAAGAGCGCGTGCCGGTGTTCAGCGCGGCCATCGGCCTGCCCGACGCCGGGATGGTCGAGCGCTGTCACGCGCACGGCGTGAAGGTGGTGGCGATGATCGCCACCGTGCAGGACGCGCGCGACGCGGCGGCCGCGGGCGTCGACGCGATCGTCGCGCAGGGCGGCGAGGCGGGCGGCCACCGCTCGGTGCGCGCGAAGCCGGCCACGCCGGAGATGGCGATGGTGGGCACGATGGCGCTCGTCCCCCAGGTCGTCGACATCGTGCGCGTGCCGGTGATCGCCGCCGGCGGCCTCGCCGACGGCCGCGGTCTCGTCGCCGCGCTGGCGCTCGGCGCGCAGGGCGTGCTGCTCGGCACGCGCTTCGTGGCCACGCGCGAGTCGATGGCGCCGGAGTTCTACAAGAAGAACCTGCTGGAGCGCGAGGCGGACGCGACGATCATGACCGACGCGTTCAGCGGCCAGTGGGCGCGCGCGCTGCGCAACACCTTCGCGGTGGAGTACCGTGCGAGCGGCGCGCCGACCCTGCCGAGCCTCCTGCAGAGCGCGCGCCGCCCAGGACATCTATCGCGGCGGCGGTGAAGCGGCAGGACGGCGACCATTTCCCGATGTACTGCGGGCCAGTCCGTCGGCCTCGTGCACAACGTCCCCGGCGCCGCCGAGGTCGTCGAGACGATCATCCGCGAAGCCCGCGACGTGCTGCGGAGCTCGGTCAAGCGGCATCCAACTCTGAGCGCCAGGAGACACGCGTGAAGCTCGACGTCGGCATGCTCACCCACGACCTGAAATCCATTCCCGACTACGCGCGCAAGGTCGAAGCGCTCGGCTTCGACTGCCTGTGGTCGTCGGAGACCCAGCACGATCCGTTCCTGCCGCTCGCGGTGGCGGCGACCGTCACCGAGCGCATCAAGCTCGGCACCGCCATCGCGGTCGCGTTCCCGCGCAGCCCGATGATCACCGCGCACATCGCGTGGGACATCCAGAAGGCGTCGAACGGGCGGCTGCTGCTCGGGCTCGGCTCGCAGGTGAAGGGCCACAACGAGCGGCGCTTCTCCGTGAAGTTCGAGTCGCCGGGGCCGAAGCTGCGCGAGATCGTCCTCGCGCTGCGCGCGATCTGGGACTGCTGGCAGAACGGGACCAAGCTGAACTTCAAGGGCCAGTTCTACCGCTTCGACCTCATGACGCCGTTCTTCAACCCCGGGCCCATCGAGCATCCGAAGATCCCCGTCATGATCTCGGGCGTGAACGAGTACATGTGCCGCGTGGCCGGCGAGGTGTGCGACGGGCTCCACGTGCATCCGTTCAACAGCCCGAAGTACCTGCGCGAGTCGGTGCACCCGTGGGTGGCCGAGGGCATGCGGAAGTCCGGCCGCCGGCGCGAGGACTTCACGTACGTCACCTCCACCTTCGTGGTCGTCGGCGACACCGAGGAGGAGCTGGCGGCGAACCGCCAGTCCGTGAAGCAGCAGATCGCCTTCTACGGCTCCACGCGCACGTACGAGCCCGTGCTCGCCGCCCACGGCTGGCAGGGCATCATTCCCGCACCTGCACCGCAAGTCGGTCGAGGGCGACTGGAAGGGCATGGCGGAGCTGATCACCGACGAGATGCTCGACACCTACGCGATCACCGGCACCTACGCGACCATCGGCAGGCAGATCCAGGAGCGCTACGCGGGGCTGCTCGACCGCACCGCGCTCTATCAGCCGTACCAGCCCGGCCTCGGAGATCCGCGTCTCCCGCGGCTCGTGAAGGAGTTCAACGGATGACAGACCTCTACGCCCTCGGTCAGCGCCCGCCCCTCGGCGAGGTGCCGAAGCAGATGCACGCGTTCCTCGTGCGGCAGAACCGGTTCGGTCCTCCGCGCGATGCCTGGAAGCGCGAAGTCATTCCGACGCCCACGATCGGCCCCGACGAGGTGCTGATCTACGTGATGGCGTCCGGCATCAACTACAACAACGTGTGGGCCGCGCTCGGCTACCCCGTCGACGTGATCGGCGAGCGGCAGAAGCAGGGCGAGCCCGAGGACTTCCACGCCGGCGGCAGCGACTGCTCGGGCATCGTGTGGGCCGTCGGCAAGGACGTCACCAACGTGCGCGTCGGCGACGAGGTGATCGTGCACTCCGGCTGGTGGCGGCCGGACGATCCGTGGGTGAAGTCGGGCAAGGATCCGATGCTCGCGGAGTCGACGCGCATCTGGGGCTACCAGACCAACTACGGCAGCTACTGCCAGTTCGCGCGCGCGCAGGCGCATCAGTGCGTGCCCAAGCCCGCGCGTCTCACGTGGGAGGAGGCGGGCTGCTTCCTGCTCTGCGCGTCGACCGCCTACCGCATGCTCATGGGCTGGCCCCCGCACGTCGTCGAGCCGGGCGACGTCGTCCTCGTCTGGGGCGCCGCGGGCGGTCTCGGCTCGCTGGCGCTCGAGATCACGAAGGCCGTCGGCGGCCGCCCCATCGGCGTGATCTCCGACGACGACAAGCGGAAGTTCTGCATGGATCACGGCGCCGTCGGCGTCATCAACCGCAACCAGTTCACCCACTGGGGCAAGATGCCGGACACCACCGACGCCAAGGCGTACGGCGAGTGGGCGAAGGGTGCGCGCGCGTTCGGCAAGGCCATCTGGGACGCTCTCGGCGAGCGGGTCAGTCCGAAGATCGTCTTCGAGCATCCGGGCGAATCGACGCTGCCGACGTCCGAGTTCGTGTGCGGGACGGGCGGGATGATGGTCATCTGCGCGGGCACGACCGGCTACAACGTCACGCTCGATCTCCGCTATCACTGGATGCGGCAGAAGCGGTTCCAGGGCAGCCACCTGTCGAACGACGAGCAGGCCGCCGCGGTCACGAAGCTCGTCGCGGACGGCAAGGTGGATCCGTGCCTGTCGAAGACCTACGGCTTCGACGACATCCCGGAGTGCCACCAGCTCATGCTCGACAACAAGCACCCGTACGGGAACATGGCGGTGCTCGTGAACGCGACGAAAGCGGGCGAAGGCCGGACCGCCTAGTGTTCGACTTCACCGGGCAGACCGTGGTCGTGACCGGAGCCGCCACCGGGATCGGCTTCGGCATCAGCGAGGCGTTCCACCAGGCCGGCGCGCGCGTCGGCCTGGGCGACATCGACGCGGCCGGGCTCGACCGGGCGGCCACGCGCCTCGGCCGCTCGGCGCGCGTCTTCACCCATCCGGTCGACGTGCGCGACGCCGGCTCCGTCGCCACGTTCTTCGCCGCGATGGAAGCGGCGCTCGGGCCCGTGACGGTCGCCGTCGCCAACGCGGGGATCTATCCGAACTGTCCGGTGGTCGAGATGACGGTGGAGGAGTGGGACCGCGTCATGGAGACCAACATGCGCGGCGTCTTCCTCACCTGCCAGGCCGCCGCGCGCGAGCATGGTGACGCGCGGGACCGGCGGCAAGATCATCACGCTCGCGTCCGGCGCCGCCAGCAGCGGCCGCAAGGGCGCGGCGCACTACTGCGCCTCGAAGGCGGGCGTGGTCATGTTCACGAAGGTGCTCGCGATGGAGCTGGGGCCGCACCACGTGAACGTGAACTGCATCGCGCCCGGGCTCGTCACCGTCGACCGTGACGAGACGCAGGTGTCCGACGAGTACGTGAAGACGCTCGTGGGCAACATTCCCTGGGGGCGCGCGGGCACGCCGGCGGACATCGCGCGCGCCGCGCTCTTCCTCGCCTCCGCCGACGCCGACTTCATCACCGGCGAGACGCTCGCGGTGGACGGCGGCAGCGGCACCGGCCGCACGTACCTGCCGTACAGCCGAAAGGTGTAACGCCATCCACGCCACGACTGCACGGGGCGCATGAGCGCCTGGAATCTCGTCCGCCGGGGCGCGTACCACGACTCCGTCACCCTGATGCGCCTCACCGCGGACATGGAAGCGGTGCCGGGCGTGACGCGGGCGGCCGCGATGATGGGGACGCCGCAGAACCTCGCGCTGCTTCGTGACGCCGGGCTCCTGGCCGCCGAGGGCGAGACGGCCGCGCCGACCGATCTGGTCATCGCGGTGATCGCGGACGACGCGGCGGCCGCGCGCGCCGCGGGCGAGGCGGCGGAGCGTGCGCTCGCGCGCGGCGCGGACCCGTGCAGCGCGGTCGCCGCCCGACCGCGCAGCGCTGCGCGCCGCGCGCGCGGCGCTGCCGGACGCGAACCTGGCGCTGATCTCGGTGCCCGGGCCCTACGCCGCCGCGGAAGCCGTGAAGGCGCTTGCACGCCGGGCTCCACGTGATGCTGTTCAGCGACAACGTCTCGGTCGAGGACGAGGTGCGCGCTGAAGCGCCTCGCGCGCGAGCGCGGCCGCTTCGCGCTGCGGCCCGGACTGCGGCACCGCGATCCTCGACGGCGTGCCGCTCGGCTTCGCGAACGCCGTGCCGCGCGGACGCATCGGGCTCGCCGCGGCGTCCGGCACCGGGCTGCAGGCCGTCACGTGCCACCTGGCCGCGGCCGGCGAGGGCGTGTCGCACGCGATCGGTCTCGGCGGGCGCGATCTCTCGGACGAGGTCGGCGGCCTGATGCTCGAGCCCGCGCTCGAGGCCCTCGCCGCCGATCCGGCCACCACGGTGGTCTGCGTGATCGGCAAGCCGCCCGGGCCGGCGACCGCGAAGAAGATCGCCGGCTGGCTCGAACGGCTCGCGAAGCCATGGGTCACGCACTTCACCGGCGACGCGACGGCGAGCACCGCGCGCCACGCTGGAGGACGCCGCGCTCGCGGCCGTCGCGCTCGCGCGGGGCGAGCGGCACCACCCGGTCGACTTCACGCTCGCCGCCGCGGACGTCGAGCGCCTGGTCGCGGGCGCCGCGGCGCGACGAAGCCCGGGCAACGCGTACGTCCGCGGCGTCTACGCGGGCGGCACGCTCGCGCAGGAAGCGGCGGCGCTCCTGCGGGCACGGCTCGGCGAGGTGGGATGGGGCGCCGGCGGCGCCGGGCACCGCATCGTCGACCTCGGCGACGACGTGTACACCGTGGGCCGCCCGCACCCGATGATCGACGGGACCATCCGCCGCGAATGGATCGCGCGCGAGGCGAACGATCCCGCCACGGCCGTGATCCTGCTCGACGTCGTGCTCGGCTACGGCGCGCATCCCGATCCCGCCGGCGAGCTGCTCGCCCGCGATCGAGGGAGCCCGCGCGCGCGGCGTGACGGTCGTCGCCAGCGTCTGCGGCACCGACGCGCGACCCGCAGGGGCTCGGACGTCAGACCGACGGCGCTCCGGCGCGCGGGCGTGCTCGTCATGCCGTCGAACGCGCAGGCCGCGCGTCTGGCCGCGCGGGTCGCGGCGCGAGGCGCGAGACGCGCCGATGATCGCGCTGCCCGCCGCCCCGCGCGTCGTCAACGTCGGCCTCGGCCTCTTCGCCGATGAGCTCAGCCGCCTCGGCGTCCCGGTGGTCGGCGTCGACTGGCGGCCGCCCGCCGGGCGGCGATCCGCGCCTCGGCGCGCTGCTCGCGCGCCTCGAGGCGCGGCGCCCGGAGATCGACGCCGCGAATCAACGCGCGTTCGATCTCCTCGTCAACGGCGAGCCGGTGCTCCTCGACTGTCGTCCCGCGCGCGAGGCGATGGAGCTTCCCGACCGCACGGTGCTCCACGCCGGGCCGCCGCTCGCGTGGGCGCGCACCTCGCCGCCGGTGCGCGCGGCGATCCTCTGCGCGATCCGCTACGAGGGGTGGGCCGCCAACGACGACGCGGCCGCCGAGCTGGTGATGCGCGGCGACGTGCGCCTCGAGCCCTGTCACCACCGCGCGCGCCGTCGGGCCGATGGCCGGCGTGCTCACGCCGTCGATGCCGGTGTTCATCGTCGAGAACCGCGCGCACGGCAACCGCGCGCACGTGACGATCAACGAGGGCCTCGGCAAGGTGCTGCGCTACGGCGCCAACGACGCGTCGGTGATCGCGCGGCTCAACTGGCTCGCGCAGGAGGCCGGCCCGTTGCTCGGCGCCGCGCTGCGCGCGTCGAAGGGCATCGAGCTGCGCCCGCTCATGGCGCAGGCGCTGCGGATGGGCGACGAGATGCACCAGCGCAACGTCGCCGCGTCCTCGCTGTTCGCGCGCGTGCTCATGCCGCACGTGGCGCGCGTCGGCCGACCGGCATCACGCGGTGGCGCGGCTCGCGGAGTTCCTCGCGGGCCACGACCAGTTCTTCCTGAACCTCGCGATGGCCGCCGGCAAGGCGATGGTCGATCCCGCCCACGGCGTCGCGGGCTCGACCCTCGTCACCGTGATGGCGCGCAACGGCACCGACTTCGGCATTCGCGTGTCCGGCTTCGGCGAGCGGTGGTTCACGGCGCCCGTCGAGATGCCGGTCGGTCTCTACTTCCCCGGCTACGGGCCGGATGACGCGAACCCGGACATGGGCGACAGCGCGATCGTCGAGACGATCGGGCTCGGCGGCGGCGCCATGGCCGCCTCGCCCGCGGTGGCGCGCTTCCTCGGCGCCGGCGGAGTGGCGGAAGCGCTCGCCGCGACCGACGCGATCCGCGAGATCTGCCACGCCGAGCATCCGCACTTCCGCATCGCGACGCTCGACGAGCGCGGCGCGCCCGCGGGGATCGACGTGCTGCGCGTCGTCGAGACCGGCATCGCGCCGATCATCAACACCGGCATCGCGAGCAAGGTCGCCGGCGTGGGCCAGGTCGGCGCCGGCGTCGTCCGCGCGCCGCTCGGATGCTTCATCGCCGCGCTGGAAGCGCTGGCGGAGGCGCCTGCGTGACGCGCGCCGACACGCGCATCGTCGTCGCCCTCGGCGGCAACGCGATCCTCCGATCGAAGCAGCTCGACAGCTACACGGACCAGTTCGACAACATCCAGCGGACGTGCCGCCAGATCGCCGAGCTCATCGCCGACGGCTATCAGCCGATCCTCACCCACGGCAACGGCCCGCAGGTCGGCAATCTCCTCATCCAGAACGAGGCCGCCTCCCATCTCGTGCCTGCCGTGCCGCTGGACGTGTGTGGCGCCGAGACCCAGGGGCAGATCGGCTACATGATCCAGCAGGCTCTGAAGAACGAGATGCGGGCGCGCGGCCTCGCGCAGCCGGTCGCGAGCCTCGTGACCCAGGTGCTCGTCGACGCCGACGACCCCGCGTTCGCCACGCCGGTCAAGCCGATCGGCCCGTTCCTGCCGCGCGAGGTGGCGGAGCGGCGCCGCCGCGAGAAGGGCGAGACGTGGGCGGAGATCGACGCGCGCGGCTGGCGCAAGCTGGTGCCGTCGCCGCAGCCGCTCGGCATCGTCGAGGTGGACGTGATCCACGCGCTCCTCGACGCGGGCGTGATCATCGTGGCGGGCGGTGGCGGCGGCGTGCCCGTGCTCCAGCGCCCCAGCGGCCGCCTCGAGGGCGTGGAAGCGGTGGTCGACAAGGACTCCGCGGCCGCGCGTCTCGCGCTGGAGGTGCGGGCCGGGGCCCTGCTCATCCTGACCGACGTCCCCGGGGTCGCGGTGGACTTCGGCAAGCCGACGCAGCAGTTCCTCCGCCGCGTGCCGCTCTCCGAGCTGGAACGCCTGCTCCTGCGGGAGCCGTTCTCCGCGGGCAGCATGGGCCCGAAGGTGCGCGCCGCCTACCGCTTCGTGCGCGACGGCGGCGCGCAGGCGACGATCTGCGCGCTCGAGGACGCGCTCGCGGGCCTGCGCGGCACGTCGGGCACGGTGGTGGTGCCCGACGAGACCCTCCAACTGTCGTTCCCCTCGTGATCACGGTCGAGGCCCAGCCGTACGAGTTCGCGTGTGACCCGGCCGCCACGGCGCTGCTCGTCATCGACATGCAGCGCGACTTCCTCGAGCCCGGCGGATTCGGCGAGATGCTGGGCAACGACGTGGCGCGGCTGCGGCGCGCGGTGGCGCCCACGCGGCGCGTGCTCGACGCGTTCCGGACGCGAGGGCTGCCGGTCATCCACACCCGCGAAGGTCATCGCGCCGACCTCAGCGACTGCCCGCCGTCCAAGCGCAGCCGGGGACGGCTCGCGACGGGCATCGGCGATCGCGGACCGATGGGACGCATCCTCGTCCGCGGAGAGCCGGGCCACGCGATCATCGCGGAGCTCGCGCCCGCGCCCGGCGAGCCGGTCGTCGACAAGCCCGGCAAGGGCGCGTTCTACGCGACCGGCCTCGACGCGCTCCTCCGCGAGCGCGGCATCCGGAGCCTCGTGGTGAGCGGCGTGACGACCGAGGTGTGCGTGCAGACCACGGTGCGCGAGGCGAACGACCGCGGCTACGAGTGCCTCGTGCTGGAGGACTGCGTGGCGTCGTACTTCCCCGAGCTCCACGCCGCCGCCCTCGCCATGGTGAAGGCGCAGGGCGGCATCTTCGGCTGGGTCTCGACCTCGGATCGGCTCCTACAGGTGCTGTAACGGCATGTCTATCGAGCCTGGCCCACCACGCCCTCGACCAGCCAGTCCATCTTCCGGAGGTCGGTGAGCGGGAACACCTCGCCCGCCTTGACGCGCTCGACGCCGCGGTTGTCCTTGAGCGGCCCCTGGAACGGATGCAGCGTGCCGCTCGATGAGGTCCCGCCGCTTCGCCTCGACGAGCGACACGGCGTCGGCGGGCACGGCCGGGCCGAACGGCGCGAGCGTGAGGAAGTCGTCGTTCAGCGTGCCCGAGGATGTTCTCGCTCTTGAAGGTGCCGTCCATGACCTGGCGCGCGAAGCGCGTGTAGAGGTTGCCCCAGGTGAAGGCGACGCCGGTGATCCAGCCCTTCGGCGCGAACTTCTGCGCGCCGAGGTAGTGGAAGCCCACGGAGTACGCCCCGCGCTTCTCCGCCGTCTGCACGACGGTGATCGGCGAGTCCACGATGACGCCCAGCACGTCGACGCCCTGCTCGAGCAGCGCGTTCGCCGCGGCCGCCTCCTTGGCGGGATCGAGGAACGTCCCGGTGAAGACGACGCGCGTCTCGACCTTCGGGATTGACGGACCGCGCGCCCAGCTCGAACGCGTTGATGTTCGCCAGGAAGAAGCTGATCGGCAGCGCGACGACGTAGCCGATCTTGTTCGTCTTCGTCGATCTTGCCGGCGGCCATGCCCATCAGGTAGAACGCCTCGGGCGTGCTCGCCCAGTACGTCGTGAGGTTCGGCAGGCGCTTGTAGCCGCCGGGGTGCGACGAACTTCACGTCGGGATGGCGCTGGGCCACGCGCAGCGCGGGCTCGAGGTAGCCGAAGCTCGCGGCGATGATGAGCCGGGCGCCGCGCTGGATCATGTTCTCCATCACGCGCTCGGCGTCCGCGCCCTCCGGCGACGTTCTCGACTTCGATGACCTCGACCTCGGGCAGGTTGCGCTTCATCACCTGCGATGCCCTCGGCGTGGGCCTGGTTGTAGCCGCCGTCGGTGATGGAGCCGAGGTGCAGGATGCCGACGCTCGAGCTTGGGCTGCGGCGGGCGCGCGACCGCCGATCGACGAGCGCGACGCCGACCAGCAACGGTGACGAGCGACGCGAGCTTTCAAGGCGTTGCTCCCCCTGGTGTCGCGGCGTCATGCGATTCCCTGGAAGACACGCCCGAGGCTCGCGGGGGCGGCGCGACGTCGATGCGCGCCGCGCGCGAGCATCAGCGACGGCGAGGCTCAGCACGTACGGCAGCATGTCGAGCACGAACGGCGAGATCGGGACGCCGCGCGCCTGCAGCAGGAGCTGGAGCGAGATGGCGCCGCCGAACAGCAGCGCGCCGCCGATGGCGCGCAGCGCGTCCCACCGCGCGAAGATCACGAGCGCGACGGCGATGAAGCCGCGGCCCGCGGTCATCCACTCCGCCCACGTCCCGCGCGACGCCGAGCGAGAGGTGCGCTCCCGCGATGCCGCCCAGCGACGCCGGCGAGGAAGAGCGCCTGGTACTGGAGGACGCGCGGATCGCGGCCGGCCGCGAACGCCGCGACCGGATTCTCGCCCGACGGCGCGCACGGCCAGCCCCCAGCGCGTCGAGAGCAGCGTCCACCACAGCAGGAGGGCGACCGGCACCGCGCCGTAGACGAGCGCGTCGTACACGAGCAGCGCGGGGCCACTCGGGAAGGCCGTCGATCGGGCCGGACTCGAGGCGGTGATCGGGCGCCACGAGGAGCGCGCTGCAGCGCGCTCAGCCCGACGCCGCGAACATCAGCGCGAGCCCGGTCGCGAGCTGGTTCGCCCGGCGCGTGACGACGAGATACGCGAAGAGCGAGGTTGAAGAGCCCGCCGGCGAGTCCCGCCGCGACCACGCCCAGCCGCGGCGCTCCCCGTCTGCACCGTCGTCACGAAGCCCGTCGACGGCGCCGACCAGCATCACGCCCTCGAGGCCGAGGTTCACGACGCCGGCGCGCTGGCTGAGGAGCTCGGCCAGCGTGGCGTAGAGCAGCGGCGTGCCCGACGACGACGGCGCCCGAGAGCAGGCTGCGGAGCAGAGCGCCCGATCAGCGACGCGCTCCCTGCGCGTCCGAGCACGACGAACAGCATGACCGCCATCAGGATGTTCACCACGGAGCCGGGCAGCGCCTGGGTCATCTGCAAGATGTCGCCGCCGGCGGTGATGACCGCGAGCACGAAGCGCCGCCACGACGATGCCCGCCGGGTGTCCGCCCGCCATCCAGCTGATGAGGAAGCCCGAGTAGCCGTAGCCGGGCGAGAGGCTCGGCCGCAAGCGGCCCTGGATGGCGGAGACCTCGGCCATGCCGGCCAGACCGGCGAGGCCGCCGCCCACGATCATGAGGACGATCACGTAGCGGCGATCGGGATGCCGGCGCGACGCGCGGCCTCCGCGTTGCCGCCGATCGCGCGGAGCTCGAGCCCCCAGCGCGTCCGCGCGCATGACGAACGCGAACGCGGCCGACGGCGACGAGGGCGAAGACGAGCCCCAGGTGGACGCGCGTGGTCCCGAACGCCGGCAGGATGGCCGCCGTCGGCGAACTCGACCGTCTGCGGATAGTTGACGCCCTCGGGGTCCTTCCACGGGCCGAAGACGACGAAGTTCACGAGGAGGATCGCGACGTAGTTCAGTCAGCAGGGTGGAGATCGTCTCGCTCGCCCACCCTCGCGCGCGCAGGACGCCGGCGATCGCGGCCCACAGCGCCGCCGCCGATCGAAGCCGAGCAGCGCCATCAGCGGCAGGAGCAGCGGGCCGGGCAGCGTGTCGACAGCGTGATCGCCGCCCACGTGGCGCGCGAGCGCGCCGATGAAGAGCTGGCCCTCGCCCCCGACGTTGATGAGCCAGATGCGCGCCGGGATCGCCGCCGCGAGGCGCGGTCAGCAGCAGCGGGATCATCTTCACGAGCGTCTCGGAGAACCCGTACGGGCTCGCCGAGCGTGCTCGCGAAGATGTCGACGTACGCGCGCAGCGGATTCGTGCCGAACACGAGGAGCACGCAGCGCGAAGACGCCGAGGGCGAGGACGAGGAGCCCGACGAAGCGCCGAGCGCGTCGAGGCGCGGACGCGCAGCGCGGCGGCCTCAGGCTGCGCCGCCCCGGTCATCAGGTGACCGATCTCCTCCACGCTGAGCGTCGCCGCGGCGCCCGCGCCCCGACGATCCGCCCGCGGAAGAGCACGACGAGCCGATCGGCGAGCGCGAAGCAGCTCGTCGAGATCCTCCGAGATCAGCAGGATCGCCGGCGCCCGGCGTCGCGCGCCGCCAGGAGCGCGCTGGCGCGCGGCCGCCGTGCGAGCGCACGTCGAGGCCGCGCGTGGGATAGAACGCCACGATCAGCCGCGGCGCGTGCGCCAGCTCGCGCGCGAGGATCACGCGCTGCACGTTGCCGCCGGACAGCGTGCCGAGCGGCGGTCGAGCGACGGCACCGTGACGCCGAGCCGCGCGAAGGCGCGCGCGAGATCGGCGCGCGCGGCGGGCCAGTCGAGCGCGAGCCCGCCGGCGCGCGCGTAACGAGCGCGTCTCGACCGAGCGACCACGTTCTCCAGCGACGCTGAGCTGGCGCGACGGCGGCCATGGCGAGCGCGTCCTCGGGCACGAAGGCGACGCCGCTCGGCGCGCACCGCGCCACGGCCAGTCGCGTCGCGTCGTGGCCGTCGAGGCGACTTGCGCCCGGCGCGTGCACGGCGTCGACGCCGAGGATGACGTCGCCGAGCTCGCGCTGACCGTTGCCGGCGACGCCCGGCGACCCCGACGATCTCGCCCGGCCGCGACCGTCGAGGTCGATGTCCGTGAGCCCGGTGTCCCGCGCCGTCGGCCGCGCGCTCACCTCGCTGCAGCTCGAGGATGGGCGGCGTCCCGGCTGCGATCGCGGGGGCCTCACGCGTCGGGACCGGATCGCCGACCGGCGCTCCGCCGAACATCAGCGAGACCAGCGCGGCCTCGGTCGCCTCGGCGCCGGAGCAGCGAGCCGACGACCGCGCCCCGGCGCATCACCGTGATGCGGTCGGCGCCCGCGAGGACCTCGGCGCAGCTTGTGCGTGATGAAGACGACGGCGTAGCCGTCCCGGCGCAGCGTCGTGAAGATGGCGAGCAGGCTCTCGACCTCGTGCGGCGCGAGTCCCCGCGTCGGCTCGTCGAGGATGAGCACGCGGGCCTCGGCGAGCAGCAGCTTGACGATCTCCACGCGCTGCCGCTCGCCGACCGAGAGCCGCCACAGCGGGCGCCGCCGGATCGACGCCGAGGCCGTACCGCTGCGGAGACGTCCGCGATGCGCCGCGCCAGCGCGCGCACGGCCGAGGACGGCGCGGCAGGTCCGGGCAGGAACAGCGCGATGTTCTCGGCGACGCTGAGGGCCAGGCACCTGCACCAGCTCCTGGAACACCATGCCGATGCCGAGGCCGCGCGCGTCCTGGGGACGCCGGATGGCGACGGGCCGCCCGTCGAAGCGGATCTCGCCGGCGTCGGCGCGGGAGAAGCCGTACAGGATCTTCACGAGCGTGCTCTTGCCCGCGCCGTTCTCGCCGACCACCGCGTGCACCTCGCCGGCGTAGACGTCGAGGTCGACGCGGTCGTTGGCGACGACTCCGGGAAAGCGCTTCGTGATGCCGCGCAGGCGTCAGGGGGGCGAGGCATCGCGCGGCACGATTATAGGCGGGCATCACGTATAATCTGCGCCCGCCGATGGCCGTGAACGTCGCCGCCGCCAACCGCGAAGCCGCTCGAGCGGCTGTGCCGCGCCCGGCCCGCGTGGACGGCCGTCCGCCCCGCGCGCGAAGCGCTCGGGCTCACGGGCCGGCACGCTCCTGCACGCCGGGCCGCCCATCGACGTGGGACCGCATGTGCTGGCCCATGCGCGGCGCGGTGAAGGCCGCCGATCCAGTACGAGGGCTGGGCGCGCGACCGCCGAGGACGCCGAGCGCTCTGGCCGCCTCGCGGCGAGATCGCCTTCGCGCCCTGCCATTCGCGCGGCGCCGTCGGGCCGATGGCGGGCATCATCTCGCCGGGCACGCCGCTGCTCGTCGTGGAGGACGCCGTCGAACGGGACCACGTCGGCCTCGTTCATCGCCGACGGGCCGTGGGGGCACCAGCTCCGCTTCGGCGCGCACGGACCGGAGACGCTGGACGGGCTCGCCTGGATCCGCGACGTCGTGGCGCCTGCCTTCCCGGCGGTGCTCGAGCGCGAGGGCCCGATCGACCTCGCGAGCCTCATGGCGCAGGCGCTCTCCATGGGCGACGAGATGCACATGCGCAACGCGGCGGCCACCGGGCTGCTCGCGCGCCGGCTCGCCGCGCCGCTGGCGGCGGCGGTGGCCGACGTCGTCGGACCTCGAGGCGATCCTGCGGTTCGTCACGCGCGACAACGACCAGTTCTTCCTCGCGTGGTCGATGTGCGCGGCCAAGGCGGCGGCGCGCTCGATCGACGGCCTCGAGGGCTCCACGTCGTCTCCACGATGGCGCGCAACGGCGTGGAGTTCGGCATCCGCGTGGCCGGGCCTCGGCGACCGCTGGTTCACCGGGCCCGGCCAGCGTCGTCGAGGGCCTCTACTTCCCCGGCTTCAGCGCGGCCGACGCCAACCTCGACACCGGCGACTCCGCGATCATGGAGACCTACGGGCTCGGCGGCATGGCGATGGCGGCGTCGCCGGCGGTGCAGAAGATCGTCGGCGCCAAGTCGTTCGCCGACGCCGTGGCGACCACGCGCGAGATGGCGGAGATCTGCGTCGGCGCGCAACCCGCTGTTCCCGATCGCCGCCGCTCGACGGCGAGGGGACGCCGACCGGCATCGACATCCGCCAGGTCGTGCAGACGCGGCATCGTGCCGCGATCAACACGGCGATCGCGCATCGCGCGCGCGCCGCGCATGATCGGCGCCGGTATCGCGACGCCGCCCGCTCGAGCCGTTCGTGGACGGCGCTGCGTGGCGTTCGGCGAGCGGTACGCGGGCTGACGCCGGCTGACCCTCGAGTCCACGCGCGGTGTTCGCGCTGATCCGTCCGGCGCTCCTTCTACCAGGACTCGATCGTGCTGATGCGCGCTGGCCGGCCGGCTGCGCGGCGTGCCGGGCGTGCGCGAGGCGGCCGCGCTCATGGGCACGCCGGCCAACCAGCGAGCTCCTCGCCGCCGCCGGGCTCGCGACGCCCGAGACCGCGCACGGCCGCGACCGGGCGATCTGATCCTCGCCGTCGCACGCCGAGAGCGACGCGGCGGCCGAGGCCGCGCTGCGCGGCGGCCGGCGCGATGCTGGAGGAGCGCAGCGGGCGCGCGAGGCCGACGGGTCGCGCGCCGGCCGCGCACGCTCGACGCCGGCGCTCCGCCAGCGTGCCCGACGCCAATCTCGCGATCGATCTCGGTGCCCGGCGAGTACGCGACGCTCGAGGCGCCGGACCGCGCTCCGCCGCGGCCTGCACGTGTTCCTCTTCAGCGACAACGTCTCCGCTCGCAGGACGAGGTCGAGCTCAAGCGGCTGGCCGTCCGCCAGCGGCTCCTGTGCATGGGACCCGACTGCGGCACCGCGTATCTCGGCGGCGTCGGCCTCGGCTTCGCCAACGTCGTGCCGCGCGGGCGCGTCGGCTGCGTGGCCGCCTCCGGCACCGGGCTGCAGGCCGTGGTCGTCGCGGCTCGCCGCGCTCGGCGAGGGCGTCTCGCACGGCATCGGCGTCGGCGGCCGCGATCTCACGCGCCGAGGTCGGCGGCACGATGACCGACGCTCGCGCTCGGAGGCGCTCGCCGCGCGACGCGGCGACCGAGGCGATCGTCGTGATCTCCAAGCCGCCGGCGCCGAGCGTGCTGCCGCGCGCTCGAGGCCGCGATCGGCGCGGCGGGCAAGCCGGTGTCGTGTGCTGCCTCGGCGCCGCGCGCGACGCGGGCGCGCCGGGCACGTGGGTCGGCACGCTCGACGACGCCGCGGACGCGGTCGTCGCGCTCCTGCGCGGGCGCGCCGTGGCGCCGCGCGTCGTTCAGCGATCCCGCGACGCGTGCGCGCGCGCGCTCGCGCGCTCAGCGGCCGGCGCGGCGGGACCTGCTCGGCGCTCTACACCGGCGGCACGCTCGCCCACGAGGCGCGCTGTGCTCGGCCCTGCTGGAGCCCGTCTGGGCAACGTCGGCGCAGCGGCGACGGCGCGCATCGCGTGCTCGACCTCGGCGCCGACGAGTTCACGCGTCGGCCGCCCGCACCCGATGATCGATCCCGCCGCGCGCGCCGCGCGCGTGCGCGAGGCCGGCGCGCGATCGGCGACGTCGGCGTGCTGCTCGCTCGACCTCGTGCTCGGTCGCGCCGCGCACCCCGATCCGGCCGCCGCGCTGGCCGACGCGGTCCGCGACGCGCGCCGCGCCGCCGAGCGCCGACGGCCGCTCGCTGCTCGCCGTGGCGTCGGTCGTCGGCACCGAGCGCCGATCCGCAGGGTCTCGCGGCCAGATCGCGCACGCTCAGCGCCGCCGGCGTCGAGGTGCTTGCCGTCCAACGCCGAGGCCGCGCGCTTCGCCGCGCTCGCGTTGACGCCCCGATGGCTCGCGCCATCCTGCTGGAGGGCCGTGATGACGCTCGACGACGTCCTCGGTCAGCCGCTGCGCGTCATCAACCTCGGGCTCGAGGTCTTCGCCGAGCGAGCTCGAGCGCGACGGCGTCACGGTGGTTCACGTCGACTGGCGACCGCCCGTCGCCGACGTCGCCGCCCTTCTGGCGCGCCTGGATGAGTGAGCCGGTCCTCGCGGCCTACGACGCGTCGACCATGGACCCCACGCTCCGGCGCGAGCTCGAGGCGTGGTTCGATCGCCAGTTCGGACACCTCCCGTTCCAATGGACGCCGCCCGAGGGGTACGTCGTGGCGCGTCTCGACGGGCGGCTCGTCGGACGCCTGAGCGTGGCGCGGCGCGAGATCAGCGTGGGCGGGACGCCGGTCGAGGTCGGCGGCGTCGCCGGCGTCACCACGCTGCCCGAGTTGCGCGGCCGCGGCATCGCCGCCACGATGATGTGCCGGACCGCCACGCTCTTCCGGGAGGAGTTCGGCGTCCCGTTCGGTCACCTGCTCTGCCGCGCGGACATCGCGCCCGTGTACGCGAGCGTCGGATGGGAGCGCGTGCCCGTCGCCACGTGGTTCACGCAGCCCTCGGGTCGCCAGCGCTACCCGCACGAGACGATGGTGCTCCGCTGCGCCGGGCGCCCGTGGCCCGACGGCGAGATCGACCTCCGCGGCCTCCCCTGGTAGTCAGTCTCTGCTCTGACTCGGGGTTCTCAGCCCCGGATTGACCTGGTCTATAATCTGGCTATAGTCTGGCCAGAATGCGGTACGAGGTCGTCCTGGCCCCTGAGGCGGCCAGGGCCTACAGGTCTCTGTCGGCCTATCAGCGGGCCGAAGTGCGGGACGCCCTCGAACGGCACTTGCGGCACGAGCCCACCCGGGTCAGCAAGAGCCGGATCAAACGACTACGCGGCTTGAGCCAGCCGCAGTATCGCCTTCGGGTTGGGGAAGTGAGGGTGTTTTATGACGTCACGCGCGAAGCTGTCGAGGTCCTCGCGATCGTCACCAAAGCCGAAGCAACCGGCTGGCTTGCCGAACACGGGACGCCGGCTACGCCAGGCGGCGCTGGCCGAGGTGAAAGATGATCTGTCGCGATTCCTGCGTCTAGCTGCGTCGGAAGAAATCCTGATCACGCGACATGGGAAGCCAGCTGGCGTGCTGATCGGCTTCGGAACCGAGGAGGACTGGTTCGACTACCGCTTGGAGCATCATCCGGAGTTTCTGCGGCGAGTTGCCGAGGCGCGGGAAGGCCTCAGAACGGGCCGCGGTGTGCGACTCGAGGATCTGCCGTCATAGGATCCAGATGGCGACCGGCACTTCGCGGACGTCATCCCGTCTAGGCGGCATGGCAGCAGACCCGTCCATCTATCAGAGCGACCGCTTGGCCGAATCGTATGCGAGGTTTCGGCCACCGGTGCATCGAGCGGTCTGCGCACGAATGATGGATTGCCTATCCCCCGCTGGACGCCTGCGATCCGGGCTCGACGTCGGTTGCGGTGCCGGCGCATCAACCAAGGCCCTTGTACCGCACGTCGACCGGTTGGTCGGCGTCGATCCATATCCAGGAATGCTCAGGCGAGCGGCAATACAGGTGCCCAGTGCCACGTTCGTGCAAGGTCGTTTCGAATCGCTGCCGTTTGATCAATCGTCCTTTCAGGTCGTAGCTACTGCGGGGGGGTCAACTACGCCAACGTACGCTCAGCGCTCGCTGAGGTCACTCGAGTTCTTGAACCAACAGGTTGGTTCGTCGCTTACGACTTTTCTGCCGCCCGGCGATTGTCGGTCGAGTCGGACTTGCCAGTACGCCATCACGAATTCCAGACGAAGTACGCTCCGGCTCCTGGCTACGCACTCGACCTTGCCTCTCTCCCCTATGAAGAATATGCCCTGAAACTCACCAGTCGAGAGAAGTTCGAGGTTCACATCCCCATGACCGCCGAAGAATACCTGCTCTATATCCTCGGAGAGTCAGGCGTTGAGATCGCCATTGCCTCGGGTACCGAGGAAGGGGCGATCAAAGCCTACTGCGAACAACTCTTCCGTCCCGTCTTTGAGGGTGGCAGCCGAGTCGCTATCTTTGAGGCCGAGTTGCTGGTCGCCAGAGGCTGTAGCGGCCATCCGAAGTCACAAGACTTGGCGAACGTCGCGACGCAGCGCACAACCTCGCAGTCGAGCGTCTCGCCTCGGTTCATTCGCACACGCGCCGGTCGTCACCGCCCCGTCGGGCGGTGGAACGTCGTCTCCACGCGGTTGGTGACGACGACCGCGCCGTTCTTCATGACCAGGAGCCGCTCGGGCATCGCGCCCACCGCCTCCGCCGGCTCCGTGCAATCGAGGAGCACCAGGTCCGCGCGCGCGCCCTCGCGCACGCCGTGCGCCGGCAGGCGCATCGCCCGCGCGCCGTGCTCGGTCGCCATGCGGAGGACGAGCACGAGGTCGTCCACGGTTCCGAAGTGGCCGGCGGTGGCGAGGAGGTTCGCGATGCGGAGCAGGTCGCAGTCCCCGAACGGCGTGAACGGGTTCTGCACGTTGTTGGTCGACACCGCCACGTTGACGCCGGCCTCGTGCAGGCGGCGCGCCGGCGCCAGGCCGCGGCGCACGTTGCGCAGGTCGTTGCGTCCCATCAGGTAGAGGTCCGTCGCCGGCAGCACGAGGATCGAGATGCCGGCGTCGCGGATCTTCGCCACGACCGGCGCGAGATCGTCGGGCATGAGCGCGCCGAGCGCGCTCATGTGACCCGCGGCGACGCGTCCCTGCCATCCGTGCTGGATCGTGCGCTGCACCACCTCGCCGATGAGGAGACGGTCCGCGTCGTCCGCGAAGTCGAGGTGGAGGTCCACGTCGCGGTCGAACTCCCGCGCGAGCGCGAAGACGAGGTCGAGGTGCGCGAGCGGATCCGTGTCGTTGTACGGGACGCCGCCGACCGCCTCGCCGCCCATCGCGAGCGCCCGCCGCATGAGCGCCTCGGTGCCGGGCGACTTGAAGATCCCTTCCTGCGGGAACACGCAGAGCTGCAGGTCGATCGCCCACGCGTACTCGCGCTGCAGCGCGAGCAGCGCCTCCATCCCGGCGAGGCCCACGATCGGGTCGACTTCCACGTGCGTCCGCATCGCGGTCGTGCCGTGGCGCATCGCGAGCTCGAGGGCGCGCCGGGCGCGCGTCTCGATGTCCTGGCGCGTGAAGCGCCGCTTCATCTCGGCCGTCGCGCGGATCGCGCCCGCCACGGTGCCGGCGTCCGCCGGCGCCCCGGCGCCGAGCAGCGCCTTGTCGAGGTGGAAGTGCGACTCGACCAGCCCGGGAATGACGAGCTTGCCGCCGACGTCGATCTCCTGCCCGCCGGCGCCGGCGATCCTCGGGGCGATCTTGACGATGCGGTCGCCGCGAATGCCGATGTCCACCCGCCCCGAGGCATCCGGCGTCCGCGCCCCGCGAATGACGAGGTTCATCATCGGCGCGACGTCGCGGAGCCGAGGTACGCGTGCGCGACGCGCTCGTCACGCCGCAGCGCCTCGGCCGTCCCGCTGAGCACGATGCGCCCCTGCTCGAGCACGTAGGCGCGGTCCGCGATCTCCAGCGCCGCCTCCGCGAGCTGCTCGACGAGCAGCAGCGTCAGGCCCTCGTCGCGCAGCCGCGCGAGCGCCGCGAAGACCTCCGCGACGAGCCGCGGCGCGAGCCCGAGCGACGGCTCGTCGAGCAGCAGCAGCCGCGGGCGCGCCATCAGCGCCCGCGCGATCGCGAGCATCTGCTGCTCGCCGCCCGACAGCGTCCCCGCCGCCTGCCGCTGACGCTCGCGCAGGATCGGAAACCGCGCGAAGTGCCGCTCGATGTCCGCCGCCACCTCCGCGTCCCGCCGCCCGTACGCGCCGAGCCTCAAGTTGTCGAGCACCGTCTGGTCCGCGAACACCATACGCCCCTCCGGCACGAGCGCGACGCCGTGCCGCGCGATCCAGTGCGCCTCCCGCGCCGTCACGTCCTCGCCCTCGAACCGCACGTCGCCCGCGCTTCTGCACGCAGTCCCGCCAGCGCGCGCAGCGTCGTCGTCTTCCCCGCGCCGTTGGCGCCGATCACCACGACCACCTCGCCGCGCTTCACCTCGAACGACACGTCGTGGACGACTTCCATCCTGCCGTACGCCACGCTGAGCCCGCGGACGTCGAGCAATACGTCGCGCGGCGCCGGGCGAGGATCGGCAGGACGAGGGACGGGTCGCGCGGTCGGGGGGGCCTGCGGTCCTCGCGCAATCCCCCAGTGGGGCCCTTCCGCTGCGGTCCTCGGCCCCCCCTCCCGGCGCCACCCGTCCCCCGTCCTGCCGTGCCTCGCCCGATGACACGCCGAGGTACGCCTCGACGACCGCGGAATCGCGTCTGGACGACGGATGGAGGACCGTCCGCGATTCGTCGTCCGTAGTTCAGCACGGTCACGGTGTCCGACACGCCCATCACCAGGTCCATGTGGTGGCCGACGAGCAAGCACCGCGGTGCCGCTCTCTCGGATCTTCGCGATCAGCGCGGCGAGCGCCGCGATCTCTTCCTGCGACAATCCCGCCGCGGGCTCGTCGAGCAGCAGCGCCACCGGACGCCGCGCGAGCGCGCGCGCGATCTCGACCAACCGCTTCACGCCGAACGCGAGGTTCGACGCGATCTCGTCCGGGTCACCGCGATAGCCGACGAAGTGCGAGCAGCTCGATCGCGTCCGCGCGCAAGCGCGCTTCGTCGCGGCCGACGCCCGGGAGCCCGATGAGGCCGGCGAGCGAGCGATCCGCTGTCGCCGCCCGCGAGCCCGACCTGGACGTTGTCGACGACCGACATCGCTCCGAAGAGCTGCGTCGTCTGAAACGTCCGCGCGACCCCGACGCGCGCGATCCGATGCGGCGGGAATCCGGTGATGTCGCGTTCTCCGAGCGCGAATCGATCCGCTCGTGGGCCGGTAGAACCCGCGACAGCACGTTGAGCAGCGTCGTCTTCCCCGCTCCGTTGGGCCCGATGAGCCCGTGGACTGTCCCGGGCTCGAGCGTCAGATCGACTCCGGCGAGCGCTCCGATGCCGCCAAAGCGCATGTCGACCTTGTCCGCGACGACTCGTGCGCGGCGGGCGGCTGCGGGACGTCGGCCCGCGGGGGTCGGGGGGCCCCCGGGGGCCGGGTGACCCGTCCCCCGCACCGGGTGGGTACGTGCTCGCGGGTCGATGGAAACATGTCAGCGCCGGACCGCGCCAAAGCACTGTCGGGGGTCAGAGGGCCCCGGGGGCCCCCCGGCCCCCGCGGGCTCACGCCCGCACGCCGCCCGCCGCGCGTAAGCGCGCGAGCACGAGGCCGACAAGCCCGTTGGGGAGAAAGTAGATGCTGCCGAGAAGGAGCACGCCGTAGATGACGAGCCGGTAGTCGGAGAACCGGTGGAGCAGCTCGGGAAGGACGATGAGGACGACGGAGCCGACGACGGGACCGAGGACGTGGCCGAGGCCGCCGAAGAGGATCACGAGGAGGAAGAGGATCGAGGTCTGCATCGTGAAGCTGTCGGGGCTGACGAAGCCGGCGAGCGAGGCGTAGAGGCAGCCGCCGGCGCCGGCGAAGGCGGCGCCGAGCGTGAACGCGACCGTGCGCACCCAGTACGGGTTGAGGCCGACGGAGTCGGCGGCGATCTCGCTCTCGCGGACGGCGACGAGCGCGCGGCCCCAGCGCGAGCGCTCGAGGTTGCGCGCGAGCAGGAGGCTCGCGAGCGCGGCGGCGAGGACGACGTAGTAGTAGCCGGAGAGCGTGAGCGGCAGCGTGCCGAGGGCGGGACGCGCGGATGTCCGCGATGCCGCCGAAGCCCTTGGTGAGCGCGTCCCACTCGATGAGGCCGTGCTCGACGATGATGCCGAACGCGATCGTGACCATCGCGAGGTACGGTCCGCTCACGCGCAGCGACGCGAGCGCGAGCACGACACCGACGGCGGCGCCGAGCAGCGCGGCCACGGGCAGCGCCGATCCAGAAGCCGAGACCGAGCCGCGTGGCGAGGATCGCGCCCGCGTACGCGCCGAGCGCGTAGAACCCCGCCTGCCCGAGCGACACCTGTCCCGACGAGCCCGCGAGGATGTTGAGGCCGGTCGTCACCACGATCGTGATGCCGATCAGCATCGCGACGAAGAGGTAGTAGGTGTTCGCCGTGAGGAGCGGCACGGCGGCGGCCGCGGCGAGCACCAGGATCCCGAGCGCGCGGCCCACGCTACACCCGCCGCACCGCGGGCTGCCCGAAGAGACCCCACGGGCGCGCGAGCAGCACGAGCACGACGAGGCCGAACCCGAGGATCTCGCGGACGCCGGTGCCGAGGTAGCCGGCCACGACCGCCTCGAAGATCCCGTAGAGGATGCCGGCGACGATGATCCCGCGCGGGCTCTCGATCCCGCCGATGATCGCGACGGCGAACGCCTTGAGCCCGATGGTGGTCCCCATGGTCGCCGAGACGTTCAGGAGCGGCGCGAGCAGGATGCCGGCCACGCCCGCGAGCAGCGAGCTGAGCGCGTAGGCCGCGGTGATCGTGCGGTTGACGTCGATCCCCATCAGGCCCGCCGCGTCGTGGCTGAACGAGACCGCGCGCAGCGCCTTGCCGGCGAGCGTGCGGCGAAACCCGAGCTCGACCAGCGCCATGATCGCGAGCCCGACGACGGGCACGAGCAGCTCGTGCGGATACACGCCGGCCCCGAGGATCTGCCACGGCGTGACCGCGAGCGCGGAGGGAAACGCGCGCGCGTCCTTGCCGAACAGGATCATCGCGAGGTTCTCGCCGATGATTCCCGACCGCGATGGTGGCGAGCAACCACGCGATGGAGCGCGCCCGCAGGAACGGCCGCACGGCGACGCGCTCGACGATGACACCGAGCACCGCGAGCGCGACGAGCGTGACGAGCAGCGCCGCCCAGAACGGCCACCCGAGCCCAACGTAGAGCGCGTAGGCGACGACGGCCCCGACCATGACGGACTGCCCCTGGGAGAAGTTGACGGTCTGGCTGGTGGCGTAGGTGATGTTGTACCCGAGCGCGACGAGGGAATACATGCTCCCGAGCGCGATCCCGGAAAAGAGCAGCTGCGCAATCACGAAAGAAGTCGATAAGGAGCCGACCCGCAGCGCATCACGAGTCGCTTGCACGTCGTCGACGGACGGGGAGCGAAGCGACCCCGTCCCTCCGAACTAAGCTGTTGACTCACGCCGGGCGTGAGGGGGTCGGGGCGCGCGAGGGCCGGAGGGTCGGGGGGCCCGCGGGGTCCGGTTGACCCGTCCCCCGCACCGGGTTGGTACGTGCAGGCGAGCTCGATGGAAACATGTCAGCGCAGGACCGCGCCCAAAACTGTCGGGGGTCAGAGGACCCCGGGGGCCCCCCGACCCTCCGGGGCCCTCGCGGGCGCCCGACCCCCGCCCGCCCGGCGCGCGCCGCCACGCTTACTTCGAAGCGACGGGTACGATACGCCCCCCGCGCCACGTGACGAGGATGTAGTCGTTCTCGGTGAGCGCGTCGTGCTCGTCGGCGGTGAACGGCCGCTTGTAGGTCTTGATGAGGCCGCGATGCTCGCCGAGGTTCTCGAGCGCGTCGCGGATCTTGGCGCCGTCCGCGGCGCCGGCCTTCTCGATGGCGAGCGCGACGAGGTGCATCGCGTCGTAGGCGTTGGCGGTGCCGACGGGCGCGAGGATGTCCTCGGGTCCCTTGAGCGCGTACTTGGCCTTCAGCGCCGAGATCACGCGGTCGCCGATGTCGCTCTGCTTGCCGAAGAAGCTGTAGGTCTGCACGAACACGACCTGCTCGGACAGCTCGCCGGTCAGCTCCGCGAAGCGGCCGCCGCTGATGCCCCAGTGCGACACGAGCGGCGCGTTCCATCCGATCTTGGCGCGGCTCTTCACGATCTGCGCGCCCTCGGGCGCGTTGGCCACCATGATGATCGAGTCGGCGCCGCCGCTGCGAAGCCGCAGGAGCTGCGCGCTCATGTCGGGATCGTTCCAGTTGAACTTCTCGATGCCCGCCGGCTGCACGTTCATCTTCGCGAACCACTTCGTGAGACCTTCCTGGTTCGACAGGCCCCACGGCGTGTTCTCGAGGATGACGCCGGGCTTCTTCGCGCCCACCTTCTCGATGACGTGCTTGGCGAGGAAGTGGTCGACGATGTCGTCGTTCGCCGACACGCGGAACATGAAGTTCGGCGTGCGGCCGTTGCGGGTGATCGCGGTGGCCGCCGCCCACGTGCCGACGTACGGCACCTTCAGCTCGTGGAACACCGGCATCATCGCGAGGCCGACCGGCGAGTGCAGCCCGCCGAACACCGCCACCGCCTTCTCGCGCTCGATGACGTCGCGCGCGGCGGTGACGCCCTTGGACGGGTTGCCCTCCTCGTCGCGCAGGACCAGCTCGAGCTTGCGGCCGCCCAGGACGCCGCCCTTGCCGTTGATCTCGTCGATGGCCACCGTGAGGCCACGCTTGATCGCTTCGCCCGAGAGCGCCGAGCCGCCCGACAACGCGGCCACGAGCGCGACGACGACCGGGGGCTTGGCCTGGGTGAAGGCGGGAACGACCGTCCCGGCCACGAGGACGACAGCGAGGGCAAAATCCGAAGAATGTGCGGCGAACCATAGCGCCTCCTAGCAATCCCGGGGATGACCGGATAGCGACGCTGCTGCCCGGAAGGGCAGACTCTACCATGCTAGCGTCCGGGTATGGTGGTGACGGCCATCGGCTGGCGCGCCCATGCCGCGCTGACGGCCAGCGGCGGGCATCTCGAGGCCATCGCGGCGCTGTCGAGCTCGTTCTATGCGACGGCCGGCGGCGAGCTCGTGTGGGTCGGCCCGCCGGGCTCCACGCTCCACGGACGGGCCGTCATCACCACTGATGACGTTCCAACCCCGGCGGGCGCTCTGCGCCTCCATGGTCTCGTCCCCTGGCGACCGTCCGCGCCCATCCTCTCACCGTCCCACGCCCCCGCGCTCGTGCGAGCACTGCGCGACGGACTCGGGGCCCTCGGAGCCCCGCGGGGATTCGGGCGCCTCCTCGGTGCCCCCGACGGCGACGACGACATCGTCCGGCGCGCCCGGCCGTGGGCGCGCGCCCTGGCGGCGCGCCTGCGCCAGTGACGACGTCGCGTCGCTCGCCGATGCCGCGCGCCCGCTCCTCGGTCTCGGGGAAGGCCTCACGCCGTCGGGCGACGACTTCGTCGGCGGCGCGCTCTTCGCGCGACGCCTGGTGGAGCGCGGTGACACGACGGCGCTCGACGCGGCGGTCGCGCGCATCGTGGCGGATGCGTCGACACGCACCCATCCGATCAGCGCACGGCTCCTCGCGGATCTCGCCGCGGGCGAAGGCTGGGCGCCGCTCCACGATCTCGTGGCGGCGCTGGCGGCTCAGGATGGAGCAGCAGCCGTGACGGCGGCGCGGCGTCTCACCGCGCTCGGTCACTCCTCCGGATGGGACATCCACAGCGGGCTCGTAATCGGCCTCGGGTACATCCCGGACCCGAACCCCTGAAACGACGCGGCCAGCAGGTCGGTGAGCTGTGTGCGGACGACGCGACGCGCATCCGCCGTCGCCCGGCCGTGATAGCCGCTCGTCGCTCCGCGCTTCAGGCACCCGAGCCTGGCCGCGTCCGGCGCGTCGTCGATCTTCGTCAGCACCACGCGGCACGCCGACCCGTTGAGCACGTTCGGCATGTACGTCATCGTGGCGCCCACCGCGTCGAAGCCGTGCGGCGCATCGGGATAGACGGTCACCACGGCATCGCCGCCGGCGGCGCGATGGCGCGCCACGCTCTCCTCGCACGGCGCCGCCGGCGCCCAGTCGTCCTTCTCGCCGATGTGGATGCGCAGCGGCACGAGGAGCGGCACGCGAGGCTCGACCCGACCGATGCACGACGGATAGAACGAGAAGACCGCGCGGAACCGATGCTGCGGCGCGCGCGCGTACTTGCGCGCCCATTCCGTCGCCGCCGCGTTCGCCACGAGCCCGCCGTGCGAGAAGCCCATCAGCGCGATGCGGTCGGGATCGATGCGCGGATGGGTGGAGAGGATCGCCAGCGCCCCGTACGCGTCCGGCACGCGCTGGATCGAGCTGACCGCGCCATTCGTGCAGACCTCGCGGTAGCCGCGCGGCCCGAAGCTGTCCACGACGAAGGTGGCGTAGCCCCAGTCCCGCAGGAGCGGCTTCCATCCATCGATCGCGCGGTGGGGCAGTCCGCCACAGCCGTGCATCAAGATGACCGCGGGGACACGGCCGGGCGTGTCGGGCAACTCCAGATCGCCGGACATCACGAGCTGATCGGGCCCGCGAAACCAGATGGTGCCCTCGTCGGAGACGGACAGTGCTGGTCGCAGCTCGCTCACCGCCGGTGCGCAGCCACTGAGGAGAGACAGAGCGATCACGAAAATGAGACGGCCCATGGCCGCCACCTCCGCATCAATGAGACGGCCCATAGCCGTCACCTCCATCTGGGTTGGGAACGGTATCATTCCCGGAGGAGGTTCGCTAGTCATGATAACTCGTTCTCGCTTCGCCGCGATCACGGGCGTGGCCCTCGCTCTGATGGCCGGTCCCGCCGCCGCGCATCACGGGTGGAGCAGCTACGACGCGAGCAAGGAGATGACGCTCGACGGCGTCATCAAGGAATCGGGCTACGAGCACCCGCATGGCCACGTCCAGCTCGAGGTGCCACGGCAAGACCTGGGTGGTCGTTCTGGCGCCGCCCTCACGCATGGCAAATCGCGGACTTCCGGCTGAGATGTTGAGACCAGGAACGAAGGCCAGGGTGGTCGGGTATCCGAGCCGCAACGACGCCAGCGAGATGCGCGCCGAGCGCATCACCATCAACGACAAGACGGTCGAGCTTCGGTGACCCACGCGCCCGTCGGGCCCGGCTGGCTGGTCTGGCTGGAGACGACGCCCATTGCGGGAGCCATGCGGCACTGGCTCTGGCTCTACCCGATCGTCGAGATCGTGCACATCGTCGGGTTCGTGATCCTGGTGGGCGCCGCCGTCATGTTCGACCTGCGGCTCCTCGGTCTCTCCCGCCGGCTGCCGGTGTCCGCGATGGCGCGCCATCACCTGCCCTGGGCGCGCGCCGCGCTGCTCCTCGTGGTCCCGTCGGGCCTGATGATGTTCGTGGCGCACGCCACGGAATTCGCGGCGAACCCCGCCTTTCAGCTCAAGCTGATCCTGCTCGCCGCCGCCGGGCTCAACGCCCTCCTGTTCCACCGCGGGACCTTCCGCACGGTGGCGGGCTGGGACGGGGACGCCGCGATCCCGCTGACGGCGCGCGCCGCCGCGGTGGCCTCCCTCGTGCTCTGGGTCGGGGTGATTGCCGCGGGCCGCTTGCTCGCCTACCTCTGAGAAGTTTCTCGAACCGTTGACCGGACGCGTAGCATGGGACTGGACGCCATGAAGACGCTGGCGATCCTGGTTGGCGGCGGTCCCGCCCCGGGGATCAACGCGGTCATCGCGGCAGCGACCATCGAGGCGCGCAACCACGGCCTGCGGGTGCTCGGCTGCTACGACGGCTTCAAGTGGCTCGTGCAGGGCGACACCTACCACGTGATCGAGCTCGAGATCAACGAGCATCTCGCGCATCCACTTCGACGGCGGCTCGATCCTCCGCACCTCGCGCACCAACCCGACCAAGACCGCGGACGGCATCCGCTACGTGGCCGAGAGCGCTCCAGCGCCTCGGCGTCGACCACCTGATCACGATCGGCGGCGACGACACCGGCTTCGCGGCCTCGCGGCTCGCGCAAGGCTCGCTGCCCGGGCTCACCGTCGCGCACGTGCCGAAGACGATCGACAACGACCTGCCGCTGCCCGGCGACGTCGTCACCTTCGGCTTCACGACCGCCGTGCAACCTCGGCAAGGAGCTGGTGCGCAATCTGATGCAGGACGCGGCGACCACCGAGCGGTGGTTCTTCGTCACCGTGATGGGCCGCCACGCCGGCCATCTGGCGCTCGGCATCGGCGGCTCCGCCGCGCGCCACGCTCACCGTCATCGCGGAGGAGTTCCCCGAGCGGCCAGATCAGCCTCGACCGCCTCGCCGACGTGCTGGAGGGCGCCATCATCAAGCGCCGCGCGCACGGCCGCGAGCACGGCGTGGCGCTCCTCTCGGAGGGCCTCGCCGAGAAGCTCGATCCCGCCACGCTCGGCGACGTCGAGCGCGACGCGTACGGCAACGTGCGGCTCGGCGAGCTCGACCTCGGCCGCGCTCGTCAAGGATCGCGTGACCGCGAGCCTGCGGGCGCGCGGCGTCGACGTGACGATCGTCGCCAAGGACCTCGGCTACGAGCTGCGCTGCGCGCCGCCCGGCGCGCACGACATCCAGTACTGCCGCAGCCTCGGCTACTGGGCGACGCGCTTCCTGCTCGAGGGCGGCAGCAACGCGATGGTCACGATCCAGGCCGGCCGGCTCGTGCCGATCCCGTTCGGGCTCATGCTGGATCCGAAGACGGGCAAGATCCGCGTGCGCTACGTCGACGTCGAGTCCGAGATGTACCAGACGCTCGCCGCCTACATGATCCGCCTCAAGCCCGAGGACTTCGACAACCCGGAGACGCTCACCGCGCTCGCCAAGGCCGGGCACCTCACCGAGACCGAGGTGCTCGCCGCTTCGGCCCGCTCGTCGGTCGCGGCTGAGCGTCCTGTCGAGGCCCGGCATATCCTTGGGGCCATGACCGCGAGCGCTCACGATCTGCTCCCCGCCCTGGCCGCGGGGCATTCGACCATCTCGAAAGCATGGCATCCTGACGGAATGGGAGAGAGGCTCACGCGGTGGTCGGGGCGGGCGTCGCGCCTCGATGCGGGCGACGCTCCGGTCTCCGATTCGGCGGCCTGTCCGTTCCGCCGTGCTGCCGCACGACCGCCTGGTCATCAGCCACCTCGACCCCGACGGCCACACCTTCACGATCGTCGCCGAGCACGCCGTGCGCGGCCCCATCCTGCACCGCGAGCACTACACGAGCGACGTCGAGCAGGGCGAGGCGCTACATCGTCGCGGACTGGAACATGCGCCACGTCTTCACCGGCGAGGCCATGCTGATCGAGGACCTCGAGGCGGATCCCCGCTACGCCACGCGCAACCCGTACGAGCAGGCCCTCACCAAGGCCGGCTTCCGCTCCGGCCTGATGGTGCCGATCCACGGCGCCCGGCGCATCGTCGGCGTGTTCGATGCCGAGCCTGGAGCCGCGCGCCTACGGCCCGGACGCGCACGGCCCTGGCGCGGACGCTCGCGGACTTCATCGCGCCCGGCGTCGTCAACGTCGTCCGCGGCGAGCGCGAGCGCCGGCGCCGCGCGCGGCTGGCCGCGCTGGACGGCCATCGGGCGCACGCTCGGCGGCAGCCTCAACGTTCGCGACGTCTTCGAGCGGCTGGCCGAGGCGGTGCGCCCGGCGCTCGACTTCGACGCATGGGCATCGGCCTGATCACCGAGAGCGGGCGCGAGATCGAGCTGTTCGTCGAGGTCAACAACCGGCCGGGTCCCGCGGAGCCGTGGCGCATCGGCCCCGATGACTTCACCTACGCCGACCGGGTCTTCGCCGGCGAGCCCGTGCTGATCCACGACGCCCGACCGAGCTGGATGGGCGCGCCCCTTCGACCGGCTCGTCATCGAGGGCGGCGGCCGCGCCGCGCTGTCCGCGCCGCTCTGGTTCGGCGAGCGCGTGGGCGGCCCCTCTACTTCGGCAAGCGCGCCCGTACTGGTTCGACGACCGACGACCTCGAGATCGCCGCCGCCATCGCCGCCCAGGTCGTCGTCGCGCTCCAGCACCAGCGCCTGGTGGGCGAGCGGGGCGCGTGCGCGCCTCTCCGAGCGCCTGGAGTCGCTGCGCAGCGAGCTCGGCGAGCGCTTCGCGTTCGACGCCCTCATCGGCCGCTCCGCCGCGCTGCGCGAGGCAGCTGCACGCGCGCCTCCAAGGTGGCGCCCACCGACACCACCGTGCTGATCACCGGCGAGAGCGGGACCGGCAAGGAGCTGGTCGCGCGCGCCATCCACCACGCCAGCCTGCGCGCCGAACGGGCCCTTCGTGGCCGTCAACTGCGCCGCCCTGCCCGAGACGCTGCTCGAGTCCGAGCTGTTCGGCCACGAGCGCGGCGCCTTCACCGGCGCCGACCGCCAGCAGCCCGGGCCGCTTCGAGCAGGCGCAGCGGCGGCACGCTGTTCCTCGACGAGATCGGCGAGCTGTCGCCGGCGGTGCAGGCCAAGCTCCTGCGCGTGCTCCAGGAAGCGCGAGTTCCAGCGCGTGGGCGGCACCGCGACCCTGCGCGCCGACGTGCGCGCTGATCGCCGCCACCAACCGCGACCTCGAGGCGCGAGGTGACCGCGCGGCACGCTTCCGCGAGGACCTCTTCTACCGGCTCAACGTCTTCACCATCGCACCTGCCGCCGCTGCGCGAGCGCGGCGACGACGTCCTGCTCCTCGCCGACCACTTCGTGCGCGCGATCGGCGCCCGCATGGGCAAGGGCGAGGCCGCGGCTGAGCCGCGACGCGCGCGAGGCGCTGCTGGCGCACGCCTGGCCCGGCAACATCCGCGAGCTGTCGAACGCGATCGAGCGCGCGCTGATCGTCTCCGACGGCGGGTTGCTCACCGCGGCGCAGCTCGCGATCGCGGCGCCCCGCCCGCGCCCGAGCGTGCCCGCGACGGCGCCGGACCGTGGTGGCGAGCGCCCGTCGCTCGCCGACTGGGAGCGGCAGATGGTCACCGACGCGCTCCGCAGCGCCAACGGCAACCGGTCGCGCGCCGCCGCGATGCTCGGGCCTCACGCGCTCGCAGCTCTACACGCGCCTGAAGCGGTTCGGCCTGGAGTGACCTCGGCTCAGGACCGGTAGGCGCGCTCCAGCGTCGCGATGTCGAGCTTGACCATCTTCAGCATCGCGTCCGTGACCCTCTTCGACCGCGCCGGATCCTTGTCCGCCATCATGCTCGTCGAGGAGCCGCGGGGACGATCTGCCACCGCACGCCGTACCGGTCGATGAGCCAGCCGCACGCCTGCGGCTTGCCGCCGCCCGCGAGGAGCGCGTTCCAGTAGCGGTCGAGCTCCGCCTGGTCGTCGCAGAGGACGACGATCGAGATGGCGTCGTTGAACTCGTGGTGCGGCCCCGCGCGTCATCGCCTGGAAGCGCTGCCCGAAGAGCGTGAAGTCGACGACCTTCACCGAGCCGGGCGGGCCGCTGGGCGATTCGCTCATGAGCGCCGTGACCCGGTCGACCCGCGAGTCCGGGAAGATGGAGCAGTAGAACTTCGCCGCCTCCTCCGCCTCCTTCGCGTACCAGAGAAACGTGAGATCTTCGCCTCGCCTTGCCATGACGTGCCTCCTCGAGCTGAAGTCCTCGGCCTCGAAGCCGGCCGATCTCGAGGACGACTCCTCGCCGGGCATCGGGTCGGGGCAGCCTCACTCGAGCGCCTCCATCGACTTCACCTGCCACAGCCAGAACCCGGCGACGAGCTCCGTGGTCTCGCTGAAGGGCCGTCGACGACGGTCTTCTTGCCGCCCGAGAAGACCACGCGCTTGCCCTTCGAGCTCGGGTGCAGCCCTCGCCCGCGAGCATCACGCCGGCCTTCGCCAGCTCCTCGTTGAACTTGCCCATCTCGCGAGCAGCTTCTCACTCGGCATCACGCCGGCCTCGGAGCTCCTGGTCGCCTTGACGATCACCATGACCGCATCGCCGTTCTCCTTTCGGTCTCGCGACTGCCGCTTCCACCCTGCCGACCGGCGGCAGTCGGACAGCCGGAAGCGCTGTCGATTTCCGTACAGGTTGGCGATTTTCGCGCAGTCGGACGTGTGCGTGAATCGACAGCCCTCTCCGCTCGACTCTCACTCTCGACCATGTTCACGCGGCTTTACGGTGCGGCACGGGCCTTGCCCAGTCCGCGGATCGTGCGAAGGAGACGAGATGAGTCAGCGAGCGGTCGAGCGGGTGCTGGGGCGGCTGGCGACGGACGAGGCGTTCCGCGAGGTCTTCTACGACGACCCGATGGGCGCCCTCGGTCCCCTACGCCGGCGACCTCACGCACGCCGAGATCGACGCGCTTCGCCAGGTGCCGCGGGCGGCCCTCGCCGCGTTCTCCGCGCGCCTGGACGACCGGATCTGCCGCTTGAGCGTGCCGGCGGCCAACCCCGAGGGGCAGAGATCATGACAGCGAAGCTTCGCTCGTTCCTGTTCGGGCTCCTGATCGCCGGCCTCGCGATCACCGAGATCGCGTGCGACCGCTCGGAGGCGAACAAGCCGACCGCCGCCGAGGCGCCGGCGGCGCCGATCGCCGTGTCGCTGGTCACCGCGGAGCAGCGCGCGCTGGCCGGCGGCGTGGACGTCACCGGCACCCTGATGGCCGACGCGCAGACCGACGTGGCCGCCGAGCACGAGGGCCGCGTGCTCGCGGTGAACGTCGAGCGCGGCAGCGTGGTGCGCGCGGGCGCGGTGCTCGCGCGGCTCGACGGCGAGGACGCCAGGAACCAGCTCCTCGAGGCCGAGGCCACCGAGGGCCAGACGATGGCGAAGCTCGGGCTCGCGCCCGGCGCCGCCTTCGATCCCGCGCAGACGCCGGACGCGCGCAAGGCGCGCGCGACGATGGAGCGCGCCGAGGCCGATCACGTGCGCTACCAGAAGCTGGTCGAGGGCGGCTTCGTCTCGCGCGAGGCGTACGAGCTCCGCCGCGCGGAGGCGCTGACCGCCCACGCGCAGTACGACGCCGAGCTGAACAACGCGCGCCAGCTCTACCAGACGCTCCTCGCGCAGCGAGCACGGGTCGGCGTGGCGCGCAAGGCCGCGAACGACGCGGACGTGCGGGCGCCGTGGGACGGGCTCGTCGCCGAGAAGCACGTGCAGCAGGGCCAGTGGGTGCAGCGCGGGGCGCGGATCGCGACGCTCGTGCGCATCGATCCGCTGCGCGTCGAGCTCGCGGTGCCGGAGACCGGCGTGGCCGCGATCCGGCGCGGGCAGAAGGTCGAGTTCCACGTGCAGGCGCAGCCCGACCGGACGTTCGAGGGCAGCATCGCGTACGTCGGCCCGTCGCTGCGCGCCGACAGCCGCGCGCTCGTGGTGGAAGCGCTGGTGCCGAACCGCGACGGGCGCCTCTCGCCCGGCCTGTTCGCCACCGCGCGCATCGAGCTGCCCGCCGCGCGGCCCAGCGTCGTCGTGCCGATGGCGGCGGTGCGGACGGAAGCCGGCGTGTCCTCCGCGTTCGTCGTCAAGAACGACCGCGCGGAGCTTCGACTCGTCCAGCTCGGGCGGGAGCTGCCCGGCGGCGTGGTCGAGATCCAGCGCGGCATCGTGGCCGGCGAGAAGGTCGTGGCGCAGTACGTTCCGAAGCTCGGCGACGGCGCGCTTCGTGGAGGTGAAGTAGCCATGCAATGGCTGGCCGAGCTGTCCGTCCGCCGCCCGGTGTTCGGCAGCGTGATCGTGCTGTCGCTCGTCGTCGTCGGCGCGTTCTCGTACTTCCGCCTCGGCGTCGACCTCTTCCCCAAGGTCGACTTCCCGAGCGTGTCGATCACCACGCGCCAGACCGGCGCCGCGCCCGAGGAGATCGAGACCGACATCACCGACAAGATCGAGCGCGCGGTCAACACCATCGCCGGCATCGACGAGCTGCGCTCCGTCTCCACCGAGGGCGTCTCGCAGGTGTTCATCCAGTTCAAGCTGGAGAAGGACATCGACGTCGCGCAGCAGGAGGTGCAGGCGAAGGTCAACCAGATCCTGCCCGATCTGCCCCGCGACATCGACCCGCCCGTGATCGACAAGGTCGATCCGGACTCCGCCCCCGTCCTCTACGTGGCGGTGTCGGCCAACCGGCCGATCCGCGAGATCAGCGAGTTCGCCGACAAGACCGTGCGGCGTGAGCTCGAAGGCGCTCTCCGGCGTCGGCGACGTGCGCATCGTCGGCGGGCGGCCGCGGCAGATCAACATCCAGCTCGATCCCGCTCGCCTGCGCGCCTACAACCTGACGGCGGCCGAGGTGGCGCGCGCGATCGAGAACCAGAACCTCCAGCTCCCCGGCGGCAGCATCAGCCAGGGGCCGCGCGAGCTGCACCGTGCGGATGAAGGGCCGCGTGCCCGCCGTGAAGGAGTTCGAGGACGTGGTGGTGGCCGCCAAGGGCGGCGTCCACATCCGCCTGCGCGACGTGGCCGTGGTCGAGGACGGGACCGAAGAGGTGGAGACCGCCGCCAACGTCGACGGCAAGTCCGCCGTGGTCCTCGCCATCCGGCGGCAGTCCGGCACCAACACCGTGGCCGTCGTGAAGGCGCTGCGCGGGCGGCTCACCGAGATGAACCCGCGGCTGCCCGCCGGCTACCAGCTCGAGGTCATCCGCGACTACTCGGAGCACATCAAGGCGGCCGTCGCGCGCGTGCAGGAGCACCTGCTCGTCGGCGCCGGGCTCGCGGCCCTCGTCGTGCTGGCGTTCCTGCGCAACTGGCGCTCCACGCTGATCGCGGCCATCGCCATTCCCGCGTCGATCATCAGCACCTTCGCGCTGATGTGGGCGATGGGCTTCACGCTGAACATCCTCACGCTGGTGGCGCTGACGCTCGCGGTGGGCATCGTGATCGACGACGCCATCGTCGTGCTCGAGAACATCTACCGGAAGATGGAGGAAGAAGGGCTCGGGCCGCTCGAGGCCACCATCGAGGGCACGCGGGAGATCGGCCTGGCCGTGCTCGCCACCACGCTCTCGCTCGTGGTCGTGTTCCTGCCGGTGGCGTTCATGGGCGGCATCGTCGGTCAGTTCATGTACTCGTTCGGCCTCACGATGGCGTTCTCCATCATGGTCTCGCTGCTGGTGGCGTTCACGCTGACGCCGATGATGGCGAGCCGCTGGCTCTCGATCGACCGGCACGCGAAGCACACCTCGAAGGACTCGAAGTGGTTCGGGCCGATCGAGCGCGGCTACGACCGGCTCCTCGGCTGGTCGATGCGGCACCGCTGGGTGGTCGTGCTGGCGTGCCTGGTGTCGCTGGTCTCCACCGTGCCGCTCTTCAAGCTGGCCGGCAAGGACTTCCTGCCGAAGAACGACGAGTCGCAGTTCGCGGTCTCGATGCGGGCGCCCGAGGGCACCACCGTCGAGCAGACCGAGCTGATCGCCTCGCGCATCGGGCGCGAGATCAAGAAGATCGCCGGCGTGAGCTACACGGTGGTGCTGGTGGGCGACGACGAGCGGCGCACCGCGAACCTCGCCAACATCTTCGTGAAGCTCATCCCGGTGGACGACCGGAAGGCGAGCCAGTTCGAGATCATGAACGCCATCCGGCGCGACGTCATGCCGAAGTTCGCGGCCGAGCAGCCTCCGCGTGAGCGTGTCGCCCGTGGGCGCCATCAGCGGCGGCGGTCTCCAGAACAAGGAGGTCGCGTACTACCTGAGCGGGCCGGACCTCAAGAAGCTCGCGCGAGTACTCGCAGCGGCTGACGGACGCGCTCGCGAAGACGCCGGGCGTGGTGGACGTCGACACGAGCCTCGTGCTCGGCAAGCCGGAGATGTCGGTGCACCTCGACCGCGCGAAGGCCGCCGAGCTCGGCATCCAGGTGGCGGACGTCGCCACCACGCTCCAGCTCATGGTCGGCGGCAAGAAGATCTCCGACTACAACGAGGGCGGCGAGCAGTACGAGGTCCACGCCCGCGCCCTCCCCTCGTGGCGGACCGACGCCGACGGCCTCCGCCAGATGGCCGTGCCGTCCGCGCGGCTGGGCGCGGTGAGCCTCGACCACGTGGCGCGCTTCTCGGAGACCGCGGGCCCGTCGCAGATCGACCGGTACGCCCGGCGCCGCCAGGTGACGGTGACGGCGAACATGCTCGCCGGCCACTCGCAGGGCGCCGCGCTGGCCGCGCTCGAGACGGAAGTGAAGGCGCTCAACCTGGACCCGTCGTACTCCCACGGCACGCTCGGGCACGTCGAAGGAGATGGGTCAGGCGGCGATGAACTTCATCCTCGCCTTCCTTCTCTCGTTCGTCTTCATGTACCTGATCCTGGCCGCGCAGTTCGAGTCGTGGCTGCACCCGATCACGATCCTGCTCTCGCTGCCGCTGACGGTGCCGTTCGCGCTGCTGTCGCTGCATCCTCTTCCACCAGTCGCTCAACATCTTCTCGGTGCTCGGCATCCTGGTGCTGTTCGGCGTGGTGAAGAAGAACGCGATCCTGCAGATCGACCACACGAACGCAGCTGCGCGCGAAGGGCATGCCGCGCGACGAGGCGATCCTGCAGGCCAACCGCGACCGGCTGCGGCCGATCCTGATGACCACGTTCGCGTTCGTGGCCGGCATGATCCCGATGCTGGTGTCGAACGGCGTGGGCTCCGGCGACAACCGCGCGATCGGCGGCGTGATCGTCGGCGGCCAGATCGCTGTCGCTGCTGCTGACGCTGCTGGCCACGCCGGTGGCCTACTCGCTGTTCGACGACCTCGGCGGTCTCCTGTCGCCGCGCGCGTGGATCGCGAAGCTCTTCCGCCGGGCGCCCGCGACGGCGCCGGCGGAGTCCTAGGTGCTACGGCAGCCGCACGGCATGGAAGTCCCCTGACGGATCCGCGCTGCCGGCGAGCGCCGCCGGCAGCGCGGTGCGCTGCAGCGGCGCGCGCAGCCGGTAGAACTTCGCGTTCTCGGCGTTGAAGAGATAGTTCGGCTCGAGCATCGTGAACGACCACATGCTCTCGCCGGGGAACGCGAAGGGCGGGCGCGGCTCGTTCAACGGCACGAGGAACGCGGCCGGCTCGAACTGCGGGCCCATGAAGGAATTCACCAGCGCCGTGGACGGCGTCGCGCCGGTGAGGCCGTGAGCCCCAGGGGCCAGCGTCGCCGCCACCACCGCGCGCCCGGCCTCGTGATCCCAGGCGATGACGTGGGTGGCCCCTCCGGCCGCGTCGCTGTCGAGAGCGAGGAGCGCGAGCTTGGGGGCTCCAGCGCTCGCCACCGGTCGCACGTCGAAGAGCCGGGCCGGCGTCGGCAGGACCCGGTCCGTCGTTTCGACGCGGATGCCTTCGAGCTCCCCGTGCCCGGTCTCCATGTAGAACATGTCACGCGCGTTCTCCACGGCTGTGACGGTGGTCGAGACCGGGACCGCCGTGACGAGGTCGCCGCGACGAAGGCCGCTCGCCGTGACGGTCTCGAGCCCCACGGAGGACTCGACGACTGCCCGGATCGTCAATACGCCGAGCTCGCTGGAAAAGTCGACGGGCGCGATGACACTCCACGACCTCTTCGAGCACCGTGCCGGCGAGCGGCCCACCTTCGTACATCGAGATCGGCTTCAGCCAGATTCCCGCGGTGTAGATCGGCTCGAACCCGTCCAGCCGCACGTAGCTCGGGTGCGCGAACGGCGGCGCTTCGGCGTGGGCTTCCGAGGCGACGGTCATCGTCTCGCCCACCGTCGACGCGACGATGAGCGAGGCTTCCAGGTCGAGCAGCGCCCAGACCGGGCCGACATCCACCGGCATGAACGCGTCGATGTACGCGGTGGAGTGCTTCTCGAGCTCCCCGGTGACGTGGTTGATCCCCAGGAAGTCCGTCGTCTGCACCTGGGCCGGCGCGAACAGCTCGACATTGATGATGGCAAAGAGGCGGCCGTTCGCATCCGCCGTGAAATTGAAGACGTCCCAGAGATACCGTTCCGCCCCGAAGGCGTTGAACTGCAGGTTGTGGGCCTGGTCGAAAACGAGCGCGAACGTGTGGTTGAACGTGAACGCCTTCCTGCTGACTTCCTCGAGGACGGGAGCGGCAGCGTCGACGCGCTCCACGAAGTAGTTGGAGCCAACACCGGTCCAGCGATAGTGGAGAAACGACCGGATTCGCGCGCGCGAGGCGTTGCCGGTAGTGGATGGTCTGATTGAAGGTCACAGCGTCAGCGGGGCGCCGAACGGGAACTCGACGGTCGCCAGGTCACCGACGATCACCATCCCCGAGGTCGGGTCGGTCACGAGCTCGATCGATCCTGCGCGCCGCCCGACCGCGAACGAGGCGAAGCGGTTCGGCGTCCCCGGCCCGAAGGCCGTGCGCGCCACGAGCACGTCCGTGCCGCCACCCCACTTCACCTCCTGGTACTCGGCGGTGGTGAGCGGCAGCGTGAAGACGCCGGTCGGCGTCCGGATCTTCCAGCGCTCGCCGTCCGCGAAGACGTGTTCGACCCGGACGCCGCCCAGGACCTTGCCGACGACGGCGCCGGGAGCGGGTGTCTGCGGCTCGTCGCCCAGGGCGCCCTGGTAGACGGCGACGAAACGCTCGGCCGGCGCCGACGCGTTGAACCAGGTGGAGAGGAGACTGCCCCCGGGACCGACGTCGCGAATCAGGACGTCGTCGCTCACCCCGCTCACCGGATCGAGCCGCGTACGCACGCCGTTCCCGTCCTCGGCCAGCAAGGTCAGGGCGCCGCTGACGAGCGGCTCCTCCGAGCCGTTCGTCCCGACAATCCGGAGTTGCGCCGGTTCTCCCGCGTCCGCGTTGTCGAGCACGTCAACGTCGAGCCGTCCGCGGAAGAAGTAGTCGAGGAGCGCGGCGGAGTAGCCGACAGCGCGTGGGAGGAGGTCGGTGGCGTAGTCTTCCACGACGCGACTATCGAGGACCCAACCGGCGGGCGGTGGGTTGGTCGTCACGTCGGCAAGCGAAGCGTAGAGCACACCCTCCGAGACAAAGTGCTCCATCTCGACGGCGGCGCTCCCGTCTGCCACCTTCGGCCAGTAGCGGCGGAACTTCCCGTCCTCGAGTTCGAGGAACGGAGCGCCCAGCTGGGCCCGTTGCGGCAACGCGAAGTCCTTGAAGATCGTGTCGCGGCTCAGGTAGTTCGGATTCGCGAACTCCGCCAGGCCGACGTCAGGCGGATCGAACACGCCACGGACGAGACCCGAGAGTCCGAAGACTCTGCGTGTCGATCAGGCCGGCCACGGGAACGGGCGCCCGCTCGTCGCCGGTCGGACGGAAGATGCTCGTGCAGCCGGCCGATCGAGCCCCGCTTGAGCAGCCGCGTCGAACTCGATCAACTCGAGTTCTGCGGAGATCCTCGACCCAGTCTCCTCATAGGGATCAGGGTTGATGGGAATCCGCACAATCGCCAGAACTCGAGCGAGAGATGGGGATCGTTTCGGACGTGTGCGGGGACCGAGGCATCCTGAACGAGGTGCGTCACATGGCCGAGCGTCCGAAACGTACGGGCCAAGGCGCGCCTCTCGCTCGCGGCGTGTGCTTGCGGAGATTGCGTCGAGGTACGCTGACCTCGCGGCGGCCCAGTGCCATGATCCCCCGAGGGTCCCGCTCGGATCTTGATTCGGATGCTGGCCCCAGAGCACCGAGGACATCCCCGAAACAGGCCCGAAGCTAAAGCCAGCAACGCTCCACGGAAGGAGAGGATTGTGGAAATGCCGAAGCGAACGCCGCGACGGTTCATCTTCCGCGCGCGCCCCTTCCCCAACCCACTCTCGTACCGTCAAGGTTCGCGCACCATCCCGCAAGTTGAGCTCAGTCGTCGACAGCGAGACCGAGATCCTCGCGCAGAACACGATTCAAACCGGTGGAGCCGAGGGCTCCGCGCATACCCAGGACCTGATGCATCTCCTTGTCGTAGGCTTGTGAGTGAAGTGGCGTGAGCGACAGCAAGGCTCCGAAAGCGATGGCGAGCGTTCTCATCACTTCTTGTCTCCAGGCATGTCATGTGGCACGGGGCAGCCAGGGCGGTGCGGTCAGCTTCTAGGGCATGCGAGCAGCTTCGCGAGACGATCGTCGGGGATATCCAACGGACGAACGTGACTGTGTATCGCGAGCCGCTTCTGAGGATCCGTCACTCTCGGCAACTCGAAGACAGCGCCTTCGGTGGCAAAGCGCTCCCATGCAGCGGCGACCGCTGCTCTGCGGCATGCGTGTCCTCCGCGACGGCGTAGTACGGAGCGCCCCGAAATTGCCCAGAGGCCGAACCCGGCCTTGAAGATGACGAGTCTGAGGTCCTCGATCGTGCGAAGCGTCGTCGCGAACCTCGTGTGCTCAGGAATGACGAATCGTCCCTCCGCGTCGCTCACCGCCTCGACGTGCCAGGAATTCCGTCCTCCGGGTGGATGCTCTCCCGGCGACGACGTTCGCCAGATCGCAACGACGATCGCGCCGGCGATGGGCTGGCCGGTCTCCCGGTCGACGATCTGGCCCTTCCACGGGCCCGCCGCTTCGGCGCCGCCGACAAGCAGCGTCACGAGCAGCGCGGCGAGCACACCTCGGATCAGAAGCTCTCGAGACGCCATACGCCGTCGCCTCCCAGCGCGAATCGGACCTCGAACGACTTCGTGATGCCCGCGTCGACGCGCACCATCTCGTAGAGCGCGGCCGCGTTCCGCATCCAGACGAGCGCGATGTCGGTCATGATGGTATCGATCGTTGGGAGCCGGGGCGCCAGGATGCCGAAGGCCTGACCGTAGTCCGCGCGCCGGCGATCGACGATGAACTCGAGCGCGGCCGGAACGTCGCCGGCGCGCAGCGCGGCTTTCATCCCGCTCCATTTGGCCTGGAGCGACGCGTCGAGCGCCGGGCGATCGAAGACCTGCACCACGGTCTGGACGGTCGTGCGATGGCCGCTCGGACCCGTGATCGTCGCGCTCGCCACGTAGAGTCCCGGCGCCGTGAACGTGAATGGCTGATTGTCCAGGCGCTCGCCGGTGACGTCGACGCTGCCGTTGCCGTCGGCATCGAGGTCGACTCGCCCACCGTCCGGTACGCCGGACACCGAGAACGCCACGGTCAACGGGGCCACGCCGCTCACCGGACTGGCGCTCAACCCCTCGCTCGGCGCCATACCAAGGACCGTGATCGGAACGGCCGCGGATGCGGAGACGCCTCCCGTCCCCGTCGCGACGACCGTGAGCGTGATTGGCCCCGCATCCACCAGCAACGCGCCGGCGAACTCGGTCCCGCTCACCGCGGCCGCGACATCGTTCACCGCGACGCCGATCTCGCCACCGAACCCTTCGACCGACCCCCGCACGACGACCAGGCCCGCCGGGACCGTGGCCCCGGCGGTGGGCGACGTGATGGTCACGCGCCCCCCACCGACCGTGAAGTCACGCACGGCCGGGGTCGCATCCTCGTTGCCGGCCTGATCCCGTGCGCGGACCTCGAACCGGTGCGCTCCCTGCGCAAGGCCCGCGAGCGTGATGCTGGTGGCGGCAGTGAACGACGACCACGGACCGTCATCGAGCCGCCACGAGTACTGAAGGCCCGCCGGCGCCGAAAGGTTGTCGGTGCCGGTGACCGTGAAGACGACGTTCGGTTCGGCGACCGCGCCCGCCGGTCCGGTGACGATCGACGTCTCGGGCGGCGTGTTGTCGACCAGCACCGGCCGGTGCGCCGTGGTGGCGTTGCCGGCACGATCGATCGCCGTCACGGACAAGGCGTGCGTCCCATCCGGAAGCGCGGACGTGCCCCAGGCGGCCGTCACCGCCGCTGCCGGCGCCGGCAGGGGCGGAGTGCTCGTGGCCACGAGCCGCTCCGCGTCGCGTGCGAGCGTCAGCGCGTCGAGACCGCTGGCGGCGTCACTGCCCTGCGCCTGCACCGAGACCACTCCGCGCACGAACGCACCGGCGCCCGGCGCGATGAAGGCCACCGACGGGGCGACCCCGTCATGCGTGATCGCCGCTTCGGCCGGTGGCGACGTCAAGCCCTGGCCGTGGAAGGGCGTGACGAACACGTCGAGCGCATTGCGCGCGTCGGGACCGAGCGTGACGCTCGCGCTGAACCGACCGGTCGCATCGGTCAGCGTCGTCACCTCACCGTGGGCGCTGGAGATCGTGATCCGCGCGTTCCGGTCGGCACGGCCCGACAGCGAGATCGTCGAGAGCCGCGTGAACTCCGGCAGCGCATCGAGGGCCGGCGCTCCCGGAGCCCGGAATCGCAGCACGCGCCCGGTCTCCCCGTCAGCCACGTACAGGGACCCGGCGCTGTCGAAATCCAGGCCTCGGGGATCTTCCAGGCTGCTCGCGAACACCGTCCGCACCCCGTCCGGCGCGAGCTTCACGATCACGTCGTCGCCACGCTGATGCGGCGGGCGCAGTCGCCTGGCACTCGCGTAGAACGCACCGAGGCGGTCACGCACGATGCCGAACGGCTGCTGGAAACGTTCCAGCGAGGCCAGGCGCGTCGGCACGCCGGCGCTGCCATCCGTCCGGATCTCGATCCTGTAGATCCCCCCGTCGCCCGCGGGCGCCGGCCGGCGTCCTCTCGCCGCGGCGTAGAGGGCGCCGTCACCGAGCGCGAGGCCTTCGAGCTGGCGGAAATCGTCGGCGAACACACGGAGGCCGCGGGCGGCGCTCCACGCCAGGATCACTTCAGGGTCCGCGTCCTCCTCGTCGAGATCGCGTCCCCGGATGCGCGAGAGGCGTTGCGCGGACACGTACACGGTGCCCAGGTCGTCGACGACCAGCCAGCGCGGCGCTCTGAGCCCCGCGATGATCGTCGTGCTCCGGCCGCCCGCCTCCAGCCGCACGACACGGCCGGCCCCCTCCTCCGCGATCAGCAGACGTCCCGCGTCGTCGAGCGCGAGGCCGGTCGGCTGGCCGAGGCGGGACGCGACCACCGTGCGGCGTTGATCGGGCGCGATGCGGGTGACGGTGCCCGCGCGCCGATCGGCCACGAGCACGTTGCCCGCGCCATCGACGACGAGCCCCGCGAGATCCGAGAAGCCGGCGGCCACCAGCTCGACCGGCGCGAGGGCGATGACGTGATGGGACCGCGCCAGCCCCGTTGACGTGCACAGCATGAACGAGGCGACGACGAGGGGGACGCGTGACCAGTTCCGCATGGCGTCCTGCTCGGAGGCAAGCCGCAGGCCACGCCGGCGGAAGCGTCAACTACACGGAATTGCGCGGGATCGATCGAGACGGGGCAGCGGAACTGCCCTGCGGACTGTCCATGATGCAGTCCGCGGACGGCAGCGGTCGCTAGTAGTAACCGGGATCGCCCGGCATCAGCACCCGGCGCTTGTCGCCTTCCATGATCACGCGCGGACGGATGGTGGGCACGTCGCGGTCCTTCAGCGCGTCGAGCGAGCCCTTCACCGACGCGCCGTCGGCGAGCTTCAGGTTCTGCACGGTGGGATTGCGGAGCGAGATCTCGCCCCGCTCGAACGCGTCGATCGCCCCCCGCGGCGAGAGCCAGCGGAGATCGATCACCTCGCGGGGATCGCCGAGGGGCGTCTGGTCCTCGGGCATCGGCGCCGCGAAGAACCGCACGTCGTAGCGATACGGCGACTCCTCCGGCGTGATCCAGTGCGCGAAGTACGCGAGGCGATCGGTGGCGAGGCGCAGGTTCTCGGCGCGGACCATCGTCCAGAACGCCTTGTTGTCGGCGTTGCACGCCGCCTGGTACTCCGCGAAGCGAGGCGCGTCGGTGCGCACCCAGCCGCCCGTCGCGTCGTACGCGAGCAGCACGCCGACCTCCTCGAACGTCTCGCGGATGGCGCCGATCCAGAAGCCGAGCGCCGTCCGGCGGTCGCCCGCCAGCCCGATGCGCGCGGCCGCCCGATCGGGATCGAGCCCCTCGCACCAGTCGGCGGCATCGTCCGGGTTGTCGTCCACCTCGATCTTGCCGCCGGGGAACACGTAGTCGCCGCCGGCGAACTTGCTGGCGCGTGGCCGCTGCAGGAGGAGCACTTCGACGCCGGGGCTCGTGTCGCGGAGCAGGACGACGGTCGCTGACGGCAGCGGGGTCACAGGTTTGACGGGCACACGCCTACTGTGACACGATCAGCGCGCGATTTGAAGGAGGGCGGCGCAGAAATGGGAGCCGAAGCGAATCTGAAGGCCAAGAACATCACGCTGCCGACGCCGAACGCGCCGATGGCGAACTACGTCACGTCCGTGCGCACCGGCAATCTCCTCTTCCTCGCCGGCCACGGCCCGTCACGCGACGCCGCCAAAGGTCCCACGAAGGGCAAGCTCGGCCGCGACCTCACGGTCGAGCAGGGCTATCAGTCGGCGCGCGACGTGGGCATCGCGCTGCTCGCCACCACCCGCGCCGCCCTCGGCAGCCTCGACAAGGTGAAGCGCGTGGTGAAGGTGCTCGGCATGGTGAACTGCACGGAGGACTTCCCCGATCCGCCGAAGGTCATGAACGGCTGCTCGGACCTCCTCGTCGAGGTGTTCGGCGAGACCGTCGGCAAGCACGCGCGCTCGGCCGTGGGCATGGCGTCGCTGCCGATGGGCATCCCCGTCGAGATCGAGATGATCCTGGAGGTGGAGTAGCCCGATGAGCGCCCTGCTCGACCTGGCCTGCGTCGCGATCTCGCTCGTCTTCCTGACGATCCTGGGCATCGTCTCCGGCGTCGCCATCCCCGGCCTCTTCATGGCCGCCGCCGCGCCGTGGCTCGACTGGATCCTGGGACGGGACGACAAGAAGAAGAAGGACGCCGCCGCGCGCTGAAGCAGGAGCAGCAGGAGCAACGCAGTCGCGGAGGGCACGGCTCTGCCGGGCCGCGAAGCGCGGGGCTGGCCGCGCGGGCCCCCCAGTCACGGTCCGACCCGGTAGCCCATCGCCAGGTCGCGATACATCGCGGCCGCCTCGTCGAGATGCTCGCGCGCCTTCTCGTGCTTGCCCGTGCGCCGATGGTGCGCGCCGAGGCCGCGGTGACAGTGCGCGACCAGCGGGCGCATCCCGAGCTCGATCGCCAGCGTCATCGCGTCGCGGTAGCTCCGTTCCGCCGTGTCGCCATCACGCGCGAGGGCGATCTCGCCGAGAAGACGGAGCGCGTACGCCTCGTTGCCGCGCTCGCCCTGGTCGCGCGCCAGGGCGAGCGCCTGCTCGGCCTCCGCTCGTGCCTCGTCGAGACGGCCGGCCATGAGATGGGCCTGGCCGAGCGGCAAGCGACAGAGCGCCTGAAAGCCCATCATCTCGGGCGTCGTCGTCTGCGCGATCGCCCGGGCGAGCAGCGGCTCGGCGTCCGCCGGACGTCCCGACAGCAGATAGGCCTCGCTGAGCGCGGCCGCCACGCGCGGCACGAACAGCGGCAGGTGGACGTCCTGACCGATCCCGAGCGCCTGTTCGAGTCGAGGGACGGCGCGCGCCGGATGTCCCTGGCGCAGCGCCAGCACGCCGAGCCCGTACTGCGCCCACATGATGCTGCTGGGATGCGCGACGGCCTCGGCGATCGCCAGCGCGTCGTCCGCGAGCGCCTGGCCCTCGGCGAAGGTGCCGAGCTCGGCATGACAGGCGGCGAGGAACGCGCGACATTGCACCGCCGGCAGGTTCGCCTGCCCGAACCGCTCGTAGCGGGACGGTCCGGCGAGCGCTGCCGTCGTCTCGGCGAGGTAGCGGATCGCGCGCCGGTAGTCACCCTGCGCCCAGTCCGCCGCGCCGAGGAACAGGTTCGCCAGCGACTGCAAGACGACGTCGCCGCTGGTCGTCCCGACGGTGCGGGCGCGCACGGCGGCGGCAATGGCCTGGTCGTAGGCGCCGCGGTTGCGGAAGTGGACGGAGAGAAAGCCCGCGATCTGTCCGCGCCGGCGCGCATCGCCGAGCGCGGTGGCGAGCGCCTCGGCATCCTGCAAGTGTTTCAGGATGCGCGCGGACTCGGCGGACGGCAGCAGCGCCGAGCGCAGCGCCAGGCGGATGTCGAGCCCCGCCTCCTGTGTCTCCCGCGTGTCCGGCAGGTGCGACAGCGCCTCCAGCGCCTGCTCGTAGTAGCCGGCAGCTTCGCGGTACGCCGACCGGTCGAGCGCGCGCGCGCCCGCCTGCCGGAGGTAGAGCAGCGCCTTGTCCCACAGCTCGCCGCGGACGGCGTGGTGGCCGAGCCGCTCGACGTGCTCGATGAGCCGGCCGGGATGGAGCGTCTCGATCGCCGTCACGATCCGCGCGTGACTCGTGTGCCGCCGCTCGTGCAGCAGGCTCGAGTAGGTCACGTCGTGCGTGAGCGCGTGTTTGAAGGAGTACTCGTGGCTGGGGAAGAGCCGCGTCTCGAGCAGGAACTCGGCGGCCTGCAGGTGATCCAGTCCGCGCCGCAGATCGTCCTCGGGCAGGTCCGCGATCTCCTGCAACAGCGTGAACGGGACGTCCTTGCCGATCACCGAGGCCACCTGCAGCAGGCGCTTGTCGTCCGCGGCGAGCCGGTCGATGCGGGCGGCGATGATCGTCTGCACCGAGGCCGGCACCTGGATCGTCTGCACCGGCTGCGTGAGGCGATAGCGCCCCGGCTCTCCGGCGAGGACCTTCGTCTCGACGAGCGTGCGGATGGTCTCCTCGAGGAAGAAGGGGTTCCCGCGCGTGACGAGGAGCTGTCGCAGCGCGGCGAGTCGCTCATCCTGGCCGAGCAGCGCGTCCAGCAGCTCGCCCACGCTCTCCGCCGGGAGGGCGTCGAGCCGCACCTGGCTGTAGGAGCTCTTGCCACCCCAGCCGTGCTGATACTCGGGCCGGTAATTGACGAGCACGAGCAGCGGTACCGAGCCCACGCTGTCGACGAGCGCGTCGAGCACCGCGCGCGTCTCGCCGTCGATCCAGTGCAGGTCCTCGAAGATGAGCAGCACCGGCTGCTCGCGCGCCTCGCGGAGCAGGAGCCGCTTGACGGCGTCGAGCGTCCGCTGCCGGCGCAGGACCGGATCGAGCCCGTTCCACGACGCGTCGTCCGTCGGCACGTCGAGCAGCGCCAGCAGCGCGGGCAGCGCCGGCTCGAGCGCGCGGTCGAGCGTGAAGACCTTGCCGGTGATCTTTTCCCGGATCTGCCGGACGTCGTCGCGATCGCTGATCTTGAAGTAGCCCTTGAGCAGCTCGATCACCGGCAGATAGCTCGTCGCCTTTCCGTACGAGACCGAGACGGACTCGAGCACGAGCCAGCCCTGCAGTCGGTGCGAGTGGGTGAACTCGTACAGGAGGCGAGACTTGCCCACGCCGGCCTCGCCCACGACGGCCACGATCTGCCCGTGCCCGTCGGACGCCTGGTCCAGGGCACGGCGGAGCACGTCCAGCTCCGCGTCGCGCCCGACGAAGCGGGTCAAGCCGCGCCGCATCGCGGCCTGCAGCCGCGTCCGCACCGGGCCCGCGCCCGTGACCTCGTACACGTCGAGCGGCTCGGCGAGTCCCTTCACCGGCACGGGGCCGAGCGGCGCCACGGCCACGTAGCCTTCGACGAGCTGCAGGGTCGACGGCGTGAGGAGGATGGTGCCCGGGAGCGCGAGCTGTTCCATCCGACCCGCCAGGTGCGTCGTCTGCCCGACGGCCGTGTAGTCCATCCGCAGATCACTGCCGACCGCGCGGACGACCACCTCGCCCGAGTTGATCCCCACACGGATCTGCACGCTGACGCCGTGCGCGCGGCGCGCCTCGTCCGCGTAGCTCCGCACCGCCTCCTGCATCCTGAGCGCCGCGTAGCACGCGCGCACCGCGTGGTCCTCGTGGGCGATGGGCGCGCCGAACAGCGCCATGATCCCGTCGCCCATCACCTGGTTCACCGTCCCCTCGTAGCGGTGGACGGCCTCCATCATCCGCTCCAGCAGGAAGGAACAGGGCTCCTCGTAACACGGTCGCCGGAGGGCGGACTTCACGTCCGCCCGGAGGCGCGGGGGGCTTGGGGGGCGCCCGGAGCCCCCCAATCAGCCGATCGAGTCGAGGCGCTCGCGCACCGCGCGCGCGAGCACGGCCGGACTGAACGGCTTCTGCAGGAACCCCGCCCCCGGCGCGGCGTCGCCGCGCACCAGTGACGTCTCCGTGTAGCCGGACATGTAGAGGACGCGCACGCCGCGCTCGCGCGTGAGCGCCCGGGCGAGCTCGCTGCCGTTCATGCGCGGCATCACCACGTCGGTCAGCAGGAGATCGATCCGCTCCGTGAAGCCGGCGGCGACCTCCAGCGCCTCCCGGCCGTCGCCGGCCTCGATCACGCGGTAGCCGTACTCCTCCAGCACGTCGCGCGTGAGCTCGCGCAGGTCCGCCTCGTCCTCGCAGAGCAGCACGGTCTCGTGGCCACCGCGCGGCGGCTCGGGCGGCGCGTCGGCATCCTGCGCGGACGTCGCTGACGCTCGGCAGGTAGATCTTGAAGGTCGTGCCCTGCCCGGGCTCGCTGTACACCCAGATGGTGCCGCCGCTCTGCTGCACGATGCCGTACACCGTCGAGAGGCCGAGGCCCGTCCCCTTCCCCACCTCCTTCGTGGTGAAGAACGGCTCGAAGATCCGGTCGCGCACGGCCGGCTCCATGCCGACGCCGGTGTCGGTCACCGCGAGCATCACGTGGCGCCCGGGCGCCGACGCCCGGGTGCAGCCGCGCGTGCTCCTCGTCCAGGTCGATGTCCGCGGTCTCGATGGTCAGCCGCCCGCCGCCCGGCATCGCGTCGCGCGCGTTCACCGCGAGGTTGAGGAGGACCTGCTCGAGCTGCCCCGGGTCCGCGTTCACGCGCGCCACGCCGGGGCGCGCGACGATCACGAGGTCGATGTCCTCGCCGATCACGCGGCGGAGCATGCGGCCCATGTTGGCCACCACGGCGTTGAGGTCGAGCACCTTCGGCTGCAGGACCTGCTTGCGGCTGAAGGCCAGGAGCTGGCGCGTGAGGCTGGCCGCGCGATCGGCGGTGCGATGGATCAGCTCCACGTCGCGCCGCATCGCGGCCGCCAGCTCGCGGTGGCGGAGCAGCAGCTCGCTGCGCCCCGTGATGATGCTGAGGAGGTTGTTGAAGTCGTGCGCGACGCCGCCGGCCAGCCGCCCGATGGCCTCCATCTTCTGCGACTGCCGCAGCTGCTCCTCGGCCGTCTTCAGCGCCTCCTCGGCCTGCTTGCGATCGGTGATGTCCTGCACGACGCCGATGAAGGAGACGGGCCGGCCGGCCGCGTCCCGCTGCATGTCCGCGCGCTCGTGCACCCATCGCACGACGCCGTCGGGCCGCACGATGCGGTGATCGATGCTGAGCGTCTCGCCGGTGGCGACCGCGTGCGCGCGCGCGGCCACGAGCGCCGGGAGATCGTCGGGGTGGACGCGCTCGAAGAAGTCCTCCTTGGTGCCGCGGAACGCCGCCGGGTCCACCCCGAAGATCCGGAACACCTCGTGGGACCATTCGAGCCCCTCGCTCTCGAGGCTCGACGGTCCAGCTCCCGATCTGGCCCACCTCCATGGCGCGCTGCAGGACCGCCTCGCTCTCGCGGAGCGCCTGCGCCGCCGCCTGCGCGGAGGCGCGCGAGGCCTGCTCGTCGGCGAACAGCCGCGCGTTGTGCATGGCGATGGCGGCCTGGTCGGCCAGCCGCTGCAGCACTTCCTCGTGGTGCGGGTCGAACGCCGCCGGCGAGGTGTTGGCGACGTACAGGAGGCCCTTCGACGAGGCCGCCGATGATGATCGGCACCACGATGGTCGCGCGCACGTCCGTGGCCCCGGCGATGTCGAGCGACTCCGCGCCGACGCGCGGGTCCGTGCGCCGGTCGTCGCTGCGCACCGCGCGGCCGGTCACCCACGCGAGCCCGCCGAGGCCCTTGCCCCGGTGGATGTCCGCGTGCTCGTCGCGTGGTGCCGTCGGCGAAGCGGAACACCATCACGTCGCGCGCGGGATCGCGCAGCGCGAGACGGCTCAGGTTCGCACCGGTCAGCGCGCGCGCGGCCTCGAGCACGCGCGGGAGCACGCGCGTGGCGTCGAGCGAGGCGTTGATCACCGCGGCGACCTGCGCGAGCTCTTCCGCCTCGCGCCGGCGGCGGTCGCCTCCTCGTAGAGCCGCGCGTTCTCGAGCGCCACCGCCGCCTGGTCCGCGAAGGCCTGCGTGAGGCGCATGTCGTCGTCGCTGAAGTGCCGGCCCGTGCGATCGCCCACCGCCACCACGCCGAACTCGCGCCCCTGCGCGACGAGTGGCACGGCGAGCAGCGCCCGGTACGGGTTCTGCGAGACCTGCGCCTTGAAGGCCTCCGCGTAGAAGAGCCGCGGATCGTCGAGCAGGTCCGACGTCGCCACCGGCTGCCGCTCGCGCAGCGCGAGGCCCGCGATGCCCACGCTCGCCGGGCAACTGCCGGAGCCACGGGAACTCCGCGGCGCTCGAGACGGTCACGGCCTCGAAGCTGCCGTCGGCGACGATGCGATAGATGGCGGCCGAGCGCGCGTCGAGCAGGCGGCACACGCTCTCGGTCACGCGCCGGCCCACCGTCTCGGCGTCGAGCGTCTGCGACAGCAGGCGGCCCACCTCGGCCAGCGCCTCCGCGGCCTGGCGGCGTGCCTCGCTCCGCGCGAGGACGGCCGCGTTGTGGAGCACGCCCGCCGCATGCGCCGCCAGCCCCTCCGCGAGCGCGGCGTCTTCGTCGGTGAACGGCGCGCGGCCGACGATCGACAGCACGCCGAGCAGCGTCTCTCCGGCGACGACCGGGACCACGAGCGCGCTGACGAAGCCATGCGCCTGCCACCAGTCGCGTGACAGCGCTCGCGGGTCGGCGCTCACGTCCGGCACGTTCAGCACGCGCCGGTGACGGGCGACCCAGCCCGCCCACGCCCTGGTCGTACGACATCGTGCTCGTCTCGAGGCCCGGGGCCAGCTCGTCGGGCACCACGAGGTGGAGGTCGAGGCGGCGCGCCGTCTCGTCGGCGGTCCAGAAGAAGACCCCGGGCGCGTCGAACGACTCGCGGACGGCGTTCGCCACGGCGGCGAGCGCGCGGTCGACGTCCAGGCTCGAGCTCACGAGGCGGCTCAGCCGCGCGACGGTCTCGAGGCGCTCCTTGCCCCGGCCGCCCGCGTCGGCGGTCATGCGGCACCGTCGGTGGCGCCCGCGAAGGGCGGGGATTCATGGAAGAGTCGCGGCAGCGTCCGGAGCGCGTCGGCGAGGCGCGGGCCGTGCCAGGTGAACGGCTTGCCGTCCACGAGGATCACGCGGCCGTCGCGGACCGCCGGCACGTCGGGATACGGGTCGAAGTCGCGCACGTGGACCGCGCGGAAGCGGAACGGCTCGTCGGGCAGCACGATGACGGCCGGACGCCGCGCGGCGACCTCGTCGAGCGTGACCGCGGGATAGCGCGTCGGGCGCGTCCGCGAAGACATTGGCGGCGCCGCAGAGGGCGAGCACGTCGTGCACGTAGGTGTCGCCGCTCACGGTCATGTACGGGTTCCGCCAGATCGCGTAGAACACCGGGACCGGCCGCCGGGCGCCGACGGCGGCGCGCACGCGCGCCACGAGCGGCGTCAGCTCGGCGAGCATCCGCGCCGCCGCCGCCCGCGCGCCCGTGACCTCGCCGAGCTCGCGAAGCATGGCGAGCGCGCCGTCCACCGTGCGCGGATACGTCACCCACACCGGAATGCCCCATCCGCGCAACGTCTCCACGTGCGCGGCGACGTTCTCCTCGACGTTCGCGATCACCAGGTCGGGCGCGAGCGCGCGGATGGCGTCGAGGTCGGGATCCTTCTCGCCGCCGACGCGCGTCTTGGTGCGCGTGATGGCGGCGCGGCTCGCGGCAGTACGCGGTGACGCCGACGAGGGCGTCGGCGAGGCCGAGCGCGCACAGCGCCTCGGTCGTGCTCGGAATGAGGGAGACGATGCGGCGGCGCGGCTGATCCGTGGCGAGCGTGGCCCCGGTGGCGTCCGCGAGCGCAGCCATCAGTCCAGCACGAGCGCGGGCGCGTCCCCCCAGCGCGGCGTGCCGTCGGGCTTGAAGTTCTTCGTGTTCACGAAGTGCAGCCCGTGGTGCAGGTTCATCTTGAACTTGCCGCCGCCGTACCGCTCGTCGATCCACCCCATCGGGTCGTCGAGGAACGGCGTCATCTCCTCCGAGGTGAGCCGGACCAGCCATTTGAAGCGGATCGTGCCGGCCCACGGCTCCTGCACGCCTATCGTGGCGGTGAACTCCGGCCAGACGCGTGCAAATTCTTCGAGGACCTGCTTGCGGGTCGGGCGGTCGACGCCACGGTTGAGGAGGTTGCGGCGGAGGTAGGGCTCCACCAGATCCCAGCACCATCCGGCGATCACAGCGCGGCGAGTGTACCATGAGGGCGTGAAAAACTTCGATATCGCGCGGGTTTTCTACGAGATCGCCGCGCTGCTCGAAGCCCGCCAGGAGAGCCGTTTCCGCATCCGCGCCTACCAGCGCGCCGCCCAGACCCTGGAGGCGCTGTCGGAGGACGTCGCGGCCGTCGCCGGGCGGGGCGGGCTCCAGACCCTGCCCGGCATCGGCAAGGAGCTGGCCGCGCGCATCGAGGAGTACCTGGCCACCGGGACGATGGCGCCACGTCGAGACGCTGCGCGGGGATCTGCCGGCGGCGTTTCCCGTGCTGCTGGAGGTGCGCGGGCTCGGCCCCAAGACCGCGCGCGCCCTCTGGGAGGCCTGGGGATCGGCACCGTCGAGCAGCTCGAGGAGGCGTGCCGGAGCGGCCGGATCATCGGCGTCGCCGGCGTGCGCGAGAAGACGCGCGACAACATCCTCAAGGGCATCGCGGCGTGGCGGGCGGGCCGCACGCGCACGCCGCTGCCACGTCGCGCGCGCGATCGCCGCGCAGATCGTCGACGTGCTGCGCGCGCACGGAGGGATCGACCGGCGTCGAGGTCGCCGGCTCGCTCCGGCGCGGGCGCGAGACCGTGAAGGACATCGACATCCTCGTGACCTCGCGCGAGCCCGCGCGCGTCATGCGGACGTTCATCACGCCTGCCGGCCGCCGCCGAGGTGATCGCGGAAGGTCCGACGCGCGCGACCATCCTTCACCACGAGCGGACTGCACGTCGACCTGCGGGTCGTCGAGCCCGAGGCGTTCGGCGCCGCGCTGCAGTACTTCACCGGCAGCAAGGACCACAACGTCCGCGTCCGCGAGATCGCCGTGCGCAAGGGGCTGCGCCTGAGCGAGTACGGCGTCTTCGACGAGACGACGGGCGCCTGCATCGCGGGCGCGACGGAGGAGGACGTGTACGCGGCGGTCGGCCTCCCCTGGTTCCCGCCGGAGCTGCGCGAGAACAGCGGCGAGATCGAGGCGGCGCGCGCCGGCCGCCTGCCCGGCGCTGGTGACCGCGGCCGACCTCCGCGGCGATCTGCACGCGCACACCGACTGGTCGGATGGCCGGCACCCGCTCGACAAGCTCATCGAGGCGGCGGAGGCGCGCGGCTACGAGTACGTCATCGTGTCCGACCACTCCCAGTCCACCGCCATCGCCAACGGGCTCACGGTGGAGCAGCTCCGCGCGCAGCGCCGGCTCATCCGCGAGCTGCAGCCGCGCTTCAAGATCCGCATCCTCGCCGGCATCGGAGTGCGACATCCTCGCCGACGGACGCATGGACTTCCCTGACGACGTGCTCGCCGAGCTCGACGTGGTGCTCGCGGCCGTGCACTCGCGCTTCAAGCAGGACCGCGCGACGATGACCTCGCGCATCGTGCGCGCGCTCGAGCACCCGCACGTCGACATCCTCGTGCATCCCACCGGACGCCGGCTCGGCACGCGCGAGCCGTACGACGTCGATCTGGACGCGGTCTTCGCGGCGGCGAAGCAGCACGGCAAGGCGGTCGAGATCAACAGCTCGCCCGAGCGTCTGGATCTCCCCGACACGCACGCGCGCCGCGCGGCCGAGCACGGGATTCCCGATCGCGATCAGCACCGACACGCACGGGCTCTCGGAGCTCGATCACATCGAGCTCGGCATCACGACCGCGCGCCGGGCGTGGATCGGCCCCGCGCAGGTGCTGAACACGCGCTCCCTCGACGATCTCCTCGCGTGGACGCGGCGAGAGGGCTGACGCGGTCATGACCCTGCGGCGTTCGGGGCTCTGGGTCCTGCTGCTCGCCAAGGCCGTGGCCGGGATCGGCGTCGGCTGGGACATCCGCTGGCACATCGTGATCGGCCGCGACTCGTTCTGGATCGCGCCGCACGTCATGACCTACGCGGGCGTGGCCGTGGCGTCGATCGTCTCGCTCGGCGTGCTCGCGCTCGAGACGCACGCCGCGCGGCGCGGGCCAGGCGCCCCGCGACAGCCTCCGCATCGCCGGCCTCGTCGGCTCGCGCGGCTATCACCTGGCGTGGTGGGGCATCGCGCTCACGATCCTCGCGGCGCCGATCGACGACCTCTGGCATCGCCTGTTCGGCATCGACGTCACGCTGTGGAGCCCGCCGCACCTGCTCGGCCTCGCCGGCGCGCAGATCAACAGCCTCGGCTGCCTGTTCATCGCGCGCGAGGCGTGGCCGGCGGGCGCGCGCCTGCGGACGCTCGCGCTCGGCATCGGCGGCTTGCTGCTCTTCTCCGGCTTCCAGACGGGCGTCGATCCCTCGCTGCGCACGGCGTTCCTGCACGGCGGCGTGCGGTTCTTCACCTACGCGATGCTGGGCACGCTGTTCTTCACGTTCACGCTGGTGCTCGTCGCCCGGCTCGCGGCGTCGCGCACGATGCCCGTGGTGATCGCGGTGGGCGGCGATCGCGCTCCAGCTCATCGCGATCGCCGTCGGCGACGTCGGGCTGCGCGATCCTGCAGCCCGAGCCCGCGCTGGGCGAGGCGCTCGCGGATCCCACGTCGCCGATCGCCGTCGCGCATCAGATCGCGCTCCGGAGCGGCGGCACGCCCGGCCGCGGCTTCTTCGTGCGGCTCTTCCCGGTGCTCCCGGCGCTGCTGATCACGCTGATCGGTGCACAGCGGCGGCCGCTCGCGTCCGGCGTCGCCTTCGGGCTCGGGCTCTTCGTCGTGAACGCGGTCATGCTCATGCGCTCGCCGTCGTTCGCGCACGTGCATCCCGACCTGCTCGACATGACCGTCGCGGTCGTCGTCACCGCGCTCGCCGCGATCGTGTCCACGCTCGCGGCGACGGCGTTCGAGCGGCTCCTCACCACGACCAGCATGAATCGGCGCATCGCCGCCGACGTTGTTCCCGTCACGCGCGGCGCGTGAGACGCCCCACGCGAGCACGGTCGGCCGGCTGGAGTCGTCCTTCTTCTGCCAAGGACGCGCTCCGCCAGCGCGTGTGGCGCGAGATGGTCGCGCACCGCGTGGCGCGCTTTCCCTTCCCCATCGAGGACCGGATCCCGAACTTCGTCGGCGCCGAGGCGGCGGCGGAGCGGGCCGCCGCGCTGCCGGAGTGGAAGGCCGCGCGCCGGCTCAAGTGCAACCCCGACGCGCCGCAGCGGCCGCTGCGCCTCCGCGCGCTGCGCGACGGCAAGATCGTCTTCATGGCCGTGCCGCGTCTCGCAAGGGCGCGGTGCTTCATTCGGCTGGACCCGAGCAAGCTGGGCGGTCGTCTCGCGGAGGCCGCCACGATCGGAGGGGCGACGAAGCTCGGCGAGGCCGTGGATCCCGATGCGCTCGGCGCCATCGATCTCGTCGTCGCCGGCAGCGTGGCGGTGAACGCGAGCGGGCGGCGGCTCGGCAAGGGCGGCGGCTACAGCGACCTCGAGTGGGCGCTGGCGCGCGAGCTGGGCGCCGTCGACGCACGAACGCCGGTGCTCACGACGGTGCACGAGCTCCAGGTCGTGCGGACGGCGATTCCGATGACGTCACACGACGTGCCCGTCGATCTCGTGGTGACGCCGGCGCGCGTGATCCGCACGCGAGGCCGCCGTCCGAAGCCGCGCGGCATCCGGTGGGAGGAGCTCAGCCCGGACCAGATCGCCGCGATGCCGGCTATTCAGATGAGGGGCCCGAGACGGGCCCCCCATGCCCCCCACGCTCCGCCGCCCGGCAAAGCCGTGCGGCTCCGCGGGTGCCGTGTGCACCGGCGAGACTCCTAGACCTCGATCGTCATCCCGTCGTGCGCGCACTCGAACGCGGCGTCGGCCTGGCGCGCGAGCATCTCCGGGCCCATGTGGGTCAGCAGGACCCGGCGGCACTCGAGCGCGTCGCGATGGGCGCGCAGCGTCTCGTGGCCGAGGTGAAACTTCACGTCGCGATCGTACGTGTACGCCTCGCACACGAAGAGGTCGGCGCCGCGCGCGGCGTCGAGCAGCCGGTCGGTCCATTCCGTGTCGCCGGAGTACGTCACCACGCGCTCACCGGCTTCGATGCGGAGGGCATGTGCGGGCGCGCCACTCGCGTGGATCACCGCGAACGGCGTGATGGTCATGCCGCCGACGGTCGCGGGCACACCGTCGCGGAGCTCGAGGAACTCGACCGCGAACCGGCGCGTGATGCCCGTCGAGCCCGGGGAAGAAGATCTCCATGGCCGACTCCACGCGCGCCCGGACCCCCGGGGGACCGGCGATGGTCAGGGGCTCGGTGCGACGGCGGAACTGCGCATCCAGGATCAGGAACGGCACGCCGCCGAAGTGGTCGCCGTGCAGGTGGCTGAGCGCGACGGCGTCGATGGTCTGCGGGTCGATCGCGGCGCGGCGCATCGCCACGAGCGAGCTCGCGCCGCAATCGACGAGCACGCGCCGGGGCGCCTGCTCGAGGAGCAGGCACGTCTGGAAGCGCCCTCCGCTGCCGAACGCGTCACCGGAGCCGAGGACGTGGAGCTTCAGGTCTGCGACGGGGCGAGCCAGGCGCGCGCGAGCGCCGGCGGTTGCCAGGCGGCGAAGCGGTCGAGCAGCTCCGCCGGCGTGTCGGCGAAGAGCAGCAGCCCGACGTACTCGGGCCGGATGAAGCCCTCGCGCATGGCGTGCGTGAGCAGGCGCAGCAGGTCGTCGTAGTACCCCTCGACGTTGAGCACCCCGATCGGCTTGCGGTGGATGCCGAGCTGCGACCACGTGAGGATCTCCAGCGTCTCTTCGAGGGTGCCGAGGCCGCCGGGCAGCGAGATGAAGCCGTCGGCGAGCGAGGCCATGGTGGCCTTGCGCTCGTGCATGCTGCCCACGACGCGCATCTCGGTGACGCCGGCGTGCGCGAGCTCGCGCGACGCGAGCGGGCCCCGGGATGACCCCGATCACCTCGCCGCCGGCCGCCAGCACCGTGTCGGCGAGCGCGCCCATCAGGCCGACGGAGCCGCCACCGTACACGAGGCCGAGCTGCCGGCTGACCAGCTCGACGCCGAGGCTGCGCGCGGCCTCCGTATAGGCCGGGCGCGCCCCCGCGCTCGACCCACAGAAGACGCAGACGCGCGTCATGCCCTGACGTGCTGCTCGAAGAACTCCGCGGTGAGCGTCCCCGTGCACACGAGCTCCACGGGCCCTTCGAGACGCAGCGACCAGTCGGGCCGCACCTCGATGACGAGCGCGCCGCCCGGCATGCGGACGTCGACGCGTCCGTGGCGGCAGTGCCCGTTGCGGACGGCGGCCGAGGCGGCGCCGCACGAGGAGGTGCCGGAGGCGAGCGTCCATCCGGCGCCACGCTCCCAGATCATGATCTCGATGGCGTCGGCGGCGAGCCGCCGCGCGAACTGCACGTTGATGCGGTTCGGGAACGCCGCGTGCCGCTCGATGAGCGGGCCGAGGCGCTTGACCTCCGCCTCGTCGAGACGCTCCGTGAAGATCACGCAGTGCGGGTTGCCGACGGAGACCGCGGTGACCGTGAGGCGCGTGCCGTCGTCGAGCGTGAGCGGAACGCCGACCGCGTCCGCATCCGGACCGGTCATCGGCACCTCGGGCGCGCGGAACGTCGCCCGGCCCATCTCGACCGTGACGAAGCCGACGCGGCCGTCGCGGACGTGGCACTGACACTCCACCAGGCCGCCCTTGGTGTCGACGGTGAAGCGCTCCTTCTTCGCGTGCCCGTGGTCCCACAGGTACTTCGCGAAGATGCGGAGCCCGTTGCCGGACTTCTCCGCCTCGCTGCCGTCGGGATTGAAGATCCGGAGACCGAAGTCCGCGCGGGCGGACGGGACGAGCAGGAGGATGCCGTCCGAGCCCACGCCCCAGTTGCGGTCGCAGATCTTGACGATGGCGCGCTCGGAGAGCGGGCCCTCGAGGTGCCGCTCTTCCATGACGAGATAGTCGTTGCCGAGGCCGTGGCCCTTCGCGAAAGGAATCATGGGCGCCAAGGATACCGCGACGCGAGCCATTCCCGCACCCGCGTCCACGCGGGGCGCGCATCCGTGGGCAGGCGATGCCCCCATTTCGCCATGAGGTGCCGGATCGCCACGTCGCGGAGCGCGATGTCGCGCCGCTCGCGCTCGGGATCGCGACGGAAGTCGCGCGTGCGCGTGCCGCCGCCATGGTGGTGAAACGGCGCGTGGACGACCCGGCAGCGCAGGCCGCGCTCCCGCACGGCGAGCGAGAGGTCCTTGTCGTAGCCGTGATAGAAGCCATAGCGCTCGTCGAGGCCGCCGATCGCCTCCAGCAGGCGTCGCGAGAGACACAGGCAGACGGCGTCGATCACCGCGACGTCTTCTCCGCCGGGCCGGACGGTCGGCCCCTCGGCGAGGCTATGCACGATGGTCCGGCCCACGAACCGGCCGCCGCGCCGCATGCGCTTGGCGCCGAAGAGGCCGCTCATCCCGACGGTGGGATCGTCCAGCGCGGCGAGAAGCTTGGCCAGCCACGCGGGATCGACGAATTCCGTGTCGTTGTGGAGCAAGCACACGACGTCCGTCTCCACCGCCCGCCACGCGCGGTTGAGCGAGGCGATCACCGAGGCGTTGTTGTCGTTCTCGATGAAGCGGAGCGGGTAGCGATACGGGAAGGCGCGGAAGAAGTCGCGCGTGCCGTCCGTCGATCCGTTGTCGATGACGACGAGGCGAAAGGCCTCGGTGGTGGCGGCGAGACTGTCGAGGCACGCGCGTGTCAGCGCGAGCTGGTTGAACACCGCCAGCACGAGGGTGACGCGCTCGCGCGTGGGACTCGGACTACGTCCGTCGACGACCGTCACCGGTGATGCGAGGGGGTCACTTTCGGCGCGAGCTCGCGCGTCACGTACTCATCGAGCGCCGCGCGCCACGGCCGCGGCGCCAGCCCGAGCCGCTCGAGCGCCAGGCTGTGGATCGCTTCGGAGCGGGGCCGCGGGGCCGGCAGAGGAAACGCGGACGACGCCACCGGCTCCACGACGACGTCGGGGCGGCCCAGCGCATCCCGGATGGCGAGCGCCATGTCGTAGCGCGTGCACGCCCCGGCGTTGCCGACGTGATAGACGCCGTAGGCGCCGGTGCCGAGCAGCGCCGCGATGGCCCCGAGCAGATCCCGGGCGTAGGTCGGCGTGCCGAACGTGTCGGACACCGCGCGCAGCGGCGTTCGTCCGGCGCGGATGAATTGCGTCATCATGCCGACGAACTTCTTGTCGCGGGGTCCGCCGCCCATCATCCATCCCGCGCGCGCGATGAAGGACCGCGAGAGCCGCGCCGTCACCGCACGCTCGCCCGCGAGCTTGGCGCGCGCGTACGCATTGACGGGCCCCGGCTCGTCGGTCTCGACGTAGGGCGCGCGCTTGTCGCCGGGAAACACACTCCCGGTGCTCACGTAGACGAGGGTGGGACCAAGCTCGGCACAGACCCGGGCGACGTTGTCGGTCCCGACGGCGTTGGCGCGATGCGCCCACTCCGGCTCCTTCTCGCATCGATCGACGTCGGTCGCCGCCGCGAGATGCAGGACGACATCGGGCCGCGCCGTCCGGATCGCGTCGCGCACGGCATCCAGCTCGGTGACGTCGACGCGCTCGAACCCGTCGACGATGTCGGTCAGCACCAGCTCCCACCCGTCGAACACGTCCGGGACGTAGGACCCGACCATCCCCCCCGCCCCGGTCACGAACAATGTGGTCATCCCACGCGCTCGAGTCGGACTCGCGCGCGAAGTGCCGCGATCCTGACACGCTTACCCGGGGCGACGAGAAGGGTCCAGATGCGAGGCGCCGAGGAGGGCCGACTGAGGCGTATTCCTATACGCCGCAGGGAGTGCCCGACGAGGCAGACGAAGCAGATGGGCCCTTATCGTCGCCCCGCCGCCACCCGTTCGACCAACCTGCGCCGTTCTACCGCTTGTCGATGGGGGTGTAGGTGGCGCGGGTCGCGCCGGTGTACTCGGACCGCGGCCGGATGAGTCGATTGTTCGCGTGCTGCTCGAGGACATGCGCGGCCCAGCCGGCGACGCGGCTCATGGCGAAGATGGGGGTGAACTGGTCGGTGGCGAGGCCCATGGAGCGGTAGGCGGCGCCGGAGAAGAGGTCGACGTTCGGGAAGATCTTCTTCTCCTGGGTGACGACCCGCGCGATGGTGTTGATCATCTCGGCCTTGGTCGTGTCGCCGGCCTGCTTGCCGAGCTCGAAGGCGAGCCGGCGCAGGTGCTTCGCGCGCGGATCCTCGACCCGGTACACGCGGTGGCCGAAGCCCATGATGCGGAAGCCCTTGTCCGCGAGGTTCTTGCGGACGAACGACTCCGCATCCAGCGGGTTCTTGATCTTGTCGACCATCAGCATCACCTGCTCGTTGGCGCCGCCGTGGAGCGGCCCCTTGAGCGCGCCGATGCCGGAGACGACGGCCGAGTGCATGTCCGAGAGCGTGGCGGCGGTGACGCGCGCCGCGAACGTGGACGCGTTGAACTCGTGGTCGGCGTGGAGGATGAGCGCGGTGTCGAACGTCTTCGCGGCCAGGTCGGTCGGCTTCTTGCCCGTCATCATGTACAGGAAGTTCGCGGCGAGCGAGAGCTTCGGGTTGGGCGCGACCGGAGCCTTGCCGTGGCGGATCCGCTCCCAGGCGGCGACGAGCGTCGGCATCTGCGCGGTGAGGCGGACGGCCTTGCGCACGCTCGCCTCGTGCGAGTTGTCGTTGTCGTCGGGATCGAACGACGAGAGCGCCGACACGCCGGTGCGCAGCACCTCCATCGGCGGCGTCTTCTTCGGCAGCATGCGGAGCATCGCGAGGACCTTCGGCGGGACCTTGCGCCCGGCGGCCAGCGCCTTCACGTGGTCCGCCAGCTCCTTCTTGCTCGGCAGGTGCCCCTGCCACAGCAGGAAGACGACTTCCTCGAACGTCGACTTCTCGACGAGCTCGTCGACGTCGAATCCGCGATAGAGCAGCCGCCCCTCGCGGCCGTCGATGAAACAGATCTCAGAGGTCGAGACGACGACGTCTTCGAGGCCGGCTTTCCCTACGGTGCTCATGGTTCCCCCGCGTGTCGGTGTGAAAAAGCGATTGGGTTCTATCATAGCTCGCGAGGCCCTTCAAGGCAGGGAGCCGCTCCCATCGACTTCTACGACCGGCATCCGATCGACGAGGCCCACGTCCGCGCCTCGGCCGCCCGCCGCGCCACCGGGCGCCTCGCTCCCGAGGACCTGTTCGACTTCGACCAGGACCACTACGGCGGGATCGGCGCCGTCGACGTCCTGGCGCGTCGTGCCGGCGTGAGCGCCGCGTCCCGCGTCCTCGATGTCTGCGCGGGGCTCGGCGGTCCCGCGAGGTTCCTGGCGAGCCGGCGCGGCTGCCGGGTCGTCGGTGTCGAGCTCCACGCGGGCCGCGTGACCGGCGCCGCGCGCCTGACGCGTGACGTCGGGCTGACGGCGCGGGTCGCGATGGTGCGCGGCGACGCGGGTGCGCTCCCGTTCCGGCGTCACGCGTTCGACGTCTGCCTGAGCCAGGAAGGCCTCCTGCACATCGCCGACAAGGGCTCCGTGCTCGCGCGAGTGCCACCGCGTGCTCGTTCCCGGAGGCCGCCTCGCGTTGTCCGACTGGGTGGCGCATCCGCGCCTGGGCGAACGCCGAGCGCGGGCGGCTCGAGCGCTGGATGGCCGCGGTCACGCTGCAGTCGCTCGACAGCTATCGCAGCCTGCTCGGGCGCGCCGGCTTCGGGAGCGTCGAGGCCGAGGACATCTCGAACGACTGGCGGCCCGGTGCTCCGCGCGCGCCTCGAGCGCTACCGAGCGGAGCGGAACGACGTCGTCGCGCGCTTCGGCCCGACGTGGGCGGACGAGTACGAGCGGCTGTTCACGTTCTTTGTCGGACTCGTGGAGGCGGGAAAGCTCGGCGGCGGGAGGTTCACGGCCACGGCGTGAACGAAGCGAACGCGGGGTTCCTCGGGGAGGGTTCGGAGGGGGCCGCGGCGGCCCCCTCCGAGGACACTACGAGCTCTGGATCGCGGACAACCGCCAGGCGCCCGGGCCCACCGGACGCGTGAACGTCCAGAACTCCTCGACGTTCTCGCGTTGCGTGGCCGAGCCCTCCACGACGGCGCCGGTGGCGTCCTCGACCGTGTAGTCGATCAGCGACGCCGTGAGGTGCACCGTCAGGTAGTCGCGGCCGGTTTCCTGCCACGCCTCGGTGATCTCGCTCCGCCGCAGGTCGACCCGCTCCACGCGGTTGGTGCGGCCGGCCGCGCGAAGCTGATCACACTGCGCTTGCAGTTCCGAATACAGCTCGGGCGTGACCTTGTCGCGCACGCGGCTCATGTCCCGCGTGGTCACCGCGGCCTGCACATCGAAGAACACGTCGCGGGCGAACGAGGTCAGCGCGCTCGCATCGAACGTGCGGTCCATCGAGGTGATGTGACCCAGCCCGCGGTCCACCTCGGAGACTTCCTCGACGGGCGTCGCGGTCACCGTTGCGGTCGGCGCCGGGGCCGGCTCGACAGGTGCGCGATACCCCCCGCCCATCCCGGCGTACGCCGGCTGCGGCTCCTGGGCGCGGCGGCGACGGAGGAACATCACCAGCAGGGCGAGGCCACCACCGATGAGCAGGATGTCCATCAGGCCGATGCCGCCGAACCCGCCGAGCCCCATGCCATGGCCGAGGCCGCCGAACAGCATGCTGCCGAGCAGCCCGCCGAGCGCGAAGCCGGCGATGCCGCCCATGAGACCGCCGAAGAAACTCGGCCGCGCGGGCGCGATCCGGCGCCGCGGGCTGATTGAGCGAACGAGACGGACTCGACGGCGTCGTCGGTGCGGCGGGCGAAGCCGGGCTCGGACGCGCCGGCGCCGAATACGAGCGTGAGCCGCGCCCACTGCCGCCACCGCCGCCCCGGGCGCGTGCCCACGCATCTCCGACTTCGCTCACGACCACCACGCCGAGCGCGAGGCCGATCACGGCGATCCACGTGCGCGACTTCATGGTGGTCACCTCCACTCCTTTTCCCTATACTACGGCCGTCATCAGGGGATGAGCAGGACCTTGCCCGTGGTCTTCCGCCCTTCGAGCGCCCGGTGCGCCTCGGCGGCGTCCTTGAGCGGGAACTCGAACTCCGTGCGGAGATTGAGCTTTCCGCCACGGATCCAGCTCGGCAGCTCGCCGGCGCGCTGGAGCAGCTCCTCGCGGGCGGCGATGTGGTGGTTGAGGCTCGGCCGGGTCACGAAGAGCGAGCCCTTGGCGTTCAGCACCTGCGAGGTCGAACGGCCCGACGGGCCCACTGGACTGGCCGTACAGCACCATCATGCCCGCGCGGCGCCAGGCAGTCGAAGCCCTTGTCGAAGGTGTCCTTGCCGACCGCGTCGTAGACGACCTGGAGCCCCTTGCCGCCCGTGAGGCGCTTCACCTCGGCCACGAAGTCCTGCTTCGTGTAGAGGATGACCTCGTCGGCCCCGGCCTCGCGCGCCAGCTTGGCCTTGTCCTCGGTGGACACGGTGCCGATCACGCGCGCGCCGCGGAGCTTCGCGATCTGGCAGAGGAGCAGGCCGACCCCGCCCGCGGCCGCGTGGACGAGGCACGTGTCGCCCGCCTTCAGCGGATAGGTCGAGCACGCCAGATAGTGCGCGGTCATGCCCTGCAGCATCATCGCGGCGCCGTCCTTCGTCGTGAGGCCGCCCGGCAGCTGGACGAGGCGGGCGGCAGGGACCGCCGCGTACTCCGCGTACGCGCCGGGCACGCCGGTGTACGCGACCTTGTCGCCGACCTTCACCTCGGAGACGTTCGGGCCGACGGCGGCGACCGTGCCGCCCGCTTCCATGCCGAGGGTCAGCGGCAAGTTCGACTTGTACTGGCCGCTCCGGACATATACGTCGATGTAGTTGAGACCCGCCGCGTCGATCTTCACGACGGCCTCGCCCGCTTTCGGCTCGGGCTGCGGAACGTCGTCGTACTTCATGGCCTCGGGACCACCGGGCTGGTGAATGCGGACGGCTTTCATGGAGACCTCCTGGGAGTCGAGCGGGTTGGCGCGGGATTATATCGCCTCGCAGCAGCGCCGCCTCGGCCGCGACCACGATCGCCAGTCCGCACCATCCGTGTGCAGCCATCCGGACGAGTCTACCGGGGCGGGCGGCGGCGGGTCGCGGGGGCGGGAGGCCCCAGGGGTCCTCTGACCCCCGACACGCGGTGGCGCGGTCCTGCCCTGGCATGTTTCCATCTGACTCGCGAGCACGTACCGACCGTGTGCGGGGGACGGGTCAACCGGACCCCTGGGGCCTCCCGCCCCCGCGACCCGCCGCCGCCCGCCCCGGTAGACTCGGCGGTGGATTCGACGCGGCTAGGTAGAGGCTGCCGTCGTGACGCGAGCGAGCAAGTGGAGCTTCTCGCGGAGACGGACCACCTCACCGATCACGATCAGGAGCGGGCCCGGCAGCGTGCGAGCGAGAGCGCCGGCTTCGGCGAGACGGCACTCCACCACCGTCTGAGCTTCCGTCGTTCCGGCGCTGATCAGCGCCACCGGCGTATCGGGAGAACGGCCGTGCGTCGATCAGCTCGCGTGCGATTGCGTCGAGACGCGCCTGGCCCATCAGCACCACGAGCGTGTCGACGGCGGTCGCCAATCGTCCCCAGTCCACGGGCGGGGCGCCGTTTCTCCGGGTCCTCGTGACCCGTCACCACGGCGAAGGACGACGACAGGTCGCGATGCGTGAGCGGGATCCCCGCGTACGCGGGCACGGCGATCGCCGAGCTCACACCCGGCACGACCTCGAACGGCACGTCCGCGGCGGCGAGCGCTTCCGCCTCCTCGCCGCCGCGACCGAACACGAAGGGATCGCCGCCCTTCAGCCGGACGACGCGGCGCCCGAGTCTCGCGTGGTGGATCAGCACGGCGTTGATCGCACCCTGCGGCATCACGTGGTCGCCGCGCGTCTTGCCGGCGAAGACCCGGCGCGCGTCCTCGGGTGCCCAGTCGAGCAGGACCGGGTTGACGAGCCGGTCGTAGACGACGACGTCGGCGGTCTCGAGGACGTCGCGGCCGCGAAGCGTGAAGAGCCCCGGATCCCCCGGCCCGGCGCCGACGAGGAAAACACGTCCGCAGGCCACGTGGTTCATGCGGAGAGCCGGGCGCGCAGCCGGCGTCCTGCCGCCGCACGATCCCCCCGTGCGACCAGACGACGGAAACGCGGATCCGCGAGCGCGTCGCGCCACGCGGCCGCGTCGGCCGGCCGGCGCTCGGCACGCAGGGCGCGGCGCACGTCGCCCGCGACGTCGGCCAGGACCGTGTAGTCCTCGCCGAGGTGGCGCTCGATCTCCTCCCGCACGGCGCGCGCCAGCGCGGGACTCGCGCCGCCGGTCGAGACGGCGACGGACAGCGCGCCGCGACGAAGCACGGACGGCAGGATGAAATCACAATGCGAAGGATCGTCGGCGGCGTTCACCCACACGCCCCGGCGTCGTCCCTCGGCCGCGACGGCCGCATTGATCGCGACGTCGCCGGTGGCGACGAAGGCGAGCGCGAACCCGGCGAGGTCACCGTCCCGATAGACGCGGCGCCGGTGCGTGATCCGGCCCGCCCGTGCCGCCTCGGCCAGCGTGTCGGTGAGCGACGGGCTCACGACGGTGACCACCGCGCTCGCGGCGAGCAGGCCGTTCACCTTTCCCTCGGCGATTCCGCCGCCGCCGACGACCACGCACGGCCGGCCGCCGACCTCGAGACACACGGGATACAGCGCCACGTCAGGTCTCCACGGCGTGGGGCACCGGCCCGGGGGATGGATCGCGCTCGACCGCCTCGGTCTCGATGCCGGCCAGCCGCGCGCGCAACGTGACGTCGTCGTGACGCGCGCAGAACGCGCGGAACGTCTCGTCGGGCCGCCGGTCCGCGAGGTACGCGCGCACGAGCCGCTCGATGGACGCGCGCGACCTCGAACGACGGCGCACGATACCCGACCGGGCGTGCGATCGCCGCATGGCCGCCGGCCGCGCCGCCGATGCAGAAGTAGTAGGCGTCCACGAGCCGTCCGTTGACCTTCAGCTTCTTGCCCTCGAGCCCGATGTCCGCGATCCAGTGCTGGCCGCAGCTGTTCGGACATCCCGTGACGTGGATCGTGACGTGCTCCTCGAATCCCGGCACGCGCGCCTCGAGATCTTCCACGAGCCGCTGCGCGAACCCCTTCGTCTCGGTCAGCGCGAGCTTGCAGAATTCCGTGCCCGTGCACGCGACGGTGCCGCGCGCGAACGAGGAGACGCCGAGCGGCAGCCCCGCGGAGGCGGCGGCGCGCACGACGCCCGCGAGCTCGCTGCTCGGGACGTCGAGCACGACGAGGTTCTGCATCGTGGTGGTCCGCAGCCGGCCCGAGGCGAAGGTGTCGGCCGCATCGGCGACGGCGCGAAGCTGCGCCGCGCTCAGACGACCGCGCAGCACCGGAATCCCGACGGTGTAGAGCCCGGGCCGCCGGTCGGGGCGCACGCCGAGGTGATCGCGGAACCCGTCCTTCGGCTGCTCCTCGGGAGCGCCCGGCGCCAGCGAGAAGCCGAGGTGCCGCTCGAGCGCTTCCTGGAAGCGCGCCTCGGTCCACCCGTGCTGCAGGAAGAGGAACTTCAGCCGCGCCTTCTCGCGATGCTCGCGCAGCACCTCGCTGTCCCGGAACACTTCCGCGACGCCGCGCACGACCGCGGGCACGTCGTGGGGACGCACGAAGACGTCGAGGCGGCGACCGAGGTGCGGATCGGTCGACAGTCCACCGCCCACCCGCAGCGAGAAGCCCACCTCGCCCGAGCGTGGATGCCGCACCGCCGTCAGGCCGACGTCGTTGATCTCGGGGTACGCGCACCACGACCGGCAGCCCGAGATGGAGACCTTGAACTTGCGCGGGAGGTTGTAGAAGGCCGGGTCGCCGTTCAGCAGCGCGGTCGTCTCGGCGACCAGGGGCGACGCGTCGATCAGCTCGTCACCGTCCACGCCGGCGAGCGGGCAGCCGATCACGTTGCGGACGACGTCGCCGCACGCGCCCATCGTCGTGATGCCCGAGTCGCGGAGGGTCTCCAGCACGTCGGGCAACCCCTCGATGGTCACCCAGTGGAGCTGGAAGTTCTGGCGGACGGTGATGTCGACCACACCGAGCGCATGCCGCTCGGCGAGATCGGCGACGACGCGGACCTGGCGCGCGTCCAGGACACCGTTCGGGATGCGCACCCGGACCATGAAGTACTTCGTCGCGCGGCCTTCCCCGCCCGTCCCGCCGGTGACGCCGGCACCGTCGCCTTGCGAATAGACGCCCCACCACCGGAAGTACATGCCCCACTCCGGAGGAATCGACGCGTGACCTTCGCGCGCGAAGCGCACGATCTCGTCGTACGCCTCCCACGGGTTCAGGGCTCGCTTCAGCCGCTCCGCTCGCTGCGCCTTGGTCTCTTTCGTTGCCTGCACGATCGGCCTCCTGAAAACACGAACGCCGCTCCGTCCCGCGCGCTACCCCACGTACTTGAGGGGCACCTCCACCCAGCCTTTACAGCGTCGACACTTCGCCGTGACCAGCCCGGAGGTGCGGTCCACGCGGAGGATCGCGTTGTGGATCACCACCTCCGTCGAGCGATCGACGACGACCTTGTCGCGGCAGGCCGGGCATCGCCGGACCGCCAAGGGGGTTTGAGGGTCCTGGGCGGGGCCCCCATGTCCGAACGGCGTGCTCGCGGCCGGTACGTCCATGGGAGGAAATAAGCCATTGTCTATCGGTGAAGTCAAGAAAGAATAAATAGGCTCTTTTATCGGGGCTTACGAGGGCTGTCTTACCGCATTGCCGCGAGGTCGATGGTGAACGACGTGACGTCCCGGCCGTCGCCATCGCGCACGACGAGGACGACCTTCGACGCCCCGGCGAGCGCCTTGGTCGGGAAGCCGTACACGCAGCGGGCCAGGAACCGGCCGTCCTCGCGGCGCGCCGGCGTGCGCTCGTTCTGCGTGAAGCTCGGCTCGACGTGCCGCGCGCCCGCGATGAGCCGAGGCGTGTAGAAGCGCGCGAAGTCCTCGCGCGGTCCCGTGAGCTCCACCCAGAACACGAGCCGGTCCTGCTCCTTCAGCACGCGGTCGCGCTCCCGCGGCGTCAACGGATCCTTGCGAAAGGCGGCGTGACGCGCCGCCAGCGCGAGGCGGTGGAACGGCGTCATCACGGTGGCGACGTCGCCGGCCGCGTTGCGGACACGCCACTCGTCGCCGAGCCCCTCTCGCGTGATGCTGCGCTCGCCGACATCGACCGCTTCCTGCGCCTGACGTTCCGCGAGCGCGAACGACGCCGCCTGGGCCGTCCCCATCTGGGCGAGAACGGCCAGCGTCGCCAGGATCCGGAGCCCCGTCACGGAACCTTTCCGACGATCACCCGGCTGAACGTATCCGGCGGGAAGAACTTCGTGGCGACACGCTGGACGTCGGCCGCGGTGACGCGCGCGACGCTGGCGCGATAGCGATCGGCGTAGTCGAGACCGAGGCCGTTCGCCTCGATGGCGACGAGGAAGTCGGCCACCTTGGAGGAGGTGTCGAGCCGCAACGGAAAGCTGCCGACCAGATACGACTTGGCGAGCTCGAGCTCGCGCGCGGAGACGGGATCGCGCGTCATGCGCGCCAGCTCGCCGCGGATGACGTCGATGACCTTCGGCACCTCGTCGTTGCGCGTCTGCGTCTCGACCATGAACGCGGCGCCATGGCGCGCCGGGGAGACGTGGCTGTAGACCGAGTACGCCTGACCCCCCTCGTCGCGGACGCGTCCGTACAGCCGCGAGGCGGATCCGCCGCCGAGGATGTACGACGCGACCGCGAGCGGGAAGTAGTCCGGGTCGGTCTGGCGGATGGCCTGGCGGCCCATCACGATCGTGGCCTGCGTGAGATCGCGCGTGATCTTTCGCTCCTGGGGCGCCGGCATCGCCGGCGCGTCGGGAACCGTCGGCGCCGCGCCCGCCGGCGCCTTCCAGCTCCCGAGCCGCTGCTGGATCGCCCGGCGCGCCTCGTCCACCGTCACGGCGCCGACCACCGCGACGATCGCGGTGTCCGGGCGAACGCGCTCGCGGTGGAACGCGACCACGTCGTCGCGCGTCAGCTTCGCCACGGACTCCATCGTGCCCTCGACCGGCCTCGCATACGGATGGGTGCCGTACACGAGCGGCGCGAGCGCCCGCGACGCGACGGTCTCCGGGCTTTCCTCGGAGCGCTTGATCGCCGCCTGGATCTCGCCCACCTTGCGCTTCACCTCGGCCTCGGGAAACGCGGGCGTGAGCACGACCTCCTGCAACAGGTCGAGACCGAGCTCGAGGTCCTTCTTGAGCACGGCCAGCGAGACCGTGAACCCGTCGCGGCCCGCGCCGGCCTCGAGCGAACCGCCGACGAACTCGATGGCCGCGTCGAGCTCAGGTCCGCTGCGCCGCGCGGTGCCGCGCGTGAGCGTGGCGCCGGTGAGGTTCGCCAGCCCGGCCTTGTCGGGCGGATCGAGCACGGCCCCGGCCCGCGTGAAGACGCGGACGGCGACGATCGGCACGGCCGGACGCTCCGCGACGAGCAGCACGATCCCGTTCGGCAGCACCTCGCGGTGCGCGAGCGGCGCCGCGACCGGCGTGGCCGGCATCATCGCGACCAGGACGACGAGGAGGACGACACGCGGGAGGATTCGCTTCATGGCCTCAGTCTAGCTGCTTGCGGAAGCGCAGGACAGACAGGGTGAACACGACGGCGCCGAAGATCGCCAGCGGCCAGAGGTCGTGCCAGAGCGCCTCGAGGCCGATCCCCTTCAGCACGATGCCGCGCACCACGCGCAGGTAGTAGGTCAGCGGAATGAGGTGGGCGAGCACCTGCGCGCCCGGCGGCATGCCCTCGATCGGGAAGAGGAGACCGGACAGATAGATCGACGGCAGGAACGTCAGGAACGCGAGCTGCATCGCCTGGGGCACCGTGCGCGAGGCCGCCGAGACGAAGATCCCGATGCCGAGCGTGCCCCACATGAAGAGCAGCGACAGCGCGTAGAGCAGGACGAGGCTCCCGCGGATCGGCACGTCGAAGACGAAGTGCGCGACCAGGAGCGCCATCGTCATCTGGCCGTACGCCACGAGCAGGTTCGGGATGATCTTGCCGAGCAGCAGCTCCCACCGGCGGATCGGGCTCACGATCAGCGCCTCCAGCGTCCCCTTCTCCCGCTCGCGCACCACCGAGATCGCCATCTGGCTGATGGTGGTCTGCATCAGCAGCGCGCCGATCAGCCCCGGGACGATGAAGATCGCCGAGACGAGGTCGGGGTTGTACCAGGCGCGCACGCGGACGTCGAGGGGCGGCTGCTCGCGCCGCAGCACCGCGCCGTCGGTGGCGCGCGTGAGGATCTGCAGCGCGCGCTGCGCGGCCAGCGCGGTCGGCGGCGTTCATGGCGGACGTCGCGACCTGGGGGTCGGAGGCGTCCACGATCACCTGCACCTCGGCGTCGCGGCGGGCGAGCCGGCGGTCGAAGTCCGGCGGGATCACGATGCCCACCTTGGCCACGCCGCCGTCGATCATGCGCGTGAGCTCGCGCGAGCTCTGCGCGCGGTGGCGCAGGTCGAAGTACTGGCTGTTCTCGAACGCCTCGAGCAGCGTGCGCGCCTCCACGCTGCCCGACTGATCGAAGACGGCGGTCGGCACGTGCTTGACGTCGGTGTTGATCGCCCAGCCGAAGATGAACAGCATCGCCACCGGCACGAACAGCGCGAGCGTCAGCGCCAGGCCGTCGCGACGGAGCTGGATGAACTCCTTCGCGATGATGCCGCCGAGCCGGTGGAGATCACGGTTTCTACTGACTCCGGGGAAGGGGGCTACGCCCCCGCTCCGCCTCCCCAGGCCCCACTCCCACCGGCGCTCTCGGAGCGCGCGGAGCTGCTCGCGGACGCGTCGTCTTGCGCTCCTTGTCCACGAACGAGACGAAGAGGTCTTCCACCGACGGCTCGACCGCGCGGATCGATCGGACGGCGATGCCGCGCGCGCGCAGCGTGCGCGGCGACGCACGTCGGGCCGCGGGCCCGCCGGGCGCGACGATGATGCGCAGGCGGCCGCCGACGCGCACGACCTCCTCGATCGCGTCCCACTCGGCCAGCGCCTCCGCGGCGCGCGCGGGCTCGTCGGCCTCGAGCTCGCACACCGTCGCGCGCGAAGGTCTCGGTCTTGATCCGCGCGGGCGGGCCCTGCGCGATCAGCCGCCCCTGGTAGATGAAGCCGAGCGTGTCGCACAGCTCGGCCTCGTCCATGTAGTGCGTGGTGACGAGGATGGTGGTGCCCTCGTCGGCGAGCCGGCGGATCAGCGCCCAGAACGTGCGCCGCGAGACGGGATCGACGCCGGCCGTCGGCTCGTCGAGGAAGATCAGGCGCGGCTGGTGCACGAGCGCGCAGCTCAGCGCGAGGCGCTGACGATAGCCGCCCGAGAGCTCGCCGGCGAGCTGCCGCTCGCGTCCCCCGAGGTCGGCGAGCCGCATCATCTGCGCGAGGCGCGCCGCGCGCGTGGCACGCGGCACCTCGTAGACCCGCGCGTAGAACGCGAGGTTCTCCGTCACGGTGAGATCGTCGTAGAGCGAGAAGCGCTGGGACATGTAGCCGATCGCCGCCTTCACGCGCTCGGCCTCGCGCCGCAGGTCGAAGCCGAGCACCCAGCCGTCGCCCTCGCTCGGCTCGAGGATGCCGCAGAGCATCCGGAGCGTCGTCGACTTGCCCGCGCCGTTCGGGCCGAGGAACCCGTAGAGCTCTCCGCGGCGGACGTGGAGGTCGAGGTGATCGACGGCGACGACCTTGCCGAAGCGGCGCGTGAGGCCACGCGTCTCGACCGCGAGGGCGCTGGACGCCGCGCTCACCGCCGGGCGCCGTCGGTCACGTGGAGGACCGCGTCGGCCGGCATGCCGGGCTTGAGGACGCCGTCCGGATTCTTCGCGCGTGATCTTCACGCGGAAGACGAGGTTCACGCGCTCCTTCTTCGTCTGCACGTTCCGCGGGCGTGAACTCCGCCTCGGACGCGATCTCGCTGATGACGCCCGGGAAGGCGCGGCCCGGATACGCGTCGACGCTGATCGTGGCCGCCTGCCCGACGCGCACGCGGCCGATGTCGGTCTCCGCGACGTACGCGCGCAGCCAGATGTCGCGCGGGTCGAGCAGCGTCACGATCGGCACGCCCGGGTTCGCGGTCTCGCCCGCTTCGAGGGTCTTGCGGAGCACGACGCCGTCGATCGGCGCCGCGATGGTGGCCTCGGCGAGCCGGGCCCGCGCGATGCGTGATGGCGGCTTCCGCCTGCGCCACCTGCGCGCGCGCCGCGACGACCGCGTCCGGCCGCGGCCCCGCCTTCAGGAGCAGGACGCGCTCGCTGGCGGCGCGCAGCTCGGCGCGCGCCGCCGCCACCTCGTGCTCGCGCGGCCCGACGCCGACCAGGTCGAGCCGCTCGCGCGCGCTGGCTTCGTTGGCCGCCGCCACCTCGTACGCCTGGCGGCCGCGATCCACCTCCTGCTGCGCGACCAGCTCCTTGCCGAACAGCTCCTGGGCGCGGCGGAAGTCACGCTCCGCCCACTCGCGCGTGGCCTGCGCGTTGCGGAGCGCCGCGCGCGCCTGCTCGATCTCCTGCTGCCGCGAGCCGGCGAGCAGATCCGCCAGCTGCGCCTCCGCCCGCGCGGCGCGCGCCTGCGCCTCGCGAATCTCTTCGGTCCTGGCGCCGGCGAGCAGATCGCGGAGCTGCGCCTGCGCCGAGGCGAGCGCGCCGTCCGCCCGCCGCGCCTCCGCCGCGAGCTCGTCGGCCGCGAGACGCACGATCACCCGCCCGCGCTCGACGGTCTGGCCCTCGCGCACGAGCAGCTCGGCGATCCGGCCGGTGATCTTCGCGCTCACGTCGACCTGGGTGCCCTCGATGGTCCCGGAGAGGGCGAGCCCGTCGTCGCCGTGAAACCGGCTGAGCGCCCACGGCGCGGCGAACGCCACCGCCACGACGAGAAGCGTCGCGACCGCGCCCACCTTCAGCCAGCGGGTCACGGACGCGGCAGGAGGACGCCGATGTTCTTGCGCTGCTCGAGGAAGTAGGCGCGGGCGACGCGCTGCACGTCGGCGGCGGTGACCGCGCGGATGCGCTCGAGGTACCGGTCCTTGAGGGCGTAGCCGCCGATCGTCTCGAAGCGGGCGAGCAGCGAGGCGCGGCGGTGGATCGAATCCTCCTGGAAGACGAAGGCGGCCTCGATCTGGTTGCGGGCCCGCTGGAGCTCGAGGGCGGTCACCGGCTCCTTGCCGAGCTTGTCCATCTCGGCGAGCAGCTCCTTCTCGAGGGTCTCGGGCGTCTGGCCCGGCATCGCCGTCGCCCAGAACCAGAAGAGGTTCGGGATCGAACGAGAACTAGGAGTAGTCGCCGCCGGCCTCGAGCGCGAGCTGGCCGCTCGTAGACGAGGCTGCGATACAGCCGCGACGAGCGCCCGCTCGACAGGATCGTCGAGAGCATCTCGAGCGCCGCCGCGTCCGGCGACGTCTGGTTCGGGCACGTGGTACGCCGAGGTAGACGATCGGCAGCTGCGCCTCCTTGCGCACCACGAGCACGCGGCGCTCGCCGTTCTGCACCGGCTCGACGGCGAGGACCGGCGGCGGCGCCGGCGCGCGCGGGATTCGCGCCGAAGTGCGCCTTGATCTTGGCCATCAGCTCGGGCGCCTTGAAGTCGCCGACCGCGACCACGATGGCGTTGTTGGGCTGGTAGTAGACCGTGTAGAAGGCGCGGATCTCCGTCGGGCGTGATGCGCTTGAGATCCTCCATCCAGCCGATGATCGGCTGCCCGTACGGATGCGCGCGGAACGCGAGCGCGCCGACCTCCTCGCCGAGGAACCCGCCGGGATCGTCCTCGGTGCGCGTGCGCCGCTCCTCGATCACGACCTGGCGCTCGGAGTCGATCTCCTTGGGATCGAGCAGCAGCGTTCGCCATCCGGTCGGCCTCGAGCTCGACGACGAGGTCGAGCTTGTCGGCGGCGATGTTGACGTAGTACGAGGTGACGTCCTGCGAGGTGAACGCGTTGTCCTGGCCGCCGTTCTGCTCGACGAGCCGCGCGAACTCGCCGGGGCCGTGCGTCGGCGTGCCCTTGAACATCATGTGCTCCAGGAAGTGCGCGATGCCCGTGGCGCCCGCGCTCCTCGTTGCGCGAGCCGACGCGATACCACACCTGGAACGACACGATGGGGCTGCGATGGTCCTCGAGCAGCAGCACGCGCAGGCCGTTGTCGAGCGTGGCGGCGACCACCCCCGGCGCCGGCGCCTGCGCCCCCGCGGAGGGAATGACGAGGGCCGCGACGAGGAGCGCGACGACGACCACGGCTGAGGAGCGACGCACCACGAATGTGATTATAAAGGACGGGACCAGGGTCGCCGCGGGCGTGTATCATCGGCTTCTCATGCTGGTGTGGGCTGCGCTCATTGCCCTGCTGCTCCTGGCCCCGCCCGCCAGCGCCTCCCCGTGCACCGAGCCCTACACCGCGCTCTTCGAGCGCGTCTCCCCGTCCGTGATCTCGATCCAGGCGATGAAGATCAACAAGGAGCGGCCGCAGCGGCGCTTCGAGACGATCGTGGGCTCCGGCTTCGTCATCGACAAGGACGGGTACGCGCTCACCAACGCCCACGTGGTCGACGGCGCCGCCTCGCTGTCCGTCACGCTCGACAACGGCGACAAGCATGCCCGCGCGCACGGTCGGGCTCGATCCGGTGCTCGACCTCGCGCTGATCCGCGTCGAGGGTCGGAACAACCTGCCGCGCCGCGCGCTTCGGCGACTCGTCCACGCTCCGCGTGGGTGACGAGGTCGTCGCCATCGGCAACCCGATCGGGCTCGACCAGACCATGACGCGCGGGATCGTGAGCGGGCTCAACCGCCTGCTGCCCGGCGTGTCCGACCAGCCGATGATCCAGACGGACGCGCCGATCAATCCCGGCAACTCCGGCGGGCCCCTCGTCGACCGCTGCGGCACCGTGGTCGGCATCAACACGCTTCATCTCCGAGGACGCGCAGTCGATCGGCTTCGCCGTCCCCGTGAACGCGGTGAAGGCCGTCCTGCAAGGACCTCCGCGAGTTCGGCAAGGTCGTGCGCCCGTGGCTCGGCGTCCAGGGCCGCGCCGTCGACCAGCGCCTCAGCAGCGTCGTGAAGATGCCGCTCGTGCCGGGCTACCTCGTCGAGGTCGTCTACGACGGGAGCCCCGCCGACCGCGCCGGGATTCGCGGCGGCAGCCTCTCCGTCGTCCTCCAGGGCGACGAGTACCTGCTCGGCGGCGACATCCTCACCGCCATCGCCGGCCAGCCCGTCCGCAACCACCAGGAGTACCTCGTCGCGCGTCAACGCGCTCCGCCCCGGGCAGCGCGTGCGCGTCACCGTCGCCCGTGACGGCGCCACCCGCGAGCTCACGCTCACCGTCGCGGAGCGACCCCGGCTGCCCGGCGATCTCGCCGAGTAGCCGCCGCTCGCGCCCGTAGCAGCCGTTCGGCGCTGCGGGGGAGGCAGGGGGCAGGGGTCCTCTGACCCCCGACAGTGTTTGGCGCGGTCCGGCCCTGACATATTTCCATCGAACTCGCCAGCACGTACCCACCCGGCGCGGGGGACGGGTGAGAGGACCCCTGCCCCCTGCCACCCCCGCGGCGCCGGCGGGAGTTACGGCGCGGAGCGACGATTCTTCGGCGAGACTGCCCCGGCGCGCCGCCATCGCTTCGCTCGGCGTCGAGCGGGCGGTGGCGCCAGACTCGATCAGCTTTCGGGCCGTCTCGAAGATTGAACGGAGCATCGGCTTCGTCAGCTTGCCGGTGAACGTGTTTTGCTGGCTCGGGTGATAGGACGCGAGCAGCGTCGTGCCGTCCTCGAAGTGCGTCATCGCGCCGTGACCGAAGGTCGGACGCGCCACGGGCTTGGGCCAGCCGAGCTCCTTCCGCGCTTTCAGGTAGTTCTCCCAGCCGATGCGGCCCAGCGCCACCACCACCCGCACCTGGTCCAGCAGACGCAGCTCCTGCAGCAGGAACGGTTGGCAGCGGGTGAGCTCTTCCCTCGCCGGCTTGTTCAGGGGCGGGGCGCAGCGGAGGGCGGCGGTGATCCACGCGTCGCGGAGGGTCAGGCCGTCGTCGCGCGTGACTGACGTCGGCTGGTTGGCGAAGCCGGCGGCATGCAGGGCTTCGAAGAGCCAGTTCCCGCTCTCGTCGCCCGTGAACATGCGGCCGGTGCGATTGCCTCCGTTCGCGGCCGGGGCGAGTCCGACCAGCAGCACCCGGGCGGCGGGGTCGCCGAAGCCTGGGAGCGGACGGGACCAGTAGGTCTGGCCGCGGTAGCGCTTCGGGGGGTTCTCGCCGGCGGCTTCGCGATGACGGACCAGGCGAGGACAGCGGCGGCAGCGCGTCACTTCGGCCGAGAGGCGGGCCAGCGCCGGCGAATTTTGCAAAGCTCGCGGATTGTGCCACGGTGAACGGGATGCCGCCAGCGCGCGACCGCTCCACGCCGGGCCGCCAGCCCGTCCCCGTCCTCATCGTCCACGGCGGCGCCGGCGCCGACCCGGCCGACGCGCCGGAGGAGCTCCGCGAGGGTGTCCGCGCGGCCGTCGCCGCGGGGTGGCGCGTGCTCGTCGCCGGCGGGCGCAGCCTCGACGCCGTCGAGGCCGCGGTGCGCGTGCTGGAAGACGCGCCGCGCTTCAACGCCGGACGTGGCTCCGTCCTCACGAGCACGGGCACCGTCGAGACCGACGCGTCGATCATGGAGGGCGATCAGCTGCGGTGCGGCGCCGTCGCGGCCGTCAGCCGGATCGCCAACCCGGTCACGCTCGCGCGCCGCGTGCTCGACGACGGGCGTCACGTCCTCCTCGCGGGCGAGGGCGCGCTCGCGTTCGCGCGCGCGGTCGGCATGCCCGAGTGCGATCCGGCGAGCCTCGTCACCGAGCGACGCCGGCGGCAGCTCGACCGGGCCACCGCGGATCTGAAGGGGACAGTCGGCGCGGTGGCGCTCGACCGGCACGGCACCATCGCGGCCGCCACGTCGACCGGCGGTGTCTCCGGGAAGCTCCCGGGACGCGTGGGCGACACGCCGATCATCGGCGCCGGCACCTATGCCGACAGTCGCCTCGGTGGCGTGTCGTGCACGGGGACCGGCGAGGCGATCATCCGCGTGGTGCTCGCCCGGCGCGCGCTCGACGTGCTTGCGCGACGCCGAGGACCCGGACTACGCGGCGCACGTCGCCGTCGACCTTCTCGTGGAGGAAGGGCGCGGCGAAGGCGGCCTGATCCTGCTCGACGCGAAGGGCCGCATCGGCTACGCGCAGTCGACGGCCTTGATGCCGGTGGGATGGATGGCGCCCGCGTTCCTCGAGCCGCAGGTGCCGTTCTGAGCGCGGACGGCCTCGATCTCGCCGCGGTCGAGGCGGCGCGGACGCGCCTGGCCGGCGTGGTCGCGACCACGCCGTGCGCGCTCTCGCAGAGGCTCTCCGCGCTCACCGGCGCCCGGTGCTGGATGAAGCTCGAGAATCTCCAGATCACGGGCTCGTTCAAGGAGCGCGGCGCCGCCAATCTCCTGCTCCAGCTCGGGCCCGCCGAGCGCGCGCGCGGCGTCATCGCCGCCAGCGCGGGCAACCACGGGCTGGCCGTCGCGCATCACGCCGCGAAGCTGGGCATTCCGGCCGTGATCGTGATGCCGGAGTGGGCGCCGCTCGTCAAGGCGACGTCGGCCAGGCGCGAAGGGGCGGAGGTGATCCTCTTCGGCGGCAACTTCGACGAGGCGTACGAGCACGCGGCGAAGATCGGCACGGCCCGCGACCTGCTCTTCGTCCATCCGTTCGACGATCCGCGGATCATCGCCGGCCAGGGCACGATCGGGCTCGAGATCCTGGATCAGCGCCCCGACGTCGACGCGGTCATCGTCGCGGTCGGGGGCGGCGGGCTCGCGGGCGGCGTCGGGATGGCGGTGAAATCGCGCCGGCCGGAAGTCCGCGTGATCGGGGTCCAGACCGACGCGCTGCCGTCGATGCGGCGCGCGCTGTCGGACGGTCACCCGGTCCGTCTCGACGCGGCGTCGACCATCGCCGACGGCATCGCGGTGCGCGAGGTGCGCGAGCGCACGCTCGCCCTTGCCAAGACCTACGTCGACGACCTCGTCACCGTGAGCGAGGAAGAGCTCGCGCGCGCGATCCTCCTCCTCGTCGAGATCGAGAAGACCGTCGTGGAGGGCGCCGGCGCGGCGCCGCTGGCCGCGCTCCTCAACCGGGACCTCGGGCTGGAGCGCCGCACGGTCGTCCTCGTGCTCTCCGGCGGCAACATCGACGTGACGATGCTGGCGCGGATCATCGAGCGCGGCCTCGTGAAGGACGGCCGGCTCGTGCGCCTCGCGGTCCTGCTCAGCGACCGCCCCGGCGCGCTCGCGCGCCTCGCCGCGATCGTCGCGGAGGAGCGCGCGAACGTCGTCCACATCGAGCACGACCGCGCGTTCGCGCGGTGGACGGCCATCGGCGAGACCGAGGTGGCGCTCACGCTGGAGACCTCGGGGCGCGACCACGTGGAACGGCTGCTCACGCGGCTGCGCGCGGCCGGCTACCGCATCGACGAGCAGGGGCCTTAGGGCAAGCGCGCTCGCGATCGCGCGCACGACGCGGTCGTGGAGATCGCGCGCCGCCGCCCGCGGGTCGGCCGCGCGGACCGGGAGCTCCACGGGGTGATACGTGATCGTGATCCGGCCGCGCCGCGGCAGCGCCCGGCCCGGCGGCCACGCGTCCCACCCGCCCACGATCGTCACCGGCAGCACCGGCGTCCGATGCGTGACCGCCATCCGGAACGCGCCGAGCTTGAACGGCTGCAGCGTGCCGTCGGGCGTGCGCCCGCCCTCGGGAAAGATCATCAGCGCCTCGCCCGCCCGCAAGAGCCGCACGGCTTCGCGAACCGCCTGCCCGTCGCTCCGGTCGATGTCGACGGGGAACGCGCGCAGCCGCCGGATGAACCCGGCGAAGACCGGGATCGTGAACAGCTGGCTCCATGCCATGTAGAACACCGGCCGGCGGATCGGGATGGTGACGAGCGGCGGGTCGGCGTAGGTCTGATGATTGGGCACGACGAGCAGCGGGCCGTCGAGCGGAATGTGCTCGGTACCGCGCAGCTCGAGCCCGAAGTAGGCGCGGCACAGTCCCCGAACCGCCGGCCTGAACAGATCGAGCACAGGCGTCCGCACCGCACCACCCTACCCGATCTTCGGCGACCTCGCGGTGATGTGACGGAAGACGGTGGGAGACGAAGGCGGTTTCGATACTTGGACGGCGATCGGGGGGAGTCGTGGACTCCCCCGACGTCGGTCTCCGACCACCTGGGGGAATCGCGGGGAGTCTGCGTGCTCTCCCGACATGCTCTTCCCGCGCTCCTAATCATCCTCGCCCGAGACGCCCGCTTCGACTTCCGCGGTCTCGAGCCCGCGACCGAACCGCTCCAGCTGATCCTGGCAGCGCACACACGTCTCAACTTCGGGCATCACGCGGAGACGGGCCGGGGCGATCGCCTCGCCACACTCCACGCAGGTGCCGTACTCGCCGTCTTCGAGGCGGTCCAGCGCGCTGGACAGCCGATTCACCCGGTCCACGAGCAGCTCACGGGTCGCGTAACCGATCTCACGCCACTCGTTCGCCTGGATGATGTCGACCTCGTCCGCGAAGCCCGTCTCTCCAACCGGCCGGAGCTCGTCCAGCGAGTCGGCTCCACCCATCTGCCGGAGCCTGGCCATCGCCGTGCGCAGCTCCTGCTCCAACTTCTTCCGGATGGTGTCCATTCGTTCCTCCTGTCCTCTCGGGCCGGCCGAAGGGTGCAACGGCCATGCCGACCCTATAGACGCATCCGCCACGAAAAGGATTCACGCGGTTTTCGCCGGGAATTCGAAGGATTTTCGGTGGAACCGGATGCGTCGGGGCTGGCGGTGACGCCTGATCTCCGGGCAAGATGCCCGAATAACCCAGACGCGATGCCATCGTGCGGACCATTTCCGTCCGGCAGACTGCCGCGGGAGCGCCGGCGGTGCGGTCAGTCGTGGAGCGGAGCGCTCCGTTGCAGGTGGCGCAGCTCGCCGAGCGTTCGGACGCCGCGCCCGCGCAGTGCGGGCAGAAGGGCCACGAAGATTTCGCCGGCCATCCGCGCATCGCCTTCCGCCGTGTGGCGCCCATCGACGGACACCTTCAGGTGGCCGGCGACGCCCTCCAGGCGGGTGTCGCGGAATCCGAGCGCGCGAACGAGACGGCGGGTATCGAACGCGGGCCGAGCGACGGCGGCAGCCCGGACTCGCGTGAGCATCGCGAGGTCGAACCCGACGTCGTGACCGACGACGACGCGGCCGGCACACACGGCATCGAACCGGGGCAGCACGTCCGCGATCGGTGGCGCGCCCGCCACGGCCTGGTCGTCGATCCCGTGAATCGCCGTGGACTGCCGGAGGAATGGGACACCCGGGATTGACCAGCGAGACGAACGCGTCGCCCGCACGACCCCGCTCGAACGGAATGGCCGCGAGGGAGACGACGGCGTCGCGGCGGACGTTCGAGACCGGTCGTCTCGAGATCGATGGCGACGAATCCCGGATCGAGGAGCACGTCGATCGGCGTGGCGTCACCGCGCCCGAGCCGTGCGACCAGAGGCGCGCGAGGACGTCGCGTCCGATCATGCGTCAGGTCGGAATGAAGTCGGTCGCATACCGTTCGCGCAAGCGTCCCTGCACGTGACCGACGGTCTTCAGCGCGTCGCGCAGGAGCAGGCCGTCGCGATGGGAGAGACGGTCGGGATCGACGTAGTTGTCGGCGGCTTCGCCCGCCGCGAGCCGCTCGAGCTGATGCACGAGCCGCAGGCGAAGCAGGTGCTCGTAGGCGTCCCGATCTCGACGACCTCGTCCGGCTCGAGTACAGACCCCGCGCGCCCGCCGGCGGCCATGCGAAGCGCTCGGCGGTGCCGGTCTCGGCCAGACCGAGCTCCAGCGCGTGGACGCGCGCGGCGCCGACGAGGTGGATGCCGCCGGCGCCCTTGAGGTCGACCGCGCCTCGATGCGGACCGACTTCGGTGCACCCGCACGCCCGCCGAGCAGCCCCACGCGGCAGCGGACGATCCACCACGTCGCTTCGCCATCGACGTCAGGAACCGTGGATGGTGCCGGCGCGTCGGCGCGGATGCGGCCACCGAGCGCGTCGCCAGCGCCGCGGCGCCGACGACGGGCCGCAGGTCGAAGTACATCGACGCGGCCAGGACGTGGCCGGGCGTCGGCCGCGCCATCCATTCGCGGAAGTACTCGTCCAGACGGCGAGCGGCTGGCACCACGCGCGGATTCGAGGCCATGGCGCCGCCCGGACACGGCGGAAACCCCACGGCGATCAAGCCGGCGATCGCCTCGTCGGCCAGCGCCGCGAAGTACGCGGCGGCGCTCGGCGGCGAGCTCGGGCGGCGGGTCGGCGTAGACGAGGCCGTTGTCCTGGTCCGTGCGCAGCGTCTGCTCGCGGCGCGCCTCGCTGCCGAACACCAGCCAGCAGTAGGGCACCGGCGGCCGCGCCGTCGCCCCGCTCGGCCAGCGATCGCTTCCGCCTGCGCGAGGACCCGGGCCACGATGCGATCGTTCAGCTCGGCGACGATCGCGGGCGATGTCCCCGACCCGCCCGCCGTCGTCGACGAGGCGCTCCGGACCAGCGTGGTGACGCCCGGCGGCGCAGCCGGCCAGCGCCTCGACGCGACGGCGCGCGCGCGATCTCCCGCGCGAGCGTCACCGGGTGGACGGCCTGCGCCATCAGCAGGTCGTCGCTGGCCAGCACGCCGGCAACGCGCGCCGCCTCGATCCACGACGAGATGGGTGGATGTCCCGCCGGGTCATCTCGAGCAGGGCGTCGAACGCGAAGGCGTCCGGGGCGATCGTGATGAGCGGCGACCGACATCACGTCGCGGCGGCGGTCGTCGCCCCGGCATCGCGCCGTGCCGCGACGACCTTCCGCCGGAGGTCGCGGTCGGTGACGATCCCGACGGGCCGGCCGTCCTCCACGACCACGACGGAGCCGACGCGCTCCTCCGACAAGAGTCGCGCGAGGTCCACCGCCGAGGCCTGGGCGCTCGCGACGACGAGCCGGCGTTTGACGAGATCCCGCACCCGGTGGACGAAGAGCGAATGCTCGCCGGCCGGGCTCATGGACGAATCATAGCGCTCAGGTGCGGCCGTACAGCACCTTCAGCCACGGTGGGGTCACGAACGTCGTCAGCATCACCATGACGACGACCGCGGCGTACAGCGTCTCGTCGATCACCATGCTCGAGAGCCCGATCCCCGCGAAGATCAGGCCCACTTCTCCGCGCGGCACCATCCCGACGCCCACCGCCCATCGGCGCACGCCCCGCTGGTAGACCGCCAGTCCGGCGGCGAGCTTCGAGAGGACCGCCACCACGGTCAGGACGAGCGCAACGCCGAGGGTCCCGTCGCCGAACGGGTTCAGCACGCGCGGGTCGACCTTCATGCCGATCGACACGAAGAAGATCGGCACGAACAGATCGGACACCGGCCGCACGCGCTCTTCGATGTGGACGCGGCGTTCCGTGCGGGTGAGCACGAGACCGGCGGCGAAGGCCCCGATGATGGTGGCGAGTCCCATGAGGTCGGCGATCGCGGCCAGGGCGACGGCGAAGACCACTGCCGTGACGATCAGCGTCCCCCGCGCCCGCATCTGGCTCGCCCGCTCGACGAGCCATGGCGACAGACGCACGCCGACGACCAGCGCCACGACGAGGAAGACGATCGCCTTGAGAGAGAGCAGGCCGATCTGAGCGAGGGAGACCTCCCCGGTCACCGCGAGGCCGGACACGATGGCCAGGATGATCAGCCCGATGATGTCGTCGATGATCGCGGCGCCGAGGACCACGCGCGCTGATGCGTCGCGGAGCTTCCCGAGGTCCGCGAGCACGCGGGCGGTGATGCCGACGCTGGTGGCCGTCAGCGCGGCGCCCGCGAACACCGCGACCAGCGTCGGGTGACCGAACAGTCGCATCGTCGCGAACCCGAGAACGAACGGCGCGAGCACCCCGGTCACCGCCACGGCCGTCGATTGCGTGCCCGCCTTCGTGAGCTCGTCCAGATCGGACTCGAGACCGACCTCGAAGAGCAGGAGGATGACCCCGATCTCGGCGAGCGCGTGCAGCACGTCGGAGTCGTGGACGAGGCCCAGCACGCCGGGGCCGACGATCACGCCTGCGACGAGTTCTCCGAGCACCGGAGGCTGACCCGCTCGCGCCGCCGCTTCGCCGCCTGCCTTGGCGGCGAGCCAGACCACGAGGAGGGTGGTGAGCAGACTGGTGGTATCCATCACGCTCGTGCGTGCCGTGGGACGGGTGGTGGCCTGGCGTGGATCAGGCGCCGGCCAGCAGCGCCTCGCACTTCGCCTTCGCGTCGTCGGCGGTCTTGCAGTCCTTCACGAACTCGGCGAAGGCGCCAAGCGGCGTGGCGCGCGCGCTCTCCGCGGGCACGCCCTGCGTCAGGCGCGCGAGGGCCGCCTTGCCGGGCGCGGAGTCGAGGTCACAGAGGAAGAGGCGCTCGGAGCCGAGCCCCATCCACTTCTTCTTCTCCACGGTGAGGGAGCCGCCTTTGAAGCCCCCCTTCTCGTGGTTGACGGTGACCTTGTCGCCGTTGTCGAGCGTGACGTCACAGTACGCCCCGGCCTTGGGATCGGTGACGAATCGGCCAATCTTCCCCATGAGCGTCCTCCTCGATGAAACGTGTGAGACGGACGATCGAGTGAAGGGCGGACGGGTCAGTCGTCCTCGGCGGACGGGCGTGGGTCGGCAGCGAGCGAGTGATCGCGACCGGCGTGAGGCCGCCAGCCCACGAGCGCGAGGACCGCCAGCGCCTCCGGCGCCTGCCCCGCGGCGGGCGCCGGCAGCGGCGCGAGGGCCACGGCGGACGGGACCACCGCGTCACGTGGCCCCGCCGGAGGGCGGATGCGATAGGCGCTCACCGCGTCGACGGAGTCGGCCGGGTCAAAGCTGAACGCGCCCGGGACGAGCGGACAGCCGAGATCGAGCATGACGTACGCGAAGAACGCCAGCAGGAAGAGCCGCCGCAGGCGCATGGCGACCGTCATTGTACGCGGACCGGGCGACTCAGCGCGGCGCGGGCGAGCGCGATGACCGTGCCCACCACGTTGACGGCCAGCACGAGCACGAGCGCGATGAGCACGAGCGTCATGATCGGCCCGAGGAACCGCGTGAAGCCGGCGTCCGTCGGCAGCTGGCTGTCGAGCCAGAACGCCGGCATGAGCACGAGGCCGGGCACGATCGAGGACCATCAGCACGAGCCCCGCGGTCACGCGACCGAATCGCCGCACGAACCCGAGCTCGCGGTGACGGGCCTCGACGCGGACCCAGAGCACGGTGACCAGGACGAAGATGACGGCCAGGCACGCGAGGAATGCGCCCTGCGACATCAGGCGCGCGCCCGCGGTGGCGTACACCGCCCCGAAGAGGACCGCCCCCACCACGTTGGTGGCGCCCAGCGCCAGCATCTATCCGCTCAGCGTCGGTCCGAACATCCGTGCGACGCGATCGGTGACGATCCAGAGGACGAAGTACACGACCAACGCCACCACCCGCACGCGCGCCTCCGGCGTGCCGGGCGGCAGGAAGGCTCGGATCGGACGCGTCAGCGGCGAGGTGACGATCGCGAAGAACGCGAGCGCCTGGCTCTGCGGCGACGAGATCAGCCGCGCGAACGAGGATGTGGAGCGGCGAGGTACACGGTGGCCATCATGAAGAGAAACGGCACGAGGGCCCGGACGAGCAGGACCAGTCGCAGGCCGAGGTCGTCCATGCGCGGATGATAGTGGCGATTGCCGCGGGGAAATGGCCGCCGGCAGTCGCGGAGCGAGGGTGCCGGGCCCGAGCGCGGCTCGCAGCCCGTCCAGTGCCCGCCAGTGAACAGTGCGCCGCGACGGGCACGTCGCGGCCGAGCGGGTCGCCCTTGGTCGCCTGCCCGGACTTCGGATAGCGGACGCTGACCACGAGGTCCTGCACCGCTTGCGGCGGCGGCGCCGTCAGCAGCGAGACGATCCAGATGGTGAGGAAGCCCGACCGGCAGGCCGAAGATGGCCGACGCGATGGTCTGCGTCCCGAACCACGACACGCCGTAGAAGCGGCTGCCGATCATGTAGTACGCGGTCACGATGAGGCCCGCCCACATGCCGGCGACGGCGCCGGCCTTGTTGGCGCGCTTCCACCAGATGCCCATGACCAGCGCCGGGAAGAAGGAGGCGCCGGCCAGGCTGAAGGCCCACGCCACCAGCTCGACGATGATGGCCACGCGGAAGGTGGCCACCCAGGCGGCGATGAGCGCGGTGACGATCGAGCAGCACCTTGGTGATGGTGAGCCGCTTGGCCAGCGATGCGCGTGCGGTCGATGACGTTGTAGTAGAGGTCGTGCGAGATGGCGTTGGCGATGGTGAGGAGCAGGCCGTCGGCGGTGGACAGCGCCGCCGCGAGCCCGCCCGCCATGACGAGGCCGGTGATCACGAACGGCAGCCCGGCGATCTCGGGCATCGAGAGCACCACGAAGTCGGTGGACTTGACCACGAAGTCGGCCCACTGCACGATGCCGTCGTTGTTCTTGTCGACGACGCTGAAGAGCCCGGCCGGCTGCCACAGGGTGACCCACCGCGGCAGCTCGGAGATCTTGGTGCCGACGAGCTTGGCGTAGATGGTGAACCGCGCGAAGGCGGCGTACGCCGGCGCCGTGAAGTACAGCAGGAAGATGAAGAACAGCGACCACGCCACCGAGGTGCGCGCCTGCCGCACGGACGGCGTCGTGTAGTACCGCGTGAGGATGTGCGGCAGCCCGGCGGTGCCGACCATGAGGCAGAAGGTCAGCGCCAGGAAGTTCCACATGCCGACGCCCGCCGGGCACGGTGAGGTAGCGGCTGAACTTCGCGTCCTCGCTCGCCGCCGGCGCGGTGGCCTGGCGGTCGGCGAGCGCGGCCTGGGCCTTGAGCTTCTCCACCTCGGCCTCGGGCAGCCCGCCCGCCTTGATCTTGGCGTTGGCCTCGTCGGCGTCCTTCTTCCAGAGCGCGCGCGTCTCCTTCTCCTTGGCGTCGCGGGTGATCTCGATGCGCGCGCGTGTTGTTCTGCTGGAGGATCTGGCCGTAGGTCAGCTCCGGGATCGGGATCGAGAACAGCGTCCACGACATGTACACGACGGGCACGAGGTACGACACGATCAGGATGATGTACTGCGCCACCTGCGTCCACGTGACCGACTTCATGCCGCCCAGCACGGAGCAGAAGAGCACGCCGAGCAGGCCGACGAAGACGCCGATGTTGAAGTCGAGCCCGATGAAGCGCGAGACGATCAGGCCGACGCCCGTGACCTGCGCGATGAGGTAGGTGAACGAGCACACGACGGCGCCGACGACGCCGACGATCCGCGCCTGGTTGCCGCCGAAGCGCGCGCCGAGGAAGTCGGGGATCGTGTAGGCGCCGAACTGCCGCAGGTAGGGACCGAGGAAGACGGCGAGCAGCAGGTAGCCGCCCGTCCAGCCCATGACGTAGGCGAGCCCGGCGAAGCCCTGCGCCGAGAGCGCGCCGCCCATCGAGATGAACGACGCCGCCGACATCCAGTCCGAGCCGGTGGCCATGCCGTTGTAGACGGCGGGCACGCCGCGGCCGGCCACGTAGTACTGGTCGGGGTTCGAGGTCCGGGTGACGATGCCGATGAAGACGTAGATCAGCAGCGACAGCGCCATGAAGATCCAGCCGATCATCTGGTTGCTGAAGAGGCCGATCGCCTCGCCGATGCCGATGAGGACGGTGACGCCGAGGAAGCCGATCGTGTAGAGGCCGAAGATCTTGTCCAGGCTCATGGTCGGCTAGCCCTCCTCACGGATGCCGAACTCTTCGTCCTTCTTGTTCATGAGGTAGGCGTACACGGCGATCTCGATGACGAAGATCGCCAGCGAGCCCTGCGCCGCCATGTAGTAGCCCGAGCGGGAAGCCGAGGATCGTGTAGTTGTTGAGCCAGCCCGCCAGGACGCCCGAGATGATGAACGTCACCACGAACCAGATGACGAGCAGGATCGTGGTGAGCCTCACGTTGTACCGCCAGTACTCCTGCTTCTGCCGCTCGGTCAGCTCCCCGCCCGTCGCCGCGCGTCGGGCGCCGGGAGTCGCGGTGGTCGTGGCCATCGCATGACCTCCTTGTCGTCGCGGTTCACCGCATTCCGGTGGGCAGACGCCCGCCGGCTGTGAGGAACAGAGCGACGGCGGAGGCTAGTGGTCTTCGGCGGAGGGTGGCGGATCGCCGGAGGCGCGCGTGTCCTCCCGGGAGTCGACCAGCCACTCGAGGATGGTGTGACGGCCCCCCGCGAGCGGTCGCGCGGGCGACGGCGACGGGAGCGCGAGGCGCACCACCGGCCCCCGGGCGGGAAGCGCGGAGGCGTCGGTGCGCTCGGCGGACGACGAGGCGCGGTGGTGGAGGGCGTCCACGCACTCGTCGGGGTTGAAGTTGAAGGCGCCGGCAACGAACGGATTGGTGAGGTCGAGCGTGAGGTAGAGCAGGAAGGCGAGCAGCAGCCGGCGCCGGATCATTGGCGCTGGCCGCGTCGCACGAACCGTGCCGCGCACGAACCTCTTGAAAAGGCTCGACTACTGCGGCGCGTCAGGGATCAGAACTTGGTATCGCCACCAAGGATCCTTGGTACCGGCACCCTGACGCGCCGCGCGGCTCGCATGCGTCAGGTGCCGCGCGTCCTGACGTTACGCTGTCGGCGTCACGACAGCCCGTCACGCTCGCGCGACCGCCGCCCTGACGCGATCACGCGGAATCACTGGCGATTCTTGCGACTCCGTTCGTCGACCGCCGTGGCACGTGCCTTGCGTCGAGGCGCGAGCGATTCCGGACGTACGAAGCAACCCACGGCCGTGGTCGGGGTCTCTACCCCCTCGCCCGACTCGGTCATGGGGGCTGCGGACCCGTCGACGTCGGCGAGTCGACCACCCTCGCAGGCGGAGACGGGTCCGTTACTCCCTGTCCTCGGCGCTCTCCGGCGCCGCCGCCTTGCGTAGACCGTAGCGGGCCAGCTTCTCGGAGAAGTTCTTCGGGTCCATGTCGGCGTGCTTGGCGGCCGCGGTGAGCTTGCCGCCGTGCGCCTCCAGCACGCCCCCGATGTACGCGCGCTCGAACTCCTCCACCACCCGCGCCTTCGCGTCCCGGAACGGCAGCGAGAGATCGACGCGCCCGGCGCTCGCCGTTGCCCGGTCAGGAAGCGGTCCACGTCGCTCGATCGTGTCGGACTTCGCCACGATCACCGCGCGCTCGATCACGTTCTCGAGCTCGCGGACGTTCCCCGGCCAGGCGTAGCGCGCAGAGCGCCTGCATCGCCGACGGCGCGATCGCCGCGCATGGCCTTCTTCGACCGGCGCGCGCTCACCTCGAGGAAGTGCTGGGCCAGGAGCGGGATGTCCTCCGTGCGCTCGCGCAGCGGCGGCACGCGGATCGGCATCACGGCCAGCCGGTAGAAGAGGTCGCGCCGGAAGGTGCCGCGCTCGACCTCGGCCTGCAGATCCTTGTTGGTGGTGGCGATGAAGCGCACGTCGACCTCCACGGCGCGGTCGGAGCCGATGGAGGTCACGCGCTTGTCCTCGATCACGCGCAGCAGCTTCGACTGCAGCGCCAGCGGCATCTCGCCGATCTCGTCGAGGAGCAGCGTGCCGCCGTTGGCGCATCTGCAGGTGGCCGCGCCGCGTCTCGGAGGCGCTGGTGAACGCGCCCTTGCGGAAGCCGAACAGCTCCGACTCGAACAGCTCGGCCGGGATGGCCGCGCAGTTCACCGCCACGAACGGCTTGTCGCGCCGCGGACCCGAGAAGTGCACCGACCGCGCGAGCAGCTCCTTGCCCACCCCCGTCTCGCCGTAGATGCAGGACGGTGGTGTCGAGCTCCGCGACGGAGCGCAGGAGCTCGAACACCTCGTGCATGGCCGCGCTGCGCGCCAGCACGTTCCTCAGCGTGAAGCGTTCCTGGTTGCGGCGCAGGGTCGCGCGGTTCGCGGCGCGCAGCTCGGAGACCTCGATGGCGGTGCGCACGACGATGAGCAGCTCCGCCACCTCGAAGGGCTTCACCAGGTAGTCGGCGGCGCCGAGGCGCACCGACTCCACCGCGGACTCGATCGTCCCGTACGCGGTCATCACGATGATGGCCAGGTCGGGATGCTCGGCCTTCACCCGCCGGACCAGCTCGACGCCGTCCATGCCGGGCAGCCGCTTGTCGGTGAGCACGACGTCGGCGTCCTCGTGCTTGAGCAGGTCGATGGCGTCCTCGCCGCTCAGCGCCACGAGCACGTCGTAGCCGGCCACCTCGAGCGAGCGCTGGAGCGGACGCAGGAAGATGTCGTCGTCCTCGACGATCAGGATTCGGCGCTTCATGTGGCTGGCCTCCACTGAGGCCACTCGCCGGCTGGAGCCGGCGCCGCCTGGGCCGCGCGGGGGATGACGAGGCGGACCACCGTGCCGCCCCCGGGCAGGCTCTCGATCTCGATCTCGCCGTCGTGCAGATCCATGATCTTCTTCACGATCGCCATGCCGAGCCCCGTGCCCGTCGGCTTCGTCGTGAAGAACGGGAGGAAGATCTTCTCGCGCTGCTCGGGCCCCATGCCGCTGCCGTTGTCGCGCACCTCGACCACCGCGTGGGTGCCGCGGCGATAGAGCCGCACCTCGACGCGCGGCCGGTCCCGCCGCTCGGTCGCTTCCAGCGCGTTCCTCAGCACGTTGGTGAAGACCTGCCGCAGGCGCGGCCCGTCCACGGTCGCGACGATGTCCGGGTCGATCTGGCCGGCGCGCAGCTCGATGCCGCGCGGCTCGGCCTCCGGCCGCGCCCCCGTGACCACGTCGTCCAGGATGCGCGCCAGCGGATATTCCTGGAGATCGAGCCGGGTGTCGCGGGCGTAGTCGAGCAGGCTCGTGATGATCGACTCGATCTCGGTGATGCCCGACACGATCGAGTGCGCCATCTCCTGCGAGATGCGGTCGCTCGGCGCCTCGCGCGAGGCGAGCAGCCGGGTGGCCATCTTGATCCCGCCCAGCGGGTTGCGGATCTCGTGGGCCACGCCCGCCGCCATCTCGCCGAGCGAGGCGAGCTTCTCGCGCTGGATGAGCCGCTGCTGCGTCGCCACCTGCTCGGTGAGGTCGCGCAACACGCCGACGGCGCCGACGGCCTTGCCGCTGGGCGTCGAACACGCACGCCAGCGCCAGGTGCGCCGGGAACCGCTGGCCGGTGCGCGTGATCCCGGCGACGGTGCCCGCGCCACGTGCGCCCATCGGTCGTCACGCGAGCGAGCGCGGGGCCCACGCGCTTGCGCTCGCCCTCGTCGAGCAGGTCGAGACACGTGAGTGCCGGCACCAGGGCCGCGGCCTTCACCGCGAGCAGGCGCTGCCCGGCGCGGTTCAGCGCTGACGAGCCGCCCTTCGACGTCCGTCGTGAAGATGCAGTCCTCCACGCTCTCCACCACCGACGCGAGCAGGTGCTCGCTGGTGCGCAGGGACCGCTGCATCCCCTGGAACGACTCGACGAGCTGCGCGCGCCTCGCCCGTGGAGATCGTGAAGCGGTCCTCGATGATGTAGCGCGCGGCCGCGCCCCCGAGCGACGCGGCGAGCAGGCGCTCCAGCCGCACCCGCGCCTCCAGCAGCTCGGGCACGGTCAGCTCGCCGGCGCTCTTGCCGCCGAAGACCTCGCGCAGCACCGCGTCCGCTTCGTCTTCCTGCACGTAGAGGTGGATCAGGCGTTCGATCTCCGGCACGGAGAGGATGGCCGGGACGCGCGAGCCTTCGGGCGTCTCGACGTGGCCCACGAACGCCGCCGCCTGGCTGAGCTCCTCCGCGTCCTGCGCGCTCAGCACCGAGCCGAGCAGATAGCCCGCGACGTTGAGGAGCAGCGACCAGAAGACGCCATGCGCCAGCGGGTCGAGGCCCTCGAGGCCGAACAGGGCGCCGGGCCGGAGCCAGCCGATCCCGAACGGCCCCGCCGTGAGCAGCGAGACCGGGCAGGAGCTGGTCGCGCACGAGCGCGGGCATGATCAGCGTGTAGAACCACGCGGCGAAGCCCAGCGAGATGCCCGCGAACGCGCCGCGACGGCTGCCGCGCCGCCAGTAGAGGCCCAGGAAGACCGCGGGGGCGCACTGCGCGACCGCGATGAACGACAGGAGGCCCATCTCGACGAGCAGCGCCTGCCCGCCCTCGATCTGCGCCCACATGAGCCCGAGCACGAGGACGACGATGACGCCGAGCCGGGTGGCGGCCAGCCCGGCCCAGTAGACCTCGGCGAACTGCCGGTTGCGCAGGACGAACGGCAGCACGATGTCGTTGGCGATCATCTTCGAGAGCGCGAGCGAGTCCACCACGATCATCGCGGTGGCCGCCGAGAAGCCGCCGAGGAAGACGATCACCGCGATGACGCGCGCCCCCGCTCGCGAGGGGCAGGCCGAGGATGAAGCTGTCGGCGGCGCTGGCGTCGCCGAACGACAGCAGGCCGCCGAAGCGCGATGGGCAGCACGAACAGGTTGATCGCCAGGAGGTAGAGCGGGAACGCCCACGCCGCGGTGTGCACGTCCCGCTCGGTCGGGTTCTGCACGACGAGCACGTGGAACTGCCGCGGCAGCAGCATCACCGCCACCATCGAGACCAGCAGCATGGCGGTCCAGCGCGTGTACGAGGCGGCGGGCGGCGCGTCCAGCGTGAGCAGCGAGTGCCACTCCGCGTGCGCGGTGGCCCGCGTGAAGATGTCGCGGAACCCGTCGAAGAGGCCCCACGTCACGAACACGCCGACCGCGAGGAAGGCCACCAGCTTCACGAGCGACTCCACCGCCACCGCGGTCATGAGCCCCGTCTGCTGGCGCGTGAAGTCGAGGTTGCGGGCGCCGAACAGGATGCCGAAGAACCCGAGGGTGACGGCGACGATGAGCGACGGATCGAAGTCGGCGAGGACGGACGTGGCGGGAATCATCATGCGGAAGGACGCCGAGACCGCCTTCAGCTGCAGGGCGATGTACGGGATCATCCCGCACACCACGAGCACGGCCACCAGCGTGCCGAGCGGTCCCGACTTGCCGTACCGGCTCGCGATGAGATCGGAGATGGTGGTGATCCGCTGCTCTTTCGCGACGCGGACCAGCTTCCGGAGCACCGTCGGCCACAGGAGCGCGACGAGCGCCGGCCCGAGATAGATGGTGAGGAACTCGAGGCCGCGGTTGGCGGCGAGCCCGACGCTGCCGTAGAAGGTCCACGCGGTGCAGTACACCGAGATCGCCAGCACGTACGTCGTCGTGCGCAGCCGCGGGGTGATGAAGCGCGCGCCGAAGCGTTCGGCGAGCGCGGCGACGAGGAACAGGAAGACGAGGTAGGCGAGGAGGATCCCGATGAGGAGGGCGGGACCGCTCACGGCCCGTCGTCCCGGGCGGCGCGCCGGCCCGCCCACGCGAGCACGCCGACGATGGCCGCCCACACGACGAACAGGTAGAGCACGAGCGCGGGAACACCCGCCACCAGCACGGGGCGGTTCACCACCGTGAGGAGCGGCCAGACGAGCAGCGCCGTGAAGAGCGGGAAGAGGACGGCGAGGAGTTCCCGGCCCCTCACGGCATCCTCGTTACCGGGAGGTCGTCTCCGTGCCGCGCGGTCGCTTGCGGCGCGCCACCCCGCACTTCACGGCCGACTCGGCCACCGCGTTGGCGACGGCTTCGGCCACGCGCTTGTCGAACATCGACGGGATGATGTACTCCTCGCTGAGCTCGTTCTTCGACACCATCTCCGCGAGCGCGTGCGCGGCCGCCAGCTTCATGTCGTCGTGCACGCGCTTGGCGCGCACGTCGAGCATGCCGCGGAAGAAGCCCGGGAAGCAGAGCGAGTTGTTGATCTGGTTCGGGTAGTCCGAGCGGCCGGTGGCCATGACCCGCACGCTGCCCGCCACCTCTTCCGGCTGGATCTCGGGGATCGGGTTGGCCATCGCGAACACGATCGGATCGCGCGCCATGCCCTTCACGTCCTTCAGCGACACCACGCCGGGGCCCGAGAGCCCGATGAAGACGTCCGCGCCCCGCATCGCGTCGCCGATGGAGCCCGACAGCTTCTTCGGGTTCGTGTGCTTGGCGAACCACTCCTTCATCGAGTTCATGTTCTGCTTGCGCCCGGCGTAGAGCGTGCCCGCGCGGTCGCACGCGATGATGTTCTTCGCGCCCTCCATCATGAGGAGCTTGGCGGTGGCGATGCCCGAGGCGCCGGCGCCCGCGAAGACGATGCGCGCGTCGCTGAGCTTCTTCTTCACGACCTTCAGCGCGTTGATGAGGGAGGCCAGCACCACGACCGCGGTGCCGTGCTGGTCGTCGTGGAACACCGGGATGTCGAGGTCGCGCTGCAGGCGCTCCTCGATCTCGAAGCAGCGCGGCGCGCTGATGTCCTCGAGGTTGATGCCGCCGAACACCGGCGACACGGCCTTCACGATCATCACGATCTCGTCCACGTCCTTGGTGGCCAGGCACAGCGGGAACGCGTCGACGCCCGCCATCTCCTTGAACAGGACGCACTTGCCTTCCATGACCGGCTGCGCGCCCGACGGCCCGATGTCGCCGAGGCCGAGCACCGCGGTACCGTCGCTGACCACGGCGACCATGTTCGCCTTCACGGTGAGCGTGTAGGCCTTCTCGGGGTCGTGGTGGATCGCCATGCAGACGCGCGCGACGCCGGGCGTGTAGACCATGGCGAGATCGTCGCGCGTCTTCACGCCGACCTTCGCGTGGATCTCGATCTTCCCGCCGAGGTGCATGAGGAAGGTGCGGTCGGATACGTTGACGACACGCACGCCGGCGATCTTCTTCAGCGCGTCGACCACCTGCTGGCCGTGCTGCTCGTCGCGCGCCTTGAACGACAGGTCGCGCGTGATGGTCTTGTCGCCCACCGACGACCACGTCGATGGCGCCGATGTCTCCGCCACCCTTCCCGATGGCGGACGTGATCTTGCCGAGCATCCCGGGCTTGTTGTCGATCTCCAGGCGCACGGTCAGGCTGTAACTCGCGCTCGGCGCATTGACGCTCATGTCGCTGCCTCCCCGAAGAGAACCCCTCAGTCTGACGCGGTGAGCCACGCGGCCGCCGCGAGTGCCGCATTCTACCCGAGATCGTGCGGATCGAAAGGAGCGAGGCCTCGAGTCAATCGGTCTTCGTGAGGGCCCGGAAGCGCAGGAGGCGGCGATCGGGGTCGAACGAGACGTCCCAGCGGTTGAGGAAGCTGTTGCCGAGGATGCCGTCGAGGTCGCCGCCGGGCGAGTGGACGATGACCTCCGGGCTGCGCACCTCGACGTCGCCCACGCGGAGCGCGCCCACCGTGGCCCACAGCCCACGCGTGCGGCCGCCCAGCGTCTCGAGCTCGAGCGTGTCGTTCTCGCGGGTCTTGGCGCCCACGGCCGCGGCGAAGGCCGGTGACAGGACGACCACGCTGGAGCCGGTGTCGAACAGGAACCGGCCCCGGTAGCGGCCGTTCACGAGCACGGGGACCACCCAGACCCCGCGCGATCCCTCCACGGTGACGACGCTGTCGCCGTTCGCCGCAGGGGAACTCGATGACGCGAGACCGGCCAAGTCCTTCCGAATTTGGTGCACGAGCTGCTCCCCGGGCTCGAGGAGCAGGGTCATCTGGCAGCGCGTCGGCGGCGGCGTGCCGGTGCCCGAGCCGGGCCAGCGACGACGCACGCATGTAGTGGAAGTACGGATTGTCGGGCTGTCGGCTAACCGCGTGACTCCACTGCCGCGCCGCCTCGTTCCAGTCCGCGCGCGCGTCCGCGTCCTGGGCCAGCCGATAGACGCCGGCGGGCGAGTCGATGCCGCTGAACGCGAGCCACTGGCCGATGAGGAGACCAACCGCGAGGGTCAGAGCGTGTCGCACGGCCGTATCCAGTGGCAAACCCTGTACCAGAGCGGAGACAGCAACGACGTGCACCCGCGTGCACGCCGTTGCGTTGCTGCTGCGGGGGGCGCGTAGTAGGCTCACGATGGCGCCGAGCGCGAGCGGCCAGGAGGACGGTGGACGGCCCTATGATCGACGTGAAGAGCGCGGACCACGACCTGCAGCTCTACGTCCGCCCGCAGACGTTTCCCGTGGCCATCCGCATGCTGCGCCCGGGTGAGGCCATCCCCGATCGCGCGCGCCGCCCGGCGCGAGACTTCAAGAAGCTCAGCATGAACTGCCAGGTCATCGACATGGCACGGCGCTACGGGTGGATGATCGCCCTCACCCGGGACGACAGCATCTGCTCCCTCGGGATCGCGGCCCTGGGGCTTCGAGAAGCCCTCCCACCTCTTCAGCTCCGGCACCCTCTGCGAGGGCATGTACACGGAGACCAAGCAGGCCGGGCAGCGCTCCGAGGCGGCGGTGGACCGGTTCACGCCCGGCGAGTTCTCGGGGCTGCTGGTGGCGCCGCTCGACCGCGCGACGTTCGAGCCGGACATCGTCTGCGTCTACGGGAACCCGGCCCAGGTCATGCGGCTGACCCAGGCGGCGCTCTGGAAGAAGGGCGGCAAGCTGACCTCGGCCTTCGGCGGCCGCGTGGTGTGCGCGGACATCATCGTGACCACCATGCGCACCGATCAGCCGCAGGTCATCCTCCCCTGCTCCGGCGATCGCATCTTCGGCCAGACCCAGGACCACGAGATGGCGTTCACGTTCCCGTGGGCGCAGGTCGAAGAGATCATCGAGGGCCTGAAGGGCACGCACGCCGGGCGGCATCCGCTACCCGATCACCCAGTTCATGGAGTACGAGGCCAAGCTCCCGCCCCGGTACATGGAAGCGAATCGCGTGTGGGACGTGGAGCACGGCAAGGCCACCTATACCAACCGCGATCGCGTGGTGTCCGCGTACCGCCGATCGTTCACCGACCGCGTCCCCGTCTATCCGATCGTGGCGTCGTTCGCCGGCACGCTCGACGGCCTCTCGATCGAGGAGTACTGCACGAACGTCTCGAAGGCGATCCCGGCCATGATGCGCTACTACGAGCGCTACGAGCCGGACGTGGTCCTCGCGTACAACGACCTCGCCAAGGAGGCGGAGGCGTTCGGCTGCCGGGTGAAGTACTCGGATTACGTCGTCCCGTCGATCGACCAGCACGTGCTCCAGGACGACAAGGCGCTGCTCGCGAAGCTCCCGATGCCCGATCCGTACAAGACCGCGCGTCTCCCGGATTTCCTCGAGCAGTGCGAGGCGCTGGTGAAGGCGAAGCCGCCGACGGCGATCGGCGCGGTGGCGGTGGGCCCGTGGACCATCGCGATGCTGCTGCGCAACCCGGAGACGATGCTGCTCGACACGTTCGAGGACCCGCAGTTCATCCACGACTGCATGCGGGTGGCGACGGAGTTCTCCAAGATCTGGGGCGACGCGATCGTCAAGACGGGCATCGGCCTCAGCTTCTCGGAGCCGACGGCGTCGATCAGCCTGATCTCGCCGGACAACTACCGCGAGTTCGTGGCGCCGTACCACACGGAGCTCTGCGACTACTTCAAGGCGAAGAAGGTCGGCGTGACCACGCACATCTGCGGGACGACGTACCCGATCTTCGAGGACGTCATCCAGGCCGGCTTCAGCACGTTCTCGTTCGACCTCGACCAGCAGGGCGATCCGACCCTCTACGTGGACCAGCTCGCGCGGTTCGTGGAGGTGTCGAAGGGCCGCGCGGTGGCGATCGGCAACGTGGACGCGACGAAGTTCGAGAAGACGACGAAGGCCGCGATGTACGCCGACGTGAAGCGCTGCGTGGACGCCGCCGCGCGCCACTCCGGCTTCATCCTCTCGACGTCGTGCGAGATCCCGCCGCGCTCGGAGCCCGAGATCGTGAAGTGGTTCATGGACGCCGCGCGCGAGTACGGCCGCTACGACCGGGTGTTCTCGGAGGATTGATCGACATGGGGGGCCCGAGACGGGCCCCCCATGTCTAAGGAGCGGCGAGTCTCGCGGGCGAGCCGATCCACGCGCTCGACGAACGCCGGCGTGCCGAGCTCCACGAAGACGCGGCGCGCCTCCTCGAGGTGGCGCGCGGCGGCGTCGGTCTCGCCGCAGCGCCCGGGCGAGCTCGGCCAGCTCCAGCCGCGTCCGGCCCACCTCGAAGGGGCACGGCACCGCGCTGAACGTCGCGAGCGCGTCCATGAGGTGCCGACCGGCGTCGTCGGGGCGACCCTCCACGCGGGCGATCCGCCCGAGGAGGCGCTCCGCGTACGCGACGCCCCACGGATGCTCGACCTCGCGGTGGCGGGCGAGGGACTCCGCCGCACGCTCGCGCGCGCGCGCGATCGCGCCCGTCTGCAGGTCCGCCTCGCTGAGGAAGGCCATCACCCGCGCGGCGGGCTGACGGAGGCCGAGCCGTCACGTAGCCCTCCAGCGACTGATCGAGGAAGGGACGCGCGGTCTCGACGTCACCCTTTCCGAGGTACGCGTACCCAAGGTAGGACCGAGCCCCCAGGTCGGAGATCGGATCGCGGGCGACTTCGACGCCGCGCCGGCCCGCCTCGATGGCGAGGTCCCACTGGCCCAGCGTCGCGTGGATCCACCCCGTGGTGAAGGCGGCGAAGCTCTGCAGCCGCGCGTCCCCGATCGCGTCGGCGATGGCCGCCACCCGGCGTTCCGCCTCGAGCGCCTCGTCGAACCGGCCCAGCAGGAGCGAGTGGAGCCCGAGCACCCAGTACGCGAGCCCCAGCCATTCACGGCTCCCGGCGTCGTCGAGCGCCTGGACGGCTTGACGCGCCTGCTCCACCCCGTCGAAGGGCTTCGCCAGGAAATAGCTCGTCAGCGACAGCACGTAGAGCGCCTGGCCGATCACCGCCTCGTCGCCGGCGTGCCGGGCCTCGTCGATGGCGCGCTCCGCCGCCGCCACCGCGTTGTCCGTGCTCGCCGAGATAGCTATAGGTCAGACCGAGACGGAAGAAATAGGAGCCGGCCAGGGCCGGGTCCCGGAGCGCCTCGACGCGCGCGCGCAGCGGGACGAGGAGGTCCAGGATCTGCGGGAAGCGGCCGAGCATCGACAGGACCCATCCCTGGCGGACGCTGACGTCCACCACGCAGCGGTCGCGCTCGTGCGCGGGCAGCCGTTGCGCCTGGACGAGCGCCTGATCGAGGGAGCGCGACGCATCGTCGAACGCGTAGCGCTGGCGGGCCTGCTCGGCGAAGTGGACGAGGTACGTGATCGCGCGGGGCGGCTCGTCGGCTCGCAGGTAGTGATGCGCCAGCCGGTCGTAGATCTCCTCCAGCCGATCGGCGTCGAGACGCTCGATCGCACGCGCCACCGCGGCGTGGAGCGCGAGGCGCGCCGGGGGCAGCAGGCTGTCGTACGCCACGTCCCGTACCCGATCGTGGCTGAAGCGAAAGCGCTCGCCCACGGCCGTGAGGACGCGTCGCCGGACCAGCTCCTCGACGGCCCTGGGCCGTCTCGCGCTGGCCGAGCCCCGCCGCGCTCGCCAGCAGCGGAAAGCCCAGCTCCGCGCCGACGACGGCGGCCGCGGCACAGACCTGGCGCGCGGAGTCGCCGAGGCGCGCCAGGCGCGCGGCGATCACGTCGCGGACGCGCGGCGGCAGCGCCACCGCGGCCTCGTCACCCAGCGCGGGCCGCTCCTGGAGCGCACGCATCGTCTCGACGATCACGAACGGATTGCCTTCGCTGACGGTCCAGACCCGCTGGGCGATGCCCTCGAGCGACGCCTCCCGACGGCCGGCGGGCGCCATCGCCAGCACGAGCGCGCCGGAATCGGCGCCCGACAGCGGGCCCAGCGCGAGCCGGGCGTCGGGCTGCTCGCGCGCGAGCTCGTCGAGCGCCGTCCGGAGCACCGCCGTCTCGCCGACCTCCTCCGCGCGCGCGGTGCCGATCAACGAGCACGGGCACGGCCTGGACGCGGCGGGCGAAGAACGAGAAGAGCCGCACGCTCATCTCGTCCGCCCAGTGCAGATCCTCCAGGATCACGACCAGCGGCTGCGCCGCGGCCACGTGTCCGAGGAGCCGCGTCACCGCCTCGAAGATCCGGAGATAGTCCTCGCGCGTGCCCGACGGGAACACGCCCGGCGTCCCCAGCTCGGGCAAGAGCCGGCTCAGCTCGATGCGCCAGACGGGGCCGAGGACCTCGAGCGCCTCGACGTCACTCGTGATCTGTCCCTCGCGCAGCGCATCGACCCAGGGACGGAACGGAAGGATCTGTTCCGTCTCGTGACATTGCGCGACGAGCACGCGGTGGCCGCGACGCACCGCTTCGCCCGCGAGATGCTCGACGAGGCGGGTCTTGCCGATGCCGGCCTCCCCGGTGAGGACGAGGGCCCGGCCCAGCCCTTTCGATGCCAGGCCGAGGGCGCCCTCGAGCCGCTCCAGCTCCGGCGCGCGCCCGACCAGCGGAGTGTCCGGTGGTGCTGCGGCCGGCGCGCGCGGCGACGGTCGCGCGCGCGGTGGCCGGCCACGCGACACGCGGCGGGTCGGACGGAGCGGCTCCGCGGTCTGAGGCGCGGGCGATTCCCTGAGGATGGTCTGGTACAGCTCCCGGGTCGCCGACTGGGGCTCGACCCCCAGCTCGCGCCGCAGGAGCTCGACGCACACCTGATATTGCCGCAGGGCCGAGGCGCGCCGGCCTTGCCGCGCGTAGAGCTGCATGAGGCTGCGGTGCGCGCCCTCCTGCAGCGAGTCCAGCGCGAGGACGCGCATGGCCGTCTGCAGCGCCTCCTCCGTCGTCTCCGCCCCGGTCTGCCCCGCGAGCAGGGTCGACAGCGCGGTGATGGCCGTCTCGCGCAGGCGCGCCCGCTCGCCCCGCAGCCAGTCCTCGAAGGCCGCTTCGCCGATGGAGACCCCGTCGAACAGGTCGCCGGCGTAGACGCTCGCCGCCTCTGTCAGCGCGGCCGGCGTCCCTTTCGCGACGAGCCGTTCGAACGTCACCACGTCCACGTCGACGCCCGACGGATCGAGCGACAGCGTCTCACCCTCGACGAGCGCGTCCCGGGCCTGTCCCAGGGCGCGGCGCAGGCCGAACAGCGCCTGGCGGAGGCTGTGCCGGGCGTGCACGTCGTCCGCGTCCGCCCACAGGAGGGCGGTGAGCTTGTCCCGGGTGTGTTCACGGCCCGGCCGCATGGCCAGCAGGGTCAGCAACGCCTGGGTCTTCCGCGGCAGCGTGATCGGCGGGCGCGCGTCCACCTTGGCGCGAAAGCCGCCGAGCACCGCGAGGCTGAGACGTTTCATGAGGCCACCAGGGAGTGCGCGGACGGTAGCAAGTGGCCCCGAACGTCGTCAAGACGGCTTTGACGTTCTTTTGACGCGCGCGATGACCCTGCCTTGATGGCGGCCCTGTACGTCATACGCATCGACTCTCGAGGTTTGGAGGTGCGCCATGGCGTTGCGAATCAACAGCGAAGCGCCCAACTTCACCGCGCAGACGACGCAGGGGACGCTCGACTTCCACGAATGGATCGGCGACGGGTGGGCCATCCTCTTCTCCCACCCCAAGGACTTCACGCCGGTCTGCACGACCGAGCTCGGCTACATGGCCGGGCTCAAGCCCGAGTTCGAGAAGCGCAACTGCAAGGTCCTCGGTCTCAGCGTGGATCGGCGTGACCGACCACGAGAAGTGGTCCAAGGACATCGAGGAAACGCAGGGACACGCCGTCAACTATCCGTTGATCGGCGATCCCGAGCTCGCGATCGCGAAGCTCTACGACATGCTGCCGGAGGGCGCCGGCGCGACCTCCGAGGGCCGGACCGCCGCCGACAACGCGACCGTGCGCTCGGTGTTCGTCATCGGCCCGGACAAGAAGATCAAGGCGATGCTCACCTATCCGATGAGCACGGGCCGCAACTTCGACGAGGTGCTCCGGCTCCTGGATTCCTGCCAGCTCACGGCGAAGCACAAGGTCGCCACGCCGGTGAACTGGAAGCAGGGCGAGGACGTGATCATCGTGCCCGCCGTGTCCGACGCGGAGGCGAAGCAGACGTATCCCGGCGGCTGGAAGGCGCCGAAGCCGTACATCCGCATCGTGCCGCAGCCGAGATAGCGCATTCATCGCTCATTGTCATTGGGAGGAACGACTATGCGACGTGTGATCGAGAGGATGCTGCTCGGCGCCCTGCTGTGCGTGGTCGCGCTGACGAGCTCGGGGTGCTTCCTGAGGGCACTGTTCGGAGTCATCAACGCCGAAACCCTCAGCGAAGAGATTGAGCTGATCGTCGCAACGATATCAGTCCGAGGCGACCACGGCGGTGTGCCAAGTCGACCCCTTCTTCAGCCCAAATGGTTCGAGCTGCACCTACTTCATCGCGGGGACCGAAGTCGCGAGCACCACGAGCCTGCTCCGCGACCCTCGGCGTCTTCGGGGCGCTCATCGACCCGGTCATCCTGCAGGTGCCGAGCGGCGTCACGAACGTCGCCGGCACGGTGGACAACCCGGCCGATACGACGGGGCCCGTGCCGCTCGTCATCACGACCGCGACCTCGTTCTTCGCCCAGCCCGGCACCGAGATCTTCCCCGAGCCCGGGCACGTGTTCGTCATCGTCGACTTCCCCGCCAGCATCGCCGGCCTCCTCACCACGGCCGGCACGGACCTGACGTTCAGCTTCAGCTTCCAGCTCCACGACCAACCCCGGGCCGGTTCGCGAACGGGCTGCCCGTGAAGGCGATGTTCACCGGCAAGGTGCAGGCGGGCGGCCAGACGTTCTTCCCCCCGGTGCTGCCGTGCACGACAGACTTCGCCAACGTCCCGGCGATCACGCTTCCGCTCGGCAGTCCCGCCAGCCTCCTGCCGCAGCTCACCAGCCTGTTCTCGCAGAATCTCGGCTGCAACAGCGCGACGTACGACTTCAGCTCCCTCGTCAGCGCCCGAGCCGCCGACCACTTCCAGTGCTACGAGGCCAGGGACCGCCGTGGCAGCCTCTGCAGTACGGGCTCGCCGCTGAACGCGGGCGCCGCCTGCACGGGGGAAGCGGACTGCGGCGGCGTCGAGGACGACACCGCCTTCTGTGTGCCGCGGGGCTTCCCCAAGGGCCTGCGGGTCGCCTTGAGTGATCAGTTCGAGTCCGGCCTGTTCGACGTGAAGAACCCCGCGGCCCTCTGCAACCCGGCGGACAAGAACGGGGAAGGCATCAGCGATCCGTTGACGCATCTCAGGAGCTACCGGATCGAGGCGGTGCCCGGCCAGACACCCCACGCGCGGCGGACCGGGCATTCGGATCCAGAACCAGTTCCACCCGACGCTGGGCGAGCTCGTCGTCGATACGATGAAGCCCGACCGCCTCCTCGTGCCGACCGCCACGAGCCTGACCCAGCCGGTGACGGCGCCCGACCCCGGGCAGCCACGACGTCGATCACTTCAAGTGCTACACGGTGCAGCGGAGCCGGGGGACGCGGTTCGAGCGGATCCGTGACGTCTCGATCCTCGATCAATTCAACCAGCCCGGCCTGGTGGACGTCGTCCAACCCACGCGACTCTGCACACCGGTGAACAAGAACAACGAGGGCATCAAGAACGACGCCGGGCACCTGATGTGTTACAAGGTCATCCCGGTCAAGCGCCCCAATCGCTTCGACGTCTTCGGCCTCTTCCTGAGCAACCAGTTCGGTTCGGAGCAGGTCGACTCGGGCAAGGAAGCCGAGTTCTGCGTCCCGTCCGTGAAGATCCTGCCGTAACCAGAACCGGCCGGCGCGCCCCCCGCGCGCCGGCCGAAAAGAGAACGGGCCAGCCGTTCCCGGCTGGCCCGTTCTCTTCCCTGCTGCGTCGTTTCCGAGCGCCGGCTCCGCCGGCGCAATCCTATTCCTGGGGGGCGAAGCCCCCTCGAGGGCTACCACTTGACCGGCTTCGATGGACGATGCGCGTACCCGCTCTCGCGGCCGCCACCACCGCCGGGGCGCCCACCGCCGGGCCGGCCACCGCCAGGACGTCCGCCACCGCCGCCGCCACCCGGCCGCCCGCCGCCGCCGCCGCCACCCGACCGCGGCGCCTGCGGGTTGGAAATCTCCACCGTGATCCGGCGACCGTCGAGCTCGCGGCCGTTCAGCTGCGAGATCGCGTTCTGGGCATCTTCCGCGGTGTTCATCTCGACGAAGCCGAAGCCGCGGGACTGCCCGGAGAAACGGTCGGTGATGACGGTTGCGGAGAGGACGTTGCCGCTCTGGGCGAAGAACTCACGAAGCCCATCGCTCGTCGTGGAATACGAAAGACCGCCGACGTAGAGTTTTGACGCCATCTGGGGACCCTCCTGGACTTCCTTCCGCTGCCGATCACGCCCCGAACGCGGAAGAGTCACATCGGTGGCGAGGTCCGGCCTCACGGGGCAGACGGGATAAGTTTACACGGCTGCCTCCCGCGCGCAACGTTCCGCGCGGGAGGACGGTTCAGCGGCTCAGTCGTGGACTTGCGGAGGCCTCGACGTCGTCGATCTCGCGCGTCACCGGCACGCCCGCATCGGGGCCCTGGGCCCGCTGCTGGGCGTCGTCGGCCGGGCGGACGACGGCGCTCTGGGCCCACTGGTGCTCGGCCCACCATTCAATGCCGGCGAGCGCTCCCAGCAGGAGGGCCGCACCGGCGCCCACGACGACTTCAGGTCGCATGACTAGCGCTTTCTGTTCTCCATCTCCGCCGCCACCTTCGCGAGGAGGTCGGGAACGGTCACGGGTTTCGTCACGACGCGGAAGCCCGCGAGCTCCAGCGCCACGATCCGGCCCAGGTCCATGTCGGCGCGCACCATCACCACGACGGGCACGCCGGGCCCCACACGCTCGAACAGCGTCGCGCTCTCCCGCGGCCCGAAGCGCAGCTCGGAGCCGTCGACGAGCACGAGCGAGATCGTGTCCGAGAGAAGGACGCGCGCGCCCTCGCAGACGTTGTCGGCCATCGCGACGCCGATGCCCTGCGCGAGGCAGGCGAGGCCAAGCTTCTCCATGGCGGCGCGGTCCTGATCGATCACGAGAATCCGGTTCATCGGGGCTCCTTCGTTCTGATGTTCGGCCTCCGATGCGGGATTCGCGCGGGGCCAGGTTCTAGAGCAACGGGAATGCCACGGAGCGGATCACCATGTGACGCGGAGTTACAGCGCACGCGGGCGGCGAATCGGGCGGATCGCCCGACGATCTCGTGCCCGCTGCCCGGAACGCTATGCCCGGAACTCGACCCGTTCGATGCGGTACGCGAGCATCTTCCGGTAGAGCGTCTTCGGATCGATCTCGAGCAGCGCGGCGGCCTTGCCGCGGTGGCCGCCCACCTGGCGCAGCGTGTTCACGATGTGCTGGCGTTCCATCGACTCGAGGCTCGCCGCCGTCGCCGCGCCGGCGGCCGTGCCGGCCGCCGCGCCGGCCACTTCGGGCGGGAGATCCTCGGGCTGGATCTCGTCTCCCTTCGCGAGGATCACCGCGCGCTCGATCGCGTGCAGCAGCTCGCGCACGTTGCCGGGCCACGCGTAGCTCTCGATCAGCGCGAGGGCCTTGTCGCCGAGGCGCTTGGCGCCGTACGTGGTCTTCGTCTCCACGAAGTGGCGCGCGAGCACCGCGATGTCGTCGGGCCGATCGCGCAGCGGCGGCAGCGACACCGTGATCGTGTTGATCCGGTAGAAGAGGTCCTGGCGGAACTCGCCGGTCCGCATCGCTTCCGCCAGATCGCGGTTCGTCGCCGCCACCACGCGCACGTCGACGCGGCGGGGCCGCGTGCCGCCGACGCGGAAGAACGTGCCGGTTTCCAGCACCCGCAAGAGCTTCACCTGGCCGTCCGGCTCGATCTCGCCGATCTCGTCGAGGAAGAGCGTGCCGCCGTCGGCCAGCTCGATCAGCCCGGGCTTGGTCGCCACGGCCCCGGTGAAGGCGCCCTTCTCGTGGCCGAACAGCTCGGACTCGAACACCTCGCGGGCGAGCGCGCCGCAGTGCAGCGGGACGAACGAGCGGTCCGCGCGCGCGGACCGCTCGTGGATCGCGCGCGCCACCAGCTCCTTGCCGGTGCCGCTCTCGCCGAGCACGAGCACGGTGGAGTTGGTCGGCGCCACGCGCTCGACGATGCGCAGCACGTCCTGCATGCGCAGGCTGCTCGTGACGATGCCGCCGAACGGCTCCGCGCCGGGCGCGCGGGCGCGCAGGGCGACGTTGTCGCGCAGGAGCTGCCCCTTCTCCGCGGCCTTGCGCACGAGGACGTCGAGCTCCTCGATGCGCGTGGGCTTGCTCAGGTAGTCGTAGGCGCCGAGCTTCATCGCCTCGACCGCCGTCGACACGTCCTGCACCCCGGTCATCACGATGATCTGCGGGCTGTCGGGCGTGCCCGCCAGCTCGCGGAGCACGTCGATGCCGGACTTGCGCGGCATGCGCATGTCGAGCACGAGCACGTCGTACCCGGCCTGGGCGATGCGCTCGACCGCTTCCTGACCGTCGTCGGCCCCTTCCGACTCGTGGCCCTTGCGCGCCAGCTCGCGCACGATGAGGTCGCGGAGCGGACGCTCGTCGTCGGCCACCAGCACGCGGATCTTCCGGCCCGGCATCGCCTCGCTCACGCGGGCAGCACCACGCGGAAGACCGTGCCCGCGCCCGCCTTCGTCGCGACCTCGATGCGCCCGCCATGGTCGGCGACGATGCCTTGCGCGATCGCCAGCCCGAGCCCGGTGCCCTGCGCCGGCGCCTTGGTCGTGAAGAACGGATCGAAGACGCGCGGCAGCACGTCGTCCGGAATGCCGGGCCCCTCGTCCGCGATCTCGATCACGACGTCCTCGCCCGCGTGGCGCGTGCGGACGGTGAGGCGCCCGCGCCCGTCCATCGCCTCGAGCCCGTTCGCGGCGATGCCGATGATCACCTGCCGCAGCTGGCCCTCGTTGGCCGTGACCTCGTGCACGTCGGGATCGAGCTCGCTCACGATGGTGCTCGCCGCGAAGCGGGACTGGTGGGTGAGCAGCTCCACGCTGCGCGCCACCAGGGCGTTGACCTCGACGGGCTCGCGACGGCTCCCCGGCTCGCGCACGAACTGCAGCAGCGCGCCGGTGATCTCCTTGCACCGATACGCCTCCTCCTCGATGGTGGCGAGGTAGCCGCGGAGGTCGCCCACCTCCTCGAGCTTCAGGTTCTGCGTGCGCTCGAGCAGCGACTCCGCGCATCCGGCGATGGTGGCGAGCGGGTTGTTGAGCTCGTGCGCGACGCCGGCGGCGAGGCGCCCGGCCGTGGTGAGCCGCTCGGCGAGCAGCATCTGGCGCTCGAGCCGCTTGGCGCGCGTGACGTCCTCCACCAGCACGACGAGATGCGCGGGCGCCTCGCCGGGCGCTTCGAGCGCCGTCGCCGACAGCCGCAGCATGCGTGCGACCCCGGCCAGGGTGATCTCGTCCTCCATCGCGCGCACGCCGCCCTCGACGAGCGCGCTGCGCAGGAAGGCGTCGACGGCCTCCGCCTTCTCCACCGGGAAGAGCATCCGGAACGGACGCCGGCCGAGCGTGCCGTCGTGCAGCACGGCGGTGCCCGCGGGATTGGCGCGCACGACGCCCAGGCCGCCGTCGAGCACGAAGACCCCGAGCGGGAGCGTCTCCAGGATGACCTCCACGAACCGCTTCTCCGCGTCGAGCTGCCGCGTGCGTTCCTGGACCCGCGCCTCCAGCTCGCCGTGCAGGTGGGCGTTGTGGATCGCGATCGCGGCCTGCTCGCCGAACGCCTCCAGGACGCGCTGGTGGTGCGGCGCGAAGACCGACGGCCGCGTCGAGAAGGCGGAGATCACGCCGAGCAGGCGCTCCCCGAGCCGCATGGGCACGCAGAGCATCGAGCGGATGCCCTCGCGCTCGTCGACGTCGCGCCGCGCGGAGCGCGGATCGCGCCGGATGTCGTCCACGAGGATCGGCTGCCGGCTCTCCGCACAGCGGCCGATGATCCCCTCGCCGATCGGGAGCTCGAGCGCGCTCCACTCCGCCGTCTTGAAGCCATGCGCGGCCGCGTGCACGAGCACGCCGCGGTCGGCGTCGAGCAGCCCGATCCCGCACCCGCTCGACCCGATGAGCGACGTGACCGAGCGGCTGATGCGCTCGAGCACGGAGGCGAGGTCGAGCCGCGCGGTGATCAGGCGGCTCGTCGCGTAGAGGGCGCTCAGCTCGTCGGCGCGGCGCCGGCTCTCGTCGAGCAGCTCGAGCGCGGCGCCGAGCTCGCGCGGAAAGTCGGGCGGCAGCTTCGGCGTGCGCCGCCGCCCGGCGATGAGCACGAGCTCCCCGACGGGATGCGGCGGCGTGCCGAGCGGCACCCGCACCACGCGCGTGCCCGGCACGGTGGGACGCCGCGGCGCCGGGCCCGTGGCGACCGCGGCGAGCCACTCGCGCAACGGACGCGGCAGCCCGGCGTTGGTGGTGACCACGATGGGCTCGCGACGCGGGGGCCGGAAGACGAGCACGCCGCCCACCGCCCCCGTGAGCCGGACGATCCGGCGCAGCGTGCGCTCGAGGCCGGCCTCGAGCGAGACCGCCGTGGACAGCGGCCGCAGGAGATCGGGGAAGACTCTCCCGACCTTTAGAGGTGTCGTAAGACCTGGCCCGGGAGGCTGCCGGTGTGCTCGCCGTCCTTGATGACGAAGCGGCCGTTCACGATGACCTGTTCGATGCCCACCGGATAGCGGTGCGGCTCGTCGTAGGTGGCCACGTCCGACACCCGGCGCGCGTCGAACACCACGAGGTCCGCGCGCGCGCCGACGCGGATGACGCCGCGATCGCGCAGGTTCAGCCGCCGGGCGGGCAGGCCCGTCATCTTGTGGACCGCTTGCGGCAGCGAGATCGTCCGCTGCTCGCGGGCGTATTCGCCGAGCACGCGGGGAAACGTCCCGTAGCTGCGCGGATGGGGCTTGTTGGCCGCCGCGGAGCCCGTCGGCGACAGCGACGAGCCATCCGACCCGATCATCACGGCCGGATGCGCGAGCGCGCGGCGGAGGTCCGCCTCGTCCATCTGGAAGAGGATGACGCCCACGCGGCCCCGCTCGTCGAGCAGCAGCTCGAAGAGCGCGTCCTCGGGGTCGACCTTCCGCGCCTTCGCGATCTCGCCGAGGCGCCGGCCCTCGCTGTCGCGGCGGATGGTGGTGCCGACGATCATGATGTTGTCCCATCCCACCCGCATCGCCATGCTCTCGCCGCGGCTGCTGGTGAGCGCCTCGCGGATGCTCGCGCGCCCGCCCGAATCCGTGAGCCGTCCGAGCATCGCGTCCACCCCGCCCTCGAGCGCCCAGTCCGGCAGCAGCGTCCGCAGCGACGTGCTCGACGCCGTGTACGGATACGCGTCGGCCAGGACGTCGAGCCCTTCGGCGCGCGCGGCGTCGATCAGCGCGAGGGCATCGGCCACCTTGCCCCAGTTGGGCCGGCCGGCGGCCTTCAGGTGGCTGATCTGCACCGGCATGTTCGCCTCGCGGCCGACCGTGATCGCCTCGGTCACCGCCTGGAGCAGCGTGGCGCCTTCGCCGCGCATGTGGCTCGCGTAGAACCCGCGCCCGCGCGCCGCCGCGTGCGCCACTTCCACGATCTCGGCCGTGTCCGCCCACGATCCCGGCGCATAGATGAGGCCGGTGGACAGCCCGAACGCGCCGTCGTCCATCGCGGCGGCGAGCAGCGAGCGCATCTTCGCCAGCTCGCCCGCGGTCGGCGCGCGCCGGGCGAAGCCCATCGCCGCGATGCGGAGCGTGCCATGGCCGACGAGCTGCGCGACGTTGAGCGCGAGCCCGCCCGCATCGAACGCGGTCAGGTACTCGCCGAACGTGCGCCACCGGAAGTCCATCCCCGGCGGCACGTGGAGCGCGAACCCGCGCAGGTCGTCGAGGAACTCGGGCGCGACCGGGGCGGGCGAGAAGCCGCAGTTGCCGACGACCTCGGTGGTGACGCCCTGGCGGATCTTCGACTCCGCGCGCCGGTTCTCCCACAGTCGCCAGTCCGAGTGGGAGTGCATGTCGATGAAGCCCGGCGCCAGCACCTTGCCGGACGCGTTGAGCGAACGGCCCGCGTGCTCGCGGCTCAGATCGCCGACGGCGACGATCCGGTCGTCACGCACGCCCACGTCGGTGCGCGAGCCCGCCGTGCCGGTCCCGTCGATGACGGTCGCCCCCTCGATCTTCAGGTCGAGCACGAGGCTCACACTCCCCCGGGTTCGGCGGTGAACCCGAGCACGTTCTCGCACCACGCGGCGAAGTACAGGAGGATGTCGCTGCGCAGAGGCGTACTGATGAGCTGCACGGCGAGCGGGAGGCCGCTGCTCGAGACGCCGGTCGGCAGCGTGATCGCCGGGAAGCCGGCGGAGCTCCACGGCGCGCAGAGCGAGGCGTCGCCGGTCCACGCGAGCCCGCGCGGCGGCAGCGCGGGCGCCGTCGGGCTGATGAGCGCGTCGAACGACGCGAACGCGCGTTCCGCGTCCTCGCGGAAGCGACGACGCGTGCGATCCGCGCGCACGTACGCGGTGGCGGGGCGCGTGAGCCCGGTCCGCACGAGCCCGCGGATGCCCTCGCCGTACTCCGCGGCGTGCGTGGCGAAGCTGCGGCTCGTGATACGCCGCCGCCTCGGCTTCGAGGATCATCTGGCCCGCCTCGTGGATCTCCGCGAACGACGGCCGGCAGCTTCACCTCGTCGACGCTCGCCCCGGCGGCGGCGAACGCGCGCGCCGCGGCCTGGACGCTCGCCGCCACTTCCGGCTCAGCGCGCGCGGTCAGCTCGGGCGCCAGCGCGAGGCGGGCCGGCCGGTTGACGGCCATCCCCATCGCGTGGATGCCGTACGCATGGAGCACCAGCCCCAGGTCGGCCACCGAGCGCGCGAAGATCCCGACGTGATCGAGCGACCACGCGAGCGGCACGACGCCATCGGTCGGGATCGCACCGTGCGGAGGCTTGTAGCCGACGACGCCGCAGTAGGCGGCGGGTCGCAGCACCGAGCCGACCGTCTGCGAGCCGAGCGCCAGCGGCACCATGCGCGCGGCGACCGCGGCCGCCGAGCCCGACGACGAGCCGCCCGGCGTGTGCTCGACGTTCCACGGGTTGCGCGTGGGCGCGGGATCGCGAAACGCGAACTGGGTCGTGTGCGTCTTGCCGAGGACGATCGCCCCGCGGGCGCGGAGCATCTGCACGGACGGCGCATCCTGCGACGGGCACGCGGTGCGCCCACGCCTTGGCGCCGGCCGTCGTGGGCATGCCCTGCACGTCGAAGATGTCCTTGATGCCGACCGGGATCCCGTGCAGCGCCCCGCGGAGCTTGCCGGCCCGCGCCTCTTCCTCGCGCAGCGCGGCCTGCGTCCGCGCGCCGGCCTCGTCCACGTGAATCCACGCCTGCAGCGTGGGATCGAGCGCGCGAATGCGCGCGAGACACGCCTCCACGAGCTCGACGGGCGAGAGCGCGCCGCTCTTGATGGCGTCCCGCGCGGCGGCGACGGACAGCGTGGCGGGGTCAGACGCGGGCATGGGTCCTCCGCAACGCGGCCGCGACGTCCGCGACGACCTGGTCGATCGTGCGGCCGCTCGTGTCGATGGTCACGTGCGCCTGCCGGTAGAACGGCTCACGCGCGCGGTAGAGCGCCACCACGTCGTCGTCCGAGCGCCCGTCGAGCATCGGTCGGGCGCCCTGCCGCTTCGCGCGCGCCAGCAGCTCGAGCGGATCGCCGCGCAACCAGACGACGGTGCCCAGCGCGCGGAGCGTGTCCATCATCCCGTCGCGGCACGGCAGGCCGCCGCCGGTGGCGACGACGTCGTCCGCTCTTCATGGCGAGCGCCTCGACCGCCTCGGCCTCGAGCTGGCGGAAGCGCGCCTCGCCGTGCCGCGCGAAGATCTCGGGGATCGTGCAGCCCTCGCGGCTGGTGATCATGTCGTCGGTCTCCACGAAGCACCGGCCGAGACGCTTCGCGAGCATCCGTCCGCAGACCGACTTCCCCGCGCCCATGAATCCCACCAGGATCACGTTCCGTGCGGACACCGGACCATCGTAGCAGAGCGCAGCTCGGCACTCGCCGGAGGGCGGACTTCACGTCCGCCCGGAGGCGGGGGGCTTGGGGGGCGCTCGCAGCCCCCCATGTACGTAGATCCGATCGACGATCTCCCAGCCGGCGGCCACCAGCGGCACGGCCACGAGCGCGCCGACGAGGCCCGCGAGATGCGCGCCCGCCAGCAGCGCGAGCAGCACGGACAGCGGGTGCAGACCCGTGGCGCGCCCGACGAGGTAGGGCACGAGGATCTTGCCCTCGACGAGGTTGCTCCCGACGAAGACACCGGCCGTCAGCAGCGCCAGCCCGAACGAGTCGTTGAGGGCGGAGAGAATGCCGAGGATCGACGCCACGAGCGAGCCGACCCATGGCACCACGTTGAGCACGGCCGCGAGCGCGCCGATGAGGAGCGCGTACTTCACGCCGAGCAGCGAGAGCGCCACCGCCAGCATCGCGCCGACGCAGACGCTCACCGCGAGCTGGCCGCGCACGTAGGCGCCCATCCGGTCGAGCACCGGGGGCGCGAGCGCCGCCACCTCGCTGCGATGCCGCGGCGGGATGAGTCGCAGCAGTCCGCGGCCGACGGGCTCCGCGTCGATGACGAGGTACGCGGTGACGAGGAGGATGGCGAGGAAGCCGACCGCCGCGCCCACGGCGCCCGCCGTGAACGCGAACGTGTTGCCGAGCACGGTGCCGAGCATCCCTTCCACGTTCTCGCGCTTCGGCGTGGGGATCGACGCGCCCCACTGCTCGACCCACAGGCGGAGCGTGCCCAGCCAGCCCTTGACGTTCTCGATCATGCGCGGGAGCTGGTCCAGGAACTGCTGCCCCTGCTCGCTCAGCGCGGGCCACAGGAGCCGTCCCATCAACGTGAGCAGGCCCGCCGCCGCGACGTAGACCCCGAGCACGGTGAGGCCGCGCGGGACGCGATACCGCTCGAAGTAGCGGGCGGCCGGCAGGATCGCCGCGGCGAGCACCAGCGACATGAAGAGGATGAACCAGATCTGCGGCGTGTGGACGATGAGCCAGAGCGCGGCCACCACGCCCACGATCTGGAAGACGAGCGGCCACGGGAGCCGCGGCGGCATGTCAGGGACGGGCGACAACCTCGGCCGCCACGAGCCGGTCGACCTCGTCCGACGCGACGCCGAGCTCCGCGAGCACCTCGTCCGTGTGCTCGCCGAGCCGCGGCGCCGGCCGGCGGATCGAGGCGGGCGTGGCGGAGGCGCGCGCCGGAAATCCGAGCACGCGCGCGGTGCCGAGCCCCGGCTGCTCGAATTCCGCGACCAGCCCGAGGTGGCGCACCTGCGGATCCTCGAACACCTCGTCGAACTCGTAGATCGGGCCCGCGGCGATCTGGCCCTTCTCCATCCGGGCCACCCACTCGGCCGTGGTGGCGCGGCTCAGCGCCGCCTCCATCCGCTCGCGGAAGTCCTTGTAGCCGGCCAGACGGAGCTCGTTGGTGGCGAAGCGCGGCGCCTTCAGCTCGGGATCGCCGATCACCTCGCACAGCCGCGCGTACTGGTCCTCGTTCAGGAGCACGATGTTGAGCCAGCCGTCCTTCGTGGGAAACGCCTCGGCGGGAGTGAGCGACGGGTTCCGGTTCCCCTCGCGCTTCGGGCGCTCGCCGGTCGCCAGGTAGATCGACGCGGGATCCGGCAAGAGCGCCATCGAGGACGCGAGCAGGTTCACGTCGAGGTGCTGGCCGCGCCCCGTGCGCTCCCGATGCACGAGCGCGGCGTTGACCATGCCGAACGCCACCCAGGACGCGGAGAGATCGGAGATGGAGCCCGCCACGCGCGTGGGCGGATGCCCCGGCATTCCGGTGAGCGCCATCAGCCCGCTCATGCCCTGCGCGATCGTGTTGTACCCGGGGCGCTTCGCGTACGGCCCGTCCTGGCCGAAGCCGGTCACGGACGCGTACACGACCCGGGGGTTCACGGCGCTCACCTGCGCGTACCCGAGCCCGAGCTTCGCGGCGACGCCCGGCAGGAAGTTCTCGATGACGACGTCCGCGCGGCGCGCCGAGCTCGAAGACCAGCGTCGCGCCCTCCCGCTTCTGGAGATCGACGGCGATCCCGCGCTTGTTGCGGTTGCAGGCGGCGAAGGGGGCGCTCATCCCGTTGCCGCCGCGCAGGTACCGCAGGTCGTCGCCGCGGCCTGGACGCTCGACCTTGATCACGTCGGCGCCGAGGTCGCCGAGCAGCATCGCGCAGAACGGTCCGGCGATGACCCGGGACAGGTCGAGGACGCGGATGCCGTCCAGCATCACCGCTCGAGGAACCCCTCGGTCATGGCGTTGACCTCGGGGATGCCGGTGCGCGCGATGGCGTTGATGCGCGCCTTCATCTCGGACAGGGGCTTGAACGGCTTCGCCGCCATCTGGTGCGCGTAGTCGGTCACGGCCTTCGCGAGGAGATCGCCGGGCACCACGCGATGCACGAGCCCCAGCGCCGCGGCCTCCGCCGCCGTGTAGCGCCGGCACTCGAGGATGATCTCCTTCGCCACCGCGGGCCCGACGAGCCGCACGAAGCGCGTGGTCGAGGCCACGCCGAGCGGCACGCCGAGGTCGACCTCGGGGATCCACATCTGCGCCTCCGCGGCCGCCCACCGGAAATCGCACGCGAGCGTGAGTCCCCAGCCCCCGCCGACGGCGTGACCGTTGATCATCGCGATCGTGATCTGTTCGAGACCTTCCAGCATCGTGTTCGCCCGCTCGAACAGCCGGCGGAACTGCGACTTGCGGCTGGTGAACACCTGCCGGCGCTCTTCCGGCGACATCTTCGAGCTGATCGGCGCGTCGGCGCCGGCCGAGAAGATGGGCGGCGCGCCGGTGACGACGACCACCTTCGTGGTGGTGTCGTCGCGCAGCTCCGCGAACGCGGTGCCGAGGTCGGTCAGCATCGGGTCGCTGAGCGAGTTGCGGCGGTCGGGGCGATTGAGGAGGACGGTGGCGATCGGTCCGTCGCGCTCGATCTTTACGTTGTCCATGACGCCGCGCACGCTATCACGGGCGTCGGCGGCCTCGCAAACCGCCGCGCGGCGACGCTAGGGAAGGAGATCCGCGACGGCGATGTGGACGGTCGGCAGCGCGAGCAGCGTCACGGTGGCCGGTGGCGTGCATCGACTGACCGACCCGTAGCGCCAGCCGTAGACGCCGGCCGGGTCGGGCGCTGGATCGCGATAGACCTCGAGCAGACGGTCGACGAGGTTCACGATCCAGTAGTCCTCGATGCCGCCGCGCGCGTAGAGGCTCTGCTTCCGGCGCCGGTCGAACCGCAGGCTCGAGTCGGCCACCTCGACGACCAGGACGGGACGACGCGGGTGCGCGGCGCGGTAGTCGTCATGCGTACCCTGCACCACCGCGACGTCCGGCTCCGGCTCGGACTCGTCATCGAGGGCGATGGGGCCTTGCGATCGAACCACGAACCCGGGAGGGAGCGCGGCCCTGACGGCGTCCGCGACCTTGAAAATGGTGCTCGCGTGGTAGCTCCCCTGCGGCTCCGCAACGATGAGCTGGCCGCCGATCAGCTCGAGCGGTTCCCCGTCGAAGACACCCAGCTCGACGAGCCGTTCGTATTCGTGTCGCGTCCAGCGGCGGACGGTCAGCGGCGTCTGGGCCATGAGGAGACGGTAGTCGTCGAATCCTGCATCGTCAATGTCTCGGAAGTGATACAGCTCAGCCGTGCACGGTGCGGGCGGCGGGCGCGCGGCGATAGGCGCAGTCGCGCATCCAGCACCGCGCGCACTGGCTGAAGTAGTCGTCCACGCGCGCGCCGACGCCGGCGCCGACGAGGATCGTGATGGTCTTCGTGGGCGTCATGAAGCACGCGTCGTTGAGGGTGACGCCGGCCGGATCGCCGGGACAGAGCTGCCACAAGAGACGCTGCTCGGCCACGTCCCAGCCGCCGTAGCCCGGGCTCACGCGGTTGGTCACCTTCACGCCGCGCGCGATCCCTTCCTGGCAGAGCTGGTCGTTCACGTATTCGGCGAGACTCTCCACCGCGCCGGAGCCGACGCTGTCGAGCATCATCGCGAGGGGCAGCTCGCGCGCCTCCCAGAGATCGCTCGCGCGGCGCTCGAGGGCATCGCCGATCGTGCACACCCCGGCCACGATCTCCTCGACGTCGCCCCAGCGCTGCGCGATGTGCGGGATCGTCAGCGTCACGCCTCCCGCGCGGAGGCGGTCGCCGTCGCGCGTCACCGGCCAGGCCGGAGCACCGCGCGCGGCGCCATGAGCGTGCGTCCGAGTGCCAGCGCCTCGTCGAACAGCGCGCGCACGTCGACGGACGGCACGTCCACGCCGGCCTTGTAGCCCTGGAAGCGCAGGACCTCGTCGGGGTCGATCGCGAGCGGGATGTCGGTGAGGACGCGCGGCGCGTCCACCGATGCTACTTCTTGTGCCGCCGGACGACCGCCGCGATGCGCTCGATGTGGCGGGGATCGGAGCCGCAGCACGCGCCGACGATGTTGCAGCCGGCGTCCAGCAGCGCTGGATAATCGCGCGCCATCTCCTCGGGGCCGAGCTCGTAGAGTCACGGTGTCGCCGGTGGTGACCGGGAGGCCGGCGTTCGGATAGGCGACCAGCGGCGCGTCGGTCACGCTCCGCATCTCGCGGATGATCGTGATCGCGCGGTCGGGCCCGCGGCCGCAGTTCATGCCGATGACGTCGGCGCCGGCGGCGAGCAGGCTCTTGGCGACCTCGGCCGGGCTCTCGCCCCACATCGTGCGGTCGCGATCGTGGCCTTCCTCGTACTGGAAGAACATCGTCGCCATCACGGGCAGGTCCGCCGCCGCCTTGCACGCGCGAATCGCGGCCGCGGCCTCCTGCGGGAACATCATCGTCTCGACCGCGAAGAGGTCGACGCCGCCCTCGGCCAGCGCGGCCGCCTGCTCGCGGAACGTCGCCTCGTAGTCCTCGTCGGTCACGCCCGCGTCGAGCGCGTAGTCGAGCGGCAGCCGGCTCGTGGGCCCGATCGAGCCGGCGACGTAGCCGTGGACCGGCGCCACCGAGCGCGCGAGCCGCGCGCCCTTCACGTTCAGCTCCGTCGTGCGATCGCCGATCTTGTACTCGTCCAGCTTCAGCCGCGTGCCGCCGAAGGTGTTGGTCTCGACGATGTCGCTGCCGGCGTCGAAGTAGCCCTTGTGGATGCCGGCCACCACGTCCGCGTGCGTGTCGTTCCACAGCTCGGGACAGGCGCCGTTGAGGAGGCCCGCCGCGAAGAGCATGGTGCCGTAGCCGCCGTCGAAGACGAGGCGCTCGCCGGCCTTCACGCGCTGGACGACCTCCCAGCCGCGCGCCTTCACGCGAGGTCGCCGCCTTCGCGTCGGCGCCGGCGAGCTGCTTGGCCTTCACCACGGCGAGCGTCGAGTCCTTCGCGTAGCCGTCGGCGCCGATCTCGTCGGCGAACGCCTGGCTGACCGGCGCGCCGCCGATCATCACCTTCACCCGCTCGCGGAGGCCGGCCTTGCCGAGGGCGTCGATGGTGCGCTTCATGGCGGGCATGGTGGTGGTCATCAGCGCGGAGATCCCGACGATGTTCGCGCCGTGCTCCTGCACCGCCTCCACGAACTTCTCCGGCGCCACGTCGCGCCCGAGGTTGTGCACCTTGAAGCCGGCGCCCTCGAGCATCATGGCGACGAGGTTCTTGCCGATGTCGTGGAGGTCGCCCTGCGCGGTGCCGATCGCGACGATGCCGAGGTAGTCGTCGGCGCGCGCCGCCGCCGTGATGAGCGGCTTCAGGAGGTCGAGGCCGGCGTACATCGCGCGGGCGGAGAGGAGCACCTGGGGCACGTAGTACTCGTTGCGGCGGAACTTCTCGCCGACGACGTCCATCCCCGGGATCAGCCCCTTGAAGATGAGGGCCTTCGGGTCCATCGAGAGGTCCAGGCCCTCGCGCGTCTTCCGGGCCACGGTGTCCTTGTCGCCGAGGATCAGGGCACGGGCCATCGTCGGGTAGTCGAAGTCGTTGGGCTCGCTCATGTGAGTCCTACCGTAAGGCGCTCGAGGCGTGCCGTCAATTCTTCTCCCGCGCGGCGAGGTAGCGCGACACGGCGGGATCGACGTCCGTGAAGGAGACGCCGACCGCATCGCCGCGCTTCCACACGATCATGCCCGCGGCCGAGATCGGCTCGGGAAGGCCGCCCCCCTCGCAGCGGATCTCGATGACGGTGCCCTTCTCGAGATCGTCGGGGACGCCGACGAGCGCGATGCCCGTGGCCGAGATGTCCTTCGTGCGGACCTCGTAGGTCTGGCCGAGGCCCGCCAGCGTGACGACGGCCGCGCTGTCGAGGGCCGCGCGGGTGTGGCGGCGGATGTCGGTCGGCAGCACCGCGAAGATCTTCACGGGCCGCGTCTTGCCCTTGACGGTGACCGCGCCCAGCTCGCGGGTCATGAACTGGCCCTTCACGTACTCGTACGTGCTCTCGCTGATGATGATCGACGCGTTGTAGTCCTTGGTGATCGACTCGAGCCGGGCCGCGAGGTTCACGGTGTCGCCGATGGCCGTGTACTCGAGGCGCTGACGCGAGCCCATCGCGCCCACGACCGCGTCGCCGGTGTTGATGCCGCAGCCGTTGCGGATCTTGCCGCCCAGCTTCTCCTCCCACTTCGCGGAGACCGCGAGCGTGCGCTCCTGGAAATCGAGCGCGGTGCGCACGGCGTTCACCGCGTGGTCGGGATCCTCGAACGGCGCGTTCCAGATGGCCATGACGCAGTCGCCGATGTACTTGTCGACGGTGCCCTTGTGCTGGAACACCACCTGCGTCATCTCCGTGAGGTACTCCTTGAGCATCTCCGCCACCACCTCGGGCTCCATCTTCTCGGAGAGGGACGTGAAGCCGCGGAGGTCGGAGAAGAACACCGTGATGAGATGCCGCGCGGAGCCGAGGTTGACGTCCTCGGGGTGGCGCACGATCTCGCGGAGGACGTCGGGCGAGAAGAACTGCGAGAGCCGGCGCTTCTCGCGCTGCTCCCGGATGAAGTGCTCGATCGACGTCGCACTGTAGCCGAGGACGAGCCCCACCGTCGGCCCCACCGCGAGCACCCATATCTGCCAGAACGCGAACGCGACGTACGTGATCCCGGCGAGGGCGATCCACACGCCGACCATGGCGCCGAAGGCGCGAAGCGCGCGCAGCCGCAGCACCAGCCACCCCCCGAACGGGGCCAGGACGATCGTCAGCGCGGGGCTGAGCCAGGGCGGCGCAGGACGGATGTGGTCGCCGCGCACCAGCGTATCGACGGCATGCGCATGGATCTCGACACCGGGCATCTGGCCGGCCCGCTCGAACGGCGTCGGGAAAACATCGTGATGGACGGCGCTGGTCACGCCGATCAGCACGATCTTGCCCTTGAAGATCTGCGGATCGACGTCGCCCTTCACCACGCGGTGGTAGGGCACGTACGGGAACGTCCCCTTGTACCCACGATAGTTGATGAAGACCGTGTTCGCCGCCGGCAACGGCGCCACCGCGAGCCCTCCGGCCTTGGCCAGCCGGTGCAGGGTGACGTCCATGGCCTCGAAGACCTGATCGTCGCCGATGCGGTGACGGAGCGGGACGCGCCGCACCACCGCGTCGAGGTCCGGCGGCATGTTCACGGGCGCGACCGCCTCGGCGCCCGCACGGATCACCGGGATCGGGAAGTTCGTGTCCGTCTTGACGTAGAAGCCCTCGGACACGAGCGTGATGGCCGCGCCGAGGACCACGTGCTTCACGCGCTTGATCGAGTCGCCGAACTCCCGGTCGTCCTCGGGGCCGCGCACGGAGGGCTCCGGGAACAACAGGTCCACACCGATGGCCAGCGGCTCCCCGGCCCCGATCATCTCGAGCAGCGTGCCGTGGAGCGCGCGCGGGAACGGCCACGCCAGGTCGAGCTCGTCGAACGAGTCCTCGTCGATGTTCACCACGACGATCGGCGCCACCGTTGGCCGAGCCCCACGCATGCGGAAGAGGCGATCGAGGGCGTCCAGCTCCAGCGGGGCGAGGATGCCGAGGTACAGGAGGCCGGCCACCACCGCCGAAGACATGAACCCGGCCAGGAGATGCCGCACGAACGCCGGCAGCGTCAGTCGCGCGCGCAGCCCCGAATACGCGGCCATTCCGCCACTCTATGCTAGGATCGCTTGATAATGAACATTAGGGTGCTTGGGGCCTTCGGGAGCGAAGGACCCGGGCAGCGCCCCTCCGCCTTCCTCGTGAATGACCGGACCCTGGTCGACGCGGGTTCGGTGGCCGGCGGCCTCCCGCTCTCCGAGCAGCTCGCCATCGACACCGTGCTCCTCACCCATGCCCATCTCGATCACCTCGTCGGCGCGGCGTTCCTCGCGGAGACGTTCGCCACCTGCGACGTGGGGCGCGCCATCACCATCGCGGGCCTCTCCCCGGTGATCGACGCCGTGCGCACCGGCGTCTTCAACAACGCCATCTGGCCGGACTTCAGCGTGATCCCGGCGGAATCGCCGGCGGTGACCTATCGATCCCTGGCGGCGAAGCAGGAGCATCGCGTCGGCGAGCTGCGCGTGATCCCGGTGCCGGTCAACCACACGGTCCCGGCCGCGGGCTTCATCGTTCACGACGGCGTGTCGGGCTTCGTCTACTCGGGGGACACCGCGCCGACCGTGGACCTGTGGAAGGTCGCGGCCACGGTGCCCGGCATTCGCGCGGTCTTCATCGAGTGCGCGTTCCCGAACCGGCTCGCCGCCCTCGCGAACGTCTCGCGCCACTTGACGCCTGAGCTGCTGCAGCGCGAGCGGGACAAGCTGTCGGCCGACGTGCCGCTGTTCGTCTATCACGTGAAGCCGCAGTTCGCGCAGGAGACGGCCGAGGAGCTCTCGCGGCTCGCCAGCGAGGTCCACGTGGTCGAGCAGGACAAGACGTACACGATCTAAAATTCGCTCCCGTCGCACGGCGACGTGGTACGCTGCAAGCGTCTGGTTCGGGTCGCCGACTATCGTAGTCCCCTCCCCCATCAGTCCACGCTTTGGCGCTCGTCTCCGCCGTTCCAGGGCGCGTGGTTCAACGGCGGAGTTCAGGAGATAGTTCATGGGTCAGAAGCTTTTCGTCGGCGGTCTTCCTTTCAGCACGTCCACCGAGGAGCTGCGCGAGCTCTTCAGTCAAGTGGAGGGTGTCGACAACGTTGCGGTCGTGACCGATCGTGACACCGGCCAGTCGCGCGGATTCGGCTTCGTCGAGATGGCCTCGTCCGAGGCCGCCAACGAGGCGGTCCGCAAGTTCAACGGCTATGCGCTCGGCGGGCGCACGCTGAAGGTCGAGGTCTCGAAGCCGTCCGCCCCGCGCGGCAACGGTGGAGGGTCCCGCTCCGGCGTCGGGTACGGTTCCGGCGGCGGCAAGCGCTGGTAGTCACCCGGCGCGCTCCGTTCAGCGAGCGCTAGGGAAACACGCGCGCGGCGCGCCGCGCGCGTGTTCACACCCGCCCAGGCATCCTCGACCGGCAGGGAGGACTCGCGATGACCAAGCTCATCCAGATCTGCGCCTCACAGAACGACCTGTTCGGCATCGATGACGAGGGGCAGGTCTACCAGTACAACTTCAACACGACCCACTGGATGCATCTCGGGCACGGGCGGAGTGCCTCGACGGAGACGCCGTCGGCGCAGGAGCAGCCCTGAGCCGATCCCTGCGTCACTCGTCCGGGACCAGCACCACGGTCTCGCTGCTGCACTCCACGCGCACCGCCTCGCCGAGCCGGAAGATCCGCGCCTGCAACGGCGCCGTCACCTCCACGCGCAGCGGCACCCCGACGTCGATGTCGACCTCGTAGAGGTGGCGCGCGCCCTCGAAGACGCGGTTGCTCACGCGTCCCGGGATGCCGGGCCCGCGGCCCATCGTCGCGTCGGTCAACGCGAGCGTCTCCGGACGCATCACGAGCAACCCGCGATCGCCCGCGCGGAACGCGCCGATGCCGGCCACCGGCACCCGCGCGCCGGCCTCCGTCTCGACGACCACGCCGAGATCGCGCACCTCGACCACCCGCACCGGGAGGAACGTGGCGGGGCCGAGGGCCTCCGCCACCGCGCGGCTCTGCGGGCGCTGGTAGATCCGCTCGACCTCGTCGAGCTGCAGGATCGCGCCCTCGCGGATGCACCGCGAGACGGTCCGAGAGCGCGAGCGCGTCCGCGGCATCGCGCGTCACGAGGATGGTCGTCACCGCGAGGTCGCGGTGCAGACCCGCGAGCTCGAGGCGCAGGGTCGTGCGCGTCACCGGATCGAGATGCGCGAACGGCTCGTCGAGCAACAGCACGCGCGGCTCCGTGGCGAGCGCCCGGGCGAGCGCGAGACGCCGGCGCTGCTCGAGGCTCAGCGCGTCCGGCCGTGACGACGCCACGTCCGTGAGCCCGAGACGGCGGAGCACCTGCTCCAGCCGGTGCTCGATGTCCGCGGCCGTCATCCGCTGCAGCTCGAGGGCGAACACGACGTGCTCCCGAACCGTCAAGTGCGGCCACAACGCGCCCTCCTGGAACACGATGCCCATCGAGCGCGCCGCCGGCGCGGAGCGCGGTGACGTCGCGCCCGTCGATCACCACGCGACCGGCCGCGAGCGGGAGAAATCCCGCGACCGCGCGCAGCAGCGCCGTCTTGCCGGAGTGCGGCGGCCCCAGCACCGTGAAGAACTCGCCGTAGCGGACGTGCACGGAGATATCGGCGAGGTGCGGCGGCGGACCTTCGGTCGTCCGCAGGCCCTCCAGACGGATGTCCGCGAGTGGACGACTCACGCCGGAGCCTTCCCCGCTCCGCCCCGGAGGGCGAGCGGCACGCAGGCGACACCGGTCATGCCGACGCACGCGTACACCACCGGCGCGGGCGCCCACGCGAGCAGCGTCGTGGCCGCGACGGGTCCCACGAACGCGGCGGCGATGCGCGCCGAGTTGATGAAGCCGATCGCCTCACCGCCCGCGCGATGCGCGATGCGCGCGACGACGATCGGGAACATCGGCGCCACGCACAGCACCTGAAGGAAGCGGAGCGCGCCGAGGATCCACACCGAGCTCGCCAGCCCGAAGGCGATGAGGAACGCCGACGACAGCACCAGGAGCCCCGCGATGAGCCGCGATTCCGGCAGCGCCTCGCCGAGGCGGGACGCGGCGACCGCGCCCAGCGCCGCCGCGACCCCCGAGACGAAGATGATGAATCCGCCGACATCGAGGAGGCGGCCCGGCTCCACCCCGAGCGCCGGCAGGATTTCCGGCAGGATCGCCGGAAGGAACTGGAGGTGGATGGAGCCGACGAAGACGAGGGCCGCGACGCCGGCCACGTCCGACCAGGCGATCGCGCCGGCGCGGCCGGCGGCCGCGCGCGCCGCCGGCGGCGCCGACGGCGCGTAGGCGACGAGTGCCCCGCAGCCGAGGAGGATCGCCCCCGCGATCGCGAAGGAGGGCCGGAAGCCGACGCGCGCCGCCGCGACGGCGCCGAAGAGCGGGCCCATCACCTGCCCCACGGTGATCGCGGACTGGATCACGGCCACCTGGCGACGCACGTCCCCGGCATCGCGCAGCTGCCCGGCCATGATGAACGCGAAGGTGGACGCGGCGCCCCACGCGCCGAGGACGAGCCGCACGAGGAAGAGCTCACCGAGCGTGCGTGCGACGACCATCCCGAAGAAGGACACGCCCTGGAGAAGCTCGACGGCGATGTAGAGCGTCTTGGGCTCGTACCGCATGGCGAGCCGTCCCCACACGGGCGCGGTCACCACGGTGACGAGATTGGTGATGCCGAGGATCCACCCGGTCCATCGGAGCGTGCCCGCGGCGTCGAGCGTGCTGATCTCCCGCACGTGGAACGGCAGGCTCACGAACACGAAGGCCCAGGCGAACGTGCTGAACAGCATCGCCGTGGGCACGACCAAACGTACGTTAGCGATGCCTGCTCACCGGCGCTGGCGAACGATCAGGCGGAGCACGATGGCCCGATCGTCGCGGATCGGAGGGCGGGATGCAACCGGCCCCAAACCCCCTCGGGATCAGCGTTCGTGCGCGATGCGCTCCCCAGGCCGCGGCTGGTAGTCGACGGTCCGCGTGGGCACGCGCGACGCGGGCGGCTCCGCGAGCGGCATCCATCGCTGCGGCAGCACCCGCGCCAGAATCTTGTCGGCCTCCGGACACGACGTCTGGGGCACCGCGAGGCGCGTGAGCCGCGCCACGCGCTCCTCGCAGAGCGCGGTCTCGAGGTCCGTGATCCTTCGCCCCCGCTCCACGTAGCTGAGGACGAACCCGATGACGATCGCCAGCTGCGCGCCGACGAGGACGATGGTGACGATTCTCGCCACCGGGGGCCAGAGGCATCGACGAATCGTGTCCATAGGTTGCGGCCTCGGTTCAGGCCACCCTGGCGGTCGCCAGGTTGGCAGGTGTAGGGGGCGGTACGGTCCCCGAGAGCGGGCGCTCACCGAAGTAGTCAATGAGGTGGTCGATCAATCGGGGGTGGTCGGCCTTCAGCGGAATCATCAATATGGTCTTGGACATGACGGCGGTACCTAATGGCAACGCCAGTGCCAGGGGGTTGTGGGTCTTACAATCCGCGAGGTTGGCCGCGATCGGCCAGGGGCTGAGAGACGACGATGACCCAGGTTGGGAATCCCGTGTCCGCGTGAAGGAAGTGCGTGAACTATCTTCGGGCGGACGGGCCCCCTATGGGGAGCGTGTCATGCTGTCCACGGAGCGCTGGCTCACCATCCAGCAGGCGGTGGTTGGCTAGGCATCGGGCGATGGCCGTGGCCGCGACGCGGTTGCCCTCGTCGTTGAAGTGCCCGCTGATCCGGTGGTACAGCTGGCGTCCGCGCCGCGCCTCCTGGCGAAGCTCGCCGGTGAGGTCACAACCCATGATGGCGTGGTCGGCGAGGAACCGGGTCAGGAGACGGGGGAGACGATCGACGTCGAACCGCTCCGACGCGGGCAGGTATTGGCGGGCGATATCCCAGTAGGCCTCTTCCTTCGTGGGAAAGATCAGCACCACGAGCTGGGCACGCATGTCGGCCGCCGCCTTTTGCATGTCGAGCAGCCCGTCGCGCATGAGGGGCCAACCGGAATGTCGCTCCGGCGCCTTGAAGATCTCCATCCACCAATCGTCGAAGCGGAGCACCAGATCGAGATCGCCCTCCCGGTGCCGATACATGTCGCGCCCCTTCGTCCGGAAGGCCGCCGCGATCAGGCGGTACACCATCGAGTGCTCTTCGAGCCACTGCGGCGGCGGGTTGCCGTCCGCGCGCGCGCTTCAGCCAGAGAGCGAGGTCGTCGGTGCCGCTGCGGGCCCACTCGTCGAAGTTGACGTTGTCGGCGAGGTCGTTGGGGAAGACGCCAACCATGACGAGATGCGGGTTGAACGCAGGCCCGTAGCGCTTGAGGACCCGAGCCTCGGCCAGCGTCGAGTAGCCGCTGACGCCGAGCGTGGCGATGGACACGCCGCTGGCATCGGCCAGGCGGCGCACCCAGCAGCTTTCCGTCCGCACTTCGTCGCAGAACGTGAACGAGTCGCCGATGGCGATGGCGCCGAAGGGCGCCCGCGTTCCGATATCGCGGAATCCGATCTGGCCGAGGCCGTGGCTCGTCGTCCGGATCGGGATGGCTCCGCCCTCGAACGGGAACCGCACTTCGACGTCGGGCCGGAGCTTGAAGCCAAGGTAGGCGTCGCCCGCGGTCAAGGCCTGCCACTGGGCGCGACGGGTGTAGAAGGTGGTGATCGTGCGGAACGCGGCCGGCATCAGCGCCCGCGGAAGCACGGCCAGAGCGGCCTCGAACGCCACCGGGGAGAGGACGGTGGCGAGCAGGAGGAGGCCGATCTTGGCGCGACGCGACTTCACCGCCGCCCTGGCCGACGCGGCGCGCTCCGCGCTTCCGCGCGTCTCCAGCAGCGCGGGGGCGGATTCGTCGATCATGGGGTCGACAGGCCGGGGAACCTATAGACCCGAATACCGAGGAGGCTGGCCGCGACGTAGAGGTAGTCACCGCGGGAGACGATGCCCTCGCCCTGGGCCGTCTTGAGGTAATGCGGACCGAGGGGCACCGATGCGACCTTCACCATGTTGAACGGGTCGGTGGCATCGATGATGGCCAGCTCGCCGTTGCCGCGGCCGCCCGCATAGAAGACGTACTTGCCGTGGAGGAGAACCCGATGCCGCCGCCGTCCATGGCAATGGCCGACGGGACGAAATCGCAGTCCGTGCACCTCACGGTGCCGGCCGGCTGGAGGTACTCCTCATAGGTGACGTGGCCCGGGGCCGCCACGAGCTCGGAAAACCGGATCGAATGCACGCCCGACCCCTTCGAGTAGGTGCCGAGGACGTACGCGACGTCGTTCGCCAGGTCGACCTCCGCCCGGAACGACACCGGGGCACGGTGAGTCCCGATGAACGTCAGGTGGTGCGGATCGGTCGAGTCCCAGGCGTAGTACCCACCGTAGTTCCAGTCGACCGCGCTGACCACGTTGCCGGCCGCCGAGACGCCGACGGCCTGCGCGCCGCCGGACGGGTTGAGGTCCACCATCCGCTGCACGCACACGTCACAGACACCGCGCCAGTGCATGACGCCGAGGGTCTGCTTCAGCTTGGGCGCCGCGGGGTTCGAGATGTCCCAGACGTAGAGCTCACCGCCGTACGAGATCGCGTACGCTGCCGCCTTGCCCGCGGGCGGGTTCGGGTGGACGGCGACGTCGTAGATGGTGCCGCCCGTTGTACGCGTTCGCGACGGTCTGCGGATTCGTCGGGATCGGAGACGTCGATGACCTGCATCCCGGCCTTGCCGGCCGCGAGATACACGAAGTTGCCCCTCTTGGCCAGACCCTTGGCTCCGGTTGCCCTTCGTCGACGGCTCTGCGATCGCGGGGCCGACCAGGACCGGATGCTCGAGGTCCTCGATGTTCAGGATGGTGAGGCCCTTCTCCGTGGCGACGTAGGCGAAGTTGCCGTCGAAGATGATGTCGTGAGCCCGGAATCCCAGCGTGATGGATGTCACGAACTGCAAGGGGCCGTCCGCCCGGACGGCCGGAGAAGCGGCGAGCAGGGTCGCCAGCGCAGCGACCAGCCCGATCGCGAAGCGGCAGACCAACGTGGCACGACGTGCGCCACGGAGCCCAAGAACTGGAGCGATGGCATTCATGAAGGTCTCCTTGCCCTGGGGTTCGAGGTCAGCTCTAGAACAACGTGTAAATAAACGGGGCGATGGCCGAGCTCTGCGCGAAGATCACCAGCGCCCCGAACAGCAGCAGCACCAGGATCATCGGCGTGAGCCACCACCACTTGTGGCTCCAGAAGAACTCGAGCAGCTCGCCGGCGATGCCCAGTCGATTCACCACGCCCGTCAGGATCCGCATTCCGCTCTCCTAGCGCGTGACGGCGCGCTTGTCGACGACGTGGTCGCCGAGCACGAGGGTGTCCATGCCGCTCGCCATGAAGGTGGTGAACGCTTCGGCCGGCGTGTTCACGATCGGCTCGCCGCGCAGGTTGAACGACGTGTTGAGGACGACCGGCACGCCGGTGGCGCGCCCGAAGGCGTCGATCAGCGCGTGATAGCGCGGGTTCGTGTCGCGGTGGACGGTCTGCAGCCGCCCGGTGCCGTCCACGTGGGTGATCGCGGGCAGCGTCTTGTGGTGCTCCGGCTTCACGTCCACCACGTAGAGCATGAACCGGGCGGGATAGTGGCGCGCGGCGTCCGGGAGCTCGAAGAAGTCGGACGCCCGCTCGGCGAGCACCGACGGCGCGAACGGCCGGAACGGCTCGCGGAACTTGATCTTGGTGTTGACGATGTCCTTCATGTCCGCGCGCCGGGGGTCGGCGAGGATGCTGCGGTGGCCGAGCGCGCGCGGGCCCCACTCGAAGCGGCCCTGACTCCAGCCGATCACGTGGCCCGCCAGGAGGCGCTCCACCACGCGGGCGATGAGCCGGTCCTCGTCGTCGAAGCGCTCGAACGGGATGCCCTGGTCGCGCAGGAACCGCGCGGTGACGTCCGGCCCGTGCGCCTCGCCCCACGACGCGTGCTCCATCACGAACCCGCGCGGCTTGCCGAGGAGCAGGTGGTAGCCGTAGAACGCCGCGCCCACCGCGGCCCCGCCGTCGCCCGCGGCCGGCTGGATGTAGATCTCCTCGAACGGCGTCTCGCGGAGGATGCGGCCGTTCGCCACGCTGTTGAGCGCGCACGCCGCCCGCCATGCAGAGCTTCGTCAACCCGGTCTCGCGATGCGCGGCCGTCGCGAGGGCGAGGATGACCTCTTCGGTCACGCGCTGGATGCTGGCCGCGATGTCCGCGTAGTGCTGGTTGAGCCGCGCCCGCTCGTCGAAGTCGAGGGGCTTCGGGCCGAAGTACGGCGGATACCCGCTCGACGGCGTGAAGAAGTTCATCTTCGGATCGCGCGGCGCGCCGAAGAGCTCGACGAACGTCTCGTTGAAGGTCTGGTCGGCCGAGTGGTGGAACGAGAAGTAGTCCATGTCGAGCTCGAAGCTGCCGTCGCCCGCCACCGTGATGAGCTTCCACACCTCGTCGACGTAGCGCGGCGTCCCGAAGGGCGCCATGCCCATGACCTTGTACTCGCCCTCGTTGACCTCGAAGCCGAGGAAGGCGGTGAACGCGCTGTAGAGGAGGCCGAGCGAGTGCGGGAAGCGGATCTCCTTCACGAGCGTGACGTCGGTGCCCCGGCCGACGCCGAGGCTGGCGGTCGTCCACTCGCCGACGCCGTCGATGGTGAGGACGGCCGCCTCCTCGAACGGCGAGCAGAAGAACGCGCTGGCGGCGTGCGAGAGGTGGTGCTCGCTGAAGAGGATGCGGTCGGGCGCCATCCCGAGCTTCGTCTGGAGCAGGTGCTTCATCCAGAGCTTGTCGCCGAGCCACGTCACCATCGCTTCCCGGAACACCTTGTGGGACTTCGGGAACGTCTGCAGGCTCGACAGGAGCAGCCGCTCGAACTTCACGAACGGCTTCTCGAAGAAGACGACGTAGTCGAGGTCGCGCGTGGTGATCCCCGCGGTCTTCAGGCAGAAGTCGATGGCGCGGTGCGGGAACTCGAAGTCGTGCTTCTTCCGGCTGAAGCGCTCCTCTTCGGCGGCGGCGAGGAGCACGCCGTCGCGGAGGAGGGCGGCCGCCGCGTCGTGGAAGTAGCAGGAGATGCCCAGGATGTGCATCAGGACTGCCGGCGGGCCCGCACGATCGGATCCCCCGGAGGCGTGGGCGGACGCGGGCGCCACCCGGCACCGGGGTGACGCAGCCCCAGCGGATCCGCGGCGCGCATCCCCAGTCCGAAGGGCGCGAGAATGACGAAGTAAAAGAGGGACAGCAGGAGGCGGGCCTGGAAATCACCGAGCCTCTTTCCAAAGCGCTTCCAGCCTTCCCAGAGACGTCGCAATGGCTTCATAGACAGCGCCGGTAGCCTAGCAGATTCGGGTCCCTAAAGATCCGATCTCTGCAGAAGGCGGTCCTCATCGACGCCGTTCCCCACGCTCAGTCTGCGAGGCCGGGGAAGTGAAAGACACCCACCCCGAGGTTGGCCCCGGCCGCGATGATGTACTCTCCGTACTGCGCCACGCCCATGCTCTGGGCCGTCTTGGCCCCGTGGGCCGGCATCGGCACCGAGCCGGCGTTGACCATGTTCGTCGGATCGACGGCGTCCACCACCTGCACCACGCCCTGCTTCCCCGCGATGTAGATCACGTACCGGCTATTCTCGGAAACGGTCAGCCCGCCGTAGTCCGTCTGCGGTGACGCGAGATAGTCGCAGCCGGTGCACGTGGGGTAGCGCGTGGAAAACGTCGGCCCCAGGGTGGAGAGGACCACGCTATAGATCCCCGAGGTGCGGCCGAAGGCCGACAGCCCGTACACCGCCTGTCCCGCGGGATCACCCTCCACCCGCAAGATGAAAGGCGCGTAGTGAGTGCCGGCGAAGACGGGGTTGTTCGCCTGCGCGACGTTGTAGTAGTAGATCCGCCCGTAGTTCCAGTCCGTCGCGAACAGCTTGTCTCCGGATACCGACACGCCCGTGATCTTGGCGCTGCCCCCGGTCACGTAGTTGTTCAGCTTCGCCAGGTTGGCGGGGTCGGACCCGGCGCTGCTCCAGGCGGGCAGCCCGAGCACGTCGATCTGCAGCGGATTGGCCGGATTCGAGACGTCGATCAGATAGAGCTCGCCGCTCATGCTGGCCACGTAGACGATGTTGTCCTTCACGGCCACGTCCCAGGCGGAGCCGGGCAGCGTCTTCGACTTCACGAGCACGGGCGAAGCGGGGTTCGACACGTCGACGATCTGGAGATCCTTGCTCAGATTGGCGATGTAGGCGTAGGACCCCTTGACCGTGATCCCGTAGCTCTTTCCCCCAGGGCGAGGGAGCCGCGGACGATCGGAGCGGCGGGCAGGGCCGAGAGGTCCACGATCTTGAGGCCGAGATCGGTGACCACGTAGGCGAAGTCACCCTGGACAACCAGGTCGTGAGCGCTCGAGGCGAGGGACACCCAGGGTCCGATTTGCGTGAGGGGCCCCGCCCCCTCTGCGGCGGTCAGAGTGCCGATCAGCAGCAGAAGGCCGGCACACCAGGTCACAGTGCGATGCTTCATCGACTTCTCCTTCATGGGGCGATCTGCGGAGGTAGGCGCCGGCGTCCTGGAAAGCGCAGGGAGCCGGTCGGAATGCCGGCACTGGGTGCCACGGGCGTCACGCGTACGCGGTCGTAGGCCAGGCCAACGCCAGCATGGCCGCAACCCCGAGGGCAAACGGTCAGTCCCGACGTTTGGATCCGTCGCCTGTCCGCCTAAGCATGAAGCTCCTATAGGCTACCGGCCGCACCTGGGCATGCATAGTCGTCAAGAGTGATGAGGTCCTCCCTCGGCGCAGGCGAGGTATACGGGCGACCTGGACCTCGAGCGTGGCGGCAGGCGAGACGAGTCAGTGCGCGCTAACTACCTGATCGCGCAGAACCCCTGCGCCCCGATGCCCAGCGCCACGTTGAACTTGCTGCGGAAGTTCTCGAGCGCGACGGCGGCCGTGAGCTCCACGATCTGCGGCTCGTCGAAGCTCGCGCGCACGCGCGCGAACAGGGCGTCGCTCACGCGCTGGCCCGTGATCGTCATCGCCTCCGCGTACGCGATCGCCGCCCGCTCGCGCTCGTCGTAGAGATCGCTCGTCGCCGCCGTCTCGACCGCGCGCACCTTCTCGTCCGACGCGCCCGCCTGCATCCCACGGGATGCATTGATGTCGATTCAGAACGGACAGCCGTTGATCAGCGCCACGCGCAGGTTGACGAGCGCGACCAGCTCCTTGGACAGGAGCCCCGAGCGATCGATCGCGGCGCCGAGCTGCTTGGCGGCGCGCAGGATGCCGGGGCGCTGCGCCATGACCCGCGTGGTGTTGAGGACGAAGCCGAACGCCTCCTGCTCCTTCGCGTAGAGGTCCTGCAGGATCGGATCGTCGCCGGGCTCGTCCACTTCGCGGACGCGCGGTCCGTCGCTCATGGCCCCTTGCCTCCCGCGCCCCGGAGCAGCGCCTGCTCGATGGCCGGCAGCGCCTCACGCACGACCTCGCCGACGATGGCGAGGCTGCGCGCCGAGACCTTGTCGAGCGTGTCGTCCTTCGTGTGCCAGGGCGGATAGTCGAAATCGATGAGCAGCGTGGCGGGAACGCCGGCGCGCAGGAACGGCGCGTGGTCGTCCTCCACCGGTTGGACGTCGTTGAGGAAGTGGCGGCCGTGGCCGAGCCGGCGCGCGGTCTCCCACACCACGTCCGTGAGCCAGGTCGTCGAGTAGCCCTCCTTGCGGATGCCGAGGTCGCGGTCGCCGATCATGTCCACGAGGATCATCGCCCGCGGCAGCCGGTACGTGCGCGCGAGCTCCGCGGCCATGGAGCGCGAGCCGTAGAGGCTGTCGGTGGACGTCCACTCCGCGCGCGCTTCCTCGCCGTCGAAGAACGTGATCCAGTACGTGAAGTCGTGCGGCGTCTTCGCCAGCTCGCGCGCGAGCTGGAGGAGCAGCGCCGTGCTGGAGCCGCCGTCGTTGGCCCCGACGAAGCGGAAGTTCGGAAACCACTTCGTGTCGTAGTGGCCGCCGATCAGGATGACGTCCGGACGCTTGCCCGGGAGCACGCCGATGACGTTCGCCATCGGCAGGCGCCCGTGCGGCGTGGTGGCCTCGAACGCCATCACGCGCGTCTCGATGCCGGCCGCGCGCAGCTCGGCCTCGATGTACGCGCGCGCCTTGGCGCCTTCCGGCGAGCCGGCCGGCCGCGGCCCGATGGCGACGAGGCGCTCCACGTGACGCAACGCCGCGGCGCCGTCGAATTCCCGCCGCGCCTGCGCGTGGCCCGCGCCGGCGACGGCGAGCGCGAGCAGGAGGACGAGGACGAGTCGCCGGGTCACGCCCGGCGCTGCGCCCGCGGCTTCACGCCGACGGCGCCGTAGTAGTTGACCGTGAAGACGAACGTGCCGGCCTCGGCCATCGCGGTGACGCCGTCGAGCCAGCGTTGCGCGGCGTCGGCATCGATGAGGCCGAAGCGCACCGCGTTCTCCGCGCGGCGCCCGAGGAAGTTCTGCGTGTACGGCGTGAGCGTCGTTTCCTGGTAGACCTCGGTGCGCAGGCGGATCCGCTCGAGGCCCGCGGCGTGGAGCAGCGCCGGCAAGCGGCGCCCGCTGTGCGGCTCTTCGTAGATGTGGCTGACCACCCCGTCGAGGATGCGCGCGGTCAGCGCGCGGTCGGGATGCGCGAGCGCGGTCGTCCCGAAGTCCTGATCCTGCACGGCGACGCGGCCGCCGGGCCGGGTGACGCGCGCCATTTCACGGACGACGGCGACGGGATCCGCGACGTGCAGGAGCACCGTCACGGCCAGCGTCACGTCGAAGCCATCGTCCGCGAACGGCAGCTTGGCGCCGTCGGCCTGGCGCAGGTTCACCCCGGTGCCGCGACAGAGGCGTCGCGCCGCCGCGAGCACGGCACGGCTCGGATCGACGCCGGCCAGACGTCCGCCCGTGCCCACCATCGGCACCAGGTCGCGGAGGACCACGCCGGTGCCGCAGCCGACCTCGAGCACCGTGTCGCGCCGCCGCACGGGGATGCTGCGGAGGAAGCGGAGGCGCAGGCGACGCTGCCCCGCATCGCGGCCGCGGACTTCCAGCGCGGCGACGAGGGCGGCAGGGTCGACGGAGCGATCGATCTCCCGGTAGACGTCGGGGTGCGTCACGCGTCGCGGCGCGCGCACGCCTCGCTGCAGAAGTAGCGCGGGCCCGCGGGCCCGGGGCGACTCACGGCACGCGAGCGGACCACGTAGGTCTGGCAGACCGGATCCTTCACGAGCTCGTCGGTCGGCGCCGGGACGGACCGGCCCGCGGGCAGTGGATGGCGACGGAGCCACGGCAGCAGCAGCATGCCCAGCGCCACCACCCACGCGAGGATCTGAAGCGCCCGCATGGGTCAGCGGTCGGGCTTGATCGATGCGGCCCGGAGGAATTCCTTGTCGTGCGAGGTGAGCTCCGGCGAGAACGTGCGCGAGCGGCTTCCCGCGAAGAAGAGCCCGGTGTCGGCGCCGCGCTTGAGGATTTCCTGGAGCGCGTCGCGCGCGGCGTCGGTGGCGGAGAGCGAGGCCTCGATCGCCTGCAGCAGCTTCTTCATCAGCGGCTCGACGTGACGCTCGCGTCGCATCGCAGCGAGCATATCATAGCGAGCCATGCGCGCTCGCTGGACGCCGCTCGGCTCGTCGTCGCTCTACACGCGGGGCAAGCTCACGCTGCGCGAGGACACGTGGCGGCTGCCGGACGGCGTCGACCGCGTCTATCCCGTGCTCGCGGTCGGCGTCACCGTCGGCGTGCTGCCGTTCGTCGACGACGACCACGTGCTGATCATCGGGCAGTATCGACACCTGCCGCGCGAGGTGTCGTGGGAGCTGCCGGGGGGCGGCGCGCAGCCGGGGGAAGATCCGCTGGCGGCGGCGCAGCGCGAGCTGCGCGAGGAAGGCGGCTACCGCGCCGCGGAGCTCACCTTCCTCACGCGCTTCTGGCCGTCCAGCGCCTACCTGGACGAAGTGGCCTACTGCTACGCCGCGCGGGGCCTGACGGCCGATCCCCTCCCCGCCGACGACGACGAGTTCATCGAGCGCCAGGTGGTCCCTCTCGCGGAGGCGATCCAGATGGCGCTCGACGATCGCATCACCGAGTCCGTCTCTAAGATGACGCTCCTGCACTGGGCCGCCGCGCGGCCGCCGCGTCCGCCTTCCGGAAGTGCTCCTCGGTGAACCCGTAGAGGTTGGCGCCGCCATACAGGATCTGCGCGCCGATCTCGCGCGGCACGTTCTTCAGCAAGATTCTGCGACACGTGCGGGAAGTTCGAGTCGAAGTGCGGGTAGTCGGTGGAGATGCACATGCGATCGGCGCCGATGAGTCCGGCCGTCGCCTCGATCTCCGGCTCGCTCCCCTCCACCGCCGCCCAGCAGTTGCGGCGGAAGTACTCGCGCGGCGTCAGGGAGAGATAGGGCGCGTGCGAGTCGCGATACTGCGGGTAGTCCCACTCGATGCGCGTGAGGAGCCCCGGCACCCAGGAGTTCTGCGCTTCGAGGTAGCCGACGCGCAGCTTCGGATGGAACTCGAACACGCCGCCGATGACCATGGCGATCAGCGCCTGCTGCATCTCGATCCAGTGGCTCGCGACGTGACGGTAGAACCGGTTCTCGCCGTACAGCGGGATCATGCGCGAGTAGAGTGCGCTCACGCCCTCGTGGAAGCCCCACGTGACGTTCAGCTCCTCGTGCAGCGAGTAGAGCGGGTCCCAGTAGTTCGAGTGCCAGTAGCGGCCGTTCAGGAGGTTCGGCCGGATGAACGAGCCCACCGCGCCCAGCTCGCGGACGCACCGCACGAGCTCCCGCTGCGCGAGATACACGTCGTGCATGGGCAGCATCGCGACCCACTTCAGCTGGTCGGGGCTGTCCTGGCAGAACTCGTAGATCCAGTTGTTGTACGCCTGGCAGAGCGCCAGCGACATCCGCGGATCCATGTTGTCGCGGCCGAGGAGCGCGAGCCCGCTCGTCGGATAGAGGACCGCGATGTCGACGCCTTCCATCGCCATGCCCATCACCTGGGCTTCCGCGTTGTAGTCGCGCTCCACCGCGAAGTCGAGGCGGCCGGTGTCGAACAGGCGTGAGCCCGACAGGACCTGCGTGTTCTGCGGGCCGGCGTGCTTCACGCGCTTGCGGTACTGCTGGAGGTCGATGTCGGAGATCGGCTCGCCGTCGACGATCGTGAGCCCGGCCGCGCCGCGCTTGGGACGGCCGTCGGCCCCGACGGGCACGCTCACCCGGTCCTTGAACTTCGGATCGAGGTAGCGGTCCCAGAGATCGGGAGGCTCCATGATGTGCATGTCGGAGTCGACGAATCGCAGCCCGTCTTTCATGATTGCTCCCTTTAGGGGGGCCCGAGGCGGGCCCCCCAGGCCCCCCGCGCTCCGCGGCCCGGCAAAGCCGTGCCACTCCGCGAGTGACGTTATTCGAAAGACTACTCCACGATCACTTCCCAGAGGTGGCCGCGAATTGCGCGCCACACCCGCTCCGGCGTGACCGGCATGTCCAGCTGCTTCACGCCGAGCGGCGCGAGCGCGTCGTTCACCGCGTTGAGGAGCGCGGGCAGCGCGCCGACCGTGCCGGCCTCGCCGACGCCCTTGGCGCCGAGCGGGTTCACCTGGGTCGGCACCTCGTGCGCGTCCACGTCGAAGCTGGGCACGTCGTCCGCCCGGGGCATCGCGTAGTCCATGAAGGTTGCCGCGAGGAGCTGCCCGGTCGCCGGGTCGTACGTCAGGTCTTCGAAGAGTCCCTGCCCCAGCCCCTGGACGATGCCGCCGTGGATCTGGCCCTTCACCAGGAGTGGATTCACCATCTTTCCGACGTCGTCGACAACAGCGTACCGGTCGATCACGACCGTGCCGGTATCGGGATCGACTTCGACCTCGCACACGTGCGTCCCGTTCGGGAAGGTCACGGCCGGCGGCGTGAACGCGGCGGCCTCGGTGAAGCCCGGCTCCATGCCCGCGGGCAATTGACGCGGCATGTAGGCGGTCTTGGCGACGGCGCCCCAGGCCACGCCCTTGTCGGTACCGGTGACGCTGAACTTGCCCTCGGCGAGTCGCACGTCCTCCGGCGCCGCCTCGAGCATGCGCGCGGCGATCTTGCGGCCGCGCTCCACGATCTTCTCGCTCGCGCGCGTGACCGCCGACCCGCCGACGGTGAGCGCGCCGGAGCCGCCGTTGCCGCGGCCGGTCGCGAGCAGATCGCTGTCGCCCCAGAACACCTGGATGCGCTCGGGCGGCACGCCGAGGTGGTCGCTGACGATCTGCGCGAACGCGGTCTCGTTGCCCTGCCCCATCGACGTCGACCCCGTGAAGACCGACACCGAGCCGTCGGCGTTGACACAGATCTGCGCGTTGTCGGGGTTCATCGCGGTGTAAGGCCCGCCCGCCACCTCGATCGGGTTCGCGATGCCGAAGCCGCGCAGCTTGCCGCGCGCGCGCGACGCCGCACGCCGCTGCTCCAGCCCGGTGTACTGCGCGAGCTTCAGCGCCATGTCCATGCCGCGCGCGAACTCCCCGCAGTCGTACGTGAACACGAGGCCGGTCTTGAACGGCATGGCCGACGACGGGATGAGGTTCTTCCGGCGCAGCTCCAGCGAGTCGACCTTCAGCTCGCGGGCCGCGAGATCGATCACGCGCTCGATCGCGTAGGTGGCCTCCGGGCGGCCCGCGCCACGATACGGGCCGGTCGGCGTGGTGTTCGAGTGCACGCCGGTGGTCTGCACGTGGATGGCCGGCGTCGTGTAGACGCCGGCGATGCCGCCGACGTTGTTGGTGCCGGGACCGGCGCTGCGCGGCGTCAAGTACGCGCCGATGTTCAGCGTGATCGCCACGCGAAGCGCCAGGAACTTGCCCTGGGCGTCCAGCGCCAGCTCCGCGGTCGACACGTTGTCGCGGCCGTGCTCGTCGGTGACCATGCCTTCGCGGCGGTCCGACGTCCACTTCACCGGCCGCCCCAGCCGCTTCGCGGCCCACAGCACGAGCACGGGCTCGGGATAGACGCCGCTCTTCATGCCGAAGCTGCCGCCGACGTCGCCCGTGATGACGTGCATCTGGCTGTGCGGCACGCGGAAGACCTGATCCGCGAGGAGATTCCGGAGCCCGTGCGGCGCCTGGATCCCGGTGTGCAGCGTGTAGCGGCTGGTCCGCCGGTCGAAGTCACCGACGGCGCCACGCGGCTCGAGCGGCGCCGCGGCCACGCGGTTCACGACGAAATCGAGCCGGGTGACGTGCGCCGCGCTCTCGATGCCGCGCGCGACCGCGTCCTTGTTGCCCGCCTCCCACACGAACGCCACGTTGTCCGGAACCTCGTCCCACACCGCGGGGGCGCCGGGGCGAGACGCCTCGTGTGTCGCCGCCACCGCCGGCAAAGGCTCGTAGTCGACGGCGACCAGATCCGCGGCATCGACCGCCTGCTCGATCGTCTCGGCGACGACGAAGACCACCGGATCGCCCACGTGGCGGACGCGGTCGCGCGCGAGCGCGGGCCGTGGGGTCTTGAACGCGGCCGAGCCGTCGGGCCGCTTGCGCGACCCGTCCGTGGGCAGGTGGCCGAGCTTGTCCCCCGCGAGGTCAGCGCCCGTGAGCACGGCGAGGACGCCTCGCGCCGAACGCGCGGCCGTCGTGTCGATGCCGCGGATCTTCGCGTGCGCGTGCGGCGAACGGACCACCACGCCGTACGCCTGGCGCGGGAGGTTCACATCGTCGGCGTAGCGGCCCAGGCCCTGGATCAGCCGCGGATCCTCGCGCCGCCGCACGGACTGGCCGATGGCGAACTTTTCGACGGTCACCTGTTCGTTCGCCACACGAGGCCTCCTTCACGAGTGAGACGCTGATATTCGGTCACGGCCGTTCGGTCCACGTCGAAGTCCAGCTGCTGCACGGCATCCAGAGGGAGCCACACCACCGCCTCGGCTTCCTCCGGCACGATGTCGCCTTCCCAGCTTCGCACAGCGTAGTAATGCAGGGTCCGGAGCTCTTCGGCCAGGTGCATCAGAGTACAGATGAACGCCGTCTCGTGCGGCACGATGCCGAGCTCCTCCCGTGCCTCCCGTATCAGCGCCTGGCTGGGCCGCTCGCCCGGGTCGACGTGGCCGCCGGGAATCGCCACCGCGCCGGGGGCGAGACGCTTCGTCAGCCTGCGCCGCTCCGCCAGCACCTGGTGGTCCCGGACCAGCAGGAGAGCGACGCACTCGAGCGGGCTACTGGGCTCCACGCGCGGGCGATCCTATCGCCTCGCCCGCACGCCGTGCAACCGGCACCAGCCGGCTCACGTCCGGCGCCCGCTCGTCTCCGTGCCCAGGTCCAACGCCACGGCGAGCGCACGATCCAGTTCTCTGGCCTTGATCGGTGACAGCGTGGCGACGAATTGCGTCAGCCGGCTCTTGAACATCAACGTCAGGAAGTCGCAGCGCACGGCCGACGTGCGAGGGAGCCCGTCCTCAGCCGACAGGACCACCTCAGTCGTCAGACCGAGCACGTTCGAGTAGACGGGCGCGCAGACGACCGTCGAGATGTCGTCGTTCTCGGCGACGAACGCACGGGACACGACGACGTAGAACCCCGGCTTGCCGCCTCGCTCGGCCACGCGCTCGCGGGTGCGGTAGATCTCGCCGCGCGTCATGCGCGGGCCTGATCCTCGATGAGGGCTCGCGCCTGCTGGTTGAGCAGCTTCCGGTTCTTCCGGAAGATCTCCCGCTCGCGCCCCTCGACGATCCGGCGGCGTTCGCGCTCGGCGTACTCGCGCAGGGCCGCCCGCACCAGCGCCGACCGCTTCCGGCCCGGCTGGGCCGCGTGCAGCTCGTCGAGGAGCTTGAGCGTGGCCTCATCAATAGTCACAGCAATAGTTTTCATATTGCTAATTCTATAACGACCCGGCCTGGCCTTGCCTTGAGCCATCGGCCCGGGTAGAAGGGAGGCGCTCGCCTGGACAGAGGGAGGACATCCCATGACCCGGTCCCGTCGTCGTCGCGATCGTCGCACTCCTGCTCTTGCGTCGCCGTCGTCGGCGCCCCCTTCGGCGTCGATGCGCAGACGAAGCCGGAAGGGGAGTTCCGGTTCGCCCTCTACGTCACGATCGCGCCGGCGTGGTTCGATCCCGCCGAAGTGGTCGGCGTGCTCACACCGTTCTGGGTGATGTACGCGCTCCACGACGCGCTCGTGAAGCCGATGCCCGGCAACCACCTGACCCCGAGCCTCGCGGAGTCGTGGACGGTGAGCCCGGACCAGAAGGCGTACGAGTTCAAGCTGCGTCCCAATCTCAAGTTCCACAACGGCGACCCGTTCACGGCGGAGGACGTGAAGTTCAGCTTCGAGCGCGCCAAGGGCGGCAAGATCCTGCGCGAGAAGGTGAAGGAGGTCGTGCTCGTCGACCCGCACCGCGTGCGCTTCGTGCTGCACGAGCCGTGGCCGGACTTCATGACGTTCTACGGCACCCTCGCGACGTCCGCGGCCTGGATCGCGCCGAAGAAGTACATGGAGCGCGTGGGCGAGGACGGCTTCAAGAAGGCGCCGGTCGGGCTCGGGCCCTACAAGTTCGTGAGCAACAACCCGGGCATCGAGCTGGTCATGGAGGCCAACGAGAGCTACTGGCGCAAGGTCCCGTCGGTGAAGCGCCTCGTCTACAAGAGCGTGCCGGACGCCACCACGCGCCTGGCCATGCTGCGCAAGGGCGAGGTCGATCTCGCCTACCTGCTGGACGGCCCGCTCGCGCAGGAGATCAAGCGCGATCCCACGCTCAAGCTCGCGTTCTCCGGCGGCATCGGCACCTTCTACCTCGACTTCCTCGACCAGTGGGATCCGAAGTCGCCCTGGCACGACAAGCGCGTCCGGCTCGCCGCCAGCTACGCGCTCGATCGCAAGGCGCTCAACGAGGCCGAGAATCTCGGCGCCTCGCGGCTCAACGGCAGCATCGTCCCGCGCACGTTCGAGTTCGCGCTACCCGATCGAGCCGTACCCGTACGACGTCGCGAAGGCGAAGCAGCTCATGGCCGAGGCCGGCTATCCCAACGGCTTCGACGCGGGCGACATCCATCCCTGGCCCCCGTACACGTCCGTGACGGAGTCCATCGGCGGCTACCTCGGCGCCCTCGGCATCAAGACCCGCATGCGCGTGCTGGAGCGCGCGGCCTTCTATCCGGCCTACCAGTCGAAGAAGCTGCGCGGCGTCTGCGTGTGCATCAACGCCGTGTACGGCAACGCGGCCTCGCGCATGAAGGACCTCGTCCCGACCGACAGCGCCTTCGCGTACGGCGGCTACCCCGACATCGACACGCTCTACGCGCAGCAGGCGCGGGAGACCGACAAGAAGAAGCGCGAGGCGATGCTGCGCCAGATCCAGGTGCTCCTGCACGAGCGCGTGCGCTTCGCGCCGATCTACGACTACATCTGGCCGAGCGGCGTGGGTCCGCGCGTGGCCGACGCGCAGCTCATGCAGATCGACCCGTACCCGTGGTCGGCGCCGGTCGAAGACCTGAAGCTGAAGAAGTGAGCCATGCGCATCCGGAGCGTCGAGGCGATCGCGCTGGAGATCCCGCTGAAGAAGAACTTCGGCGGCAGCACGTACAACGTGCTCACCCGCTGCACGGTCGTCACCCGCCTCATGACCGAGGAGGGCGTGGTCAGCGAGGTCTACAACGGCGACAACCGCGACGACGGCCGCGCCATGGTGACGCTGATCCACGACGATCTCGCGCCCCGCGTGAAGGGCCTGAGCGTCTTCGAGACCGAGCGGATCTGGGAGGCGATGTTCGCGCTCACGCACGTCGCGCGCTATCGCCGCAAGACGCTGCTCGAAGCGATCGCCTGCGTCGACTGCGCGGTGTGGGACGTCGTCGGCAAGGCGCTCGGCCAGAGCGTGTGCACCCTGCTCGGCGGGTACCGCACGCGCCTTCCGATCATCTCGATCGGCGGCTACTACATGGAGGGCAAGACGCTCGCCGACATCGGGCGCGAGATGGAGGCGTATCGCCGGGCCGGCATGGCCGGATGCAAGTTCAAGGTCGGCGGCCTGACGCCCGAGCAGGACGCCACCCGCGTGCGGGCGGCGCGCGAGGCCGCGGGTGACGACTTCGTCCTGATGGTCGACGCGAACCGCGGCTGGTCCGCGCAAGACGCGATCCGCTTCGCGCACCTCGTCGAGCCGCTGAACATCCGGTGGTTCGAGGAGCCGTGCCACTGGTACGACGACGCGGCCATGATGGCGCGCGTGCGCCAGGCGACGCGCATCCCGGTCACCGCGGGCCAGTCGGAGATCACGAGCCATGCGATCCGCCGGCTCGTGGACGCGCAAGGCGGTGGACTTCGTGAACTACGACGTCTCCGAGGGCGGCGGCGTCACGGATTGGCGCCGCGCCGCCGCGCTGTGCCAGGCGGCCGGGGTCGAGATGGGGCACCACGAGGAGAGCCAGATCGCCTCCCACCTGCTCGCGGCGGTGCCGCACGGCACGTACGTCGAGTGCTTCGCCGACCCGGAGCGCGATCCGATGTGGCAGCAGGTCTGGGCGAATCGCCCCGCGATCAAGGACGGGATGATGGACGTGCCGACGGGGCCGGGCTTCGGGCTGGCCCTCGACGCATCGCTGGTCGACAAATATCGCGTCAGCGCCTGAGCCGACGTTCGATCACCGAGGCGAGCCATGAAGAAGAGTGACGATCGGATCCTCACGACGCATGTCGGAAGCATTCCGCGCTCTCCGGCCCTCCGCGATCTCCTCGTGCGCTACGACCGGGGCGAGGTCGTCGACGCGGCGGCGCTGGATCGGGCGACCGAGTCGGCGATCCGCGACGTGGTCGGGCGCCAGCTCGAGGCGGGGATCGACGTCGGGAACGACGGCGAGCAGCCGCGGCCGGGGTTCTCGACGTATGCCGCGCATCGCATGAAGGGGTTCGGTGGTGAAAGTCGTCGGCCGCTGTCGCGGGACCTCGTCGAGTTCCCGGACTATGCGGAGATGCTCGCGTACCGGCGGCGCGACGCGGCGCGCATCGCCAACGCGCCCCAGGCGATCGGCGAGGTGGAGTACACCGATCTTGGCCCGGCGGCGCGCGAGTGCGAGCTCTTCCAGCGCGCCACCGACGCGCACCCGAAGAAGTTCGTCGACCGCTTCATGACGGCGGCGTCGCCGGGCGTGATGGCCACCATCCTGCTCGACGCGCACTACCGGTCGCACGAGCGCTACGTGATGGCGCTCGCGCGCGAGATCCGCAAGGAGTACGCGCTCATCCACGAGCGCGGCTTCGTGCTGCAGGTCGACTGTCCGGACCTGGCGATGGAGCGCGTGCGCTTCTTCAAGGACGATCCGCTCGAGCGCTTCCAGCAGATGGTGGCGCTCCACGTCGACGCCATCAACCGCGCCACCGAGGGAATCCCGGCCGATCGCATCCGGCTCCACGTCTGCTGGGGCAACTACGACGGTCCGCACGTCCACGACGTCCCGCTCGAGGCGGTGCTGCCGCTGCTCTATCGCGCACGGGTCGGCGCGCTGTCGATTCCGCTTGCGAACCCGCGTCACCAGCACGAGTACCCCGTGTTCAAGCGGCATCCGCTGCCGGACGGGATGCTGTTGATCCCGGGCGTGATCGACACGACGACCAACTACGTCGAGCACCCGGAAGTCGTCGCCGACCGCATCTGCCAGGCCGTCGACGCGGTGGGCGATCGCACGCGCGTGATCGCGTCGACGGACTGCGGGTTCGGCACGTTCGCTGGATCGGAGATCGTCGCGCACAGCGTGGTGTGGGCGAAGCTCGCGACCCTGGCCGAAGGGCGCGCGGCTCGCCACGAGGAGGCTCTGGTCATGAACGTCGCGACGTGGCGTGGGGGAGATCGCTTCAGCATCGACCAGGCGCCCGAGCCCGTGGCGAAGCCGGGGTGGGTGGTGCTCGACGTCCAGGCGGCGGGGATCTGCGGCACCGACATCCACGCCACCCAGGGGCTGTTCCCGTGGACGCCGCCGCTCGTCATGGGCCACGAGTACACGGGCGTGGTGCGCGAGGTCGGGCGCGGCGTCGGCAAGAGCCTGATCGGCAAGGCCGTCGCCTGCGAGCCGTCCTACGGGTGCGGAAGGTGCGCGGAGTGCGCCGAGGGCCGCATCAGCCAGTGTCCCGGCGCCACGCGCGTGGGCGGCTTCGCCGAGCGCGTCGCGCTCCCCCTGTCGTGTGTGCACAGGCTGCCGCACGACCTCGATCCGGTCACGGCCGCGCTCACGGAGCCGGCCGCGTGCTGCCTGTCAGGCCTCGAGCAGTTCCAGATGCCGCGCGACGCCACCGTGGTGGTCATCGGCGGCGGGATCATGGGCCTGCTCACGATGGCGATCGCGCGGGTGCGCGGCGCCAGGCGACTCGTTCTCTCGGATCCGATCGCGGACCGTCGCCAGGCCGCGAAGAGCCTCGGCGCGACGACCGTGGTGGATCCAACGCGCGAGAGCCTGCGCGATCGCGTGATGACGCTGACGAAGGGGCGCGGCGCGGACGTCGTCTGCGAGGCCGTCGGCAAGCCGGAGCTCGTGGCCGAGGCGCTCGCGCTCACGCGCCCCACCGGGCATCTCCAGCTCGTCGGCGTGAATCCGAAAGGCAGCGCGCTCCCGCTCGACCTCTTCGACGTGCACTACCGCGAGATCAGGGTCGGCGGCGCGTTCGGCCGGGGCACGGCCTTCCGGCGCGCGCTCACGCTCATGCCGAAGCTGCGCGTGAAGAAGCTCGTCACCGCGCGGTTTCCGCTGGAGAAGGTCAGCGACGCCTTCGCGCACGCCACCGCCGGCCGTGGCGCGAAGACCGTGATCACGCCGAGCGCGCCGCGGTAGGCGCGGGAGGGACCGACCTCTACACGGCTTCCGCGGCGATCTCCGTCTGCCCGACGTGAGGCGCCATCGGAATCGTGAAGAAGAAGGTGCTTCCCCGTCCCGGCGTGCTCTCGACCCAGACGCGGCCCCCGTGCGCCTCGACGATGCCCTTGACGATGGGGAGTCCGAGTCCCGCGCCCCGCGTGCCTGGCCTTCCGCGCTTGCCAGAACCGGTCGAACAGGTGCGGCAGGTCCTCGGCGGCGATCCCGGCGCCGGTGTCGGTCACCCGGAACAGCACCTCGCCGTCCCGTGGCTGCCGCCCCGACGACGATCCGGCCGCCGGGTTCCGTGAACTTGATGGCGTTGCCGATCAGGTTCTCGAAGACCTGGAGGAGCCGGTCGCGATCCGCCCAGACCTCGGGAAGGTCCTGCGCCACGTCGAGCCGGAGCTCGAGCGAGGCTGACGCGGCGAGCGCCGTCTGGGCTTCCACGGAATCGACGACGACCTGCCGGCGGGCAGGCTCTCGCCTCGACGGAGAGGCGGCCCGCCTCGATGCGGGTCACGTCGAGGAGATCCTGGATGAGGCGATTCATGCGGGTCACGGCACGCTCGATCGCGACCACCGGGTCCCTGGCCCGCGGCCCGGATTCACCGGCGTGGCGCAGCAGGAGACGCGCCTGCAACAGGATCGCTTCGAGCGGGTTGCGCAGATCGTGGGCCACGATGCCGAGCACGTCGTCCCGCGCCTGGATGGCGCGCTGCGCCGCACGATAGAGCCGCGCGTTCTCGATCGAGAGCGCCGCCCGCTGCGCGAGCTCCTCGGCGAGCACGGAGATCCGCCGGCCCGTACGCGCGAGAGGGCGTCGAGGACACGAAGCCCATCACGCCCAGGAGCTTCCCGCCTGCCGCGAGCGGCACCACGAGCGCGGACCTGGGGTCGAGCGCGCGCAGCGCGCGCAGTTGTTCCTCGGTTTCGGCGAACGACGCGACGCTCCCGGCGAGAGGGCCCGCAGGAGCACGGGTTGCCCGGTCTCCCGCACCGACCCCATCAGGTCCGGACGGTTCCGATCGACCGGGACCTTCATGAGCAGATCGCAGGCCCAGGCGCGGGACGGGTCCCGGCTCGACCGCCTGCCGCCGCCGCACCGCCCCGTCGTCGTCGACGACGTCCACGATGCACAGGTCCGCGAAGTCGCGCACGGCCATCCGCGCGACGTGGCCCAGCATCTCCTCGTCGTCGAGGGTCGCGGCGAGCACCGAGCCCACCTCCGCGAGGAACCTCTGCTCGCTCTCCCTGCGCTTCTGCTCGGTGACGTCGCGAAGGGCGACCGTGAGGATTCTCGTGCCGCCGACGTCGAGCTTCGAGATGGCCGCATCGGCGGGGAACTCCTCGCCGTTCTTGCGGACGCCGACGATCGTCGTCCCCCGCTCTCCCATCCGGCGGGCAGACCTCCCGACCCGCCGCGAATCGCTCGACGTGCTGACGGTGGCGGGCCCGGAAACGCTCGGGGATCAGCATGTCGAGCGACGCCCCGATCGCCTCGGCCTTCGAGTAGCCGAAGATCTTCTCGGCGCCCTCGTTGAACATCGTGATGCGCTGGCTCTCGTCGATCGGAGATGATCGCGTCCGCGGAGATGGAGAGGATCCCCGAGGACTTCGCCTCGGAGAGGCGCAGCGCCTCCTCGAGCCGCTTGCGCTCGCTGATGTCACGCACGAAGCCCTGCCAGCGGCCGTCCGGCAGGATCCTGGCGCTCACCTCCACGGGCAGGTAGGTGCCGTCCTTGCGGCGGAGCCTCCACTCGGCGACGTGGATCCCGCCCCGGAGGAGCTCGCTCTCTGGAATCCCAGAGCCGCCCCACGTCCTCGGGCGGAATCAGGTCGATGATGGTCTTCCCGACGATCTCCTCGCGGGCATACCCGAGCATGCGGCAGCCCGCGCCGTTGACGTCGGTGTAGCGCCCGTCGAGGTCCGCGACGAAGATCCCGTCGGGGGCCTGCTCGACGAGATCCCGGGTCCGGCGTCGAACGAGCTCGAGGGCCTCGTGCGTGCGGTTGAGGGGCACGGCGGTGACGACGAGCAGGACCAGACCGACGACCCCCATGACGGCCGCCAGGGCGGCCAGCACGACCGGAAGTTGCTCGAAGCCAAGGACGTCCACGGAGCGCATGACCAGGAGTCCGAGCACCACCGGCGCCACGACGGCCGCCAGCATGAGGCGTCGGAGCAGGACGCCGCCCGGACCCTGCGACGTGACCACGCGCATGATGCCCGCGTCGGGCCGTTCGAGGAGCAGGCCCACGGACGTCAGCAGCAAGGCGAGCGCCGTCGGCAGCGCGACGCCGATCACGGGCGCATGCGCGAACCGATAGAGCGCCTCGGCGCCGAACAGTTGTCCGAGCAGCGACGTGAGGGCGGTGAGCCCGGCGAACAGGACGAGCCATTCCGACGGGCGTGCACGAGCGGTTGGCCGCCGATCGATGAGCAGGATCGCGGCGGCGAGACAGGTGAGCGCGAACGCGGTCGGCGGCGAGGGCCGGCCCGGGTATGGGCCCGCCTCGGCACGGATGAACAGCTGATCGATGCGCAGGTCGACGCGCAGCGCGTACTCGGCGAGCGTGCCGGCGCCGATGGCGAGCACGACGACGGCGGCCACGGACGCCAGCGTCGCGCTGCACGCGTCCCGCGTCCCGATGGCGGATCGCTCCGGCGCCGCCCGCCAGCATCACAGGCCACGGCGGTGTTCGGCATCATCGGCGGCCGGCCAGACCCGAGCGTCGTGAGCAGCGTCGTCCCCGTGATCCAGCCGACCAGACCGAGAGCCCCGAGCGCCGCGCCTCCGAGGCACAGCGCTCGTCCTCCGTGACTACGTTACGCACGACGACGCGCGCAGTCGTTCCAGCTCACGCGGTACATCGCTCCTTCGAGGACACGTCTTCGACGTTACCGCGGACGTCAAGGGACGAATGGTCCGGACCGTGCCGCGGGGGCCATGATCGCGCCGAACGTCACGCTTGGGGGGCGCGTCTCGGCAGTCGCCGGAGGGCGGACTTCACGTCCGCCCGGAGGCCGGGGGGGCTGGGCGCGTCTCGCGCCCCCCATGTCATCAGTAGCTCGCGCGGCCGCCCGACAGGTCGTAGACCGCGCCCGTCGAGAACGAGCACTCGTCGGACGCGAGCCAGGCCACGAGCGCCGCGACCTCGTGCGGCGTCCCCACGCGGCCCATCGGGATCTTCGAGACGAGCAGTCGACCGTGGACGGCTCCATCTGCTTGAGCAGGTCGGTGCCGATCACGGCGGGCGCGACCGCGTTCACGAAGATGTTGTTCGTCGCCACTTCCTTGGCGAGCGCCTTCGTCAGGCCGATCACGCCGGCCTTCGCGGTCGGAGTACGGCACCAGCGTCGGGTTGCCTTCCTTGCCCGCGATCGAGGCGATGTTGATGATCCGGCCGCCGCCCGCGGTCAGCATGTGACGGATCGCGGCGCGGCACACGAAGAACACGCTGGTGAGGTCGCAGGCGATGACCTTGTGCCAGTCGTCGTCGGTCAGGTCCTGGATCGGGAACGACCGGCCCGTGATGCCCGCGTTGTTCACGACGATGTCGAGCCGGCCCCAGCGCTCGATGGGTGCCCTACACGATCCGCTCGACGTGATCCGCGCGGCTGACGTCGCCGACCAGCGCCGCGCACGCTGTCGCCCAGCCGCTCCGTCGCCTTCTTCGCGGCGGCGCCGTCGAGGTCCGCGATCATGACGCGCGCGCCGTCGGCCACGAGCCGCTCGGTGATCGCCAGGCCGATGCCGCGCGCGCCGCCGGTCACCAGCGCCGTCCGCTCCGCCAGGCTCACGAGAGGGCCTCCTCCAGGTCCGCGATGAGGTCGTCCGCGTGCTCGAGCCCGACGGACACGCGCAGCAGGTTGCGGCGGCGTCGCGCGTCTCCGGCCCCTCGACGGACGCGCGATGCTCGATGAGGCTGTCGGTGCCGCCGAAGCTCGTCGCCCGCGTGAAGAGCCGCACCTTGCCCGCGACCCCCAGCGCCTCCGCCGCGCCTCCGCGCACCTGGAACGACAGCATGCCGGTGAAGCACGCGCATCTGCCGGGCGGCCAGCGCGTGCGCGCGGTGGGTCGGCAGTCCCGGGATAGTGCACGGCCTCCACGCGCCGGTGGCCGGCGAGGAAGGCGGCGAGCGTCATCGCGTTCTCGGAGTGCGCGCGCACGCGCCACGGCAGCGTCTGGATGCCGCGCAGCACGAGCCAGCAGTCGAACGGCGACGGGATGGCGCCGCCCGCGGCCTGCACCGCGCGCACGCGCTCGAAGAGATCGTCCGCCTCGCGCGCGATGACGGCGCCGCCCATCAGGTCGCTGTGCCCGCCGAGGTACTTCGTGGTGGCGTGCACGATGAGGTCGGCGCCCAGCTCGAACGGCGACTGGCCCGACCGGCGTCGCGACCGTGTTGTCGCAGACGCAGCGCGCCCCGGCCCCGTGCGCGAGCGCGGCGATCGCGCGGATGTCGCTCACCTTCCACATGGGATTCGACGGCGTCTCCACCCACACGAGGCGCGTGCTCGGGCCGCAGCGCGCGCTCGACCTCCGCGAGGTCCGTCATGTCGACGAAGGTCGCCGCGAGGCCCCAGCGCGCGAACGTCTCGCGCAGCAGGCGGCCCGTGCCGTGATAGGCGTCGTGCGGCGCGATCACGTGATCGCCCGGGCGACAGCGCCTGGAACACGGCCGCCGTCGCCGCCGAGCCCGAGGCGAAGGCCGCGGCGGCGGCGCCGCGCTCGAGGGCGGCGAGGCACGCCTCGAGCGCCTCGCGGGTCGGGTTGCTGTTGCGCGCGTAGAGGTGTCCGCGCGGATAGCTGCCGTCGGGATCGCGCTCGAACGTGGTGGACGAGATGGATCGGCGGGGCGACCGCGCCCGTCGCCGGATCGACCTCGGCGGCCCGCGTGGACGGCGATCGTTTCGATGTGCATGGGCGTCCTCATGGATGCGGCGTCATCGTGTCGCGGTGGTCCACGCCTGCGTGCGCCGTGTCACGCCGCGCATCACCAGAGCATAGACGAGCGCGCACGCCGAGACCGATGGCGATGATGAGCACCGACATCGCGGCGGCCTGCGCGGTGTCGCCGGCGTCGTCCATCAGCAGCACGGCGACGGCGGCCAGCTCGGTGCCCGGGGCCACGAGGAAGACGACGGCCGACAGCGTGACCATCGCGTTCAGGAAGAAGTACATGCTGATGCGCGACGATCGACGGCAGCGCGATCGGCACCGTGATCGCGCCAGAAGGTCCGGTAGAACGGCGACGCCCGATGGAGGCCGACACGTTCTCGAACTCCGCGTCCATCTGCTTGAGCGCGGTCGTGGCGGTCAGGAACGGCACCGTGAAGTAGTGGATGAGGTTCGAGATGACGAGGATGGCGAGCGTGCCGTAGAGGACGTTGAGCGGCGCTGCCCGGCGCGTTGAACGTGAAGATGTAGGCCAGGCCGAGCACCATGCCGGGGATCGACACGGGGAGGAGCGCGACAGCAGGTAGAGCGGGCCACTGGCCGGCGTGCGGCACTTCTCCACGAGGTACGCGCCGGCGAAGACGATGACGGTGCCCGACCACCGCGGTCAGCGCGGCGACCTACAGGCTGTTCAGCGAGCGCGCGTGTAGCCGCCGATGCGTGTCGAAGCGATAGTGCTTGAGCGTGAGCGCGAAGCTGTACGGCCACCGCATGACGAGCGAGCTGACGCAGGATCACGCCGTAGATGGCCGTGATCAGCGCCGGCCATCAGCGCGCAGTAGACGAAGAGCGCGCCGTCGCGCGCCGGGTGGCCGCGCGGGCACGAGCGGCGTGCTGCGCGCGCTGAGCAGCGCGTACTGGCGGCGCTGCACGAGGCGGTCCACCACGAAGGCGATCAGCGGCCGGGATCAGCAGCACCACCGACACGGTCGCGCCCATCGTGAAGTTCTGCTGGCCGATCACCTGGTTGTAGATCTCGGTGGCCATGACCGAGTACTTGCCGCCGATCACCTTCGGGCACCCCGAAGTCCGTGATCACGAGCGTGAAGACGACGAAGCACGCGCTCATCACGCCGTACTTCACGCCGGGCAGCGTGACGGTGCGGAACGTCTTCAGCCGGGAGGCGCCCAGCGCGGACGCGGCGTCGTAGAGCCGCGCGTCGGCCGCCGTGAGCGCGGCGATCAGGATCAGCATCGCGTGCGGGAAGCAGTAGAAGATCTCGGCCGGCGACGATGCCCTTGACGCCGTAGATGCCGACGTTGACGCCGGTCTGCCGGGTGACGATCCCGTTGTTGCCGAAGGCGTAGACGAAGGCGATGCCCTGCACCAGCGACGGCGCGAAGATCGGCAGCATGGCCACCAGCCGGAAGACCCCGCGCCGCGGCATCGCGCGTGCGCGTCAGCGCGTAGGCGTAGCACGAAGGCGAGCACCACGGTGAGCACCATGGTGACCAGCGACACCGCGAGGCTGTTGGTGATCGACACGGCGATGGCGGGCGTGGAGAAGTAGCGCGCGTAGTTGGCCAGGCCGATGAAGGCCGCCGCCGTTGTCGAGCAGGCTCCGCCACAGCACCTGCGAGCATCGGATAGAGGACGAACACCGCGAGGAACACGCGCGAAGAGCGCCGATGAGCGACGCCACGCAGCGACGCGACTCGCCGTGCAGCCGGTGGCGGACCGCGCCGGATCGGGGATCGCGTCCGCGCGAGCCGGTCGTCATTCGCGAAAGGCGCGGAGCGCGCCGGGCGGGAGCACCAGCGCCAGCTCGCTGCCGTCCTTGGCGCCGACGTCGGCGAGCGCGCCGGCGGCCACGTCGCACTCGAGCACGGCGCCGTCGCCGGGAAGCGCGAGGCCGAGCCGGGTGAAGGCGCCGAGGAACTGCACGGTCCGTCACGCGCACCGTGAGCGCGTTCTCGCGCCTGCCGCGCCGCGGCGCCGATGACGAGCTCCTCGGGCCGGATCGCGAGCGTGAGCGCGCGCGCCCGCCGGGCAGCGCCGTCGCCGCCGCGGTAGCGCAGCGCGAGCGGTCCCGACGCGCGCCCATCCCGGCGCGCGCGTCGGCCACGGCGGGCAGCAGGTTCATCTGCCCGACGAAGCGGGCCACGAAGAGCGAGCGCGGCTCCACGTAGATCTCGGCCGGCGTGCCCATCTGCTCGACGCCGCCGTGGTTCATCACCACGATCCGGTCCGCCATGGTGAGGGCCTCTTCCTGATCGTGCGTCACCATGATGGTGGTGATGGACAGCCGGCGCTGCAGGTCCTTGATCTCGTGCCGCAGCGCGAGCGCGCACGCGCGCGTCGAGCGCGGACAGCGGCTCGTCGAGCAGGAGCAGCGACGGCGACGGCGCGAGCGCGCGCGCGAGCGCCACGCGCTGCTGCTCGCCGCCGGAGAGCTGCGCCGGATACCGATGCGCTGGTAGCTCCGGCAGGTCGCACCAGCTCGAGCAGCTCGTCGACGCGCGCGGCGATGGCTCGCGCGCGTCCCGCCGGGTCTCCAGGCCGTAGGCGATGTTGCGGGCGACGGTGAGGTTGGGAAACAGCGCGTAGGACTGGAAGACGATCCCGTAGTTCGCGCTGGCTCGGCGGCAGCGCCGACACGTCGCGCCCCCGCATCCGCACGCATCCCGACGTTCTGTCGCTCGAGCCCCGCAATGATCCGCAGCAGGGTGGTCTTGCCACAGCCCTGACGGCCCGAGGAAGCAGACGAACTCCCCTCCGAACGGAAAGGGAGACCCCATGAATCGCCACGACGTCCCCAAACTTCTTGGCGATCCGATCGACGCTCGACGGCGCGACCGTCATCGCGGCCGAGTCATGAATCGGTCCGAAAAGTAAGCGCGCCGGGCGTGGGGTCCGGGCGGCGAGGGCGGGCGGCGGCCCGAGGGTGTGACGCGGACATTAGCGGTCGGCAGTGGGCGAATGCCCACTGCCGACATAGCAGGCCGCGGACACCCTCGGGCCACCGCCCGCCCCGCCGCCCGGCCCCACGCCCGAGGCACTACTTCGCGTACCGCTTCGTCCACTCGCCGAGGATGCGTCGCGGTTCTTGGCCGACCAGTCGAAGTCGTTGGGGTAGACGACCTTGCAGATGTCCTTGGGCAAGCCCTTCGGGCACGGGAAAGCCCGGCGACCGCGACGGCGGCGAAGTACTTCGCGTAGAGGGCCATCGCCTCGTCGGTGATCGCCCAGTCGAGGAACTGCTTGGCGGCGGCGTTGTTGCTGGCCCTTCTTGGTGAGGCTGTTGGCCTCCATCTCGTAGCCGGCGCCTTCCTTCGGAAGGACCATCTCGACCGGCGCCCCGTCCTTCTTCTGCTTCGCGGCGACGTACTCGAACGACACGCCGATGGCGCGCTCGCCCGACGCCGCGTCCTTGCAGGGCTTGGAGCCCGGACTTCGTGTACTCGGCCATGTTCTTGTGGAGCGCGTCGAGATACTCCCAGCCCTTTCCCTCGCTCATCCGCTGCAGGATCGAGGCGACGGACAGGTAGCCGGTGCCCGAGCTCGCCGGGTTCGGCATCACGACTGGCCCTTGTAGACGGGCTTGGTGAGATCGGCCCACGACGTCGGCGCCGGCAGGTTGTGCTTCTTCGCGACCTCGGTGTTGAAGCAGAACGCCGACATGTAGATGTCGATGCCGACCCAGGCCGGCGGGTTCGCCTTGTCGCGGAACAGCGGCTGGACGCGCTCGAGCCCCTTGGGCGCGTACGGCTCCAGGAGGCCGGCTTGCTTGAAGACGAGCATGTTGGTGGCGGCCACGCCCCAGATCGACGTCGGCCTGCATGTTGTCCTTCTCCGCCATGAAGCGCGCGGAGATGTCGCCGGTGGACAGCCGCAGCATCTTGACGTCGATGTTGGGCAGCGTCTTGTTCGCCGCCTTCATGTAGTCGGTGATCTGCTCGGGCTCCAGCGCGGTGTACACGACCACGACGTCCTTGGCCCACGCGGCCGCGCCGGCCGCCAGGAACGCCACCATCATCGCCAACCCTACGAGTCGTCGCATGAGCGGTCTCCTTTGTTGCGGCTGCGCTGCCGGCTCTGTCGTGCTGCGGAGCTTCACCCGGCGGTGAACCCACCGTCCACCACGAGCTCGGCCCCCGTCATGAAGGACGACTCGTCGCTGGCGAGGAACAGCGCCACGTTGGCGATCTCGCGCGGCTGCGCGATGCGGCCGAGCGGGATGCCCGTCTCGAACTCCTTGCGGATCTCCGCCGTCAGGTACGGCGCCTGCAGCGGCGTGTCGACGATGCCCGGATGGATGCAGTTGCAGCGGATGTTGTCCTTCGCGAACTGGATGGCGAGGGACTTGGTGAGCGAGATCAGCGCCCCCTTGGCGGCGGTGTAGGCGTCCTGCGCGCGCGTGAAGCCCGCGAGCGCCGACACGGAGCCCATCATGATGATGGAGCCGCCGCCGGCGCGCTTGAGGTGCGGGATCCCGTACTTGGTGACCCAGAACACCGACTTGAGGTTGATCCCCATCACGCGGTCCCACCACTTCTCGTCGGTCTCGAGCACGGACCGGTCGCGGTCCTTCCACAGCACCCCGGCGTTGTTGTGCAGCACGTGGAGCGCCCCGAACCGCGCCACCCCATCGGCCACCATCCGCGCGACGTCAACCTCGACCGCCACGTCCCCGACGACGGCGAGGGCCTGCCCCCCCTTCGCCTCGACCGCCTTGACGGTGTCCGCCGCCGCTTTGGCGTCGATGTCGCGCGACGACCACGCGCGCCCCTTCCTCCGCGAAGAGCAGCGCGCACTCGCGCCCCATCCCCATCCCCGCCCCGGTGATGAGCGCGACCTTCCCTTTGAGCCGATCACCCATGCATGCGCTTCTCCTCGCGCGGCGAAGCCGCCGCGATTCCGAAACGTGATCCCGGGGCGACGAGAAGGGTCCAGATGCGAGGACGCCGAGGAGCGGCCCGACTGAGGCGTACTCCTGTACGCCGCAGGGAGTGCCCGACGAGGCGACGACGCAGATGCGCCGTTATCGTCGGCCCGCCGGCAACCGTTCGATGAACCACCTGGTCTAGATCCGCTCGAAGTTGCGGATGAGTTCCCAGTCGGTGACGGCTTGGTCGTACGCCTGTTGCTCGAGCCGCGCCGCGTGGAGGTAGTGCGTGACGACGCGCTCGCCGAACGCGGCGCGCGCGACCTTCGAGCGGCTCAGCTCCTCGATGGCCTCGCGCAGCGTCTTCGGCACCTGCGGCAGCGACACGTCGTCGTACGCGTTGCCCTCGTACGGCTTCGGCGGCTTCAGCTTCGCCTCGATGCCGTGGAGGCCGGCGGCGATGGTGGCGGCGAACGCGAGGTACGGGTTGGCGTCGGCGCCCGGGATGCGGTTCTCCACCCGGAATCCGGCGCCCTCCCCGCAGAGACGGAAGCCGCACGTCCGGTTGTCCCAGCCGGTGGCGACGCGGGTCGGGGCGAACGAGCCCGACTGGTAGCGCTTGTACGAGTTCACGCCGGGCGCGTAGAAGTACGCGAGCTCGCGCGCCATCGCCATCTGGCCGGCCAGCCACTGGCCGAAGATCGGCGTCCACTGCTTCGCCTCGCGGCCCTGCCCGCGCGGCGCGAACAGCGCCTTCCCCGCCTTGTCCCACAGCGACGAGTGCAGGTGGAACGACGAGCCCGCCGCGCCGACGTCGTACTTCGCCATGAAGGTGATCGCACAGCCGTGGAGCGAGGCGATCTCCTTCGCCCCGTGCTTGTAGAGCACGGTGCGGTCCGCCATCTCGAGGGCGTCCGCGTAGCGCAGGTTGATCTCCTCCTGGCCCCGGCCCCACTCTCCCTTCGACGTCTCCACGGGGACGTCGGCGGCTTCCATCCCGTTGCGGATCGCGCGGATCAGCGGCTCCTCCCGCGTGGTCTGGAGGATGTGATAGTCCTCCAGGTACCCGGACACGGGCGTCAGGTTCCGGTAGCGCTTCGCGCGCGCCTCCTCGAAGGTCTCCTTGAAGACGTAGAGCTCCAGCTCCGCCGCGGTCTTCACCGTGTACCCGAGCTTCGCCGCGCGCTCCACCTGACGCTTCAGGGCCCAGCGCGGCGCCTCCTCGATGGGCGCGCCGTCCTCCGTGTAGACGTCGCACAGCACGAGCGCGGTCTTCGTCAGCCACGGAATGAGGCGCAGCGTGGCGAGGTCCGGCACCACCTTCATGTCGCCGTACCCGCGCTCCCACGACGTGAGCGTGAAGCCGGGCAGCGGCTCCATCTCCATGTCCACCGTGAAGAGGTAGATGCAGGCGTGCGAGCCTTCCTCCGCGACGTGGTCGATGAAGTAGCGGCCGACCACGCGCTTGCCCATCAGGCGGCCGTAGCCGTCCGGGAACACGGCGAGGACGGTGTCGATCTCGTCCTTGCGCACGAGCTGCGCGAGCGTCTTGAGGTCGATCCGGCCCGGCATGGCGGCGATGGTAGCGCAAGCGCGCGGCGTGTGTCATCCTGCGCTCCGTGCGCGGCCGCTTCGATCGCAGGATCGTCGCGTGGTGCCTGTACGACTTCGCCAACTCGTCGGTGTCGGCCATCGTCGTCGCCACCATCTTCCCGGTCTGGTACGCGCAGGCCATCGTGGGCAACGAGACGGGACGTGGCGACTTCTGGTGGGGGCTCGTGAGCTCCACCACCATGGTCATCGTCGCGGTGTCCTCCCCGCTCCTCGGCGGCATCGCCGATCACGCCGGAGCGCGCAAGCCCTTCTTCGTGGCGCTCACGCTGATCTCGGTGGCCGGCGCGGCGCTCCTCGCCACGCTGGGGCCGGGCATGGTCGTCCGCGGCTTCGTGTACGCGGTGCTCACGCTGGTCTGCTACGAAGCGGCGGTCGTCTACTACAACGCGTACCTGCCGGCGCTCGTCACTCCCGAACGCCTCGGCAGCCTGTCGGCGATCGGGTTCGCGGTCGGCTACGCGGGCTCGATCGTCGCCTTCCTCGCCGCGTATCCGTTCACGGTCTCCGGCATGTACGGGATGTGCTTCGTGCTCACGGCCGTGCAGTTCGGTCTCTTCGCGCTCCCGGCGTTCATCACCCTGCCCGCCGACACCCGTCACGCCATGCCGCTCTCACGCGCGCTGGCGCGCGGCTTCACCGACACGGTGGCGACGCTGCGGGAGATCGTGACGCATCCCGCCCGCCAGGCGCTGCGGCGCTTCCTGCTCGCGTACTTCATCTACGAGGACGGGGTGAACACCGTGATCTTCTTCGCGGGGATCTTCGCGGCGAAGACGCTCGGGTTCACCTTTCCCGAGATCATCCTGCTCTTCATGCTCGTGCAGCTCACCGCGCTCGTCGGCTCCGCCGCGTGGGCGCGGCCGAGCGACCGGCGCGGGCCGCGCTTCGTGATCTCGGTGACGCTCGTGCAATGGATCGCGGTCACCGTCCTCACCTACTTCGTCCAGGAGAAGTGGCACTTCTGGGTGGTCGCGGTCCTGGCGGGCACCGGGCTCGGCGCCGATCCAGGCCGCGAGCCGTGCGCTGATGGCGAGCCTGGTGCCGCCCGACCGTGAAGCGGAGTTCTTCGGCTTCTACTCGCTGGTGGGGAAGACGGGCGCGGTGATGGGGCCGCTGGTCTTCGGCGGGGTCTCCCGGGCGATGGCGGGCGACCAGCGCGCCGCCATCGCCGCGGTGGGGCTCTTCTTCGTCGTCGGGCTGGTCCTGCTGCGCCGGGTGAAGCGCGCCTAGCGCGACTTCACGAGGAAGTGGGCGCGCCGGTTCGTGGTCCAGCAGCCCTCGGTCTTCTCGCGGCAGAGACCGCGCTCTTCGCCGTAGCTGAGGATCGTGATCCGGCTCGACGAGATCCCGTGCGACACCAGGTAGGTCTTCGAGGCCTTGGCGCGCCGCTCACCGAGCACGAGGTTGTACTCGTTGGTCCCACGCTCGTCGGTGTGGCCCTCGATCAGCAGCAGGGCTTCGGGATGCGTTCTGAGCCACTGGACGCTCGAGTCGAGGACCGTCGCTTCCGTGAGTGCGATCTCGTAGCTGTCGAAGTCGAAGTGGACGTCACGGATCTCGTCGTGCGCGACGAAGTCTCCGAGCCGCGGCCGCGCGGAGTTCCCGGCCTGGAGGGCGGGGCTCCCTGCCCGGACGCCGGCGCCGTCCATGTCTCGTCCCGACAGGATCGTGGCCGTCAGCCCCGGGATCGCCGAAGGCTCGTTCGCGGACTGCGTCGCGCAGCCGCCGAACACCGCGGCCATCAAGAGCGCCCCGAGCACCACCGCCGCCTGACACGTCATCATGCAAGCCCCCTTGTCCGCTCTCGGATCTCCGCCCAACCACTGAAGACGCGCAACGGGGTGCACGGATGGTGCCGGATCGCGCCGGATCGATCGACCGCTTCGATATCAAGAGGTTCGGGGAGACTCGGCGGGTGGACTCTGGCGCCGGCTCCTGCACGCTGTGCCGGGTGGCCGGTGACAAATTGCCGACGCGTGACATGCCGTCACGCGTCCGCGGGGATGCCTACGAGATCTCGATCGGGACCGGCGGGACGAGCAGGACGAGGAGCGCCAGACACACGTAGCCGACCGCGCGCCGGGCCGGCGTCAGCGGCGTCACGTCGTCGAGCGGCGGTCCGTGGTGGAAGCCGACGAAGACGAGGACGAACAGGCCCCACACCACCCAGTTCGCCGACCACGTGACCACGCCGAGCGCGAGGAGCGCGACGAACGTCGCGATCCCCACCACGCGATGCCGCGTGCCGAACAGCGCGTAGGCGATCCGGCCGCCGTCGAGCTGGCCGACCGGCATCAGGTTCAGCGCGGTCACCAGCAGCCCGACCCACGCGGCGTCGAAGACCGGATGCGTATAGAGCTTCATCCCATCCGGGACGGCGCCGAACTTCAGGCTCACGAAGAGGTGCGTGAGCGCCGAATCGCCGAACGTCACCCAGGCCCCCGGAACCACGGGCGCCAGCACGGACCACTGGATCCCGAGGACGAGCGCGGGCATCGCGATGACGAGCCCGGCGAGCGGCCCCGCCGCCGCGATGTCGAAGAGCGCGTTGCGATCTCGCGTGGGCGAGCGCATCCGGATGACCGCGCCGAGCGTGCCGAAGAGGAACGGCGGCGGGACCGGGATGAAGTACGGCAGGCTGACGGAGACGCCGTAGTAGCGCGCCGTGAAGTAGTGCCCGAACTCGTGCACGCCGAGCGTCGCCAGCAGCGTGACCGCGAACGGCACGCCGCTCAGCAGCCACCACCACGAGGGATCGCCGCGCAGGGCATCGAAGGTCGGCGACCCGACGAACTGCGTGCCCGCGAGGAGCGTCGAGGCGACGGTGAGCAGGAACAGCACGACGTTGAGCATGACGCGCGAGCTGGTCCTTCACCACGGTCGCCGGCCAGGCCTGCACGAGCACTCCGCCGTGGGACGCGCGCAGGTAGGGCGTGTAGCCGAAGCGTCCGAAGCGCTCGCGGAGGATCTCCAGCGCGCGCGCGGGCGTGGTGATGAGCTGGCCCCGGAAGAGGAAGACGCCGTTCTTCACGCCGTCGTCGTACACCGCCAGGATGTCGTCGACATTGCGGCGCAGGACGTCGCCCATCAGGATCGCGTCGTCGGAGGGCGGAGGGGCGGGCGCCGCCCGCCGCCTCGGCCAGAAGCGCATGGTCAGAGCGTACCACGCGGGTTTGCGGCGCGACCGGACAGCCGCTCCACCGCCGCGCGCACCGCGGGCAATCCGCCCTCGAGATAGAGGACGCCGAGCACCGCTTCGAGCGTGGTGGCGAGGATCGACTCGCGTGTGCGCCCGCCCGTCTGGTCTTCTCCCCGCCCGAGACGCAGCAGCGCGCCGAGCTCGAGGTCGGCCGCCCAGCGCGCGAGGTTCGCGCCGGCGACGATCTCCGCGCGCCGCGGCGTGAGGATCCCGACCGGGGAATCCATGTCCTCCGCGATCAACTGCTCCGCGACGACCAGCCCGAGGGCGGCATCGCCGAGGAACGCGAGCGGCTCCTGGTCGAGCGCGGGCGGATGCTCGTTGGCGTACGACGCGTGCGTGAGCGCGCGCTCCACGAGCGCGGCGGTGCGAAACGTGTGCCCGAGGCGCTGTTGCAGAGCCGCGAGCCCGTCCACGACGGCGCCGGGCTAGCCGCGGTACTTGCGGAAGGCGAGCGTGGCGTTCGTGCCGCCGAAGCCGAACGCGTTCGAGAGCGCGACCTCCACGTCCTGCTTGCGCGCCTGGTTCGGCACGTAGTCGAGGTCGCACTCGGGATCGGGGGTCTCGTAGTTGATCGTGGGCGGCAGCAGGCCGTGGTGCAGCGCGAGCGCGGTGGCGATGGCCTCCACGCCGCCGGCGGCGCCAAGGAGGTGGCCCGTCATCGACTTCGTGGACGACACCGCGAGCTTCTTCGCGTGATCGCCGAAGACCCGCTTGATCGCGAGGGTCTCGAACTTGTCGTTGTACGGGGTCGAGGTCCCGTGCGCGTTGATGTAGCCGACGTCGCTCGCGGCGAGCCCCGCGCTCTTGAGCGCCAGCGCCATCGCGCGCGCGGCGCCGTCGCCCTCGGGGTCGGGCGCCGTCATGTGGTGCGCGTCACCGGTCATGCCGTAGCCGATGACCTCGGCGTAGATCCGCGCGTCACGCCGCACCGCGTGCTCCAGCGCCTCGAGCACGACGATCCCCGCGCCCTCCCCGCACACGAACCCGTCGCGCGCGGCGTCGAACGGCCGGGAGGCCTTCTGCGGCTCGTCGTTGCGGGTCGACATCGCCTTCATCGCGCAGAAGCCGGCGATGGTGAGGGGCACGACGATGGCCTCCGCGCCGCCCGCGATCATCACGTCCGCCTCGCCGAAGCGAATGAGACGGAACGCATCGCCGATCGCGTGGTTGCCGGTGGCGCAGGCCGTGACCACGGACGAGTTCGGGCCCTTCGCGCCGAACCGCATCGAGACGAGGCCCGACGCCATGTTGATGATGAGCATGGGGATGATGAAGGGCGACACCCGGTCGGGGCCCTTCTCCAGCAGCACGTGCTCGCCTTCGAGCAGCGTGGTGATGCCGCCGATGCCGGAGCCGATGAGGACGCCGAAGCGCTCGGCGTCGATCTTCCCGGTGTCGAGGCCGGCGTCGCTGACGGCCATGGCTGCGGACGCGATCGCGTACTGGAGATAGGGGTCGAGCCGGCGGGCGTCCTTCTTGTCGACGAAGGCGAGCGGGTCGAAGTTCCGGATCTCTCCCGCGATCCGGGTCGGGTAGAGGGCGGCGTCGAACTTCGTGATCGGGCCGATGCCCGAGCGGCCCTGGGTCAGGCCCGTCCACAACGCCTCGGCCGTGTTGCCGATCGGGGTCAGCGCCCCGACCCCCGTGATGACGACCCGGCGAGACTCCACCACGACCCGCGGCCCCTTACGAGTTGTCCTTGATGTACTGGACGGCGTCGCCGACCGTGACGATCTTCTCGGCGTCCTCGTCGGGGATCTGGATGTCGAAGTGCTCCTCGAGCGCCATCACCAGCTCGACGGTGTCGAGCGAGTCGGCCCCCAGGTCCTCGATGAACTTCGCCGACGGCGTCACATCGTCCTCTTCGACGCCGAGCTGCTCGACGATGATCTCCTTGACCTTCTCCTCGACTGACTTCCCCATGAACGCCTCACCTCCGGCAGTGGATTCGCTGCTAAGGCCTCAGATGTAGAGGCCGCCATTGACGTGAAACACCTGGCCGGTGATGTACGTCGCCCCCTCACCGGCGAGGAATCCTACCACCTCGGCGACTTCCCGCGGTGTCCCGACGCGCCCGAGCGGCACCTGAGCGAGCAGCGCCTCACGCGCCGCCGCCGGAATGGACGCGGTCATGTCGGTCTCGATGAGTCCCGGGGCGACGGCGTTGACCAGGATGCCCCAGTGACTCAGCTCGCGCGCGGTGGACTTCGTGAAGCCGATGAGGCCCGCCTTCGCCGCGGAGTAGTTCGCCTGGCCGGCGTTGCCCATGGCGCCCGCCGCCGAAGACACGTTGACGATGCGCCCGCTCTTCTGTCGGACCATCACCTTGGCCGCCGCCCGGGTCATCACGAACGCGCCGCGCAGGTTCACCTCGATCACGCGATCCCAGTCCTCGTCCTTCATGCGGAGGAGGAGAGCGTCACGCGTGATGCCGGCGTTGTTGACGAGGAGATCGAGGCGGCCAAACCGTTCCCGCGCCGTCTCCACCACGCGCTCCGCGTCCTCGCGCCGGCTGACGTCACCGGCGACGCCGGCCACCGCGGCCCCGAGCGATTCGAGGTCCTTGACTGCCGCGGCAAGTCGGTCGGCGTCGCGCGCCGACACTACCACGGCGGCTCCGCGCTCGGCCAGTAACGTTGCGATGGCCGCGCCGATGCCCCGGCTCCCGCCGGTCACGACGGCCACCTTGCCCTCCAGATGGGGGCTTGCGGGCGTCACCCCGGCCTCCCGAGCGCCGTGAGCGCCTGGTCGAGCCCTGCGGTGTCTTCGACGCTGTGGCCGCGCACACCGTCGAGAATGCGACGCAAGAGCCCGGTCAGCACGCGGCCGGGCCCGACCTCGACGAACGCCGTCGCGCCCTCATCGTGGAGGCGATGCACGCAGTCGGTCCAGCGCACGGGGCTCGCCACCTGCCGCAGCAGGTAGGGCTTCACGTCGGCCGCCGCGCGCGTGACGCCCGCATCGACGTTGCGCACGACCGGGATCGCGGGGTCGCGCACCGTCACGGCCGCGAGCTCGCCCGTCAGGCGCTCGGCCGCGGGCGCCATCAAGGAGGAGTGGAACGGCGCGCTCACCGGCAGCATCACGCTCTTCTTGCCCGCCGCGGCGGCCGCGCGCTCGACCGCTCCCTTGTGTCCGGCCACGACGATCTGACCGGACGAATTGATGTTCGCGATGTCCACGACCTCGCCGGCGCCGGCGTCCTTGCAGATCGCCTCCACCGCGGAGAGATCGAGGCCCATGATGGCGGCCATCGCCCCCGTCCCCACCGGCACCGCCTCCTGCATGAACTCGCCGCGCTTGCGTACCACGCGCACGGCGTCCGCGAAGCGCAGGGCGCCCGCCACCACGAGCGCGGAATATTCGCCGAGGCTGTGGCCGGCGGCGAGGCCGGGCGTGAGCCCGCGCTCGGCGCACGCCGTCGCGGCGGCCACGCTCGCGGTGAGGACGGCCGGCTGCGTGTTCGCGGTGAGCGCCAGCTCGCTCTCCGGACCCTCGAACGCGAGCTTCGCGAGATCGAAGCCCAGCGCGTCGTTGGCCTCCTCGAAGACGGCCTTCGCGCCCGCCGACGCCTCGTAGAACGACCGGCCCATCCCGACCGCCTGCGAGCCTTGCCCGGGAAAGAGAAACGCGATGGTCACCATTTCACCAGCGCGGCGCCCCACGCGAAGCCTCCGCCGAACGCGGCCATGAGGATCGTGTCGCCCTTCTTGATCCGTCCGGCGCCGAGCGCCTCTTCCAGCGCGACGTACACCGACGCGGCGCCGGTGTTGCCGTAGCGGTCCACGTTGACGAAGACCTTCTCCATCGGCAGGCCGACACGCTTCGCCGCGGCCTCGATGATCCGGAGGTTCGCCTGATGCGGAATGAAGAGGTCGATGTCGTCGGCGCTGAGATGGTGGCGCGCCAGGATCGTCTCCGTGCACTCGACGAACATGCGGACGGCCACCTTGAAGACGTCGCTGCCCTTCATCTTCGCGTAGTGCAGGCGCGCGTCGACGGTTTCGTGGGTCGCCGGATGGCGCGCGCCTCCGCCCGGCATGATCAGGAGGTCGGCGTACTGACCGTCGGAGTAGAGGTCGGTGTCGATGATGCCGCTCCCGTCCTCGGACGCTTCCAGCACCACGGCGCCGGCCGCGTCGGCCAGGAGGATGCACGTGCCGCGATCGGTGAAGTCGGTGATGCGCGAGAGCGCCTCGGCGCCGATGCAGAGCACGCGGCGGTACTTGCCGGTCTCGATGTACTTGGCGCCGACGCTGAGGCTGTAGATCGATCCGGCGCAGGCCGCGAGCAGGTCGACGGAGCCGATCCGCCGGAACCCGAGCCGGTTCTGCACGATGTTGCCGACCGTGGGGAAGAACATGTCGGGCGTGGTGGTGCCGACCACGATGAAGTCGATGTCCTCGGGCATCAGGTTGGCGCGCTCGAGCGCCTGGCGGGCCGCGTTCACCGCGAGGTCCGAGGTGGCCTCGCTCTCGTCGACGATGTGGCGCTCGCGGATCCCGCTGCGCTGCTGGATCCACTCGTCGCTCGTGTCGACCATCTTCTCGAGATCGGCGTTGGTGAGGATCCGCTTGGGCGCGTAGGCGCCCGTCCCGATGATCTTCGCCCGGATCATCCGCGACCTCCTTCGTCCCGATTGCCGCGCGCGGTCTCGTTCTCGAGCGCCGCCCTGATGTGTTCGTTGAGGCCCGCCTTCGCCCATTCCGCGGCGACGCGGACCGCGTTCTTGATGGCCTTCACCGGCGAGGCGCCGTGACAGATGATGGCACCGCCGTCGATGCCGAGCAGCGGCGCGCCGCCCATCTCCGCGTAGTCGACCCGCTTCTTGAACCGGTTGAACGCGGGCCGCGCGAGCGCCGCGGCCAGCTTCGAGCGCGTGTCCCGCATCAGCTCCTCGCGGATCAGGGCCATCACCATCTCCGCGAGACTCTCGGAGATCTTCAGCGCGACGTTGCCGGTGAAGCCGTCGGTCACGACGACGTCGCAATGCCCGTTGTAGATGTCGCGGCCCTCGACGTTGCCCAGGAAGTTGAGCGAGGAGTCCTTGAGCTGCTCGTAGGCCTCCTTGGTGAGCTCGTTGCCCTTCCCCTCCTCCTCGCCGACGGAGAGCAGGCCGACCCGCGGACGCTCGATGCCGAGGATGTCGCGCGCGTAGACGTTGCCCATCACCGCGAACTGGAAGAGATGCCAGGGCTTCGGATCGACATTGGCGCCGACGTCGAGGAGGACCGAGTGGCCCTTGAGGTTCGGCAGCACCGCGGCGATCGCGGGACGGTCGACCCCCCGGAGGACGCCCACGACGAACATGGCCACCGCCATGGCGGCGCCGGTGTTCCCCGCCGACACGAACGCGCTCGCCTCGCCGTCACGGACCAGCTCGGCGGCGATCCGCAGCGACGAATCGCGCTTGCGGCGCAGCGCCTGTGACGGGCTCTCCCCCATGCCCACGACCTGCGAGGCATGCCGGATCTCGAGCCCGGACGGGGCGCCGAGACGCGTCAGCTCCCGCTCGATCGCGGCCTTGTCGCCCACGAGCACGACGGAGACGCCGAGCTCCCGCGCCGCGGCGACCGCGCCTTCGACGACCACGGTAGGGCCGTGGTCCCCACCCATGGCGTCAACGGCGATCTTCACTACGCGCCTTCGACCGCGACGATCTCCCGGCCCTTGTAGTACCCGCAGTGCGGGCAGATCCGGTGGGGCAGCTTGGCTTCGCGACATTGCGGGCACACGGCCCTGGTCGGCGCGGCCAGCTTGTAGTGCGTCCGGCGCTTGCGCCCCCGCGTCTTCGAATGGCGTCGTTTCGGCAGCGGCATGGACTCTCCTTAGTTCTGCGTGCGCTGAGTCAGCGTCCTGAGGACCGCCAGACGCGGGTCGGGCGCTCGCTCCGGGCAGGCGCAGGGGGTGAGGTTACGATTGGCGCCGCACACCGAACAGAGGCCGCGGCAGTCCGGATTGCAGAGAGGCTTCATCGGCAGTGCGAGGGTCGTTTCCGTCTCGATGACCCGGGCGAGATCGATCCGGTCGTCGACGTAGAAGTCGGTGTCGAGGTCATCGCGCCCCAGCTCCGCGCCGTCGACGTGCGCGGGCTTGGGGGCGAACCGCAGGTCGATGTCGGCGGTGACCCGGCTCGTGATGCCCTCGGCGCAGCGGCCGCAGAGTTGGGGCACGCTGGCCCTGACCTGCCCGGTCACGTCGACCTCGTTCCCGTCCCTGGTCAGCTGGAGCCGCAACCGCTCCAGATGCCACGCCGGGTCCGAATAGGGCGACGCCGCCAGAGCGGTCTCATCGATCGAGAGGCCGTCGTCGGGAAGCTCGGAGACTCGGATGATCATGGTTCTTTGCCGCCGCGAAGCCGTTCGGCTCCGTGTAAGTCTTTACAAACAAAAGAATTTTTGTAGAACCGGGCCAGTATATCGACGGGGTTCTGGCAAGTCAAGGCATTTGACCCCCCAAACCCCCTTTGCTACCCTCACTTTGGATCGCGCTGGACTCTTTGACACGCACATACACGGCCGTCCTGCGAGGGGGCCAACCCATGTCGACCATGTCGAACGTCTTCAAGACCGGACTCCTCCTGGCGGTGCTCACCGCGCTGCTCGTCCTCATCGGCGGCGCGGTCGGTGGCCGGCAGGGCATGATCGTCGCGTTCTTCTTCGCGGTGGTCATGAACTTCTTCAGCTACTGGTTCTCCGACAAGATCGTGCTCGCGATGTACCAGGCGCAGCCCGTCGACGAGGCGTCGGCGCCCCGCCTGTACAACATCGTCCGGCGCCTGGCCCTGCGCGCCGGGATCCCGATGCCGCGCGTCTATCTCATCCCGACCGATACGCCCAATGCCTTCGCCACCGGCCGTGACCCGGCGCATGCGGTCATCGCGGTCACCGAGGGCATCATGCGGATCCTCGACGAGGAAGAGCTGGAGGGGGTGCTCGCCCACGAGCTCGCCCACGTGAAGAACCGCGACGTGCTGATCTCGACGATCGCCGCCACCCTGGCGGGCGCGATCACCTACCTCGCCCACATGGCGCAGTGGGCCGCGATGTTCGGCGGCCGCGGCCACAGCGACGATGACGAGGGGACGAACCCCATCGCGGCCATCGTCATGGCGATCCTCGCCCCGATCGCGGCCATGCTGATCCAGATGGCCGTGTCCCGCTCGCGCGAGTACCAGGCCGACGCCACGGGCGCGAGGCTCGCGGGCAAGACCTGGGGGCTCTCCAAGGCGCTCGAGAAGCTGCAGATGGCGCAGGAAGTGGTCCCCATGCACGCCAATCCGGCCACGGCGCACCTGTTCATCGTCAACCCGCTGAGCGGCCGGAGCTTCGCCACGCTGTTCAGTACGCACCCGCCGCTGGAAGAGCGGATAGAAAGACTGCGGGCGATGCGCTTATAGGCCGAACGGCCTTGATTTGACATAGGGGGAGCGTCTTGACGCTCCCCCAATACCCCCCACCGCCCGAAGGCGCTCTGCTGAAGTCGGTCTACGCTAGGCTGCCACACGACGATCAACTGCTATCGAGGGGGAGTTACTCAGGCCGAGGACCGCAATCCGGTCCGACTGCTATTCAGGCCTGGAGAACGAAGTCGAACGGGATTTCCTTGTCGCCGGGCTTCGGATAGATCTGCGTCACCAGCGGCTTGTGGCCGGGAGCGCTCACCTTCACGTGGAGATGCTCCGGGCGGCCGGGGTACTTGCCCGGCATGTCGGTGACGTAGCGATACCGGCCCTCGGTGTCGGTCACTTGCGTGGCACGATGGCCGTCGTCGTACTGGCCACTCCGGTTCGCCGACCACCACTCGACCTTCGCGGCCGGGAGACCCTTGCACTCGCGCGTCGATCGCACCGCCCCCTGCACCGTCAGACCGTCGCCGGTCTTGCTGCGTTCGGGGGCGCCGGCGACGTAGAACGGGCCCAGAGCATCTGGGCGCGTCGGCGAACACGCCGCCGACACGGGCCCGACCGACGCGAGCAGGGACGCGGCGAGGACGGCGGCGAGCACGCGCACCATCGACATGGCGTCAGTGTAGCCCGCCGCGCGACCGGCACGCGTTCCGCTTGACTCCTGCGCCAGCCGACGCAGGATAGGGCGGCTGTGTCGCCCGACGTCACCGCACAGAACGACGCGCTCATCGACGCTCCGCTGATCCGGGCCTGGCTCGCCACGGGTCTCGTGTGGCTGCTCGTGTTTCCCACGATCGGCGCGCTCGTGTCGACGAAGTTCAACTATCCCCAGTTCCTCGGCGACACCGCGTGGCTCACCTTCGGGCGCATGCGCCCGATGCACGTGAACGGCGTGATCTGGGGCGCGTTCTCGACCCTCTTCATCGGCCTCGCGCACTACGTGGTGCCGCGTCTCTGCGGAGTGCGTCTCGCCGGCGCGCGCCTCGGCCGGCCTCTCCTGTGGCTGTGGAATCTCAACCTCGTCGCGTTCGTGGTCGCGATGGGGCTCGGCGGCAATCGCGGCTGGGAGGCCGGCGAGCTGCCGCTCGCCAACGTGATCGCGCTGTTCATCGCGCTGCTCGTCCTCACCGCGCAATGTCTCGTGACGATCCACCGCCGCGTGTCGCCGCCGCTCTACGTCTCGCTCTGGTATCTGATCGCCGCGCTCGTGTGGACCGACGCCAACCTGGTGCTCCTGATGCTCGGCCCGTCGTACCTGGCCGGCATCAACAACGCCGCGTGGCATGGACTCTTCATCCACTACGTCGTCGGGCTCTGGATCACGCCGGCAGGGTATGTCCTGATCTACTTCTTCCTGCCCGCCAGTGTTCGCGCACCGATTTACAGCCATCGGCTCTCCCTCATCGGCTTCTGGTCGCTCGCCTTCTTCTATCCGTTCGTCGGGATCCATCACTACCTCTACTCGCCGATCGCCGACTGGGCGGAGACCATCGCGATCGTGTCGTCGATGATGCTGATCGTGCCCGTGTGGACGGTGCTCCAGAACTTCTTCGGCACGATGACCGGGCACTGGCGCGACCTCGGCACCAACCTGCCCGCCAAGTTCCTGATCGTGGGCGCGGTCCTCTACCTGATCGGCTGCTTCCAGGGGTCGGTGGAAGCGCTCCGCGCGCTGCAGCAGCCCACGCACTTCACCGACTTCGTCGTGGCGCACTCGCACATCACGATCTTCGGCACCTTCGTGATGTGGGCGATGGCCGGCGCCGTCTACGTCTGGCCGCGCGTCACGCAGTCGCGCCCGTCGAGCTTCCGCCTGGCCAACACGGGCTTCTGGCTCATCACCCTCGGCATCGCGGCCATGGTGCTGATCCTCACGGCGCAGGGCCTGCAGCAGGGCTTCATGCTGATCGCGCAGGCGGACTGGATGGATTCCGTGAACGCCATCCGGCCCTACTGGTGGCTGCGCACGCTGACGGGCATCGCCATGGACGTCGGCACATCGCTGGTCGTCCTCACCCTCGTGCGGGGCTCGCTCGCGAGGGCCGCGTGAAGTCGATCGCGCCCCTGGCGGTGGGCGCCGGCTTCTTCTTCGTCACCCTCGCGATGTTCGTGCAGGGCGTGCTGCCGGCGCTGATCCCCGAGTCGCGCTCCGCACGGGTCACGCGCGCCGTGCGCACCGAGCTCGGCGACGTGAAGTGGGTGCGCACGGACGCCGTCGACTACACGCCCGCGCAGGCGCGCGGGCGGCGGATCTACATCCGTGAGGGCTGCTGGTACTGCCACAGCCAGTACGTGCGGCCGGTGACGAGGGAAGACCTGCGCTGGGGCCCGGTATCGGAAGCGGGCGAGTACGCGTACGACCTGCCACATCTCCTGTCCACGCGCAGGATCGGGCCCGATCTCACGCGCGTGGGCCTCAAGTTCGCGGACGACTGGCACTACGCGCACCACTGGGATCCTCGGCTGGTCGTTCCCGACTCGATCATGCCGAGCTTCACGTGGCTCTTCCACCAGACACGGGCGGCGTATCGTCGCGAGGGCGATGGCGCGCACGTGGAGCCGACCGCCGAGCTTCGGCGCTGGTTCACGTTCCGCGCTGACCGCACGATCCTGCTCGTCCCGGACGTTTCCGGCCTGACGTTCGTCCCTCCCGGCGCCGACGGCGCGTTGCCGCTGGATGCCACGCCGCTGGTGGACGTCGGACATCTCAAGGCTCCGCCCGCGTCGCTACGGCTCGTCACGCCCACCACCGAGCTCGTGGATCTCGTCCGCTACCTCCAGAAGCTCGGCACGAACCGAGGCGCGTGGCGGGACGTGTTCGAGCCGCAGAACGTCGGCGTGACCGCGATGACCGTGCCCGACCGCTCGGACCTGGTCGAGCGCGGACGCGTCGTCTACCGCCAGCGCTGCATCGGCTGCCACGGCGTGGAGGGGGACGGCAACGGCGTCGCGGCGACGTTCCTTTCGCCGCGCCCGCGCGACTTCACGGCGGCCGTCTTCAAGTTCCGCAGCACGCCGTCGGGCACGCTCCCGACGGACGGCGATCTGTATCGCACCGTCACGCGGGGCGTGCGCTGGACCGCGATGCCCACGTGGCACGAGCTGCCCGACAAGGACCGTCTCGCGGTCGTCGCCTTCATCAAGACGTTCTCGAAGCGCTGGAAGGACGAGAAGCCCGAGCCGCCGCTCGTGGCCACGGTTCCCGCCGCGCGCGCGGAGCTCATCGCGCGCGGCCGGGACCTCTACGCGAGCGCGAAGTGCTGGGAGTGCCACGGCGAGCACGGCCGGGGAGACGGCCCCTCGGCCGCGCAGCTGAAGGACGACCTCGATCGGCCGATCCGGCCGACCGATCTGGCGCGCGGCCAGCTCAAGGGCGGCGCGCACGTCGCCGACGTCTTCCGGACGATGACCAACGGCCTCGATGGAACGCCGATGCCGTCCTTCGCCGACACGATGACCGACGAGGAGCGCTGGGCGATCTCCTACTACGTGCTCTCGCTCTCCGCGTGGGCCGATCCGCTCACGGGCGAGAAGCTTGCGCTCCCGCGCGCGGCGCGGGACGCGCTGAGCTCCGCCGCGGTGAGCGCGGACCATCCCAGTCGCGCGTGGATGCCGGAGGGCGATCGCGTCACGGCGAAGCGCCGCTACTACCCCGGGATTTCCGACTGATGATCGAGTACCTGACGCTCGGCGAGTTCGTGGTGGCCACGCTCATGGCCCTCGCCGCGCTGTGCGCCTTCGCGTGGGGAGTGGCGAGCGGCGCGTTCCGCGACGTGGAGGGCGTGAAGCACGATGTGCTCCGCGTCGAGCAGGACCCGCACGATGGCTGACGACGACGAGATCCAGGAATACGCGCAAGGCGAGATCACCTCGCGCCACGGCCGCGTCAATCGGTGGCTGCTCGTCGTGTACGCGGTCCTCGCGGTGTGGGGGGTCGTCTATCTCGTCCTCTACTGGGGCGGGCTCGGTCCCGGCCTCGGCGACTGACGATGATCGAGCGGCTCCTGATCGCGCTCTCGTGGATCAACCTCGTCGTGCTCGCGGTGGTCCTCGCGTACAACGTCATCGGTCTCTGGGTTCCCGGCCACTAGCGCCGTGCGCGTCACCGTGGCCGTGCCGCTCGTCGTCGCCGTCGTCCTCTTCGCCCGCGGCGCCTGGCGCCTGCGCGCGTGCCGGCGCCCCGGCATCGGCGCCGGCCGGCTCGTCGCGGCCGCGGTCGCGTTCACCGCGCTCGGCATCGCGCTGTCGGACGCGGTGCACGCGGCCGGGCACACGCTCTTCACCGCGCACATGGCGCAGCATCTGTTGCTCGTGTCGGTCGCGGCGCCGGCGCTGCTCCTCGCCGATCCGCTCGCCGTGACGCTGTGGGGGCTCCCCGAGCGGGCGCGACGCGTGGTCGGCCGTCTGCTCGCCCCCGGGCGCGCGCTTCGTCACGTCCTGACGATCGCCACGCGCATGACGGTGACGTGGCCCGCGTACGTCCTCGTGCTCTGGCTCTGGCATCTCCCGGGGCCCTACGACGCCGCCTTGCGCTCCGGGGTGCTCCACGATCTCGAGCACGCGCTGTTCTTCGGCGCCGCGCTGCTCTTCTGGTGGCCGGCGCTCACGCCGGGACCGCGCCTGAGCCCGACGCCGCATCCCGCGGCGCGCGTCGCCTATCTGGTCCTCGGCGCCGTGCAGAGCGCGGCGCTCGGCCTGCTCCTCTCGACGCGCGGCGAGGCGCTCTATCCGACGTACGCCGCCACCGCGCCGGCCTGGGGGCTCACACCCGCCGACGATCAGGCGTGGGGCGGGGTGCTGATGTGGGGCGTGGGGTCGGCGATCGACATGGCGGCGGTGCTGTACGTCGTGGCCAACGTGCTGACTGCACGCCCATTTCTTGACCCCTCCGTGCCCGTGCGGGACAATTGACCGGCTTGACGACCTCCGCTTCGTTGATCCAGGTCACCAGCCTCCGCAAAGCGTTTGGGACCACCCTCGTGCTGGACGGCGTCGATCTCGTCGTCCACGCGGGCGAGGCCGTCGGATTGCTCGGTCCCAACGGCGCCGGCAAGACGACCCTCCTGAAGATCCTCGCCACGATCGCGCGGCCTTCGCGCGGCCACGCGCAGGTCGCCGGGCACGACTGCACGCGCGAGGCCGAGCGCGTCCGCGGACTCGTCGGCCTCATCGCGCACGGCGCGCATCTCTACGAGGACCTGACCGTGCTCGAGAACCTCAGCTTCTGGCGACGCTTCGCCGGGGAGCGTCCGGATCCGGACGCCCTCCGCGCCGCGCTCGCCGAAGTGGAGCTGGAGGACTGCGCGGACGCGCGCGTGCGCACGCTGTCGGCGGGGATGAAGCGCCGGCTGTCGCTGGCCCGGCTCCTCCTCACCCGGCCTCGCGTGCTTGCTCCTCGACGAGCCGTTCTCGAGCCTGGATCAGCGCGCGCGCAAGTGGCTCGAGCAGTACCTCCAGGGATTCGCGGCCGCGGGAGGCGCGATCCTCATGGCCACGCACGCCTTCGGGCGCGAGCTGGAGGTCGCGGACCGCCTCGTGATCCTCGCGAACGGCCGGATCATCCTCGACGCGCCGCGCGGCACCCTGAGCGGCGACGAGATCCATCGTCTCTACGCCCTGCACACCGAGGACGCGCCGTGACGTTCGTCCGGCGGACGTGGGCGATCGTGTGGAAGGACGTCCTCGTCGAGCGCCGCTCCAAGGAGACCGTCAACGCGATCGTCTTCTTCTCGGTGCTGCTGCTGTTCCTGTTCGAGTTCACGCTCGGCGCCGACCGCGAACGGCTCACCGCGATGCTGCCCGGGCTCCTGTGGCTGGGCGTGCTGCTCGCGGCCTTGCTGGGGCTCGGCCGCAGCTTCGTGCTGGAGCGCGAGAACGACTGCTGGGAAGCGCTGCTCCTCACGCCCGGTGACAAGGGCGCCGTCTACGTCGGCAAGCTCATCGGGAACCTCTTGCTCATGGCGCTCGTCGAGATCGTCGTGCTGGGACTCTTCACCCTGTTCCTCAACGTCGACGTCGCGCGCGCGCTGCCCGGCCTCGTCGTGGTCCTCGCGCTCGGCACCCTGGGCATCGCGGCGGTCGGCACGCTGTTCGGCGCCATGACCGCGCACGTGCGGGCGCGCGAGCTGCTGTTCCCCGTGCTGCTGCTGCCGGTGCTGGTGCCCGTGCTGCTCGCGATCGTCAAGTCGACCGAAGCGCTGATGGCCGGCCAACCGCTCGGCACCGTCGATCACTGGCTGAAGCTCCTGATCGCCGCGGACGTCATCTACGTCGTGGCGGGCCTCTTGACGTTCGATGTGCTTCTGGAGGGATAGCGACGCATGACGCGGTGGCTGGGCGTGGTGGCGCTGCTCGGGGTCGTCGCGGGGCTGGTCATGGCCTTCGGGGTGGCCCCGCGCGAGATCACCCAGGGTAACGTGCAGCGCATCATGTACGTGCACGTGCCCGCGGTGTGGGTCGCCTATCTCGCGTTCATCGTCGTGCTCGTGGCGTCGGTGTCGTACCTCTGGACGCGCGCGCCGGGCGCGGACCGCGTCGCGCACGCGGCCGCCGAGGTCGGCGTGGTATTCCTCGGCGTCAACATCGCGACGGGCGCCATCTGGGGCAAGCCCACCTGGGGGACCTGGTGGACCTGGGATGCCCGGCTCACGAGCGTCGCGGTGGTCTTCGTGATCTTCGTGGGCTACCTGCTCGTGCGCCAGATGACGGACGACCCGGAGCGCGGCGCGCGCTTCGCGGCGGTGGTCGGCATCATCGGCGCGCTCAACATCCCGCTCGTCCACTTCTCCGTCTACTGGTGGCGCACCCTTCATCAGCCACCGACGTTCGTGAAGCCGGGCCCGGCCGCGGCTTCCCCGTCGATCAGGGCCGCGCTGCTCATGAACTTCCTCGGGCTGCTGCTCCTCTGCGCGTACTTCGTCGCCAAGCGCTACGCGCTTCTGCGCGCAGAGCAGGAGGCCACCGCGTGACCACCGACCACTGGGGATTCGTCGCCGCCGCGTACGCGGTCGCCGTGCTCGCGCTCGGCGGCTACTGGCGCCGGCTGGTGCATCTCGAACGCACGCTGAAGACGCCGACGCTGCGGACCCGCCGGCGGAGCGGCGCGCGATGAGCGCGCTCCCGCTGAAGCCGAAGTTCGTCGCGGGCATCGCGATCCTCGCGATGGCCCTCGCGTACATGATCTATGCCGGTGTCACCCAGTCCGCCGTGTATTTCGTGACGCCGTCCGAGCTGAAGGCCTCGCCGAAGGCGGGCAAGGCGTACCGTCTCGGCGGCATGGTCGAGAAGGGCAGCGTGAGCTGGAAGCCGGCCACGCTCGATCTCTCGTTCAGAGTCTCCGACGGACAGACCCAGGTGCCCGTCCGTCACACCGGCACGCCGCCCGATCTCTTCGGGGAGGGCCGCGGCGCCGTGGTCGAGGGACGCTGGATGGCCGAGGGCTATTTCCAGGCGACCCAGATCCTCGCCAAGCACTCCGAGGAGTACAAGGCGCCGCATGACACGTCGAGCGCGGGCTACCAGGAGCTGATGAAGTCGCTGCGGAGCGACCAGAAGTGATCCCGGAGCTCGGTCACGGCGCGGTCATCGTCGCCCTGCTGCTGGCGCTGTACGGCGCGATCGCCGCCGCGGTCGGTGGACGCACCGGACGCACCGCGCTGCTGGAGTCCGCCCAGCACGCCGCGCTCGGCGTCTTCACGCTCATCACGGCCGCCCTGCTGCTCCTGGCCTTCGCGTTCCTGACGTTCGACTTCTCGGTGCGCTACGTGGCGATGAACACGAACCTCGCGACGCCCTACTACTACCGGATCACGGCGGTGTGGGGCGCGCTCGAGGGCTCGATCGTCCTGTGGGCGTGGATGGTCGCCCTCTTCACGCTGATCGTGATCCTGCGGCACCGCCACAACGCGCGCGACCTCTATCCGTGGGTGCTCACGGTCATGCTGGGCGTGGTCGCGTTCTTCCTGCTCGTGATGGCGGTGCCCGCGCCACCGTTCGAGCGCCTCACCCCCGCCCCCGCCAACGGACGTGGCCTCAACCCGCTCCTCGAAGACAGCGGGATGATCACGCACCCGGTGGCGCTCTATCTCGGGTTCACCGGCTTCACGGTGCCGTTCGCGTTCGCGATCGCCGCGCTCGTGACCGGTCGCGTGGGCGATCGCTGGATCACGCTCACGCGCCGCTGGACGATCGTGGCCTGGTACTTCCTCTCCCTCGGCCTCTTGATCGGCGGCTGGTGGAGCTACCACGTGCTCGGCTGGGGCGGCTACTGGGCGTGGGATCCGGTGGAGAACGCCGCGTTCATGCCGTGGCTCACGGGCACCGCGTTCCTGCACTCGGTGATGATCCAGGAGCGCCGGCGCATGCTGAAGCTCTGGAACATCGGCCTCGTGGTGCTCACCTTCTCGCTGACGCTCTTCGGCACGTTCCTGACCCGCTCGGGGGTCATCGCGTCGGTGCACGCGTTCACGCAGGGATCGATCGGCGCGTTCTTCCTCGCGTTTCTCGCGCTCGTCGTGCTGACGTCGCTCTGGCTCCTCGCCTGGCGCTGGGAGGCGCTGGCCGCGGAAGGTGAGCTCGACTCGGTCGTCTCGCGCGAGTCGGCGTTCCTCCTCAACAACGTGCTGCTGGTCGCGGCCACGTTCACCGTGTTCTTCGGCACGGTGTTCCCGCTCCTGTCCGAGGCCGTGCGCGGCGTGAAGGTGAGCGTGGGGGCGCCGTTCTTCAACCAGGTGAACGTCCCGGTCTTTCTCGGCCTGATCTTCCTGATGGGCGTGGGCCCGCTCATCGCGTGGCGCCGCGCGTCGCGCGACAACTTGCGGCGCAACTTCGTGTGGCCGGTCGCGATCGGCCTCGTCTCCGCCGCGCTCTTCTTCGCCCTCGGCGTCCGCTCGTCGCTGGCGGTCCTCACGCTCGCGCTCACCATGTTCGTCGCGGCGACGATCGGCGTCGACTACGTGCGCGCCACCCGTGCCCGCCTGCGAACGGGCGACGGGCTGTTCAAGGCCCTGGGCGGACTGCTCGTGCGCCACAACCGCCGCTACGGCGGCTTCGTGATCCACCTCGGCATCCTCGTGATCGCGGTCGGCGTGACCGGCTCCCAGGCGTGGTCGGTGCAGCGCGAAGCCACTCTCCAGAAGGGGCAGGCGGTGGAGCTCGCCGGCTACACGTTCCGCTTCGACGGGCTCGCGGCCCGCGAGGCGGGCAACCACTTCCTGGTCGAGAGCACCTTCAAGGTCACGAACGGCGCCGCCGTCGCCCACGAGCTGCGCCCCGCCAAGAAGTTCTATCCGCAGGAGCAGTCGCCGATCGCGCACGTGGACTATCGCCTCGGCTTCATCGACGACCTCTACCTGGTGCTCGGCGACTTCGCGCGCGACGGCACGCAGGCCACCGTGAAGGTCCAGGTGAACCGCATGGTGTCGTGGATCTGGATCGGCGGGCTCGTCCTCACGCTCGGCGCCGCCCTCGCGATCCTTCCGGAGCGGAAGAAACTCGCGTGAGCCGGCGGTGGTTGCGCTGGCTCATCCCGGCGGCGGCGCTCCCTGTCCTGGCGCTCCTCGCCTACGGGTTCCGCGTGAACCATCGCGACATTCCCTCGCCGCTCGTGAACCGGGCGGCGGCGCCGTTCACGCTCACCAGCTACGGCGGCGAGCCGATGAGCCTCGAGGCGCACCGCGGCCGCGTCGTCGTCGTGAACTTCTGGGCGTCGTGGTGCCACCCCGCCTGCTACGAGGAGGCCCCGGTGCTCGAGCGGAACTGGCGGACCTATCGTGACCGCGGGGTGGTCGTCCTGGGCGTGGACATCCAGGACAAGCCCGAGGCGGCGAAGAAGTTCATCGACCAATTCTCGCTGACCTTTCCGAATGCGCTCGATCCGACCGGCAAGGTCTCCGTCGACTACGGCGTGTACGGCGTGCCCGAGACGTTCTTCATCGACGCGAAGGGCCGGATCCGCGCGAAGCACGTGGGCGCCGTCACCGACGAGGTCTTCCGCCGCGAGGTGGACCGCCTCCTCGGCGAGCGCGGATGATCGCGCGGCTCCTGCTCGGCATCGTCGCTCGTCGTCGTCGGGTCCGCGCCCGGCGCTCGCACAACCTCCGGCGACGAACGTGGAAGATCCCCGCCTCTACGAGGTGGCCTCGCAGCTGCGCTGCGTGGTGTGCCAGAACCTGTCCGTCGCCGACTCGCCGTCGGAGATGGCGCAGCAGATGCGCGGCATCGTGCGCGAGCGTCTCGCCGCCGGCGACAGCTCCCGAGCAGGTCATCCAGTACTTCGTGGACAAGTACGGCGAGTGGATCCTGCTCAAACCGCGCCGCGCCGGGTTCAACTGGCTCGTGTGGCTGGCGCCGTACGCGTCGGTCGCGCTCGGGCTCGCGATCTTCGTGCTCGTCGTCCGCCGATGGACGCGGCGGCGACGCGCGCGGGTGGCGCCGCCGCCCGCCGCGATCGATCCGGCCATGCGTGAGCGCATCCGTCGCGAGATGGAGCTGGAGGGCGACCGATGACCGCCGTGCTGCTGGCGGCGGCGGCCATCGCGCTGCCCGCCGCCGTGTTCGTGCTGTGGCCGCTGCTCCGCCGGAGCGGCCAGCCCGTGCTGCTGCCCCTGCCCCCCGATCCGCGAGAGCCGCTGCTCGAGCGACGGAGCGCGGCGCTGCGGGCACTCCGCGAGCTGGACTTCGAGCACGAGGCCGGGCACGTCTCCGACGACGACTATGCCGAGCTGCGCGCGCGCTACGAGGCCGAGACGGCCGCCGTGCTCACGGACCTCGATCGGCTCGACGTCGCGCCGGCTCCGCGCGCGCCGCGCGCCACGGTCGCGGCACCGGCGCGCGTGGGCGCGTGGCGTCATCCGTTCGCCCTCGGCGCGGGCGCGGTGGCGCTCGTCGTGTTCGGCGTCGCGCTCGGAATCGGCATCGTGCGGTACAGCGAGCCCGACCGCACGGCCGGCATGCCGACGACCGGCTCGCGGCCGCTCGCGTCACTGGAGCCGCCGGCCGGGACGCCTCCCGTCCAGAGCGGCCGCCCGCTCGACCCCGGCATGCTGCAAGGCATGCTCCAGGCGGCGCGCCAGAGCCTCTTTGCGGGCCGTCCGCAAGAGGCCTCGGCCGCGTACCAGGCCGTGCTGAAGCGCGACCCGCAGAACGTCGACGCGCTCACGCACCTCGGCCTCCTGCTGATCTTGAGCGCGGACGGCGAACAGCGCGCGCAGCTGGTCGACCATGGCCTGCAGCTCTTCGACCGCGCGCTTGGCATCGATCCGAACTACGCGCCGGCCCTGTTCTATCGCGGCCAGGTCCTCTACGAGGTGAAGCGCGACACCGCGGGCGCCATCGCGTCGTGGGAAAAATTCGTCGCGATCGCTCCCCCCGGCGAGGACCGCGACCGCGTGAGCAAGCTGATCACCGAAGCAAAGACCACCGGCACGCCAAAGCGCTGATCCCGAGCGCCGGCTTCGCCGGCGCATCCCCCTCCGGGGCTAGTATCCGCGTGCCCTCGTGATCGCGAAACGGCGCTGGACGGTCATCGGCAGCTCGACGTACGGCTTGCCCTGATAGGTCACCAAGGGCGCGTCCCAGCTGAGCCGGACGTCGAGCATGTTGTCGACGATCCCGATGGCGACGCTCTCCTTCTGCAACGGCACGCCCGCTTCCTGCGCGCCCTTGACGATGCCCTCCCGCATCTTGACGTACCGGTCAGCGCTCGTATCCCACAGGCCGCCGGCCTGCTGGATCCGCTCGATGATGCGCGGGATCTCATTGGCGGCTTGATCGTCGACCACGCCGGACATCTGGAACCAGCCATAGCTCGCCTGCGCGAATTGAACGATGCCGAATCCCACGACGACGATGAGGAGCGCGGTGAAGAGCAGCTTCACGGCCGACCTCTCTACGCCGGACGATAGACCCAGATCTTGGCGGCGGCAGGCAGGCCGAGCGCGATCGTCCGGCCGTCCCCCGCCGCCGTGATCGTCCCCGCCCACGGCGCGACCTCGGTGATCCGGAGACGGCGCCCCGGTCGCACGTCGTTCTTCCACAGGTGCTCGAGAAGGTTCTTGTCGGCTTCGGCTTCCTCGGTGATGCGCTCGACGACGACGGTCATGCCTTCCTCGGCCTGCGCGAGCGGGAACGGCTCGACCGGCGGCGCGGCGGCCATGCCGGGAATCGGATTGCCGTGCGGGCACGTGCTCGGCATGCCGAGCAGCTCGGCGAGGCGGAGCTCCACGCGCGGCGAGATCGCGTGCTCGAGGCGGTGCGCTTCTTCGTGCGCGTCGGTCCAGTTCAGCCCGAGGATATCGGTGAGCCAGCGCTCGAGCAGGCGATGGCGGCGCGCCATCACTTCCGCCACCTGGCGGCCGCGCGGGGTGAGCGTGAGCTCCTTGCCCTGCCCGACCTTCACGTGGTGCCCGCGGACCATCCGGTGGATCGCTTCCGTGACCGCCGGCGCGCTGATGCCCATGTGCTTGGCGAGCCGCGCGGCGATGACGGGATGGCCGCTGCCGCCCAGATCGTAGATCGCCGCGAGGTAATCCTGGACGGACGCGCTCGTGTTCCCGTTGACCTTGCCTTTGCCGGTCGACGCACGTGCCACGTCAGGGACTCCTCACCAGGTTCGTCAACGGACACGAGTATATCAGCCGCCTCCGGCTCACTCGCGAATCCCCGGCGCCGGCGCTCGGACTGCCTTTTTGCGCTCGGTGCGCCGCGAGGGCGGCGGCGTGGCGCGCGCACAGCGATGCTATCCTCGCGCCTATGGAACGCGACGACGGCCGCGCAGCGCCTGAGCGAGCTGCGCGAGCAGATCCGCCACCACGACTACCTGTACTACGTGGAGGCGCGTCCCGAGGTCACCGACGACGCGTACGACCGCCTGATGCGCGAGCTGGTGGAGCTCGAGACCCAGTTCCCCGAGCTGGTCACGCCCGACAGCCCGACCCAGCGCGTGGCGGGAACGCCGACGGACGTCTTCAAGCCCGTCGAGCACCGCGTGGCGATGCTGTCGCTCGACAACACCACGACGCCCGACCAGCTGCGCGAGTTCGAGGCGCGTCTCGAAGCGCGCGCTGCCGGGCGCGGCGTTCAGCTACGTGTGCGAGCCGAAGATCGACGGGCTCGGCGTGGCGCTGGTCTACCAGCGCGGCCGCCTCGTCCGCGGCGCCACCCGCGGCGACGGGCGCGTCGGCGAGGACATCACCCCGAACCTCAAGACCATCAAGAGCCTGCCCGTGCGCCTCCGCGGGCCGCTGGCCGCGCTCGACGACGTCGAGGTGCGCGGCGAGGTCTTCATGCCGCGTGGCGAGTTCGAGAAGCTGAACCGCGCGCTCGAGGAGACGGGCGAGTCGGCGTTCGCCAATCCGCGCAACGCCGCCGCCGGCGCCGTGCGGCAGAAGGACCCGGCCGCGACCGCGAAGCGTCCGCTGGATGCGTTCCTCTATCACGTGAGCCTGGCGGAGACCCTCGGGTTCACCACGTACTGGGAGACGCTGGACGCCCTCCGCGCCTCCGGGCTCAAGACGAACCCGCGCGCCGAGCGCTGCGCCGATCTGGACGCGGTGGTCGCGTACTGCGCGCGGCTCGAGGCCGAGCGCGACGCGCTCGGCTACGACGCGGACGGCGTCGTCGTGAAGGTGGACCCTCTCGAGCAGCAGCGCCGGCTCGGCGCCACCGCGCACCATCCGCGGTGGGCGATCGCCTTCAAGTTCGCCGCACGGCAGGCGACGACCGTCGTGCACGGCATCGAGGTGAACGTCGGCAAGACCGGCACGCTGACGCCGGTCGCCAAGCTGGCGCCCGTCGAGCTGGCCGGCGTCACCATCCGCAACGTGAGCCTTCACAACGAGGACGAGGTGCGCCGCAAGGACGTGCGGGTCGGCGACACGGTGCTCATCGAGCGCGCGGGCGACGTCATCCCGTACGTCGTTCAGGTCATCGCGTCGAAGCGCCCCGAGGGCGCCGCGGCCTACGTGTTCCCCGAGCGCTGCCCCGCGTGCGGGGGCGTCGCCGCGCGGCCGGAGGGCGAAGCGTACTGGCGCTGCATGAACGCGGCGTGTCCCGCCCAGCTCAAGGGCCGGCTGCAGCACTTCGGGTCGCGGCGCGCGATGGACATCGAGCACCTGGGCGAGAGCCTGGTCGAGCAGCTCGTCGACCGCGGGCTCGTGCGCGACTTCGCCGATCTGTACCGTCTGACCGTCGACCAGCTCGCGGAGCTCGAGCGGATGGCGGAGAAGTCCGCCCAGAACGTCGTCACGGCCATCGAGGGCTCGCGCCAGCGCGGTCTCACCCGGTTGCTGAACGCGCTCGGCATCCGCATGGTGGGCGAGCGGGTCGCGCAGCTGCTCGCCGCACACTTCGGCGACCTGCAGCGCATCGCGGACGCACAGGAAGACGCGCTGGCGCAGATCCACGGCGTCGGCCCGGAGATCGCGCGTTCCGTGCGCGCCTTCTTCGCGGAGCCCGAGAACCGCCAGCTCATCGAGAAGCTCGGCGCCCTGGGCGTCGTGACGACGGAAGCGCGCGCCGCGCCGTCGCCCCAGACGCTGGCCGGCAAGACCTTCGTCGTGACCGGCACCCTGCCCACGCTGAGCCGCGACGCTGCGCGCGAGCTGGTGGTGAAGCACGGCGGTCGCCTCAGCAGCGCGGTGTCCAAGAAGACCGACTACGTGGTCGTGGGCGACGCGCCCGGGAGCAAGGCGGACGACGCGCGGCGCCTCGGCGTGAAGACCATCGACGAGGCGGAGCTGCTCGTCCTGGCCGCGGGATGACGGCCGTCGCGCGCTTCGCGCTGCTCGTCGCCGTCGTGGTCGCGGCCGGCTGCCTCGGCGCCACCGTGGACTCGTCCGCGCCCATCGATCAGTCCGCCAGCGGCGCGTGGGCCACGCTCGCGCGGATGCCGTCCGCGCGGCAGGAAGTGGCGGTGGCGGCGCTCGGCAACGAGATCTTCGTGATCGGCGGCTTCGGCGCGAGTGCTGCGCCCGTCGCGACGGTGGAGTCGTACGACGTGGCGACCGATAGCTGGCACGCGCGAGCGCCCTACCCTGCGCCCGTGCATCACGCGGCGGCTGCTGTCGTCGCGGGCCGCCTCTACGTCGTCGGCGGCTACACGGGTGGCCGCGTGGGATGGGCGCGATCGGCCAGCCTGCACGAGTACGATCCCGCGCGTGAGGCGTGGATCGCGCGCGCGTCCATGCCCACGGCGCGCGGGGCGCTCGCGGCGGTCGCGGTCGGTGGCCGCCTGCACGTGCTCGGCGGCGACGCCGAGGGCGTGACCGGCGCCCATGAGGTCTACGATCCTCGCACCGACCGCTGGACGCCGGCCGCCACGATGCCGACCGCGCGGGACCACCTCGCCGCCGTCACCGTCGGCACACGCGTGTGGGCGCTCGGCGGACGCACCTCGTTCTTCGGGACGCAGTACGCGAACGTGGAGATCTACGATCCGGCCACCGACAGCTGGCGGGTCGGCCCGTCGCTGCCCGATGGACGCGGAGGGCTCACCGCGGCTGCGATCGGCGATCGCGTCTACGTGTTCGGCGGCGAGGCCCCGCTGCGCATCTTCAACGCGAACGAGATGTACGAGGCCGCCGGCAACCGATGGATCGCCAAGGCCGTGATGCCGACGCCGCGCCACGGCATCGGGGCGGCCGTCGTCGGCAACCGCATCTACATCGCGGGCGGGGCGACGAGCCCGGGATTCGCGCGCACGGACGTGCACGAGGTCTTCTCACCGTGAGGCGCGTCGCGTTCCTCCTGGCCGCGCTCTGGCTCGCGGTCGCCCCGCCGGCCGGGGCCGCCCCGCGCGACGACGCGTTGCACGCGCTGGACGACCGCGACGATGTCGAGGGCCGCCGGCGGGCCGTGCGCACGCTCCAGGACGCGGGCACCATGGCCGACGTCCCACGCCTCGTGAGGGCGTTGCGCGATCCCGACTACGCGGTGCGCGTGCTCACCGAACAGGCCCTGTGGGAGATCTGGAGCCGCTCGGGCAACCAGGAGATCACCCGGCTCTTCGAGACCGGCACGCACGCGCTCTCCCAGGGGCGCTGGCCCGATGCGGTGGCGGCGTTCACGAAGATCATCGAGCGCGATCCGGACTTCGCGGAAGGCTGGAACAAGCGCGCCACCGCGTACTATCTGATGGGCGACTACACGAAGTCGCTCGCGGACTGCGACGAGGTGGTGAAGCGCAATCCCCTGCACTACGGCGCGCTGAGCGGCTACGGCATGATCTACATCCAGCTCGATCAGCCCGCGCGGGCCCTCGAGTACTTCGAGCGCGCGCTCGCCGTGAACCCCAACCTCGACGGTGTGCAGAACACCGTGGAGCGGCTGCGCGAGCTCCTCATCACTCAACGCAAGAACGCGATCTGATCCAGGTGACCCACAACCAGAGGAGGACGCCGTGATCGATGCCCTGAAGAAGATCACCAGCCCGAGCGTGGCCAACGCCATCGAGACGTTCAAGGTCCGGCCGCGGCACCACGGCAACGTGTCGTCGGAGATCCGCTGCCTGTTCCCCGAGCTGGGGCCGATGGTCGGCTACGCCGTGCCCTGCCTCATCCGCGCCGAGTCGGAGCCGATCAAGGACCACCGCGCGTCGACCTACGGCTGGTGGGACTACGTGCAGACGATCCCGGCGCCGCGCGTCATCGTCGTGCACGACCTCGACGAGCCGCGGGGCCAGGGCGCCCAGTGGGGCGAGGTGCAGGCCAACATCCACAGGGCGCTCGGCTGCGTCGGCGTGCTCACGGACGGCTCCGTCCGCGATCTCGACGAGGTGAAGGCGCTCGGCTTCCAGTTCGCCGCGGCGCACGTCTCCGTCTCGCACGCGTGGGTCCACATGGTGGACTTCGGCATCCCGGTGAAGGTGGGCGGGCTGTGGATCAAGCCGGGAGACCTCGTCCACGCCGACCAGCACGGCGCGACCACGATCCCGCACGAGATCGCCGAGAAGATCCCGAAGGCGGTCGCCGAGGTGGAGGCCGACGAGAAGCAGATCATCTCGGTGTGCCAGTCCCCGGGCTTCACGGCGCAGAAGCTGAAGGACCTCTACAGCAAGATCCGACCGGGCACCTACTAGGAGTCACGACCGTCGCGGAGCGGCCCGGTTTTGCCGGGCCGCGAAGCGAGGGGGGATTGGGGGGGTGCGTCTCGCACCCCCCCATGTCACGAGTTGGCGGCGTCCGTACACTGGGGGCAGGGAGGGCGGACCAGTGAGCGCAAAGCAGGACCTCTTGAACGAGGCCGCGCGTGAATACAAGGCGTTTCACGAGGCGATCCAGGGTCTGAACGAGCAACACATGACCGAGGTGTGGCTCGGCACGTGGTCGGTGAAGGACATCGTCGCCCACATCTCGGGCTGGCATCGGGAGATGGGGCCGGCCCTCGAGCGCATGGCGCGCGGCGAGCGCCCGGTGCCCGCGGGCGTCAGCTACGACGACTTCGACGCGTGGAACGCGAAGTTCGCCGCCGCCAAGCGCGCCGAGCCGGTCGCGAACGTGCTCCTCGACCTCGACAAGTCGCACGAGGACTTCATGCACGCCGCCGCCCAGGTCCCGGACGACCGTTTCGTCGAGGGCAAGACGGCGTGGAAGATCGTGGACGGCAACAGCGCCCACCACTACCGCGAGCACGCCGAGCAGATCCGTGCGTGGCGCGCGGACACGAAGATCTAGCGACCGCCGGTGCTGTCGGCATACCGAGCTATCATGCGGTCGATGCGACACGCCTCGTGGATCTCGCCGATCGCGGCCGCGCTCTCGTGGGCGTTGCTCGTGGCTTCCGCCGACGCCCAACCGAAGCCCGCGGTCGCGCTCGTCCTGGACGTGGCGGGGGGAAAGATCGCCGGCGTCGAGCCGTTCCGGGAGATCGCCGCCGATACGACCGTCGCCGTGCCCGCCGGCGTTCGGCTCGTCTTCCAGCACTACGGGACCTGCCGCAAGGTCACGCTCGTCGGCGGGACCGCGGTCTTCCGCACCGACGGCGTCGACATCTCCGGCACGCAGCCCTCCGACGTCCGCGCCGCGTGCCCACGCAAGATCACGCTGAAGGGGGACGGCGCGAGCGCGGGCGTGGTCATGCGCTCGCTCGGCCCCCCGCGCGTCGCCGTCGCGGCGCGGCCGGAATTCGTGATCGTCGGGCCGCGGGCCGCCGAGTTCTCCACGCTGCGGGTCCGGAAAGGCGACCAGGTGCTCGTCGAGCATCGCCTCGCGGCGGGACGGCCCCTCCCCTGGCCGGCGAGCGTGCCCCCGCTTGCTGCGTCGGCGAACTACGAGATCGAGCTCGTGCCTGCCGGCGCCGGTGGCAGCTCCATCGTCGTCGGGATCCGCACCGAGGCGTCGCCCGTCGCCGAGGCGATGACGCTCGTCAGCGCCGAGTAGCTCGCCCGTCATCGCGTCGTGAAGCGGCGCCGCTACCGCCTGGTCACGACGCTCCTCTGCGCGGCCGTGGCGCTCGTGATCTGCGTGGCGACCCCCGCGCCCGTGGCGCTCGACGGCCCGCTGCTCGATGTCCTCGTCTGGGCGCGCGCCGGCATCGGCGCGCCCCCGCCCTCCGAGCCGTGGCCCGTCGCGGTCATCGCCGTGGACGAGACTAGCCTCGAGAGCGAGGAGCTGGCGTCGTCGCCGCGCGCCTTGTTCGCGCCCGTCTGGGCGGACCTCCTCCGCGGGCTCGCCGACGCCGGCGTGCGCGGCGTGGCCTTCGACTTCCTGTTCACGTACAGCGGGAACCTCCTGTCACCGGACTACGATCGTCCGTTTCTCGAAGCGCTCTCCCGCCACCGTGACCGCGTCGTGCTCGCGCGCTCGGCCCGTGCGCTGCCCGCGCCGCCGTTCCTCGCCGCGCTCGATGCGGACGAGCAGTCGCTCGGCTTCGCCGAGCTCGTGGCGGACCCCGACGGCGTCCACCGCCGCGTCCCGCGCGCACACCGCACGGAGTCGGGCGAGGTGCCGAGCCTGACCGCCGCCCTCCTCGCGCGCACGCGCGCCGCCACGATGCCCGCCACGGTGCTCCTGACGCCGCGCCGGCATCCCGAGGCCGTGCCGACCTACGCGCTCGCCGCCGTGCTGCGGTGTGCGCGCGAATCGCCGGCCACGTTGGCGCGCGCCCTCTCCGGACGGCTCGTGCTCGTCGGCTCGACGCTTCCCGACGAGGATCGGAAGCTCTCGAGCGCGCGCTTCCTACGGCCGGTCCCCGAGGGCCCGCCGCTCGCACCGTGCGGCCTGCGGCATCTCGCCGCGTCGACCCCGGCATCCGCCTCCGTGCCCGGCGTCCACCTCCACGCGCTCGCGATCGACGCGGTCCTCCGCGGCGCGATCACGCGGCCGGTACCGGGCGCCGTGATCGCCGTGCTCACCGCGCTCGTCGCGGCCCTCGGCGCCCTGACGGCGCTGAACCACTCGCCCTGGCGCACGGCCGGCCTCGTCGTCCTCGCCGCCGCGGCGCTGTTCGCGATGGCGATCGGCGCGCTCGTGTGGCATCTCTGGCTGCCACTCGCGCTGCCGTTCGCCGGGCTGCTCACCGCCCCGGCTGTCGGCTACGTGGTGCGATACCTGGTCGAGGAGCGGACGAGGCGGCGCATCGAGCTGGCGTTCGGGCGCTACCTGTCTCCCCACGTGGTGGAACAGCTCGCGACGAGCGCCGACGCGCTCCGCCTCGGCGGCGAGCGCCGCGAGGTGTCGGTGATGTTCGCGGACCTCTCGGGGTTCACCGCGCTCTCCGCGAAGGTCTCGCCCGAGGTCCTCACCGCCATGACCAACGAATACCTCGCCCACATCGTGGCGGCCGTCGAGGAGCACGGAGGCTACGTCGACAAGTTCATCGGGGACGCGGTGATGGCGATCTGGGGCGCGCCCGCCCCCGATCCCGATCATGCCGTGCACGCCGTGCGCGCGGCGGTGGCGGCCGTGCGGGACATCGAGGCCGCGCGCCTCGCGGCCCAGGCGCGTGGCGACGCCGCCTTCTCCGTCAAGATCGGCATCAACTCGGGCTTCGCCGTGGTCGGGAACGTCGGCACCGAGCGCCGCTACAACTACACGGCGGTGGGCGAGGTCGTGAACGTCGCCGCCCGCCTCGAGAGCGCGCCGAGCGTCTACGAGTGCGCGATCGTGGTCGCGGAAGCGACGGCGGCGAAGGTCGGGGACGCGATCGTCTTCCGCGAGCTCGACCGCGTGCGCGTCAAGGGACGGGACGAGCCCCTCACGATCTTCGAGCCGCTGGCGGAGCGCGACGCCGCCGGCGACGACGTCCTGACCCGCCGCGAGCGCTACGAAGCGGCGCTCGGCGCGTACCGGGCGATGCGATTCGCCGAAGCCGTCGTGGAGTGGTCAGCGGTCGGCGACGACGGTCCGGCCAGGGTCATGGCCGCACGCGCGCGGTCGCTGGGCACCCGTCCGCCGCCGAGGCCCTGGGACGGCGTGTGGACCTTTACCGGGAAGTAGGAGTCCGCACGTTCATCGCGGCGCCCCAATCCGACCTCGGCGGGCTCGACGAGTGGCGCGACCGCGGGCGGTGGGGTCGGACTTCCGCGCTTCCGGCGGCCGTGGATCGACCTCGAGGCGGAGGGCACGCGCGAGGCTGTCGACGGGGAACAAGAAATCGGGAGTACAGAACAGGTAGTCGGCGGCCGGATCGACCCGGCCCTGGTCGGCAGCAACCACCCGCCAGTCGAAGCCGTTGGCTCGAGGGCTCAGTCGGCCATCACGATCGAGACGCCAGACCTTGCGCACTGTGTTGGCAATCATGGGCCACGGTACAACGCACCACCCGAACCTCGGTAGTGGACGAAGGTCCCATACCGTCAGCGCCGGCGTTCGTCTCGCCGGAGCTTGTACTCGATGGAGTCGACGAGGGCCTGCCACGACGCTTCGATGATGTTCTCCGCGACGCCCACGGTGCCCCACGTCTCTTCCCCGTCGCCGGAGGTGATCAGCACGCGGGTCTTCGCGCCGGTGCCCGCGGTCTCGTCGAGGATGCGGACCTTGTAGTCGAGGAGCCTCATGGTCTTGAGGCTCGGGTAGAACTCCTCGAGCGCCTTGCGCAGGGCGTGGTCGAGCGCGTTCACGGGGCCGTTGCCCGCCGCCGCCGTGTGCTCGAGCATCCCCTTCACGCGCACGCGCACGGTCGCTTCCGCCACCGGCGTGCCATCCGCCGTCTGCTCCTCGACGATCACGCGGTACGCCTCCAGCTCGAACCACGGCCGGTACTGCCCGAGCGCGCGCTCCATCAAGAGCTCGAACGAGGCCTCGGCGCCCTCGAAGAGGAAGCCCTGGTCCTCCAGCTCCTTGAGCCGCTCGAGGATGCGGCGCGAGTCCGGCGTCTCGTGGTCGAGGTCGATGCCGAACTCCTTCGCCTTCCACAGGATGTTCGACTTGCCGGAGAGCTCCGAGACGAGGACGCGGCGATGGTTACCGACCGCCTCCGGCACGATGTGCTCGTACGTCTCGGGATGCTTCTGGACGGCGGACACGTGCATGCCGCCCTTGTGCGCGAACGCGGAATCGCCGACGTAGGGCTGCGAGGTCCACGGCTTGCGGTTGGCCAGCTCGGAGACGAATCGCGAGACGTCCCGCAGCTCGCGCAGGTTCGCCTCCGGGATGCAGTCGATCTTCAGCTTGAGCACGAGCCCGGGGATCACCGATACGAGGTTCGCGTTCCCGCACCGCTCGCCGAAGCCGTTCATCGTCCCCTGCACCTGCTCGCAGCCTTCCTGGACCGCGGCGAGCGAGTTGGCGACCGCGCACTCCGCGTCGTTGTGCACGTGGATGCCGAGGCGCGTGCCGACGTGTTGCTTCACCTCGCGGATGATCTGCACGAGGTCCCCGGGCAGCGTGCCGCCGTTCGTGTCGCACAGCACGAGCCAGTGCGCGCCCGCGTCCGCCGCCGCCTTCAGCGTTGCCAGCGCGTAGTCGCGATTGGCGCGGAAGCCGTCGAAGAAGTGCTCGGCGTCGAACAGGACTTCCTCCATGCGGGGACGGAGGTACGCGATGGTGTCGGCGATCATCGCGAGGTTCTCGGGCAGCGTCGTACCGAGGGCGCTGGTGACGTGGAAGTCCCACGACTTGCCGACGATCGTGGCGACCGGCGCGCCCGCATCGACGAGCGCCTGCATGTTGGCGTCGCCCTCGGCCTGGCCGCCCGCGCGGCGGGTCATCGAGAATGCGGCCAGCTTCGCGTGCTTGAGCGGGACGTCCTGCATGCGCCGGAAGAATCGCAGGTCCTTCGGGTTGGAGCCGGGCCAGCCGCCCTCGATGTAATGGATCCCGAGCGCGTCGAGCCGGCTCGCGAGGCGCACCTTGTCCTCGCCCGAGAACGACACCCCTTCGCCCTGGGTGCCATCGCGCAAGGTCGTGTCGTAGATGCGGACCAGCCGTCGCATGCCTGTCTCCATTCCTCCGCGGATATCCACCGATGATGCGCGGGCCGCGCGCGGAGTGTCAAGGAGAGCGCCGGCGCGCTCCTGCTGCTCGTCGGGGCCCGCGGGCGCTAGCCCCGCGCGAGCAGCGCGATCACCGGCGCCACGAGCCGGTCGGCGCGCGTGTCGAGGTCCGTGTCCCCGAGATTGGCGATCGGATGCGGCGTGTCGAGGAAGCGGTAGCCGGACATCCCCCAGCTCGCGGCCATCGCGTCACCGGTCACGCGGAAGACATCGGTCACGATCGCGACGGCCGGAATGCCGGCGCGCTCCAGCAGGATGGCGTCGAGCACACTGCTCGACGAGCAGGACCCTCAGTCGCCGATGCCGGAGATGACGACGTCGCTGCGCGCCTTGAGCGCGGCGATCGCCGCGTCCTCCACCTCGTGGCTCGGGGATCGCTTGCGCGCCACGTGCGTCAACGTCAGACCGTGACGGTCGCGCAGGCGGTCGGCGAGCTTGAGCAGGAGCGTGTCCGCGTTGAACTTGGTGTTCTCGACGAGACCGAGACGGAGCCCGCGGAGGTCGGCCGGGCGCGGCGCCAGCGGGACGTCTCGCGCGACGGGCGCGGCGGTGGGATCGATCAGCTTCATGCTCTGTCCTCCACGAGTGTCGTCACGGCTTGCGTCCACTTGTTGCCCCAGCCCGGCAGGCAGGCGGACCAGCTACCCGCACGGCCGCCTGCCGAGACGATCAGGATGTCCTCGGGGCTCTCGAAGAGCGCGCGGAGCCTCGTCTCGTCGTCGGGGGTCGGCTCGCCGGGGAGACGTGCCGCGCGCTTGAAGTCGGCCAGCGGGCGGCGCGCATGCTGGACGATGAACGCGCCGATGTCCCGCTTGCTCCAGCCGGCCTTCCCCAGCACCTCGGTGTGCTCTCCCGCGAACACGAGCAGCGCCTGGTTGAAGCCCTTCACGTTCGGCACGCCGAGGTTCATGACCGCGTCGACGAAGCAGCGCAGCAGCGGCTCCGGCGTCGCGGCGAGCTGGTTGTAGATCTGGTAGAGGCTGTTCGACGCGTAGACCGTCACCGCGCTCTGCTCGCGGCGGAACCCGCGCGTGACGTGCAGCGGCTCCCAGGGCGATTCCTCCTCGTTCTCCGCGAAGCAGAACGAGTACTTGCCGGGATTGCCGAGCGTGGCGCGATCGAAGAGGCCGGGCTGCGTCTGCATGACGTTCATCATGGTGAGACGCACGGCCCGGCCGATGGTGGCGTTGGCACGCACGCCCTGGCCGAAGAGGTTGTTGCCCGACTTGATCCCGAGCCGCGCCGCGATGGGCCCGTTGACGATGACGACGATCGCGGAGCCTCCGGTGCTCGAGGCCGGACCGTGATACGCGAACTCGGGGCGGCACAGGCCCTTCACCGCCGCCGCCACGACCGGAAAGTACTCGGGGCGGCAGCCGGCGAGCACCGCGTTCACGGCGACCTTGTCGGCGACGACGACGGTGTTGCGACCGGGGATCTCGCCGAAGACCTCGTCACCCTTCAGACCGGCGGCGGCCAGCATCGCCGCGACCGACCGCTCGGTGGGCGGCACGACCGGCAGCCCGTCCGTCCATCCGCGCTCGAAGTACGCCTCGATGAGATCCGCCGGGTCGTCGGCGGATGCCGCCACTAGCCCGCCTCGCCTTCCCGCTTCTCGAGGATCTTGCCCATCGCCCGCCCCTTCTCGGGGTTCGGGTCCTTGACCAGGCCGTACGCATCCCGGCCCTCGTGCCCCTCCGGCAGGTACTCCGTGATGGGCACGCCCTCGGGCGTCACGAACAGCAGGCAGTGGCAGTACTTCCACTTCTGCATCTCGTCACACGCGCAGATCCAGCGGCGCAGCTTGGCTTCCGCCGCGGGGTCCGGATAGAAGTTGCACGGGCACAGCGGTCGCCCGACCGTCTCGATGTGCGTGGCGAGCCCCATGACGACCGCCTCGGTAACCCCGCGGTCGGGATGCAGCGACGTCCCGGACTTCTCCGCGTACTTCTCGGCGTACTTCCACATCTTGTCGATGTTCGCCTGGGACGGCTGCGGTGCTGTCACGCGTCACCTCCGTTAGCCATTGAGCGTCTTCAGTGCCTCGTCGATCTTCATCGGGTTGAAGCCCGTGAGCTTCTGCTCGCCGATGAGGATCACCGGCAGCGAGAGCAGACCCGAGCTCCATCAGCTCCTGCCGGGCCTGCGGATCGCGCCCGACGTTCTTCTCGGTGAAGGTCACGCCCTTTTGCGATAGATACTCTACCGCGCGGTGGCAGGGCCCTCAGCCGACGTTGGTGTAGACCGTGATCTGTCCGGCCATGGAATCGCTCCTCCCGTGGTTTAGATGGCGCCTTCCGCGCGCAGATTCTTGATCTGCGCGGGCTTCAGCTTCAACAGCGACTTCAAGACCTGATCGGTGTGCTGGCCCAGCGTCGGCGGCGGTGTCTTCACCGCGCCCGGAGTCGCGTGGAGCTTGATCGGCACGCCGAACACGGTGATCGACCCGGCCTTGGGATGCGTGAGCCGCTGGATCATGCCGCGCGCCTTCAGGTGCTCGCTCTCGCACACCTCGGGGACCGTGCGGATCCGGCCGGCCGGCACGCCGGCCGCTTCGAACCGCTTCATCCATTCGTCCGCGCTGCGTTCCCCGAGGATCTCGTTGAGCAGCGGGACCAGCGTCGCGCGATGCTCCACGCGCGCGGACTCCGTCGCGAAGCGCGGGTCCTTGACGAGGTCGCGCCGCTCCATGGCCGCGCAGCAGCGATCCCACAGCGAGTTGTTGGCGACGCCGAGCGTGAGGTAGGCGTCGGCCGCCTTGAACACTTCGTACGGGACGATCGACGGGTGCTCGTTGCCGCGGCGGGCGGGCGTGCGCCCGGTGCCCCAGTAGATCCCCGCCTGGTAGGTCAGCAGCGCCGCCATCGCGTCGAGCATCCCGAGCTCGACCTTCTGGCCCTTCTTCGTCTTCGTCCGCGCGAGCAGCGCCAGCGTCACCCCGTGCGCGGCCGACATGCCGGCGACGAGGTCCGCGATCGACGTGCCCATCTTCACCGGCGGGCCGTCGGGGAAGCCGGTGATGTCCATCACGCCGCTCTCCGCCTGCACGACGAGGTCGTAGCCCGCCCGGCCCGCGTCCGGGCCGGACTCGCCGAAGCCCGAGACGCCGCAGTAGACCAGCTTCGGGTTCAGCTTCGCGAGCGTGGCGTAGCCGAGGCCGAGCTTCTCCATCGTGCCGGGCCGGAAGTTCTCGAGGACGACGTCGCTCTTCTTCACGAGGTCGGTGAAGATCTTGCGGGACGCCGGCGCCTTGAGGTTCAGCGTCACGCTCTTCTTGTTGCGGTTGACCGACATGAAGTAGGTCGCTTCGCCCCCGACGAACGGCGGCCAGCTGCGCGTGTCGTCGCCCTTGCCCGGCTCCTCCACCTTGATCACGTCGGCGCCCATGTCGGCGAGGATCATCGAGCAGAACGGCCCGGCGAGCACGCGCGTGAGGTCGAGGACGCGGATGCCGTCCAGGGCTCTAGTTTTCGGCACGAGTCTTTCCTTTCAGCACGCGCTTGGCGAGGCTGCGCGCGATCGCGTTCACCCGGTCGCCCGCCCGGCCCGCGCGGCGCCAGAAGATCCGCGCCCGGTCCAGCGTGCCGAGGTGCGAGAAATAGTACACGTTGTCGATCGCTTCGATGGCCACGGTCGACCCGACCTTGAGCCCGCGGGTCTCGGCGCCGTGGCAGAAGAACCTGGCACCTTCCTCCAGCTCGACGAGCGCCATGTGCAGGGGCGACTTGAAGCCTTCCGGCGGCGAGTGGAGCGTGGTGAACGTCACCACCTCGCCGATCCCCGCCAGCTCGACGGGTCGCATCGTCACCGGATGGCGCGGACAGTACAGGCGCCGGCGGAGCCACGACGGTGGCGCAGCGCGGACACTTCGACGCGGCAATCGTGTCCATTACCGGTCGCGCTCCAGCAACGTCACCCAGTTGTTCGTGGCCAGGCCGCCGATCGAGTGCGCGAGGGCGACGCGGCCGGTGAGCTGGCGGCCAGGCGCGCCGCCCGTCAGCTGCCACACGCACTCGACGATCTGCGCGATACCCGTCGCGGCGAGCGGATGGCCGCGCGCCTTCAGACCGCCCGACGGGTTGATCGGCAGGCGCCCGTCGAGCGCGGTATCGCCGTCGAGCGTCGCGCGGCCCGCCTTGCCCGGCGGGACCAGGCCCGTATCCTCGAGCGCGATCAGCTCGAAGGGCGAGAACGCGTCGTGCAGCTCCGCGAAGTCGACGCGCTCGGGTCCGAAGCCCGCCATCGCGTACGCGGCCTTCGCCGCCTCCTGGGTCGCGCGGAACGACGTGAGCGAGTGGCGGTGGCGGACCGCGAGCGTGTCCGTCCCCTGCCCGATCCCGGCCACGCGCACGGGCGTCGGCGACGAGGTGAGGAGGACCGCCGCCGCGCCGTCGGAAATCGGGCAGCAGTGCAGCAGCCGCAGCGGGTCGGCCACCATGCGGCGACTCCAGCACCTCCGCCAGCGTGACCGCCTGCGGGAAGTGCGCGTAGGGATTGCGCGTGGCGTTCGCGTGGTTCTTCACCGCCACCTGCGAGCACTCACGCGGCCCGATGCCCTGCGCGGTGAGCGCGCGCGTGATCAGGCCCGCGAGGGCCGGCATGGTCGCGCCGTAGGACCGCTCGTAGGGATCGATGGAGCGGCCGATGATCTCGGACACGCGCGGCGTCGCGAGGTGCGTCATCTTCTCGCCGCCCACGACGAGCACGTGGCGGTGCAGCCCCGCCGCCACCTGGGCGAAGCCCGCGTAGAACGCGGCGGCGCCCGACGACGTGGCGGTCTCGACGCGAATCGCGGGCACCTCGGCGAAGCCCATGTGGGTGGCGACGTGGGAGGCGAAGTTGCCGGCGCCCAGGAACTCCTCCGGGTTCATCGTGGCGACGACGATGGCGTCCGGCACCTCGATCGCGGCCCCCGCGAGCGCGGCGTGCGCCGCCTCGGCCATGAGGTCCGGCAGCGGCTCGGTCCGCCGCCCGATCCGCGTCATGCCGACCCCAGCGACCCAGACACTTGGCATCGCTACGATTCTACTCGGAGGGGGGCTCCGCCCTGACTCGGAGGGGGACTTCGTCCCCCTTCCGACGCGCGGCGCGAGCCTGACGGCTCGCGCTCGCGCTGCCTCCCCCTAGGATTGCGCCGGCAAAGCCGGCGCTCGAACGCCCGCGACCTACGCGCGAGGCGACGTCATCGGTCAGGAGGGGCGGCGGCGGCGATCCGGCGGGGGCGGGACCGAGACCTGGAGCTCGCGGATGAGGCGGAGGAGATACGTGCGCTGCAAGCCGAGCACGCGGGCGGCGTGGGTGCGGTTGCCCTCGGTGTCGCGCAACGCGTGCTCGATCAACCGGCGTTTGAAGTCGCAGACGGCGCCGTGGTACCCGACGGGCACTTCGGTCACAGGATTCGGCTCGGGAAGGCTCATCATGCCGCGGCGATGGGGCAACGCGTGTGCCACGCGTGAAACCCGCCGAATCCCGCGAATCCGCGCGCGACGCGTCACCGGTGCGCTGCCATCACCCGAGGGCGCTCTGCCGTCGGCCGTGGGCAAAAAGAAGAGGGCCCCGCGCGGGGCCCCCTCGTGGACCAGACGGAGAAGCGAGGCGTTCAGGATTTCGTCGCCGGCGTCACTCCGGGGTTGTCCTTGAAGAACTGCTTGTTCAGCTCGATGAAGTTCTTCCACTGATCCGGCGTCTCGTCTTCCGCGAAGATCGCCTTCACCGGGCACACCGGCTCGCAGGCGCCGCAGTCGATGCACTCGTCGGGATGGATGAACAGCATGTCCTTGCCCTCGTAGATGCAGTCCACGGGGCAGACCTCCACGCAGGCCTTGTCCTTCACGTTGATGCAGGGCTCAGCAATGATGTAGGGCATGAACGCCTCCAGATCCCCGATTTTCCGTCGAGTTAGCCGTCCGGTCCAACCACGGATTTCTACCGCGTTCCCACGAAGCCGTCAAGGATTCGGGGCCTACTGCGTGCGCAGGCGCGGGTCGAGCGCGTCGCGCAGCGAATCGCCGAACAGGTTGAAGGCGAACACCGCGAGACTGATGGCCAGCCCCGGGAACACCGCCATCCACGGCGCCGATTCCGCGAACTGCACGGCGGCCCCGCGGAGCATCAGCCCCCACGCCGGTGTCGGCTCGGACACGCCGAGTCCGAGGAACGACAGCGAGGCCTCGAGCAGGATCGCCTGGCCGAGGAACGCGGTGAGCATGATCAGGTACGGCGCCATCACGTTCGGCGACATGTGCCGCAGGATGATGCGCCCGTGGCGGAAGCCCGCCGCGCGCGCCGCGTCCACGTACGGCAGTTCACGGATCGCGAGAGCGCTCGAGCGCGCGACGAGCGCCGCGCGGGGGATCATCGGCACCGTGATGGCGGCGATGACGTTGGTGAGGCCGGTGCCGAGCATGGCGACGACGGCGAGGGCCAGGATGATCAGCGGGAACGACAGGAAGATGTCCATCACCCGCTGGATCAGGAGGTCGACCTTCCCGCCGAAGTAGGCGCTCGCGACGCCGATGACGGCCCCGAGCGTCGCCCCGACGAAGGCGCAGGAGAACCCGACCAGCATCGCCGTCCGCGAGCCGTAGATGATGCGCGTCAGCACGTCGCGGCCGAACGCGTCGGTGCCGAGCCAGTGCGCCCGGCTCGGGGCCGCGAGCATGGCGCCGTAATCGGTGGCGAGCGGATCGTAGGGCGAGATCAGGTTGGCGAGGACGGCCACCACGAGGTTGAGCAGCACGACGGCGGCGCCGATCGCGCCGAGCGGGCGCTGCGTGCAGAAGTCGACGATGGCGGAGCGCCACCGGGCGGACGCGGTCTTTTCGGGAACCTCGACGAAGGTCTCGACGGTGGCCATCAGCGGAACCTGATCCTCGGGTCGATCCACGCGTACGCGAGGTCGACCAGGAAGTTGACGACGATGAACACGGCCGCCACGAGGAGCACGAGGGCCTGCGTGAGCGTGTAGTCCCGGTGCGCCACGGACTCGACGAAGAGCATCCCGAGGCCGTTCAGGTTGAAGACCTGCTCGGTGACGACGAGCCCGCCCATGAGGAACGCGAACTCGAGCGCGATCACGGTGAGCACGGGGAGCATGGCGTTCTTGAGCGCGTGGCGCGTGAGGATCAGATTCTGCACGAGCCCCTTGGCGCGCGCGGTGCGGATGTAGTCCTCGCGCAGCACCTCCAGCATCGCCGAGCGCGTCATGCGCGTCGCCACCGCCGAGTAGCGATACCCCACGGCCAGGGCCGGCCAGATGAGCTGGAGGATGTTCTGCCACGGGTTCACCCAGAAGGGCGTGTAGACCATCGGCGGCAGCCAGTGGAAGAACACGAGCAGCACCAGGATGAACAGGATGCCCAGCCAGAACGACGGCGTGGCGAGCCCCGCGATGGAGAAGATGCGGACGAAGTAGTCGACCCACGTGTCCTGCTTGAGGGCGGCGACCACGCCGAGCGGGATCGCGAGCACGACGGCGATGATGGTGGACATCACCGCGAGCTGAAGACTGAGCGAGAACCTGAGCCGGATCTCCTCGCTGATCGCCGCGCCCGTCCACATCGAGGTCCCGAAGTCGAAGCGGGCGAGCCCGCCCATCCAGATGATGAACTGGTGCCAGAGCGGCTTGTCGAGCCCGAGGCGCGCCCGCTCGATGTCGAGCGTCTCCTTGGACACGGCCGAGCTCTCCCCCGAGAACCGGAGCTCGACGATGTCACCGGGCACGACGCGCATCAGGAAGAAGATCAGCGTCGCCACGCCGATCAGCGTGGGAATCATCAGCAGCACGCGCTTCACGATGTACTTCGTCATTGGAGTCGCGGGCTCCCGGGCTTCGCCCGCCCGCTCCCGTGTCGCTTCGCTCGATTTCGCCGCCGCTCCGTGCCTCGCTTCGCTCGATCATCGCTCCGCCAGGTGGCACGCGGCGGCGTGGCCTGGGCTCAGGTCGCGCAGGGGCGGGATCTCGTGGCTGCACCGGTCGACGGCGATCGGGCAGCGCGGGTGGAAGACGCAGCCGGCCGGCGGGTTGAGCGGGCTCGGCACCTCGCCACCCAGCACGATCCGCTCCCGCTTCATCTCGAGCTCGGGATCCGGGATCGGCACCGCCGAGAGGAGCGCCTTCGTGTACGGGTGCTTCGGGTTGTCGTAGATCGTCTTGCGGTCCGCCATCTCCGCGATCTTGCCGAGGTACATCACGGCGACGCGGTCGGAGATGTGGCGCACCACCGCGAGGTCGTGCGCGATGAAGAGATACGTCAGCCCGAACTCCGACTGCAGATCCTCGAGCAGGTTGATGATCTGCGCCTGGATCGAGACGTCCAGCGCGGAGACCGGCTCGTCGCAGACGATCAGCGACGGCTCCATCGCCAGCGCGCGCGCGATGCCGACGCGCTGCCGCTGCCCTCCTGACATCTCGTGGGGATAGCGGCGTGCGTGCTGCGGCAGCAGCCCGACGCGCGACAGGAGGTCCTTCACCCGGGTGGCCCGCGCGCCCGCACCATCGACGATCCGGTGCACGGCGAGCGGCTCCGCGATGATCTGCCCCACCGTCATGCGTGGGTTCAGCGAGCTGTACGGGTCCTGGAAGATCACCTGCACCTTGCGCCGGACCGCGCGCAGCGCCGCCTGGTCGAGCGTGGTGAGCTCCTGCCCCTCGAACGTGATCGAGCCGCTCGTCGCCCGCTCCAGCTGGAGGATGCAGCGGCCGGTCGTCGTCTTGCCGCAGCCCGACTCGCCGACGAGCCCGAGCGTCTCGCCCTTCTCGATGAAGAAGCTCACGCCATCGACGGCGCGGACGAGGCCGCGGCCGACCTGGAAATGCTTGACGAGGTTCTTCACCTCGAGCAGCGCGGTCATCGCGTCGCCTCCTCGCGCACGATCAGCCGCTCGGCCTCCCAGCACGCGCTCACGTGCGCGCTCGCGCCGTTCTGCGTGGTCGCGCGCAGGGGAGGACGCTCGACCGTGCAGCGCTCGACGCGGAACGTGCACCGCGGCCCGAACGCGCAGCCGGGGGGAAGGCGCGTGAGATCGGGCGGCTGGCCGTCGATCGGCGCCAGCCGGCTCCGGCGCGGCTCGTCGAGCCGCGGGACCGAGCGCAGCAGCCCCAGCGTGTAGGGATGGCGCGGGCTGCCGTAGATCTCGCGCGCGGTGCCGCGCTCGATGATCCTGCCCGCGTACATCACGTTCACACGGTCGGCGTAGCGCGCGACGATGCCCAGGTTGTGCGTGATCATCAGCATCGCCACGCCGAGCCGGCGCGAGAGGTCCTTCATCAGCTCGAGGATCTGCGCCTGGATCGTCACGTCGAGCGCCGTCGTCGGCTCGTCCGCGAGCACCAGTGACGGCTCGCACGCGAGCGCCATCGCGATCATCATCCGTTGCCGCATCCCGCCGCTGAACTGGTGCGGATACTGAGGCAGCCGGCGCTCGGGATCCGAGATGCCCACCATCGCGAGCAGCTCGCACGCCCGCACGCGCGCCTGCTCCGGCGTCTTGCCGAGGTGGATCTCGAGACCTTCCGTGAGCTGGCGCCCGACCGACAGCACGGGGTTCAGCGACGTCATCGGCTCCTGGAAGATCATCGCGATCTCGCGGCCCCGCACACGGCGCATCGCCTCTTCGTCGAGCGTGAGGAGATCGCGGCCCTTGAAGATCACCTGCCCGCCGACGATCCGTCCCGCCGGCGGCGCGATGAGCCGCATGATCGACAGCGCGCTCACGCTCTTGCCGCACCCGGACTCGCCGACGAGCGCGACGGTCTCGCCTTCCTTCACGTCCCAGGACACGTCGTCCACCGCGCGGACGACGCCTCCGCGCGTGGCGAATTGCGTGCTGAGGTTACGGACGTCGAGCAGTGTGCCGGCCACGGTTGCGGGAGTGTATCACACGCTCCCGGGCCGGTCTGACCACGCGCCGCTGAACATGGGGGCCGCACGCCACACAGGCGCGCCTCCGGCGCAACGGACCCCCCAAACCCCCGCAGGAGGGGCTATTCGTGGCAGCGAGCGGCGGCGAGATGGGGCGTGGCGCGCGCCTCGAGCCGCGCGTACTCGCGGCAGACCGCTTCCGCCACGCACGGCCAGCGATGCCGGGCCGCCCACTGGACCCCCTCGCGCCCGAGGCGGAAGCGAAGGTCCTCGTCCCCCAGCACGGCGTCGAGGCGCTCCGCCAGCGCGGACGCGTCCCCGTCCGGGACGAGGAAGCCGGTGACGCCGTCGCGGACGGTCGTGGCAAGCCCGCCGACACGCGAGCCGATCACGGGGCTGCCGCACGCCATGGCCTCGAGCGCGACCATCCCGAAGGACTCGTAGTAGGACGGCAGCACCGTGACGTCGGCGGCCACGTAGAAGTCACGCAGCGTCTCCTGCGGCTGCGCGCCGACGAACCGGACGACGTCGCGCAGCCCGAGGGCCTCCGCGCGCTGACGGATCTCCGCCTCGTGCCCGGCCACCGGCTCGTCGGCCTCGCCACCGACGATCAGCAACCGGACCGGGGAGCCGCCCCTGCACCGCTGGGCGACCGCGTCCAGCAGCGTCTCGAGTCCCTTGATCGGCGCGATGCGGCCCACGTACAGCACCAGCGGCGTCGCGCCCGCGCCGATGCGCGCGCGCGCCTCGTCGCGGTCGCCGGGACGGAACAGGACGGTATCGACCCCGCACGGGATCACCGTCGCGCGCGCGGGATCGGCGCCGTACTCGTTCACGAGGGCGCGCCGCTCGACCACGCTCGCGGAGACGAGCCCGTCGACGTGGACGACGAGACGCTCCTCCTCGTCGAGTCGTCTGGACGGTTCGAGGTCGGCCAGCCGGCGTGCCGCGCCGTTCTTGAAGCGCGCGAGCGTGTGGAACATCTGCAGCACCGGCACGCCCCAGCGCTCGCGCAGCGCGAGGCCCACGACGCCGGAGAGCCAGTAGTGCGCGTGCACGAGGTCGTACTCGATGCCGCGCGCGCGCCGCCACGCCTCCACGCCCTCGACGAACTCGTCGAGATGGTCGTAGATGCGTTCGCGCGCCATCGGGGCTTCGCGTCCTGCCGGAAGGTGCACGACCCGGGCGCCCTCGCCGAGCGGAACGACCCGCCGGATCGCCGGGTCCTGCGAGCGGGTGAACACGTCCACCTCGAGGCCCATCCGCCCCAGCTCGCGCGAGAGCTCGCGGACGTAGACGTTCATGCCGCCCGTCTCCTTGCCGCCGAGCGCCGCGAGCGGGCACGTGTGCACGCTGAGCATCGCGACCCGCAGACTCATACGATCGCCTCCGCCGGCCCAATCCTCACGCCGAACACCTCCTCGGGCTGGGGGCCGAACTCGTACTTGTAGCGCTCCTCGCCGCGCAGGAAGTCGAAGCGCTGCGTGCCGCGCTGGATCGCGTCCTCGATCAGGTGGAGGAGCAGCACGAGCCCCGGCGCGAGCGCCGCGCGATCGGGATGGAAGCCGGAGTTGTAGAGGCCGACGGTCCGCTCCCACTCGAGCACCACGAAGCCCGCGGCCGGCCCGTTCGGCAGGTCGAGGAACCACAGCGCCGCGCCGCCGGTGTCCGCCAGCTCGCCCACCGCGCGGCGGAAGAACCGCTCCATGCGCGCGTCCATGAACCGCTCCTTGCCGACTCGCGACCGCCGGTGGAGATCGAAGAAGTCGCCGAAGCGCGTCTCGATGTCTGCGCGCCGGCGGGCCACCGACACGCGGGCGTCCCCCGCTTCGCGACGCAGCCGCCGGGTCTTGCGCTGGAGCTCGTGACGATGCTTGGAAGGCAGGGTGGCGAGGTACTCGTCCCAGGTGGGCGGCAATGCCAGGACCGGACAGCGTTCCTCGACCGTCGCCGTCGCGCTGAGGCCACACGAGGCGGCGAGCGCCGGCAGGGTGACGACGCTCGGCGAGAGCGCGGGAACGGCGTGGAGCTGCCAGACGTCGCGCTCCGCCTCGCGGCTCTGAAGGAGCGCGGTCCAGACGTCCTCTTCGCGGCCCGCCACGGCGAGCACGTCGAGGTAGTCGGAGACGTCGGCGCCGCCGATGATGCGCTGGAGTCCCGGCGCCGCCTCGAACAGCGGCAGCACGCCGATCACGTCGCCATCCGCGTCCTCCACCGTGCGAATTTCCAGGCGCCGGTCGGACGCGAAGGCCTGCACCCACTCCTGCTGCCAGGTCCATGACAGGAAGGGCGCGCGGAGGCGTGCGCTGGCACGCAGGTGCTCCCAGGCCGTGCGGCCCACGGCCTCCAGCCGATGGTGAACGACGACCTTCACAAGTCGCCGGAGTCGCTGGCGTCGGCCGCGGGCGCCGCTCCGCCGTCGTCGTCGCTGACTTCGTCCATCGCCTCGTCCACGGCGGAGCCGAAGTCGTCGCCGAGGTCGTCGCCGAACTCCTTGCCCATCTTCTTCATGAAGCGGGCGACGCTCGAGGGGTCGTTCTCGTCGAGATCACCGAAGCTCGAGGAATCCGCCATCGCATCGAGCCGCGCCTCTTCGGACTTCACGGTGGCGAAGCGCGACATCAACCGGCTCAGCGAGGTGCTGCCACAGCGGGGACAGGTCGGCGGGGGCGCGACGGAGGGCCGCAGGACGAGGAGACTCACTCGGCGTCGACAGTCCCCGCACTCGTACTCGTAAATCGGCATCGGCCTTGAGATTCTAGCAGCGGCCGGAGAGGTTCTCCATGGCGTCGGCGCCCGAGTGGTTTCCGGCCGGCGCCGGCAGATTTCTTACCGCCTGCCCACCACGCCGGGCGGCACTTCTTGCCGCAACCCCCGGCAAAACTTGCCGTTCTCCGTTTGGTATCCCGCTTGCGATACGCGGACTCCCGTGACCACGAACGTGAAAGTGCCGACCGCCGATGCGACCGGGTTCCCGGCCCCGTCGGTCCTCCGTTGCGCGCTGGACCGGTGCCTCGCGGTCGCCTATGGCCACGTCCACGACCTCGTCGTGGAGCGCTTCACGCCGTACCGGGTCCTCGAGAACGAGGTCGTCGGCCTCGTGGAGGCGGCCGCCCCCGCGGGGACGCCGCGGCACGCGCTGCGCGTGCTCGACCTCGGATGTGGGCCCGGCACCTTCACCGTTCCCCTGGCCGTGGCCGGCTTCTCCGTGGTGGGCATCGATCGCTACACGCCGCTCCTCGACGTGGCCCGCGAGCGCCGCCTCGCGCGCCGGCTCACGAACCTGGAGTTCTGCCGGCTGGAGACCGAGGCGTTCGCCAGCGGCTCGTTCGACCAGATCGTCAGCGTCCACAGCCTCTATGCGCACCCGGCGCCCGAGCACGTGGTCGCCGAGGCCGCGCGACTGCTGAAGCCCGGCGGCCACGCCGTCTTCGTGAATCACGTCGGGCGATTCGCGCCGTGGAAGACCTTCCGCGCCGCGGCTCGCACCGCCGGGGCGCTCGCGGCCCTGCGCACGCTCCTCTGGCTCCTTCCCAACGCGTGCTTCGAGGCCGCGCGGCGTCCGGTGGGTCCGCACTACTGGGACGAGCCGCAGTTCGAGCGGACGCTGACCGCCTCCGGGTTCACGGTGCTCGAGCTGCGCCGCACGTTCCTCGCCCGCGGCAGCCTGCTCGCGTGGGCGCGCAAGCCATGAGCGGGACGGGTCTCGCGACCTGGAGCGAGCGCGAGCGTCCGGCGCCGGGCCGGATCGAGCGCGCGCTGGAGCGCGCGATCGCGCTCGCCTACGGCGCGACGTACGACGCGATCGTGCGCGGGTTCCGCCCGTACGACGACCTGGTGCACGACATCGTCGGCGCGCTCGCGCTACGCCGGAAACGCCCGGCCGCTCCGCGTGCTCGACGTCGCGTGTGGGACGGGCACGGTGGCCGAGCGCCTCGCCCGCGCGGGGCACACCGTGATCGGCCTCGACCTGGTCGCTCACCTCGTCGCGCGCGCGCTGCCGGCGTGAGGGCGAGGGCCTCGCCTTCGGGCACGGCGACGTCGCCGCAGGGACCGGCTTCGCCGACGGCACCTTCGACGCGTGCGTGAGCCTGCACACGCTCAACTGGCATCCGCGACCGCTCGCGCTGCTCCGGGAGTGTCACCGCGTGCTGCGGCCCGGAGGCCACGCGATCATCCTCAGCTATACGCGCCCCACGACGCTCCGCACCACGTTCCAGAGCGTCCGGGCGCACGACGGTCTCGGCGCGGCGATGGCCGCGCTGCGCTGGCTGGCACCGACCGCCGTCTTCGAGGCGTGCCGTCACTACGACGCGCGCTATCCCGACCCCGATGCGCTGCATCAGGAGCTGGCCGCGGCCGGCTTCGACATCGTCGAGTCCCGTCCCGCCTTCCTCGCCGGCGTGAGCCGGCTCGTGTGGGCGCGACGTGCTGCATCTGATTCTCACCCCCTGCTCCACTAGGAGGCCGTTGTGCAGATGACTCTTCGCATTGGTGTGATCGCCGCCGTGTTGGGACTTGTCGTGGCCGCCGCGCCGGTGCTTGCGCAGACGCCCGCCTCGGGCACCGCGCAGGCGACGTTCTACGAGGTCACCGAGAACATGCGGATGATCGCCCGAGGCAAGCCCCGGCGGGTGGCGCAGGCGGCCCTCGTCGGCACCGCCCAGATCGGCACGCCGTTCTGCCCGACGGCGCTCGTCCGCGGGGTCAGCGCGACCGCGGAGTCCTGCACGCTCAACGCGACCGGTGAGGACGACATCAACCTGACGACGGGCCGCGGATCGTTCGACGCCAAGCTGACCGTGGTCGTCCAGGGCGACAACCCGGTTGATCCGCCGGAGTTCGTGATCGCCAAGCTCCGCGCCAGCGGCCGGATGGACTTCGCGCCCGCCGTCCTCCACGGCCTGCCCTACGGGACGATCACGGGGCGCGTGTTCATGCAAGGCTCGGACGGTCCACCGAGGCCCTTCAGCGGAGTGTTCCGGCTCCCCTTCCTCGCGTCGCCCGCGACGCGGGGGGCGCTGTGTCCGGCCACGCCGAATCCGAACGCCGGCCTGTCGCAGGACTTCGCGTACGTCGACAGCGGCGCGACGGGCGCGCTGAACGGCGTCTGCCTCGACATTCGCCCGGACGAGCTCTCGCTGGGGTTCCCCGTCGTCCGCTTCGATCTCTGGTTCTAGCCATGCTGGTGATGACCCGGGATCTCGAAGCGGTGGTCCCCATGCCCGACGCCGACGACGTGCTCGCGGTGGGCAAGCGCGTGTACGCGCGCGCCCTTCGCCGGAGCGATCTGCCGTCCCTCTCGAAGTGGGCGGACGATCCGGTGCTCGAGGACATGGTGGGCAGCGAGCTCTTCCACCAGTTCGTGCACGAGTACGGGCGCGGGCCGGCATTCATCGACGCCGTCCGCGCCGACCGCACGCAGGTGAACATGGTCGTCTGCACGCGACGCGGCGACCGCCCCATCGGCCTCGTGCGGCTCTTCAACATCCACCGGCGTGACGGCTATGCCTTCCTCGAGACCATCGTGGCCGATACCCGCGCGCTCCGGCTCGGCTACGGCATCGAGGGCTCCAAGCTCATCGCCTACTGGGCGATCGACGTCCTGAAGCTGCGCCGCCTCGAGGCCAAGGTCTATCCCTGGAACACGCTCAGCATCAACACGATGAAGCGGCGCCGCTGGAAGCTGGAGGGCGCGCTGCGCGAGGCCGTGTTCCACGACGGCGAATACCGCGACCTCCTCGTCTTCGGCATCCTGGCCCACGAGATCGAGGCCAACAAGGCCGACGACGACTGGACGCCGATCTACCACTCGGTGCCGGACGTCGCATGACCCTCCATCAGCTCATCCCGCTCGGCGCGTGCTTCCTGAACGTGATCCTCGTCACCCTCGCCCTCGTGCGGAACGGCGGGAGCCGGGTGAACCGCGTGTTCGCGTACTGCGTCGGCAGCATGGCCGTCTGGAACTTCGGCGCGTTCCTCCTGCGGCGCGCGCCCGACGAGGACGCCGCCTGGATCGCGGAGGTGATCATCCACGCCGCGGTCGCGGTCGTGCCGGCGTTCTACTACCACTTCGTGCTGGTCTTCCTCGACAGCACCCGCAGGCACCGGCGCTCGCTCGCGCTCGCCTACGGCGTCGCGGGTGTCTTCAGCGTGCTGAACCTGCTCCAGTCCCCGCTCTTCATGAAGGGGGTCAAGGCGACCTACTGGGGCTGGGCGCCCGCGCCGGGCCCGCTCTATCTCGTCTACACCGTGTTCCTGCACGCGTGCATGATCGGCGGCCCGTGTCTCCTCATCCGCGCCCAGCGCCGCGCGGACTCGAGCTTCCGCCGCAACCGCTCCCGCCTCATCGTGCTCGCCACGTTCGTGACGCTCGCGGGCGGCCTCATCGACATCGCGCGCTTCGTGGTGGCGCGCTTCGTGCCCGCGGCCGAGCACTTCTACCCGCTCGGGATCCCGGCCAACATGATCTTCGCCGTCCTCCTGGGAGTCTCGATCGTGCGCTTCCGCCTCTTCGACGTGAACGCGACCATGAAGAAGGCCGCGGTGTACTCGGTGGCCGTGGGGCTGCTGACGGCCGCGATGATCGGCGTGGTCGACGTGCTCGAGCTCCTGGGGTGGACGCCGTTCGAACGCCTCACGGTGGCGATCGCGCTGGGGATGGTCGTCGCGCTGTGCAGCCATCAGCTCGTCCGCCCGCTGGAGCGTCTCGTCCTCAGCCGCCGGCACGGCTGCCGCGACGCGCTCGTCGCCCTCAGCCGGCAGATGAGCACGATGCTCGACTTCAACCGCGTGGTGGAAACGCTCCTCGCCGACCTCGTCCGCGGCATTCCGGTCACGCACTGCGCGCTCCTGATCCTCGACCGCGACACCGGCGAGTTCACCGTGCGCCACGAGGCGGCCGCGGTGGAGAGCCCGTCGGCCCGCCCCCTCTCCGGGGACGGTGACGTCGTCGCCTGGCTGCGGCGCGAGGACGGCGTGCTCGTGAAGGAAGAGGCGAACCTCGATCCGCGGCTGGCCGCCCACTTCGAGCGCGCGGAGGGTGAGCTCGACGCGATCGCGGCCGCGGTGATCGTGCCGCTCAAGGTCGAGCGGAAGCTCGTCGGCGTGCTGCTGCTCGGCGAGAAGCTGTCCGGCGAGATCTTCGACGGCGACGAGCTCGAGCTGCTCGCGGTCCTGGGGAGCCAGGCCGCCGTCGCGCTCGAGAACGCGCGTCTCTACGAGGAGCTCAGCGAGTCGAACGTGCGCCTCGCCGACGCCAGCCGCCACAAGTCCCGCTTCCTCGCCGGCATGTCCCACGAGCTCCGCACGCCGCTGAACTCCATCACGGGCTTCTCGAAGCTGCTGCTGAACGGCGTGGACGGCGAGCTCACGCCGCTGCAGCAGACCTACGTGCAGTCGATCCACACGAGCAGCACGCACCTCCAGCAGCTCGTCACCGGCGTCCTCGACCTGTCGCGGATCGAGGCGGGCAAGCTCGAGCTCCAGCACGAGGTCGTGGACGTGGCGGCGCTGGTGGAGGAATGCCTCGACACCGCGCGCGCGCTCGCCGAGGGCAAGCCGCTCCGCATCGACAGCGACGTGGCCGGCGGCATGCCGGCGGTGGACGCCGACCGCACCAAGCTGAAGCAGGTGGTGCTGAACCTCGTCTCCAACGCCGTCAAGTTCACGCCGTCCGGCCGGGTCCTCGTCCGCGTCCGTGCGGAGTGCGCCGGCCTGCACCTCATGGTGGCGGACACCGGCCCCGGCATCCCCGCCGCCGACGTCCCCCGTCTCTTCGAGCCGTTCACGCGGATCGAGCACACCGCACGCGAGACCGACGGCACGGGCCTGGGCCTCATGCTGAGCAAGCGGCTCGTCGAGCTCCACGGCGGCCGCATCTGGGTCGAGAGCCGGGAGCGTCAGGGCTCCACCTTCCACGTCACGCTGCCCGCGGCGCGGCTGCCGAGCGAAGGGCTGGTGACGGTATGACGCTGGCGGGTCCGAAGATCCTCTACATCGAGGACAATCCCGACAACCGCATGCTGGTGCGCTCGGTGCTCGCGCCGGCGGGCTACGTCGTGCTCGAGGCGCCCGACGGCCTCAGCGGGATCGAGGCCGCGCTGCGCGAGCAGCCGGCCGTCATCCTGCTCGACATCAACCTGCCCGGGGTGGACGGGTACGAGGTGGTGGCGATCCTGCGCTCGTTCCCGCACCTCGCCGACACGCCGATCGTGGCCGTGACGGCCTACGCGATGGCCGGCGATCGCGAGCGCACGCTGGTCGCGGGCTGCGACGGGTACATCGAGAAGCCGATCGACGTCGATCGGCTGGCCGAGCAGGTGGGACAGTTCCTCGGCGGCAAGCGCGAGCGCGTGCAGGACGGCAAGGAAGGCGTCTACCTTCGCGAGCTGAACCAGCATCTCGTCTACCGGCTGCTCCAGCGCGTGGACGAATTGAAGCGGCTCAACGGCCACTTCGTGCGGCGCGCGGGGCAGCTCGAACGTCTCCACACCGCCATGCAGGACGTGACGTCGGAGCTCGACGTGCCGCAGCTCCTCGAGCGCCTGCTGCCCCCGCTCGCCGAGGCGCTGGGCTGCCGCAGCCTCACCGTCGAGCTCGTCGAGCCGACCGGCTTCAGCATGACGGTGACGCCGCAGGACGCCTCGACGCCTCGCGCGGTGTCCCCCGACGCCGCGGATCTCCGCGAGACGTGGACCGAGGCGGAGTGGCGTGTGCCGCTCACCGCGCGCGGCAAGGACCTCGGCAGCATCGTGGCGCGCCACCACCTGCCGCCCGGCGCCGCCGCCGACGAGGAGCAGCTCCTCAAGCTGATGGCGCGCCAGGTCGCCACGGCCATCGAGAACTCGCGTCTCTACGAGCACGTCACCCACACCCTGCGCGCGCTCGAAGAGTCGCAGCAGCGCATCGTGCAGGGCGAGCGGCTGCGCGCGCTCGGCGAGATGGCGGGCGGGGTCGCCCACGACTTCAACAACGTGCTCGCCATCATCATCGGCCGGGCCGAGGTCATCGCCGTCGACGTCGAGGACACGGAGATCCGCCGCCAGATCGACGTGATCATCCAGGCCGCGCTCGACGCCACCCAGACGGTCAAGCGGATCCAGGAGTTCACGCGCGTGCGCCGCTCGCGCGACTTCCGCGCGGTGGACCTGCGGCAGCTGATCGACGAGACGCTGGAGATGACGCGCTCGCGCTGGAAGGACGAGGCGGAGGGGCGCGGCGTCCACTACGACATGCGGGTCAAAGGCGAGGCCGTGCCGCCGATCGAAGGCGAGGCGTCCGAGATCCGCGAGGCCTTCACGAACATCCTGTTCAACGCGCTGGACGCGATGCCGGACGGCGGCGCGGTGACCTTCACCACGAGCGCCAAGGACGGCCGCGTCGTGTGCGCCATCACGGACTCGGGCGTCGGCATGCCCGAAGACGTGCGCCAGCGGGTCTTCGACCCGTTCTTCACCACGAAGGGCGAGCGCGGGACGGGGCTCGGTCTGAGCGTGGTCTACGGCATCGTCGCCCGCCACGGAGGAGAGATCGACGTGGACAGCCATCTCGGCGCGGGCACGACCTTCTCCCTGCGGTTCCCGGTCGCCACCCGCTTGCTCGAAGGCAAGACCGGGGCGGCCGCGGTGCCCGTGCCGCGTGCCGCGCGGGTGCTCGTGGTGGACGACGAAGCGGAGATCCTGCGCGCGGTCGGCGACCTCCTCCGGTACGACGGCCACGTCGCCACGCTGTGCGGCGACGCGGAAGAGGCCATCGCGCTGATCGAGCGGCAGGAGTTCGATCTCGTGATCACCGACCTCGGCATGCCGGGCCTCTCCGGGTGGGACGTCGCTCGCATCGTGAAGCTGCGGGCGCCGCGCACGCCGGTGGCGATGATCACGGGCTGGAGCGATCGGATCGATCTGGACTACGCCCACGCCAACGGCGTCGAGGGCGTCATCGCCAAGCCGTTCCGGCGCGACGACCTGCGCCGGATCATCCACCTCGCGGGACTCGTTGGAGTTGGGGGGCTCCGGGCGCCCAAGTCCGGCTCATGACCGGGCTCCGAGCGCCCCCCAAGCCCTCCACGCCTCCGGGCGGCGTGACGTCCGCTACGGCGATTCGCCCGCGAAGATCTCCTCGAGACGCGTGACCGCGCGCTCCCAGTCGAACGCCGTCCTGACGTAGTCGGCGCCGGCGCGCGCCAGCCGCAGACGCAGTGCCGGGTCGTCGAGCACGCGGGCGAGCGCGGCGGCGAGCGCCGCCACGTCGCGACGGGGCGCCACCAGCGCCGTGTCCCCGTCTCGCGCGTAGTCGCGTGATCCGCCGTTGTCGTACGTGACGAGCGCGGCGCCGCAGGCCATCGCTTCCATCGACGGCATCCCGAGGCCCTCGTCCCACGACGGGCAGAGGTACACGTCGACGCCGCTGTAGAGCTCCGCGAGCGTGTCTTGCGGGGGGTTCTGATGGAACTCGTCGTACGCCGCCAGGTCCGCGGGCGGCTTCACGCCGAAGCCGACGAGGTGGAGCGCGCGGCCCGTCGCGCGCACGCGCGCGACGGCCTCCATGCCGTCGGCGACGCCCTTCCACGCGTAGTCGTGGTGCAGCATCAGCACGCGCGGCGGTCCGGGCGCGCGCGCGACGTCGACCCGGTGGAAGAGGGCGGCGTCGACCGGCGTCACGAGCACCTCGGCGTCGCTGCCGAACCGCTCGCGCATCACGTCGCGCAGCCACGTGGAGATCACGACCTTCGTGAGCGGCAGCCGATAGGTGGCATCCACCGCGTCGGCCTCGCCGTGATAGAGGCTCTCGTAGTGCTGCACGAGGTACAACTTGCGTCCGGCGCGCGCGGGCGCCTCGGCCACGACGGGCGCGGATTGCCACGCGGTCGCGAGCACGATGTCCGCGGCCGGCAGCGCGGCCGGGTTCCAGCGTGCCACCCACTGGATCGCCGGACGGAAGTCGCCGACCCACGCCGGCGCTTCACCCGCCCGCACACCGCCCCACCACGTGCGCCGGCCCGGCACGACGACGGTGACCGCGTGGCCGCGACGGGCGAGGCGATCGGCGTAGGTCAGGATCGCGCGCACGCCGCCCGCGATCCGGAGATGCGGGCACAGGATCGTGATCGTCATGTCGGCTCGGCGGCCTGGCGGCCGTGAGGCTGAAGCTCGGCAACCACGCCGCTCAGATCGCCATCGAGACCTGGCCGGTCCGGCGGTACGCGGCCGGATCGAGCGCGACGTTGATGCACCACACGTCGTTCGAGGCGAGCGCGGTCGTCGAGCGCCGGGCCGATGGCCGCGGGATCCGTGACGTAGACCCCGCGTCCGCCCAGCGCTTCCACCATGCGCTCGAACCGCGTCACGGGCAGCGACGTCCCGACCGCTCGCTCCTCGCCCCAGAAGGACACCTGCGGATTGCGGATCTGTCCCCAGCCACCGTCGTTGCCGATGATGCACGTCAACGGCAGTCCGAACCGGACGGCGGTCTCCATCTCCATGCCGTTGAGCCCGAACGCGCCGTCGCCCGCGATGAGGAGCACGGGCTGGCCGGGATGCAGCAGCTTCGCCGCGATCGCGAACGACGGACCGACGCCGAGACATCCGAACGCGCCGGGATCGAGCCACTGGCCGGGGCGGTGCAGCGGCACGAACTTCGACGCGCAGCCGACCACGTCGCCGCCGTCGCCGACGACGATCGTGTCGGGCGTCACGACTCGCGCGATCTCGGCGGCCCAGCGATAGTGAGAGATCGGGACGTCGTCGGCCGCCGCCTGCGCGAGCAGCGTCTCGCGTCCCGTGCGCTCGCGCTCCGCCAGGCGATCGCGCCAGGTCTGCGTCCGCGCCGCGAGCCCCGCCGGCAGCGTGTCGGTGAGCTGGTCCAGCACGCGACCGATGTGACCGACGATCCCGACCGCGAGCGGACGGTTGCGGCCGAGCTCGGTGCCATCGCAGTCCACCATCGCCACGCGCGCGTCCTCGGCGAAGGTGGGAGGACGGCCGTAGCCGAGGCGGAAATCGAGCGGGGCGCCGAGGACGAGCACGACGTCGGCCTGGCCCAGCGCGAAGCCGCGCGCCTGCGCGAAGGCGAGCGGATGGTCGTGCGGCAGCACGCCGCGCCCGGCGCCGTTCATGAACACCGGCACGCCCGCGCGCTCGGCGAACGCGGCCAGCGACTTCGCCGCGTCGTCCCAGTAGACGCCGCTGCCCGCCATCACGACGGGGCGCTCGGCGGACGCGAGCAGCGTGACGAGCGCCGCGACCGCCTCGGGATCGGCCGGCTGGGGCGTGCGATGCACGTACGCCGTGGGAATCGGCGCCAGCCGATCCTCCGTACGGTTCAGGAGCAGATCGACGGGGATCTCGACGAACACCGGGCCCGGCCGCCCCGACAGCGCGGTGCGGATGGCCGTCGTCAGGACCTCGGGGATCTGGCGCGTGTCGGCGACCGACCAGGAGCCCTTCGTGATCGGGCGCAGCAGCGCGACCTGCTCCATCTCCTGCAGCGCGCCGAGCCCGCGCAGGCCGAGCGGTGCCGCGCCGCCGATCAGCACGAGCGGACTCCGCGCCGCATACGCGTTCGCGACACCGGTCACCGCGTCGGTGACCCCGGGTCCCGCCGTCACCAGCGCGACGCCGACGTTGCGCGTGAGCCGCGCGTACGCGTCCGCGCAGTGCGCCGCCGCCTGCTCGTGCCGCACGTCCACCACGCGGATGCCCTCGGTGAGGCAGCCGTCGTAGATCGGCAGGATGTGCCCGCCGCAGAGCGTGAACACGTGAGCCACGCCCGCCTGCTTCAGCACACGCGCGACCAGCTCGCCGCCCGTCAGCTCGGCCATCGCCCTCTCCCGCTTCGTGGCATCGGCAACGTCACCAGCATGCAAGGGCGCTCAGGCGCGCTCGGCCGCGAGGGCGAGGGACGAGGGGCGAGGGGCCCCCCAGGGGGGCTCTGAACCCCGACAGTGTTTGGCGCGGTCCTGCGCTGACATATTTCCATCGAGCTCGTGAGCACGTGCCGAACCCGGCGCGGGGGACGGTTCACCCGCCCCCCTGAGGGGCCCCTCGCCCCTCGTCCCTCGCCCTCGCGGCCGAGCGCGCCTGAGCGCCCGCGCTTACTCGTGGACCTTCCTCGATCCACGATGCGTGAGGCGCGATGCTCAGTCGTAGAACTTCTCCCACTTGACGGACTTGCGATCCAGGCCTCGGGACATCAGGACCTCACGCGTTGTCTTGATCGTCTGGGCGCCGCCGGCGACGTAGGCCACGATCGCCTCGCTTCGCTCGCTCGTCAGCCGCTGCCGCGGCTGCGACCGCGTCGGCCAGCGACGAGCCGACGACGGGACGATAGCTGAAGTTGTGTTCCTTCCGCGCGAGCGACGTGAAATCCGCGTCGTAGACCAGCCAGCTCGCGATCGCGGGCCCAGTACACCAGCGTTGCGGGGCGATCGACGCCCGTCTCGTCGAGATCCAGCAGGATGGAACGGATCGGGACGATGCCGATTTCCTCCGCCACGAAGAGCGGGCGGCGCGGGTCGGCGCGGTCGAAGACGAAGCCACCCAGTGGGCCCTTGAAACGGACCTCCGCCCCGGGCGCGAGGCCGCGGAACCACTTCGAGCCCAGCCCGGCGGGCGCGACGTCGGCCGACAGCGTGATCGTCGACGGGGTGCCCGGCGTGGACGCGATCGAGTACGCGCGCACGATCTTCGGGCCGAACGGCACCGAGATCCACTGGCCGGCCGCGAACGTCAAGACCGGAGGATCGTCCATGCGCAGGTCGACCTCGAGGATCTCGGGCATCAGCGTGCGGGTCGCGGCGACGACGGCGCGGCACTCGCGCGGCGGCGCCGCCACGGGTCACCGCGACCGGAGGCGCGGGATGATCTCGGCGGCGATGGTCTCGAGCTGCGCCTGCTCTCCTCGGGCACGTCGACGATGGCGTTGAAGACGAAGTAGCGACAGCCGGCCTCGACGAAGGCGCTGCGAGCTGCTCCGCGCACTGCGCGGGCGTGCCGATCACGCCGTACTTCCCCGCGAGCGGCCCGAAGTCCTGCGCGTAGCGCTTGCTGAGGAGCCGCACCCACGTCGCCTTCGGCGGTCTCGTAGTCCTTGCCGACCGTGATGAACGTCAGGTGCGCGGGCGTGAACGCGTCGAGCGCGCGGCCCGCGCCCGCCGCGGCGGCGTGGATCTTGTCGAGGCTCTCCTTGTAGCGCGTCGCGCTGCACGACGTACGACACCCAGCCGTCGCCCTGCCGGCCCGCGCGCGACGAGCGCGGCGTCCGAGCGCCCGCCGATCCAGATCGGCGGGCCCGGCTTCTGCACGGGCTTGGGATCGATCGAGACGCCGCTGAACCTCGGTGAAGCGGCCGTCGAACGACGCCGGCGTGTCGCGCCACAGCGTGCGCACGACGTCGATGCCTTCGGTGACGCGCGCGCCGCGCTCCTTGTGCGGAGAGCCGGTGAGCTCGAACTCCTTCGGGTTCTCGCCGCCCACGCCGACGCCGAAGATGAGCCGGCCGCCCGAGAGCGCGTCGAGCGTCGCCGTGATCTTGGCGGCGATGGCGGGCGGGCGCAGCGCGAGGAGGTAGACGCCGGTGCCGAGCTTGATCCGCGTGGTGATCGACGCGTACGAGGCGAGCAGCGTGAGCGACTCGTAGAGCGGGTTGTGGAACGACACGTGGTCGCCCGTCCACACGGAGTCGAAGCCGGCGCGCTCCACGCGCCCGCACGGTGTCCCACTGCTCGGCCGGCGGGTGCGGCTTGAGCTGCGCGCCGAATCCGAGCGCCACGCTCACCGCGGGAACGCGTCCTTGACGCCGCCGTCGACGGTCAGCGTGCAGCCGGTCGTCTTCGCCGAGCGGTCGGAGGCGAGGAACAGCACCGCCTCCGCGACGTCCTCGGGGAGGATGCGCGCGGCGAGGAGGTTGCGCTTGCGGTAGAAGTCCTCGAGCTGGTCCACGCCGATGCCCTGCGCGGCCGCCCGCTCGCGCCGGATCTCCTCCGACCAGAGCTTCGAGTCCTGGAACACGGCGTCCGGGTTCACGATGTTCGAGCGGATCCCGTGCGGCGCGCCCTCCAGCGCCAGCACCTTCGCGAGCTGCGCTTCGGCCGCCTTGGACGCGGAGTACGCCGAGAAGTCCTTGCCCGGCGACATCACGTTCTTCGTGGCGACGAACACGAGCGCGCCGCCGAGGCCCTGCGCGACGAGCACGCGCATGGCTTCGCGCGCGACGAGGAAGTGCCCGCGCGCGTTCACCGCGAAGGAGCGCTCCCAGTCCTCGAGCCGCATGTCGGCGACGGCGGCGCCGTGGGCGATGCCGGCGTTCGACACGATGACGTCGACGCCGCCGTACGCGAGGATGGTCTCCTCGAACGCCGCGCGCACCGACGCTTCGCTGGTGACGTCCATGCCGAGGCCGATCGCGCGCCCGCCGCCGACGGCCTTCACGACGTCGTCTGCCACCGTCCGCGCGCCGGCCGTGTCGAGGTCCGTCACCACCACGTGCGCGCCCTCGGCGGCGAGCTTCTTCGCCACCGCCTGGCCGATGCCGGAGGCGCCGCCGGTGACGAGCGCGACGCGACGGGCCAGCTCCTTCTCGGGCGGGGCCAGCGTGAGCTTGTAGAGCTCGAGCGGCCAGTACTCGACGTCGAACGCGTCCTTCGGCGAGAGCGACACGTACCGGCCGAACGCCGCCGCGTTGCCGATCACGTCGATCGTGTGGTGGTAGATGTCGTTCACGATGCCGGCCGTCCGGCGATCCTTGCCCGCGGTGAACATCCCGAGCCCGGGGACGAGCACGACGCGGGGCAGCGGATCGAGCAGCGCGGCGCCCTCGAACGCGTGGGCCTCGAAGTAGCGCGTGTAGTCCTCGACGAAGCGCTCCACGCCGGCCGCGACATCCGCGTCGAGCGTCGCGGGGTCGCCCTCCGTCGCGACGTACGCGGGCAGCCGCTTCGTGTAGATCGTGTGATCCGGCGTGGCGGGCCCGACCTGCGACAGCGTGGGCGCTTCCGCCGACGAGACGAACTCGAGCACTGGCGCCGAGTCGTCGAACGTGAGGATCACGCGCGTGTCGCGTCCGAGGCGGCCGCGCAGCCTCGGCGCCAGCGCCAGCGCGGTGGCGCGGCGCTCGTCCGGCTCGAGCACGCGCACGCGCGGCGGTCCGAACACCTGGCGGCCGCGGCGCCGCTCGCGGATCGCGTCCTCGGCGCGCGTGATCAGCTCGATGGTGGCCTCGTACGCCTCCTTCACCGTGGCGCCCCAGCAGATCGTGCCGTGCTTGGCGAGGACGAGCGCCTTCGCCTCGGGATGCTCCCGGATCGCGTCGGCCACGTCCCGCGAGATCTTGAAGCCGGGCCGGCGGTACTCGAGCGGGATCACGTCCTTGCCGTACACGTCGGTGAGCGTCTGGCGCGCGTGATCGTTGTTGGTGAGCGAGACGATGGCGTCGGCGTGCGTGTGGACGACCGCGTGGGCGGTGACGAACCCGTGCAGCAGCGTCTCGATCGACGGCCGCACCCCGCCCGGCATCCAGCAGTCCGTGCGCGAGATAGGCGACCATCTCCTGGTCGCCCATGTCGTCGCGCGGGAGCAGCGCGAGGATGTCGTCCATGCGCACGCCGGGGAAGTCCTTGCGCTGGATCGACTTCAGATCCGAGCCGCTGCCCTTCACGCGCAGCACGTCGATCTCGCGGCCGCGATGATCCCGCTCGCGCATCTTGATCGAGGTGTTGCCGCCGCCCCAGACGACGAGCGACGTTTCCGCGCCGACGAGACGTGAGGCGTAGACGAGGAGGTCGAGGCCGGAGAGACTCGCTGCGTCGGCGTCGTTCCAGCGGGAACGCATGGCGCGCCCACGATACCACGCGACCGAGATCGGGGGTTCGGCTCCGCGCGTTCCCGCGCGTCGACGTTGTCACCGAAGATCGTGCCGCACTCCTGCTTCGTCTTGTAGGCGCCGTAGCCGCCGCCGAGCGCCGCGCCGGGGAGCGCGCCGATGATCCCGGGCTTCGCGATCTTCATCGCGCGCTCTCCGCCGGTCCGCAATCGGTGGCGAGGGTCTCGACCGCGACGGGTTGGATGACCGCGGGCCGCGTCGCCACCGCCGGCATCGCCACCGCGGCGGGCTGCGCCACCACCTGCGCGGGCGGGGCGCGCTGCGTGCGCACGATGCGCGCGGGCGGCGCGGATGAGGCCGGGGCCGGCGCAGGCGGGGTCACGGCCGCCGTCGTCTGATGGTCCGCCCTGCGCCTCCCTTCACGCGTCAGGCTCGTGACAACGTGGCCACCTCCGTGACGCCAGGGTCCGGGCGCCCGCCTCGTAAACATGCGCCGAATAAGGAGTACTGGAGTGGGTACGAACTTGCATGGGGACCATGCGCACTATGAGTACGCGGATTGTCGTGTTGGACGACCAACAATACCTCCGGGACATCATCGCGGCGATCCTGGACGACGCCGGGTATCCGACGGTGGCGGTGGCCACGCCGAAAGAAGCGGAGCAGCGCCTCGAGGAGCTCCGCCCCGAGCTGCTCATCCTCGACCTCTCGCTCCCCGGGTACAGCGGCCTGCAGTTCCTCGACGACCTGCGCGCTGACGACGCGTGGCACGACCTGCCGGTCGTCGTGGTCTCCGGCGATCCCGGCAAGCTCGTCGAGGTGGAAGGCCGGGAGAACGTCGTCGCGCTCACCAAGCCGTTCGACGTCACCACGCTGATCGATGAGATCCAGCGCCTGCTCGGCCCGCCCGCGTTGACCCAGCCCGCCTGACCGCCCAGAGCCGGGGGCCGGTGAGGCGCCGGCTCGTGCTGCCGCTCTCGCGCAGTGGACGGAAACCGCGCTCGTGCCCTACCCTTGGACCCTGGAGGCCCGAGCGCGATGACCGTGCAGCTGAACGACCTGATGATGAACCACCCGCTGACGCTCACGCACTTCTTCGAGCGCAGCCGGAAACTGTTCGCGAAGAAGACCCTGGCGACCCGCGTGCCGGGTCGCCCGCTCTTCCGGTACACCTACGCCGACTTCGCGGAGCGGACGCTCCGCCTGGCCGGGCTCCTCCGCGATCTGGGGATCAAGAAAGGTGACCGCGTCGCGACGCTCGCGTGGAACAGTCATCGGCACCTCGAGGTCTACTGGGCGGCGCCGCTCTCGGGCGCGGTGCTCCACACGCTCAACTTCCGCCTCTCCGCGCAGGATCTGACGTACATCATCAATCACGCGCAGGACTCCGTGATCTTCGCGGACGCCAGCGTCTACCCGATGCTGGCGGGCATCCGCGACAGGATCCCGAGCGTGAAGCACATCGTCATCATGAAGGACACGGTGGACGCCACGGTGCCCGACGGGCTTCCGGAGTACGAGACGCTGCTCGCCGGGGCCCGGCCGCTGGAGGCGCTGCCGGCGCTCGCGGAGACCGACGCGCTCGGGATGTGCTACACGTCCGGCACCACCGGGCACCCGAAGGGCGTGGTCTACACGCATCGCGGGATCTACCTCCACTGCATCACCGCCGCGATGGCCGACACCATGGCCATCTCCGAGAACGACGTGATCCTCCACGTGGTGCCGATGTTCCACGCCAACGCGTGGTGCGTGCCGTTCGCCGGCGTGATGACCGGCGCCACGCAGATCTTCGCGGGCCCCAACGTCCAGCCGAAGGACATCTGCGAGATCGTGCAGGCGGAGAAGGTCAGCTTCGTCGGCGCGGTGCCGACGGTCTGGATCGCGATCAAGGAGCTCGTGGAGAAGGAGGGCTTCGACATCTCCACGATCCGCTGCATCCCCATCGGCGGATCGGCGGCGCCGCGCAGCCTGATCGAGGTCTTCGACAAGAAGTTCGGCGCCACGATGATGCACGCGTGGGGCATGACCGAGATGTCGCCGATCGGCACCCTCGCGCGGCTCAAGAGCTACATGCGCGACTGGCCGGAGGACGAGCAGTACGCCGTGCGCGCCAAGCAGGGGTATCCGGTCCCGAGCGTCGATCTGCGCATCGTCAACGACGAGGGCGTGGAGCAGCCGTGGGACGGGCGGAGCATGGGCGAGATCCAGGTGCGCGGACCGTGGGTGCTGAAGCGCTACTACAACTATCCCGAGGCCGCCGACCGCTTCACCAGCGACGGCTGGTTCCGCACCGGGGACGTGGCGGTGATCGACCCCGAGGGCTACATCCAGATCACCGACCGCACGAAGGACCTGATCAAGTCCGGCGGCGAGTGGATCTCCTCGATCGACGTCGAGAGCCTGATCATGGGGCATCCGAAAGTCCTCGAGGCCGCCGTGATCGCGGTGCCGCATCCCAAGTGGGTGGAGCGCCCGCTCGCCTGCGTGGTGCCGAAGCCGGGTGTCACGGTCGATCCGCGGGAGATCATCACGTACCTCTCCGACAAGCTCGCGCGCTGGGCCCTGCCCGACGAGGTCGTGCTGATCGACGCGGTCCCGAAGACGAGCGTCGGCAAGTTCGACAAGAAGGTGCTGCGCGAGCGCTTCAAGGACTGGCAGCCGACCTCGTGACCGCGCGGCCGCTCGACGACCTCGGCTGGAAGATCCTCGATGCGCTCCAGGAGAACGCGCGCCTCCCGTTCAGCGAGCTGGGGCGCCGCGTCGGGCTCTCGGCGCCGGCGGTCGCCGAGCGCGTGCGGCGCATGGAGGACGCCGGGCTCATCACCGGCTACCGTGTCGACGTGGCGTTCGAGAAGGTCGGCCTGCCGATCGTCGCCCTCATCCGCGTCGCCGCGCCGGAAGAGAAGTGCGCGCGCCTCAAGCAGCTCGTCCAGGGCCTCGCCGAGGTGCTGGAGTGCCACCACGTGACCGGTGCGGACGCGTACGTCCTCAAGGTGGTGGCGTCGTCGATGAAGCATCTCGAATCCGTCATCGAGGCCATCGCGCGGCACGGAGGCACGCCGGCGACGTCGGTGGTGCTGTCCTCGCCCGTCGCGCGGGGCGCCTCGTCGGCGCTGCGCGGCCGGCGCGGCCGCGCCGTCGATTCGACGGGACGTCGCGCGGTCAACGGGGCGATTCGAAAGTAGAACCGCCCGCCCGCCGTCGATCCCGCATGGATCGCGGCCCGTCTCCATCCCTACAGTGATCGGCGAGGAGGATCACGCATGGATCTCGCCGCCGCGCTCGCCGATTTGCCCGCGCCCGTCACGCTCGTCTCGTACACGTCCGACGTCGAGAGCTGGTACTCGCGCGCGGAGCGCGAGCTGCTCGAGCGCGTCGCCGCCGCCTCGTCACGCATCACGCTGCGCATCCTGGCCGACCGGTGGGACGCGAAGCGCGAAGCAGCGGCCGGCATCCGCCGCACCCCGTGCCTCGCGGTGACCGGCGCCACCGATCCTGGCGTGCACTACTACGGGCTGCCCGACGGCTACGAGCTGGAGACATTCCTCGGCGTCGTTCGCGCGGTGGCCGAGCGCCGCTCGGGCCTGGCGCGCGCGACGATCGACCGGCTGCGCGCGCTCGCGACGCCGATCCACCTCGAGGTGCTCGCGCTCCCGACCTGACTCGATTGCACGACAGCGGTCGCGCTGTCGACACGCTTCGCGCTCGAGAGCGACCGGGTCACGACCGACGTGATCATGGTGCCGCTGTTCCCCTACCTCGCGGTGCGGTACGGCGTGACGGACGTTCCGGCGACGGTCGTCAACGGCCGCCTGACGGTCGTGGGGCCGCGTGACGAGGCGGACTACCTCGACGCGGTGCTCGCCCCCGCGTGAACCGGCAGGTGCGGCGCGGGCGGCGTACGATGGACGCATGCGGGCTCATGTGCTCCTCGCCGCGGCGCTCCTGCTGGCTCAAGCCGGCGCCACCCCCCGGCTCGGGCCGACGACCCCCGGCGGACCGGCGCTGGATTCGCTGAACCGCTCGATCAACCGCCCGGTCCCGACGGTCCCGCCCCCCACGGGGCAGACTCCCGCCGACGTCTGGGTTCCCGATCGGTTCGTGCCGGCGCCGGGACAGGCCGGCAGCGCGCTGGTTCCGGGGCACTGGGAGCGCCGCATCTCGCCCCACGAGCACTACGTGCCGCCGCTCGTGATCACCGGGCCCGACGGCCGGACGACGACCCTTCCGGCCGGGGTCCTGCGTCCTCCGGAGGAACGGCAAAGCCCCTGAGGTCTAGCCGCCGGGGCTCCGCTCGTCGTACGTGGTGCCGTTCTCCGGGCCGTGCTCCACGGCCAGCCGGCGACGCACCGGGCGCGCGCTCCGTCCCAACGACGGGCGCCAGCGGAAGAGCCGGCCCAGGTCCTCGAACAGCGAATACGCCACCGGCGTCACCAGCAACGTCAGGAGCAGGCAGAGGGTCTGCCCGCCGATGACCACCACCGCGATCGCGCGCCGCTCTTCCGCGCCGGGCCCCGAGCCGACCCACAGGGGCAGCATGCCGGCGACCAGCGCGAGCGTCGTCATGAGGATCGGACGGAGCCGGTCGCGGTTCGCGCGCATGATCGCCTCGTAGCGCTCGACGCCGGCGGCGCGCAGGTTGTTGGTGTGGTCGATCTGGAGGATCGCGTTCTTCTTCACGACGCCGAAGAGCACGAGGATGCCGAGCGCGGAGTAGAGATTCAGCGTGTTCCCCGTCCACCACAGCGAGAAGAGCGCGAACGGCACCGAGAGCGGCAGGGACAGCAGGATCGTGAACGGGTGGATCACGCTCTCGAACTGCGAGGCGAGGATCATGTACATGAAGACCACGGAGAGGAGGAACACCCACATGAACTCGGTGAAGGTCCGCTCGAGCTCGCGCGCGCGGCCGGACACCGCCGTGGTGTAGGCCGCGGGCAGGTTCATCTCGCGCACGGCCTGGCGCAGCGCCTCGATCCGGTCGGCCTGTCCGTAGCCCGGCGCCACCGAGGCGCGCAGGCGCACCTCGCGCTGGCGGTCCGAGCGGTCGATGCGCGCCGCGGTGATCCCGCTCTCGATCGTCACGAGGTTGTCGAGCCGCACGAGGCCGCCGCCCTGGCGCGGCACGAAGAGCCGCGAGATGGTGCTGGCGCGATCGCGGTCGGCCAGGGCCAGGCGGATGTCGACGTGGTAGTCCTCGCCGACGGTCGGATCCCGGAAGCGCGAGACCTCTTCCTCGCCGCCCACCCCGAGGCGCAGCGCGGTGGCCACCTGCGAGGCGTCCACGTTGAGGTCGGCCGCGCGGTCGCGGTCGATCCGCACCAGCAGCTCCGGCTTCTCGAGCTTGAGCGTGGTGTCCGCGTCGACGATGCCGCCCAGCTCTTCCGCGCGCCGGCGCAGCCGCTCGCCGTACTCCGCGAGCGCCTCCAGCTCCGGCCCGCGCAGCACGAAGTCGATGTCGAAGCTGCCGCCGCCGATGTTGAACGACGGCGCGTTGCGCACCGTGAAGCGGAAGTCGCGGTACTTGCGCAGCCGCCGCCGGACTTCCGTCATGACGTCGCGCTGGCTGTAGTTGTTCTGGAACGCGGCGAAGGGCTTGCCGCTGGTGAGGCCCCCCCAGAGCCGATCGAGCGTGACCGTGCGCTCCGTGTGCGGCGCGATACGCACGTAGACGTTGCCGCTGTTCACCCGGCCCAGGAAGTCGCCGCCGGTGGACGCGAGCACCACCCGCACGGCCGGGACGCCGCGGATCTCCTTCTCCACGGCCTCCATCGCCTCCGACATCGCGGTGATGCTGATCCCGTCGGGCCCGGTGACGATGACGTCGAACTCCGCCTCGTCCACGTCGCTCGGGATGTACTCCTGCTTCACTTCCCGGTAGAACGGCACCGTCGACGCGATGACGACCAGCGAGACGACCACGATGACCCAGCGATGCCGCATCGACAGCGCGAGGCACCACATGTACGCGCGGTCGATCAAGCCGTAGAAGCCCCCGCGCGAGCGGGCCGCCGCCTCCTCGCCTCCGTGCGCGTCCTCCGCGCGGAGCAGCCGCGCGCTCATCATCGGCGTGAGCGTGAAGGAGACGAGGAGCGAGACCAGCACCGCGACCGCCGCCGTGAGGCCGAACTGGTAGAGGAACCGGCCCGACACGCTCGACATGAACGAGACCGGCACGAAGATCACGACGAGGCTGAAGGTGGTCGCCATGACCGCCAGCCCGATGTCGGCCGTGGCCAGCCGGGCCGCCTCGAACGGCTTGACCTTCTTCTCCTCCACGAAGCGGAAGATGTTCTCGAGCACGACGATGGCGTCGTCGATGACGATGCCGACCATCAGCACGAGGGCCAGCATGGTCACGCTGTTGAGCGTGAAGCCGAGCGCCCACATCACGCCGAAGGCCGAGATGACCGAGGTGGGGATGGCGATGCCCGCGATGATGGTCGAGCGCCAGCTCCGCATGAACGCCAGGACGACGAGGCAGGCGAGGATCGAGCCCAGCACGAGGTGCACGTTGATCTCGTGCAGCGCCGTGTGGATGTAGCGCGACTGGTCGCGGATCACCTCGAGCTTGACATCCGGCGGCAGCTGCGGCTGCACGCGGGCGAGCGCCTTCTTCACGCCGTCGATGACGGCCACCGTGTTCTCGCCGGACTGGCGCCGCACTTCCAGCGTCACCGTGGGGACGCCGTTGAGGCGCGCGAGCGAGCGCTGCTCCTTGGTGCCGTCCTCGGCGTGGCCGAGATCGCGGATCCGGATGGGCGCGCCGTTCACCGTCGCCACCACCAGCTCCTCGAACGCGCGCGAGTCCGGCATCCGCCCCAGCGTCCGCAGGCTCTCCTCGCGGCCGGCGCGGGTGACGTTGCCGCCCGGCAGGTCGGAGTTCTGGCGCGCGATGGCGTCGCGGACGGCGGTGATGGGGATCTGGTAGGCCGCGAGCCGGTCGGCGTCGATCCAGATGTTGATCGCCCGCAGGAGGCCGCCGACCATCCGCACCTCGCCCACGCCGGCCGAGCGCTCCACCTGCACCTTCACGATCTTGTCGGCCAGCTCGGTCAGCTCGCGGAGCGAGCGATTGCCGGACAGCGCGACGGTCATGACCGGCGAGGCGTCGTTGTCGTTCTTGGCGATGACGGGCGGCTTGATGTCCTTCGGGAGCTTCGCCAGCACGGTGGCCACGCGATCGCGCACGTCCTGCGCGGCCACGTCGATGTTGCGGCTCAGCGCGAAGGTCACGATGATGATCGACTTGCCCGCGCCCGAGATCGACCGGAGCTCGGTGATGCCCTCGACCGTGTTGACGACCTCCTCGATCTTCTGCGAGACCTGCGTCTCCACTTCCTCGGTCGACGCGCCCGGCGAGGTCGGTGCGCACGGAGATCGTCGGCAGGTCGACCTTCGGAAAGCGGTCGACGCCGAGCTTGAAGTAGCTGGCGGCGCCGACGACGACCAGCGCGAGGATGATCATCGACGCGAACACCGGGCGCTTGATGCAGACTTCGGCGAGCTTCTGCATGGGCCTACTTCACGCTCACGACTCTGGCCGCCCGTGAGGTTCCCGGGTTCGACCACGACGGGCTCGCCGGCGTTCAGGCCCGAGACGATCTCCACGCGCGTCCCGTCGCGCCGCCCGGTTTGCACGCGGCGCTCCACGCTCTTGCCGTCCTTCACGCTGATGACCTTCTCGATGCCCGCGAAGGTGACGATCGCGCTGGCGGGCACCATCACCGTCGGCTGCGCCATCTGGGTCACGATCGACGCCCGCGCGAAGGACCCGGGGCGCAGCAGCCCGCGCTCGTTGGGGATCTCCGCCTCGATCGCGAGCGTGCGGTTCTGCTCCTGGATGGCCGGGCTCAGGCGCGCCACGCGCCCGACGTGCTCGGTGGCGTCGCCTTCCACGGTGACCTTCACCGCCTGGCCCACCTGCACGGCGGCCGCCTCACGCTCCGGCACGGCCACGCGAAGACGCAGCGGATGCAAGCGTACGAGCGTGGCCACGGGCGCGCCCGGCGCGAGGTACTCGCCGACCGAGGCCTGCCGCTGGCCGACCGCGCCGTCGATGGGCGACACCAGATTCGTGTCGGCGAGCTGCTGGCGCGCGAGCTCGAGCTCGGAGCGGCGCTGGGCGAGAAGACCCTGCCGGTTGCGCACCTCTTCGACCGCGTCCTGGTAGCGGCCCTCGGCGACTTGCAGCGCGGCCGCCGCCGTGTCGACTTGCGCACGCGCGATGAGCGACTGCTCCCAGAGCTTCACGCTCCGGTCGCTGGTGAGCCTGGCCTCCTCGAGGACGGCGCGCGCCTGCCGGACGAGCGACGTCTGGTCCGGATCGACGCGGTCGTCGGTGCCGTCGGGAGAAAGGCCGAGGCGCGCCCGCCCCTGCTGCAGCGCCGCCTGCGCCTGCTCCACGCGCAGCGTGTAGTCGCCGGGATCGATGCGCGCGACCACCTGGCCCTTCTGGACGCGGCTCCCGAGGTCGACGCCCAGCTCGGCGAGGCGGCCCGCCACCTTCACACCGAGCACGACCTGATCTTCGGCGGCGAGCGTGCCGCTCGCGACGACCGTGCGCGGCACGCTCTCCTGCGCAGCGGCGACGACCTTCACCGCGCGCGGAGCGACCGCGGCCTTCGGTTGAGCGGCCGAGGCCTTCGTCTCCTGGTTGCACGCCGTCCCGGAGAGGAGAACCACACCGAGAAGCAGCGACGATCCACCGCGCGGACATTCAGCCCGATCATACCGTGATTCCAGACCGTGCCTGCCTTGACACCCCCACGCACTCGTCTACACTCGGTTCGATTTAGTCTCGATCCCGTCCAGGCCCGGAGGGCACCGCATGAGCAGGATGAGCCGCCGTCGTTTCGTTGCCGCCACCAGCACCGGTCTCGCCGGCATCCTCGCCACCAGGATGGCGCCCGCCGTCGGCCAGCAGCGAGAGATCAGCTACCTCTGCTGGAACAACTTCGCGCCGGCCTCGGACAAGAAGCTCGCCGAGATCGGCCAGCGCTTCACGAAGGACACCGGCATCAAGCTCAAGATCGACCACATCTCCCACATGGGTCCGCAGCAGGCGAAGTACGCCTCCGAGGTGCAGACGCAGGCGGGCCACGACCTGGTCGAGATGCGCATGCACTTCCCGTGGCTCTACGAGCCGCAGCTCGTGGACGTCTCCGACGTCGTCGCCGGGCTGGAGAAGCAGTACGGCAAGGCGATCGACTCCGCGCGCGAGTGCGGCCACGTCAAGGGCGTCTGGCGCGCGGTGCCGCAGTACCACGCGCATGTTCGTGCGCGACGTACCGCGAGGACCTGTTCAAGAAGGCGAGCCTCAAGGTCCCCGACACGTGGGAGGACCTCTACACCGTCGGCAAGGAGCTCAAGAAGATGGGGAACCCCGTCGGGATCCCCATCGCGCAGAACTACGACTCGATCTCGACGGCGGGCCCCGTGCTGTGGTCGTTCGGCGGCATGGAGGTCGACAAGGACGGCAAGACGGTGAAGATCAACTCGCCGGCGCACCGCGCAGACGCATCGAGTGGTACAAGAAGATGTTCAAGGACTGCATGGAGCCGGAAGTGCTGTCGTGGTCCGACGCCAGCAACAACGAGTCGATCCAGCAGGGCAAGGCGGGCTGGATCCACAACCCGGTGAGCGCCTACATCGTCGCCAAGCAGCGCAAGCTCGTCACCGCGGACGGCATCAACCACCACCGGAGCCTCGCCGGGCCGCACGGCCGGCACGAGACCGACACGCCGCGCTTCATCGGCATCTGGAAGTTCTCGAAGAACATCGAGCCGGCGCAAGGAGTGGATCAAGTACCTGCTCGGCAACGCAAGGAACGGTACGACGAGTACATCATGTCCGGCGACGCCTTCAACCTGCCGGCCTACGCGAACCTCCAGGACCATGCCGGTCCTCAAGACCGATCCGAAGTACGCGGCCCTCAAGGGCGAGGGCGTGCAGTACCACGCGTACGGCTGGCCCGCGCCCGGCGCCGACAAGGTCCAGCTCATCACCAACTCGTACATCCTGCCCAACATGATCGCGAAGGCGGTCACGGGCACCTCGACCAAGGACGCGATCGCGTGGGCGGAGAACGAGATGAAAAAGATCATGGCCGGGTAGCGCGACCGTGGCGATCGGCACGCTCCCCGTCGCAGCACAGGCGCGCCTGCCCTGGCGGGCGCGCCTGAGCGAGCTCTTCGACCGCGAGCACATCCTGGGGCCGATGTTCATCACGCCGGCCATGCTCCTGATCCTGCTCCTGGTCGCGTACCCGTTCTGCATGGCGCTCTACTTCGCGCTCTCCAACGCGTTCATCGGGCGGCCCAGCCACTTCATCGGGATCCAGAACTTCATCAAGCTCTGGGACAGCGACGCCTTCCGGCAGACGTTCCAGAACGCGTTCGTGTTCACGAGCATCGCGGTGGCCTTCAAGGTCGTCTGGGCATCGCGCTCGCGCTGCTGCTGAACGAGCAGCTCTGGTTCAAGCGCATGATCCGCGGCGCCGTGCTGCTGCCGTGGGTCATTCCCACCGCGCTCTCGACGCTCGGCTGGTGGTGGATGTTCAACTCGCTGTACAGCGTGGTGAACTGGACCGGCATCGCGCTCGGCATCTTCGATCCGCCGGGCCCGAACTGGCTCGGGCAGAAGTACTACGCGATGGCCGCCGTCATCATCGTGAACGTCTGGCGCGGGCTGCCGTTCTTCGCCATCACGATCCTCGCCGGCCTCGTCGCCATCCCGAAGGAGCTCTACGAGGCCGCGCACTCCGACGGCGCCGATGCGTGGGCGCGCTTCTGGCACATCACGCTGCCGCTGCTGAAGCCCGTGCTGGCGGTGGTCGTGCTCTTCTCGACGATCTTCACGTTCAGCGACTTCAACATCGTCTACGTGCTGACGCACGGCGGCCCGATCAACTCCACGCACCTGTTCGCGACGCTGTCGCGGATGGTCGGGCCTGGAGAGCGGACGGATCGGGGAGGGCGCGGCGATCTCGCTCTACCTGTTCCCGCTGCTGGTGTTCGTGGTGTGGGTGCAGCTGCGCTTCGTGCGGAAGCAGGCCTACTGATGAAGCGCGCGCTCCGGAAGCGGATCCTGATGCACGTGCTGCTGATCCCGTTCCTCGTCTTCGCGCTGTTCCCCTTCTATCACATGGCGCTGACGTCGCTGAAGCAGGACCGCGAGCTGTACGACCGCAACGCGGTGCCGCTCATCATCACGCAGGGCCCGACGCTCGAGCACTACACGAAGCTCCTGTGGGACACGGCGTTCCTCACGTGGACGAAGAACAGCCTGATCGTGACGATCCTGTCCACGTTCGTGTCGGTCGTCATCGGGCACGATCGCGGCCTACGCGCTCGCGCGCCTCAAGTTCTTCGGGGTGGGCGCGTTCGGCACCGGGATCTTCGTGACGTACCTCGTGCCGACGTCACTCCTGTTCTTGCCGCTCGCCCAGGTCATCAACTGGCTGGGCATCGCGGACACGAAGTGGGCGCTCGTGCTCACCTACCCGACCTTCCTCGTCCCGTTCTGCACGTGGCTCCTGATGGGCTACTTCCGCACGGTGCCGAAGGAGGTCGAGGAGTGCGCGATGGTCGACGGCGCCACCCGCCTCCAGGCGCTGTGGCGGATCGTGCTGCCGATCACCATCCCCGGGCTCGTGTGCGCGGCGCTGTTCGCGTTCACGCTGTCCTGGAACGAGTTCATCTACGCGCTGACGTTCACGTCGTCGTCCGACCAGATCACGGCGAGCGTGGGCGTGACGAGCGAGCTGATCCGGGGCGACATCTACTTCTGGGGTCAGCTGATGGCGGGCGCCGTGCTCGGCTCGGTGCCGATCGTCTTCCTCTACGTGTTCTTCCTCGACTACTACGTCTCGGGCCTCACCGCCGGCGCCGTGAAGTAGTCGAGGGGGGCCTCGACGGCCCCCCTCGAAGACTCCTCCCGGAAGGGAACTGCGTCGACGAGCCGCGTCGGCGATCACGCGCGATCCCCTGGATCTCGATCTCCATGCCGGGCCGCGCGAAGTTCGCGACCGTGATCAGCGCGCTGGCCGGGAACTTTCCGCCGGGGAAGAGCTCGCGCCGGATCTCGACGAAGCGGTCGCCGTAGCGGGCTTCCTTGATGAACACCGTCATGGTGACGAGATCCGCGAGGGTTCCGCCGGCGCGGCGCAGGGTCTCGTCCATCAACGTGAACACGCGACGGGTCTGCGCCTCGAAGTTGCCGGTGATGTCCCGCCCGTCCGCGTCGGCCAGCGCCGTCTGGCCGGCCAGCCAGACGATGCGACCACCCTCGGTGATCACGGCGGGCGAGTACGCGCGCATCTTCTGACGCTCGCTCGGCTCGAGGTAGGTTTTGTTCATGACGCGTCGTTCGTGGCGACCGTGGCGGCGGTGATCTCAAAATTCCACACGATGGACCTCCCTTGTCGAAGGGGCCGAGCCTAGAATCTCTAGTCAGAACGCCATGAGCGAACATCGCACAGACATCGCACGGCCGGTCGAGAAGGAGCCTGACCCGCTGCTGGCGCTGCGGGGTTCGGGACGCGAGCTCTGGGCCGACGAACACGCCGACGAGTACGTCAGACGACTACGGGAGGAGTGGAAAGTGATCGGCCACGCTCACGAGACGCCAAGGTCGGTCACCGTCCAGAGCCCGCCCCGGCTGGGATAAGGGCGGCGCCTCGAGGCCGCCGACGCGCAGACGGACTCCGAGTGGGTGGCCGTCGCTTTGCTCTGGCAGGGGTCCTCCGCGGCTGCGCGGAGAAGGAGGACCGACCATGGCCGACGACAGGATCCGACGCGACCAGGACGACCTCGACGTCGACGAGACTATCTCCGAGAACGACGGCGGCATCGCGGAGATCCCCGACGGAGCCGATGACGAGGACGACGACCTCGACGACGAGGACGATTGATCTAGATGGGGGGCCCGAGACGGGCCCCCCATGCCCCCCACGCTCCGCGGCCCGGCACAGCCGGGCCGCTTCGCGACTGCCGAGGCGATCAGCTCACCGATCGAGCCAGGCCGTGAGCAGCCGCCCGCCGTAGTCGTAGCCGAGGTTCGGGCCGTAGTTCTTCAAGGCGCCGTCCCACACCGCCACGTACGTCCCGGTCGGCGCGTGCACGTAGTACTGCTGCTTCGCCAGGTAGCGCTGGATGTCGTTGATCACCGCGCGCCGCGCCTTCACGTCCGACGTGCGGCGCTGGCGTGACAGGAGGTCGTCCAGCACGGCGTCCTTCACGTGGCTTCGGTTGCGCGGCTCACCGGTGAAGTACTGGCCGTACAGGAAGTTGTCGGGCTCGAGGAACGGGGTGAGCGGGCCGAACGCCATCGAGTCGTACTTCCCGATCCGGCAGGACGCCTGGTAGGCGCCGTACTCCTTCTGGTCGAGCTTGCCGTCGATGCCCACGTCCTTCAGCTGGCGGAGGAGCAGCTCCATCTGATCGACGAGCTGGGTCGACCCGTACGTCGCGAAGCACACGCTGGCCGGCAACCCGTTCGCGTAGCCGGCGGCCGCGAGCAGGCGCCGCGCTTCCGCCTTGTCGTACTTGTAGTACTTCGCCCCCTCGCCGAGCTGGTCGATGGGCAGCGCCCAGTCGGTGAGCGCGGCCGCCACGGGCCCGTTCACGACCCCCACGCCTTCGAGCGTGGCGTCGATGATCGCCTTGCGGTCGATCGCCATCGACACGGCCTGCCGCACGCGCACGTCGTTGAACGGCGGCACGTCGGTCCGCATGGCGAAGTCGCTCACGACGTTGGAGGTGAACTCCGTGGTCTTGAGGTTGGGGCGCCGCTTCTTCAGCGTGTCGACGATCTGGACCCAGTCCGAGCGGTTGATCGTCCCCGGGAACTCCCAGCCGAGGTCGTACTTGCCGGCGAGGAACGCGGCGATGCGCGAGGCGTTGTCCTCGTCGACGGTCATCTCGACCCGGTCGATGTACGGCAGGCCCGGCGTGAAGTAGTGCGGGTTGCGGACGAGCGCCAGGGACTGGTTCGGCTTGTACCCCTCCAGCATCCACGGGCCCGTCCCGATCACCGCCTCCGGCTTCTTGAGGTCGCCGAACTTCTCCACGCACTCCTTGGCGATGATGGCGCCCGCCATCGGGTTGGCGATGTGGTCCAGGAGCCACGCGAAGGGCTCCTTCAGCGTGAAGCGCACCGTGTGCTTGTCCAGCGCTTCGATCTTGGCGATCGACCGGTACATCGCCGCGTTGGTGCTGCCCTTCTCGGTCAGCATGCGCTCGAAGGTGTACCGGACGTCCTCCGCGGTCACCTCGCGCCCGTTCACGGGCGGCTTGGCGTGGAACTTCACGCCCTTGCGCAGCTTGAAGACGTACGTGGTGTCGCTGGTCTGCTGCCACGACTCGGCGAGGTCGCCCTCGAGAGCGAACGAGCCCGGCTTCACGCCGGCGCCCGCCTTGTGCCGGAGGAGCCGGCTGTGGGTGAAGCTGATCACCACGTGGGTCTTGTAGGCGTGCGCGAGCTGGTGATCGAAGTGCGGCGGATCCCAGGTGCGCAGCGCCAGCGTGCCGCCGCGCTTCGGCGTCTGCGCGGCCAGCGAGGTCGGCAGGGCGGCGACGGCGACGCCGGCGGCGCCGATCGTGAGCAGCTCTCGTCGGGACATCATGGGACGGATCTCCTTGACCTAGAGGAAGCGAAGGACGACGTGGCGGGTCACGGGCGCATCCTAGCATCACGCCCGATCCGAGCGACGCGCGCGAGCCGCGCCCAGCGCTCGACCGGCAGGACGATCACCGCCAGGCCGAGCAGCACGGCAGACATGCCGGCCAGACGCAACGGCCCGAAGCGCTCGCCGAAGACGATCGCCGAGGCGAGCGCGCCGACGAACGGCACCAGGAGCGAGAACGGCGCGACGGCGGCCACCGGGTAACGGCGGAGCAGTCGGCCCCAGATCGTGTACCCGATGCCGGTCCCCACGAGCCCGAGGTAGGCCGCGGCGCCCCAGCCTGCCCACGTCGCGTTCGCGACGCTCCGGCCGAGCGCATCGGGGCCGTCGACGATCACCGAGATCGCGAGCGCGGGCAGCGGCACCACGAGGCTCAGCCACACCATGAGCTCGAGCGGCGGAACCGCGCGGATTCGCTTGACGAAAATGTTGCCGATGCCCCAGCTCACCGCGGAGCCGAGCGTGAGCGCGAAGCCGAGCGCGGCCAGGTTCTCCCCCGTCGTGGCGGCGATGAGGAGCAGGCCCGCGAAGGCCAGGGCCATGCCCGCGAGCTGCCGCGGTGTCGGACGCTCGCGCAGGAAGATCGCCGCGAAGACGACGGTGAAGAGCGCCTGCGTGTGGACGACGAGCGCCGCCAATCCGGGCGGCATGCCGTACGCGATCCCGAAGAACTGCAAGAGGAACTGGCCGGCGAAGAGCGTGAGGCCCGTCGCGATCAGCAGCGGCCAGCCGATCCGGGGCCTCGGCAAGACGAGCGCGGGAAGCCCGGCGATGAGGAACCGCAGCGCCGCGAGCTGACCCGGCGAGAAGCTGTCGAGGCCGATGCGCGTCGCGACGAAGGCGAGGCCCCAGAGGACCGCGGCGAGCGTGCCGAGCGCCGCGTCGCGGGCGGTCAACCGTCCCCGAGCACGCCGATGTCGCCGAGGAACGCGCCGATCGCTCCCTGCACCTCGGCGCGGTGCGTGCGATTGGGGAAGTGCGGACCGCCCTGGACCACGTGGAGACGCGCGCCGGGAATCGTCTCGGCCACCTGGCGCGACATCGATTCGGTCGGGAAGTGATCCTTGGCCCCCGAGATGACGAGCACGGGGCACCGGATCCGCGCGCAGTCGGCCAGCCACGTCGTCCGCGCGTACGTCTCGTCGAGGAGCGCCAGCAGCGACGCCGTCGAATGCCGGCGCAACCCCGCGACGAGGTCCGCGTAGCGGTCGGGGCGCGCCTTGATCCTCGCGAGCCCCTCCTCGCCCATGCGGAGCCGGACGTTGGCGTCGAAGTACTCGTCGAACCGCCCGGCCGCGACGAGCGGCCGGTGCTCGGCCCACCAGCGCTGGTCGCTCTCCGGCGGCTGGAACGGCGGCCCGCTGATCGAGATCACCGCGCGCACGCGGGCCGGCGAGGTGCTCGCGATCCACAGCGAGAGGGCGCCGCCCATCGAGGCGCCGCCGAAGACCGCCTCGCGCACCCCGAGGCCATCGAGCCAGAGCAGCACGTCCTCGGCTTTCCTGGCGTACGTGTAGTCGGCGACGCGCTCGAAGCGTGAGGAGAGCCCGTGTCCTCGCGTATCCGGGAACAGCGCGCGCACGCGATCGAAGAAGGGCTCGAGGTCGGCGATCATCATCGACGAGTCCTCGACGGACCCGCCGTGCACCCAGACGATGCAGGGCCCATCGGCGATCCCCGCCTCGCGCCAGTGGAGGCGGACGCCGTTGGGGAGCGAGACCTCCGGCACTACGGGAAGACGCCCAGTTCCAGGTAGCGACGTGGCGACCTTGCGGACCGCGGACAGGAAGGCGGCGGTGCGCAGGTCCGGCACGCGGCGGTCCGACTTCCAGATCTCGCGGATCTGGTGGTAGGCGCCGATCATCGTCTCCTCGAGGCCGGAGTTCACGAGGTCGATCTCGTCGGCGCCGTGCACGATCGTGCGGCGCTCCTCCTCGCCGAAGCGGTGCCCCGTCGACCGCTCGATGGCGTTCACCACGCGCTCGAACGACGCCTCCTCGAAGCGCTTGGCGACGCGCCCGAAGCGCACGTGCGAGAGGTTCTTCACCCACTCGAAGTACGAGACCGTCACGCCGCCGGCGTTGCAGGTAGACGTCGGGGATGACCAGGACCCTCGTTCGCGAGCAGGATCTTCTCGGCGTCCGCGGTGGTCGGGCCGTTGGCGCCTTCGGCGACGATCTTCGCCTTGATGCGCGGCGCGTTCTCGGCGGTGATCTGGTTCTCGAGCGCGGCGGGGATCAGGATGTCGCAGTCGAGCTCGAGCGCCGCGCTGCGGTCGGGACCAGGTTCGTCGGCGCCCGGGAAGTCGAGGATGGAGCCGGTGTCGCGCCGGTGGTGCGCGCACCGCGTCGACGTCGAGGCCGCTCGGGCGCGGTAGACGGCGCCGTCGCGCTCGGCGATGGCGATGATCGACGCGCCGCCCTCGCTGGCAGAACTTCGCGGCGTGGTAGCCGACGTTGCCGAGCCCCTGCACGACCACGCGCTTGCCCGCGAGGCCGGGCGTGAGGCCGAGCGCCTTCATGTCCTCGGCCGTCGCTGCACGCCTCGCGCAGCCCGAAGTAGACGCCGCGCCCGGTGGCTTCGACGCGGCCGCGGATGCCGCCCTGGGTCACCGGCTTGCCGGTGACGCAGGCCGAGGCGCGTCGATCTCGCCCGGGTGGAAGCGCCGTGTAGGTGTCGGCGATCCACGCCATCTCGCGCGGGCCGGTGCCGTAGTCGGGCGCCGGCACGTCGATGCCGGGGCCGATGAAGTTCTGCTCGGATCAGCTCGCGCGTGTAGCGCCGCGTGATCCGCTCGAGCTCGTCGACCGTGTACTTCTTCGGGTCGATCGCGACGCCGCCCTTGGCGCCGCCGAACGGCACGTCGACGATCGCGCACTTGTAGGTCATGAGCGCGGCGAGCGCCTTGACCTCGTCCTCGTTCACCTCGGGCGCGAAGCGGATGCCGCCCTTGGTCGGCAGCCGGTGATGGCTGTGCTCGACCCGCCAGCCCGAGATGACCTCGTAGTCGCCGTTCTCGCGCCGCACGGGGAACTGGACCGCGTAGACGGCGTTCGGCACCTTGATCTGGTCGAGAAGCCCTCGCGGGTAGTCGCAGAGGGACGCCGCTTTCTCGAAGTACGTATTGACGGTTTCGAAGAAGCTGGGGGCGGCGCCGTGCCCATTCCTCATACGAGAATGGTACCGCGAAGGGTCGCGGGAACCCCGCTGTTCCCGGCGCCCCGGGAGCGGTCAGTCGTCTCGAGGTTCGGACCGGATGAACCGTCCGGAGCGAAGGTCCTGCAGCGTCTGCTCGATCTCCGCGCGCGTGTTCATCACGAACGGGCCGTACCGGGCGACGGGCTCGTGGAGCGGGCGCGCAGCCGCGAGCAGGAACCGCCCACCCCCCGCGCCCGCGGACGCCTCGACGAGGTCACCGTCGCCGAAGACGACCAGCGCGGGCGCGTGGGCCACCGTCCGTGCAGGACCGAAGCGCACCTCACCCCGATCCACGTAGGCGAACGCGGTGTGGCCCTGCGGGACGGCTTTCGCGGAACGTCGCGCCCTCCGGCAGCGTGACGTCGATGAACTTCGGCGCGACCGCCAGTCCTTCGACCGGCCCGACGATCCGCCCGCCGTCCGCCTCGCCGGCGATCACGCGGATCTTCGCCCCGTCGCCGGTCGCCGTCTCCTCGAGCTTGCCGGCCTGCAGGTCGCGGTACTTCGGCCGGTTCATCTTCTCGCGCGCGGGCACGTTGAGCCAGAGCTGCAGGCCGCGCGAGCCCCTCCGGGCGCACCTGCGGCATCTCCTCGTGCATGATGCCGCTCCCCGACGTCATCCACTGGATGTCGCCGGCGCCGATCGTGCCCTTGTGCCCGAGCGAGTCCCCGTGGCGGATCTCGCCCGTGCGGACGACCGTGACCGTCTCGATGCCCCGGTGGGGGTGGTACGGGAACCCGGCCTGGTAGTCGGCCGGATCGGCGGACTCGAAGTGATCGAGGAGCAGGAACGGATCGAGGTAGTCGAGCGTCCTCGTGCCCGAGGCTGCGCCGGAGACGGACCCCAGCCCCCTCCACCACCGGCTCGGGGCGAACCACGTTGACGACCGCGCGCGACGACTCGCTCATGACGGACCTCCCTCCGCTTGAGACGACGGCGGCGACCCGGAAGATGCGACGAGCAGTTTCACCACGTCGGCGTGCCGCATCACGACGTCCGGCGACTCCTGGAGCGCGTCGCGGTACGTGATGTGGAACGCGGGGTCGGAGTCGTCCGAGCGGAGCAGCCGTTGCACCTGCGCGAACAGGCGCTCGACGTCCTGGGCCGCGATCGACCTCCGCGGTGTCCACGACCTCGTCGATCCCCGCGATCATGCCGGAGAGCGGCCGGAGCCACGCGAAGTGCTCGTCGTGGATCAGGAGCGGCAGCAGGTCGCGCGGCGTGACGGCGCCGTGCCGGTGCTCGTACGATCGCCGCGCGCGCTCGAGCAGCGCGGCATGCAGCCGCAGCAGGCGAGCGCTCAGATCACGAAGGGACGCGCGTTCTCGCTTCATGGAGAATCTCTCTTCGTCATCCTACCCCCTCGTGCTCGTGAGATCACCGGGCGCTGCGCGCTCCGCTCCGTCCGCCGTAGACCCTGGAGGACATCGCATGGAGATCCGCCTCACGCGACATGGACGGCACGTCGCCGTCATCACGATCGACAACCAGCCGCGGCGCAATGCCATGAACGGCGACATGCTGACGGAGCTCGGTCGACTCTGGACCAGCCTGGAGCAGGATGACACCTGCCGCGCGATCGTGGTGACCGGGGCCGGAGAGCGCGCGTTCAGCGCGGGCGCCGATCGGGCGATATGTCCGACCGCCGGCAGATGGCGCAGTTACCCGCGCGCTGCTGAAGTACGACGCCTACTCGAAACCGATCGTCGCCGCCGCCAACGGCGACTGCGTCGGCGGTGGGCTCGAGCTGCTGCTGGCGACGGACGTCCGTGCGGCGGCCCCGCACGCCCGCTTCGGCCTGCCGGAGGTGAAGTGGTCGATCTATCCGTTCGGCGGCGCGACGATCAAGCTCATCCAGCAGATCGGTCACGTCCACGCGGATCTGCTGCTCACGGCAGCTCATCGACGCCGCGGAAGCCGCGCGGTCGGGCTCGTCAACCGGTCCTGCCCGCCGACGAGCTGATGCCCTGGGCGCTCCAGACCGCGGAGACCATCGCGGCGAACAGCCCGTCGGCGGTGCAGGCGGTGAAGCGGCAGATCAGCACGACGATCGCGGACCACGCACGCACGCGCGAGGCGCTCGACCAGGAGCTCAGCGAGCGGGTGCGCGGCAGCAAGCACTTCGCCGAGGGTGTCACCGCCTTCCGCGAGAAGCGTGCCCCGAACTACGAGTAGCCGGCGTGGGGTGACGTGTCGGCGACGATGGTACCATTCTGGAGAGTTTCCACCATGGCACCATCCGAGAGGTGATCCGGCGATGGCACTCAACATCAAGGACGCGGAGACTGAGCGGCTGGCGGCCGAGGTGGCCCGGCTGGCCGGGGAGAGCAAGACGCGGGCGGTCAAGATCGCACTGGCGGAACGCAAGGCGCGCCTGGCCCTCCGGGTGGCGCAGCGCGACCGCGTGGCCGAGCTGCGACGGTTTCTCGTTCAGGAAGCCTGGCCCAGCGTGCCGCGCCGGGTGCTCGGCCGAAGGGTGAGCCGGCGCGAGCGCGAGGCGATCCTGGGCTATCGCGGGGCGGGCGTGTGATCGTCGACAGCTCGGCGATCGTCGCCATTCTTCTCCGCGACCGTGGCTGGGAAGCGCTGGTGACGAAGCTGGGGCAGGACCCGGCCCCCGCCGTCGGCGCACTCACTCTGGCCGAGACCGGCATCGTGCTGACGGCGAAGCTGGGACGGAACGCCCGCGCGCTGCTCTCGCGCTTCATCCAGGAGGCGGGCCTGACCGTGGTGCCGTTCGACGACGCCCACTGGACGGTCGCACTCGATGCCTACGTGCGCTTCGGCAAGGGGCGCCACCCGTCGGCGCTCAATTTCGGCGACTGCCTGACCTATGCCACGGCAAGCTCGCCGGCCAGCCGCTCCTCTGCACCGGCAACGACTTCGCCCGGGCCGACCTTCCGCTCGCCTGATCTCCCCCGACGCGGCGTGGGCCCGGCCGTGGTGATGACGGGGTTCAGATGGCCGGGATCGGCCGAGATGGCCACGTCGAGCAGAGACCGGGATCAGGCCGGACTCAGCCGCCGTTCCATCCGGCGGGCGAGCCGCGACATCGAGTAGGTGCAGACCCAGTACACGACCGCGATGAAGAGGTAGAGCTCGAACGGCTTGATCTCGCGGTTGTTGACGATCTGGGCGGCCTTGGTGAGGTCGACGTAGCCGATGATCGACGCCAGCGACGTGTCCTTGAAGAGGACGATCATCTGCGTCACCAGCGCCGGCACCATGTTGCGCAGCGCCTGCGGCAGGATGATGTACGCCATGCCCTGCGCGCCGCTGAGCCCGAGCGCGCGCGCCGCCTCCACCTGCCCGCCGGCCACCGACTGCACGCCCGCGCGGACGATCTCGCCGAAGTACGCGGCCTCGAAGATGACGAACGCGGTGAGCGCCACGCCGTACTCGGGCAGCGGGATCCCGAGCAGCTGCGGGATGATGAACCACATCCAGAAGATCACCATCACGAGCGGCACGCCGCGGAAGAACTCCACGTAGACCGTCGCGGGCACGCGGATCCACTGCGGCGCGGCCAGGCGCGCGAGCCCGACGAAGATCCCGAGCAGGAAGCCCAGCACGATCGCCGGGATCGCCAGCCGCAGCGTCCCGCCCACGAACGGGCCGAAGCCGAAGAAGCCCTGCACGATCAGGAACCGGAAGTTGTTGACGATGACGTCGAGGCTCATGGACGCGCCTCGCGACGCGCCACCGGCGCGAGATGCTCGGTGAGGAACGCATCGACCCGGCGATACGCGTCCTCGGTCGCCGGCGAGGCGCGCCAGTCGAACGCGTGCCCGACGTCCGGGTAGACGGTGAACGCCACCGGGCGTCCATCGGCGGCCACGCGCTCGGCGACGCTCTGACACTGCGGCGCCGACACGATCGCGGTCCTCGGCGGCCAGCAGCAGGAGCGTGGGCACATCGACGTTCCAGCCGAACCACCGCGCTCGCGACGCCACCCCGCAGTAGGGATAGAAGCCCACCACCGCGCGCAGCCCGCGCACGTCGTCGTCCGAAGCCACGGCGAGGAGGTCCAGCGCCGCCCACGCCCCGTGCGAGAAGCCGACCACGCCGAGCCGCGTGGCGTCGACGTCCGGCAGCGTGCGCAGGTGGGCGAGGCTCGCGCGCACGTCGGCCGCGCGCGTGCCGCCCCAGAGCGTGAGCCCGCGACAGACGTCGCGCCGCTGCTCGAGCGTGGTGAGCCCGCGTCCCGTGAAGCTGTCGGGGACGAGCGTCGACGTACCCGCTGGTCCGGAGTCGCTCCGCCCAGCGCGCGTCCTTCGAGCGGACGCCGAGGCAGCCCGAGAGCAGCACGACGGCCGGGAACGGCCCCGGGCCGTCCGGACGGTACAGCGCGTCCTCCGGCCACAGCGCGGATGCAGCGCGGCATCCGCGATCGGCCGGCTCACCACGCACCCCGCGGCGGCGAGCGCCACGAGCAGGACCAGCGCGAGCGCCCGCCGGATCATCCGGCCCCCACGCGCGCGATGAGTCCCGGAATCGCGAAGCGGCGCTCGAGGCGGTTCATGATCGTGGCGATGCTGATGCACAGCACGAGGTAGATGAGGGTGCCCGCCGTCAGCGCCTCGATCGCCTTCGCCGTGTAGGTCTCGACCTGGCGCGTCTGGAAGGTGAGCTCGGCCACGCTGATCGTGAGGGCCACCGACGAGTTCTTGAGGAGGTTGAGCGACTCGTTGGTCATCGGCGGCACGATGAGCCGCAGCGCGATCGGCAGGATGATGAGCCGGTACGCCTGGCCGACCGTGAGGCCCATCGCGAGCGACGCTTCGAACTGCGTCTTCGGAATGGCCAGGATCCCCGCCCGGATCACCTCCGACATGCGCGCGCCGGTGTAGACGCCGAGCGCGATGACGGCCGCCCAGAACTCCGCCCCGTGGTTGAACAGCCAGTCCTGCACGGCGCGCGGCAGCAGCGGCGGCACCCCGAAGTACCAGAAGAACATCCACACGAGCAGCGGGACGTTCCGGAAGAACTCCACGTAGAACACGGCGGCGGCGCGCAGCGGCGTGAACGCGACCGTGCGGAGGGCGCCGGCGAGGATGCCGAGGAACGACGGCGAGCAGCCACGCCAGCGCCGAGAGCTCCAGCGTGGTGATGAGGCCCTGGAGCAGCCAGCTCGCCGACTGGCCGCTCCAGAGCACGCTCCACTTGAACTGGTACGGCACGCCCGTCGGGCTATTTGCCGATCTGCTTCATGAGGTACGCCTTCACCGGCGGCGTCATCGGGTACGGCACCTCGCCCTTCGGGCCGAACCACTTGTCGTAGATCTCGAAGTACTTGCCGGACTCGAGCCCGTTCTTGAGGCCGGCGTCGACGGCCGCCTTGAACTTGGCGTCGCCCTTCCGCATGGCCATGCCGTAGGGCTCCTCCGAGTAGAAGTCGCCCACGACGTCCCAGTCGTCCGGCTTCGGCGCCTTCGCCTTCAGGCCCGCAGAGCTGGATGCCGTCGTTCGTGTACGCGTCCACCTGGCCCTGCACGAGCGCCTGGAACGCGGCCGGCTGGTCCGGGAACTCGCGCAGCTGCGCCGTGGGCACCTTCTCGCGGATGATCTTCGCGTTGGTCGAGCCCTGCTGGGCGGCCACGCGCTTGCCGGCGATGTCGTTGATGCCCTTGATGGGGCTGCCCTTCTTCACGAGGAACTGCGCGCCCGTGTAGAAGAAGGTCAGGCTGAAGTCGACGCTCTCGCGGCGCTGCGGCGTGTCGGTCATCGTGCCCGCGATGAGATCGACGGCGTTGGACGTGAGCAGCGGGATGCGGGTCGGCGGCGTCGATTCCTTCTTCTCGACCTTGATCGGCTTGCCGACCTCCTTCTCGACCGCGGGCTTCACCAGCATGTCCACGAGGTCGATGGTGAAGCCGACCCACTCGTTGTTCTTGTTGATGTACGCGAACGGCGGCGAGCCCGTGCGCGTCCCGATGGTGAGCACGCCGGTCTTCCTGATCTTGTCGAGGGTGCCCTCCTGCGCGACGGCGGGCGCACGCGACCAGCGCCGTCAGCGCAACGAGCACGGCGAGAGAACAGCCAACGCTTCATCAGATGGTCTCCTTCAGTGAGTGAGGATCTTGGACAGGAACTGCCTGGTCCGCGTCGGACTTCGGCGCCGCGAAGAAGGCTTCGGGCGTCGTTCTGCTCGATGACCTGCCCCTCGTCCATGAAGATCACCCGGTGCGCCACCCGGCGGGCGAAGCCCATCTCGTGGGTGACGCACATCATGGTCATCCCGTCGCGGGCGAGGTCGGTCATGACCTCGAGCACCTCGTTGATCATCTCGGGGTCGAGCGCCGAGGTCGGCTCGTCGAACAGCATGACCTGCGGCTGCATGGCGAGCGCGCGGGCGATGGCCACGCGCTGCTGCTGGCCGCCGGACAGGTTCGCGGGATAGGAGTCGGCGCGCTGCGGAATGCCGACGCGCTCCAGCAGCGCCGCGCGGTCTGCTCCGCCTCCTCGCGGCTCATGCGCTTCACCTTCATGGGCGCGAGCATGATGTTCTGCAGCACGGTCATGTGCGCGAAGAGGTTGAACTGCTGGAACACCATCCCGACGTTCGAGCGCAGCCTCGCCAGGGGCAGCCCCGGCTCCATGACCGACTGGCCGAGCACGACGATGTCGCCCTTCTGGATGCGCTCCAGCACGTTCACGCAGCGGATGAGCGTGCTCTTGCCGGAGCCGGAAGGGCCGCACACGACGACGACCTCGCCCTTGGCGATCGACAGGTCGATGTCGCGCAGCACGTGCAGCTTGCCGAACCACTTGTTGACGCCCTTGAAGACGATGGCGGGATCTTCCACCGCGGCTATCCGATCACGACCAGAACGTCGCCCGCGTTCACGGCCTGGCCGGCCGTGACCCGGACCTCGCGCACCGTCCCCGGCGCGGCCGCCTTCAGCTCGTTCTCCATCTTCATGGCCTCGATGACGAGCAGGCTCTGGCCGGCCGTGACCGCGTCGCCGACCTGGACGGCCACGTGGCTGATCTTGCCCGGCAACGGCGCCTTCAGCGTCTGCGCGCCCGCGCCGCCCGCGGCGCCCCCGCGCGTGCGGATGATGTGGCGCGTGTGCTCCTCGACCTGCACCGTGTAGGTCTCCCCGCCGACGTCCACCACGCACTCGCCCGCGTGGTCCTCGATGTCGGCGACGTGCGAGACGCCGTCGATGATCAGCGAGGCGATGCCCTGCGCCGTCAGCCGCGCGTCGACGTCCCACACCTGCTCGCCGAGGGTGACACGATAGCGGCCGCTGTCGAAGGTAACCGCGACCTCGACTGGCACGGCTCCCGACCGTCGCGACGAACTTCATTTATCTGCTGCCCGATCGCCAGCCGGGGCGCATGCCGAGACGCCAGGCACTTGGCGCCGCGGCGGCGGCCGTGCCGTACTGGCTGCTGGTCGTATCGGCGGCGGCGGGGCGATGCAGACGCTCGTACTCGGCGAGGACGGCGGCGATGACGGCGATCGACTCGTAGCGACCGCCCGACGGCGCGAGATCCGGGAGGATGCGCTCGAGGAGCTGCGTGGACAGCCGGCCGGCGCGGAAGTCGTCGTGCGCGATGATCCGCGCGAGGACCGGGATCGTCGTCCGCACGCCGGTCACCTTGTACTCGTCGAGCGCGCGCGCCATGCGCGCGATCGCGGTGTCACGGTCCGCGCCCCAGACGATCAGCTTCGAGATCAGCGTGTCGTAGTAGCGCGGGATCGTGCTGCCCTCGTACGCGCCGGAGTCGTCGCGCACCCACGGCCCCGCCGCCGGGCGCAGCCCGGTGATCGTGCCGGGCGACGGCAGCCACCCCGCGAACGGATCCTCGGCGTTGATCCGGCACTCGATCGCCCACCCGCGCCACGTGACGTCGTCCTGCGTGAAGTCGAGCGGCTCGCCGGCCGCGATCCGGAGCTGCGCGCGGACCAGGTCGATGCCCGTCACCATCTCGGTGACCGGATGCTCCACCTGCAGGCGCGTGTTCATCTCGAGGAAGTAGAAGTTCCGGTCGCGGTCGACCAGGAACTCGACGGTGCCGGCGTTGACGTAGCCGGCCGCCTTCGCCACGCGGCACGCGGCGTCGCCAAGCGTCCGGCGGAGCTTCGCGTCCACGAACGGCGACGGGCACTCCTCGATGAGCTTCTGGTGGCGCCGCTGGATCGAGCACTCGCGCTCGCCCAGGTGCACGACGTGGCCGTGCGCGTCGGCGAGCACCTGCACCTCGATGTGGCGCGGCTCCTCCACGTAGCGCTCGAGGTAGACGCTGCCGTCGCCGAACGCGGTGGTCGCTTCCGATCGCGCCATGCGCAGCGCGCTCTCGAGCTCGGCGTCCCCCCGCACGAGCCGCATGCCCTTGCCGCCGCCGCCCATGGCGGCCTTGATCATCACAGGGTAGCCGACCTCGCGCGCCACGCGCCGCGCCTCGTCGTCGCCGTGCAGGGGCTCCACCGTGCCGGGCACCATGGGGACGCGCATCTCGCGCGCGATCCGCCGGGCCGCCGTCTTGTCCCCCATCTTGCGGATCGCGTCCGCGGGCGGCCCGATGAAGACGAGGCCCGCCGCCGTGCACGCCTCCGCGAACGCCGCGTTCTCGGCGAGGAAGCCGTAGCCCGGATGCACGGCGTCGGCGCCCGCGCTCTTGCGCCACCGCGACGAGGGTGTCGATCGCCAGGTAGCTCTCCGCGGGGGCCGGGGGCCCGATCAGGTAGGCCTCGTCCGCCATGTGCACGTGGAGCGCGTCGCGGTCGGCCTCGGAGTACACGGCGACGGTGGCGAGGCCCTGCTCGCGGCAGGCACGGATGACACGGGTCGCGATCTCGCCGCGATTGGCGACCAGGACCTTCCGGAGCGGGTTCTCCTTCACAAGCGTCTCGCAGGATTATAGGCTCAGGCCATGGCATCAGCGCTGCTCGACCACCAGGAAGTCCGCTCGGGGCTCGATCTCCTGTCCGCATGGGTCGAAGGCCAGATGGCCTACCGCGGCCTGCCCGGCATGTCCGTCGCGGTCGTCCACGACCAGGATCTGGTCTGGGCGCGCGGGTTCGGCTGGGCGGACGTCGAACACCGGCAGCCGGCGGCGGCGGACACGCTCTATCGCGTCGCCTCGATCACCAAGACGTTCACGGCGACCGCGATCCTCCAGCTCCGGGATGCCGGGAAGCTCGGACTGGACGATCGCGTGCGCGACATCCTGCCGTGGTTCACCCCGGCGCCCGCGCATCCCGACGCGCTCCCGATCACCATCCGCCACCTCATCACCCACACGGCCGGGCTCACGCGCGAATCACCGTTTCCCTACTGGACCGATCAGGCGTTCCCGTCCCTCGAGGAGATCCGGGCCGCCGCCGGCGGGCAGTCGTGCGCCCTGCCGACGGAGACGCGCTGGAAGTACTCGAACCTCGGACTCGTCGTCGCGGGAGAGGTCGTGGCCACGGTGTCCGGGCTCTCGTGGGCCGAGTACGTCACGCGTCACATCCTCGAGCCGCTCGGCATGCACGATTCGGTGCCGGCGGGCATCGCCGCGGACCATCCCCGCCTCGCCCGCGGCTACGCGCGGCGTCTGCCTGGCGGGGAACGACAGGTGGCGCCCTTCAGCAACGTCGCCGGCGTCTCGGCCGCCGCCGGTCTCGCGACGAGCGTGACCGACCTCGCGCGGTTCGCCATGCTGCAGCTCCGCGCCGACGGCGCGCCGGTGCTCCGCGGCAGCACGCTGCGCGAGATGCAGCGCGTGCACTGGCTCGAGCCCGAGTGGCAGGCGGGCTGGGGCCTCGGCTTCCACATCCTCCGCCTGCAGAACCGCACGCTCGTCGGCCACGGCGGCGCCCTGCGCGGCTATCGCACGGAGATCCGCTTCTCGCCCGCCGACCGCGTGGCGATCATCGTGATGGTGAACGCCGACGACGGCGAGCCGCGCACGTTCCTGGACAAGGCGTTCGAGTGGCTCACCCCCGCGATCGTACGCGCCGCCGCTCCACCGGCGCCCGCGGCGCCCGATCCCGGATGGCAGCGCTACCTGGGCCGCTACCGCAACGCGTGGGGCGACGCGCAGGTCTTCGTCCACAACGGCCGCCTCACCTGGATCGGCCCGAATCTCCTGGACCCCACGCTCGCGCCGGCGACGCTGGTGCCCGTCCGCGAGCACACGTTCCGGGTCGAGACGAAGGACGGCTTCGGGATTCCCGGCGAGCACATCGTGTTCGAGATGGACGGGAACGATCGCGTCGCGCGCGTGAAGGCCGGCTCGAACTATCTGAGGCCGATCACCGAGTGGTGAGCGCGCCGCGCAGGCGGAAGCGCTGGATCTTGCCCGTCTCGGTCTTCGGCAGCTCCGCCACGAACTCGAGGGTTCGCGGCACCTTGTAGGGCGCGAGGCGCGGCGCGCAGCCACTCGCGCAGGTCGCTGCTCCAGCGCGGGAGAGCCAACGCTGCCGTTCCTGAGCACCACGCACGCACGCGGCTCCGACGAGTCCGCTGGCGTCGGCGCACGCCACCACGGCCGCTTCCAGCACGAGCGGATGCTCGACCAGGCGGCCCTCGACCTCCATCGGCGAGACCCACTGGCCGCCGACCTTCAGCATGTCGTCCGCGCGCCCCGCGAAGTGGAAGTAGCCGTCGGACCCGCGCGACACCATGTCGCCCGTGCGGAGCCACTCGCCGAGCATGGTGGCGCGCGTGCGCTCGGGGCGGTTCCAGTAGTACGGCGCGGTCGTCGGCCCCTTGATCAGCAGGTGCCCGACCGTGCCGGCGTCGACGTCCCGGCCGCCCTCGTCGACGATGCGCGCCTCGAACCCGGGCACGAGCTCGCCGATGCTCCCGCGCCGCACGCGGCCCGGCCGGGTGGCGATGAAGTCGTGCAGCGCCTCGGTGGAGCCGACGACGTCGTGCAGCGACAGGCGGAACGTCTGCTCCCAGCCGTCGAACACGGCGGGCGGCAGCGCCTCGCCCGACGACACGCAGAGGCGCAGCGACGACAGGTCGAAGCGGCGCGCGGCGTCGGGCACCTGCAGCAGGCGCGCGTAGAGCGTCGGCACCGTGAAGAGCACGGTCGGGCGCTCGCGCGTGATCGTGTCGAGGACGGCCTCCGGCTCGAGGCGCTCGGACACGAGCAGCGAGGTGGCGCCGGCGCGCGCCGGGAAGTAGAGCGTGTTGCCGAGCCCGAACGCGAACGACATCTTCGAGACCGAGAAGATCACGTCGTCGGCTCCGAGGCCGAACACGCCGATCCCGACCAGATCGGCCGCGGCCACGAAGTGCGCGTGGGAGTGGACGGCCGCCTTGGGCCGGCCCGTGGAGCCCGAGGTGTAGCCCCAGTACATGATGTCGTCGGCGCTCGTCGGCGCGGGCGCCAGCGTCGACCTGGCGCGGCCGAGCAGGTCCTCGAGCGTGAGCGCGCCGGCGCGGCCGACGACGACGACCGCGCGCAGGGACGGACAGCGCTCGCGCACGGCGAGGATGCGCGGCGCCACGCGCTCCTCGACCACCACCACCGTGGCGCGGCTGTCGTTCAGCAGGAACTCGTACTCGTCGGCGGGCAGGACCGGGTGGACCGGCACGGCGACGGCGCCGGCCTTCACGGTGCCCCAGAACACCGCGACGAACGCGGGCGAGTCGTCGAGCACGAGCACGACGCGGTCCCCGCGCTCCACGCCGAGATCGGCGAGCGCTCCGCCCCAGCGGTCGGCGGCGCCGGCGATCTCCGCCCACGTGATCGCCCGGCCGCCCGCGCGATGCGCGACACGCGTGCCTCGCCCCTCGGCGAGGTGACGATCGACGAAGAACGTCGTGGCGTTCAACATTGGACGCTCATCTTAGGGCATCCTGAACGGGATGACGCTGTGGACCATCGGCCACTCCACGCGCTCCCTCGAGGCGCTGGTGGCGCTGCTGCGCGCGCACGCGATCAACACCGTGGTCGACGTCCGCACGGTGCCGCGCTCGCGCCGCCATCCCCAGTTCGAGAAGACCGCGTTGACGGAGAGCCTTCCGCAGGCGGCGATCGCGTACGCGCACATGCCGGGCCTGGGCGGGCTGCGTAAGCCACGTCCGGATTCACCGAACACGGGGCTGCGTCCCGAAGGGTTTCGCGGGTACGCGGACTACATGCAGACCGAGCTGTTCGAGCATCACCTGGCGACGCTGCTGTCCTTCGCCGAGGGCGCGCGCGTCGCGATGATGTGTGCCGAGGCGAAGCCGTCAGAGTGTCATCGCTCGCTGCTCTCCGACGCGCTGGTCGCCCGTGGGCTCCGCGTGCTCCACATCACGGACCCGGGCGCGCCGGCGCCGCACGTGCTGGCGTCGTGGGTCCACCGCGAGGGCGTGCGCCTCACCTATCCGCCGCGCCAGGGCGAGCTGGCGTTCGAGTGACATGACGCTCGATGACGCGTGGGAGCGCGAGGCCGCGCGACGCTACTTGACCTTGGTGACCGGCTGGTCGGGGTGAGCCGGATTCGGGACGAGCTGGCGGCGCTGGCAGTCCACCAGAAGATCGAGCTTCTCGAGGACCGTCTGCCCGATCAAGACTTCGTCACCGAGAACCAACGCCTCGTCGAGCGTATCCCTTCCCTCGATCTCGACGACGAGCGGCTCCGTCACGCCCACAGCTTCGTGGCGTCCATCCGCGTATTCGGCCATCCGCTCGCCCCGGATCTGAAGACCAAGCCGCGACACGACGTGGGGAGGCAAGACCATCCGAACCGCCCCGGTGTCGACGAGCGCATCAGCCTCGTACGTCCGGACCTGTTCCGACGTCAGCGCACCACGCCGGACGAGCGCCTCGTCCACCGCGTTCGTCAGCTTTGCCTTCACGCGAACTTCGCCCATGTTTGAAGGCAATGATCCGGTGCCTCCCATGCACGTTCAAGTGTCGACGTAATGATACGCCTCACGCGACCGGTCGGCTGAGCACGTCGCCCGCGATCCGGCGCTTCACGAGCTGACCGTCGTTCAGAGTGCCGTGGAGCTTGCCGTCGGCCACGACGACCTTCCCGCGCAGGATCGTCGTCACCGGCCAGCCCAGCACGTTCCACCCCTCCCACGGGCTGTAGTCGCTGACGTGGAAGTCGGCCTTCGTGAGCGGCCGCCGGATCGACGGGTCGATGAACACGATGTCCGCGTCGCTCCCCGGCGCGAGCGCGCCCTTCTTCGGATAGAGCCCGAGGATCTTCGCCACGTTCGACGACGTCACCGCCACGAAGCGCTCCAGCGACATCCCGCGCTTGCCGACGCCTTCCGTGTAGACGATGCCCATGCGCGCCTCGGCGCCGAGGTTGCCGCCGGTGACGTCCTCGATCGTCTTGCCGCGCAGCTTCAGCTCGAGCGACGTCGGGAACTCGTCGGTGGCGGTGGCGGAGACGCCGTCGGTGACGAGTCCGCTCCAGAGCGCGTCCTGGTCTTCCTTGAACTTGATCGACGGGTACGTGTGGTAGCAGAAGCCCTGCGGTTTCTTGTAGTCGTCGGCGGTGAAGCACGCGTAGTGATGCAGCGTCTCCGCGTAGATCGGCAGCCCTTTCGCGCGGCCCTCGCGCACGGCCTCGACGCCCTCGAGCGCGGAGGTGTGGACGAAGTACACGGCGGCGCCGGTCGCCTCCGCGAGGGTGATGGTGCGGCGGAACGCGAGCTTCTCCGACAGCTTGGTGTGGACGTAGGGCAGGTTCGCGCCCTCCATCCGCTTGTCCTCGCGGAACTTCTCGTAGTTGAACTGGACGAGGTCCTCGTCCTCCGCGTGGACGACCATGAGGCCGCCGTTGTCGCGCACGAGCTGCATCACGTGGCCGATGCGCCCGAAGTCGAGCCTGTAGGGTGGCCGCTTCGGATGCTCCGGCAACACGTTGACGGTGAAGACTTTGAAACTCGGAAATCCTTGCTGGATCGCTTCTGGAATCTGATCGAACGTGCGGATCGGCAGCTTGCCCTGCAGGGCGACGTGGAACGTGTAGTCGTTGTACGAGTTCGCCTTCCACCGCGCGGCACGCTGCTCGATGGCGGCGCCGAGATCGAGCTGGTTCGGCCGGATGAAACAGAAGTCCACGTGGGTCGTGGTGCCGCCGAACACCATCCCGCGCGTGTCCTCTTCGGGCCCGAGCGTGTGGAACTGCTCCTCCGGGAACATGCCGACGAAGTGCGCGAGGTGCGTGTGCGGCTCGACGCCGCCCGGCACGACGATCTTCCCGGTCGCGTCGATCACGCGCCCTTCCGCGGGCAGCGAGCCCGGCGTCGCGATCGCCGCGATGCGCTCACCCTGCACGCCGATGTCCCAGAGTCCCGCGCCCTGCGGGGTCACGACCTGTCCGCCACGGATGACGAGGTCCAGCATGTACGCCTCCTATCGAATCGTGACGAGCGCGGTGAGCGCCCGGATGTCCTTGGTGGTTTCGAGCGTGTCGACGGCGGCGATCACCTGCTTCAGCCTCCGGACACCGAGGACGGGCTCCGCGAGCTTCGTGAACTTCTCGAGCCGCTCGGTGCGATCGGGCGGATCCACGGCGTCCCCGTGCGCCACACGCGTCTCCCCCGCGAGCGTGCGGCCGTCCGTCAGCGCGATGACCACGCGCGCGGTGACGTCCCCGCTTCGCAGCGACATGGCCTCGTCGCCGCGCACGGTCACCCGCTGCGCGAGGTCGTGGATGAGCGCGTCACCCCGGGCGTCGTCCATGAACGCGTCGACGAACGCCCCGCCCCGCACGATCGCCGCGGCCACCGCGTAGGGAATGGAGAACTTCGCGGACAGCATGTTGGGCGGCGCCGTCTCGGCCATGCGCGTGACGAACGGAATCGACGTGATCGTGACGCTCGCGATGTCGGCGGGCGCGACGCCCGCACCACCCAGCACGCGATGAACGGCGTCGAGCGCCGGATGATTGAAGTAGCAGCAGGCGTGGAACTTGAAGTAGTTCCGCTCGATCCTGAACACGCTGACCCGGTCGTCGTCACCGAGCCCCGCCACCGCCGCCGCCGGATCGAACTCCTCGGCCAGGATCGTGCCGTAGACGTCGGAGGGCGCGTCCCTGATGGGCGTGAACCCGCAATCCAGGAGGTGAACGGTGAGGATGCCCTGGAGTCCGGAGCGGCCCGGATAGAGATTCCGGATCGTGGCGCCCTCGAAGCACGGCGTCCACGTATTCGCGGGGCTCATGGACGTCGCGAGGTTGATGACCGCGCGCAGCGCCCCCGGCTCGTGCCCGAGCAGTCGCGCGGCGGCGACCGCGGCGCCCGCCGTCCCCCACGTCCCGTGCGAGTGCACGTTCGCGCGCTGGCGCGTCGCCCCGCCGAGCCGCGAGGTGACCTCGTAGCCCGCGACCAGCGCTTCGATGAACCGCGGCCCGTCGGCGAGGAGCTCTTCCGCGACCGCGAGCGCGGCCGGCATCACGTGAATCGCCGGATGCCCGCCCCCCCACCGATTCCCTTCGTCGACTTCCAGCGCGACGCCCGCCGTCCCGTTGGCGAGCGCGGCGAACATGGGCTCGGCCTTCCGCGCGCGCCCGATGATGGTGGCCGTCCGATGCCCGGACCGCTCGGCGACGATGTCCGCGAGCCTGGCATTCTCCGACAGCACGACTCCCCGCCAGGATCGCGCCGAACGTGTCGAGCACCACCGCCTTCGCCGCCGCGACGGTGGCCGGCGACAGATCATCGAACCGCACGCGCCGCGCCATCCGCGCCAGCCGATCGAGGTAGTCCGAGCTAGTCATGCTGAGCCTCGCTTGAAATTCCCGTGCCTCGCTCGAGTCCTGATCCACATGGATTGCGACTGACGGCGGGCGGGCGGCGAGGGCGGAGGCCGGACCGCGGCGGGGGTGTGACGCGGACATTGGCGGTCTGGAGTGGGCGAATGCCCACTCCAGACATAGCAGGCCGCGGAATACCCCCGCCGTGGTCCGGCCTCCGTCCTCGCCGCCCGCCCGCCGTCCGCGCAGATGCACGTGAACCACGCTCAGAGCGCGGAACCGCCGAGCGGCGGCACGGAGCGACCGCGCGCGAGGAAGCGGCCGAAGCCGGGCGCCTGCTCGAGGCGGCCGTCGCGAAGGAGGACGTTGCCGCGGAGCATGGTGAGCCAGGGGCGGCCCTGGGCGTTCCAGCCCTCGTAGAGCGTCCACCCGGCGACGCCTTTGTGGTCGGCGACGCGAGATGGTGGAGGCCGGCGCGGGATCGACGACGGTCAGGTCGGCGTCGGCGCCGACGCGGATGGCGCCCTTCTGCGGATAGAGCCCGAAGATGCGCGCCGGGTTCTCGGCGAGCACGCGCGCCATCCAGGTGAGCGGCAGGCCGCGCTTGACGACGCCTTCGCTGTACACGAGCGGCACGAGCGTCTCGAGGCCGGGGCTGCCGAACGGCACGACCTTGCCCTCGGGATCGACGAAGATGTTCTTCCAGCCCGCTTCCTTCATCTTCTTCGGCCGCGGCGAATGGTCGCTCGCCACGCTCGAGATGTAGCCCTGCGCGACGCCGGCCCACAGCGCGTCGCGATCCGGCCCGTCGGCCGGCCGGAGGGGCGGCCCGATCTTCGCGAGCGGCCCCCACTTCACCATCTCCTGCTCGCTGAGCAGCATGTACTGCGGGCACGTCTCCGTCCACACGCGCTGCCCGAGCGCCTGCGCGCGCTTGATGCGCTCGAGCCCGAGCTGCGTCGAGAGATGCACCACGTACACCGGCGCGCCCGTGAGCGCGCCCATGTGGATCACGCGGTTGATCGCCTCTTCCTCGGTCCACGGCGGGCACGTCGCGGGAAAGTCCGTCGGCGCCACCTTGCCCGCGGCGAGCGCCTTGTCCTCCAGGTACGAGATGACGTCGCCGTTCTCGCAGTGGAACTGCGCGAGCCCGCCCGCGGGGCCGATCACCTCGAGCGCCTTGCAGATGAACTCGTCGCTGCACATGCGGTCGCCGCGCTTCTTGTAGGTCATGAACATCTTGAACGACGGCACGCCCATGCTGACGGCCTCGGGAATGCCGTCGAGCACCGCGAGCTTGTTCTGCAGGATGAAGTGGTAGCCGAAGTCGAGCACGCTCGTCTTCTCGTGCGCGTCCTTCTGACGCTTGATCGACTGCGGCAGCGTCTCGCCGCCCTCGGTCAGCGTGAACACGAGAATGGTCGTGAGACCGGCCAGCGCGGCGATCTGCGGGACCGCCGCTCCAGTCGTCGTACTCGGCGCCCGAGGTGAACGTGGCAGTCGATCGCGCCGGGGAACACGATCTTGCCGCGGGCGTCGATCGTCTGCGCGGCCTCCGGCAGCATGTCGACGGGTCCCAGGGCGGCGATCCGTCCGTCCTTGATGGCCACCCCGCCTTCAAAGACTTCCGTCGCGGTGACGATCCGATCGCTGTGGACGAGGGTGTCGACGCGCGCGGCGGGGCTCATTCGCTGCGCCGGATCGGCTGGGTGACCAGGCCGTAGTGCTCGGGATGGCGCCGCCCGAAGAAGTTCCAGCGCGTGCGCACCGGGATCATGGTGTCGAGATCGAGGCGCGCGATCACCAGCTCGTCGCCGTTGGTCGCCGCCTTCGCGAGCACCTGCCCGAGCGGGTCGATGATGCAGCTCCCGGCGATGAACTCCACGCCGTCCTCCTTCCCCGCCTTGGCGACGCCGATGACGAAGAGGCTGTTCTCGTACGCGCCCGCGCGCAGCACCAGCTCGTTGTGGTCGAGCGCGAGCGGGTAGAGCGGCGTGTTGTAGCCGTTGATGATGATCTCGGCCCCCTGGATGCCGAGCACGCGATACGCCTCGGGGTAGCGGCGGTCCTGACAGATGTGTACGCCCACCTTCGCCTTCTTCGCGTCGTAGACCTTGAAGCCGGTGTCGCCGTACGCGAAGTAGTAGGGCTCGTAGACCATGGCGTGCCCGTCCGGCTTGGTGGTGCCGGGCAGGTGCGTCTTCCGGTACTTCTCGAAGATCGTGCCGTCCTCGTCGACGAAGATCGCGGTGTTGTAGCGCCGCGGCCCGTCCTTCTCCGCGTAGCCCAGGTGGAAGGCGATCCGCGCCTCCCGCGCCTTGTCGAAGAGCGGCTGCGTGACCTTCGACGGCATCTCGTCCTCGAAGAACTGGTCGGCGTCGTCGCGGATCCGCTTGGGGAAGTACGGCGTCAGCGCCAGCTCCGGATAGGCCAGGATCTCGACGCCCTCGGCGACGGCCTGGTCCATGAGCGCGAGCATGCGCTCGACCATCGTCTCGCGCGTGGTGCCTTCGGGAATGGCGCCGAGCTGCGCGGCGGCGACCTTCAGATAACGCGGCATGGGAGCCTCCTCACTTGACGGTCGTCGGCGACTTCCACTTCACGAGCTTCGGGATCGACCTCTTCCAGGAGCTTCGTGTAGAACACCTGCTCGCGCCGGGAACTTCTGCTTGATGCGGTCGAGCGAGTGCAGGAAGTCGACGAACTCGCCCATGCCCTTGTGGATCTTGTCGTTCATCTCCATCGAGTAGACGTTGAGCGCCATGATGTCGCGCGGCGAGCGCCTCGTCGATCTTCATCTCGGCGGCGACGATCTTCACGGCGGCCTCGCGGTCGGTGTTGATGGTCGTCGGTGGCCTTGCTCGAGCGCGCGCAGGACGGCCTTCAGCGTGTTGGGGTTCTCCTTGAGCATCTTGCCGCTGGCCACCACGCCCGCGTGCACGTGCAGCCAGTCGACCTGGCCTTCCTTGCCGGGGATGAAGCTCCGGTTGCCGGTGAAGTAGACCTTGCCGCCGGCCTGCTTCACGGCGTTGAACGACCCACGGCGCCCACGCCGGCCATGGCGTCGATGTCGCCCTTGGCGAGCGCGGTGATGGCGTCGGGCGGCGAGAGGTTCACGAACTGGATCTTCGCTGAAGTCGACGCCGGTGTCCTTGGCCATCGCCTGGATGGCCATGGTGACCGAGGCGCCCTTGGGCATGCCGATCTTGAGCTTCTCGAAGTCCTTGGGCGAGCGGACGATCTCCTGGCCCTTCTTGCCGAGGACGACCTGCTGGGTGCCGGCGATGTCGCTCTGGGGCGCGATGTTGTAGATCGCCTGGCCCGGAGGCGGCGATGGGCACCACCATGGTGGCGGTGGCGGTGCCGAGGTGGATGTTGCCGGCGCCCCACATCGACGGCAGGTCCGTGCCCGCGATGTACCAGCGCGGGTTGACCTTGAGGCCCTCCGTCCTTGAAGTAGCCGATCTGGTCGGCCACCGCGAACTGCGCCGACATCTGCGGGTCGCGCACGAGCCAGGCGTCGATCTCGGTGACCTCGGGCTTCTGGGCCAGGGCGTCGGGGCGGCGCCGCGACGAGGGCGACGAGCACGGCCAGGACGAGCAGTCGAGAGTGCGCATTGCGATGAGCTCCTTTCGGATCTGGACCGCGGCCTCAGCGCGGCGCGCGCCCGTGCAGCACAGCGCCGCTCGACCGCGAGCAGCAGGGCGTTGACGAGCGATCCGAGGAGCCCGAGCACCAGGGCTCCCATGACGATCTGGGCGGGGTTGAAGAACGTCGCGGCCCTCCATGATCAGGTGGCCGAGCCCGGCGTCGGCGCCCATGAACTCGGCGCCGACGATGACGAACAGGGCGAGGCCGAAGCCGAGCGCGCAGCGCGACGACGATGCCGGGCAGCGCGGCCGGCAGCACCACGCGGCGGACGAGGTCCGCGCGCGTCGGCGCCGAGGCTGGCCGCCGCGCGCAGCAGCATCACGTCGACGCGCAGCACGCTGGCCGCGATGGCCACGAACATCGGAAAGAACGTCGTGTAGCCGATGAACGCGACCTTCGAGGTCTCGCCGAGCCCGAACCACACCAGGAACATCGGCAGGAAGGCCAGCGGCGGGATCGGCCGCACGAACTCGATGACCGGCTCGAGCATGCAGCCGCAGCGGCACGCAGAGCGCCGACCAGCGAGGCCGAGGCGCGAGCGCGGCCGCCGCGGCGAGCCCGAAGCCCTGCGCCACGCGCGCGAGCGAGGTGACGAGGTGGCGCAGCAGGCTGCCGTCGCGCACAGCGTCGCCGCGCCACGGCGCCACCTCGCCCGGCGTGGGCAGCAGCACGGGGTTGCATGACCTCGAGGCGCGCGGTTGCCGTAGGCGACGACGCGCCCACAGCGACGAGCACGCCGGCGAGCGCGACGGCGCGCGTGCGCGCTCACTCGTGCACCTTGGCGACTTCTTCCTTCACCACGCGCGTGATCTCGCTCTCGTACTGGGTGAACTCCGGCGCGAAGCGGTCGCGGACCTCCGGCAGCTTGATCGCGAAGATCTGCTTGATGCGGCCCGGCGCCGAGGTCATCACCACCACGCGGTCGGCCAGGTAGACGGCCTCGCGGATCGAGTGGGTGACGAAGAGCGATCGGTCTTGTGCTCGACGCGCTGGATGCGCGACAGCTCGTCCTGCAGCACCTCGCGCGTCTGCGCGTCGAGCGCGCCGAACGGCTCGTCCATCAGGATGATCGGCGGGATCGTTGGCGAGCGCCCGCGCGATCGCCACCCGCTGCTTCATCCCGCCGGAGAGCTGGGCGGGAAACTTGTCGGCGTGCGCGCGCGAGGCCGACCAGCTCGAGATAGCGCGCCGCGGTGCGCGGCGCCGCTCGGCGGCCGGACGCCCTTGCAGCGCGCGGCCCGAACTCCACGTTGCCGGCCACCGTGAGCCAGGGGAACAGCACGTACTCCTGGAAGACCACGCCGCGCTCGGCGCCGGGGCCGGTCACGGGCGGCCGTCGACGAGCACGCGCCCGGTCGTGGGCGCGCAGGAAGCCCGGCCACGATGTTGAGCAGCGTCGACTTGCCGCAGCCCGACGGGCCGAGCAGGCAGACGAACTCGCGCTCGGCGACGTCGAGGTCGACGTCGGCCAGCGCGGGCGCGCCCGCCGCGCCGAACGACTTGGCGACGCCCTGGATCTGGATCTTCGGCATGGCGGCCATCGTCATGCCGGGTGCTGCCAGCGCAGCAGCCGGCGCTCGAGCAGCCGCACCAGCGCGTTGCCGGCGTAGCCGAGCAGCCCGAGGAGCGACGGCGGCGCCGAGCATCTGCGGCACCAGGAAGAAGTTGCGGCCGTCGTTGATCAGGTAGCCGAGCCCCGTGCTCGGCGCCGATGAACTCCGAGATCACGATGACGAAGAACGACAGCGCGACGCCCAGCCGGAGGCCGGTGAGGATGTCGGGCAGCGCCGCGGGCAGGATCACGCGGAAGAAGAGCTGCGCCGGCCGCGCGCCGAGGCTCTGCGCCGCCCGCAGCGAGCAGCGGATCGATCTGGCCGCACGGCGTGCACCGTCGTCAGGAACATCGGGAAAGAACGTCGCGTAGGTGATGAACCCGATCTTCGAGGTCTCGCCGATGCCGACCCACACGATGAAGAGCGGCAGCATGGCCAGCGGCGGGATCGGCCGCAGCAGCTCGACGACCGGCTCGACGACGTTGCGCACCGCGCGCAAGTGGCCGGCCGGCAGGCCGAGCGCCGACGCCGAGGACGGCGCCCGTGCCGAAGCCGATCGCCACGCGCTCCAGCGTGGCCGCCACGTGGCCCCAGAGCTGGCCCTTGCACGGCCAGCTCGACGAGCGCTGCCGAGCGACGACCCACGGGCCCGGGAGGAAGATCGGATTGAAGAGCTTCAGGAGCGACGACGAGCGCCGGAGACGGCGCTCCACAGCGCGAGGAACCCGAGCGACGGCGACCGAGCTTCAGCGCGGAGCGCGCGCCGGCGGGCGAGCGCGGGCCCGCGCAGGCCCCACTCCATCAGCTCCGGCATGGTGCTCAGCAGCGAAGACCCGCTCGCCATCGGCGCAGCTCCCTGGGACGCGACCCGCCGTCGAGGGCGGCGCTGCCTGCACGCGGGCGTCACGCGAAGTGGACGACGAGCGGAGTCTAGGGGTCGGTGCGCCGTGCTGTCAAGGCGATGCCCTTCAGTTCCACTTCATGATCTCGTTCAGCGCGACGCGGAGGTTCGTGCGCGCGCTCTCGAGGTGCGGATGCACCGCCAGCGTGCGCCGGAAGCAGTCCACCGCTTCCTTGTACTGCGTGGAGCGCCAGGTGACAGAGGCCCTGGCCCGACAGCGCGCCGAAGTGGTTCGGGTTGCGCGCGATGGTCTCGCGGCAGTCCGCGATCGAGCCCGTGTAGTCGTTGGCGAGGTAGCGCACGGTCGCGCGCTTGTTCCAGCCCTCGGCGTACGCCGGCGCGGCGTCGATGACGCGCGCGAAGATCGCCTCGGCCTGCGGCAGCTCCTGCCGCTCCATCGCCTCGATCCCCTGCCGCAGGAGCGAGTCGATCTGCGGATCGCCCGAACGGTGCCACCACTCCCACAGCGCGGCGGCCGCGCGCGCGGCACGGACACGATCGTCGCCGCGCAGCGCCGCGAGGGCTTCGGATTCGGTCACGGGGCTCGTTACCTGCCTTTCACCTTCACGTCCTCGTAGGGCGAGGAGAAGAACGCGTAGCCGGCCACGAGCCCGATGCCGGACTCTTCGACCCGCGGTCCGACGCCGGTCATGGCCGCGATCTGATAGATCGGCGCGAACATCGCCTTGTCGTGGACGAGCTGCTGAATGCGGTGCAGCGTGGCCTCGCGTCGCTTGCGGTCGATCTCGGCGGCCTGCTCACGAAAGAGCCCGTCGATGTCGGGGTAGCTGCCGTAGGCGTACACGCCGCCCGATGCGACGAAGGCTTCGAGGCGGGTGGCCGCGTTGCCGAACGCGCCGCTCGCGCCCTGCACGAGCCCCTTCAGCTTCTTCTCGCCGAACGTCTTGAAGAACGCCGCGCGCTCGAGCGGCCGCACCTTGGCGCGGATGCCGACGGTCTGCAGGGAGTTGACGCTCGCCTCGGCGACGGTGCTGAACGCGGCGTCGACGGAGTAGTCGCCCGCGTCGAAGCCGTTGGGATACCCGGCCTCGGCGAGGAGCTTCCTGGCGCGGGCCGGATCGTACGCGTACGCCGGCGGCGGCCAGAAGAAATCGAAGCTCGCCGGGATGATGCTGCTGGTGATCTTCGCGAACCCGAGGTTCTCGGCCTCGTTGATCGTCTGGCGATCGAGCGCGTGGTTCGCGGCGAGGCGCACGCGCCGGTCGTGCCACGGCGATTTCGGATCCCACTGCTCGGTGAAGTAGACCCAGAACGGCGTCGGCACCAGCGTGGCCTTGAGCGCGAGCCCCGGCGTGCGCTTGACCTCCTGGGCGAGCGCGCCCCAGATCGCGTACGCGATGTCCACCTCGCCACGCTTGAGCGCGGCCACGCGCGTGGAGTCGTCGGGCACCACCCTGAACACGAGCCGCTTCACCGACGGCGGCTTCCGCCAGTACTGGTCGAACGCCTCCAGGACGAGCTCGACGCCGGGCGTGAACGAGACGAAGCGGTAGGGACCGGCGCCGATGGGCGCCTTCTTGAAGCCGTCCTCCCCGACCTTCTCGACGTACTTCTTCGGCACGATCCATCCGGCGCCGGTGGCGATCGCGTAGAACGTCATGAAGTCCGGCCACGGCTCCTTGAGACGGATGCGGACGCGTCCGGGCTCGGCGTCGATCGCCGCGACGCGGTCCTTCAGCATCTTCGACGCGGTGCCGCGGTACCGCTCGAGCGAGAACTTCACGTCCTCGCCGGTGACCGGCTCGCCGTTGTGGAAGCGCACGCCCTTGCGCAGGACGAACTCGAAGACGAGCCCGTCGGCGGACATGGTCCAGGACTCGGCGAGCGCGGGGCCCATCGGGTTGCCGGGCAGCGGCTTCACCATCGCGTCGTGCAGCGCGTACAGCACGACGTACGGCGTGATGATGCCCGATGTCTCCGCGGGGTCGAACCAGGTGGGCGCGAGCGCGAAGTGCAGGGCCCAGGTCAGCTGTCCTTCGGGCGACGCGCCGGCCGGCGCCACGCCGACGGCGAGGGCGAGCAGCACGAGCGTCGCGAGCGCGATGACGCGGACGGTCCTCATGGGAGCCTCCTTGCGCGCGTGGCGGGGTGCTGCGAAGCTAGCGCCGCTACGCGAGAAGGTCAATCCGGGAGGGAGCGAGCATGGGCTATGAGCACATCCTGACCGAACGCTTCGACGGGGCCGCGCTCATCACGCTGAATCGCCCGGACAAGCTGAACGCGTTGAGCTTCGGGCTGATGCAGGAGCTCGACGCGGAGCTCACAGGGCTCGAGAACGACGACGCCGTCAAGGCGGTCGTCCTCATCGGGGCGGGCGACAAGGCCTTCTCGGCGGGCGCGGACATCCACGAGATGGCCGGCCTGAGCGCCGAGGCGCTGGGCGAGCGCCAGGCGTTCCGCAACCGCGCCACCTGGCACATCGCGACGTTCGCGAAGCCCCTGATCGGCGCGATCAACGGGCTCGCGTACGGCGGGGCGGCCCTGCTCAGCTCGACGCTCGACATCCGCATCGGGTGCGAGCGGACGAAGTTCCGGTTTCTCGCCGCCAGCTACGGCCGCGTGAACTCGACGTGGTCGCTCCCGGTGCTCGTGGGCCTGCCGAAGGCCAAGGAGCTGCTCTACACCGGGCGCGACGTGATGGCGGACGAGGCGGAGCGGATCGGGCTCCTCAACCAGGTGGTCCCGGCCACGCGCCTGCGCGAGACCGCGCTCGAGATGGCCGCGGCCATCGCCAGGAACGACGCGCGGATGGTGACGGGCATCAAGCGGCTGCTGCACGAGGACATCGGCATGCCGTGGCGCGAGCGCTACGACAACGAGGAGCACGCGCGCGCGACCTGGCTCACCTCGGGGCTCGATCCGCGAGGGGTTCAAGGACTTCCTGGCGCGGAAGGGCGCCGGCTAGGCCCTAGATCAACCCGTAGAGCTTCCCGGCGTTCTCGCAGGTGATCTTGCGCTGCACGGCGGGGCTCACGCCCTTGAGGTCCTCGGCGATCCACTTCCGCGAATCGGGCCAGATCCCGTCGGGATGCGGATAGTCCGAGCCCCAGATGATCGTGTCCTCGCCGATCAGCGGGATCATGACACCGAGCGACGGCTCACGCTGGTACGTGGAGTAGCCCTGGCGGCGCCAGAGCTCGCTCGGCTTCATCGACAGGTTGAGCTGGTAGTACCGGTCCTCGTATTCCTCGTCCATCCGGTCGAGGATGTACGGCAGCCACGTCACGCCCGCTTCACCGAGCACGAACTTGAAGCCCGGGAACCGGTCGAGCGCGCCGGAGAACACGATGCTCGCCAGGTACTCCGCGGCGGAGATCTGGAACATCGTGGTGCGGGTGGCGCGGTAGCGGAGGTTGTACTCCTTCGCCATCGCCTCGTCGGCCGGCTCGCGCACGGGATAGCCGATCGTGTGGAACGAGATCGGCATCCGGCACTCCTCCGCCGTGGCCCAGAGCGGATCCCACGCGCCATGCCAGATGGGATAGGCGGCGGTGGAGACGGCGAAGTCCGCGCCCTTGAGGCCGAGGCCGGCCGCGCGACGAAGCTCCTTCGCCGCCGCGTCGGGGTCGTGATTGGGGATGCACGCGAGGCCCACGAGCCGGCGCGGATCGCTCTTGCAGAAGTCGGCGGCCCAGTCGTTGTAGACCTCGTACACGGCGTGGATCAGCTCGCGATCGGTCATCTTCAGCCCGATGCCGAGGATCCCGTACATCACTTCCGCGTCGATGCCGTCGAGGTCCTGGTCCTTGAGGCGCAGCGCGGTCGTGGTCGGGTGCGGACCGCCCTCGTAGAAGCCGACCTCGAACATCTTGTCCACGTGCTTCGAGTAGCCGCGCTGCACGCGGTCGAAGCCGAACCCGAGGCCCGCCGTAGACGCCGACGTCCTTGCCTTCGACGAACCAGTGCGGCCCGTCCGCCGTGTCGCGCACCTGGGGCGCCGTTTCCTTGAACTTGCCGGGAAGGTTCTTGACCCAGAGGTCGCCGGGCATCCAGGTCATGTCGATGTGGCAGTCGCCGGAAATGATGCGATAGTCCGTCATCACGACCTCTCTTCCAGGAGGGACACATGGCTCAAGCGACCTTGCCGCCGTGGATCCAGACGCTGCGCGACCGCGACCCTCAGTTCGCCGACTCCTACCTGGCCCAGCGCGAGCGGATTCTACGCGACGGCGCCATTCCGGCCAAGTACAAGCACCTCATGACGATGATCGTCGACGCGCTGCTCTCACATCCCGACGGCGTGGCGACCATCGCCAACCGCGCCCGCGCCGCGGGCGCGTCGGACGCGGAAGTGCTGGAAGCCGTCGAAGTCGCGTATCTCTTCGGCGGGACCCCTGCCCTCGTGACCGCCGTGAACGCGTTCCGGACCTAGCCACATGGGTGGTGCGAGACGCACCCCCCAGCCCCACGCTCCGGGCCCGGAATGAATCCGGGCCCTCCGCGAGTGCCGACCCGTCGAGAGAGGAGGTCTCCGTCATGATCCGACGCCGATCATTCGGTGCTCTCGTGCTCGCCACGCTCTTGCTCTGTATGTCCCCGATCGGCTCGGCGACCGCCGCCCCCGAGGGGCAGCTCACCTGGGCCGTCCACACCACGCTGGTGCCGGCCTGGTTCGATCCCGTCGACATGCCGGGCGTCATCACGCCGTTCATGATCCTCTACGCGCTGCACGACGCCGTCGTGAAGCCGATGCCGGGCAAGGCCATGGCGGCGAGCCTGGCGGAGTCGTGGAGCGCGTCGACGGACGGGCTCGTCTACGAGTTCGTCCTGCGCAAGGGCGTCCGATTCCACAACGGCGACCCGGTGACGGCCGATGACGTCAAGTTCTCCTTCGAGCGCTATCGCGGGCGTCTCGGCCAAGCTGATGAAGGACAAGGTGGCCGCGGTCGAGACGCCGGATCCCACCCGCGTGCGGTTTCGCCTCAAGCAGCCGTGGCCGGACTTCATGACGTTCTACTCGAGCGCGAGCGGCAGCGGGTGGGTCCTGCCGAAGAAGTACGTCGAGAAGGTGGGCGACGACGGCTTCAAGAAGGCGCCGGTCGGCGCCGGGCCCTACAAGTTCGTCTCGTTCACACCGGGCGTCGAGCTCGTCTTCGAAGCGTTCGACCAGTACTGGCGCAAGACGCCCACCGTGAAGCGGCTCGTCTTTCGCGTGATCCCCGACGAGTCCACGCGCCTGGCCGCCCTCAAGCGCGGCGAAGTGGACATCGCCTACGCGATGAGTGGCGAGCTCGGCAAGGAGCTGCAGCGGACGCCCGGCCTCACGCTGAAGCCGACGGTGATCCAGTCGACGCACTTCGTGTACTTCGCCGATCAGTGGGATCCGAAGTCACCGTGGCACGACCGGCGCGTGCGCGTCGCGGCGAACCTCGCGATGGATCGTCAGGGCATCAACCAGGCGGTCTCGCTGGGATTCTCGAAGCTCACCCACAGCATCATCCCCAGCACGTTCGACTTCTACTGGCAGCCGCCGCTCTATCCCTACGATCCGGTGAAGGCCCGCCAGCTCCTCGCCGAGGCGGGCTACCCGAACGGCTTCGACGCGGGCGAGTATTTCTGCGATCTGGTGACGATGAGCTCCGGGGAGCCGGTCGTGAACTCGTTCAACGCCGCGGGAATCCGCCTCAAGGTCCGTCCCATGGAGCGCGCGGCGTTCTTCAAGGGATTCTCGGAGAAGACGCTCAAGAACGTCATCCACGTCTTCGGCGGCGTCTTCGGCAACGCCGCCACGCGTCTCGAGGCCTTCGTCGTGTCCGGCGGCGCCTACGTGTACGGCGGCTACCCCGATCTCGACGGACTCTTCCGCGATCAGGCCGCGGAGCCGGATCGCGGGAAGCGCGAAACGCTCTTGCACCGCATGCAGCAGCTCGTGCACGAACGCGCGATCTTCGCGCCGATCTGGGAGCTCGCCTTCCTCAACGGGGTTGGTCCGCGCGTGGAAGAGTCGGGACTGGGATTGGTGGCGGGCTACGCGTACTCCGCGCCGTACGAGGATCTGAAGCTCAAGGCGCGGTGAGGCGAATCCCGCGGCGGGCGGCCTCCTCGCGGAAGTCGTCCGGAAGCGGCGCCGCCACGCGAAGCGGCGCATTCGTCAGAGGATGCGTCATGTCGATCTCAGCGGCGTGCAGCATCGGCCGCAGGGCGTTGCGGAGTCCGTAGAGCCAGTCGCCGGCCAGCGGATGCCCGATGGAGGCCAGATGCACGCGAATCTGATGCGTTCGCCCCGTTTCGAGCCCGAGCTCGAGCAGTGAGCCGTGGGGCGTCGCGTGCAATGGACGGACGTGCGTGATCGCGGTTTTCCCGCCCTCGCGGACCGCGAACTTGATGGCGCCCACGCGCGCGAGCGGCGCGTCGATGGTCTGCGGCTCCGCGAGATCGCCGTCGCAGATCGCGAGATATCGCTTCCCGATCCGCTTCTGCTTGAATTGCCGCGTCAGCCGCGCGTTCACATCCTCCCGTTTGGAAAAGAACATCACGCCGCTCGTTCCTCGATCGAGCCGCTGCAGGAGATACGCGGGCGAGGTGTGTCGCATGACGTCGGCATGGAGGTACGGCTCGTCCGGATGATGCATCCGCTGCTGGACGACGACGCCGGCGGGCTTGTTGATGAAGATGAGCGCGTCGTCCTCGAAGAGGATGTCGAGCCGTCGAACGGGATCATCCGGGATCAGCGGCCGAGAGCGCTGCCACGTCGCGGCCGGGATCGCTCCAGCGGACCATCGCGGTGTCGACAAACCCCGATCGGCGGAGGTACAGCGAGCTGGTAGGCTCGCGAAGGTGGCGGCACGGCGATCGGGCCAGCGTCGGCCGGTCCGCCACGTAGCGCGTGATGAGCTCTTTGCGCGGCACCGCGCCGTCGGAAGCTCGCTGACGACGCGCTCCAGGAGCGCCGTCCTGTCGATGTGGGTGAGGCCACCCATGGGAGACCCAGCTTTCCCGCGCGGACTTCCACGAGAGCGGCAGCCCTTCCCACACGTCATGCGGCCAGTATCCGTCCCGATACGGATGCACGACGATGTGCTCCGTCTGATCGGGTCACGCCATGACCGAAAGGCCAGTCTTCACGCGACCTCGCGGAGCCGTCGCCACCTGCAGCGAGCGCCTGATGATCGCCACCGCTTCCGACCGGTGCGTCGTGACGGGCGAGGTGTCGCAGCATGGCGTTGTAGGCGAGGAAGACGTAGCACGCGAAGTGCGCCCCAGAAGACCATCAGGGTTGCGACCTTCAAACGCGGCACGGCCTCGAGGGCGGCGCTCGCTGAAGCGCTCGATCAGCCGGGCGAGCAACCATCGCGACGATGACGCTCGGCCGGACGACCACCCCGACGAGCCCGATCCGGAGCGCGACGGCGGCAGGAGCTCGCAGACGCACGAGGAAGAGCCCGGTGCCTGCCACGACCGACCGAGGACGATGAGGAGCGCAAGCGCTCCAGCATTCGGGCCAGCGAGGCCGACCCTGCTTCAGCGGCAGCGTCCGGAACGAGTGGCGACGAGCAGGAAGCTGATGATCATCAGGGCGCGCAGCCGGCGAGCGATCGACACGGCGATCCGCTCGGAATGCGGCATCGTCCATGACGCACCGTCGTCCAGATCGTCAGGAACGGATGCAGGCGCGCGCCGAGTCCGAGCTCGCAGGTTCGTGAGAAGCGGCGGACCATCTCCGGTGCACGGCTCGCGCGCTCCGCGCTCGGCGCGCCGCTCGCGGGCGAGCGCTCGGCGCGTGGTCGTCTCGGAGCTCGGAGAGCAGCCGCTCGAGCGCGATCTCCCGCCGCGCGTAGCGTCGCGCGCAGGCGGCGCCGGAAGCGATGCTCGGCAGACGTCGTGTTGACGCCGGGCTTGATGGCGGCCCACACGAGCGCGCTCGATCCGGGCATCGACGGAACGCCGGCGCGGCGCGCGATCCGATCTCGCCCGCGGCGCGGTAGATGCTGAGCGTGACGCGAGTCCCGAGCCGGCGCATGGCGATCGGCCTCCCGGCAGAGGCTCGCGCGGCCGGTCGTGGGCGACCGACGAGATACGCGGGAGCGTCGCGAGGAGCGCGAGGGGCCGCTCGCCAGCCGGCGCTCGCCGGAGGTCGCCGGTGAACCTCAAGACCTCGAAGGTCGACGTCGACGAGCCGCCAGAGAGGGAATCCAGGAACAGCACGCGGTGCATCGTCCTGACGCTGTGACCGATCTGCCCCCCTCGTGCTTCGCGGAGAGCCTGGGCGAGCAGTCGGTCGACGGCAGCGCCGTCCTCTGTAGGCCACGCTGACGTCGACGCCGTGCGCGCGCCCCGGCCCAAGCTTCCAGGTACGCACGCGCAGCGGCGGGATGGTCCGCCAGAAGATAGCGAGCGAGGGCGAGGACGCCGCCCGGAGACCGAACGAAGAAGCGTTGGTCAATCACTGCCAGCCGGCTCTGCGCCCACAGGTAGCCGACCATGATGACGAGCGCGGCGAGCAGGCGCGCGTTCCGGGCCGTGTTCATCACGCGGAGTCGACTATAGATCGTCCTCCGCTCAGGGCCCCCATGCTTCCGACGCGCGCCTGGCCCGCCGGCGAACGCCGGCGGGCCGCCACGCGGGATCTCAGAACGTCAGCGGATCGGTCAGGCGCACCCAGCGGCCGCCCTTGACGACCGCGAGGAACGACGAGCTCGCGCCCTGGTGCTTGTTCGGCGCCGAAGTTGACCTCGGGCCCGTTGAAGATGTCCTTGTAGCCGCGGATCGACTCGAGGCCCTTCACGAGGCTGTCCACCGTGAGGTCCTTGCCGGCCTTGCCGAGCCCGACCAGCGTGAGGTCGGCGGCCACGTGGCCGTACACGGCGCCGATGTTCGGGTCGGCCTTGTAGCGCTCCTTGTACCGATCGAACCACTGCTGCGCGGTCGGGCTCAGCGTGTCGCGATACGGGAAGTCCGTGAGGCCCATCGCGTACAGGCCTTCGGTGACGCCGCCCTGCGCGCCGGCCACGAAGCCGTCGTAGGTGGCCGCGGAGCCGAGGAAGTCGACGTCGGTCCAGCCGATCTTGCGCGCCGTCGCGTACGGCACGATCGAGTCGCGCACGATGGTGCCCAGCACGACCAGGTCGCAGTTCGCGGCCTTCAGCTTGGTGATCTGCGCGGTGAAGTCCTGGTCGGTCGGCTTGTGCGTCGTCGTCTCGACGATCTTGATCTTGAGCTTCTCGGCCTGCGCGGTCACGCCGTCCATGACTTCCTTGCCGAAGTCCGTGTCCTGGTACATCGCGCAGAGCGCCTTCTTGTTCTTGGTCTTGACGAAGTAGTTGATGCCCGCGCGCACCTGGTCCACGTAGGAGGCGGCGCCGTAGAACTTCAGCTTGTGGAAGGGCTCGTACATCGAGCGCGCGGCCGACAGCGGGAACAGGTTCGGCACGCCCGCGTCGAACTGGTCCTTGAACAGCGCGTTGTTCATCGGGGTGCCGAGCGGCGCCACCATCGCGAAGATCTTGTCGCGGTTGATGAGCTTGGCGCCCGCCTGCACCGCGCGCGGCACCTGGTACTGCGTGTCCTCGATGATCAGCTTGATCTTGCGGCCGTGGATGCCGCCCTTCTCGTTGACCTCGTCGAAGCGCATCTTCACCGCGTTCGACGACGAGACCCCGTAGGTGGCCGCCGGCCCCGAGAGATCGGTGTGCATGCCGAGCACGATCTCGGTGCTCGAGACGCTGCGCCCCTGCCCTATCGCCGTGCCGGCCACCGCCACCAGGCCCACCAGCACCGCCGCCATCCAGACTCGCTTCATGTTCTCCTCCTCGAGAGACCGTTGCCCTTCGGTGGGCTCACGCTCCTGCGTACATCCCGTCGATCATGTCCTTGTACTTCTTGTTCACGAAGCGACCGCTTCAGCTTCATCGTCGGCGTCAGCTCCTCGTCCTCCGGGGTCAGGATCTGCTCGATGAGGCTGAACTTCTTGATCGTCTCCACGCGGGCCAGCTCCTTGTTCACCCGCTCGATCTCGCCCCAGATGAGGTCCTGCACCTCCTTCGCGCGGCAGAGCGACGCGAAGTTGGTGAACGGCACGTTCCGCTCCTGGGCGAACTGCGCCACCGTCTCGTGGTCGATCATGACGAGGCAGGAGAGGAACTTGCGCTGGTCGCCGATCACGACCGCGTCCGAGATGTACGGCGAGAACTTCAGCTGGTTCTCGATCTCCGACGGGGTGACGTTCTTGCCGCCGGCCGTGATGATGATGTCCTTCATGCGGTCGGTGATCTTCACGAAGCCGTCCGCGTCCATCACGCCGACGTCGCCCGTGTGCAGCCAGCCGTCCACGACGGTCTCGGCCGTCTTCTGCGGGTTGTTGTAGTACCCCATGAAGACGTGCGGGCCCCGCAGCAGGATCTCGCCTTGCGGCGAGATGCGGACTTCCGTGTCCGGCCGCGCGGTGCCGACGGTGCCGAGCTTGATCCGGTCGTGCGGCATGGCGGTGGCCAGGCCGCAGTTCTCGGTCTGGCCGTACACCTCGCGCATGTCGAGCCCGAGCGCCATGTACCAGCGGATCAGCTCGGGCGCGATGGGCGCCGCGCCCGTGGCGGCGCCGCGCGCGCGGTGCATTCCCATCGAACGCTTAACGTTGTCGAGGACCAGAAAGTTCGCCAGCCCGTAGAGGAGCCGGAGCCCGAGACCGGGCGCCCGCCCCGCGAGCCGGGCGTCCGCCACGCGCATGCCGACCCCGATCGCCCAGCGGTACGCGACCTTGCCGATCCACGTCGCCTCGCGCATGCGGAGCGAGACGCCCGAGTAGAACTTCTCCCAGATCCGCGGCACCGCGAAGAACACCGCGGGCGCCACCTCGCGCACGTTGTCCGGCACCGTGTCGATGCTCTCCGCGAAGTTCACGGTGGCGCCCGTCCGCAGCGGATAGAACGCGGTGAACGTCCGCTCGGCGATGTGACAGAGCGGCAGGAAGGAGAGCTGCTGGTCCCCGGGCCGCGGCATGGTGAGGAAGTCGGAGTAGCCGAGCTGGAACAGGATGTTGCGATGGCTGAGCATCGCGCCCTTCGGCGGCCCGGTGGTGCCGGAGGTGTAGACGAGGATCGCGAGGTCGCCCGCCTTCGCCACCTCGACCAGCGCGTCCCACTCGCCGGGATGCTCCCGCTCGTAGCGCGCGCCCAGCTCGAGCAGCGCCTCGAACGGCATCACCTGCTCGTCGCGGAAGGCGTGCAGGCCTTCCATGTCGTACACGATGATCTTCACGAGCTCTCGGACACCCCGCGCGCACCGCGAGGATCTTGTCGAGCTGCTCCTCGTTCTCCGCGAAGAAGAACCGGGTGCCGCTGTCGTTGACGATGTACTCGATCTGGCGCGGCGAGTCCGTCGTGTAGATGCCGTTGGTGACCCCGCCCACGCACATCGTCCCGAGGTCCGTGTAGAGCCACTCCGGGCAGTTGTCGGCCAGGACGGACACCACGTCGCGGGGCTGGAGCCCGAGCGCGACGAGCCCGAGGCCGACGTGGCGCGCCTTCTCGCCGTACTCCCGCCAGCTGATGGCGCGCCAGATGCCGAGCTCCTTCTCCCGCATCGCGGTCTGGTCGCCGCGCTCGCGGACGACGTGGCGGAAGAGCTTCGGGAGGGTGTCCTGACCGTGGATCGCGTACGGCCGTTCGTCGGAGTGCGTCAGCGTCGTCGCTAGCGCCACGTCTTCTTCCTCTTCCAGCGCCGCGTGCCGCGCACGCTGGCTTCCTTGACACCGAGGTAGAACTCCTTGATGTCTTCCTTCTCGCGCAACCGCGCGCAGGTGTCTTCCATGACGATACGCCCGACCTCCAGCACGTACCCGTAGTCCGCGATGTTGAGCGCCATGTTCGCGTTCTGCTCGACCAGGAGCACGGTCACCCCGCGCTCCGCGTTGATCCGCACGATGATGTCGAAGATCTCCTTGACGAGCTTGGGCGAGAGGCCGAGCGAGGGCTCGTCCAGCAGCATCATGGCGGGCCGCGCCATCAGCGCGCGGCTGATCGCGAGCATCTGCTGCTCGCCCCCCGAGAGCTGTCCGGCCCGCTGATCGGCGCGCGCCTTCAGCACCGGGAAGTAGTCGTACACCGTCTCCAGATCCTGCACGATGCCGTCGGCGTCCTTGCGCGTGTAGGCCCCCATGCGGAGGTTCTCACGCACGGACAGGAACGGAAAGACTTCGCGGCCTTCCGGCACGTGGGTGAGACCGAGCCGCATCACCCGGTCGGGATCCATGCCGTGGATGGGGCGCCCGTTGAACACGACCGTCCCCTTCTGCGCGTCCATCACGCCGGACACGGTCTTGAGGATGGTGGTCTTGCCCGCGCCGTTCGCGCCGAGGATGGTGACGATCCGGCCCTTCGGCACCGCGAAGCTCACCCCGCGGATGGCCATGATCGGCCCGTAGTACGTCTCGATGTTGTTGACCTCGAGGATCGCCTCCGCCATCCGTCAGCCTCCGAGGTACGCCTTGATGACGTCGGGATGGTCCTGCACCTCGCGGGCGGTGCCGAGCGCGAGCGCGCGGCCGTAGTTCAGCGCGAGGACACGGTCGGACACGGCGCTCACCAGGCTCATGTCGTGCTCGACCATGAGCACCGTGATGCCGAGCAGCGTCCGGATGTCCTGGATCCAGAACGCCATGCCCTCGGTCTCCTCCACGCTCAGCCCGGACGACGGCTCGTCGAGCAGCAGGAGCTTCGGCTCCGTGCACAGCGCGCGCGCCATCTCGACCACCTTCCGGACCCCGTACGGCAGGTTGACGATGAGGCTGTCGCGGTACGGCTGCAGGTCGAGGAAGTCGATCACCTTCTCGGCAGCCTCGCGGTGCTCGAGCTCGAGCGCGCGGACGCGCGGCAGGAAGAGCAGCTCCTCCACGAAGCGGGACCGCTTGTGCGCGTGCCGGCCCAGCAGGAGGTTCTGCAACACGGTCGCGTGCTCGAACAGCTCGATGTTCTGGAACGTGCGCGCGATGCCGCGCCGGGCGATCTCGTGCGGCGGGACGCGCGTGATGTCCTCGTCGCAGAAGACGAGCGTGCCGGCCGAGGGGTCGTAGATGCGCGAGACGAGGTTGAAGATGGTCGTCTTGCCCGCGCCGTTGGGGCCGATGATCGTGAACACCTGCCCCTGCTCGACCTCGAAGCTCACGCCATCGACGGCGCGGATGCCGCCGAAGTTGATGACGAGCCCGTCGGCCGCGAAGAACTTCACCGCAGCCGCTCCGAGCGCATGTACGCCTTCTGGCGGCGGAACGTGGCGGCCTTGTAGAGCGGGAAGAGCGAGAAGTAGACCTTCAGCTTCAGCCAGCGCCCGTAGATCCCGAACGGCTCGAAGAGGATGACGAGCACGAGGATGAGCCCGAAGATTCCCGGCTCGAGCCCCGGCTGCTTGACGAACCGGTCGAGCGCGAGGAACACGGCGTTCGCCGTGGACGTGCCGAAGATGCCGAAGGGCTGGCTGACGAGCGCGGGCAGCGCGTCGCGCGCCTGCGAGATGCCGACGGGCAGCAGCGCGACGAAGACCGCGCCGTAGATCGCGCCGTGCAGGCTGCCGAGTCCGCCCACGACGACCATCAAGAGGAACTGGATCGAAAGCAGGACGCTGAAGATGTCGGGGGCGAGGAAGCCGATCTTGTGCGCGAACAGCGCGCCCGCCACGCCCATGAGCGCGGCGGAGTACGCGAAGGCCAGCGTCTTGTACGCGGCGAGGCTCACGCCCATCGACTGCGCGGCGATCTCGCTGTCGCGGATGGCGACCCACGCGCGGCCCGTGGGCGTGCGCAGGAGGTTCGCGGTGAGCCACAGCGCGCCGATGAGGACGGCGAGGCACAGGAAGTAGAACGCCTGGTCGGTGGCGAAGGACACGCCGAAGATCGAGGGCTTGTCGACCGCCTTCCCCTTGAGGCCGCCCGTCACCCGGTCCCACTGCGCGAAGACTTCCTGGATGATCAGGGCGAAGGCGAGCGTGGCGATCGTCAGGTACACGCCGGTCATCCGGAGCGCGGGCATCCCGACGATGACGCCGGCCGCCGCGCTCATCACCGTCGCGACGATCACACCCGCCAGCCACGGCAGCCCAAGATCCTGCGTGACGAACACGTGCGCGTACGCGCCGATGCCGAGGAAGGCCGCGTGGCCGAGACTCGACCAGCCCCGTGTAGCCGGCGAGCACCATCAGCGACACTCCGCAGAGGCCGTAGATGCAGACGAGGCTGATGTCGCTGAGGTACGAGGGGACGAGCAGCGGCAGGAGGACGGCGCCCGCCAGCGCGGCCACGTACCAGTTGCGCTGGACGCCGTCGCGGAAGAGCCCGAGGTCCTGCGCGTACGTCGTCTTGAAGGCGAAGCGCATCAGACCTTCTTGCGGCCGACGGTGCCGAACATCCCCTGCGGCCGGATGGCCAGCACGGCGAGCAGCACCACGTAGGCGGCGACGTCCTTGAAGCCGTGCGGCAGGTACGCGCCCGCGAACAGCTCGATGAGCCCGATGGTGATGCCGCCAACCAGGGAGCCCGGGATCGAGCCGAAGCCGCCGAGCACGGCGGCCGCGAACGCCTTGAGCCCGATGAACCCGAGGTTGATGTCGATCAGCGACACGGGCGCGAGCAGCACGCCGGCGATGGCGGCCACGGCCGCGGAGATGGCCCAGATGAGCGAGAACATCCGCTTCACGGGGATGCCCATGTAGTACGCGGCGAGCTGGTTCTGCGACGCCGCCTGCATCGCCACGCCGACGCGCGTGTACGTGAAGAAGGCGTAGAGCACCGCGCACAGCAGCGACGGTGCCGACGATGATCGCGACGTACTCGTGGCTGACGGTGACCCCGCCGACGCGCGTGGCCTTCGCGCTGAAGGGCGTCGGCAGCGTGTAGATCTCCGACCCCCACAGGATCGACGCGAAGCTCCGGAAGATGGCGCCGAGCCCGATGGTGAGCATGACCACCGCGAACTGGGGCTGGCCGATGACCCGCCGGAGGATGGTGGCGTCGAGGAGCGGCGCCGAACAGCCCGACGATGGCGATGGCCAGGGCGAAGGCCACCCAGTACCCGATCCCGTACCAGATGACGAACATGTAGCAGACGAAGGCGCCCAGCATGAGGAGGTCGCCCTGGGCGAAGTTCACCAGCTCGGTGGCCTTGTAGATGAGGACGAACCCGAGGGCGACCAGGCCGTAAATACAGCCCACGGCGAGGCCGTTCAGGACCAGCTGCAGGACCGTATCCAGGGACACCCTCCCCGCGCCGGCTGCGCGTCAGACGCTTATATCATCCCTGGAGGGGGGGCTTGGCCCCCTTCCGAACTGCGGCGGCGGCCGGCGCGAGGACTGTCACCTCCAGCCGCTCGATTGCGCCATCGGCCAGTGCTGGGGCGCGCGGCCACCTGGTGACGACAGCTCGTGTCTTGCGATCGTATTGCGCTGCTCCCGACCGACCGCTAATGGTCTCCCCCAGTCTCTACGGGCATCAGTGCCACACGGATGAACGCAAAGAACGGAGGATCGCCGCGTGCGTGAGGCCCCTTCCCTGAAGTCGATATCCGAACACTTTGCCGACTCACTACATCCGCACGTGGTCTCCCAGTCAATTCCGGAGATCAATACGAGATGGGAGTTCGCTCGCCCTGGCGAGCAGGCGCCGCTCCGCTGGAAGACCGTCCGCGTTCAGATCGATCAAGTGTCGAAACTCGTGGGCATTCTCTTCTGCCTGCCGGGAACCAAGCTGGCAGAGGAGATCCTGCCTCATCTCGACTCCTTCAGTAAGAGAACGGGAACCCTCACCGATTTCTACTACGCCGGGTACGGCGCGAGTTGGCCGCCTGCGTACCTGTCGGATCAGGCTTCAGTGGCAAAGGTTGACGGTGTCGAATGGTTCTTCAGCTCGAAAGCGTTCAATCAGATGAGATCTGATCTCGAGTCGCACACCAGCTGGAAGTTTAGCGGCGAGACCGATCTGATATTGCTGAGCGCTCGAAGAGATCGGTCCGGACGTGGAGTGCTGTCCTTCACCCCATCGCATGCGTGCAATCTCGAGCAGATGGCGAAGGATCAGGCATTTTCTTCGGTACGCTCATTCCTGGAGGCGATCGCCAGGCTTGCCGAGGACTACCACGGCAACGATCCGATCGGTTATCTCAGCGACCGCCAGGGTGTGAGGATCGGAAAGGATTTCCTTGAAGGCGCACTCTTGTCACTCTTGCCGGACGCGTTGAGGAAATCCTACCAAGCCGCCAAGCACCATGCCATCCGAGACATCTCGCTATGAACTCTCACGAGGTCCTCCCGCCGAGCGATCGGACTACCGCGGCGTCTGGCTCGACCGGTCGCAGGTCCAGCATCTCGGGCTGGTCGATGTACTGCTTCGCGATCTCCAGGCGGGTGAGGTGCAGCATCTGCAGGACGATCTCGCGGATGCGCATCGCCGCCTCCTCGATCTGCCGCACGCGCGCCGCCGGCACCGCGGGGTCCTTCGCCAGGAAGTGGAGCTGGCCCGTGATGACCGAGAGCGGGTTGTTGATCTCGTGGGCGGCGGCGTTCGCGAGCTGGGTGACCGCGCGCAGGCTCGCGCTCTCGCGCTCCGCCCGGTGGATGCGCAGCAGCGCCCGCACGGTCGCGAGCAGCTCGTCCTTGTCCACGGGCAGCGTGAGGTAGGCGTCGGCGCCGCCGTCCAGGGCGCGGACGCGATGGCCAGGCTCGGTGTAGGCGGCCGACACCTGGAGGATGGGAACACTCGCCGTCCGCGGATCGCTCTTGATGCGCCGGCACACCTCGAGGCCGTCGACGTCGGGAAGGTTGACGTCGAGGACCATCAGGCCCGGGTGGCTCGCGGCGAGCGCCAGCGCTTCCTCGCCGGTGCCGGCTTCCGTCACCTCGAACCCCGCCTTGCGAAGGCGCATGCTCATCAGCGCGCGGCCGTCCGCATAGTCGTCGACGACCACGATGGTGACGCCGGAGTCCGCGTCAGACATGTGCGCCCTGGAGAGCACGCACGATGCCACCCCACGTATCTGATGGATTTCATGGGAAGAGGGGCCACGAGCGACAGCCGATACGGTGTCACAACGTCGACGAAGTGTCAGCTTGACCGGCGCACCCTCCGGCAGCCGCAGGGCGAGCCGTGCGCAGAATTCGTCGGGCAGATCCGGCGAGAGCGCGACCCACCCGTCGCTCGTGCCGAGCCAGACGACCGAGTGGGTGTTCGAGAGGAAGAGGCGGTAGAAGCCGAGCCGCGGGCTCCAGAAGCGCCCGAAGCGGCCGAAGAGTCCGTTGGAGCCGCCGAAGCTCATGCCCTTCACGGACCGTGGCTCGCGATCCACCGTGCGGATGTCGCGATACCGGATCACCTTCGGCCCGGCCTTGCGCTCGATGTGCAGGCCGTCGCCCGCAAGCCAGTACGCCCGCGGTGCGTAGCGCGCGGCGACGAGCAGCATCAGCAGGAACGGCAGGCTGAGGAACAGCCACTCGAAGTTGTGCGTGCGCGCCGTCATCACGACGCCGAAGAGGAAGGTGCCGCCGACCACCAGGACGATGGCGAGGAGACTCGAGACGCGCTCGCTCGTCCCGAGCGGCGCCTCGAAGCGGTCGGGCGAGCGCGGGACCTCGGAGGTCAGCGCGGAAAGATCTCGAGGCCGGCGAAGAAGTACGGGATCTCGAAGGCGGCGGTCTCGGGCGCGTCCGAGCCGTGCACGGCGTTGGCCTCGATGGACGAGGCGAACGCCTTGCGGATGGTGCCGGCCGCCGCGTTGGCGGGATTGGTCGCGCCCATCAGGTCGCGCCAGCGCTGGATCGCGTTGTCGCCTTCCAGCACCATCGGGACGCACGGCCCCTGGGTCATGAACGCGCACAGGCTGCCGAAGAACGGCCTTCGTCCTTGTGGACGTGGTAGAACCCGCGCGCCTGCGCGTCGGTCATGACGATCATCTTCGCCGCCAGGATCGTGAAGCCGGACTCCTCGATGCGCGCGATGATCTTCCCCGCCGCGCCCTTCGCGACCGCGTCGGGCTTGATGATCGCCAACGTGCGCTGAACGCTCATGCGCCTCCCTTTCCGTTCCTCGAGATCGCCGACACGATGGCGCCGGCCGTGAACAGGGCGACTCCGACGATGACCGGCACCCAGTAGCCGGGCAGCTGGAACGTCCTCATGACGACGATGGCGAGCCCGATGATGGTGACGATCGCGCCCGCGGTCATCAATCCGCGTCCGGCCATGTGAGGGATCATCCCCCTCAGGCGCCGATGACCCGGGCGACGGTCTCGCCCATGTCGGCGGGGCTCTTCACGAGCGTCGCGCCCGCGGCCTCGAGCGCCTTCATCTTCTCGGCCGCGGTGCCCTTGCCGCCCGCGATGATCGCGCCCGCGTGCCCCATCCGGCGGCCCGGGCGGCGCCGTCTGGCCGCAGATGAACGCGACCACCGGCTTCTTCACGTGCGCCTTGATGAAGGCGGCCGCCTCTTCCTCGGCGGTGCCGCCGATCTCGCCGATCATCATGATCGCGCGCGTCTCCGGGTCGTCGTTGAAGAGCGTCAGGACGTCGATGAAGCTCGTGCCGTTCACCGGATCGCCGCCGATCCCCACGCAGCTCGACTGGCCGATGCCGCGCTTCGTGAGCTGGCCGACGACCTCGTAGGTGAGCGTGCCGCTGCGCGAGACGACGCCGACGTTGCCGCGCTTGTGGATGTGGCCGGGCATGATGCCGATCTTCGCCTCGTCCGGCGTGATGACGCCCGGGCAGTTCGGCCCGATCAACCGGCTCTTCGTGCCCAGCACGAAGTGCTTCGCGCGCACCATGTCGGTGACCGGGATGCCCTCGGTGATGCAGATCACGAGCGGCACGCCGGCCGCGGACGCTTCCATGATGGCGTCGGCGGCGGCGACGGGCGGCACGAAGATCAACGCGCAGTCCGCGCTCTCCTTCGTCACCGCCTCCTCGACCGTGTTCCACACCGGAAAGCCTTCATGGGTGGTCCCGCCCTTGCCCGGCGTGACGCCACCGACGATGTTGGTGCCGTACTCCTTGCAGCGCGCGGCGTGGAAGGCGCCTTCCTTGCCGGTGATCCCCTGGACCACGACGCGCGTCGTCTTGTCGACCAGGATGCTCATGGCTGGGCACCCTTCGCGAATGCCACCGCTTTGCGGGCGCCGTCGCCCATGTCGTCCGCCATCGTGAGCGCGCAGGCCGGACTCCGCCAGCATCCTCTTCCCGATCTCGACGTTCGTGCCCTCCGCGCGCAGGACGACCGGGAGCGTGAGGCCGAGCCTTCGCACCGCGCCGATGATGCCCTCGGCGAGGCGATCGACGCGCAGGATGCCGCCGAACACGTTGATGAAGACCGCCTTCACGCTCGGGTCGGACGAGAGGATGCGGAACGCGTTCTCGATCTGCTCGGGCGAGGCGCCGCCGCCCACGTCGAGGAAGTTGGCGGGCTCGCCGCCCGCGAGCTTCACGATGTCCATGGTCGCCATCGCGAGGCCGGCGCCGTTCACCATGCAGCCGACGTTGCCGTCGAGCTTGATGTAGTTGAGGCTGTACTTCGACGCCTCGACGTCCAGCGGGTCTTCCTCGTGGACGTCGCGCAGCTCGACCAGCTCCTTGTGGCGGAACAGCGCGTTGTCGTCGAAGTTGAGCTTGGCGTCCAGCGCGAACACGCGGCCGTCCTTGGTGACGACGAGCGGGTTGATCTCGGCCAGCGAGCAGTCCTTGGCGAGGTAGAGCGCGAACAGGCTCTTGATCAGCGCGACGCCCTGCTTGAACTGGTCGCCGGCGAGGCCGAGCCCGAACGCGAGCCGGCGCGCCTGGAAGTCGGCGAGGCCGATGCGCCGGGTGCGTCCACTCGCGGAAGATCTTCTCGGGGGTGGCGGCGGCGACCTCCTCGATGTCCATGCCGCCGGCCTGCGACGCCATCACCACGTGGGTGCCGCGCGCGCGGTCGAGCGTCATCGAGAGGTAGAGCTCGCGATCGATCGCGGAGGCTTCCTCCACGAGGACCTTGCGCACCTTGATGCCCTCGGGCGGCGTCTGCGGCGTCTTCAGCATCATGCCGAGGATCTGCTTCGCGGCCGCCTGCGCGCCCGCCGGATCGTCGGCGAGCTTGATGCCGCCGCCCTTCCCGCGCCCGCCCGCGTGGACCTGCGCCTTGACGACGACCTTGCCGCCGAGTTTCTGCGCGATCCTCTTCGCCTTCGCGGGCGTGTCCGCGACGTCGCCGTTCGGCACGGCGACGCCGAACTCGCGCAGCAGCGCCTTGGCCTGGTATTCGTGAACCTTCATGCGATCCCCGTCACATGAGCAGCTTTGCCGGCGTCAGCGTTCGCTTGATCGGGTCGAGCGCGAGGCCCAGCGCTTCGAGGCTGAACGCGCCGAGCAGCGTGGCATCGCCCTTCTCGCCGAAGATGACGTCCGCCCCGCCGATGTAGTCCCGGTACTTGAAGATCGCGACGCCCTTCTGGCGAGTGATGGTCTTCCCGTCCGCCAGCTCCAGCGTTTGCCGTCGCAGTGGCCGAATCCCGAGCTGTTTCAGCACGGAGGCCGGGACGACGGAGTAGGTCGCGCCCGAGTCGACGATGAACTTCAGGCGACGGGTGACCTCCGGCTTCGCGACATTGGCGATCTCGACGTCGAGCGTCGTCACTCCCATGGCAATCGGCCTCCTCGATCGCGCCTTCGCCGCGTCGCTCGCGCGACAGGCGTGGCGGCATCGTGGAGGCAGATTCCCGCGCCGGCAAGAGTGTCTGAAGAGATACGGCTGCCACGTCAAACGGGCGTCTTCTTCTTCGCGCCGCGGAACTTCCGGAGCAGCCAGACGACCGGGTCGTAGTTGTCGGTCATCCGCTCCTTCATCGGGATGATGCCGTTGTCGGTGATGTGGATGTGCTCCGGGCACACCTCGGTGCAGCACTTCGTGATGTTGCAGAGGCCCGACGCCCGCCTGCGTGCCGACCCACTCGGTGCGGTCGACCGTGTCGAGCGGGTGCATGTCGAGGCCGGCGATCTTGATGAAGAAGCGCGGGCCCGCGAACTTCGGCTTGTGCTCCTCGTGGTCACGGATGACGTGGCACACGTCCTGGCAGAGGAAGCACTCGATGCACTTGTGGAACTCCTGGGCCCGATCGACGTCCTCCTGCATCATGCGGTACTTGCCGTCGGGATCCGGCGGCTTCAGGCGCAACGGCGGGACCTGCTTGGCCTTCTCGTAGTTGTACGAGACGTCGGTGACGAGGTCCCGGATGATCGGGAACGTGCGGATGGGCGCCACGCTGATCGTCTCGCCTTCTCCGAACAGGTTCATCCGCGTCATGCACATGAGGCGCGGCTTGCCGTTGATCTCGGCGCTGCACGAGCCGCACTTGCCGGCCTTGCAGTTCCACCGGCACGCGAGATCGGGCGCCTGCGTGGCCTGCAGGCGGTGGATCACGTCGAGGACGACCATGCCCTCCTGGGACTCGACGCGATAGTCCTTGAACTCCCCGCCCGCGGGATCGCCGCGGAACACCCGCATGGTGTAGGTCGGCATCTACTTTTGCTCCTTGAAGAGGGCCGTGAGCTCGGCCGGCATCTGCGGCAAGCGGCTCGTGACGCAGCGCCACGCCGCCGTCGCCCGCCTGACTGAGGACGACGTTGATCGTTCCCCACGTGTCGTCGCTGTACGGATGGTCGTCGCGCGTGTGACCGCCGCGGCTCTCCTTGCGATCGAGCGCGGCCTTCGCGCAGCACTCGGCCACCGTGAGCAGCGACCTGAGATCGAGCGCGGTGTGCCAGCCCGGGTTGTACGTGAGGCCGCCGCCGACGCCCACCTTCTTCGCGCGGGCCTTGAGCGCCTCGATCTTCTTCAGCGCTTCGATCAGCTCGCTCTCGGTGCGGATGATGCCGACGAGCTCCTGCATCGTGTCCTGCAGCTCGGCCTGGATCGCGTACGGGTTCTCGCCCGCCGTGCGGCTGAACGGCTCCAGCGTCTCGCGCGCGACGGCGTCCACCTGCCCCGCGTCGACGTTCAGGCGCCCGCCGAGGTTCTTCGCGTAGAGCGCCGCGTGCAGGCCCGCGCGACGGCCGAAGACCAGGAGGTCGGAGAGCGAGTTGCCGCCGAGGCGGTTGCTGCCGTGCATGCCGCCGGCGGCTTCACCCGCCGCGAAGAGTCCGGGCACCGTCGCCGCCGTGGAGTCCGCGTCCACGCGCACGCCGCCCATCACGTAGTGCTGGGCGGGCCCGACTTCCATCGGCTCCTTCGTGATGTCGACGTCCGCGAGCTCCTTGAACTGGTGATACATGGACGGGAGCCGCTTCCTGATGTAGTCCGCGGGCCGGCGGCGTAGCAGATGTCGAGGAAGACACCGCCATGCGGGCTGCCGCGGCCCGCCTTGACCTCGGATCTGATCGCGCGCGCCACCATGTCCCGCGGCAGCAGATCCGGGGTGCGGCGGTTGTTCTTCTTGTCGGCGTACCAGCGCTCGGCTTCCTCGATGTTGTCGGCGGTCTCCGCTTTGTAGTACTCCGGGATGTAGTTGAACATGAACCGCTCGCCGTCCTTGTTCTTCAGGGTGCCGCCGTCGCCGCGCACGCCTTCGGTCACCAGGAGGCCGCGCACCGACGGCGGCCACACCATGTCGGTCGGGTGGAACTGCACGAACTCCATGTCGATGAGGTCGGCGCCGGCCCAGAGCGCGAGCGACTGGCCGTCGCCCGTGTACTCCCAGGAGTTCGAGGTGATCTTCCACGCCTTGCCGACGCCGCCGGTGGCGAGCACGACGGCCTTGGCCTTGAAGAGGACGAACTTGCCGGTGTTGCGCCAGTAGCCGAAGGCGCCCGAGATGCGGTCGCCGTCCTTCATCAGGCGCTCGATCTTGCACTCCATGTAGACGTCGATCGCCTGGTGGATGCCGTGGTACTGGAGCGTGCGGATCATCTCGAGGCCGGTGCGATCGCCGACGTGCGCGAGGCGCGCGTAGCGATGGCCGCCGAAGTCGCGCTGGAGGATGAGGCCGTCCTTCGTGCGATCGAACAGGGCGCCCCAGCGCTCCAGCTCGAGCACGCGCTCCGGCGCTTCCTGCGCGTGGAGCTGCGCCATGCGCCAGTTGTTCAGCATCCGGCCGCCGCGCATGGTGTCGCGGAAGTGGACCTGCCAGTTGTCCTCGGGCTACGACGTTGCCGAGCGCGGCGGCGACGCCGCCCTCGGCCATGACCGTGTGCGCCTTGCCGAGGAGCGACTTGCAGACGAGGCCGACCGACACGCCCTGCGCCGCCGCTTCGATCGCCGCGCGAAGCCCGGCGCCGCCGGCGCCGATGACGAGGACGTCGTGCTCGTGCGTTTCGTACTCGGCCATGGCCATTTAGATGATCCTCAGGTCCCGGATGATCCCCATCGAGACCAGCCGGATGTAAAGGTCGGTCAGCCCCACGCTGAACAGCGAGAGCCACGCGAACGTCGGGTGCTGCTCGTTCAGCCGCGTGAAGACGTGCCAGATCCCGTACCGGGCGGGCGCCTTCGAGAACATGTCGACGTGTCCGCCGCACACGTGCCGGCAGGAGTGGCAGGAGAACGTGTAGCCGGCGAGGAAGATGCACGTTGATCCACATCACGAGCGTGCCGACGCCGATGCCGAACTGCGTGCCGCCGCCGGGCGCGGGGAAGCGGAAGGCGAGCAGCGCGTCCCACGTGAGCAGGACGATGAAGATCACCGCGACGTACCACGCGTACCGGTGCGCGTTCTGGAGGATCAGCGGGAACTTCGTCTCGCCGCTGTAGCCGCTCTTCGCGTCGCGCACGGCGCACGCCGCGGGCGCCAGCCAGAACGAGCGGTAGTACGCCTTCCGGTAGTAGTAGCAGGTCAGGCGGAAGAGGCCCGGGCCCCAGAGGATCAGGAAGGCCGGCGAGACAGAACGCCGATGATCGGGAACGTGAAGTCGGGGAGCCCATAGCCGAACGTCGGGTGCACGCACGACTTCGCGATGCAGGGCGAGTAGAACGGCGAGAGGTAGGGCGCGACGAAGTAATGCGCGTTCTGGAAGGCCGCCCACGTCGAGTAGACGATGAACGCGAGCAGCACGACCACCACCGTGAGCGGCAGCGCCCACCACGTGTCCTTGCGCAGATGCGCCGCCGCGATCGGCGCACGCGCACCGCGCAGGCGCGCCTCCGGCGCAACGCGCACGTGCCCTCGCTGGTCCTTCAGGACCTCTCGAATCATCAGCCTCCTTTGAACACGGGGCCCCGCAACTCAGGACCCCGAACCCCTCGCGTATTGCTTCTGGCCGTCCTGGTAGAGATCGCCGCCGTGGCAGTCGTACAGGACGATGGCCGGGAAGCCGTCCACCTCGAGCCGTCGGATGGCTTCGGTGCCCAGGTCCTCGTACGCGACGATCTCGGCCTTCTTGACGAACTGCGAGAGCACCGCGCCGGCGCCGCCGATGCTGCCGAAGTAGACGGCCTTGTGCTGCTTCAGCGCATCCTTCACGGGCTGGCCGCGGTAGCCCTTGCCGATCGTGCCCTTCAACCCGGCGGCGAGCAGCGCCGGCGTGAACTTGTCCATGCGGCTCGCGGTCGTCGGGCCGACGGAGCCGAGCGCGTCACCGGGCCGCGGCGGCGTCGGGCCCGTGTAATAGATGACGGTGCCCTTCACGTCGATCGGGAGCTTCTCGCCCTTCTCCAGCAGTGGGAACAACCGGCCGTGCGCGGCGTCGCGCGCGGTGTAGATCACCCCACTGATTCGGACGCGATCGCCGGCCTTGAGGGATTCGACGTCGGCGTCGCTGAGCGGCGTCTTCACGTCCTTGATGCCGTCGGCCGCGGTCGTGACGCTCATGGTCAGGAGACGGCGTCCACGATGGCGTTGAACGTCGGGCTCGGACGCATCGCCTTCGACGCCATCTCGGGGTTCGGCCGGAAGTACCCGCCGATCTCGATCCGCTTTCCCTGCGCGGCGTTCAGCTCGGCGACGATCTTCGCCTCGTTCTCCGCGAGCTGCTTTGCCACCTTGGCGAAGCGCGCCTGGAGCTCCGCGTCCTGGGTCTGTGCGGCGAGCGCCTCCGCCCAGTACATGGCGAGGTAGAAGTGACTGCCGCGCGTGTCCAGCTCGCCCACCTTGCGGGACGGCGACTTGTCCTTGTCCAGGAACTTGGTGTTGGCCGCGTGGAGCGCTTCGGCGAACACCTTCGCCTTGGCGTGGCTGGTGGCGCGCCCCATGTGGTCGAGCGACTCCGCGAGCGCGAGGAACTCGCCGAGGGAGTCCCACCGCAGATGCCCCTCTTCCACGAACTGCTCGACGTGCTTGGGGGCCGAGCCGCCGGCGCCGGTCTCGAAGAGGGCGCCGCCGTCCATGAGCGGGACGATGGAGAGCATCTTCGCGCTGGTGCCGAGCTCGAGGATCGGGAACAGGTCCGTGTTGTAGTCGCGCAGGATGTTGCCGGTCACCGAGATCGTGTCCTGGCCGGCGCGCATCCTCTCCAGCGAGAAGCGCGCGGCCTCGGCGACGGACATGATGCGGATATCGAGTCCGCTGGTGTCGTGCTCCTTGAGGTACCGGGTCACCTTCTCGATGAGCTGGGCGTCGTGCGCCCTGTTCTTGTCGAGCCAGAAGACCGCCGGCGCCCCGGTGATCCGCGCACGGGTCACGGCGAGCTTCACCCAGTCCCGGATCGGCGCATCCTTCACCTGACACGCACGCCAGATATCGCCCGCTTCCACGGCGTGCTCGATCAGCGTCGTGCCCCGCTCGTCGACGACGCGCACCGTGCCGGCAGCCGGGATCAGGAAGGTCTTGTCGTGGGAGCCGTACTCTTCGGCCTGCTGAGCCATCAACCCGACGTTCGGCACGGTGCCCATGGTTGCCGGGTTGAACGCGCCGTGCTGCTTACAGTGCTCGATGGCCTCGTGATAGAGCGGCGCGTAGCCGTGGTCGGGGATGACCACCTTCACTTCGTGGAGCTTGCCATCCGGTCCCCACATCTGTCCGGAGTCGCGGATCATGGGAGGGATCGACGCGTCGATGATCACGTCGCTCGGCACGTGCAGATTGGTGATGCCCTTGTCGGAGTTCACCATCGCCAGCGCGGGCCGCCTGGCATAGCACGCCTGGATGTCGGCTTCGATCTCCGCCTGCTTGGGTTGCGGCAGGCTCTTGATCTTCGCGTACAGGTCCCCCAGGCCGTTGTCCGGATCGACGCCAATCTCCTTGAACACCGCCGCATGCTTGTCGAAGACGTCCCGGAAGAACGTCCGCACGGCATAGCCGAAGATGATCGGATCGGAGATCTTCATCATCGTGGCCTTGAGGTGGATGGAGAAGAGCACGCCTTGCTTCTTCGCGTCCTCGATCTGAGACTCGAGGAAGCTCACGAGCGCCGCCCGGCTCATGAACGTGCCGTCGAGCACCTCGCCGGCCTTGAGCGCGAGCTTGTCCTTCAGGACCGTGACCGTTCCGCTCTTGTCGGTGAGCTCGATCCGGACGGTGGTCGCCTCGGGAACGGTGACCGACTTCTCGTTGGCCGCGAAATCGCCCCGGCTCATGGTCGCGACGTGCGCTTTCGCATCCGGCGTCCATCGGCCCAGCTTGTGCGGGTGCTTCTTCGCGTATTCCTTCACCGCGCCCGCGGCCCGCCGATCGGAGTTCCCCTCGCGAAGCACGGGGTTCACGGCGCTGCCGAGCACCTTCGCGTAGCGGGTCTTGATCGCCTGTTCCGCGGGACTGATTGGAACCTCCGGATAGTCGGGAACCTGGTACCCCTGCGCCTGCAGCTCTCTGATCGCGGCCTTGAGCTGCGGAACCGACGCGCTGATGTTCGGCAGCTTGACGATGTTGGCTTCGGGCCGCTTCGCCAGCTCGCCCAGCTGCGTCAGCCAGTCCGGCACCCGTTGGGCCGCGGTCAGGTTCTCCGGGAAGTTGGCGAGAATTCTCCCCGCGAGGGAGATATCCGCCGTTTCGATGGAGATGCCGGTCCCGCCGGTGAATTTCCGGACGATCGGCAGCAGCGAGTAGGTGGCCAGCGCGGGCGCTTCGTCGATTTCCGTCCAGATGATCTTCCCGGGAGCCCCTGTCACAGCGTGGCCTCCTTGTGGCGATGGGCGTGGCATTCGATCGTCACCGCGACCGGCAGCGACGTGATGTGACACGGAAACGTGATGATGTGAATCCCCAGCGACGTCGTGTCGCCGCCATACCCCTGCGGTCCGATGCCCAGGCGATTGGCGCGCGCGAGCAGCTCCTTCTCGAGCTCGTCCAGGAACGGATCCGGGTTCGGCGAGCCGATCTCGCGGAACAGCGCCTTCTTCGAGAGGAGCGCCGCCTGCTCGAACGTCCCGCCCACCCCGACACCCAGGATCAGCGGCGGGCACGCGTCCGGACCCGCCATCTTCACGCAGTCGATGACGAAGTCCTTCACGCCCTCGACGCCCGCCGCGGGGGTGAGCATCGTGTACTTCGAGCGGTTCTCGCAGCCGCCGCCCTTGGCCATGATCAGGAGCTTCAGCTCGGCGCCCGGGACGACGTCCACGTGGATGACGGCCGGCGTGTTGTCGCCGGTGTTCACGCGGTCGAACGGCGACTTCACCATCGAGGCGCGCAGGAAGCCTTCCTTGTAGCCCTGGCGCACGCCCTCGTTGATCGCGTCGTAGAGCCCGCCGCCCGTGACGTGCACGTCCTGGCCGAGCTCGACGAAGCAGACGGCGACGCCGGTGTCCTGGCAGTACGCCACGCGCTTGGTCCGCGCGATCTCGGCGTTCTGCTTCAGGATCTGGAGGACCTGCTTGCCGGCGGTGGAGCGCTCGGTGGTGAGCGCCTTGTCGAAGGCGCGCAGCATCTCGGCGCCGAGGTTCCAGTTCGCCTCCATGCACAGCTTCTTGACCGTGTCGGTGATCGCGGAGACGTGGACCTCTCTCATGCCTTCTTTCCCATCTGCTTCATCACCTCGGCGCCGCGGCGGTTCATCTCCTCGGGCGAGACCTGCTCGACCGTCGTGGAGACGGACCACTCGTGGCCGAACGGATCCTTGAATTTGCCGAACCGGTCGCCCCAGAACATGTTCTGAAGCGGCATGGTCGGCGTGGCCCCGGCGCCGGTCGCCCGCGCCCAGAGCGCTGTCGACATCCGGCACGTTCAGGTGGATCGTCACCGCGCCGTTCGGCGCGCCGGTGGTGCCGCCCATCTCGGGAAACTCGTCGGACAGATAGATGACGTTCTCCCCGATGCTCAGCTCGGCATGCATGACGCGATCGTCGGGCCCCGGCATGCGGAAGTGCTCGCGCGCGCCGAGCGCCTTCCCGTAGAACTCGATGGCCTTGGCCGCGCCCTTGACCCGGAGGTACGGGACGACCGTCTGCTTCGGCTGCGGAATCGCCATGACCGTCTCCTTCCAATCGAGGGGGGCCTCGACGGCCCCCCTCGAGGCCCCCCCAGAGACTGCGCGGGCAAAGCCCGCGCTCGACTCACGCTTACAACTTCAGCTTGTCGACCAGCTCCCGTACCGCCGCGGCCGACTTGTTGAATGCCGCCTGCTCGTCGGCCGTGAGCGTGATCTCGATGATCTGTTCGACGCCCGTCCGGCCGAGCTTCACCGGCACGCCGACGTAGAGGCCCTTCGTGCCGTACTGCCCGTCGAGATAGGCGGCGCACGGCAGGATCTTCTTCTTGTCCTTGAGGATCGCCTCCACCATCTCCACCGCGGACGCCGCGGGGGCATAGTAGGCGCTCCCCGTCTTCAGGTAGCCCACGATCTCCGCGCCGCCGTTCGCCGTGCGCGTGACGAGCGCATCGATCTTCTCCTTGGGCAGGAGATCGGTGATCGGGATGCCGGCCACCGTCGAGTAGCGCGGCAGCGGCACCATCGTGTCGCCGTGGCCGCCGAGCACGAACGCGGTGACGTTCTCCACGGAGACGTCGAGCTCCTGCGCGATGAACGTGCGGAAGCGCGCGGAGTCGAGCACGCCCGCCATGCCGACCACCCGCGTGTGCGGGAAGCCGGACTTCTTCCACGCGAGCTGCACCATCGCGTCGAGCGGGTTGGTGACCAGCACGAGGATGGCGTTCTTCGAGCGCGCCGTGATCTGGTCCACCACCGAGCCGACGATCTCCGCGTTCTTGAACAGGAGATCGTCGCGCGTCATGCCGGGCTTGCGCGCCAGCCCGGCGGTGATCACCACGATGTCGGAGTCCGCCGTCTCGTCGTACGTGTTGGTGCCGACGAGGTGGGCGTCATACCGGTGGATCGGCCCCGCCTGCGCGAGGTCGAGCGCCTTGCCTTGCGGGATGCCGTCGACGACGTCGACCAGCACGACGTCGCCGAGCTCCTTCTCAACCGTGTACTGCGCCACCGAGGCGCCCACGTTGCCGGCGCCGACGACCGTGATCTTCGGCCGGGCCATTAGACGTCCTTTCCTGGCTTTGCTTTGAGGAACATGTCGTCGCTGATCTTGTCGAGGTGGCCGCGGAAGCGCGGCCGACATCAGAGCCTCCTTGCACATGAGGGCCTCGCAACCGGAGGACCCTCACACACCCTTGAAACCGAGCCGGACGTGCTCAAAACCAAATAAGGTTAACGCGGCGCGGCGTTACGGTCAACTTACGGAGTCTTGAGACCAACCAGACGGCGGGTTCCCATCGCGCGGAGACGCTGGATCGACCTCGAAGGCGAGAGGTCCATCGGGCAGACCTCCGTGCAGTTGGCCTGGCCGTGGCAGCGCGCGAGCGCGTCGTCGGACAGGAGGACCCTCCACCGCGCCTCCTTCTCGGCGTCGCGGCGGTCCATCTGGAGGGTGAAGGCGCGGTTGAGGGCGGCGGGGCCCGGGAAGTTGGCGTTGTGGGCCACCATCGTGCACGCCGACACGCACATGCCGCAGCCGATGCACTCGATCGCCGCGTCGATCTCCTCGCGCTCGCGCGAATCGCGCGAGACGATCTCGTAGTCCTTCGCGCCGGCCGCCGGGGTCAGCGCACCGCCGACCGACGCCATGCGCGCGCGGAACGGCGTCATGTCGACCACGAGGTCGCGGATGCAGCGGGAAGTGATAGAGCGGCCGCACCGTCACGATGCCCTTTCCGAGGCTGGCCAGGCGCGTGCGGCAGGCCCAGCGCTCGCGGCCGTTCACCACCATCGCGCACGAGCCGCACATGCCGACGCGACAGGCGTAGCGGAACGCGAGCGTGCTGTCGGCCGTGCGCTGGATGTCGACGAGCGCGTCGAGCACCGTGGTCTCCGGGCCCGTGGTGACGTCGAACTCATCGAACGTCTCCGCGCCGCCCTCCTGCCAGCGAAACACGCGCAGGATCGCCGTGGCGTCCATCGTCAGCTCAGCAGGCGCGCGAGCGCGTACGCGACGCCGGCGGCCAGCCCGCCGATCAGGACCGTCTGCGTCGCGCTGCGCAGGGGCTTGAGGCCGGTGAACCGCCCTTTCACGAACCCGAACACGGCGAGGGCGATGAGCGTGACGACGGTGGACACCAGGAGGGCGGTGCGCGTGCTCGCGAACACGATGTACGGCGCGAGCGGGATGAGGCCGCCCACCACGTACGCGCCGCCGATGGTGATCGCGCTCACGAGCGCGCGCCGCGGCTCGGGACGCTCGAGCCCCAGCTCGAAGCGCATCATGAAGTCGATCCACGCCTGCGGCCGCCGGCGCAGCGCGTTCACGACGGGCGCGCTTTCCGCGGCGGTGATGCCGTAGCGCGAGAAGATCTCGGTGATCTCCGCCATCTCGGCGGACGGCGTCTCGTGCACCTCGGTCTGCTCGCGGGTCCGCTCGCTCGCGTAGTGCTCGGCCTGGCTGCGCGCGGCGAGGTAGCCGCCGAGCCCCATCGCGATCGAGCCGGCGGCGATCTCCGCCGCGCCCGCCGTCACGATGATCCCCGCGCTGTCGATGGCGCCCGTGAGGCCGGCCGCCAGCGCGAACGGCACCGTGAGCCCGTCGGCCATGCCGAGGACCGTGTCGCGAACGAGCTCGCCGCCGGTGAAGTGCCGCTCGGGGTGATGGTGGTGCGCGTGCGGATGGTCGGTCATCGGCGGCGCGCGAGGAACGTCTGGATGGCCTGCCCGATCTCGACCGGGGAATCTTCCTGGATGAAGTGCAGCCCCTTCACCGTGACCTCCTCCTGGTTCGGCCACGTGCGGCAGAACTCACGCTGCGCGCCGACGAGGATCGATCCGGGCTCCGCGTTGACGAACAGCTTCGGCACCGGGCTCTGCGCGAGCCACCGCCCGTACGCCTCGACGATCGCGACGACGTCCGCGGGCTCGCCGTCCACGGGGATCTCGCGCGGCCACTGGAGCACGGGCCGGCGTCCCTCGCCCGGCTCGCGATAGGGCGCGCGGTAGACGTCCATCTCCGCGTCACTCAGCGTCCGCATCACGCTCGCGGGCAGGATACGCTCGACGAAGACGTTCTTCTGGAGCACGAGATCCTCGCCCGCATGCGCCGCGCATGCCCTGGAAGATCTTCCGCGCGTTCTCCGGCCACTCCGCCCACGTGAGCGGCCGCACGATCGATTCCATGTACACCAGGCCGCTCACGCGATCGGGGTGCCGATGGGCCCAGTGGAAGCCGAGCGCCGAGCCCCAGTCGTGCACCACGAGCGTCACGTCGCGCAGATCCGCCGCGTCGAACCACGCGTCCAGATACCGCGCGTGATCGACGAAGCGATAGCCGCCCGCGGGCGCCGGGCCCGACTGGCCCATGCCCACCAGGTCGGGGGCGAGACAGCGCGCCGCGCCGCTCACGTGCGGGATGATGGCGCGCCAGAGGAAGGACGACGTGGGATTGCCGTGCAGGAAGACGACCGGCCGGCCCTGCCCGACGTCGACGAAGGCCATCTCCGTGTCGAGCACGCGGACGCGGCGGCGCGCGTGCCGGTCACCGGCGGACGCGAGATCCATGGGCTTCCCCTCCCCCCTCGGCATGGTATATCGTCGCGAGCACGATTCGCCCGGGCCGAGGACCGTCCCCGTCGTCTCGAAGATTAAGGAGGAGACTCCATGAAGCGTTGGCTTCCCGGCCTTCTGGTCCTCATCCTGGCCGCCGTCGTCGCCATGCCGCCCGGCGCGGACGCCCAGGCCAAGGACACGCTCACCGTCGCGCTCGCCTCGCTCACGCACACGCACGACCCGCACATGCACTTCGAGCGGGTCGGCATCCTCGTCAACATCAACATGTACGACTCGCTCCTCCATCGCACCGCGAAGATGGAGTTCGAGCCGTCGCTGGCGCTGTCGTGGAAGGCGCTGAACGACACCACGTGGGAGTTCAAGCTCCGCAAGGGCGTCAAGTTCCACAACGGCGACCCGATGACCGCCGAGGACGTGAAGTTCTCCTTCGACCGGGTGCTCGAGCCGGGCAAGGAGAAGAAGACAGTCGCCGCAGTACGGCAACGTCCGCGCCATCAAGGACGTGAAGATCGTCAACGCCGACACGATCCACCTGATCACCGACAAGCCGTTCCCGCTCCTGCTCGAGCGCCTGGTCTTCTTCCCGATCGTGCCCAAGAAGTACATCGAGAAGGTGGGCGACGGAGGCCTTCGGCACGGCCCCGTCGGCACGGGGCCCTGGAAGTTCGTGGAGTGGAAGCGTGACCAGCACGTGAGGATGGAGGCCTTCGACGGGCACTGGCGCGGCAAGCCGGCGTTCAAGCACCTCATCTTCCGCGCGGTGCCGGAGGTGCGCCACCCAGGTCGCCGAGCTCAAGACCGGCGGCGTCGACATCATCCGCAACGTCTCCGCGGACCTGGTGCCGGACCTCAAGAGCCACGCGCAGACCGGGATCAGCACGACGCCGATCCTCCGCGTGCACTACGTCATGCTGGACATGCGGAAGCCGCCGTTCGACAAGAAGGCCGCCCGCCAGGCCGCGAACTACGCCATCGACAAGCAGGCCGTCATCCAGAAGATGATGGCGGGGCTCGGCCGCCAGGTCGCGACGGTCGTCCAGCCGCCAGGCGTTCGGCCACGACGCGTCGGTGCAGCCGTTCCCGTACGATCCGAAGAAGGCGAAGGAGCTCCTCGCGCAGGCCGGCTTCCCGAGCGGGACCGACATCACGCTGCACAGCGCGTTCGTGGCCAGTTCCGCCCCGTCTTCGAGGCCGATCGGCCAGATGCTGACCGAGGTCGGGCTCCGGACCACGGTGAAGATGTGGGACCCGGGACCGGCCTGGAACAAGTTCTTCCAGACCGAGGGCAACGCGACGCATGGCGCCTACGGCATCGTGGGGCAACTACTCGGTGTTCGACGCCGATGCGGTGCTGCACCCGCTCTATCACACGGAGCCGGGCGGCTGGATCGGCAAGCACTACGCGCGGGTCGAGGGGCTCGACAAGCTCATCGACGAGGCGCGCGCGAGCATGGATCAGCCGAAGCGCAAGCAGGTCTATTCGCGCATCCAGCAGCTCATCCGCGAGGAGGCGCCGTCGATCTTCCTGTGGACGCAGAACGACACGCTCGGGATCTCGAAGAAGATCAGCTACGAGGCGCGCGCGGACGAGTGGCTCTGGCTCTACGCGGCCAAGCCGGTGAAGTAGGAAGGACAAAGGACTCGTGGGCGGGCTCCCGAGCGGGCGGGCGAAGCCCGGGAGCCCGCGACGTCCAATGACGGCGTTTCTGGTCCGGCGCCTGCTCCGCTTCGTCGTGGTCTGCATCGGGGTCTCGCTCGTCACGTTTGCCATCCTCCACGCGAGCGGCGACCCGGTCAGCCTCATCATGCCGGAAGCGCCCGAGGCCGATCGCGTCAAGCTCCGGGACGCCCTCGGCCTGATGGATCCGCTGCCCGACCCAGTTCATCCGCTTCGTCACCAACGCCGCGCGCGGCGACTTCGGCAACGTCGTTCTTCCACCGCGAGCCGGCCTTCAGGCTCGTGGTCGAGCGCATGCCGACGACGCTCTCGCTGACGTCGCTGGCGGTGGTGCTGGCGCTGGCCGTCGCCATTCCCGGTCGGCATCTACAGCGCGGTGCGACGCAACACGCTGCTCGATCACGCGGCGACGGTCGTCGTCTTCCTCGGCCAGTCGATGCCGGTGTTCTGGATCGGCATCATGCTGATGCTGCTCTTCGCGGTGCAGTGGCGGCTCCTGCCCGTCTCCGGCTGGGGGACGTGGGCCTCGATGGTGCTGCCGGCGGTCACGCTCGGCGCGTTCACGACGCCGCTCTTCATGCGGATCGTCCGCTCGAGCATGCTCGAGGTCATCAACCTCGACTACGTCCGGACGGCGCGCGCGAAGGGCGTGTCCGAATGGATCGTGATCTGCCGGCACGCGCTCCGCAACGCGGCGCTGCCGATCGTCACCGTCATCGGCCTGCAGTTCGGCCTGCTCCTCAGCGGCGCGGTGCTGACGGAGACCGTCTTCGCGGTGCCCGGGCTCGGGCGCCTGATCGTCGGCTCGATCCGGCAGCTCGATTTCCCGATCGTGCAGGCCGGGGTGTTCGTGTTCGCGATGACCATCGTCATCGTCAACCTCGTGGTCGACGTGCTCTACGTCTACCTGAACCCGACGATCAGGCTGCGCTGATGGCCGTCACGCTGCCCCAGCAGGCGATCGCGTACGAGGCGACGGCGCCGGCGAGCTCCGGCTCGCGCGCATGGCGGCGCTTCGCCTTCAATCCGGCCGCGCTGGTGGGAACCATCATCCTGCTCGTCGTCGTCGCCACCGCGCTGGCGGCGCCGTGGGTGGCGCCCCACGATCCGGCGAAGCAGAGTCTCCTGCACCGCTTCACGCCGCCGCTCTGGCAGCAGGGCGGCAACGCGACGTACCCGCTCGGAACCGACCAGGTGGGCCGCGACGTGTTGAGCCGGATCATCCACGGCGCGCGCATCTCGCTGCTGGTCGGCGTGGCGGCCGTGATCGTGAGCCTCCTCGTCGGCGTGACCGCGGGGCTGGTGAGCGGGTTCATCGGCGGCAAGGTGGACACGGTCATCGGCACGATCGTCGACGTCACGCTCTCGTTCCCGCAGATCCTGCTGGCACTCGCCTTCGTGGCCGCGCTGGGCCCGAGCCTCGTCACCATCATCGTGGTGCTCGGCCTGACGGGCTGGGAGCGCTACACGCGCGTGGTCCGATCGGAGGTGCTGGCGCTGCGCGAGAAGGAGTTCATCGAGGCCGCGCGCGCGATCGGCGTCGGCCGCGCTCCGCATCATCTTCCGGCACGTCCTGCCCAACACCGATGTCGTCGATCGTCGTCCTGTCCACCCTGCAGGTGGCGCAGGCGATCCTCGCGGAAGCGGCGCTCTCGTTCCTCGGCGTGGGCTCGGGTCGCGCGTACCCCACGTGGGGGCAGATGATCTCCCTCGGGCGCGACTTCGTCACGGTGGCGTGGTGGCTTCCCACCCTCCCCGGGTTCGCGATCCTCCTCACCGTGCTGGCGATCAACCTCGTCGGCGATCGCCTGCGCGACGCCCTGGACCCGCGCGCCGTCTAACTCACACGGGGCGGCGAGGGCAACCGAGGAGTGAACGTCAGCGACGAGGCTTGTCGGTGATGCCGGGCACGTGCGCGAGCTCGATCTTCAGCCGGTCGGGGTCCTCGAAGAACACGCCGTAGTACCCCTCGCGGTACTCGGGATAGTCGCGCGGCGAGTCGTAGAGCGGCGCGAGGCCGCGCGGCTTCAGGAACTCGTCGACGAAGCGGTCGACGTCCTCACGCCGCCCGACCCCGAACGCGAGGTGGTTCAGCCCGGTGTTCTTGCGGTGGAAGGGCGCGTCGCGTCGCTCGGCCGGCGTCTCGATCATCCAGAAGTCCGTGGTGCCGTTGGAGACGCCGAGGAGGTCGCGCGTCTCCATGATGGTCGTGTACTCGAGGTACGCGAACAGCGCCTTGTAGAACGGGATCGAGCGCTCCGCGTCGTTCACGTTGATCTGCACGTGGTAGAGGAACGTCTTCATGCCTCAGTACCAGCGCCAGTGCCAGACGGCGGCAAAGATCGCGACGGCCAGGAGCAGCGCCAGCGCGAAGAGCAAGCGATGCCAGCGCTGCGGAAGCCCGAAGTCGAGCAGGAGCGACCGGACGCCGAGCAGCGCGTGGACCAGCACCAGCGCGAGGAGCGACGCCTGCACCCCGCGGCGGTACGGGTTCGTCAGGTGCAGCACGATCACCACGATCAGCAGGATCGCGGCCGCGCGCTGGATCAGCCAGGCCCACATCCCGGCCTTGGTGTCGCGCCAGCCTTCCCTGTCCCACCCGCGCTTGAGGACTTTCGCCATCGTCAGCCGGCCGTCTCCATGGCCGCCTGCGCCGCCGTGTCTTCCGGCGCGCGGCGGGTGAAGGCGACGGGCTCGCGCGAGACCACCGGGTTCGCGCCCACACGGCGCACGCGCACGACGTAGGGTGCGCCGGGGTCCGTGGCGGGACAGTCACGGCGATAGTGCGCGCCGCGACTTTCCTGGCGCTCGATCGCGCTCATCGCGATCAGGCGGGACACCGCGACCTGGTTGGTGAGATTCAGCCAGTCGTGCCACGCGACGTTGAACGAGGGGCCGCCGGGCACCCCGACGTCGGCGAGGCCGGCCTCGATGCGGGCAAGCGCGCCCAGCGCCTCGCGAAGCCCGGCGCCGTCGCGCACGAGCCCGACGCGCTCCCACATCACGTCGCGGAGCGCGCTCTGCAGTCCATAGAGGTCGCCCCCCGCCTCGCGCGCGAGCGGCGCCACCGCGCGCGCGACCACGTCCTCGGCCGCCGCGCGCGACACCGGCGAGGCGATCCGCGTGCCGACGGCCGTGGCCATCACGTCGCCCGCGATGCCGCCGAACACCGTGGACTCGGCGACGCCGTTGCCGCCCAGACGGTTGGCGCCGTGGACGCCGCCGGCGTCCTCGCCCGCCACGAAGAGGCCGTCGATGGCCGTACGACATGCCGGGTCGATCACCACGCCGCCCATCATGAAGTGGGTGGTCGGGCCCACTTCGACGGGGCCGCGCGCGAGATCGCGCCCGAAGTCACGGCAGCGCTTCACCATCCCGCGGAAGTTGCGCTCGACGACGTCGGCGCCGAGGTGCGAGACGTCGATCCACACCCCGCCGTTCGGCGTCCCCCGCCCCTCGGTGATCTCGAGGTACGAGGCGCGCGAGACCAGGTCGCGCGTGGAACGCTCCATGCGCGCCGCGTCGTAGCGTTCCATGAACCGCTCGTTCAGCCCGTTGCGCAGGTGGCCGCCCGCGCCGCGCAGTCCCTCTTCGAGGAGGGCGCCGGTCATCAGGGAGCCCGGGATCACGAGGCCGGTCGGATGGAACTGCACCATCTCCATGTCGCGCAGGGGCAGGCCGGCGCGATACGCGAGCGCGATGCCGTCCGACGACTTGTCGGCGGAGCACGCGAAGATCCGGTACATGGTCGGCCCGCCGCCCATCGCCAGCAGCGTGGCGCGCGCGCGCACGAGCGTGAACAGCCCGCTCCGCATGTCCAGGACGACGGCGCCACCGGCGCGGCCCGCGTCGTCGAGCACCAGCTCGACCGCGCGGGTCTCCTCGAGCACGGTCACGCTCGCGCGCGTGCTCACCTGCTCCGAGAGCCGGTTCATGATCTCGATACCGGTGAGATCGCCCTTGTGGATGGTGCGGTCGTGCGTCTGTCCCGCGAACGGCTTCTGGTGGATGCGCCCCTGCGGCGTGCGATCGAACAGGCAGCCGTAGCGGGACTCCATCTCGAGCACGCGGCCGGGCGCCTCGCGCACGAGCGTCCACACGAGCTCCTGGTCGTTGATCCAGCCGCCGCCCTTGAGGGTGTCGAGGAGATGGGCGTCGAGAGAATCCGGCGGCGTGAAGACCGCGTTGTACCCGCCCTGGACCATCCGCGTGCAGCCCGCGCGGCCCAGCAGCCCCTTCACCACCACGCCGACCCGCAGGTGCGGCGACGCATCCGCCGCGTGCAGCGCCGCGCAGAGCCCGGCGCCTCCCGCCCCGAGGATCAGGATGTCGACGTCGAGCGGATCGGGGGCGAGGACGCCACTCACGAAGCCAGCAGCGCTTTGAGGAGCGAGAGGCCGGCGGGCGAGCTCCACGACTTCGTGCCGACTGCGCGGCCCACGACGCGCCCGCGACGATCGATCAAGAACACCGTGGGCGTCGACGTGATCTGCCAGGCGCGCGCCGCCGTCCCTTCCTCATCCAGCAGCAGGGGAACGCCGATGTTCACTTTCTTGCCCCAGGCGGCGACGGTGTCCCGCGGCTCTTTGATCGACACCGGAAGGATGACGAGGCCCTGCTCCTTCAGCTCCCGGTGCGCCTGCGCGATGTGCGAGGGTAACTCCCTCGTGCAGTGCGGTCACCAGGTCGCCCAGAAGTAGACCAGCACCGCCTTGCCGCGCACGTCCGCCAGCGTCACGCGTCCGCCGTCCAGCGTGGTCACCGCGAGCGGCGGCGGCGCCTGGGACTCGAGCGGGAGTGATGTTGAGATCCATCATGCGGTCCTCGAGCGCACTCGAGGCCGCCACGGACGGGCCTGCCAGGACGAGGAGGACCACGACCGGAACGAGCCATCGTCGCCACGTCATGCGGGCACCCTACGACGAAAGAAGCGCCGGAAGCAATCAGCCATACTGCGTCATGGACACCATCTGGCTGGAGATCATCCTCATCGGCGCCGGCATCCTGGCCAACGGATTCTTCGCGGGATCGGAGATCGCCCTGGTGTCAGCTCGCATCAGCCGCCTCGCCCAGCTCCGTGAGCAAGGCGTCGGGGGCGCCGCGGCCGCCCTGCGGCTCAAGGAGTCGCCGGACACGTTTCTCGCGACCATCCAGATCGCGATCACGACCGTGGGCACGCTCGCGTCCGCGGTCGGCGGCGCCACGGCCGTGGAGGCGTTCACGCCGGTCCTTGCCGATCTCGGCCTCGGTCGCATGGCGCAGCCGGCGGCGCTCGCCATCGTGATCGTGGCGATCACGTACGTCTCGCTCGTGCTGGGCGAGCTGGTCCCCAAGGCGGTCGCGCTCCGCGATCCGGAGCGGGTGGCGGCGTGGACGGCGCCGGTCGTGCAGCTCGTGAGCCGGCTCACCAGCGGGCTCGTGCGGATCTTCACCGTCTCCACCAACCTGTTCCTGCGCGCCATCGGGCTCGGAGAAACCCGGACCTCGCCGTTCACCTCCGAGGCCGAGATGCGCTACCTGGTGAGCGAAGGCGCCGCCAAGGGCATCTTCGAGAAGGTCGAGGAGGAGCTGGTTCACAACGTGTTCGAGTTCGCGGATACGACCGTGCGCGAGATCATGACGCCCCGCATGGCCGTGAAGGGCCTCGACGTCGCGACGCCGCCGCACGAGGTGGTGCCGCGCGCGGCGGAGATCGCCCACACCGCGTTCCCCGTCTTCGAGGGCTCACCGGAGCAGACGGTCGGCGTCGTGACGCTGAAAGAGCTGCTGCGCGCGGTGGCGCACAACGAGCCGCCCGACCTCCGGGCGCTCATGCACCCGCCGTTGTTCGTGCCGGAGACGGCGCGCATCAGCGCGCTGCTGCGTGAGCTCCAGCGCGCGCGCCACGAGCTCGCGATGGTCGTGGACGAGTATGGGAGCGTGATCGGCCTCGTGACCATCGAGGACGTCGTGGAGGAGATCGTCGGCGAGATCCGGCCGGAAGGCGAGACGTCGCCGAGCTTCATCACGCGCCTGCCCGACGGCTCGCTGCTGATCGACGGCATGGCGCCAATCGATGAGGTGGAGCGCGCGCTGGGCGTCGAGCTGCCTGACTCGCGCGACTACGCGACGGTGGCCGGCTTCGTCCTGACGACCCTGGGCAGTGTCCCGACCCGCGGCACGTCACTCACCGCGGCGGCCCGCCGCTGGACGGTCGTCGAAATGGAGGGCCCGCGTATCCGAAGGGTCAAAGTCCAGCCGGTCTAGCAAGAAGCGGCTAAGGTTCCGGCCCGCCGAAGAACCGCAGCAGAGGTATCCGGTCCAGCCCGCCTAGCGTGGCGGGACGGGCGGCGCCGCGGGAACGGGCTGGCGCGGCGCGGGCGTGGTGCGGGGGCCCCGGGGGTCCGGTTCGCCCGTCCCCCGCACCGGGTTGGTACGTGCTCGCGAGCTCGATGGAAATATGTCAGCGCCGGACCGCGCCAAACACTGTCGGGGGCGAGAGCGACCCCCGGGGCCCCCGCCCGCGCCCGCGTCGCGCCAGCCCGTTCCGCGGCGCCGCCCGTCCCGCCACGCTAGACGACGCGGACACGAGGGCGCGGGTCGAGCTTGATGCGCTTGATCGCGCGCAGGTGATCGGCGACGACGTCCCAGGCCGGCGGGCCGCTCGCCTCGCCGAGGCTCGCCCACCCGGTGGCCTTGTACAGGCGGCCCGGCTCGAGCGCCCGCCCGCCGACGCGCACGTCGCGGATGCGGCGGCCGAGCGCCGCCGCCGGGTCGATCGCGTACGTGAGCCCGCCGAGGCGCACCATGTCGCCGCCCTGGCGGTAGTAGGGATCGCGATGGAACAGGTTGTCGGCGACGTCTTCCATCACGCGCACGATCTCGGCGCCCGTCATCTCGCGGGTCCACGTGTTCGCGTAGGTCAGCGCGGTGTGGCTGAAGACGTCCTCCATCGTGATCGTCTGCCCGGGCACCACGGTGAGGCCCCAGCGGAAGCCCGGGGAGAACGCCACCTCGGCGTCCGCGCGCTTGAGCAGCGCGTCGAGGATGAGCTCGTCGAACGTCCCGTTGAAGTTGCCGCGACGCCACAGGAGCGATTCCGACACCGCGAGCGCCTCGCCGAGCTTCGCCTCGTGCGGCGCGCGGACCTGCGCGATGAGCCGCGCCATCTCGGGATCCTCGGGCAGGTCGCGCGCGAGCACGGGGAGCAGCCGGTAGCGATAGCCCGCCACGCGGTGGCCGCGCACGTCGAGGTCGAGACGGCTCAGGAACTTGCCGTGCGAGCCGGAGTTGATCACGAGCGTGCGGCCCACCTCGATCGGCGCGGGGAGTGCGTCATGGGTGTGGCCGCCGAGCACCACGTCGATGCCGCTCACCCGCGCGGCGAGCTTCAGGTCCGCCGTGATTCCGTTGTGGCTCAGCACCACCACGAGGTCCACGCGCCGCGTGTCACGCAGCTCGTTCACGAGCCGCTGGACGTCGTCCTCGCGGATCCCGAACGTGAGGTCGGGGACGAAGCGGCGCGGATGCGCGATCGGCGTGTACGGGAACGCCTGCCCGATCACGCCGACCCGCACGCCGCCCACCTCGCGCAGCGTGTACGGATGGAACACCGGATCGCCCCAGCCGACCTCGGACACGTTGTGGGCGATGAAGTCGCCCTGGAAGAGCCCGCGACGCTCGCGATCGCCGAACAGCTCGCGCACGCGCGCGAGCCCGTAGGTGAACTCCCAGTGCGGCGTGAGCACGTCGACGCCGAGGAGGTTGGACGCGCGGACCATGTCCTCGCCCCGGCTCCACAGTGCCGTGGCTGAGCCCTGGATGGTGTCGCCGCCGTCGAGCAGCAGCGTGCGGCCGGGGCGCTCCGCGCGCACGCGCTTCACGAGCGTGGCGAGGTGCGCGTACCCGCCGAGCCGGCCGTAGCGCGCCGCGAGCGCGGTGAAGTCGACGTGGCTCAGCGCATAGGCGTCCACGCTGCCTGCCGCGATGCCGTAGGCGCGCAGCAGCGCGGCGCCGGTGAGGAACGGCGGCTTCCCGCGCTCGTCGCCCACGCCGATCAGGGTGTCGGGCTCGCGATAGAGCACGGGCTTCAGGTGCGCGTGCGGGTCGGTGATGTGAAGGAGTGTGACGTTGCCGAGCGGCTCGACGTCCAGCACGCGCTGCGCGGCCGCGTCGGCGCTCGCGAGCGTGCGCGCGTCGAGGCCGGCGGCGATCCCCGCGACGGCGACCTTGAGGAGGTCGCGCCGGCTGACCTGCACTAGTGGCGGATGCCCGGCACGCTCAGCGGCTTGCCCTGGTCGAACGACGTCAGGTACAGCTCGAGGTCCGCGTACTCCACGGCGTCGGCCGCGAGCATGTTCATCCCGAGCGGCGTCATGCACCACTGCATCCGCTTGCGCAGGTCCCAGAGCTGGTTGCGATCGGTGCGGAAGGTCGGGAAGTGGCGCGTCAGCCCGTCCGTGACGTTGGCGAGGTAGCGGCCGCCCAGGAACTTGTTCGCGCCCTTCTCCGCGGTGTGGCAGTCGGCGCACGCGTGGTTGCGCTGGCCGACGCGCCGCTGGAACAGCGCCTCGCCGCGCGCCAGCGCCGCCTGCGCTTCGCGGCTCGTGAGATCGACCGCCACCGGCATGCCGTTCGAGGCCATGCGCACGCGCGTGGCCATCTGGACGTTCTCGTCGCTCTCCATGGCGAAGGGACGGCCGGTGGTCGCGGGACCGTGCACGGTGAGGAAGTCCTCGATGCTCATGATCCGGCCGGAGCTCTTCACGAAGCGCGGGTAGCGGGTGGCGACGCCCTTCATCGCGGCGTCGATCCCGCCCGCGTGACAGTCCGCGCACGCCTTGCCGGCGGGCCCGCGCGTGGTCCACAGCGTCTCGGCATCCTCGGCGCCGGCGAGCCCAGGATTGTTCGTCGGGTCGAGGTTGTCGCCGAATCCCGTGGGACGGCGGCGCGTGAACGGGTTGCGGTCGGGATCGGTCTCGACCGGCACCGGGCCCTTCAGGCTCTGGAGGTACGCGACGAGGTGCAGGATCTCTTCCGGCGTCAGCGCGCCGGTCACGCCCCACGGCGGCATCGACGTCTTCGGGAAGATCACGCGCGGGTCGTAGATCTGCATGTAGACGTGCGCGTCGGGAAGGTTGCGGCTGCCGTACGTCGAGAGGTCGGGCCCGACGTTGCCGGCCGGCCACACGTCGCTGCCCGGCACGAGGTGACAGCCGGTGCACGGCCCCTTGGCGCGAGCGAGGAAGAGCGCGCGTCCGCGCTTGGGATCCCCCGCGATGCCCGGTGGCGGCGTCGCACGCTGCACGGGCGGCTCGGGCCGGGGATCGTCGTACGCGTACGTGCGGAAGCCGCCGAAGTCCTGCGTGGTCCAGCCGGGATAGCGGATCGCGGCGCGCTTGCCGTCGGGGAGCTCGCGGACGTCGCCGCGCCCCTCGGGAATCGCGCGCGTCGTCCACGCGGGCATCGCGGCGGTGGCGCAGCCGCTCAGCAGCAGCGCCGCGAGCAGCGCACGTCTACCCGAACTTGATATCAGCGGTGCCCTCGTACTTGCCGCCGTGCGTGTCGACGAAGGTCACCTTGAGCTGACCGGGATCGGTCGCGCGGAACGCGAAGCCGAAGAACGGGTTCTCGCTGACCGACTGCGTCGTGTCGAACGCGGCCACCTGCTTGCCGAGGTAGGTCGCGACGACCTTGGTGATGTAGTTGTACTTCTTCTGGATGACCTGGCCCTTCGCATCGCGCTCGATCCGCTCCATCGGATGGATCACCATCGTGCGCACGCGCACGACCTCGCCGGCCTTGATCGTCGAGGGCACGCGGACCCGGACCTTGCCGATGTCCTGCATGGCCTAGCCTCCGCAGCCGCCGACGGTGACCTTGACCTCCCGCTTCACCTGCAGGAGCGTCCCGTCGCTCTGTTCCACGATCGCGCGCACGTCGCCGGTCTCGCCGAGCCGGATGTTGGCGCCCATGAACGCCTGCCCCGCTTCCGGCGCGAGGGCGACGTGGGTGACCACGGGGATGCGGTTCTTGTCGGCGATCACGTAGATGTCCTTCACGTAGTTCTGCGGGGTCATCGGCGACTGCACCTCGACGGACACCGGCACCACCGCGCCGTTCTCGGCGATCAGCGGGATGTCGAGCTTGACGAGGGCGCTCCCGTCTTTCATGGGTCGCGCGCCGAAGAGTCGCTTGAGGGCGTCCTGCACCGACTCCTGCTGACCGAACTGCGGCTGTTGCGCCGCCGCCGGCCGCGCGACCCCGACCGTCACCGTGCCCGTCGCCGCCGCCGCACCGAGCACGCCGAGCGTGCCGAGCATCGTGCGCCGGGTCATCCTCTCCGCCATCCCGTTCCCTCCCTCAGACCGATCGTACTCGATTGTCTACCGGGAATGGTGGCGTTCTGCGGCGGCTGCCTCCTAGCGGCAGACCTCGAGTCTCGTGCTCTGGTACGTCGCGCCTTCGCCCAGATCCGCGTAGCGCGTGGAGCACAGCATGTTGATCGTGGTGCCGTCGGCTTCCCCGCTCGGGCGCTGGCCGGGCACGAGCACGACACCGGGACCGACCTCGTCCGACACGCGGAGCTGGAATCGGACCTCGCCGAGATCGTTCACCAGCCGCACGCGCTCGCCGTCTCGCAGCCCGCGCGCGGCGGCGTCATCAGGGTGCAGCACACACTCCGGCGCGCCGGCTCGACGCCGCAACGTCGCGTTGCCGGAGAACGCCGTGTGACTCTGGTAGTAGCCCGGCGCGGTGAGCAGCCGCAGCGGCCAGCGCGCGGCCGCGGCGGCGTCCTCCGGATCCTCGACCCAGTCGGGCATCGCCGCGAGCCCCTGCGAGGCGAGAACCTCGGAGTAGAACTCGAGGCGCCCCGACGGCGTCGCCCACCGCGGCGCGCCGTCCGGAAGCGGGAGCTTCACCGGCCGGTGATCGCGCAGGGTCGCGGGGGCGATGCGCGTGACCGTCCCCTTCGCCTTCGCGAACACCGTGTCGATCAGCGCGTCGGTCGACATGGAGAACACCGCATCCGTCACGCCGAGACGGCGCGCGAGCTGCTGCGCGACCCACTGGTTCGATCGCGATTCCCCCTGCGGCGGCACCACCTGGGCCGAGCGCTGCATGTAGTACGTGCCGTAGGAGCGATGAAGGTCCTCCGATTCCAGATAGGTCGCGGCGGGCAAGACGAGGTCCGCGTAGCGCGCCGTGTCGGAGAGGAACGGGTCGTGCACGACCGTGAAGAGGTCCTCGCGCGCGAGTCCGCGCCGCACCGCCTGTGCGTCCGGACACGTCACCGCCGGGTTGTTCGCGGCGACGAAGAGGGCGCGGATCGGCGGATCCTGCATCGTCAGCAGCGCGTCGCCCAGCCGGGAGTGGTTGACCTCGCGGCTCGTCGCGGGGCCGGACGGCCGGCGAATCGTGGCGAGATCGAGGCCGAAGGACGCGGCGGTCATCAGCAGCGCGCCGCCCCCGCGCTTCGCGTACGCGCCGACCACGCCCGGCAGCAGCGACACGGCGCGGATCGCCTGGCCCCCCTGCATCGAGCGCGACATGCCTTCGCCGAGGCGGATGAAGGGCGCCCGCGCCCGCCCGTACAGGTGCGCGAGGCGCTCGACGTCGGCCGCGCTCACCCCGGTGATCGCCGCGACGCGCGCGGGGGCGAAGCGCGGCAGGACCTCGCGCTCGACGCGGTCGAAGCCCAGCGTGTCCCGCGCGAGATAGTCGCGATCGACGAGGCCGTCGCGGACGAGCACGTGCATCAGGCCGAGCGCGAGCGCGGCGTCGGTGCCGACGTTCACGCGCAGATGCCAGTCCGCGCGCTCGGCGGTGCGGCTGCGGCGCGGCTCGATCGCGATCACCTGCGCGCCCCGTCGGCGCGCGTCCTCCACGAGCGGCCAGATGTGCACGTTGGTCGTCATCAGATCGGCGCCCCACGCGATGACGAGATCGGAGTCGACGACGGTCTCCGGATCGGTGCCGCCCACGGAGCCGGCCACCGAGTCCCAGGCCACGTCGGCGCACGTGTCGCACACGGTGCCTGCCTTCAGGCGCGACGCGCCGAGCGCGTGGAAGAGCCCGAGCAGGAGCCCGCGGTTGAAGAGTCCCTGGTGCGCGCTGTACGCGTACCCGAGGATGGCGAGCGGGCCGTCCTCGCGGAGGATCGCCTTCCAGCGCGTCTCGATCTCATCGAGCGCGGCGTCCCAGGAGATCGGCGCGAACGCGCCGCTGCCCTTGGCGCCGGTGCGTCGCAGCGGCGTGAGGACACGGTCGGGCGAGTGCACCATCTCGTGCTCGCGGTTGACCTTGGCGCACGCGAAGCCGGCGGTCATCGGATGCTCGGGATCGCCCTGGACGCGGACGATCCGCCCGTGCTCGACGGTGGCAATCAGCGAGCACTGGTCCGGGCAATCGTGCGCGCAGACGGTCCGAATGGGGGTTTGGGGGTCCTGAGTCGTGGGGCCCTCATGTTCAGAGGTGGTCACGCAATCTCCTTCGCGGCCTCGCGGAGCGCGGCGCGCGCGAGCAGCCGGGTCGAGTCGAGGGTGGGAATCGGCACGTCCGCGTCGCCGATGAGCAGCGGGAACTCGGTGCACGAGAGCGCCACCGCGTCACATCCGCGCCGGGCGAAGTCCTCGACGACGCCTGCGAAGTACGTCCGCGTGGCGTCCTCGAAGCGCCCGTAGACGAGCTCGTCGAACGTGAGCTGGTTGATGCGCTCGCGCGTCGCCGCGTCCGGGATCTCGTGCGCGATGCCGCGCGCCCGCAGCTTCACCGGATAGACGGGCCCCTCCATGAGATAGCGCGTGCCGAGCACCAGCAGCCGCGCGAACCGGCGCGCGGCGGCGACGGCCGCCACTTCCTCGGCGATGTGCAGCCACGGCAGCGGCGAGCGGTCGCGCACCAGGTCGAGTCCCTGGTGCGCGGTGTTGTCGGGGCAGATGAGCAGCTCCGCCCCGGCCGCGCGCAGCTTCTCCGCGGAGGACAGCAGCATGTCGCCGACGTCGCTCCACCGCCCGGCCTCGATGGGACGCATGTAGTCGGCCAGCGAGTACGTGTGCGTGACGATCTCCGGATGCGCGTGGCGGCCGAGCCGCGCGGCGCCCTCCGCGCAGATCGTGCGGTAGCAGAGCGCCGCGCCCTCGGCGCTCACCGCCACGATGCCGATCCGCTTCGGGCGCGCGGCGACCATGCAGGAAGTATGCGCACGCCCTGGCCCGTTCGAAAGAGCCACTTCCAACCGAATGACGCAGACCATTTCGGCAGCACGCGCGCGGCGGCGCGCTGTCGATGCGGGCGACGTCACGCGCGAGTCATCAACGCATCGATCACAAACCGCCCCGCACGGCGCGGACGCCGAAGATGTTGCTCTTGCCGAACGCGAACACGGTCCCGTTGCCGAAGTTCACGAGCCACGCGCCCGTCGGGCTGTCCGCGAGGGTACTCGACGACCAGTGGGACGGCCGGCGCGGTACAGCTACAGTCCACCACGCTGCAGATCGCCGAACACCCCACGTTGAATGCCGGCGAGACCGACGGGGTTCGCGTTCTCGATAGTTCACGATGCTCTGCAGCTCCTTCACGTTCGGCAGCCGCCAGTCGGTGTGCCCGGCAAACGCGCCCCGCTGTTCAGCCCGGCGACGTGCACCGCGAAGGCGTTGTCCCACGTGTACATGGTGTCCTGTCGTGAATGTTGGTGTTGACGCTGCCGTCGCGGCTCTTCTTCTCCCACATCAGCCCCGTGTTGTTGTCGGTGATCGTCCCGTCGCCGTTGTCCGTGTAGCTGAGCGTCGCCCCCGCCCGGATGTCCCCGTCCTGGCCGGTGCCCGCGCACGCGATGACGGTCCCCGCGCTGTTCCAGCACGTCGTCTGCCCGGTGGCCGGGAACGCTCGACGTCGGCGCACGGCACACAGGGCGGGTTCGGCGTGCCCGCCAGCGCCGCGCTGAGGTCGGCGAAGCAGCCGTCGATCAGGGTCTCGATGGCCGCCGTGTCGCCTTCCGACGGGCAGACCCCCGGCCCCGCCTTGGACTCGGCCTTCGCGACAGGCCGTCGTGAACGTGGCGCTGCACTTCGCGTAGTTCGGGACCTTCCCCTTCACCTCCTTGGCGCGTTCGGTGACCAGGCATTGCTCCAGCTTCCCCGCCGCGGTGAGCTTCGCGCCCTCGCACACCAGCGCGGGGGGAAGGGGCGCGGCACCCGCGACGCCCGCCGGCCCCAACGTCACGATTGCGGTCAGCAGCACCATCAACCCCGGTCGTCTCGTCGTCATGGTCAACCCTCCAGGAAATTTTCTGGCTGCAGGCATCCGCAGCACGACCATCCTGTCGGGCGGGCTCTAACAACGGTCTTACGGGTTGGCGAGGCGAGGACGGACGTGTCGACCTTTGACGATTTTTTGACGGGCGCGCTGACCCGCGCTTGATGCCGTCGCGGTACTCACGAGTCAACCTCGAGGCTCGGGAGGCGCACCATCGCGCAGGGCCACATCGTGCTCAGGCCGCGGCTGTTCCGCATGCTCGACCGCGTGGAGGCCGTCTCGTGGGTGGCGGGGCCGGCCGGCTGCGGCAAGACGACGCTGCTCACCAGCTACCTGCGGGGCCGGCGCGCCGCGCACGGCTGGTACCGCCTCGGGCGCGCCGACGCCGATCTCGGCACCTTCGTCAACGGCCTCGCCCAGCTCGATCGCTCGCGTGCGTGGCAGGCGCCCGTCGCTCGCCGCCGGGGGCGGCCAGCAGGCGCCGCTGCTCCCCGTCGTTCGCCGGCTGTTCGCGACCCTGCTCGCTCGGGCTCCCGCCGGCTACGTCCTCGTGCTCGAAGACGTGCACGAGCTGCCCGACGAAGCGCCGCTCCTCGGCCTCCTGCCCGAGCTGCTCGCCTCCGTACCCGCCCGGCACCGCGTCATCGTCACGAGCCGCGAGGAGCCACCGGCGGATCTTGCGTGGCTTCGGGCGAGCGGGCGGCTCTCCGTGGTGGGATGGGACGAGCTTCGGCTGACCACGGCCGAATCTCGCGCGCTCGTCCGCCGGCGCGCGCCCGCACCGCTGGACCGCGTGGCGGCCGACGCGCTCGTGCGCGAGGCCGACGGCTGGGCCGCGGGACTCGTGCTCCTGGTCGAGGCGCGGGGCAGCGGGCTGCGCGCACCGGCCCGCGTGCGTGTGGAGGACGGCCGACCTGTCGCGCTCTTCGATTACTTCGGTGGCGAGGTGCTCGCCACGATGAAGCCCGACGATCGCGACAACCTCCTGGCCCTGTCCGTGGCCGCCACGCTCACCACGCGCATGGCCGCCGAGTTGACCGGCGATCCGAGCGCGGGCCGGCTCCTGGAAGCGCTGTGCCGGCGCCAATGCTTCGTGGAGCGAAGCCCCGGTCCCGAGGTCTCGTATCGGCTGCACCCGCTCTTCCACCGCTTTCTGCAGGAGCGCGCCGCGCACACCCTCTCTCCTCAGGCCCTGGGCGAGCTGCGCCGTCGCGCGGGCAGGCTCCTCTACAAGGGGGGCGAGACGGAAGAGGCGGTCGAGCTTGCTCCTCGCCGCGCAGGCGTGGGAGGACCTGGAAGACGTCGTCGTCGCCGTCGCTCCGCGACTCGCCGAAGCCGGGCGGGAGCGCACGCTGCTTCGATGGCTCGAGGCGGTGCCGCCCGATGTGATCGCGCGGCGGCCGTGGCTCGGCTACTGGACGGGCGCCGCGGGAGCCACGCGCGGGTATCCCTTCGTGCGGGCCCACCTGGCCCATGCGCTCGATGGATTCCGGGAGACCGAGGATGTTCGGGGCGAGGCGATGGCGCTCGCCGAGATGCTGGACAGCTACGTGCTGGAGTGGGGGCGGTTGCGGGACGTCGATCCCTGGATCGACACCGCCGAGGCGTTCATCGAACGCTCCCTGGCTCACGGTCTCCCCGTGGAGCCCCGACTGCTCATCACGGCCTTCCGGGTCATGTTCTTCCGCCGGCCGGAACATCCGCGCCTGCCGTGGCTGCGCGAGCAGCTCGGCACGCTCCGGGACGGCGGGCGCAGCGAAGCGGCCCTCGGCGCGAGCCTCGCGCTGTCGTACTACTACTCGTGGACCGGACGCGACAAGGCCGCGCTGCAGCTCGCGAGCGGCGCTCAGACGCTCGCGCGAGAGCTGAACGCCGGCGTGCTCGTGCGGCAGACGGCCGACTACATGGAAGCCCTGGCCTCGCTCAAGCTCGGCGATGGCGCCGGATGTGTGCGGGCCGGCCGGCGCGCCCTCGACCGGGCGACCACGACCGGGCTGCACGTGCTCGACTACCGCCTGCACGCCGTGATGGCCTATGGCGCCATGACGCTTCGCGATCCCGCGCTCGTCGAGCGGCACATGGCGCAGATGCGAGAAGCGCTGGACACGGTGCCCCTCATCGATGCCGGGTACTACCACTTCCTGGCCGGCCTCGACGCCGCCGGACGCGGCGACCTGCAGGTCGCCGGTCGGCACGCGAGCGTCGCCGCCGCGCTGGCCGAAGAGTCGGGGCTCATGATGCTCACCGCGCTGACGGCGTTCCTGTCCGCGCAGCTCGCGCAGCAGCGTGGCGACTTCGCCACGGCGGAGGCGCAGCTGGCGCGCGTGCATCGCATCGCGCGGGCCACGTGGAGCGAGTCCGTCCTACTTCATGGCCGCGCTGCTGGAGGCCGACCTGCGATTCGCGCGCGACGACGAGGCGGGCGCCACCGAGCTTCTGCGCCACACGCTCCGCTGCGGCCGCGACCAGGAGCTGGGCTACTACCCCGGGTGGTGGCCCATGGTGTTGGCGCGGCTGTGCACGCGTGCGCTCGAGCGCGGCATCGAGGTGGACTACGTCCGGTCGTTCGTGCGCGCCCACGACCTGCGTCCAGAGCAGGCGCCGGTGGACGTGCCCGACTGGCCGTGGGCCGTCGAGATCCGCGCGCTCGGCCGTCTCGAGATCCGCCGCGAGGGGCAGCCCGTGCTGGGCGACGGCGGCCGGGCGCAGCAGCGGCCGCTCACGCTGCTGCGCGTCCTGATCGCGCTGGGGGGCCGCCAGGTCTCGGTGGCGCAGCTCATCGACGCGATCTGGCTCGAGGGCGAGGGCGGCCCGGGGCGGGCCGCCCTCGACGTGACCCTCATGCGCCTGCGCCGTCTGCTGCGCGTCCCCGACGCGCTCCTCCTCGAGGATGGACGGATCAGCCTGAACGAGCACCGCTGCTCGGTGGACGCGTGGCTCGTGGACCGGCTCCTCGACCGCGCCGACGCCGCACGGCGCCGCCACGACGACCCGGGCGTCGAGGCTCTGCTCACCCGCGTGCTCGCGGCGTATCGGGGCCCGCTCCTCGCCGACGTCACCGAGGCGTGGGCGCTGGCGCCGCGCGAGCGGCTACGCCGCCGCCTCGTTCAGCACCTCGACGCCGTGGCCCGCGCGGCGGAGGCACGGCGGGCGTTCGTTCGGGCGCTCGCCTGGCACCAGCGCGGGCTCGACGTCGACGACCTCGCCGAAGGCTTCTACCAGGGCGCCATGCGCTGTTACCACGCGCTCGGCCGGCCGGCGGAAGCCGCGGCGCTCCTGCAGCGCTGCCGCGGCATCATGCAGGGCGCGCTCGGCGTCGAGCCGTCCGTCGAGACGCTCGCGCTGGGCGCCGCCGGGCGAGCGCCGGGCCGAGCCCGGGCCGTGTGACCGGCGTCGCGCCCCGCGCGCCGGAACGGTTACCGCAAGCTCGAGTAGTACGCGGCCAGGTCGGCGAGCTGGTTGTCGGGGATCGTCCGCATCAGCGCCTTCAACGCCTTCAGCGGCTCGTCTCCCGGGCTGCGCCGATCCGCCTTGAACAGCATCATCTGCGACTGGAGATAGCCGGCCGGCTGCCCGCTCAGATCGGGAATGCCCTTGGCCGGATCGCCCTTGCCCGCGGGCCCGTGGCAGATCACGCACGGCTGTGAGGCGGTGCGGCCGCGCGCCACCGCGGCCGGGTCAGCGGCGATCGCCGTCGGCTGCTTCTGCTGCGACGCGAAGTACGCGGCCACGTCGTCAGCGCCGAGCTGGATGGCCATCTTGGAGTACGGCTCCATCTCGGGCGATGGGCGCTTGCCGGACGCGTAGTCCTGGAGCGCTTTCTTGAGATAGCCGGCGTTCATGCCCGCGAGGATCGGCATCGTGGCCGAGCGGCTGTTGCCGGCGAAGCCGTGGCAGGCGCTGCACGAGAACGCCTTCGCGTAGCCGGGATGATCGAGCGGGCCCGCCTCCGTCGCCGGCGCGGCGAGGAGGAGGAGCAGCAACGCGAGCGCGAGGATCAGCATGCTCATCTCCTCAACCCCCTCGCCTCAACCGACGACGTCGGTCCAGATGGACTGCGCCCAGCCGAGCGAGTTCGCGGCCACCGCCTCCGACTGCGCGGGCGTCAGCTTCTGCTCGATCTGGACGACCTTGCCGTTCTCGATGCGATAGGAGTTCACGACGGCGATCGCTTCCTTGTCGCTCACCCAGCTGTAGCAGGTGTTGCCGGGCGGCATCTGCGGCACCGGCCGGCCGTTGAGCATCGCCACCACCACGGCGGCCGAGATCTTTCCCATCGCGTTGGCGACGTTGCCGGACTTGGGCACGGGCAGCCCGATGGTCGAGTCGCCGATCACGTGCACGTCCTTGTGCTTCACCGACTCGTACGTGACGTGGTCGACCTCGCACCACCGCTTGTCGGCGCCCACGAGGTCCGCGTCGACCGCGATGGTGCCTGCGCGCTGGGGTGGAATGACGTTCACGACGTCGTACTTCACCGTGTCGCCGAGCTCGGTGCCGACGGTGCGCGCGCCCGGATCGACCTTCACCACCTTGTTCGACCCGCGGTACTCGAGGTTCGGATACGCCTCCCACGCCTTGCGGAACAGGGCGGTCTTCGACACGACGTTGGGGTTGGCGTCGAGCACGATCAGCTTCGACTTCGGCTTCTTCGTCTTGAGATACCACGCGATCTGCGAGGCGCGCTCGTAGGGACCGGGCGGGCAGCGGTACGCGACCGGCGGCACCGTCATCACGACCACGCCGCCGTCCGCCATCGCCTGGAGCTGGTTGGCCAGCGCCTGCGTTTGCGGGCCCGCCTTCCACGCGTGCAGGACGCGAGTCGCCCGCCTCGCGCAGCCCCTGGATCTGCTCGTACTGGAACTCGACGCCCGGCGACACGATGAGCTTGTCGTACTGGAGCCAGCCCTCGCCGAGGCGCACGCGCTTCGCGGCGGGCTCGATCGCGCCGGCCATCTCGTGGAGGACGCGGACGCCGTGCCCGCGGAGGCGGCCGTAGTCGAACGTCATGCTGTCGAGCGTGCGCACGCCGCTGAGCACGAGGTTGCTGAACGGGCACGAGATGAACTGCTTGTTGGGCTCGAGCATGATGACTTCGATCGACGGATCGCCGAGCCGGACGTACTTCGCCGCGGTCGCGCCACCCCACCCGCCGCCGATCACCACCACGCGCTTGCCGGTCTTCGGCGCGAAGTCCCCTTGCAGCGCGGTGGCACAGCCGCCGAGCGCGCCGAGCGCGACGCCGATCCCGGTGGTGTGAAGGAACTGCCTGCGTGTCACGCTCATAGTTGCCCTCCGTTCGAGGGGGAAGTGGCATTCCCGGCCGGGGGGCCGCTGCCTTCGTCGGGGCCGGAGTATGCCACAATTCCGCGACCATCAATCCGTCAGCGTCGACGGCACGCAGAGGGTCACGTCCCTCTGGACGTCGAGCCGCTCGGCGCCGAACTGGTTGCTCACGTAGACGCCGCCGACCTTCACATGGGCCACCGCGGGCCTGGCTCGATAGCACGCGAGGTGAGCGGCCGGATTCTTGAGGCCCTCGCCTTGCTTGTCCACGGGCAGGCAGACCTCGAGCACGTCCTGCACTTCGAACAGCTTGGCGGAGCTGAACTGATCGGACACGGTCACGGTGCGCCTCTGGAACGTCGGCGTCCCGCGGCTGATCCGGACGAGGTAGCACTTGTAGTGATCGACGCCGTGCGCCTCGGGGACGGGCGGAGCGACGGGGCCGGTCAGGCTCTTGGCGGTGGGGACGAGCAAGCGCTCCGGCTTGAGCGTGTCGACCGTGAGGGAGCCGAACTGGTTCTCGACGCGGAGAGCGAGCTGCGGGACGTGGCCCGGCTGGGCCGGACGGGTCGGCGTGAGCGCGATCTCGTAGCCCTCGAGGTGAGTCTCGGGGTCGGTCAGGCCCTCGCCCGCCGTGTCGGCCGGGGTGCAGAGCCGCGAGGCCGTGCGCACGTCGAAGAGTCGGCGCTCGAACGCGTCGACGAGGCTCACGCCGTAGACGCCGGGAAACGACGGGGTCCTCGCGGTGGTCTCCGCCCTGTAGCAGAGGAAATGGCCGAGCGTGCTGCCTGCGGCCACGACCCCCTCGAAGGCGCCGATGTCACACGCAGGGCCCACCGGACGCGGGAAGCCGCGCTGGTCGGTGGTGAGTGGCGCGCCGGTGCTGTCGGTGCAGCCCGCGGGGTCACCGGCGTTGATCGCGGGACTGCCGGCCAGCAGACCATGCGTGAGGCTCGGGCCGCCGTGGTCCGCGAGCGGCGTCAGCCCTGGATCGATGGGGCTGCCCGCGGTCCCGACCTGGTCGCCGTTCACGCCGTCGGTGACTCCTGTGCAAGCGGTGGCGCCCGTCGCGAGTGTCCCGACGGTCCCGACGAGGTTGTGGCCCTGTGACGTCACCGTTCCCACGCAGTCCGGGCTGTGTCCGAGGAGCCCGGCATGCGTGTCGACGTTGGCCGCGAGGATCGTGTGCTCGAGCGCCACGGTCCCGCCGCTGACCCGGAGGCCGCCGGCCTGCCCGGGCGTGGTGTTGGCGGTGACGGTCGTGTTGATGAGGCTCAGAGAGGCCGCGGTCCCGATGTTGAGGATGCCGCCGCCGGACGAGTCGGCGCTGTTGCCGCTGACCGTCGTGTTGGTGAGGAGTCATCGTGCCGTCGTTCTGGATGCCGCCGCCGTGTTCGGCGCCCGTGTTGCCATTGATCGTGCTGCCGGTGATCGTCATCTCGCCGGAGATCTGGTTGATGACTCCCGCGCCGGCGTTCGCCTGGTTCCCCGCGATGGTGCTGTCGGTGATCGTCGCGGCGCCGTTGTTGTGGATCCCGCCGCCGAACCCCGAGCCATTGGTGGCGACGTTCTCGCTGACGACGCTGTCCGCGAGGACGAGCCTGCCGATCGTGCTGATGCCGCCGCCGCTGGGCGCGCGGTTGCCCGTGACGATCGTCCGGGTCACCGTGGCGAGCGCCGCGCCCGCGTTGCGGAGGCCGCCGCCCGTCGCCCCGCTCACGTTGTCGCTGATCACGCTGTCGACGAGCTGCAGCGTTCCCTGATTGCGGATCCCGCCGCCGGCTTCGCTCAGAAACGCCGTGCCATGCCGGATCGTGACGCCGGTGATCGTGACGTTCGCGCCGGGCTGAACGTCGAAGACCCGGTCGACGCCGGTGCAGGCCGTGGCGGGAGGGACGACGGCGCACCCTTCGACGATCGTCGTGGCGGCGCCCGCACCGGTGATCGTCACCGTGCCGGTGACGTCGAGATCGCCGTTGAGGGCGGCGTTCTCGTTGTTCGTCGCGGTCGGAATGGTGAGCGTGTAGATGCCGGACGGCAGGATGATCTCGTCGGCCCCGGTGCCCGCGCCGCAGGCGTCGACCGCGATGTTCAGGTTCGCGGCCCGGATCGCTTCACGGAGCGAACAGTTGCCGTTCGTGGTGAGCTCGTCGGCGGTGGTGGTGACCGTGATGACGGCGGCGAGGGCCGGCATCGCGGTGAAGACCACGCACAGGACGATGGCGAGTGAAAGGCCAAGGCGTCTCATGGCGGCCTACCAGTGCCAGACCTGATCGTGCTGCTCCATGAGCTCCACGACCTCGGCGCGCGTGATCCGCGCCGCCTCGGCCACGCACCGCTGCTTGTCGATCCCGCGCTCGTCGAGATCCTCCTGCACGACGTAGACGGCCGCACCTTTCGCCTGGAGCTTGACGAGGTCCTCGTTGGGTCGCGCCGGGTGCTTGATCGTCACCGCGCCGATCGTGAGCGGCGCGCACGACTGGCGGACGGCGTAGTTGACGGCGTTGCCGCGCAGCAGGACCGTCAGGTCGGCGCCGGCGTTCTTCAGCGCGCGGCTGAGCCAGAGGACGGTGTCGTCCTGCTCCTCCAGCGTGGCGCGATAGGCGGTCTCGACAATGGTGAGAATGCGCATGGTGGTCCTCCGTTCGTCCTCGATCACTTGGTGGGGATGACGAGCGTGGTGGTCGACTCCAGCGCCATCTTCAGGAAATCGGCGGGACCGCCGCGCTTGACGCCGTCGATCCAGTGGCCGGCGCCACGCTCGTCCACGCAGAGACCGCAGTTGATCCAGGTGAGCTTCGGGTCCGTCGTGCCGAGCTCGACGAGCGCGGCCACGAGGTCCTTGGTCGTCGGGTGCTCCTCGTCCTCGACCGTGGTGCCCTTGACGGGGTTGGCGTGCGGCGCCTGGTCCTTCATCGTCAGGCTCACCGCGCCCTCGTACGCGAAGACGTTGACGTTGATGCCCTTGCGCAATGCTCCCGCGATGATGCGGAAGGCGGTCGTCGAGGCGGCCGCCTCGTACGGCGCGTCCATGACGGCGACGGTCAGCGTGTCGGCCATGGGGATGTCCTCCTAGTGCCAGATGGTTTTGGTGGCGGGCTGCATGACGAGGTCGACGAGCGCGTCGATCGAGGCTTCGCGGACGCCCGCGGCGATCTCGCCGCCCTCGATGCCGCGCTCGCGCAGCGAGAAGTCGTCGGCGAGGACCGACGACGCCGGCGCCGGCGAGCCGCGGGATCTGCGAGCCGCGCGCGCCCGCCCGCGCGGCGAGGACCGCGTTCTGAACGAGGAAGACGGTCACCGGGCGGCCGCGCTCCCGCAGCGCGGCCGCGGCGTCACCGATGAAGCCGGTGTCGGTGGATTCGAACGGATCTCGTGATTCGATGAACACGTAGTGTGGGTCGGCCATGGGTGGTCCTCCTGCGAGGACGGTAGCGGCGCGCGACGGTCGAAGTCTTACGGGAAGCCTTAAATTTCTCTACGGGTTTGCTAGAATTGCGCGCCCTTGTGACCATTCCCCGCGAGAACGCCATGACATTCGGTGGGTTCCGGCTGGACCCGGCCACCGAGGGCGTCTGGCTCGACGGCGAGGAGATTCGCCTGCGGCCGAAGGCCTTCGCCGTCCTCCGCTATCTCGCCGACCGCCCCCGCCGCCTCGTGACCAAGGAGGAGCTCCTCGCGGCCGTGTGGCCCGACGTGGCCGTCGGTGAAGCCGCGCTCGCCGTCTGCGTGGGCGAGATCCGCAAGGCGCTCCGCGACGAAGCACGGACGCCGCGGTTCGTCGAGACCGTGCACCGCCGCGGCTATCGCTTCATCGGCACGATGCCGGTCGAGATCCCCTCGCCGGACACCCCGCTCATCGGTCGCGAGACGGAGCTCGCGCGACTGCGCCACGCCGTCGGCGAAGCCTGGCAAGGGCGAGGACGTGTCGTGGTGATCGGGGGCGAGGGCGGCATCGGCAAGAGCCGGGTCGTGGAGGAGCTGAGCGCGGACGCCGTCCGTCGCGGAGGCCGCGTGCTGGTGGGCCGCTGCTACGAGACCGAGCAGATCCTGCCGTTCGGGCCGTGGGTCAATGCGATGCGCAAGGGCCACGTGCTGAGCGAGATCGCCGGCGCGGGCGCGTTGCCGGCCGCGTGGCAGTCCGAGCTGACGCGGCTCTTTCCGGAGCTGGGCGCGCTGCCACCCGTCGTCGACTCCGCGCAGAACCTGCGGCTCTTCGAGGCGATGAGCCACGGAGTGGAGCGCCTGACCCGCACGCAGCCTCTCCTGCTCGTGCTCGAAGACGTGCACTGGGCGGACGAGATGAGCCTGCGGCTCGTCGCGTTCGTCGCGCGAAAGATCCCGTCCTGGTCCGTGCTGATGGTGGTCACCGCGCGCGAGGAGGACGTTCCGGGCGCGCCGGTGCTCGGCGGCGTGCTGCAGGAGCTCATCCGCGACGATCGGACGGTGCGGCTCACCTTGCCGCCGCTCTCGCGTCTCGAGACGGCACATCTGGTGCGCGCGATGGCCCGAGGGTCCGGTGACGACGCGGCGCTGGAGCGGCTCGCCGACCAGCTCTGGGCGGTGAGCGAGGGCAATCCGTTCCTCGCGATCGAGACGATGCGCGCGATCCAGGACGGGACTGCCCCGCCGTCGGGCGTCCCGCTCCCCGAACGGGTCCGCGACGTCCTCCTGGCTCGCCTGTCGCGCCTGAGCGAGCGTGGCCGGCAGCTGGCGGCGGTCGCCTCGGTCATCGGACGCGAGTTCGACTTTGCCGTCCTCGCGCGCGCGGTGGGGCTCGACGAAGGCTGGGCGGCCGAAGGCGTCGAGGAGCTCGTGCGCCGGCGCGTGCTCACGGGCGCCGGAGAACGCTTCGACTTCACGCACGATCGCATCCGCGAGGTCGCGTACGGACAGCTGCTCCCGCCTCGCCGCCGGCTCCTCCACGTGCAGGTGGCCGGGGCGCTGGAAGAGGTGTACCGCGACGCTCTGGAGCCCCACCACGCGGCCCTGGCCGAACACTATCGCCGGGGCGAGCTGTGGGAGAAGGCGCTGAGCTCCCTGCGGAAGGCCGGCAATCGAGCGGTGGCCTGCTCGGCGAATCGCGAAGCGATCGCGTACTACGAGCAGGCGCTGCAGGTGCTCGAGCATCTCCCCGAAGGCCGGACCAAGACGGCGCGCGCCTACGATCTGTGGATGAATCGCGCGGCCGTCTACTACTCGCTCGGAGAGCTCCGGCGCATCGTGGATCGTCTCGACGAGGCGGAAGCGCTGGCGCGCGCGCTGGACGATCCGACGCGACTGGGTCGCCTCGCCGTTCTCCAGTCCGCGTGTCTCGCGCCGATGGGCGACCATGCGGCGGCCATCGAATCCGGAGCGCGTGGCCTGGCGAGCGCGGAGGCCGACGGCAATCGCCCGCGCCAGGCGGTGGCCGCGGTCATGCTCGGCTTTGCCTGCATGGGGCTCGGCGACCTTCGGCGCGCCGTCGAGCTCCTGAGGACGAGCGGGGACCTCCTGCAGGACGAGCCCGTCCACGAGCGCTTCGGTCACATCGGTCTTCCCGCCGTGTTCTGGCGCACGTGGATGATTCTGTCGCTCGGCGAGCTGGGCGCGTTTCCCGAGGCGATGACGTGCGGGCACGACGCGGTGCGGCTGGCCGATGCCGCGGATCAGCCCTTCAGCATGGCCGAGGCGCACGGCGCGCTCGGTCACCTCCATGCGCTCAAGGGTGAGCTGTCGGCGGGGATCCCGGAGCTCGAGCGCTCCGTCGCGCTGTGCCGGGACTACGAGCTGGTCCTGCTCTCGCCGGCCATGTTCAGCGCGCTCGGTCATGCGTACGCGCTCTCGGGACGTCTCGCCGACGCCGTGGCGGTGATGGAGGAAGCGGTGGCGCGCGGCGCATCGCTGGAGGTCATGTGGTGGCAGTCGCGACGGGTGACGAATCTCGCCGAGGGCTACCTGCTCGCGGATCGCGTGCGCGACGCCAAGGAGACCGCCGATCGGGCCCTCGCGCTCGCGGAGGCGCATGGCGAACGGGGAAGTCGCGCCCACGCGCTCCGCGTGCTGGGCGAGATCGCCGGCCACCGCGAGGCTCCGGACTACGAGCGCGCACGGCAGCACCTGTCCGAGGCCCTTGCCCTCGCGGAGGAGCTGGGGATGCAGCCGCTCGTCGCGCGCTGCCATCGCGGCCTCGGCACGCTGTACCGGAGCTGGGGCAAGCGCGAGCGGGCCGCGACGCACCTCGACACGGCCACGCGCATGTTTCGCACGCTGGACATGCGGGTCTAGGCTCAGGGATACGACCACTGCACGCGGGAGGACATGGTGCCACCTGAGGCGTCCTGGGAGCGGTTCAAGCGGTCGCTGATCGTGGCCGAGCGCGTCGGCGTGAGCCTCGACGTGAGCCGGATGGCCTTCGACGAGGCGTTCCTGGTCGCCAAGGACGCCGACATCCGCCGGGCGCTCACCCGGATGGCGGAGCTCGAAGCGGGCGCGATCGCGAACCCCGACGAGCAGCGCATGGTCGGCCACTACTGGCTGCGGGATGCGAAGCGAGCGCCCACCGCGGAGATCCGCAGGGAGATCGACGCGTGCCGCGCGGCCGTCAAGGCGTTCGCGCGCTCGGTCCACGCCGGCCGCGTGAAGCCGCAGCGCGCGCGCCGTTCACGAATCTCCTCGTGATCGGCATCGGCGGCTCGGCGCTCGGCCCGCAGTTCGTGGCGCGCGCGCTCGGGTCCGCCGGGCGTGACCGGCTGCGGCCGTTCTTCTTCGACAACACCGATCCGGACGGCATGGACGCCGTGCTCGCGTCCCTCGGCGACGGGCTCAAGGACACGCTCTGCGTCGTCATCTCGAAATCCGGGGGCACCCCGGAGACGCGCAACGGCATGCTCGAGGCGCAGCGCGCCTTCGAGGCGGCGAAGCTCACGTTCGGCCGTCATGCGGTCGCCGTGACGCAGGAAGGCAGCCAGCTCGACCGCTTCGCGATCGCGGGCGGGTGGCTCGCGCGCTTTCCGATGTGGGACTGGGTCGGCGGACGCACGTCCGTGCTGTCCGCCGTCGGTCTGCTCCCCGCGGCCGTGCAGGGCATCGACATCGAGGCGCTGCTCCGCGGCGCGCGCGAGATGGACGAGGTCACGCGCCTGCCGGAGCCGCGGCGCAATCCGGCCGCGATGCTCGCGCTCATGTGGTTCCACGCCGGACGCGGGCACGGCCACAAGGACATGGTGATCCTCCCGTACAAGGACCGGCTCGAGCTCTTCAGCCGCTACCTGCAGCAGCTCGTGATGGAGTCGCTCGGCAAGGAGCGCGATCTCGCGGGGCAGATCGTCCACCAGGGGATCGCGGTGTACGGCAACAAGGGCTCGACCGACCAGCACGCCTACGTGCAGCAGCTGCGCGACGGCCTCGACAACTTCTTCGTCACGTTCATCGAGGTGCTGCGCGACCGGGCCGGACGCTCGATGGCGGTCGAGCCGGGCGTGACGAGCGGCGACTACCTGAGCGGCTTCTTTCAAGGCACGCGCCGCGCGCTCTGGGAGAACGGGCGCGAGAGCGTGACGATCACGGTCCCGGACGTGTCGGCGCGCGACGGTGGGCACGCTCATCGCGCTGTACGAGCGCGCGGTGGGGCTCTACGCGACGCTGGTGAACGTCAACGCGTACCACCAGCCCGGCGTCGAGGCCGGCAAGAAGGCCGCCGCCGCCGTGCTCGACGTGCAGAAGCGGGTGATCGCGGCGCTGAAGCACGCGCGGGGCAAGGCGCTCCGCGTCGAGGAGATCGCCGCGGGCGCGGGCGCCGCGAACGATGTCGAGACCGTCTTCAAGATCCTGCAGCACCTGGCGGCAAATCCCGACCATGGCGTGCGCCGCGTCTCGACGGGCGCGACCGTGTTCGACGCGACCTACCGCTCGACATGAGGGGCCCGAGGCGGGCCCCCCAATCCCCCCGCGCTCCGCGCGCGGGATGAACCCGCGCGCTCCGCGATTGCCGACTCCTAGGCACCAAGGCTGAAGCGCTCCGTCGCCTCGTTCCACGTCGCGAACGCGGCCCACGCCGCCATGACCGCGATCACCAGGAAGATGGCGCCGGCCCAGCCGAGCCAGGCCGGCATGAACACGGCGGCGCCGAGCTTCTGCTGCAGCCCGGCCTGCGTGATCGCGAGGCGCGTGAGCGACGCGCCGAGCGAGAACGTGATCACGGCCGCGAGCAGCTTCACCTGCCCCTCGCCCACGCGCCAGATCGAGCCGGAGCCGCAGCCGCCGGCGAGGACCATCCCGATCCCGAAGATCAGCCCACCGAGGAGCGCGCCCGCGCCGGCGGCGGGAAAGACCCACTCGCCCTTGTCCTTCAGGTCGGTGAACTTCAGGATCGAGAATCCGAGCATGCTGACGACGATGGCGAGGGCGGCGGCGCGCGTGTGCTCGCCGTCGCCGGTCATGAACGGCTCGCGGAACGCGCGCACGAGGCAGAGCCGCGACCGCTGGAACACGACGCCGAACGCCGCGCCGAAGACCAGGAAGAGCCCGCGCGCGCCGTGGCCGACCTGCGCGTACAGGAACGGGAGCGCGAGCAGCGCGAGGATCACGAGGGCGCCGAGCACCGGCTGGACGCCGCCGTCCTTGCTCGACGCGAGGAACACCGCGCTCCGCCCGGTCGACCACGTCGGATGGCGGCTCAGCTCCCACACGAGATAGCGGAGCCCGACGATCGCGCCGACGAAGAGGCCGAGCATCATCCCGAGCCCCGAGAGCGAGAGCGCGCTGACCGCGCTGAAGAAGCCGCCGATGTTGCAGCCGAGCGCGAGCATGGCGCCGACGCCCAGCATGACGCCCCCCACCGCGCCCTTCACGAGCTCCCCGCGCACGGGCACGCGGATCGCGAACTCGCGGCTGAGCAGCGCGGCGGCGAGCGCGCCGACGATCACGCCGAGGTTGAGCAGCGAGCCCGAGTAGAGCCAGGGCGCGACGAGGTCGGGGCGCGAGAGGACGCCGAGCCCGGTGAGCACCCAGTCGCCCCAGTTGCGGACGCCGTCGGAGGCGGTGAACGGACGATCGAACGCGAAGAGGAAGACGTTGGTGATCGCGACGAGGAGGGCCGCGCCCCACACGGGCCACGGCCCTCCGAAGATGGCGTCGTACTGCTGGCGGAACGCCCTCAATGCTTCTCGGCTTTTTCCTTCTCCGCCTTGACGTCCTTGATGACCTTGTCGGCCATGAACGCGGGGACTTCCTCGTAGTGGTTGAACTCCATCGAGTAGCCGCCGCGGCCGCCGGTCATCGAGCGCAGCGTGGACTCGTAGGTGAGCATCTCGGCCATCGGCACCGAGGCGCGCACGATCGCCACCTCGCCCGCGGGCTCCATGCCGTTGATGCGGCCGCGCCGCGAGTTGAGGTCGCCGATGACGTCGCCCGCGTTGTCGGACGGGCACGTCACCTCCACGTTCATGATCGGCTCGAGCAGGATCGGGTGCGCCTCCATGAAGACCTTCTGGAGGCCCATCGACGCCGCGATCTGGAACGCCATGTCGGACGAGTCGACGTCGTGGTACGAGCCGTCGTACAGCGTCACCTTCGTGTCGACGACCGGGTAGCCCGCGAGGATGCCCTTCTTCATGCAGTCGCGAACGCCCTTCTCCACCGACGGGATGAAGTTGCGCGGCACCGCGCCGCCGAAGATGTCGTCCACGAACTCGAACCCGCCCCCGCGCGGCATGGGCTCCACGCGGAGCCACGTGTCGCCGTACTGGCCGCGCCCGCCCGTCTGCTTCTTGTACTTGCCCTGCCCTTCCGCGCGTCCCTTCACCGTCTCCTTGTAGGGAATGCGCGGCGGCAGCAGCAGGACGTCGACGTTGTACTTGCGCTTCATGCGCTCCACGACCATCTCCACGTGCATGCTGCCCACGCCGGAGACCAGGAGCTGCTTCGTCTCGGGATCGAAGTGGTAGTGGACCGTCGGGTCCTCTTCCGCGATCCGCGCGAGCGCGGTCGAGATCTTGTCCTCGTCGCCGCGGCTCTTCGGCTGGATCGCGAACGAGATCGCGGGCTCGGGGAACTCGATGCGCGGCAGCTCGAACAGCTGCGCCTCGTCGCAGAGCGTGTCCCCGGTGAGCGTCTCCTTGAGCTTCGCGACCACGCCGATCTCGCCGGGCCCGAGCGTCTCCACCGCCTTCACGTTCTTGCCCTGCATCCAGGAGATGTGGCCCATCCGCTCCTTGCCGCCGCGGCCCGCGTTGGTGAGGTTCGTGTCAACCTTGACCGTGCCGCTGTAGACGCGGAAGAGCGAGAGCTTGCCGACGTGCGGGTCGGAGAGCGTCTTGAAGACCAGGGCGGAGACGGGCGCTTTCGCATCGGCCTGCCGCGTCCCGCCCTGCTTGGCCTTCAGGTCGGTGCCGGGGATCTCGGCGCGGTCGGCGGGCGACGGGAACTCGTGGACGATCAGGTCGAGGATCGCGATGCTGCCGATCTCCCGCGTGGCGTTCGCGCACAGGACGGGGACGATCTTGCCCTGGCCGATGCCGGCGCGGAGCGCCTTCAGCATCTCCGGCTCGGCGAGCGACCCCTCCTCGAGGTATTTCGCGAGGAGGTCGTCGTCGGTCTCCGCGGCGGCCTCCACGAGCTTCTCGCGATACTCCTTGACCCGATCGGCGAGCTCCGGCGGCGGACCGCACCTTCCGTCGGCTTGCCGTCGGCGCCGTACGTGACCGCCTTCTGGGTGACGAGGTCGACGAAGCCCCTGAAGCCGTGCTCCTCGCCGATCGGGAGGTGCAGCGGCACGAGGCGGCCCTTCAGGCGGCGGCTGAGCGATTCGAACGTGCGGAAGAAGTCCGCGCGCTCGCGGTCGAGCCGGTTCACCACCACCGCGCGCGGCAGGTCGAAGTCGCTGGCGAACTTCCACACCTTCTCGGTCTGGACCTGCACGCCCGCCACCGCGTCCACCACGACCAGCGCGGCTTCGACGACGCGCAGGCCGGCGCGCGCGTCCGCGATGAGATCGCCGTACCCGGGCGTGTCGACGAAGTTGATGTGGTGGCCCTTCCACTCACAGTGGGCAAGGGCGGTGTTGATCGAGATCTTCCGCTTGATCTCGTCGGCGTCGAAGTCGGTCGTCGTGGTGCCGTCGTCGACCTTGCCGAGTCGGTTCACGGCGCCGGCGGTGTGCAGCAGCGCCTCCACGAGCGACGTCTTGCCGACGCCGCCGTGCCCCACGATTCCAACGTTGCGGATCTTGACGATCTCGATCGCCATTGACCTGCCTCCTGCGGACGTGCAGTGCCGTTAGAGGGCAGATGCTAACACGGCTCGCCGATCACTGCAGGGCGCGGCGCGCCGCGGCGCGTCCGCACCGTGCGCCGGACCTGCTCGACGATGTCGGCGTCGCTCCCCGCCAGGTCCACGGGCGCGGGCAGCGGAGGCGGGTCGTTCTTGATGCCGGCCCCGGTGAAGACGAGGACGATCTCGGCCTCGCGCGTCACCGCGCGCTCGTCGCGGAGCCGCTGGAGCGCGGCCACGAGGGCCGCGGATTCCGGCGCCGTCCAGATGCCCTCCACGCGGGCGACGAGACGCTGCGCCTCCTGGATGTCGGACTCGCCGACCGCCATCGCGCCCCCGCCGCTCTCGCGGAGGATCTTCAGCATCTGGCGGCCCGCGAAGGGCGACGGCACGCGCAGTCCCGCCGCGTGCGTCGTCGGATTCTCCCAGGGCGCCGTCGTCTCCGCCTTGTCGTGAAAGGCCTTCACGACCGGCGCGCAGCCCTCCGCCTGCACGGCGAAGAACCGCGGCAGGCTGCCGCCGAGCCACTGCATGCCGCGCAGCTCCTCGTAGCCCTTGGGGATGCCGACGAGGCCGGTGCCGCCACCGGTCGGATAGAGCAGCACGTCGGGCATCCGCCAGCCGAGCTGTTCGGCCAGCTCGAGTCCCATCGTCTTCTTGCCCTCGAGGCGGTACGGCTCCTTCAGCGTCGACAGATCGAACCACCCGAGGAGCGGCGCGACCTTCGCGGTCACCTTCCCGGCCGTGGCGATCGAGCCCTCGATCGTGAAGACGTGGGCCCCGGCGATCTGGGCCTCGGCGACGGCGGCGGGCGGCGTGCCGCGCGGCACGATGACCACGACCGGGAGGCCGGCGCGCGCGGCGTACACCGCGGCCGCGCCTCCCGCGTTGCCGGCCGAGGGAATCACGAACCCCGTGGCGCCGAGCGTCCGCGCGCGCGTGATCGCCATGCCGAGCCCGCGGGCCTTGAAGGTGCCGGTGGGGTTCTGGCCTTCGTCCTTGGCCCAGAGCCGACCGAGGCCGAGATGGGCGGCGAGGCGCGGCAGCGGGAGCAGCGGAGTCCCACCCTCGCCGAGGGTGACCGGGGCTTCGCCGTCATCGACGGGAGTGAGCTCGCGGAAGCGGTACATCCCCGGGGGCCGCGCGGCCAGCGCCTCCCGGGTGACCGCCGCGCTGACGCGAGGCAGGTCGTAGCGGACCGCGAGCATCTGCCCGCATTTCTCGCAGACCGTGAGCGGACGCCGATGATCGTGGTGGGCGCCGCAGATCGTGCACTCGACATGGCTGACGAAGCTCATCCGTCTCCCCGGGCTCGAAAGAATGCAGGGCGAGTGTATCCCGCCCTGTACGCTGGGCACATGAAGCTGCCGCTGCGCCGTTTCTCGGTCTCCGACCTCGACACGATGCGGCGCGTGGGCATCCTCGCGCCGCGCGCGCGGATCGAGCTGCTGGAGGGCGTTCTCATCGACCTCCCCCGGCCCGGTCCCCGCGAGCTCGAGACCATCCAGCGCGTGGCCGACGTGCTCGCGAAGCGCCTCGGCGAGGCCGTGGTGGTCACCGGCGAGCCGATCCATCCCGAAGCCTACGCGGTCTTCGACCCGTCCATCATGGTCCACGAATGGGATGTGCTGCCGCTCTCCGAGCCCTACCCGCTCCACCGGTTCAGCACCGAGGAGTACGGCCGCCTGGTGGAGGTGGGGGTGCTCGGCGAGTCATCGGGCCACCAGCTCGTCGACGGCGTCGTCCTGACCCTGCGGCGGCGGACACCGGAGGTTCAGCGCTCGCTCGATCGTCTCGTCGCGCGGCTCGGCAAGCTCGCTCCCCGCGCCGTGATTCGCCGGGCCGAGCCGGTCCGACTGGGCCCGTACTCGCTCGCGCGGCCGGCCGTCACGGTCTGTCGCGGTCCGGTCGAGCGCTACCGGTCCTCCCCGCCACGGGGCGAGGACCTGCTCCTGGCCATCGACGTCCGTGATCGCAAGGACATCGCGCGGCTCGTGTCGTGGCCGGTGTACGCGCGCTGGGGCGTCGCCACCGCGTGGCTCGTGGACGGCGGCAAGGCGATCGACGTCGCGACCGAGCCGTCGCCGCACGGATTCGCGCGCGTCACCCGCCACGCGGCCGGCCCACGCGTCCCTCTGCCGTGGGCGCCGCGCCGCGGTGGGGCGAACGATCGACTGCTGAGGTAGCGCGCTCCCGACCCGAGTCACTCCCCGTCCCGACGTTGAAGTGCGGGATCGACGTGGCCATGATACCGACGTATCCAAATTCTCGACATTGACGCCCCTCATGGCAGTCGCGGAGCGGCACGGCTTCGCCGGGCCGCGGAGCGAGGGGGGATGGGGGGGCGTCGCGCACCCCCCACATCGATAGGTCGTGACATGGCAGAGCCCGAGGAGACGATGGCGGTTCCGCTGAGACGACGCCGGTTCACGCTCGACGAGTATCACCGCATGGGCGAGGCCGGCATCCTCCACGAGGACAGCCGCGTCGAGCTGATCGAGGGCGAGATCATCGAGATGTCGCCGATCGGAAGCCGCCACGCCGCGACAGTCGCGCGCATCCAGGCCTTCTTCGCCGAGCGCCTGGGGCGCCGTGCGATCGTCTGGAGCCAGAACCCGCTCCTCATGCCCCGTCACGAGTCGGAGCCCCAGCCCGACATCATCCTGCTCGAGCGCCGGGCCGACTTCTACGCGGGCGCGCTGCCCGAGCCACGGGACACGCGACTGCTCATCGAGGTCGCCGACTCGTCCCTGGCCTACGACCGTCACACGAAGGTCCCACTCTATGCGCGGGCGGGAGTCGCGGAGACGTGGATCGTGGATGTCGACCATCGTCGTGTCGAGATCCATCGCGGGCCCGGCGCCCGCGGCTATCGCGACGTCCGCACGCCCGGCGCCGACGAACGGTTCGCCTCGCTCGCCTTCCCCGACGTCGACGTGACGCTCGCCGATCTCCTCGGCTGAGCGCCCTTCAGGGCCTCGCGATGCGGTTCGCGAGGACGCCGATCCGCTCGACCTCGGCTTCCATCCGGTCGCCGGCCTTCAGGAACTTGCCGATGCGCGGCGCCCACACCCTCGGGCGTGCCGGTCGCGATCACGTCGCCCGGACGGATCGTGAAGCCCTGCGAGAGCACCGCGATGCACTCGTCGACCGGGAAGATCATCTTCGACGTGTGGCTCGACTGGCGCGTCTCGCCGTTGATCCGCATCGCCACCGAGAGCGTCTGCGGATCGGGAATCTCGTCGGCGGTGACGAGGACGGGCCCCATCGGACAGAACGTGTCGAGCGACTTGCCGTGGAACCACTGCTGGTGCCGCTTCTGGAGGTCGCGCGCGGTCACGTCGTTGATGATGGTGTAGCCGAAGACGTACGACAGCGCCTCCTCGCTGCGGGATGTCCTTGCCTTCCTTGCCGATGACCACGGCGAGCTCGACTTCGTAGTCGAGTTCCTTGGTCACCGCGTGGTGGATGACCTGGGCGCCCGGCGCCACGACCGTCTCCGGCGCCTTCGTGAAGTACACGGGATGCGGCGGCGCCTCGGCGCCGCGCTCCGCCGCGTGCTCCTTGTAGTTGCGGCCGAGACAGAACACGTTGCGCGCGGGACGCGGGATCGGCGCCTCGAGCCGCGCCTTGTCCGCGGCGACGCCGAGACGGCGCTCGGTGAGCGCCGCGATGCCGTCGCGCTTGAGGAGCGCCTCGCCGTGGGCGAGCGCCTCGCGGGCGGCGGCGAGCGCGTCGGGCCCGGCCGCGATCAAGTCGTGCATCGTCTTCGGGAATCCCCCGCGGCCCTTGCGCACGATGTTCCGCTCGCGGGCGATGTCGGCCGCGAGCGCGCCCAGGTCGAGGATGGCGTCGGCGACCGGCGCGCCGACGCGCGGGCGGGACGAGCCTTTGCGGAACGTGACGAGGCGCATGCTCAGCGCTCCTTCAGCATGACGACCAGCACGCGCGCCGGCCGCTTGGTGTCATTGATGGAATGGTGGACGGTGCCCTTCGGCGCGTACTCGATCTCACCCTTGCGGACCACCGTCGTTCCCTTGCCTTTCGTCACCACGGAGAACTGCCCTTCGAGCACGTACGCGAACTCGTTCACGGGCGCCGCGTGCGCGTCGCCCTTGAACCCGGGCGGGAACACGTACTCCATGACCAGGACCTGGTCGTTGTCGAGCAGCGTCTTGTCGCCCGACGTCTGCCCAGTCGCCTCGCTCGCGCGACGTTCCGGCGTGGACACGAGGAGCCCGACCGTCAGGAGTCCCACGAACGTGATGGTCGTCCAGGACATTGCGCATCCCTCCGAAAATAGTACAGGCGACCGGAAGGCCGCCGTGTTCATCGCCGTGCCGCGCGGTGGTTACTTGAAGAAGTAGGAGATGCCGAGCAGCCCCGTGTGCGCCTCGAAGCCGCGGTTCGGGGTGTCGATGTTGCCGTTCGAGACGTGCACGAGCCGGTAGCCGGCGTAGAGCGCGACGCTGTCGCTGATGAACACGGAGGCGCCCGCGCCGAACGTCAGCAGGAAGGCGAGATCCGAGTCGATCTCCCGCACGCGGAGGTTCGTGCCACCGACGCTCGCGCCGCCTTCCAGGTAGGGCACGAACCGTCCCAGCGAGAGGAAGTGCCAGCGCAGCTGAAAGCCGAGGCCGGCGAAGTACTTGTCCCCGCTCGCGCCCGGGACGTTTTCGTAGAACTGGATGACGGGCTCGAGGCCCACCTCGAACGCGCCGCGCACGATGCTCGGACCGGCGGGCTCGAACGGCAGCCACGAGTAGCGCAGGCCGACGTACCAGAGATCCAGGTCGCTCTGCACGCGGTGGCCTTCGAGGTTCTCCTGGTTGCCGCCGCCGCCTTCGAGCGACAGCACGGTGGTGCCCTTCTTGAAGACCTGGGCGGCGTCGAACGCGAGGGCGGGCGTGGCGGCGAGCAGCAGGAGCAGCAGCGCGATCAGCGGCTTCTCATGGCTCGATCAGCACCTTGAGCGCCTCTCCCTTCGTCATCAGCGCGAGTGCCCCAGGCACACCCTCGAGGCCCATGCGATGCGTGAGCAGCCCGTCCGGCACCACCGCCCCGCTGGTCAGGAGCTCGACGGCGTGCCGGATCAGCGCCGGCGTGTGGTGGAACGCGCCCACCAGCGTCAGCTCCTCGTAGTGCACCCGTTTCGTGTCCAGCTGAATCGACGTCCCGGGCGCGCAGCCTCCGAAGAATAGCACGCTGCCTCCGGCGCCCGTGGCGTCGACGCACTGCTCCCACACCTCCGGGCGGCCGGTCGCGTCCATCGCGACATCGACCCCGTGCCCGCCGGTGACGTCACGCAGCGCCGCCAGCACGTCGCCCGCGGTGGCGTCGATGCACGCCCCGAGCCCGAGGGCCTTGCACGCGCTCGAATCGCCACCCCGCCTTGCCGACGATGATGACGTTCGCCTTCAGGCTCGCGACCACCATCGCGAGCAGGCATCCGAGCGGACCGTGGCCGAAGATCGCCACCGTCTGGCCGGCTTCGACCCGCGCGCGCTGCACGCCGAGGATCGCGCAGGCGAGCGGCTCGGTGAACGCCGCGCGCGCCGACGTCACCCCACGCTCGAGCGTCACGACGTTGCGCGCGACCAGCCGCGGCGGCAGCGCGATGAACTCCCCGTACGCGCCATTGACGAAGAGCAGGTCCTCGCAGAGGTTCGGACGGCCGGCGAGGCAGAGGCGACACTCACCGCACGGCGCCGAGTTCGCCGCCACCACGCGATCGCCTTCCCGCGGCCGGCGCACGCCCGGCGCCCACCGCGGTCACCGTGCCGGCGAACTCGTGGCCGAACACGGTCGGCACGCGCGGGATCATGCGCGGGTGACCGCGGCGCAGCGTCTTGACGTCGGTCCCGCACGTGAGCGCGGCGTCGATCTTCATCACGATCTCGCCGGGCGCGGGCGTCGGGACGGGCATCTCCTCGAACCGGAGGTCGCCGGGGCCATGGAACACCTGCGCTCTCATGGCGTCACGAAGACCTTCAGGGCGGCCTGCCGCCGCATCAGCGCCACGCCCTCCTCCAGGCGGTCGAGCGGCAGCCGGTGGCTCATGAGCGCCTCCGTGCTGATCTCGCCGGCGGCGATCATCGCGAACGCGGCCGCGAGATCGGCCGGGGACGACGAGTAGGTGGCGGTCACCGTGAGCTCGCGCTTGTAGAGCACCTCGAGCGGCAGCGGCAGCGCGTCGCCCGCACCGCCCGCGAAGTAGTGGATGCCGCCGCCGTCGCGGATCGCCGTGGTCGCCCACGGCAGCACGGCGACGCCGCCGCCGGTGACGACGACGAGGTCGGCGCCGCGGCCGTCGCTGAGCTCCCGGACGAGCGGATCCATCGCCTCGGGAGCGCCCGCGGCCTCGGCGCCGAGCCGCGTGCCGAGCACGGCGCGCTCCGCGAGCAGATCGACGCCGACGACGCGCGCTCCCGCACGCCGCAGGAGCTGCACGAACAATCCCCCGATCGAGCCGAGGCCGATCACCACGGCCGTGTCGCCGGGCTGGACGCGCGCGCGCCGGACCGCGCGCGCGCAGCAGGCGAGGGGCTCGACGAACGAGGCCGCCTCATCGCCGACGTGCGCGGGGATTTTGAACGTGGCGTGGCGCACGTTTACGGCCGGTACCCTGACGTACTCCGCGAAGCCACCGGGATCGAGGTTGCTGGTCTTGAACGCGGCGCACATCGACTCGCTGCCGCGCGCGCAGTAGTGGCAGGCGCCGCACGGCACGTGGTGCGCGGCGACCGCGCGATCGCCGATCGCCAGCGCGGTCACGCCGTCCCCCACTTCGACGACGTCGCCCACGACCTCGTGCCCGAGGACGAGGGGGATCTTCGTGCCCGGCGCGCCCACTTTCGCGATGTCGGAGCCGCACAGCCCGCAGCCGCGCAGCCGGAGCAGCAGCTCCCCGACACCGATCGCCGGACGCGGCCATGCCTCGGGCCGGAGGCGGCCCCCCTCGCGCAGGACCGCCGCTTTCACGCGGCGCGCCGCCCGGGACGCAGCCGCGCCCGAGCCCAGCAGCGGAGGGCGATGGCCACCTTGCGCCGCGCGGGCACGGTGATGCGCTCGTCGAACACGCGGAACTGGCGCCCCTCGATCTCGGTGAGGAGGGCCGCGTAGATCGCGCCCATGATGCGCGCGGGCACGAGCGAGCGGGCGTCGACTGACGGAAAGCTCGCCTCGGCGCGGCGGTAGAACTCCCAGGCGCGCGCCGCCTGGTGCCGCATGAGCGCGACGAAGGCCGCGTCGTACCGGCCCGCCTGCAAGTCCGCCACGCTGATGCCGAACGCGCGCAGGTCCGCGCGCGGCAGGTAGACGCGCCCGCTGCGCGCATCGACGCCGACGTCACGGACGATGTTGGTCAGCTGCAGCGCGGTGCCGAGGTCGACGGCGTACTGGCGCGCGCGGGGATCCGTGTAGCCGAAGATCTCGATGCAGCAGAGCCCGACCGCGGACGCCACGCGGTAGCAGTAGGGGAACAGATCGTCGGCCGTCTCGAACACGGCGCCGTCGACGTCCATCGCGACCCCGTCGATGATCGCCTCGAGCGCCTCGCGCGGGATCTTGTAGGCGCGCACCCCTGCCGCGAGCTGGCGCGCGAGCGGATGCTGAGGCTGCCGTCCGGCCTCGTAGCACGCGGCGACGTCGCGCCGCCACGCCGCCAGCGCCGCGTGCTGCTCGGCGGCATCGGCCGCGCCGTCGACGCCGACGTCGGCGATGTCGTCGACCGTCCGGCAGAACGCGTACACGGCGTACAGCGCCTCGCGGCGCGGCTTCGGCAACGCGAGGAAGGCGTAGTAGAAGTTCGAGCGGCTGCGCCGGGTCAGGCGGGAGGCGAGATCGCTGACACTCACGCCGCAGGCACCCGCGTCATGGCGCTGAGACTGACATAGCCATGCTGGAAAAACCACTCGACGGCGTCGCGGACGGCGGTCGCCGGGTCGGTCTGCGGCAGGCCGAGCTCACGGATCGCCTTGGCCGGGCTGAAGTACATCCGCTTGCGGGACATCCGCACGGCGTCGAGCGGCACCTTCGGGACTCCACCGGTCAGGCGGGCAAAGCCTTCGGAGCACGCCGCGGCGCACCACGCGACCGCGTAGGGAACCCGCACGCGCGGCCGGCGGCATCCACTCACGTCGGCGATGAGGGCGCCGATGGCCGCGAGCGAGAGGTTGCCGTCGCGATGGCCGAGAATGTATTTCTCCCCGACCCGCCCTTTGTCTTCCGCAAGGATATGGCCCCGCGCCACATCCCGAACATGAACGAGGTTGAGTCCGGTATCGACCGTGAAGAACAAGCGCCCATGGACCGCGTCGACGATCATCTTCCCGGTCGGCGTCGGCTTGACGTCCCAGGGCCCGATGGGTGCCGACGGATTGACGATGACGATCGGCAGCCCGGTGCGCACGAACCCGATGGCGACTTGCTCCGCCAGGAACTTCGACCGCTTGTAGGGCCCGACCATGTCGTCGAGCGTGACCGGCGTTTCTTCGGTCCCGGGACTCCCGTCCCGGGGAGTTCCGAGCGCGCCGACCGTCGACGTATAGATGATGCGGCCGACGCCGTGGTCCCCGCACACGGTCAGAAGCTCACGTGTCCCATCAACGTTCGCTCGGTAAAGTGCTGATTGATCGGCCGCCCAGAGCCGATAGTCCGCGGCGACGTGGAACACGGTCGTGGCCCCGCGCACCGCCGAGCGCAGCGAGGCCGGCTGCAGCAGGTCTCCGTCGACGATCTCGACGTCGAGCCCGTCGAGCGCCCGCCGATCCCCCCCGGGCCGAGCAAGCACGCGCACCCGTCGCCCGTCGCTCAACAGCTCCCGGACAAGATTCGCCCCGACGAACCCGGTCCCTCCGGTCACGAGCGCGAGACTCACGGCTACGCCGACGGCACCGCGCGGTGTCGCCGTTCGAGGCGCCGCGAAGCGCCACCGTTCCGTCCTGAAGCGCTCACGAGTCACCGACACCGCGGCGGTCGGTGGGGACCGGGGGCGGCGGGCCGGGGGGTGTGAAGCGGACATTGGCGGTCGGGAAGAGGCGCAGCCTCTTCCCGACATAGCAGGACGCGGAACACCCCCCGGCCCGCCGCCCCCGGTCCCCACCGACCGCCGTATCGGCGCCCCGTGAGCGCATCACGCGGAACGGAGCCCGCGCGCGAGCTCCGCGGCGACGGCGGCGAGCGCCGCGTGAGTCCCGCGACGCAAGGCGAGCGCGTCGCGGAGCGCGCCGCGGCGCGAGAGGGCCGCGCGGACGGCGGAGACCGTGCGGACGCGGCCGTCGTCGCCGACCGCGGCGGCGAGGTCGGCGGGCACGCCGTGCGAGGCGGTGTCGGAGACGCCGCGGACGACGGCGGCGGCGAGGCCCTGGGAGGCCGCCCACGCGAGGATGACGGCGGATTCCATGTCGCACGCGAGGGCGCCGGTCTCGATCCAGAGGCGCGACTTGTCGGCGGCGGAGGTGACGACGCGTGCCGACCGTGACCAGCGCCCCGCGGGCGTCGACGCCGCCGAGGGGCGCGCTGGAGAAGCGGGCGCCGTCTTCGGTGACGACGCGCTCGGGCACGACGAGCGCGCCGAGCGCGAGCTCGGGCGCGAGCGCGCCGCACGCGCCGGCGGAGACGACGAGCGCGGCGCGCGCGAAGCGCGGCGCGCGCTCGGCGAGGGCGGAGGCGCGGAGCCCGACACAGGCGAGCTCGACGCCGCCGGCGCGGAAGTGGGGAAAGGTCGCGCCGGGGACGGAGGCGAGGCCGAGATGGCGCGCGAGCCCGCGCGCCTCGAGCTCGACGGCGGTGAGGATCAGCAGCGTCCTCACCGCTGGGGCGTCGGGCTGCCCTGGGCCTTCGCCGCGGCCTTGCGATCGAGCCAGGCCGCGTAGGAGTTGCCGGCAGCCGTGTCCTTGCCGGTGAACCGGATGTGGCGGATGTCCGCGTAGCGGATCGTGAGCGGCCCCTCGCCCGCGAGGTCGAACATCTGCACGAAGGGCTCGCGGGCGCTCGCGTCGCGATTGAAGAGGTAGCCGATCACCTCGGTGCCGTCGCGACGCTCGACGGTGACGTTCCCGCGGTAGTCGAAGGCGCGGTCGATGACGTCCTCGAGCGGAACGCCGGGGTCCGGGCGCCCAGCCTTCGAGGGAGGGGGGTTCGGGGTCCTTGACCTCGCTCACAGCCGGCCGGTCACCGTGGCCACGACGGTGTCACGGAACCCGCGAATCGACGTGAACGTCCGGTCCGCCGCGGTCGGCTCGTGGCCGCAGTGCACCATGCAGTCGCGGCACTTCTCGTTGCCGCTCTTCCGCCCGTACTGCTCCCACGCCGTCTCCTCCATCAGCTGCTTGAAGGTGGCGGCGTAGCCTTCCTGAAGGAGGTAGCACGGACGCTGCCAGCCGAAGAGGTTGTAGGTGGGGTTGCCCCACGGGGTGCACTCGAAGTCCTGCTTGCCCATGAGGAACTGGAGGAAGAGCGGCGACTGGTTGAACTTCCACCGCTTCTTCGGATTCGACAGCATCGCGGAGAAGAGCTCGTTGGCGCGCCGGCGACGGAGGAAGTGCTCCTGGTCGGGCGCCTTCGCGTAGCTGTACCCCGGCGAGACCATCATCCCCTCGACGCCCAGGTCCATCATCTCGTCGAAGAACTCGCGCATCGAGAGCGGGTTCGCGCCGTCGAACAGCGTGCTGTTGGTCGTCACGCGGAACCCGCGCCGGACGGCCTCGCGAATGGCCGCGACGGCCACGTCGTAGACGCCGTCGCGGCACACCGCCTCGTCGTGCGCCTCGCGGGGGCCGTCCATGTGGACGCTGAACGAGAGGTACTTCGAGGGCGTGAACCAGCCCTCGTCGAGCTTCTCCCGGAGAAGGATCGCGTTGGTGCAGAGGTAGACGTACTTCTTCTTGGCGACGAGCTCGCGCACGAGCCGGCCGATGTCGGGGTACATGAGCGGCTCGCCGCCGGGGATCGAGACCATCGGCGCCCCGCACTCGTCGACCGCGGCGAGGCACTGCTCCACCGTGAGGTGCTTCCTCAAGATCTGCGCGGGGTACTGGATCTTGCCGCAGCCCGCGCACGCGAGGTTGCAGCGGAAGAGCGGCTCGAGCATCAGCACGAGCGGGTAGCGCCGTTCGCCGCGCAGGCGCCGGCGCAGCACGTACGAGGCCACCGTCCACATCTGGGAGATCGGAACCATGACTCTAGCCTCGGAGGCGCGCCAGGAGCGCGACGGCGAGAGCGAGATGGATGGCGGTGCCCGACACCAGCAGGAGCCACTCGTGAATCCACGCGGTCAGAGCCAAGTTGAACACGAGCACGCCGTAGTATAGCCCCACGCCGGGCCACGGATGGCGTCCCGTGGCGTCCTTTCCCGCCAGCAGCAGGTAGCCGCCGACGCCCGCCACGCCCACCACCAGCCATCCGACGAAATTCGAGAGCGGAACGCCGAAGTACGGACCACCGTTCGGGTACCAGAAGATCCGCCCGAGAAACCATTGATCGCCGCGCACCGCGAGCGGATCGATGACGACGTCGAGCAGCATCATGAGGGCGCCCGACAGCAGGGCCAACCGCCAGCCTCCACGCCGAGCGGGCGGGCGCTCGAGCGCACGGTCGCAGAGCCGAGCGGGCGGGCGCTCGAGCGCCCGGGAGCCCGCGAGTTCAAAGACGCTCTCGCGAGACAGAAGGACGCGTACGCGAGGAACGTGAACGACAGGGAGTCGAAGAACGGGACGTCGGCGATGAACAGCTCCCGCCCGCGCGTCTCGCCCGTGTAGTGGTAGAGGCCGAACGGGATGCCGAGCCGGGTCGAGGTGAACTCCGCCACGAAGGCGAGCGGCCAGACCCACCCCAGGAAGAGCGCCGTCCGGCGTCCGCCCAGGTCCCGGAGCCCCGCGGCCAGGAATCCGCAGAGAAAGAGGTAGACGTAAGGGCGGAGGAGGAGGCTGCCGACGAGCAGACTCATGACGCGTTGTTTTCCACGGGGAGTCAGCATGTTACCATCACGCGTCGTGACCGAGCTCGACGCCGCGATCGTTCGCGCCCAGAGTCGCCTGCTCGACCTTCAGGCGCCTGACGGCCACTGGATCGGCGAGCTCGAAGCGCCGCCCGAGATCACCGCCGAGTACCTGCTGCTCGGTCACCTCCTCGATCGGGTCAATCGCGAGCGCGAGCGCAAGGTCGTGCGCTTCCTGCGCCGACGCCAGCGGACCGACGGCGGCTGGAACCTCTTCGAGGAAGGGCCCACGAACCTATCGGTCACGATCAAGTGCTACTTCGCGATGAAGATGGCGGGCGTGCCCGTGGACGACCCGGCCATGGTGCGCGCGCGCACGCAGATCCGCGAGATGGGCGGGCCCGTGAAGGCCAACGTCTTCACGAAGATCCTGCTCGCGCTCTTCGGCGAGTACGACTGGAACGGCGTGCCGGCGATGCCCGCCGAGATCATGCTGCTGCGCTGGCCGTTCTTCTTCAGCATCTACGACGTCTCGTACTGGTCGCGCACCGTCATCGTCCCGCTGCTCGATCCTCATGGATCGCAAGCCGGTCAAGTGGCTGCCGGAAGAGCAGTCGCTCGACGAGCTGTGGCCGGTCCCGCGCGAGCACGCGAGCCTCCGCTTCCCGCGCATGCCGCAGCCGTTCAGCTGGCGCGGCCTCTTCTGGAAGAGCTTCTTCATCGCCGTCGACGACGGGCTCAAGATCTGGGAGCGCTTCTCGCCGCGGCCGCTGCGCAAGATGGCGCTCGAAGCCGCGCGCCGCTGGCTCGACGAGCGGCTGGCGGCGCCCGGCGGGCTCGGCGGCATCTATCCGGCGATGGCGAACGCGATCCTCGCGCTCCGCGCCCTCGGGTACGCCGACGACCATCCGCTGGTCCTCGGGCAGATCAAGGAGATCGAAGCGCTGGTCGTCGAGGACGCGGACGAGCTGCGCTGCCAGCCCTGCGTGTCCGCGGTCTGGGACACGGGTCTCGTGGTCAACGCGCTCGTGGAAAGCGGGGTGGCGTCCGACCATCCCGCGCTGAAGCAGGCCGCCGAGTGGATGATCGACCGCCAGGTGTTCTCCCCCGGCGACTGGCAGATGAAGCGGCCGCACGTGCAGCCCGGCGGCTGGGCGTTCCAGTACGACAACCCGTACTACGTCGACGTCGACGACAGCGCCGTCGTCCTCATGGCGCTCGAGCGAGTCGCGGGCCTCGACGAGGACCGCGTGCGGGCGGCGAAGGAGCGCGGGCTCGGCTGGGTGCTCGGCATGCAGGGCCTCGACGGCGGCTGGGCGTCGTTCGACGCCGACAACAACCGGCTCTACCTGAACCACATCCCCTTCGCCGACCACGGCGCGCTCGCTCGACCCGTCCACCGAGGACCTCACCGGCCGCGGCCTCGAGCTGCTCGGCATGTCCGGTTACTCGCGCGACAGCGAGCCCATCCGGCGCGGCCTCGAGTTCGTCCGGCACACGCAGCGCCACGACGGCCCGTGGTACGGCCGCTGGGGTGTGAACTACATCTACGGGACGTGGTCCGTGCTCCGCGGGCTCGGCGCCGTCGGCGAGGACCCGGAGCAGGAATACATCCAGCGGGCCGTGCGGTGGCTCGAGCGTCACCAGAACGTCGACGGTGGATGGGGCGAGACCTGCGAGAGCTACGACGAGCCGTCGCTGGCGGGCCGCGGCCGCTCGATGCCGAGCCAGACCGCGTGGGCGCTCCTGGCCCTGCTGGCCGTCGGGCGCCGGAGCGCGGCCGTGGAGCGCGGCGTCCAGTACCTGCTCGAGACGCAGGACGCCGACGGCGCCTGGACCGATCCGCTGTGGAACGGCACCGGCTTCCCCCGGGTGTTCATGCTGAAGTACCACCTCTACGCGAAGTACTTCCCGCTGTGGGCGCTCGGCGTTTACCGCCGCGCGCAGAAATGAGCGAAAGCCTCCCAGCTCCGCTGCGCCCGTTCGAGGCGATCGGGCGGCGCACCATCGACATCGTCGAGGCTCTCGGGCGCTTCGGCGCGTTCTTCGGCGTCGCGGTCGCCGTCGCTCTTCACGCCGCCGTTCAAGCTCCGCGCCTTCATCGGCCGCATCCACTACATCGGGTTCAACTCGCTGCTGATCATCCTGCTCACCGGCACCTTCACGGGCATGGTGCTCGGCCTGCAGATCTTCTTCACGCTGTCGCGGTTCGGCTCGGAGGCGTACCTCGGGCCCGCGGTGGCGCTGTCGATCATCCGCGAGCTCGGCCCCGTGCTCTCCGCGCTGATGGTGACCGGCCGCGCCGGCTCCGCGCTCACCGCCGAGATCGGCATCATGCGGATCACCGAGCAGATCGACGCGCTGACCGTGATGGCGCTGAACCCGGTGCGGTACCTCGTGGTGCCGTCGATGCTGGCGGGGCTCGTGACCTTCCCGTTGATGACCGCGCTCTTCGACGTGGTCGGCATCTTCGGCGGCTACCTCGTGGGCGTCCAGCTGCTCGGCCTGTCCGAGGGCACCTACTTCGGCGAGATGGAGACGTTCGTCGACCATGAAGGACATCATGACCGGCTTCTGGAAGTCGGTGTCCTTCGGCGTGATCGTGACCTGGGTGGCGACCTACAAGGGCTTCCACGTCGGCCACGGCGCCGAGGGCGTGGCGCGCGCCACCACGCAGTCCGTGGTCCTCGCGTCCGTCCTGATCCTGGTGTGGGACTACTTCCTGGGGTCCGTCCTGCCGTGATCCGCGTGGAAGGGCTGACCAAGTCCTTCGGCGCCAACCGGGTGCTGCGCGGCGTGGAGCTCGAGGTGCCGACGGGTTCGGTGACCATCGTCATCGGGCGGAGCGGCGGCGGGAAGTCGGTCTTCCTCAAGCACCTCATCGGGCTCGTGCGGCCGGACAGCGGGCGGGTGCTGATCGACGACGTCGACATCACGGAGCTGCAGCGGCCGCGACCTCGAGCCCGTCCGCCGGCGGTACGGCGTGGTGTTCCAGAGCGGCGCGCTCTTCGACTCGCTGACCTGCTACGACAACGTCGCCTTTCCGCTGCGCGAGACCACGCGGCTGTCCGGCGCCGAGACGCGCGCGCGGGTGGAGGCGGCGCTCGAGCAGGTGGAGCTGACCGGCGTCGGGCCCAAGTTCCCGGCGGAGATCTCGGGCGGCATGCGCAAGCGCGTGGCGATCGCGCGCGCCCTCGTGACCGAGCCGGAGATCATCTTCTTCGACGAGCCCACGACCGGCCTCGATCCGGTCCTCGTGAACACGATCCACCGCCTCATCCAGGCGCTGCACCGGAAGCTCCACTTCACGGCGGTGATGGTGAGCCACGAGATCCCGGAGATCTTCGAGATCGCCGACCGCGTGGCCATGCTGCACGAGGGCCGTATCGTGGAGAGCGGGGTCGCCGGAGGCGATCCGGAGCTCGACGAACCCCATCGTGCGGAAGTTCATCAGCGGCGAACCGGATTAGATAACGACATGGGGGGCCCGAGGCGGGCCCTCAACCCCCCGCGCTCCGCGACCCGGCAAGCCGAGTCGCTCCGCGGGTGCCGACGGAAGGAGCGACGCATGGAGCGGGCACGCGTCAACGTCGCGGTGGGCATCTTCGTCGTCCTCGGCATCTTGGCCCTCGGGTACCTTTCGATTAAACTCGGGAGGGTTTCGTTCCTCGGAGGCGGCGGCTACGTCGTCACCGTCGACTTCCCGGGTACCGGCGGCCTCAAGGAAGGGTCGGCGGTCGAGATCGCCGGGGTGGAGATCGGGCGGGTCGAGACGATCTCGCTCGTGGACTACCAGGCGCGAGTGTCGCTGCGGGTCAACTCGGACGTGAAGCTCCAGGACGACGCCATCGCATCGATCAAGACCAAGGGGTTGATCGGCGAGAAGTACGTGCGCATCAGCCCCGGCGCTTCGGATAAGCTCGTCGGTCCCGGCGGCAAGCTCCGGGAGGTCGAGGCGCCCGTCGACCTCGAGGAACTGATCTCCAAATACATCTTCGGCAAGGTCTGAACCGCGAGAGGAGTCGCTGCATGAAAGCTCTGGTCGCTGCCGTCCTCGGGCTGGGTGTCCTGCTCGGTCCCTGGCTCGCCGCGCCCGCGCGCGCGGGCGCCCCCCTCGATCAGCTCCGGGCGCAGATCGAGCGGGTGCTCAAGACCCTCGAGGATCCGGACTTGAAGAAGGACCAGCGCGGCACCGCGCGCCGGACGGCGGTCCGCAAGATCGCCGACGACATCTTCGACTTCCAGGAGACGGCCAAGCGCTCGCTCGCGCGCCACTGGCAGCCGCGCACGGCGGCCGAGCGCGACGAGTTCGTGAAGCTCTTCTCCGATCTGCTGGAGCGCTCCTACATCTCGAAGATCGAGCTCTACGGCGGCGAGAAGATCGTGTACGTCAACGACATCACCGAGGGCGACCAGGCGCTCGTCCGCACCAAGATCATCACCAAGGGCGGCGCCGAGGTGCCGGTCGAGTACCGGATGCTGAAGAAGGGCGAGCGCTGGCTGGTCTACGACGTGGTCATCGAGGGCGTCAGCCTCGTCGCCAACTACCGGACGCAGTTCAACAAGATCATCCAGACCTCGTCCTACGCGGAGCTGGTCAAGAAGATGAAGGTGAAGCAGGACGAGCTCATCGAGGCGACCTCCAAGAAGTCCTGACGTGCTGACAGGGTCCGCCTTCGCGTCGCTGCTGCACGAGCGGGGGTTCGCCTTCGCGGCGGGCGTCCCGTGCTCGCTGATCGAGAGCCTCATCTCGACGCTCGAGCACGATGAGCGCCTGCCGTACGTGCCGTCCGTGCGCGAGGACGTCGCCGTCGGCCTCGCCGCCGGCGCCTGGCTCGCCGGCAAGCGGCCGGTCGTCCTCATGCAGAACTCCGGGCTCGGGACCAGCATGAACGCCCTCGCCTCCATGGCGCTCATGTACGGCATCCCCATGCTCCTCGTGGTCACGTGGCGGGGCTATCAAGGCAAGGACGCCCCCGAGCACATCCTCACCGGCGACATCACGCCTCGCCACCTCGCGCTGCTCGGCATTCCCCACCGCGTCCTCTCCGTGGCCTCCGCGGCCGACGATGTCGCGTGGGCGGCCACCGAGATGGATCGGCTGTCGCAACCGGTGGCTGTGCTGGTGCCGCCCGGGGTCTTTGGTGGCGGTCACGGCACGCGGGGCGAGACCAGCGGCGCTCGCGCGGTCGGCGAGGCGGGGCGCGCGGCGGGGCCGGCGGCGGAAGGGGTTCCGCGTCCTGCTATGTCGGGAGTGGGCAAAGCCCACTCCCGACCGCGATGTCCGCTGCACCCCTCCCGCCGCCGGCCCCGCCCGCGCCCCGCCTCGCCGACCGCGCGAGCGCCGCGGACATTGCTCTGCGTGCCGGGATCGGCATCAATGACCTCGGCCGCCCGACCATCAGCCGGTTTGCGGCCATTGCGGCGGCGGTCAAGCAGCTCGGATCGGAGCCCGTCATCCATGCCAATGGGTATCCGGCGCGGGAATCCCACGCGGTCGCGGATCGGCCGCAGAACTTCTACATGATCGGGTCCATGGGGCTCGCCTCGGCCATCGGGCTTGGTGTGGCGCTGGCCCGTGCCGCGTCGTCCGCATCCGCCGCGCCCTCCACCGTCGTCTTCGATGGTGACGGGAACCTGCTCATGAACCTTGGGATTCTTCCGATGGTGGGATCGCGCGCGCCCTCCCGGTTCATTCACTGCGTCTTCGACAACGAAGTGTATGGATCGACCGGGAACCAGGGATCGCCCGCGCCGGGCGTGCGGCTCGACGCGCTCGCCGCGGCCGCCGGCTATCGCACGGTCGCCGCCGTCACCACCGAAGATCAGGTCGCGGCCGCCCTCGTCGCGGCGCTCGCGACCGAAGGGCCACACTTCGTCCTCGTCAAGGTCACGCCCGCGCAGGCGGACGTGCCGAGGATCGCGCACACACCGGCGCAGATTCGGGACCGGTTTCGTGCGACTCTAGCACCGTGAACGCCATCATCCTCGCGGCAGGGGTCGCGCGGCGCCTCGCGCCGATCACCGACAAGACGCACAAGGCGCTCCTGCCCGTGGGCGGGCGTCCGCTGCTGCTCCGCATGCTCGGCGCGCTGGCCGACTCGGGCATCCGTGAGTCGATCATCGTCATCGGGCACTGCGGCGACCAGGTGCGTGCCATCGCCGGCAATCGCCTCGGCCGCATGGGCATCCGCTACGTGGAGAACCCCGAGTACGCGAAGGGCTCGGTGCTCTCGCTCTACGCGGCCCGCGCCCACATGGACGAGCCCGTGCTCGTCATGGACGCCGACGTGCTGTTCCCGCGCGAGTTCCTGCGGCGGCTGCTCGCCGTGCCCGCGCCCAGCGCGCTCCTCCTCGACAAGGGGTTCGCCGACACGGGCGAAGAGGTCAAGCTCTACACGCGCGGCGACCGCGTCATCGCGCTCGGCAAGAAGACGCTGCCGGAGGCGTGGGAGAGCGTCGGCGAGGGCGTCGGCTTCTTCAAGTGCGGCGCCGCCGCGGGGCCGGAGTTCGTCCGCGCGATGGAGCACGTGATCGCCACCGGCGACGGGCTCAACGAGTACGAGGACGCCCTCCACATCCTCCTCCAGCGGACGCACGTGGGCTGGGTGGACGTCACCGGATTGCCGTGGACCGAGATCGACTTCGCGGAGGACCTCCAGCGCGCAGAGGACGAGGTGTTGCCCCGCGTGCGCGCCCTCGACCAGGATCGGTGACGACGGACCTCCTCTCGACCGCCCGTGGCGGTCAATTGTCGTCCGCCGTCATCTATCTCGCCACGCCGGACGATGTCCACGCTGCCCAGCTGACGGTCGCCGGTCGCCCGCTCGTCTTCCGTGCCATCGCCGGCGCCGTGCGCGCGGGCGCGTCCCGCGTGCTCGTCCCCGTGCGCTTCAAGGACCTCCTCGGCCCCGCGCTCGTGGCCGCCCCGCGCGTTCAACGCGCGGTCGAGTGGCTCGGCGAGCGCGACGCCACCGCCGGGCGAGGCCGTCCTCGTGCCCGCCACCGCGGTGCTCGGCACCGGCGCGCTGGCCGCGATGCTCACCGCGCCTCCACCGGCCGTGCACCAGGCCTCGGAGGACGCGGGCGCGCCGATCGTGGCGGCGCCCGCCCCCCTCGTCGCGTCGCTGTGGAGCGCGCTCGCGGCCGGCGCGCCCGGTCGGCACCGCCATCGAGAAGGCGCTCACGGAGCCGGCGATCAACGTGGTGCGCGAGCCGTCGCTCGTCCATCCGGTGCACGACGAGGCCTCGGCCGCCGCCGGGGAGCGGCGGCTCTACGCGACGCTCGGCAGCGCGATCGACACGCGGCTCGACACGATGTTCCACCGCCGGTTCTCGCGCCTGGTGAGCCGTCTCGCCGTCGCGTTCGGGCTCCGGCCGAACACCATCACGGTGGCCAGCCTGGTCGTCGGCCTCGCGGCGGCGTGGACGTTCTGGCGCGCCACGCCGGTCGAGGCGGTCGTCGGCCTCGTGCTCTACGCGCTCGCGGTGATCCTCGACCACGCGGACGGCGAGGTGGCTCGGCTCACGCTCACCGAGTCCGCGATCGGCGAGTGGCTCGACATCTCCGCCGACACGATGATCCACGTGGCCGTCGTGCTCGCGCTCGGCGCGACGAGCGCCGCCGTGGCGGGACAGGGCATCGGGCTCGGCATCGTCTCCGCGCTGGGCGTGATCGCCAGCGCCGCCGTGGCGAAGCTGTGGCCCGGCCTGGCGATGCCGGATCGGGTGGGCCTGGCGATCTCCAACCTGGGCAGCCGCGACGGCTTCTACGCGATGCTGCTCGCTCTTCATCCTCGCGCGCGCGTTCTGGCCCGGCGCGCTCCCCTTGTTGATGGTCGTCGTCGCCGCCGGCTCCCACGCGTACTGGGTGGGCCGCCTCCTCTACAGGGTCATCCGCGGCGCGTAAAGACCGACTTGAATCCGAAGTAGGCGACCGCGTCCTTCAGGTTGGAGAACAGACGCTTCGCCGGCGTCATCGCCGGATCCGTGACGTACTCGAGGGTGAGGCTCACGCGCTCCTCGCCGTCACCGAGCGGCGTGATCTTGTGCCAGAGCTTGTCGCCGTTGAACAGGACGAGCGTCCCCGGATCCGTCGCGAGCGCGAGCTCGCGCCGGCGCGCGGGGTCGTCCTTGTGGATCTGGCAGACGAGGCGGCTCGACGAGCGCTCCACCAGGCCGACCAGCACCGTGAAGCGCGCGCCCTTGTAGTACGACGTGTCGAAGTGGAAGCCGATGTGATCGCCCGGGCTCCGTGTAGTAGTAGAGCGCGCACGAGTGCGGGTCGCCCTCCGGGCAGCGCTGCACCGGCTGCCCCGGTCACCGCCCGGACGAACGCGAGGAAGGCCGGCGACCGATAGAGCGTGAGGATCGCCGGCGCCTGCTCGCGCAGCGTGTAGTAGCTGACGGAGCCGCCCTTCTTGTGGCGCGGGATGTAGTTCCGGTTGATGGCGGCCTTCGCGCGCTCGACCTCCTCGACCATCGGCCCGATCACGGAGTCCGGGAAGAGCCGCTCGAGGTGGACGAACTCGTTCTGCGCGCGGTAGGACGCGCGCACGGCATCGAGGTCGAGCCTGGCGAGCGTGCGGGCGATGTCGTCCGCGACGGGCGTCATCTCGGCGGTCGGCATGGCCTGCATGTTACACTGGCCCCGCACGTTCCCCTCGCAGCTTCGCCGTCAACGGTAGAGGAGGCCCCCGTGGGTTCCGTTCGAGTCGCGATCATCGGCGTCGGCAACTGTGCCTCCTCGCTGGTCCAGGGCGTCCACTACTACCGCGAGGCGCCCGACGACACGTTCATTCCCGGGCTCATGCATCCGCGGGTCGGCGAGTACCACGTCGGGGACATCGAGTTCTCGGCCGCGTTCGACATCGACGTCAACAAGGTCGACCGCGATCTCTCCGAGGCGATCTTCACGGCGCCGAACAACACCGTGAAGTTCGCCGACGTCCCGCGGCTCGGCATCCCCGTCCATCGCGGGATGACGCACGACGGCCTCGGCCAGTACCTCTCGCAGATGATCACCAAGGCGCCCGGCAGCACCGCGGACATCAAGGGCATCCTGCGCGAGACGCAGACCCACGTGGTGGTCAACTTCCTGCCCGTCGGCAGCGAGATGGCGACCAAGTGGTACGTGGAGCAGGTGCTCGACGCCGGCTGCGCGTTCGTCAACTGCATCCCGGTCTTCATCGCGCGCGAGCCGTACTGGCAGCGGCGCTTCGAGGAGAAGGGCCTCCCGATCGTCGGCGACGACGTGAAGTCGCAGGTGGGCGCCACCATCATCCACCGCGATCCTCACCCGGCTCTTCATGGAGCGCGGCGTGCGGCTCGAGCACACGAGCCAGCTCAACTTCGGCGGCAACACCGACTTCTACAACATGCTGGAGCGCGAGCGGCTCCTGTCGAAGAAGATCTCGAAGACGGACGCCGTGCGCTCGCAGCTCGGCCACGAGCTGGCCGCCGACGACATCCACATCGGTCCCAGCGACTACGTCCCCTGGCTGAAGGACCGCAAGTGGGCGCACATCCGCCTCGAAGGGCGCGGCTTCGGGGACCAGCCGATCAACGTCGAGCTGAAGCTCGAGGTGTGGGACTCGCCGAACTCCGCCGGCGTCGTCATCGACGCCATCCGCGCGTGCAAGATCGCGCTGGACCGGGGGCTCAAGGGCGCGCTGCGCGCGCCGTCGGCCTGGCTGATGAAATCGCCGCCCGAGCAGTGGCCGGACGACGTCGCCCGCACCCGGCTCGAGCGGTTCATCGCGGGCGACGAATAGGAACGCCAGCCCGTTGTCGTTGATGTCGCAGCTCGGCCGCGCGCTGCGCGGCCTCGTTCGGATCTGTTGCCTGCGGCCGTACGTGACGGTCCTCGTCGCCCTCGTCCTCACCGCCGTCTCCGTGGCCTACACCGCCCGCTACCTGGGCTTCAAGACCGACCAGTCCGCGCTGCTCCCCCGCACCGTCTTCATGGAGCGGTACCAGCAGTACGAGAAGGAGTTCGGCGACCTCGACGACCTCGTGATCGTGGTGGAGGCGCGCTCGCTGCCGGAGGCGCAGGCCTACGCCGCCCGGCTCGTCCACGAGCTGCGCACGCGCGCGGTGCCCCTCGCGGCGCTCACCTACCGCATCGACCTCAAGCAGTTCGAGGGCCGCGAGCTCCTCTATCTGTCGAAGGAGCAGCTCGCGGAGATCCGCGAGAAGGTCTTCGACTACCAGGAGTTCATGGAGGCGTTCGCGGCGCGGCCCACGCTGGACCAGCTCGTGGACGGCATCGCGACCCAGATCGCCAACGCGTTCGTCACCGGCTTCCTGGACCTCGGCCTGAGCGAGAAGAAGACCACCCTCGACCTGCGCTTCATCGACGATCTGGTGGCGCAGATCACCACGCGCATCGACCGGCCGACGCCCTACCGCTCGCCGTTCGGCGCGCTGTTCTCGGTGAGCCGCATCGACGACAGCGGCGCCGGGTACTTCCTCTCCGACGACCGCCGGCTGCTCTTCATCCTCACGCGTCCCCAGACGGAGGAAGGGAGCTTCACGGGCGATCGCGCGGCCATCGACGGCATCCGCAACACGGTCCGCGCCCTCCGGGGCGACTTCCCCACCGTGCGCGTCGGCGTCACCGGCAAGCCCGCCCTGGGGAGCGACGAGATGACGGCGGCGTTCCGCGACAGCGAGATCGCGGGCATCCTCGCCTTCGCGCTCACGCTCGTCCTCCTGCTCGTCGCGTTCGTCCGGCCGCTGAAGCCGCTCGTGATGCTCGCCGTGCTGGCCATGAGCATGTGCTGGGCGATGGGCGTGGCCACGGCCGTGGTCGGGCACCTCTCGCTGTTCTCGGTGATGTTCATCTCGATCGTCACCGGCATCGGCATCGACTACGGGATCTACTTCCTCTTCCGGTACGAGGAGGAGCTCTTCCTCGGACGCAATCTCCGGGAAGCGATCGACACGACGGCCCGGCGCAGCGGCGCGGGCATGCTCATGGGCGCCCTCACCGCGGCCGGCACGTTCTTCGTGCTGATGCTCACCGACTTCCGCGGGCTGCAGGAGCTCGGCTTCATCTCCGGGATCGCCATCCTCCTCTCGTGGCTGGCGATGATGACGGTCTTCCCCGCCGCGGTGATGCTCATCGACCGCCGCCGGGGCGACCGCGTGGGCCGGACGATGCCGCGCGCGATGTCGCTCGAGCACGTGCGCGTGCCGCTCTTCGAGCACGTGGCGAGCCACCACCGGACGGTGCTGACGCTGGCGGTGATCCTGTCCCTGCTGGCGCTGTGGGGCGCCTCCCGCGTCAAGTTCGACTACAACCTCCTGAACCTCCAGTCGAAGCGGACGGAGTCGGTGGTCTGGGAGCGCCGCATCCTCGAGACGGCGGGCCGCTCGGGCTTCGTGGCCATCGCCAGCGCGCGCTCGATCGACGAGCTCCGGGCCAAGCACCAGGCGTTCGTCAAGCTCCCGAGCGTCTCCGAGGTCGACTCCGCGCTCCACCTGATGCCGGAGGACCAGGGCGCCAAGCGCAAGATCATCGAGGACTTCGCGCCGATCGTGACGCCGGTGCGCGTGGGACGGTCCCGGCCGGTGGAGATCGATCGGCTGACGCAGGCGCTCGACACGCTGCACCGGCGGCTCGGCATCGCGGCGAACGAGGCCCCGGAAGGCGAGACCAAGACCAAGCTCTCCGCGACCGTGGACAACATCCATCGGCTGATCATCAAGCTGCGTCAGACCGATCCGGCGCAGACCGCGCCGCCGCTGTCGCTGCTGCAGTACCAGGTCTACCGGGACTTCCTCGGCAACTTCCAGCGGCTGCAGGCCAACGTGCATCCGCGCGACATGGGGCTCCAGGATCTGCCCGTCGAAGTGCGCCAGAAGTTCGTGGGCCCGAGCGGGCTCTTCATGCTGCGGATCCAGCCCGCCGTCGACATCTGGGAGCTCGCGGGCGCGAAGAAGTTCGTGGACGAGCTGCGCAGCGTCGATCCCGACGTCACCGGCACGCCGGTGATCACCTACGAGACCATCGCGCTGATGGAACGGTCGTACCGGCAGGCGACCGTGTACGCGATCATCCTGGTCGCCGGCGTGAGCTACTTCATGATCCGGCGCGTGCGCGAGACGCTGCTCTCGCTCGTGCCCGCTCGGCGTCGGTCTCCTGTGGATGGTCGGCCTGATGCCACTGCTCGGCCTCAAGTTCACGATGGGCAACATCTTCGGGCTGCCGCTCATCATCGGCACCGCCGTCGAGTTCGGCCTCAACGTGGTGCTGCGCTTCATGGAGGACCGCGAGCACGGCGGGCCGCTGCTCGCGCGGAGCACGATCATGGCGGTGCTCGTCAACGGCCTCACGACCATCGCCGGCTTCGGCAGCATGATGGTCGCCGACCATCGCGGCATCTTCGGCCTCGGGCTCCTGCTGACGATCGGCATCGTGACGAGCCTCATCGCCGCGCTCGTGGTCCTTCCGGTCCTCCTGCGCCTCCTCCACCGCCCGGCCGTCTCCCCCCCGACGCCGGTCTCGGTCCCCGAACCCTCCGCTCCCGCCGCGGTCCATCCCAGCTAGCGTCTCGGCACTCGCGTAGGCGGTGGGTGGCGGGCGCGTCCGCGTCCGGCCGGCGTTGGCCCGGCGGGGGTGTGACGCGGACATTAGCGGTCGGGAGTGGGTTTCACCCACTCCCGACATAGCAGGCCGCGGAACACCCTCGCCGGGCCAACGCTGGCCGGACGCGGACGCGCCCGCCACCCACCGCCTACGCGCGCGCGACCTCCACGAGGTTGGAGTGGAGCGCGGGGCCGCCGCCCATGTCGGCGACGCGGTCGCTCGTCAAGCACGTTGACGTTGCGGTCGCCCGGGTGGAAGCGGTGCCACCAGATGCCCTCGACGACCACCACGCCCGGCTGCGTCGCGTCCGTCACCTGGACCGCGAAGAGCGCGCTCCCGCGGTCGTTGAACACGCGGGCCTGGTCGCCGTCGGCGAGACCGCGCCGCGCGGCGTCCGCGGCGGCCATCATCACCCGCGGCGCCTGCTGGCGGCGGCGCAGCAGCGCGGACTGGCTGAACGACGAGTTCAGGAAGAAGCGGTTGGGCGGCACGATGCACTGCAGCGGATAGCGCGCCGCCAGCGCCCCGTTGGCGGGACCTTCGGCGAGCGGCGTCCACGTGGGCAGCGCGGGCAGGCCGCGCCGCGCGAGCGTCTCCGCGTAGAACTCGACCTTTCCCGACGGCGTCGGCGCGCCGTCGGCGAACGGCAGGTACGGCGACGGCACGTGCACGCGCGCCCAGCCGTCGCGCTCGAGCTGCTCGTAGGAGATGTCGCGCGTGGTCGGCCCGCCCCTGGCGAGGAACTCGCGGATGAGCGCTTCCTCGCTCTTCGCGTAGTGCTCGGTCGCCACGCCGAGCGCCCGCGCGAGGTCGCGGAAGACGGTCCAGTTGGAGCGGGCCTCGCCCTGCGGCGGCAGCACCGGCTGCGCGAGCTGGAGCGTGAGCTGGCCGAACGAGCGGTAGAGGTCGAGGTGCTCCATCGACGTGGTCGCCGGCAGCACGAGGTCGGCGTAGTGCGCGGTGTCGGTGAGCACCTGCTCGTGCACGACCGTGAACAGGTCCTCGCGCGCGAGCCCCTTCAGCACGAGCGACTGGTTCGGACAGATCGCCGCCGGGTTGGAGTTGTAGACGTACAGCGCGCGCACCGGCGGCGCGAGCGTCGGATCCGTGAGCGCCTGGCCGAGCTGGATCATGTTGATCGCGCGCGGCGCCTGCTTCGGCATGAGGTCCGCGCGCTCGAGCACGTTGAAGTCGAACGTGTAGGCCTGGCTCGACGACAGCAGCGCGCCGCCGTGCGGATCGGCGTAGGCGCCGGTGAGCGCGGGCAGGCACGCGAGCGTCCGGCACGTCATCCCGCCGTTGTCGTGCCGCGAGATCCCGATGCCGATGCGGAGGAACGCGCGCTTCGTGGCGCCGTAGCGCCGCGCGAAGGCCGTGATGGTCTCCGCGGACAGTCCGGTGATCGTCGCCGCCCATGCGGGCGTGAAGTCGCGCACGTGGGCGGCGAGCGTGTCGAACCCGAGCGTCGCGCGCGCGATGTAGGCATGGTCGAGCAGGTTCTCGGCGATGAGCACGTGCATCATCGCGAGCGCCAGCGCCCCGTCCGTGCCCGGCCGCACCATCAGGTGCTCGTCCGCCTGCTCCGCGGTCGGTGTGCGGTACGGATCGATGCAGATCACGTGGGCGCCGGCCGCCCGCGCCTGCTTGACGAGCGTCATCACGTTGATCGACGAGTAGGCCGCGTTGATCCCCCAGAGGACGACGAGGTCGCTGCCGACCATCTGGTTGGAGTCGTTGCCGGTCACCGCGCCCAGCGTGGCTCGCCAGCCCGCGTACGCGGTCTCGACGCAGATCGTGCGGTGCAGGCGGCTCGCGCCCAGCGCATGGAAGAGCGGATGCCCCGCGAAGTACTGCACCTGGCCCATCGTGCCCGCGTAGGAGAACGGCAGGATCGCTTCGGCGCCGCTCTCGGCGATGATGCGGCGCCAGCGCGCGGCGATCAGTGTCGATGGCGTCCGGCCACGCGATCGGCTCGAACTCGCCGGACGCCCTTCGCGCCCCACCCGCCGGAGCGGATGCGTCACGCGCAGCGGCGAGTGCACGCGCTCCGCGTACGCGCGGACCTTGCCGCAGATCACGCCCTGCGTGAACGGATGGTCCGGGTTGCCGGTGACGTCGACGAGCCGGCCGTGCTCGGTCTTCACGACCAGCGAGCACGCCGACGGACAATCGTGCGGACACACTGACAGCATCGGACCGTTACGTTACCATGCGCTCGTGCCCACCCTCCTCCAGCGCTTTCACGCCCTGCATCCGTTCCAGGGTCCCGACGCCGGCCGCCTCGCGCTCCTCTTCGCCGTCGTCTATTTCTCGCAGGGCATGTACCACGTGACCGACCAGATCATCACGCTCACCTTGAAGGAGCGCCTCGGGTTGTCGGCCGCGCAGGTGGCCAACTTCGGCTGGATCACGCTCATCCCGTGGGTGATCAAGCCGGTGTACGGGCTCATCTCCGACTCGGTGCCGCTCTTCGGCCGGCGGCGCAAGAGCTACTTCGTGATCACCTGCCTGCTCGCCACGGTGTCCGCGCTGGCGCTCGCGGCGATGGGCGAGCTGACGTACTGGCGCATGGCGGCGCTCATCTTCGTGATGAGCCTCGGCCTCGCCTTCACGGACGTGCTGACCGACGCGATGATGGTGGAGAACGGCAAGCCGCTCGGCCTCACGGGGGCGTTCCAGTCGATCCAGTGGGCGGCCATCAACGGCGCCCTCATCCTGGTCGGCCTCGTCGGCGGCTACCTCGCCGAGCGCCGCATGCTGCACGCGGGATTCCTGATCGCGGCGGCGTTCCCGTTCATCGCGCTCGTGATGGGCACCCTCTTCATCCACGAGGCCCGCGCGAAATCGCGGAGCGAGGAGTTCCGCGAGGCCTGGCAAGGGATCCGGCATGCCGTGCGTGACCGGACGCTGTGGGTCGTGGCGGGCTTCATCTTCTTCTGGACCTTCAGTCCCTCGATCGGGATTCCGCTCTTCTACTACCAGACCGACAAGCTGAAGTTCAGCCAGCAATTCATCGGCCTGCTCGGCTCGCTGGGCGCCGGCGCCCAGATCCTCTGCGCCGGCGTGTACGCGCCCCTGTCCCGCCGCTACTCGCTCCAGCGCATCATCGTCGTCTCCATCGGGGTCGGCGTGCTCAGCACCCTCGCCTATCTGCTCTACAACGACTGGACGTCGGCGCTGCTGATCGACACCACCTTCGGCGGCCTCAGCATGATCATGCAGCTCGCATTCCTCGATCTCGCGGCCAAGGCCTGCCCCAAGCACGCGGAAGGCACGTTCTTCGCGCTCTTGATGTCCGTCTACAACCTCGGCGCGCAGGGCTCGCAGGTCACCGGCGGCTACCTCTACGACTGGATCGGCTACACGCCGCTGGTCCTGATCTCCGCCGCGATGACGGCGGCGGCCTGGCTGCTGGTGCCGCTCGTGAACATCCCCGCGATCGAACGCCGGGCGCGCGAGGCCGGTCCCCCGCCGGAGCTCGCGCCCGCGACGTCCTGACGACCGTCTCAACGGCGTGGCCATCGCGGAAGCTCCCGCCCCCGAGTCCGAGCTCAGCGCCGTTCGCAAGTGGACCATCACCGCCTCGGTGATGCTCGTGACGGTGATGCAGGTGCTCGACGTCACCGTCACCAACGTCGCCCTCCCGCACATCCAGGGCTCGCTGTCCGCCGGCGTCGACGAGGTGTCGTGGGTGCTGACCTCCTACCTCGCCGCCAACGCCGTCATCCTCCCCGCGACCGGCTGGCTCTCCAGCCGGCTCGGCCGCAAGCGCTTCTTCCTGATCTGCACGGTGCTGTTCACCGCGGCGTCCGTCCTGTGCGGGCTCGCGCCGAACATCACCACGCTGCTGATCGCGCGGATGCTGCAGGGCATCGGCGGCGGACCGCTCATGCCGCTCTCGCAGGCCATCATGTGGGAGATCTTCCCGCTGCGGCAGCGCGGGATGGCCATGTCGGTGTGGGGCATGGGCGTCATGATGGCGCCGATCTTCGGCCCGACGCTCGGCGGCTGGATCGCCGACAACTGGTCGTGGCGCTGGATCTTCTACATCAACGTGCCCATCGGCGTCGTGGGCCTCCTCGTGTCGAGCGCGGTGCTCTTCGACCCGCCGTACCTGCGGCGCGCGATGCGCGTGGACGGGCCCGGGCTCGTGCTGATGGCGCTCGGCTTCCTCTCGCTGCAGCTCTTCCTCGACCAGGGCGAGCGCAACGAGTGGTTCGACTCGTACGCGATCATCGCGCTGGCGCATCCTGGCCGGCTCCGCGCTGACGGCCTTCGTGATCCGCGAGCTGACCACCGACGAGCCGATCCTCGACCTCACCGCGTACGGCGACCGGAACTTCGCGGCCAGCAGTCTCATCATGATCGTCGTGATGGTGGGCTTCTTCTCGAGCATGGTGTTGCTCGCGCTGTTCACCCAGAAGGTGCTCGGGTACGACGCGTGGACGTCCGGGCTGGTGCTCGCCCCGGGCGGGGTGGGCAACATGATCTCGCTCGTGCTCGCGGGCCGCCTCATCACACGGATGGACCAGCGCCTGCTGCTCGCGCTCGGCTGCGTCCTGAACGCGCTGGCGACCTTCTGGATGTCCGAGGTGTCCCTCAGCGTCGACTACTGGGCGCTGGCGTGGCCGCGCTTCGTGCAGGGCATCGGCATCGGCTTCATCTTCGTGCCGCTGAACATGGTGGCCCTGGCCAACATCGCGCGCGAGAAGATGGGCAACGCCACCGTGCTGCTCAACGTCATCCGCAACCTCGGCGGCGGCATCGGCGTGGCGGTGATGGCGACCCTGCTCGCACGCCGCAGCCAGGAGCACCAGACGTCGATGGTGGCGCACCTGCACGCGGGCGATCCGGAGACGGCGGACCGCCTGCGCATGTGGACGTCACACTTCGCCGCGCAGGGCGCCGACTCCTTCACGGCGCAGAAGCGCGCGGTCGGCGCGCTCTACCACGAGGTGACGCGGCAGGCCCAGCTCCTCGCGGTGGCCGACGTCTTCTGGCTGCTGTTCATGCTGTTCTGCGGCGGCGGTGGTCTTGATGCCGCTGCTGCGCCGTGTGCGCATCACGCCCGCGCGGACGGTGGCGGGCCGCGAGGACGCCGCGCACGCGGCGCTGCCGGCGGAGTGAGCGGCTAGGACGCGAGCTTCTTGAGGCGGGCGACCGCGGCCTCGGGATCGAGCACGGCGTCGCGATGACGGGCGACGACCCGGCCCGCTGAATCCACGAACAGCACGGGGGCGTCGTGGGCGAGGCCCTTCTTCCCGGGCGCCGTCGTGACGCCGAGGCCGCGGATGACGCGCGCGATCTCCTCCGGGGGGCCCGTCAGGAACGACCACGTCGCGAAGTCCACGCCGAAGCCCTCCGCGTACTGCTTCAGGCGCGGCGGCGTGTCCGTGACGGGATCGACGGTGATCGACACGAAGCGCACGCGCTCCGCCAGCCCCTCGGCGCGCGCGCGGGCCTGGGCGCGGACGAGCTGCGCGGTGACGATGGGACACGCCTCCACGCAGGTCGTGAAGATGAAGCTCACGACGACCGGGCGCCCGCGCAGGTCCTCGGCGCGCACCGTGGCGCCCGCCTGATCGCTCAGCGTGAACGGCGGCAGGGGCTCCTCCGCGCGCGCACACCCGGCCAGCAGGACGAGGAGGAGCGCCGCCGGCCGGCGCATCACGCGGCGCCGCGCACGCCCACCTCTGCGAGCGCCGTCGCGCCCGCCGCCGGCGCGAGGCGCGCCGCCCGCGTCACGATCGCGACGAGCATCAGGCCGTAGCCCGCCGGGATCAGGATGGGCTCCACGCGGCCGAACCACGCGATGGTCGCCGTCGACACCCCCGCCAGCGCGAGCACGACGCCGAAGGATCCGAGCCCGCAGTGCGTGAGCGACGAGACGCTGGCGCCGAGCAGGCCCACCACGCTCGCGCCGCCGAGCGACCCGACGGCGCTCCAGCCGCGCGGCGCCGCGTCGAGAGCCGAGATAGATCCCGACCAGCACGGAGAACGACAGGAAGAACAGCAGGCCGGACCACGTGAGCTCGTAGCTCCACACCGCCGCCCCGAACGTCGGATGCCGGCGGCCGTACTCCACGAGCGGCTCGCGGGCGACGAGCGTCACCACGTCGTACGCCGACGGCGTGACCTCCACGATGCGCCGCGCGTTGGCCCACGCCGCGTACAGGCGCGCGTAGGTGGGAGGCCCGCCGAGGCCCGCCGTGAGGATGGTGGCGATCAGCGCCTGGTAGACGACGAAGACCGCCGCCGTGGCGATCAGGATGCGCCCGCGCCGCGCGCCGAGGGCGGCGGCAAGCGCGCGCGTCACGCCGGCGCTCCCCGCGGCCAGCGTCTTGCTGGCTCTCCTCCCGCACCTGCGCCAGCACGTGCGCCTTGAGCCGCACGAACTCCGGCGCGGTGGTGATCTCCGGCGCGCGCGGCCGCGGCAGCGGCACGTCCACGACGTCGCGCACGCCGCCCGGCCGCGCCGTCATGACGACGACCCGGTCGGAGAGGAACAGCGCCTCGTCGATGTCGTGGGTGACGAAGAGGACGGTGGTGCGCACCTCCTGCCACACGCCGAGCAGCAGCTCCTGCATCGACATCCGCGTCTGCGCGTCGAGCGCGGCGAACGGCTCGTCCATCAGCATCACGCGCGGCCGGTTGACGAGCACCCGGGCGATCCCCACCCGCTGCTGCATGCCGCCCGACAGCTCGCCCGGGTACGCGTTCTCGAAGCCGCCCAGCCCGACCAGGTGGAGGTAGGTGCGCGCGGCGCCCTCGCGCTCGATACGACCGACGCCGCGCATCTTCAAGCCGAACTCCACGTTGCGGAGGACGGTCTTCCACGGGAAGAGCGAGTGCTGCTGGAAGACCATGCCGCGGTCGGCGCCGGGGCCGGTGACGCGCGTGCCGTCCACGACCACGCGCCCTCCGGTGGGCCGCACGAAGCCCGCCACCGCGTTGAGCACGGTGGACTTCCCGCAGCCGGACGGCCCGAGCAGCGCCACGAACTCGCCGGGCTGCGTCGCGAGGTCGAAGCGGCGCACCGCCTCCACGGTATGGCCGTTGCGGCCGAACGCCACCGCGAGGTCCTCGATGTGGATGAGGCCGCTCACGCGCCGTCCTTGCTGGTGCGGGGCAGCCACGGCATGCTGCGCGCGCCGACCACGCGGATGAGGGCGCTCGACAGCATGCCGAGCACGCCGATGGTCAGCATGCCGACGACGATCTGCGCGTACTTGACGATGCCGTACGCGACCCACGTGAAGTAGCCGACGCCGAACTGGCCCGAGATCATCTCGGCCGAGATCAGGCAGATCCACGAGACACCCATCCCGACCGAGAGCCCGGTGACGATCGAGGGCAGCGCGCCCGGGATCACGACCTCGCGGAAGATCGCCGCGCGGCCCGCGCCGAGGCTCGTGGCCGCGCGCACGAGCTGGGGATCGATGCGCTCGACCCCGTGAATGGTGTTGAGCACGATCGGGAAGAACGCGCCCAGCGTCGTGATGAAGACGATGCTGGAGCGCTCGGTGGGCCAGAGCATGATCGCCATCGGCACCCACGCCACCGCGGGAATGGGGCGCAGCAGCTCGATCGGCGGCATGAGCGTGTCCTCCGCCACGCGGAACCATCCGATGAGCAGCCCGAGTCCCACGCCGAGCGCGGTGGCGATGCCGAACCCGAGCCAGATCCGCTCGAGGCTCGCGAGGATGTGGACGTAGTACGCCTTGCTCGCGAAGAGCGCGATCGCCTCCTCGAGCACCTTCGCCGGGCTCGGGATGTTCTGGAACCTGACGTAGAGGTCGAGCTGCGCCGCGGTCGCGGCGTGCCACGCGAGGAAGAACACCGCGATCGAGGCGACGCGCAGCGCCGGACGGCCGAGCCCCGCCGCGCGCAGGCGCGGCCGGCGCGTCTCCGGCCGCGCCGCGGCCGCCGGCGTCAGCGTCGCGGTCCCGGCGTCCGGCGCCATCGTTACTTCGTGACTCCGAGCTTCTTCGCGTCGTCGAGCGACAGCACCTTGCCGCCGTTCTTGGCGGCGAACGCCTCCGCCTCGTCCTTCCACGCGAAGGCGACCAGCGACGCGGGCGCCGCCTTCCCCGTGCCGCCCGCGACGAAGAACGCGCGATGCGCGAAGAGCTTGAGGCCCGTGGGCTGGTCGAACACGTAGGCGGCGTTGACCGCCTTGTTCTTCTGCTCCGCCTCGCGCAGCGCACCCAGGAGCGTCGCGAGCGAGGCGTACCCCTTGATCGCCTCGCCCTTGAGCCAGAGCTCGCCCGCCGCCCGCGGATCCTTGATGGCGGCACCGGTCGCGGCGTCCTTGCCGTCCATGGGCGAGGTGCCGGCCACGATCACCTTCTGATCCTTCACGTAGTCGCGGCCGAGCTCCTTGTAGGCCTGCTTGATGAAGCGGTCGTCGATGAAGTTCTCGACGTCCACCGTCTTGATGATGTTCATCTTCTGCAGCACGCTGCCGTCGTACTTCAAGACCTCGACCCACTTCGGCTTGATGGTGGCGTCCAGCGTGAGGAATCCGCCCTTGCCGAAGTAGAGGTAGAGGACCTCCTTGGGGATCGACGTCCACTGCTCCTGCTTCGTCGTCGCCTCTTCCGGGTTCTTGCTGATCCAGTCGTTGGCCTCGACCACGGCCTTGAGGTACGCCACGACCAGCTCGGGGTGCTTGTCGACGAAGTCCTTGCGGACGACCGGGCCGTGCAGGTACGCGATGCCGGCCTGCTGCCCGTCGTAGATCTTCCGCCCGAAGCCCTTGAACTCCATCAGCTCGCCCCACGGACAGAAGTCGGCGTGCGCGTCGATCTTCTTCTCCTGGATGCTGGTGGCGCCGACGGGCGGGCTCTGGTTGATGAGCGTGAAGAAGTCTTGCGGCAGGTTGCGGTCGACGAGCGCCTTCAGGAGCATGCCGTGCGCCGCCGAGCCGAACGGCACCGAGACCTTCTTGCCCTTGAGGTCCTCGAACTTGTAGATGGGCGCGTCGTGCGGCACGGCGATCGAGTTGCCCGAGCCGTGCATGTTGTAGCCGGTCATGGAGACGATCACCGAGCGGACGCTCTGCGTCTCCTGGAACCGCGCCAGGTTCACGAGCAGCGGGTAGTCGCCCATCACGCCGATGTCGAGCTTGCCCGCCATCATCTGGTTGGTGATGGGCGGCCCGACGTGTAGTCCTCCCAGACGATGTCGTACTTCACGTTGGCGTACTTCCCGGTCTTCGGCAGGTGCTTCTCGAGCAGGCCGAGCTGCTTGACCGTGATGCCGCCCGAGTAGGTGTCGGTGCAGAGGCTCTGATGACCGATGCCGATGCGGATCGTCTCCTGCGCCCACGCCGGCGCGAGCAAGCCGAGGACGACGAGCGCCGCGAGGATGGTGCGTGTCACGCGCATGATGCCGCTCCTTTCACCGAGCGAGTCCGGATCCAGGGCCTGGCTCGCGGCAGTGCGAGAGTGACGGCATCGTCAGCGCCAGTGCCGTACGACGGGCAGTTGGGGACGTCGAAGCCTTCACGCCTCGCGGCCCGCCAGCACGATGGCGTCGAGCGCGTGGTTCGCGGCCTTGCGCACCTCGACGTCCGGGTCGTCGACGAGGCGCGTCAGCGACGCCATCGCCTCCGTCGCGCCGACGGCGCCGAGGGCGGCGGCCGCGAGGCGGCGCAGGTCCGCGTGCTCGCTGTCGAGGAGCCGGAGCAGCGCCGGCGCCGAGGCGTCGATCCGCCGGCGGCCGACGCCGATGAGCGCCTCCTTCACCACCTGCCACGCGGCGTCGCCGAGCGCGCCCACGAGCGCGTCCGCGCTCGTGGCGTCGTCGAGCCGGCCGAGGACGATCGCGGCTTCCTGCCGCACCTGCCAGTCGGCGTCGCCGAGCGCGGCGACGAAGGCCGGCACGAGCGCGGGGTCGCGGAAGAACGAGAGCGCACCGAGCGCGAGGCGCCGGACCTGCGCATCGGCGTCCGCCAGCATCACGCGCAGCGCGGGGACCGTGCTCGGCTGACGGAGATAGCCGAGCGAGGTGACCGCCTCGCGCCGCACGCCCGCATCCGGGTCGGCGAGCGCGCGTTCGAGCGCGGGGAGCGCGCGCGGGTCCTTCAGCTCGCGCAGGCCCACCAGCACCGCGCGGCGCACGGACGCGCTCGGGATGCGCGAGCGCCGCGATGAGGGAGGTGCGGCTTCCTGGGTCCGGAACTCGCGGAGCGCGCTCTGCACGGCGGCACGCACGGCCGGCGCGGGATCGTCGATCAGCTCGATGAGCGGCGCGACCGCGGCGGGATCGCCGAGCTCCTCCAGCACCCCCACGGCGAGCCGGCGGACGGTCGCGTCGGCGTCGCGAAGCGCCGCGATCAGCGGCCCGACGGCGCGCGTGTCGGCGGCCTCGTCGAGCGCCATCACGGCGACCCGGCGCGTCTCGGGGTCCGGGTCGGCGAGCCGCGCAAGGAGGACGTCGACGTTCTGGTCTGACCTCATCGCGAGCAGGTACGGGATGGAGACCGTCACGGCGTCGGCCGGGCAGTCGACCTCGCACGGCGTGCAGTACCAGCACTCGTCGCGCGCCATGAACGCCTTGCCGCTCTCCGGATTGATGGCGAGCGCGTCCAGCGGGCACACGTCGACGCAGAGGTGACAGCCCTTGATGCACTTCGACTCGTCGACGGTGACCGGAACGTCGAACCGCATCGCGACGTGCGCCATCAGGCCCTCCCCGCGGGAATGCGCAGGCGGTGGTAGCTGGTCAGCTCGTCCTCGCTCATCTCCACCACGTACGGCGCCACCGGGCGCTTGACGAACTCCATGGCGCCCCGCGTGCCCTTGCGCAGGTTGAGGTGGACGAACCAGCGTTCGTTGTCCATGTCCGGGTAGTCGAGACGGTAGTGATAGAGGCCCCAGCGGCTCTCCGTGCGCTCGAGGGAGGCGCGCGCCGCCATCTCCGCGCAGTCCCGGATGAAGTAGACCTCCATCGCGCGCATGAGGTCGTGCGGGTTGTCGGCCGCGATGGCCGCGATGTCGTCCTCGGACCGCATGAAGTGCGCGAGCCCGGTCTCCATCCGCGTGGTGGTCTTGGGCGGCTGCAGGTAGTCGTTCACGAGCCGCCGCACCTTGTACTCGACCTGGTGGTGCGGCAGCCCGCTCCGCTCGCGCGTGTGCCGGAAGATGCGCGCGCGCTCCGCGTCGAGCTGCGCCGGGTCGGCGGTGAGGTCCGTGACGCCGGGCAGGTAGGCGAGCGCGCTCTCCGCGCAGATCTTCCCGTACGTCATGGCGCCGAGCAGGTAGTTGTGCGGCACCGACGCCATGTCGCCCGCCGCGTAGAGGCCGGGGACCGTCGTCTCGCCGCGCTCGTTGATCCACACGCCGGACGCGCTGTGCCCGCTGCAGAGCCCGATCTCGGAGATGTGCATCTCGACCATGCCGTCGCGGTAGTCGGTGCCGCGTCCCTGGTGGAAGCGTCCGCGGCTCGGGCGCTCGGTGCCGTGCAGCACGCGCTCGATCTCGAGGATCGTCTCCTCGGCGAGGTGGTTGAGCTTGAGGTAGACGGGGCCGTGCGGCGTCTGGAGCTCCCGGTGGAACTCCATCATCATCTGCCCGCTCCAGTAGTCGGACTCGATGAACCGCACGCCCTGCGCGTTCACCGTGTGGCCGCCGAACGGGCCCGTGACGTACGCGCACGCGGGCCCGTTGTAGTCCTTGATGAGCGGGTTGATCTGGAAGCACTCGATGCCCGAGAGCTCCGCGCCCGCGTGGTAGGCCATCGAGTAGCCGTCGCCCGCGTTCGTGGGGTTCTCGTACGTGCCGTAGAGGTAGCCGGACGCGGGCAGCCCGAGGCGCCCCGCCGCGCCGCAGCAGAGGATGACCGCGCGCGCGTGGATGACGACGAAGGCGCCGGTGCGCGTGTGCAGGCCCATCGCGCCCACCACGCGGCCCTCCCGCGTGAGCAGGCGCGTGCCCATGATGCGGTTCGAGACCTTCACGCCGGTGCGGCGCATCTGCCGCGTGAGGATCTTCTTGAGGTCGTAGCCCTCGGGCATCGGCAGCACGTAGCTGCCCTTGTGGTGCACCTTCTTGACGTCGAAGTCGCCCGTCTCCGTCTTCTGGAACTTCACGCCCCAGGAGTCGAGCTCCTGGATCATCGCGTAGCTGCGCCGGGCGTACGCCATCACCGCCGCCTGGTTCACGATGCCGTCGTTGGCCATCGTGATCTCCTTGACGTACTGCTCGGGCGTGGCGTGGCCGGGGATGACGGCGTTGTTGAGGCCGTCCATGCCCATGGAGATCGCGCCGCTCCGCTTGACGTTGGCCTTCTCCAGCACGAGCACGGACAGGTCCGGCCGGGCCTCGCGCGCCGCGATCGCGGCAACCGATCCCGCGCTGCCCCCGCCGATCACGAGCAGATCGGTGTCGATCTCGACGGTGTCCCCGAACTTCCACGTCTCCTGGCTCATCTGGTCTCCTCAGGGGCCGGTTGCCGCTCGAGCGTCAGGCCGTAGCGGACCCGATCCGTGCGGACGTAGAGGTGCTCGTAGTCCACGGGCGCGTTCGCCGTGTCCCGGGTCAGCCGCTCGATGAAGAGCACGGGCGTGCCCGACGGCACGCCGAGGTGCATCGCGACGTCCTCTTCCGCGCCGACCGCGGCGATCTCGTGGTCGGCGGCGCCGAGCGCCACCCCGCACACGTGCTCGAGGAGCCAGAACACGTCGTGACGGGCGAGGTCCTCGCGCGCGAGGCGGCGGCCGAGCGCCGCCCGGAACCAGCTGATGTCGAGCGACACCGGCGTGTCGTCGGCGAGGCGGAGCCGCCGCAGCTCGAGCAGCGGCTCCCCGGCCTCGACGCCGAGCGCCACGGCGGCCGCGCCCGCCGCGCGGACGTTGCTGACGCGCAGCACGCGCGAGACCGAGCTCACGCCGTGGGCGGACATGGCCTCCGCGAAGCCCCGCAGCTGCGTCAGCCGCTGCACGACCGCGGGCCGCGCGACGAAGCTCCCCTCCCCTGCAGGCGGAACACCAGCCCGGCGCGCTCGAGCTCGCCGAGCGCCTGGCGCGCGGTGATGCGGCTCACGCTGTGCTCGCGCACCAGCTCGTGCTCGGACGGCAGCCGGTCGAGGGGCCCGTACCGTCCGGTCTTGATCTGGTCCCGCAACAGGTCGCTGAGCTGGACGTAGAGCGGGACCGGCGCGCCGTGGATCAGCCGGGGACGCTCCGTGGCGGCGCTCACCGGGTCGGTCCTGTCGGGACAAGATGCATGCGCCCGCGGAGAGCAACGGGAGTGCCATGCGGCGGCGAGCGGCCTGGCTCGGCGACGAAGCGTGACGGCGCGCGAGCTTCAGGGGCAGTTGATCTGGCTGGCGTTCCTGCCCGTTGGCGAGGCAACGGGAACTTCGGTGCTGAAGATCCGCGCAGCCTACCCGCGCGCCGCCGACTCCTTGGCCGCCGCCGAGAAGATCCCGCGCGTCATCAGCGCGCTCGCCTCCTTCGCCCGGCGCTCGTAGATCGCCGCGCGCGCGGCGTGAACGGCGCGGTCGTCGGACGCGGCCGCCGCCCAGTCGATCAGGTGGCCCGCCAGCCGCAGGTCTCCCTGCTCGGCGAGCCGCGTCGCCCGCGCGACCAGCGCGTCCACGCCCCCCGCGAGTGCGACGACCTCCCGCGCGATCGACGCGTGCGGCGCCGGCTGCAGGTGCGCCGCGACGCCGTCCCACCAGCCGCCGTAGAGCCGCCAGATGTTGCGGACGACGTACTCCGGATCGTCGTAGACCGGGTGGAGATAGGGGCGGCCGGCGAGATGCGCGGGCGGCGTCACCTCCGCGAGGATCTGCTCGAGCGTCGCGCCCGCGTTCATGCGCGCGACCGTCTCGCTCACGAGGTGCTCGAGCCACGCCGCGGTGTCGTCCAGCGCCTGGCGCACGCGCGCGGCGCCGAAGATCGGCACCCCGTGGCCGGGCACGAGGATCTCGGGCTCGTGCGCCGCCATCGCGCGCAGCGCCGCCGCCCACTCCGCCGCGTAGCGCTGCACCTTCTGCGGGTTGCCGGCATTCGGCGACACCCAGATGAAGAGGTCGCCGGTGAACAGCACGCGATGCGCCGCCCACCAGATCCACGTGTGATCGTCGGTCTCGCCGCGGCCGTGGACGAGCTCCAGCGTGACGTCGCCGGCGGCGAAGCGCAGCGCGTCGTCGTAGACGGTGTCCGGGTACTCGTACTCGCGCGGCCACGTGGGCGGGATCGAGAACTGGCGCGCGTTGATCTGCGCGTTCCAGTCCGCGGTCGCCGTGTACCGATCGAACCGCGCGGCGACGGCGCGATGGCCGACGATGCGCGGCCTCGCCCACCCGTTCTCCCTCGCCTCATCGACGAACGGCGGCATCCCGCACGCGTGGTCGGCGTGGCCGTGCGTGTAGATCGCCGCGTGGACGGGGGCGGGATCGATCGCGCGCACGGCCGCGAAGGTCTTCGCGCGCGCCCGGTAGTTGCTGGTGTCGACGAGCACGAGCCCCGCGGCCGTGCGCAGGACCGACACGTTGGCGAACGCGTGAAGGAAGACGAGACCGGGCGCGATCTCCTCCACCTGCCCGGTCGGGGTCCACAGATCGCGCGGAGCGACCTCGCCGTCCCAGAACTTCGCGGCGAGGTCGCGGATCGCGCCCAACGCTAGTCCGTGAGGGAGCGGTAGATCTCGACCTCCGGCGGGCCGCCCACGAGGCCTTCCTTCTCGCGACGCTCGCGGAAGGCGGCGAGGTGGGGCGCCTTGCGGTGCAGGTCGAACGCGGCGTCGTCCTTGTACTGCTCGTAGAAGATGAAGAGGTCCGGGTCCTTCGTCGACCGATGCGGCCGATAGACGATGCACCCCGGCTCCGCCTTCATCACCGCCGCCACCTGCTCCTTGAGCAGCGCGGCCAGGGCGTCGCCCTTGCCCTTCGCCGCCCGCACCTTCGCCACCACCGTCAACACGTCAGCCATCGGCCTCGTCTCCTTTCGCTTCCCAGCGTTCGGCATGGTGATACGCGCGCCGCAGCCACCGCAGCGCGTGCGACACGTCGTCCGGGGACATCACGTCCATCTCGATCCAGCCGCGGCTCGCGAAGCGGCGATGCGGCCGGAGTCCCGTGTCCTTCAGCGCCCGCGCCTGGTCGACGGGGCTCAGCCGGATCCAGAGGTCGTGCTCCTTCTCGCGGAGCGGGAAGCACGCGAAGAGCTGCTCGCCGAGGAAGTAGCCCCAGCGCCCGAACATCGGCGTGATCCGCACGCCCGGCCACCCGCCGACGGCGGTGTTCAGCCGGCCGCTGGCGCCGCTGCCCCCTCGCTCGAGCGTCCGGCGGACCTTGCGCCCTCGCCCGATGCCGCGGAACCGACGCGGCGCTTGCGCCATGCCCGCATTCTACGGCCACACCTGCGTGTAGGCGAACCGCGCGCGCTCGCTCATCGGGAAGTACCGGTCGTACTCCGTGCGCAGGAACTTCATGTGATCCGAGCTCATGAGCTTCTTGAACGTCGCCTCGTCCTGGACTTCGTACATGGCCATGTACTGGAACTTGTCCTCGCCCATGATGGCCTTGTACCGCCGTGCGCTCACCGCGCCGGGATACTGCAGGAACTGCGGGCAGTGCTCCTCGTTGTACCACTTGTTGAACTTCGCCTCGTCGGACGCAGGGATGGTGGCCTTCACGATGAAGAGCACGGTTGCCATGGGTCCCCTCCGTTGGGATCAGTGTGCGACGAACCCGTACTTCACCCGGCGGTTGTGCCGGCCCTTGTTGTCGATCTTGAGGATCTTGATCGGCCGCGATTGCCCGGTGGACGTGAGATGCGTGCCGCCGCACGCCTGGCGGTCGAGCCCGACGATCTCGACGATGCGGATCAAGCCGTCGGGCGACGGCGGCGGCGCCACCGAGCGACTGCGGAGCATGCCGGTCTGCGCCTCGGCCTGCTCGCGCGGCGATCCACGTGTAGCGTACCGGCAGGTCCTGGCGGATCGCGTCGTTCAGCGCGCCTTCGAGCGCGCGCAGCCGGTCGTTGTCGACGTCCGGCAGGTCGAAGTCGCAGCGCGCGGTGCCGTCGTCGCCGAGCTGGGCGCCCGTGAGCAGCGCGCCGTTGAACTGCTGGTAGACGAGCGCGTTGAGCAGGTGCGCGTCGGTGTGGAGCTCGGTCTGCGCCGCGCGGAACTCGGGATCGACCCGGGCGACGGCCACGCCGGACGGCGCGACGGGCTCCGAGAGCAGGTGCCACACCACGCCGTCGACGACCTCGAAGCCGGTGACGCGCACGTCGCCGCCCTCCCAGGCCAGCCGCCCGCGGTCCGGCAGCTGGCCGCCGCCGCCAGGGTGATACGGGCTCTGCGCGAGCACGACGGCGCCCGGCCGCGCGTCGACGATGGTGGTCTCGAGACTGAGCACGTCGGGATGGTCGTGGCAGAAGTAGCGCGACATGCGTGACATCATAGACGATCAGTAAGATCTTGAAGGCCGACGCGATGCGGGCACGCGTGCGGCAACTCCTCATCCAACTGGGGTAATTCGATCTCGCCGCGCGCGCCCCCCTGTATCGCGATGCTGCGTCTCGTTCTTCGCCCGGGAGCAACGCCATCCTATCCGTGCGCGTTTGCACCTTCTATCTTCCTGGGGCATGGGAATCAATCCTACGACGCGCGACGTTCCGTGCCCGATCGCAGCAAAATCCATCCGCGCCGTCTTGCGACGTGGGGGCCTGCTCGGTGGGCCCGCGACGACGCACGTGCGGTGCAGCGAGCTCAGCTGCCAGTACGTGGACACGAACGAGCCGCCGTGCCCGCTGCGCATCGAGCTCTTCGAGGTGCCGAGCGACCGGCTGGTGGCCGAGCGCGTCACCACGCAGGTGGAGCCGACGTGCATGGAGTGCGTCGCCGCCGCGCTTCGGCTGACGCACGACGAAGTGCGCCGGGGGCTGTGGCCACTGTCCGACCGTGCCCTGGTGCGCGTGCGGCCTGGGCGTTGCCGCAGTTGCGGACGCCGCCGAGTGGTGGTCCACTCGACTCGTCCACGCGGGGCGCCGATCCCTCGCGCGTCCGCCGGGTCTGCCGTCGAGCGGGCGGCAACGAACGGCGCCGCGCTGAACGGAACGCACCACGCGGGGACGAATGGGGCCGCGGAGACAGTAGAGCGTCGGGCGGTGACGCAACGGGTGCTGAGCCGCCTCGTCGCTTCGGCGGGAGACGCCTGCTGTCCCGCGTGCCTCGCGCTCGGCGCGGGCGCGAGCCTGGAGGAGGTCCGCCAGGCGCTGGGCCCGATGGGCCTGCTGCGGCACTTCGTGGTGGCGTGGCGGCGAGTGCAGCATGTGCGGCCGTGGGCAGGCGGTGCTCGCGGCGGTGCCGGCTGACCGTCAGGCGGGCTGAGATCCGGGAGACGTCAGGGGTCAGGTCGGGCGCTGCCCCGGTTTCAGGCGACCCGGGGTGTGCAGTGTGACCTCCTGGAGCGCCGAAGGATCCGCGACGACTCTACTGGCGTCGAGGATCTCGATCCCGGCGAGCCGCCCCTCAGCATCGTAGTCGAAGGCAATGCCCGCAGACGGATGCGTCGTCGTGACCGGTGTGTCCTTGAACGAGATGTACACGGCGTCGGCTTCGGGGTCGTACGTGATCCTCATGGCCGCGCCCTTTCAGAAGAAATACGCATACACGGTCACCACGACGATGCCCTGAGGCTCATCGACGAAGATCGGCCGCACCTGCTTCGTGCCATAGTACACGCCGTTCCACCGACGGCCGTACGGGTAACTCTTGCGGCATTCGAGTCGCCCCTGCTCCGCCAACTGCCACCCCGTCGTACGGATCGCTTCGATCACTTCCTCCTCCGTCACACCCCGTCGTACGAGCTGCTGTTCCGCGTGCCAGCTCAAGGAGATAGGTCGCGGGCTGGGCTGCATAGACCGACGGTAGAGCCCCGAGCCGCGTCGCGGAATGCCCAAAGACTGATACAGCTCGCTTCCGGTGAGCACCGCGTGTCGTAAAATGTAGGCGCTGGCGTGGGGGTTGCCTCACCGCGCCAGACCCCCCGCTCGAAAGGACGACACTGAAATGCCGGCCAGCCGTGTGACCTTTGCGCCCGTCGAGGGCGCCGACAAGCTCTTCACCCCGGAGTTCAACCAGTACCTCGTTGCGCTGCACGACGCGCTGGACGGCCGCGCCCGCCAGCTCCGCGCCGCGCGCGAGGCGCTGCTGAGGAGCGCGCTGGACGGCACGCCCGTCGCCCACCTCCCGGCGAGCGAGGCGACGACGAAGAGCTGGCAGGTCCCGCCCGTACCCGACGATCTGAAGAAGCCCGGCATCGAGATCTCCGGCCCCTGCTCGATCACGTCGATGTTCATCAACGCGCTGAACCCCGGCCCCGAGGGCGAGCGCGCGGCCGGCGACCTGGACGACGACGAGGACAGCGGCGGCCATCGCCTGATCGACAGCGTGAGCTCCGCACTGAATCGCCTGGCGGCGGTGAACCGCGAGCTGGCGTTCGACGACACCGCGCGCAACCGGAAGTACCGCCTGCAAGACGGCGAGCTGCCGTTCTTCATGCACCGCGAGCGCGGCCTGCATCTCGACGAGCCGGACGTGCGGATCGACGGCACGCCGGTGAACGCGGCGCTGCTCGGCACCGCGCTGACGCTCTTCTACGCGGGCCGCGCGCAAGCCCAGCGCGGACAGGGCATCTACTTCTATCTGCCGAAGCTCGAGCGTCCGGAGGAGGCGCGGTGGTATCGCGATCTCTTCAAGCTGTCGCAGGAGCAGCTTCCTGGATTGCGCGACGCCGTCGTGCGGGCGGTCGTCCTCGTGGAGTCCCTCCCCTGCGTCTACTACATGGAGGAGATGCTCCACGCGCTCGGCGAGTACTCGGCGGGCCTGAACGCCGCGCGCTGGGACCTGAAGGCGTCGATCTTCGAGTACGTGATGGCGGACCCGCAGCAGGTGTGGCCGGATCGCTTCGGCGTGGACATCAAGACCACGCAGTTCCTCGGCGACATCTTCCGGCGGCTGGTGGCGATCTGCCTCAAGCACGGCGCGGTGCCGATCGGCGGCATGGCGACGGCGCTGCCGAGCAACGATCCCGAGGTGAACCGCGTGGCCGGCGAGGCGATCAAGGCCGACAAGAAGTGGGAGGCCGAGCAGGGCTTCCTCCGAGGCTGGGTCGCGCACATCTTCCACATGAAGGTGGCCGGCGACCCGTTCAAGGAGCTGCGCGGCTCAGGCTGGAAGCCGTCGGCGCAGATGGCGGACCCGTCGCGCTACCCGGTGCGGCTCGAGGTGCCGAAGGGCCCGATCACCGTGGAGGGCACGCGCCGCAACGCCCGCATGCTGGTGGAGTACGTGGAGGGCTGGCTCAACGGCCGCGGCGCGAAGGGCATCGATTCGCTCGCGGGCAAGCCGGGCATCCACCCCGCGCTGATGGAGGACCTGGCGACGGGCCGGATGTCGACGGCGCAGATCGCGCAGCGCGTGCTTGCATCGGGTGCGCGCGGAGGGCGGCGAGGTCCACGACTTCGCGCTGGTGAAGCGGCTGTTGCAGGAGGAGACGGAGGACATCATCCGCCTCGGGTCTCTGGACGCGGCTTCGGCGGCGCGCTATCGGAAGGCGTCGAAGATCGCCGCGCAGTGGATCAAGAACTACACCGTGTTCGACTTCCGGTCGCTGGGGTCGTATACGCGGGCGGATCTGGATCGGATCGCGAGCGGGCCGGAGGCGTTCTAGCAGTCAGCGGTACGCAGTGAAGCCGGCGCGGACGAAATCATCGTCAAAGCCGAAGAACCGCCGAAGTCCAAGCTCTTCCATGACCGCGAAGCTGACGCAATCAACCCAGCCGACGCGGCGGTCTTGTAGCGCACGAACAGCTCCCAGGCGCGGGCGCGCCGCTCGATGGTCGATTCAACAAGATGACGAAGCCTGCCATCCTGGATCGACTCTCCAAGCGCGAGCGCCTCATCGATCGCCCCGCGCGCCTTCAAGAGGGTGACTGCCTCTCCCAGAACCGACTCGGTCGTCACGAGTCCAAGGCGCTCGTGCTCGAGTCGCTCCGCCAGCTTCCGCGCCCGGCCATGGTACTGATCGCGCCGGTAGCGCAGAGCGACCCACGCTCCCGTATCGACGAACACCGCTCGCAGTGCGCTCATCGGCGCCGTTTCGAGCGTCTTGGGGAACCGTAGAGATAGTGATCGACATCGACCGAGAGTGCTGGCTCAGGCGTGGGATCGTCGAACGGCTTGGCGAGCAACACCTCCCTGATCGCTCCGGGCGCCGGCTGCGCTCCGCCCGAACGCGCGAGGTATTCCGCAAGCGCCTCGCGTACGATGATTCCCCAGCGAGATCCGTCGGGCCCGGCGCGGTCGTGCTGCACGCCGGTGCAGCTCGGGCGGGAGAAGAAGCTGTGTCCGGTGCATGTGTAGGATGTTACATCACACTCATCCTTCGTCCGTTTCGACGGTGTCTTCGAGCAACTCCGTGACCCGGCCCGCTTCGCCGAGGCGTGCGTTTCTGTCGAATGACCTCGCGGCCTGTGCGCGCAGTCATAATGCCAACGCCCTCCCCCGTCCGTGCTACCGTCTAGAGTGCTTGGTTCGGGCCGCTGGTCCATCGAGGGCCCCTTCCCCATCAGGCCACGCTCGAACGCATGCATCCGCGGCGACAGGGCGCGCGGTCTCCAGCGGAGTCAGGAGCCACACGCCCATGGCCCACAAGCTCTTCATCGGCGGTCTCTCGTTCAGCACTACCAACGACGGGTTGCGCCAGCTCTTCTCGCAGGTCGACGGGGTGGAGTCCGTCAGCATCGTCAACGATCGTGACAGCGGGCAATCCCGCGGGTTCGGCTTCGTCGAGATGGCCACCGCGGAGGCGGCCGCCGAGGCCATCCGCAAGCTCAACGGCTACCAGCTCGACGGGCGCACGCTGAAGATCGAGGTGTCCAAGCCCGCCGCCCCGCGCAATGGTGGGGGACGAGGGCGCTGGTAGCACCCGTGCAAGTCACCGCCTTCTCGACCCCGATCAGGCCCGAATGGCGCTGGCGGATCGTGAACTACGCGGGCGAGATCATCGAGGAGTCGCACGCCACGTTTGCCAGCATCGCCACGGCCGTGGCCAAGGGAACCGAGCGGCTGATCGCCATGAACGTCGTCGATCGATCCACGATCCCGGTCGGGTGGCGCTCCACCTCGCATCGGCGGGCGCGCTGATGGCGCGCCGGCCTCCCGGGGTGAGCCGCGTCCAGGTCGGCGACGTCGTGGTGCGCCGGCATCGGGCGCTGAAGACCCAGGGGACCATCCTGCGGTTCGACGGCGCGGACGAGCACGGCGCGGCCCGCGTGTGGGTGAAGTGGGACCACCGGAACACCCTGCCGAACCCCAGCCTGGTCGTGGTGGATGACCTCGAGCTCGTTCGCGCCGAGGGCGCCACCTAGTCCACGAAACTGGATCGCGGCCGGCGGCTCGTTGCAGAATCGAGCCTATGAGGGCCGCTTCCCTCGTCACGCTGGCGCTCGTTCTCGCGCTCACCTCCGCGTCGCATGCCCAGCCGTCCCAGGCCTTCGACGACTGGCTGCAAGACCTCCTCACCGAAGCCCGAACGCTCGGGTACAGTGACGAGCTCCTCACCGAGACGCTCGTCGGCGTGACGCCCCTCCATCGGGTGATCGCCAGCGATCGTCGACAGCCCGAGGTCACCCTCACCTTCGACGAGTACCTCCGCCGCCGCGTGACGCCGGCGGTCGTCCAGCGCGGCCGGGAGCTCGCCTCGGAGCACCGCGACATCCTCGCCTCGGTGCGTGCCGCGTACGGGGTCCCGCCGAAGGTCATCCTCGCCATCTGGGGGCTCGAGACGCGCTTCGGCCGGTTCAGCGGCGATGTGCCGGTCTTCCAGGCGCTCGCCACGCTCGCGTGGGAGCCGCGCCGCGCCACCTTCTTCCGCGCGCAGCTCTACGACGCGCTCACGATGGTGGGGCGCCGGCACATCGACGCGGCCAGCATGAAAGGCTCGTGGGCCGGCGCGATGGGACAGCCGCAGTTCATGCCGTCGAGCTACCTCGCGTACGCGGTGGACTTCGATGGGGACAGCCGGCGGGACATCTGGACGTCGCCCGCGGACACGTTCGCCTCGATCGCCAACTACCTGGTGAGCCACGGGTGGCAGGGCGACGATCCGTGGGGTCGCGAGGTGCGCGTGGCCCCCGCCGCCGCCGAGCGCGCCTCTCGCGCGCTCGGCGTCCGTAAATCCGGCTGCCGCGCGATGCGCGACATGATCGGCCCCGCGCCGCTCGCCGCCTGGCAGCGCCTGGGCGTGCGGCGCGCCGATGGGACGAGCCTCCCGACCGGCAGCTCGGCAGCCAATCTGGTGCGCGTCGGGAAACAGCGCTTCCTCGTGCACGGGAACTACGACGCCCTGCTGCGCTACAACTGCGCCAACTACTACGCGCTCTCCGTCGCGATCCTGGCGGACCGGATCGGCGGCGGGATCATTGACGCCGCACCCCGATCCCCTGGCTCCGCGCCCGGCGCAGCGTACCACTCCGGGCCGGCTGATGCCGGCGCTGGTGCTCGGTTCGACGCCGATCGCGCTCCGCTTCGCGGAAGTCCATCAGGATCCGGCGGGTCTCGCGGAGCCGCATCTGCCGTGCACGCCGTCGCGAGTCCTCCGAGCTCGCGTCCCCGTGCCTCGCGGCGGTCGCGGGCGAGATCGACGACGCCGGTGGAACCGCGCTCGTACGTCCGACCACCATCGCCGAGAACATGTCCGCCCTCCTGGCGCCCCGTCTCTGGCTTCGACCACTCCAGGGGCACGATCCATACCAGGCCGCGGACGTGAAGAATCGCGAGGTTACGGCCGTGGAGCCAGGGGCCGGCGCCAGAGGTCTGGCGTCGTCGCCAGGGTGACGGCTGCCTGATACTCTGATCTCGATGACCACCTTCGCCGACCTCGGCCTCACGCCCGCGCTCCTCACCGCCGTCACGGAGGTCGGCTACGAGGCGCCGACGCCGATCCAGGCGCGCACCATTCCGGCCGCTCCTCGCCGGGCGCGACGTCATCGGTCAGGCGCAGACCGGCACGGGCAAGACGGCCGCCTTCGCCCTGCCCATCCTCCAGGCGGCTCGACCTCGCGCGCGCGCGAGGTCCAGGCGCTCGTGCTCACGCCGACCCGCGAGCTGGCCATCCAGGTGGCCGAGGCCATCCACACCTACGGCAAGCACCTCGGGCCGCTGCGCGTGCTGCCCGTCTACGGCGGCCAGGGCATGCAGCTGCAGCTCAAGCGGCTGCGCGCGCGGCGTCCACGTCGTCGTCGGCACGCCCGGCCGCGATCATGGATCACCTGCGCCGCGAGACGCTGAGCCTCGACGCGATGCGCATGGTCGTCCTCGACGAAGGCGGACGAGATGCTGCGCATGGGCTTCATCGACGACGTCGAGTGGATCCTCGGCGCAGATGCCCGCCGAGCGGCAGACCGCGCTCTTCTCGGCGACCATGCCGCCGGCGATCCGGAAGATCGCCACGCGGCATCTGCGCGATCCCGAGACCATCGCCATCGAGACGAAGACGCGCACGGTGGCCGCGGTCGAGCAGCGCTACCTCAACGTGAGCGAGCGGCAGAAGCTCGACGCGCTCACCCGCGTGCTCGAGGTGGAGGCGCCGGAGGCGGCCCTCGTCTTCGTCCGCACGAAGGTCGGCGCCGCGCAGGTGACCGAGCGCCTGCAGGCGCGCGGCTATGCCGCCGAGGCCATGCACGGCGACATGACCCAGAAGGACGCGCGAGAGCCGTCATCCGGCGCCTGCGCGACGGGCAGGTCGAAGTCGTCGTCGCCACCGACGTGGCCGCGCGCGGCCTCGACGTGGAGCGCATCACGCACGTCATCAACTACGACGTGCCGTTCGACGCCGAGTCGTACGTCCACCGCATCGGACGCACCGGGCGCGCGGGCCGGACCGGGACCGCGATCCTCTTCGTCACGCCCCGCGAGAGCCGCCTGCTCAAGACGATCGAGCGCTTCACGGGCCAGCGCATCACGGCGATGCGCATGCCGACGGAAGCGGACGTGGCGGCGCGACGGGTGCGCTCCTTCAAGGCACGGCTGCGGGCGGCGGCGGGCGAGGAGGGTCTCGAGCCCTACCTGGCGCTCGTCGAGGAGCTCAGCGAGGAAGCCGGGATCGACATGGCGGAGATCGCCGCGGCCGCCGCGCGCCTCGCCGCCGCCGGCAAGCCGCTGACCGTCGAGGTCCTTCCGGAGGCGCCGCCGGAGCCGGTGGCCAGCGGCCGCATGGTGCGGCTCTTCGTCGACGCGGGGCGGGAGGCGGGCATCCGGCCGGGCGACATCGTGGGCGCCATCGCGGGCGAGGCCGACATTCCCGGCCGCGTCATCGGCGCCATCGACATCCACCCGCGCTTCACCTTCGTCGAGATCCCGGCGGAGTACGTGGACCGCGTGCTCGAGCGGATGCGCGACGTGGAGATCCGCGGCGAGCCGATCGTCGTCAAGGTGGCGACGCCGCGTGACGGCCCTTCGGGCCGTCACGCGGCCTGACCCGTTACTCCCCGCGCAGGCGCGGGTCCAGCAGGTCGCGGAGGGCGTCGCCCATCAGGTTGAACGCGAGCACGGCGAGCATGATCGCGATGCCCGAGAACGTCGTGATCCACGGGCAGCACTTGATGTACTGGCGCCCCTCGCTGAGGATGTTGCCCCAGCTCGGCGTCGGCGGCGGAATCCCGAGCCCGAGGAACGACAGGCTCGCTTCCGTCCGGATCGCCGTCGCGATGTAGAGCGTGGCCACCACGACGAGCGCGTAGAGGGCGTTCGGGAACACGTGGCGCGCCATCACGCGGAGCTGGCCGCTCCCCATCGCGCGCGCCGCCATGATGTAGTCCTGCTCCCGGATCGTCAGCGTCAGGCTCCGCGAGAGACGCAGGAAGTTCGGCGTCAGCGCGATGCCGATCGCCACGATCTCGTTGAACAGCGAGCCGCCCAGCGCGGTCACGATGATGAGCGCCAGCAGCAGCGTCGGAAACGCCATCAGCATGTCGGACGCGCGCATGATGCCGGTCTCGACCCGGCCGCCCTGCGCGCCCGCGAGGATGCCGAGCGGCACGCCCACCGCGAAGCCGAAGATCACGGACGCCAGGCCCACCTGGAGCGAGATGCGCGTGCCCCAGATGACGCGGCTCAGGATGTCGCGGCCGAACTCGTCCGTGCCCAGCGCGTGGCGATCCACCGCGCCCGGGCCCTTCAGCACCGCGTCGGAGAACTGCGCCGACGGGCTCAGCGGCGCGATGTACGGCGCCGCCGCCGCGATCAGGATCATCGCCGCCGCCAGCACGATGCCGATCCCGATCGGCGCGTAGCGGCGGATCAGCCGGCCCCACGGGCGCGCGCGGCGCCGGCTGCTCGACCGCCGTCCCGACGTCGCGGACCGCGATCGCCATTACTTGTAGGTGATCCGCGGGTCGACGACCGCGTAGAGCAGGTCGACGACGAGGTTGACGACGATGATGATCATCGTGAACACCGTGATGGCGCCCTGGGCCGAGCGGGTAGTCGCGCGCGCCGATCGCGTCGACGAGCATCTTGCCGAGGCCCGGGCGCGTGAAGACGGTCTCGGTCAGGACGGTCCCCGTCAGCGCGATGGCCACGAAGAGACCGATGATGGTCAAGCAGCGGCACCATCATGTTGCGCAGCGCGTGCTTGTAGACCACGGCGCGCTCGAGCTGGCCCTTCGCGCGCGCGGTGCGGATGTAGTCCTGGCTGATCACTTCCAGCATCGCCGAGCGCGAGAGCCGGCTCACGGTCGCGGCCAGGGTGAACCCGAGCGCCAGCGCCGGCAGCGTGAGGTGCCACAGCACGTCCGCCGACCGCGGCGAGGAAGTCGCCCGGGTACTGGAACATCTCGCCCGACTTCACCATCGCCATCACGCCCTCGAGGTCCCCGCCGCCGATCAGCGGGAACAGGTCCAGGCGCAGCGAGAAGAACATCAGCAGCAGGATGCCCAGCCAGAACACCGGCATCGAGAGGCCGAGCAGCGCGAAGATACGCAGCGGGTAGTCGATCAGCGGGTTGCGGCGCTTCAGCGCCGAGACGATGCCGACCGGGATGCCGACCAGCGCCGCCACCACGGCGGCCGCGAGCACCAGGATCAACGTGTGCGGGAACATGCGCGCGATGTACTCGCTCACCGGGTAGCCCTGGCGGAGCGACTCGCCGAAGTCGAACTGCACCGACCGCCAGACGTAGTCCACGTACTGGACCGCCAGCGGCCGGTGCAGGCCGAGGTTCTTCGTGCAGTCGGCCAGGGCCTCGGTGGTCGCCTGGTCGCCCATCATCGCCACGCACGGGTCGCCCGGCAGGACGCGCATCGCGAAGAACACGATGCTCATCGCGCCGAGCAGCATCGGGATCGCGACGAGCAGCCGGCGCAGCACGTAGGTGACCATCGGCCGGCTCAGTTCAGATCTTCAGCATCTCGGGATAGTTGTAGCTGTAGTGCAGCGAGTACTCGCCGTACTCCGCGTCGAACGGAGTGCTCACGCGCTTCGGGTTGCGCGCCCACTGGTTCGGCACGTCGGAGATCGGCAGGCACACGAGGTCCTTCTCCATGCGCTTCTGCGCCTCGGCGTAGATCTGGGCGCGCTTCTTCTGGTCGCGCTCCACGCGGCCCGCGTGCGAGCAGGTCGTCGATCGCCCGGTAGTGCGCGAAGTTCGTGCCCTTGTTGCCGGTGGCCGGGTCCGGGATCTCCTTGGAGTCGAAGAACAGCGACAGCCACGGGTCGGCGTCGGTGATGCGCGTGCCGCCGTAGAGCACGAACGGGTTCAGGTTCTTCCGGATGTTGTCGTGGAACGTCGCGTGCTCGACCACCTGCAGCTCGACGTTGATGCCGGCCTTCTTGAGCTGCTCCTGCGCGAGCGTGAGCACCTTGGGATAGAAGAACGACTTGCTGATGAAGTAGTTCTTGACCGTGAACCCGTTCGGATGTCCCGCCTCGGCCAGGAGCTTCTTCGCCTTCTCGACGTCGTGCTCGGGGAAGCTCATCGGGATGTGACCGAAGTAGCCGGGCGGCACGCAGCTCGTCGCCAGGCGCGCGAGGCCGCCGGGGTACATCGTCTCCTTGATGGCCTTGCGGTCGATGGCGTGCATGAACGCGCGCCGCACGCGGATGTCGTCGAACGGCTTGTGCGTCATGTCGATGTAGAAGCGCTCCTGCCCGCCCGGGCCGCGCCGGTCGATGACCATGCCCATCTTCTTCACCTGGTCGGCGAAGTCGGCGGTGACCGCCTCCGGGTAGAGCATGTCGAACGTGCCCTTCTCGAGGCCGATCAGCTTGGTGGAGTCCTCGGGCACGTCGAACCAGTGGACTTCATCGATCTGAGGCTTGCCGGCGTAGAACTTGTCGAACGCCTTCATCACGATCTTCTCGCGCGGCGAATGCCGGTCGAAGTAGAACGGCCCCGTCCCGACGGGATTCCACTTGAACTTCTCGTGGTCCGCGGCCGCCTTCTTCGAGACGATGTACCCCTGCTGGTAGCCCACCATGCGCAGGAGGAAGATCGCGTCGAAGGTCTTCAGCTGGATCTGCACCGTGTGCGGGTTGAGGATCTCGATGCCCTTGATCACGTCGAGGTTCACGCCGTAGCGCGTGCCCGGCGTCTTGTTGAGCTGCCGCTCGAAGCTGAACTTCACGTCCTCGGCGGTCATCTCGCCGAAGCCCTTGTGGAACTGGACACCCTTGCGCAGCTTGAACGTCCACGTCGTGCCGTCGGGCGAGAGCGTCCAGCTCTCGGCGAGGTCCGGCTCGACCTCGGCCGTGGTGACCTTGCCGTCCTTGATCGCGAACCGCGTCAGGCCGCGGAACATGAACCGCGCGATCGCCTGCGACTGGCCGAGCGTGCTGGAGTGCGGGTCGAGGGTGTCGGGCTCCTTGGCCGCGATGTTGAGGACCTTCTTGCGCTGCGCCTCCGCGGCCGGCAGATCGGCGAGCGTGACGAGCGCAAAGGCGGCCAGGACGGTGACGAGCAGGGACCGGACGCTGATCGACATGAGTCTCCCCCTCTGTCTGGGGACGCGAGGATTCGGGTTCGCAGCGACCATTCGCGACCTCCGGTGAACCCCTTACAAGTAGCGACAGAGGATACGCGAGGCTTCGCAACCCGTAAAGGACCGACCCTATGCCGCGCAGCGTCGAAGATAGGCGAGGGCCCCGGGAACGTCTCGAAGCACGCGCAACATCATGTCCATCGACGCGCTCTGGACGTTCCGGCCGGCCTCCCACCGCGAGACCGTGTTCGATCCGAGCCTCAGGAGCCGCGCGAGGGCCCCTTGCGTGAGACCCAGGCGTTCGCGAATCGCGCGAATCTCACGCTCGGCCAGGAGGCGGTGCTTTCGACGGTACGCTTCGAACGCGCGACTGTTGAACGCGACCATCTCTTGATAGGTCAGGACCTTCTCGTTGCAGCGGGGGCAGCGGCGGTGTCGGACGGCATCTACTGTCACGGGCTCGCCATTGATGCGGATCGTGAGCCGGCGATCAACAGCCTTCATGAGGACCCCGCACTGGGGACACGCGTCGTCAGGTACGCGTCCTTGTCGACGCGGCTCGGCGCGTGACACCCTATGTTTGCTCTTCATCGTCCTGGCTTTCAAGCTCATGAAAGGAGACGACGACCACAGTCGTCGTCGTAAGACCACCTGATGTAGAGAACACGCCCGCGACGAGTCGGTCGCGAGCATCTCCCGTCGGCCTTGGCGGCGAAGCGACGTTTCGAGTCGGCCGCAGCGCCGAATCGTTCCACAGCTCGGGCGAGCCTCCGGTGGCAATCCGACCTCACGATTATGCATATGGTGAATCTCGCCAGTCAATCAATGCCCACTCTTGGATACAGGCGTGATGTTCACAGACCCGGCGTAGAGTCGGCGCATGGCAACATCGACGCCACGCAAGCGCGGACTCGCGGAAGAATGGGTACGGCCTTCAACAGCCACGACGTCGAAGCCATCCTGGCGCACTACGCGGAGTCGATCGAGCTCCGTCGCGGCTCGTGACGAGGACGCTCGGGGATCCCGCGGCCACCGTCCGGAGCAACAAGCGGGGACTCCAGCTCGAGGTGATGGGCTCGGTCGAGCCGACGGGCGGGTCGCGAGGGTGCTCGTCCACCACCGCGACCCTCCGTGAGCGCGCCCTCCATGAGGGGGTCTGTCGTACGGCAGTCGCGGAGCGGCACGGCTTCGCCGGGCCGCGGAGCGTGGGGGGCATGGGGGGCCCGTCTCGGGCCCCCCATGTCAGTTGCGACCCCAGCCCTTCATGAATCGCGCGTAGCACTCCCGCTCGCCCGGCATCTTCGGCCAGCCGGCCAGCAGCCGGACGGGCGCGACCAGCAGCCGATCGCGGAGGTGCGTGGAGTTGTGCGCGTACTCCTCGAACGAGGAGTGCGTGATCTTCTGGTTGTGCGGGTCGTCCTGGAACTTGCACGCGGTGAGCGCCACGGCGGCCTGATACGTGGTGCGATCGGCGCCGGACTCCACGTAGGCGCGGGCCACCGCGGTGGCGCGCGGGATGTCGAAGGCCATGATCGCTTCGTCGAGCGCCTCGAGCGTCGCCTCGCCCGAGCAGGCCGGCTCGGCGACGGGGGCGAACAGCTTGTTGCTTCGCGCCGAGTCGTTGACGAAGTTCGCCATCAGGTAGAGGATCCGCGCGCGGTACGGGCTCGTCGTCCGCCGCAGCCAGTGTTCGCCGTGTTGCAGTAGTCGAACGGATGCTGACCGTCCGTGAACTGCCGCGGCACCGTCGTGCGCAGGATCAGCTCGGCCGCGCCGATCTGGATCGCGTCGCCCAGGCTCCGCACCGACACGCCGGCGCGGAGATGCGCGGTCAGACGGTCCCACACCGTCGCGGCATCGGCGGTCGTCAGGAGCGCGACCATCTCCTCGACCTCGGCCGGCGTCAGCGTCCCCTGGTTGTCGCCGAGGCTCTTCCCCGCATCGGGGAACTCGGCGGTCACCGTCACGCACGCCGCGTCGTAGAGCGAGTAGTAGAGCGGCCCCACGGCCATGTCCGGCACGCCGATGTAGTGGACGCCCTGCGCGTGGTCCCAGCCGATGAAATCCGCGAGGTCGGTGACGGCGCGCGCGCGCAGCGCCTTGTGGCCCGTGTTGCGCGCCTTGCGGCCGATGACCGTGTCCTGCACGTCGATGAGTCCGAGGAAGAGCAGGTGATCGCGGAGCTGGGACCGCACGTCCGGATCCTGCGCGAGGCCGAGGAACAGCCCGTACGAACGCCGCACGTCGCCGCTCATCGTCGCGATCATGTGCGCGTGCAGCCGCTCCTCGACCGTCCCTTCCTCGCGGATCGGCGCCTGGTCCTGGTTCCACACCACCGGGCCGTAGCTCGGCGGCGGCACGTTCATGCCCTTCATCGTGGCGTAGCGGCCCGGGTACTTGCCGAGGAGCTGGTTCCAGATGTCGAGGCCCGCCGGGATGTACCAGACGCTCTGCAGCAACGGCAGCAGCCGGTACTCCTTCGGCAGGAACGGCGCGAGGTGCGCGGACGTCCGGAGCCCGAGGATCGTGTGGTCGTTGTTGATGAGCGTGATCTGGCCGTCACGCACGTTGATGTGGCTCGGCACCTGGACGAACGGCGCCTCGGCCTTCGTCACCGCGCCCAGCGCGTCGCCGACCGACCGGCCCTCGCGCGTCACCATCTGGTAGAAGAGATCCGTCGTGCGGGGCTGATCGCGCTCGAGGATGGCCTCGGTCAACATCGCCACGGCCCTGTCCGTCATCGCCGACTCCCCTCAGAACAGCGGGCTATTCGACTCCAGACCGAGGACGGTGCGGCCCACCGCCTCGTAGTTCACGAGCTGCAGCTGGTTGTGGCGCCGCACCACCTCGGCATCGCGCGCGTAGCGCTCGAGCGGGCTCGAGGCGAAGATCGACGTGGTGCCGGCGGCGACGCACACCATGGCGGTGGCCTTCGCGGCGCTCTGCGCGGCGTGCGTCATCGCCAGGCGGAGATCGGCGCGCTGGCGCTCGGTGATCGGCTGCGCGGCCAGCACGGTCTCCCACATGTCGCCGACGGTGTCGAAGAGGAGCGCGCGGCCCGATCGCAGGATCGCCTCCGCCTCGCCGACGGTCGCCTGCACCGTGGCGCGGTCGCGCAGCAGGTCCGACGATCCGCGCGGCACCTTCGTCTGCGACAGCTCCGCGAACGCGTCGAGCGCGGCCCGCGCGACGCCCAGCCCCACGCAGCAGAAGCCGCAGCCCGCGAGGTCGAAGCCGTGCATGCGGTTGATCGGGCCCGTCACGCGCGCGCGGCGCTCGGCCACCGAGAACGTGCGCTCCTCGGGCACGAAGAGGTCGTCGACCTCGATGTCGTGGCTGCCGGTGCCCCGCATGCCGGTCACGTCCCAGGTGTCGATGATCCGCGCCTGGGACTTCGGATAGAAGAACGCCATCCGGACTTCCTGCTCGCCGGTGGAGCGCAGGCGCGGCGTCTCGCCGTCGAACACCCGGCACGCGCCGTGAAGCGCGGACGAGTGCATGCAGCCGCTGGCGAAGAACCAGTGGCCGGTCACGCGGTACCCGCCGGGCACGGCGACGGCACGGCCGCGCGGATTCGCGGACCCGGCCGACACGCCGACGGGATCGCTGTAGAAGATCTCGCGCCGCACCTCGGGCGCGAGCTGCGCGGCCTGGCGGAAGGTGTTGATGCCCATCGCCAGGCACCACCCGGTCGAGCCGTCGGCGCGCGCGACTTCCTCGATGACTTCGAGCGTGGTGACGATGTTGGCGCCGAGGCCGGCCTCGGCCTCCGGCACCGCGACCTTGAAGAGCCCCGCGTTGGCGATGTCGAGGACGAGGTCTCTCGGCACCTGACGGGCGGCTTCGATCTCGGTGGCGCGGGCGCGGATGCGCGGCGCGAGCGCCCGCGCGAGGTCCAGCGGGCTGCTGACAGCCGGAGCGGTCTGGGTGCTCATGGCCTGGGACTGGACTGTATCAGGGATTGGACATTCTCAGCGAGCGCCGTTCTAGCCGATCCACCCATCGAACCCGCCCGTCGCCTGCGCCAACGTCAGCACCGGGATGCCCGCCGCCCGCGCGGCCGCGGGATCACGGTCGCGGAAGACGTAGCCCCAGTCCGCGAGGAACAGGCGCGCGGCGGCGAGGTCGGGCGCGTGGCGGCGCATGTCGAGCAGCGTCGCCAGGCGGTCTTCGACGAACCATACGTCGCCCACCTCCACGCCGTGCGAGGCGGCGAGCTCACGCAGCACGTCCCACTTCTCGCGCTTCGGCTCGGCCTTGCCGATGACACGCGCCGACGGCAGCCGGACGTCGTGCGCGGCGAGCAGCGCGTCGAGGAAGGGCTTGCCCTTCGTCGAGAGCACGTACACGAGCCGGCGCTCGGCGACGAGCCGCGAGAGCCACGCCGCGATCCCGTCGTAGAAGCGATGACGCGCCAGCCAGCCGCGCGGGTCCTCCTTCAGCCAGCGGTCGCGGACGCCGTCCAGGGCGGCGGCGAGTCGTGGGCGTTCCAGCGCGTGACTCCGAATGTAGACGTCACGCGCCTCGGCCCAGCTGCGCGCCGTCGTGGAGCGCGGCATCGGTGGCGGATGCGCGCTCCGACAGCACGCCGACCAGCGCCACCATCTCCCAGCCGGACTCGACGACCGGACGCAGCGTCGCGAAGCGCTGCTGCAGCTCCGCGCGTCGGGCGGCCGGCAGCTCACGTCCGGTCACCTCGGCGAGGGCTCGCCAGGAGCTCTCGGCCATCTCGTCGATGCCGTCGCAGACCACGCCGTCGAAGTCGAGCACCAGGAGTCGAGGGGTCATCGTTCGCCGATTCTAGCCGCGCCGCGCGAAGATGGGCCATGCAGCCGATCCGGTTCGCGGCGACGTCGAGACAGGCGGACGAGTGGGCCCTCGTGCTCTCGGCCGCCGGGATTCCGAACGCCGTCGAGCCGGATGGTGGAGGCTGGGTCGTGCTCGCCGCCGCCGACGATGCCGTGCGCGCCCACGGCGCGCTCGCCGCCTACGACGACGAGCGCCGCCGCGAAGCGCGGGCCGCGTCCGTGCCGCTCGAGCCCTACCCGTGGATGTCCGGCGTCGCGGTGGGCCTGCTCCTGCTGTGGCTCTTCAGCGTCACCGGCACGCGGGCGTCGGGCTCGCCGTGGGTCGAGCACGGCGCGGCCGCGGCGGGACGGATCATGGCGGGTGAGCTCTGGCGGGCCGTCACCGCGCTCACGCTGCACGCGGACGTCGTGCACGTCGCCGGCAACGCGCTCGCGGCGGCGATCCTTCTGCCGCCGATCGTCCAGCGGTTCGGCGCAGGCGTGGCGCTCCTGCTCGTGCTCTTCACGGGCGCGGGCGGCAACGTGCTGGCCGCGATGGCGCACGACCCGCGACACGTCGCGGTCGGCGCCTCGACGGCCACCTTCGGTGCGCTCGGCGTCCTCGTCGCGCTCCGTCTCGTCCCCGGCGAGCCGTTGAACATGGGGGCCCCGCAGCCCCAGGACCCCCAAACCCCGTTGAACATGGGGGCCCCGCAGCCCCAGGACCCCCAAACCCCCTTGCGACGCGGCAAGCGGTGGATGGCGCCCGTCGCCGGCGTGGTCCTGCTCGCGATGCTCGGCGCCGCCCCCGGCAGCGATCTCACCGCGCATGCCTCCGGGTTCGTCGCCGGTCTCGTGCTCGGCGCGATCGCCGGCCTCGCCGTGCGCCGTCCCGGCGCGACGGTGCAGTGGGCGCTCGGCGCCCTCGCCGGCATCACGGTCGCCATCTGCTGGCGCCTCGCGATGCGATAGAGTGCCGGCACCAGGAGGGCGTCATGAAGGTGACCCGCACCGATCGCCTCGCGGCCCCGCTCGACGAGCGCGGTCTGGAGATCGTGGGCTACGAAGTGCAGCTCCCCGACGGCTACGAGATCCAGTCGCACGTGCACGCCACCTCGACGATCGCCCGGGTGCTGGACGGCTCCCTGCGCTATCAGATCGGCGACGAGCCCGCGAGGGACTACGCCGCTGGTGACGTGTTCAGCGAGCCGGCGCGGCGTTCCCGTCCGCGGCCGTGCGTTGAAGGCGACCACTCTCTACGTCGTGCTGGTGCGCCGGCCCGGCGAGCCCGAGGCGCGACCGGCCTGAGCCATGCCCCGGTCGTTGCCGTCGTTCGTCCTGGCCCGGCCGCCGTGACGTGGTACTCTGCCGACGTCTGGTCCGGGCGCCGGTCCGACGTGGACCCCTCCCTTCATCAGGCCCTGCCCGGTCGCGCGTTTCCGCAGCGACTGGGCGTGTGGTCCCCAGCGGAGCCGGAGCCGACGCTTGCAAGTGACCGCATTCCCGACCGCCGCGAGGCCCTGATGTCGAGGGTCCAGGTGTTCGACAACCAGATCGAGCCGGCGCTCAAGGCGCTCAAGAAGCAGATGTTGAAAGAGGGCGCCTTTCAGGAGATGAAGCGCCGCGCGCACTACGAGAAGCCCTCGGTGAAGCGCAAGCGGAAACAGGCGCTCGCACGCAAGAAGCGCCGCCGTGCGCTCCAGCGCGCCCGGCGCGGGGACGACGAGTGATGCCGCGCCGCCCGCTCGTCGCGAGCAAGCTCCGCGTCGGCGACGTCGTCGTCCGCCGTCATCGCCTGCTCAAGACACAGGGGACCGTGGTGCGCTTCGACGGTGAGGACGAGAACGGCGCGTCGCGGGCGTGGATCAAGTGGCAGCACCCGGACACGCTGCCCAACCCAAGCCTCGAGGCCGTCGACGACCTCGAGCTCGTCTCTGGAATGACGCGCGCGGTCTAGGAGAGCCGGACGGAGGCGCCGACGATCACGATCAGGCGCGCGGCGACGAGCACGCGGATCACCGCCCACGAGGGATCGAACTCCCGGGTCCGCACGCTGAACTTCGGCGCGCGCGGATGGGCGTGGTGGTTGTTGTGGAGGCTCTCGCCGCCCGTCACCCACGACAGCAGCCCCCAGTTGTAGGCCGTGTTGTCCGTGAAGTTCTGGCCGCCGCGCCAGTGCCCGAGCCCGTTGATGAGCGGGGCCGCCACGAACACGTAGAGCACGCCATGAAGGGCTGCACTCGCCAGGCCCGCCCACAGGCCGAGCACGACACAGGCCAGACCCGTCCCGAGGGCCGCACCCAGCCAGCCCCAGCGGAAGACGTTCCGATCGAGCCAGTCCTCGTGCACGTCGGGCGCGAACTTCCGGATGGTGTCGGCGTTCCCGGCTTCGCGCGCGTAGTAGTACACGTTCAGGAGCTGGACGCGCCAGAACCCGAGCAGGCGCGGGCTGTGCGGATCACCTTCGCGGTCGGTGAACGTGTGGTGCTTGCGATGCACGGCCACCCACTGCTGCCGCCGTTGGCCGGTCGTGATCCAGAGGATCGTGCGGAACACGACATCGGCCACGGGGTGCACCCGGATCGCGCCGTGCGCGATCGCGCGGTGGAAATAGATCGACGTCGCCAGAATCGCGGCTTGGGTGAGCGCGAGTGCGACGAGCGGGATCAGCCAGAGGGCGGTCGGCAAGTACGTCAGGGGCCCAGTGTAGCCGACAACGCCGCGAAGCGGGACAAAATCAGCACCGCCCGAACGTTCGCGCCGCCTCCAGCACCGCCCCGGCCGTGATGACGTCGCGGGATCGATCGGACACCCGGCGGCCTGGAGCGCCCGCGCCGTCCACGTGTTGGAGTTGTCGAAGAGCCGATACCGGCCGGCCGCGCGATAGAACCGCGCGTGGCCGTAGAGACCCGGCGCCACCACGGTCGTCCGACCGTCCGCGTCGCGCGCATAGGTGTCGTGGACGAACCGGCTCAGCGCGTCGAAGCCGTGCAGGGAAACCGGCAGCGCGATGACGGCGGCGCCCGCGAAGAACTCCGCCACCGGCGCATCGAACCCGGCCACGTGCAGCACGCTCGACTCCGAGCGCAGCGCCGCCTTCAGCGCGAGACCGACCGAGCCCTGCGGGGCCGGATAGAACGCCCCGTCCCCCCACCCGACCTCGAGGTAGCGCACGGCCCCGAGGTCCGCGCTCTCGGGCCACAGCGCGGACGACACGTCCGCTCGCTCCACCGCGATCCCGACATGCCACCCGTGACTGACGAGATAGAGGAGCTTCGTGGGACCGGAGGGGGGCGCCACCCCCACCGTCGGCGCCGTCGAGGCGCAGCCGGCGAGGGCAAGGAGCAGCAGGAGACGTCTCACAGCGAGGCGCTAGACCGCGGACCCACGCGCCTCCAGCACGCCGGCCACGGCGCGCTCGATGTCCTCGAGCGAGAACGGCTTCGCGAGCACGAATCGCAGGTGATGGCGCGCCGCCTGCTGGGAATCGACCTGCTCGCCCCAGCCCGTGACCATGCCGACCACCACGCGTGGATGGTCGCGGCCGATCACCTCCGCGACGTCCCATCCGGACATGCCCGGCATCGAGAGATCGGTGATCACGAGGTCGAAGCATTCGCTGCGGCATTGCTCGATGCCGTCGAAGCCGTCCGCCGCCTGCGCGGGCTGGTGGCCCATCGTCTCCAGCATGTCGGCCAGCACCTGTCGCACGGTCTCGTCGTCGTCGATGACCAGCACGCGCGCGGTCTTCGCGGTCGCCGGCGAGGGGACGGCGACGGGATCGTCCGGCAAGGCGTCGGGGATCGGCAGCTCGACCGTCAGCACGCTGCCCGCGCCGGGCGTGCTGTCCACCGTGATGGTGCCGCCGAGCGAGCTGACGATGCCCCAGCTCACGGAGAGGCCGAGCCCGCTGCCTTTCGGACCCTTCGTCGTGAAGAACGGCTCGAAGATGCGCGCACGCTCGTCGACGGTCATCCCCCGCCCCGTGTCCGCGACCTCGACGCGGGCCCAGCCGTTGCCGGACGCGAGCCGGAACGTGCACCGGCCGCCGTCGGGCATCGCGTCGAGCGCGTTGTTGAGGAGATTGGTGAAGACCTCCCGCAGCTCGCCCGCCTGGCCGGCGACCGCGGGCGCGTCACCTTCGACCGTCACCTCGTAGGGCACGCCGCGGCGCTGCGCCTCGTCCTTCCAGCGGACGCGCGTGAGCTGGGCCACCTCGCGGACGACGTCGCCCAGGGCCACGCGCCCGGGCGGCCGCGCGCGCCGCGTGCCGGTGAAGTTCTGGATGCGGCGCACGGTCGCGGCGCCGGTCGTGGCCGCGTGGCGCACCTCCTGGAGACCGCGCGCGATGTACGGATCGCTGGTCCTGGCGAGCAGGAGCTCCGTGCGCCCGACGATCACCGCGAGCATGTTGTTGAAGTCGTGCGCCACGCCCGCCGCCATCTCGCCGAGCGCGCGCAACCGCTCGTTCTGCACGAGCGTGGCCTGGCTGCGCGCGAGCTGGTCGAGGGCCGTGCGCTGGCCCTGATAGAGGTTGGCGTTCTTGATGGCGGCGCCGGCATAGTCCGCGAGACGGCGCAGGATCGCCTCGTCGTGATCGGTGAACGACCGGCGTGACCGGTTGTTGACGTAGAGGACGCCGTGCATCTCGCTCTCGCCGCGGATCGGCACCACCATCACCGCGACGATGCCCTCGGCGCGCACGCTCTCCTGGTAGTCGGCGGTGATGCGGGGGTCGGCGTGGTAGTCGTCGGTGCGGAACGTCTCGCCGCTCGCGAGCACCTGCCCGCCCGCGCCCTTGCCCGCCTCCACCACGACGTCGCCCCACTGCGGGTAGCGGCTGCCGGCCCAGTGCCGGAAGCGGACCACGGGGTCGTCGGGCGTGCGGACGGCGATCTGGCTCGCGTCCGCGTGGCAGAGCTGGCGCGCGCCCTCCGCCACGCGCGAGAGCACGTCGCCGAGCTCGAGCGACGCGTTGATGCTGCGCGCGAGCTCCGCCATCACCTCGGCCTCCTGGCGCCGCCGGTCGCTCTCGCGATAGAGCTGCGACTGGCGGATCGCGATGGCCGCCTGGTCCGCGAGCAGGCGCATGATCTCCTGCTCCTCGACCGAGAAGTACCGCTGCTCGGCGAAGATCAGGAAGAGCGCGCCGAGACCCCGGTCGCCCACGACGAGCGGCAGCGCGGCGAAGGCGTGGAGCCCGCGGATCTGCTGGACCAGCCGCACGGAGCGCCGCGGGTCCGTCTGGAGGTCGCGGCCGTAGATCGGCTGCCGATCCCGAAGGACGAGGCACATGAGGCCGGTGTCCTCGAGCGGGAGCTCCACGCCGATGTCCGGCCCGCCCAGCCCCGGCACGTCGCTGTGGCTCGCCTCGATGCGCACCACCCCACGCTCCGCATCCGCGATCCACACGCGCGCGAGCCGTGCGCCGAGCAGCTGGGTGGACGCCTCGGCCACCGCCTGGAACACCTTGTCGCTGGACGCGGCGGACACGATGAGCTGCGTCAGCGCACTCAGCGCCTGCAGCTTGCTCGCCCGGTCCTCCGCGCGGCGGTAGAGACGCGCGTTCTCGATGGCGACCGCCGCCTGCGCCGCGAAGACCTGGGCGAGCTCCACGACGTCCGGCGAGAACGGGCCGACCTCGTCGCGGTAGAGCACCAGCGCCCCGATCGCATGATCGCGCGCGAGCAACGGCACCGAGAGCACCGCGCGGTAGCCTTCGACCTCCACGCCATGCCGCGTGGCCTCGGTGAGCTCGACGTTCGGATCGTTGAGGAGATCGGCGGACCAGACGGGCCGCCGCTCGTGAATCGCGATGGGCGTCGTCCCGTCGCGCCAGTGCGTGGGCCGGATGTTGTGCGGGAACTGGTCGCTGAGGCCGCGCGTGGCGACGAAGCGCAGCAACACCGGCCCCGTGCCGCCGGGCTCGATGACGGCGAGGCCCACCCTCGGCGCGTGGAGCAGCTCGGAGGCTTGCTCGACGACGCGCTCGAGGACCGGATCGCGAGCGTCGGTGGGCGGGGACTGCATCAGCCGGCCTCGGCGCGCGCGATGAGCCGGTGCACGACCGCCACGAGCTCCTCGGCCTCGACGGGCTTCGCGATGTGCGCGTCGAAGCCGGCGCCGAGCGCGCGCACGCGCTCGTCCGTCGAGCCGTACGCGGTCACCGCGACCACGGGCCGACGGAAGCCGCCTGCGCGCAGACGCTGCACCAGCGTGTAGCCGTCGTCCCCGGGCATCTCGATATCCGCCAGCACGACGTCGACCGGCGCCGCGCTCGTCGCCTCCATCGCCTCAGCGGCCGAAGCGGCCTTGCGCACCTCGGCACCGGCGCGCCGCAGCACGCTGGCAAAGAGGTCCACGGCATCAGCATCGTTGTCCACGACCAGTACGCGGCACCCCTGAAGCGAGGCAGTGGGTACGATGATCATCGGCCGGAGCGGCCCCCGACTTGAGCGCGGAATGCCGACCGGTTCCGCGAACGCGATGAGCGGCAAGGTCACCGTCATGACGGTGCCGCCTCCGCGGCCGGGACTGTCCGCGACGACCGTTCCGCCATGCGCCTCGACGAGGTGCTTCACCAGCGCGAGCCCGAGACCGAGACCGCCGTGCTTCCGCGTGCTGCCGCCCTCGCCCTGGCGAAAGCGCTCGAAGACGTACGGGAGCATCTCGCGCGTGATCCCCTCGCCGGTGTCGCGCACCTCGACCGTGACCGTCGAGGCGCCCCGCGCGAGCCGGATGTCCACCCGGCCGCCGCGGTCCGTGAACTTGATGGCATTCGCCACGAGGTTCCACAGCACCTGCTGCAGACGCTCGGCATCCCCGGCCACGGGTCCGGCGCGGAGATCCACCGCCGTCTCGATGTGGACCCCCTTCGCGGTGGCGGCCGGCCGCATCGAGTCCACCACGGCGTCGATGAGCGTCACCGGGTGGACGGGACGCAGGTCGAGCTGCGCCTTGCCCGCGACGATGCGGGAGATGTCGAGGAGGTCCTCGATGAGCTGCACCTGCACGCGCGCGTTGCGCTCGATCACCTCGAGCGCGCGCTCCTGCTCTTCCTTGTTCAGCGAGCCTTCACGCAGCAGGCGCACCCAGCCGACCACGGCGCTCAGCGGCGTGCGCAGCTCGTGCGACAGCGTGGCGAGGAACTCGTCCTTGCCGCGGCTGGCGGCCTCGGCCTCGGCGCGCGCACGATCGAGCGCCACCGCCTGGTCGCGGAGCGCGGTCTCGGTCACGCGGAGGTCGGTGATGTCGCTGACGAGGCTCACGTAGCCGCGCACGACGCCGTCCGGCGCCACGTCCGGGACGTAGACGAGGCGCACGAACCGCCGCGTGCCGTCGCGGTGCATGACGGCGCTCTCGAACGTCACCGACTCGCCGGCGAACGCGCGCGCGACGTACGGCTGAATCTCCGTGTAGCGCTTCTCGCCGAGGAACTCTCGCACAGGCCGCCCGAGGATCTCGGCGCGCGCGCACCCGAACCAGGCTTCGTACGCCAGGTTGACAAAGCCGTAGCGCTGCTCGCGGTCCACGTACGCGATCAGTGCCGGCACCGCGTCGACGATGACCTCCAGCGGATGCACCGTACGGCCCAGTATAGGCGGGCCTCGCCGCGAGTTGACTGTCATACGGCCCTGGGCCAGCATCGCGCTGTCAGGCCTGCCGTACCGGCCTCAGGGAGGCTCGATCGTCCATGCCGCTCCAGCCCATGATCACGGGTGCGCGCTTCATGATCTCCGCCGGGCACTACCTCGCGACCGAGGCGGGCTGGGCGGTGCTGCACGCGGGCGGCAACGCCGTGGACGCGGGCGTGGCGGCCGGCATCGCGCTCGGCGTCCTCCACAGCGACCAGGTGCAGTTCTCCGGCGTCGCGCCGATGGTGATCTATCTCGCGGAGCGCGACGAGGTCGTCACGATCGCGGGCCTGGGATGGTGGCCGAAGGCGGCGCGTCTCGAGACGCTGGTCGACGAGCACGGCGGCACGGTTCCGCTCGGACTCTTGCGCACGGTGGTGCCCTCGGCGCCGGACGCGTGGATCCTCGCGCTCGAGCGCTACGGCACCATGAGCTTCGGTGACGTCGCCGCCGCCGCGATCCGGTACGCGCGTGAGGGCTTCACGATGCACCCGGTGATGGCGCACTACATCGAGAAGAACGCGGCGACCTACGCGCGCTGGCCGCAGAATGCGGCGATCTGGCTCCCCGGTGGACGGCCGCCACGCGAAGGCGAGCGCTTCGTCCAGACCGATCTCGCGCGCTCGATCCAGTTCATGGTGGACGAGGAGCGCGCGGCGGCATCGCGCGGACGGGCGGCCGGCCTCGCCGCCGCGCGGGATGCGTTCTACCGCGGCGACCTCGCGCAGGCGATGGCGCGCTATCACCGCGAGAACGGCGGCTGGCTCACGGCCGACGACCTCGCCGAGTATCGCTCCGAGATCGCGCCGCCCACACGCACCACGTTCCATGGCACGGAGGTCCTCACGTGCGGGCCGTGGTGCCAGGGCCCGGCGCTGCTGCAGATGCTCTCGCTGCTCGAGGGCATCGACCTGAAGACGCTCGGCCACAACACGCCGGCGTACGCGCACATCGTCACCGAGGCGATGAAGCTCGCGTTCGCCGATCGCGATCGCTACTACGGCGATCCGCGCGTCGTGCGCGTGCCGATCGACACGTTGCTCTCGGCCGCCTACAACGACGAGCGACGGCGGCAGATCCGTGAGGATCGCGCGTGGCCCGAGATGCCGCCGCCCGGCCACATCCCGGGGTTCGATCACGCGCCGGCGCCGCGGTCAGCGCCCTCGCCGGCGGCGCTCGCCGAGGCGAGCCCGGTGTTGCCGGGGGACACGTCGTACGTCTGCGTCGTCGACGCCAAGGGCAACGTCATGTCCGCCACGCCGAGCGACGCGTCGTGGGAGAGTCCGGTGATTCCCGGCCTCGGCTTCTGTCCCTCGTCGCGCGGCTGCCAATCGTGGGCGGTGCCGGGGCACGCCTCGGCGGTCGCGCCCGGCAAGCGGCCGCGTCTCACCCCGAACCCCGCGCTCGCGCGACGAGGCACGACGTGGTTCATGCCGTTCGGCGCGCCGGGCGGCGATCTCCAGCCGCAAGCCATGCTGCAGGTCTTCCTCAACCACACCGTCTTCGGCATGAACGTGCAGGACGCGATCGACGCCCCGCGCTTCGTGTCGCACAGCTTCCCCGGGAGCTTCGAGCCGCACCCGTACTACCCTGGCCGTCTCGACGTCGAGCGCGGCGTGGGCGCGACGACGGGCGAGGCGCTCGCCGCACGCGGTCACACGGTGGAGTGGCTGCCGGATCTGTCGATCAGCACGGCGGGCGTGTGCGCGATCGTGGCGGATCGCGAGGCCGGCATTCTCTACGGCGGCGCCGATCCCCGGCGCGCCGCGCGCGCGATGGGCTGGTGAGTCAGTCGGAAGGGCGGCGACGGCTCGAGCGATCGGAGGCGAGAGCGTCACGGGGATGAAGTAGTGACGAGGATAGAGATAGTCCTCGCCTTCTTCATCGATGATGCGCCACCAACCGCGGTCAGCGGCTGTCTCGGGCAAACGTCGATAGACTTTTCGAAGCTGGAGCGACGCGGCAAAGCCGTCGTTCTTGATGCAGATCACGTATCCGGCTTTTCGCGTGCCATTGGCATCGCGGCTAATCGAGCCAGCGCTTGATCTTGAGCCCTTTCTTGCCGACGCCGTGCGCTTCATACCAATGCACCTCAGCCTTGCGTATCGTAGCATCCGGGAGCCGGACGATGGCGACGCCTTTCCGCTTCACCCATTGCCCCGAGCCAAACTGGTCGCGAAGCCACTGTGCCGCTCGTACGCTCGAGCCACGCGCGATCCGTTCGACGTGCGTGATGACACCGACGACCTCGAATACTTGCGGATAGGGCACAGCGGCACCGTAGCAACAGAACGGAAGCGAGTCAGCGTCCAAAGAGTGATACACACAGGAGAGTCGTGATGCCCCGACCGCAACCCGGCCACATCCAGACCGTGCTCGGGACGATCGCGCCCGAGCGGATGGGCGTGACCTTGCCGCACGAGCACCTGCTCATCGACTTCAAGGTGATGTTCGCGGAGCCCGCCGCCGCCAGCGACAAGGGACGCGCGTACGAGCCGGTGAGCCTCGCGAACCTCGGCTGGGTGCGCCAGAACTTCAACGCGAACCTCGACAACCTGCGCCTCACCGACGAGCGCGTCGCCGCCGACGAGATCCTCCTCTTCAAGCACGCGGGCGGCAGCACGGTCGTCGACCCGACGCCGAAGACGCTCGCGCGCGATCCCCTCGCGCTCGCGCGGATCGCGCGCGCCACCGGCCTCAACGTCGTGATGGGCGCCGGCTACTACGTCCACGCCTCGCATCCGCCCGACATGGACCGGCGCAGCGTCGACGAGCTCACGCGCGAGCTGATCGCGGACGTCACCACGGGCGTGGGCGACACCGGCATCCGCGCGGGCCTGCTCGGCGAGATCGGCACCACCTCGCCGTGGACGGAGAACGAGCAGAAGGTGCTGCGCGCGGCGATCGCCGCGCAGCGCGAGACCGGGGCGCCGCTGATGATCCATCCCGGACGTCATCCGCGGATGCCGATGGAGCTCGCCGAGTTCGTGCAGAAGGAAGGCGGCGACCTGCGTCGCACGATCATGTGCCACATCTGCCGCACGATCGCCGACGTCAAGGACGTGCTCGACCTCGCGCAGACCGGCCTCTGGCTCGAGTACGACCTGTTCGGGCTCGAGAACTCCTACTACCCGTACCACCCGTCCTTCGACATGCCGAACGACGGCGGGCGGATGGCGCACGTCCTCGCGCTGATCGCGGCCGGACACCAGGACCAGCTCCTGCTGTCCCACGACATCGCCTACAAGACCTCGCTCGTCACGTACGGGGGCTACGGCTACCACCACCTGCTCGTCAACGTCGTGCCGCGCCTGCGCGCCAAGGGCGTCGACGATGCCGGACTGCGCCGCCTGCTCGTCGAGAACCCGACCCGCGCGTTCGCGTTCGCGTGAGGGGAGAGCGTCATGGCCCGGTTCCTCTTCCAGGGCACGTACTCGCGTGAGGGCGCGCAGGGGCTGCTGCGCGAGGGCGGCACGAAGCGGCGCGCCGCGGTGGAGACGCTCATCGCCAATCTCGGCGGCCGGCTCGAAGCCTTCTACTACGGCTTCGGCGAGACCGACCTCTACATGATCGTGGAGCTCCCCGACAACGCCGCCGCCGCGAGCGCGTCGCTCATCGTGGTCGCGAGCGGCGCCGGGTCGTGGCGCACCACCGTCCTGCTCAGCGCGGAGGACATGGACCGCGCGGCGCAGAGCGGGGCGGCGTACCGCGCGCCGGGCGGCTGAACGTCCGTGGACGACCACGCCGCGCGCAATCGCGCCGTCTGGGACGCGAAGAGCCACGAATGGGTCGAGGGGGGCCGCCGCGGGTGGGCCAGCAACGAGCTCACGTGGGGCATGTGGCACATCCCCGAGCGCGACCTCAACATCCTGCCGGACGTCGACGGCCGGGATGTCGTCGACCTCGGGTGCGGCACCGGCTACTGGTCGGCGTGGCTCGCCCGGCGGGGCGCGCGCGTGGTGGCCCTCGACAACTCCGCCCGGCAGCTCGCCACCGCACGGATGCTGCAGCGCGAGCACGCGCTCGCCTTTCCGCTCGTGCACGCGGACGCCGAGCACCCGCCGTTCCGCGACGCGAGCTTCGACGTCGCGTTCTCCGAGTACGGCGCGGCCATCTGGTGCGATCCGTACCGCTGGATCCCGGAGGCCGCGCGCGTGCTGCGCCCCGGCGGTGAGCTGATCTTCCTCCGCAACGGCGTGCTGTTCTCGCTGTGTACGCCCGACAGCGACGAGCCCGCCGGTGACCGGCTCGTGCGCGGCTACTTCGACCTCCACCGTCTCGAATGGAGCGACGACCATTCGGTGAACTTCTCGCTGGGGATCGGCCGGCTCATCCGGCTCTTCCGCGCCACGGGCTTCGAGATCCTGGACTGCGTCGAGCTGCAGGCGCCGCCGGATGCGAAGGCCATGTTCCCGTACCTCACGACGGCGTGGGCCCACCGGTGGCCGTCGGAGGAGATCTGGCGCGTGCGGAAGCTCGCTGTCGCAGGTCGTCGGCGAACGGCAGTCGCGGAGCGCGCGGCTTGCGGCGCGGAGCGGGGCTCCACGACTGCCGCCCGACGCGGAGGGACTTCGGATCGTACGGCGGCGAGAGCTGCGCCCGCGCGCGATGGCGCTCGCACGCGATCTCCAGCTCCCAGCGCCCGCTCTCGACGAACGCGTCGGTCACGCCGTCGGGATGGGCGACGTAGCCGAGCCCGATCGCCCGCCCGATCGTGTGGCCGTAGGCGCCGGAGGTGATGCGGCCGACGAGCACGCCGTCCCGCCAGATCGGCTCGTCGTGATAGAGGAGCGGCGCGGCATCCTCGAGCGTGAAGACGACGAGGCGGCGGCGCAGCGGCTTCTCGCGCTGGGCCAGCAGCGCCTCGCGGCCGAGGAACGGCGCGCGCTTGTCGAGGCGCACGGCGAAGCCGAGCCCCGCCTCGAGCGGCGTGTCCTCGCTGCCGAGGTCGTGCCCCCACGAGCGGTACGCCTTCTCGATGCGCAGCGAGTCCATCGCGTGGTAGCCGGCGTGGCGCAGTCCCGAGATCGTCGCCCGCGCCGACGAGCGCGTCGTACACGCCGAGCGCCTGGTCCGACCGGCACGTAGAGCTCCCAGCCCAGCTCGCCCACGTACGTCATGCGCGAGGCGCGCACGCGCGCGGGGCCGAGCCAGATCTCGCGCGACGTGAGGAACGGGAACGCGTCGTTCGAGAGGTCGGCGTCCGTGAGCCGCGCGAGCAGCGCGCGCGAGCGCGGACCCATCACGCCGAGCACGGCGGAGCCCGGCGTGACGTCGGTGAGCACCACGCGCGCGTCGCCGAGGTGGCGGCGGATCCAGTCGGTGTCGTGCGTGGCGACCGACGCGCCGGTGACGATGAGATAGGCGTCGTCCGCGAGCCGCGTCACCGTGAGGTCGCACTCGATGCCCCCGCGCTCGTTCAGCATCTGCGTGTAGACGATGCGCCCGACCGGCACGTCGACGTCGTTCGCGCAGAGGCGCTGGAGCACGGCCGCCGCGTCGGGGCCTTCGAGCCGCAGCTTCGTGAACGACGACTGATCGAAGAGCCCCACCGCTTCGCGCACCGCGCGGTGCTCCTCGGCGGAGGCGTCGAACCAGTTCTGCCGGCCCCAGCTATAGCGATACGCGGGCTCCATGCCCGGCGTCGCGTACCAGTTGGCGCGCTCCCAGCCCATGACCGCGCCGAAGCAGGCGCCGCGCGCGGCGAGGCGGTCGTGCAGGACGCTCGTGCGGACGTTGCGCGACGTGCGCGGCTGATCGAACGGCCAGTGCATCGCGTAGAGCCGGCCGACCATCTCCGTGGTGCGATCGTGCAGGTAGCGCGGGTTGGTCTGGAAGGGCGCCACGCGGCGGATGTCGACGTCCCACAGGTCCATCGGCGGCTCGCCGCCGACGATCCACTCCGCCACGGCCTTGCCGGCGCCGGCGCCCGATGCGATGCCGATCGAGTTGAAGCCGGCGGCGACGTAGAAGTTCCGGCACTCCGGCGCCTCGCCGAGGAGATAGCGGCCGTCGGGCGTGAAGCTCTCCGGACCGTTCACGTGGCGGCGCACGGGCGCGTTCTCGAGCGCCGGAATGCGGTGGATCGCCTGCTCCATCATGACCTGGAAGTGATCCCAGTCCTCGGGCAGGAGCGAGAACGCGAAGTCCGCGGGGATCCCCTGCATGCCCCACGGCTTGGCGACGGGCTCGAAGCCGCCCATCAGCAGCCCGCCGACCTCCTCGCGCACGTAGATGTAGCCGTCGGGATCGCGCAGCACCGGCAGGTTCGGCGTCACGCCGGCCATCGGCTCCGTGACGATGTAGAAGTGCTCGGAGGCATGCAGCGGCACCGCGACGCCCGCGAGTTGACCCAGCGCGCGTGCCCACATCCCCGCGCAGTTCACGACGACCTCGCACGCGATGTCACCGGCGGTCGTGCGCACGCCCGTCACCGCGCCACGCTCCACGCGGATGCCGGTGACCTCGGTCTGCTCGAGGATCGTGGCGCCGCCCAGCCGCGCGCCCTTCGCGAGCGCCAGCGTGGTGTCGATGGGATTGGTGCGCCCGTCACGCGGGAGCCACAGCGCGCCCACGAGGTCGTCGGTGCGGATGAGCGGCCATCGCCGTCCCGCTTCCGCGGGCGTGATGACCTCCACCTCCACGCCGAAGCATCGCGCCATCGACGCGAGCCGCTTCAGCTCGTGCATCCGCTCGGCGTGGCGCGCGAGGCTGACGCTGCCGGGCCGGCGGAATCCCGTCGCCTGCCCGGTCTCCGCCTCCAGCGTCTCGTAGAGATCGGCGCCGTACTTCGCGAGCTTCGTCAGGTTCTGCGTGGCGCGGAGCTGCCCGACGAGCCCGGCCGCGTGCCAGGTGGTGCCGCACGAGAGGTCGCGCCGCTCGAGGAGCACGACGTCGCGCCAGCCGAGCTTGGTGAGGTGATAGGCGACGCTGCAGCCGGCGATGCCGCCGCCGATGACGACGACGCGCGCGTGCGCGGGGACGGTCACCGCAGCGCGGGCGCGATCTCGCGGGCGAGGATGCGCAGACTCTCCATCATGGACTCGAGCGGGATCATGCCGCCCGGGTTCGGCTCGACGATGATGCCGTCGAGATGAAGCTGCTCGCGCAGCTCGCGCAGCCGTGCGATGAGGCTGGCCGGGCCGCCCGACCACCACGCGCTCGCGCAGGATGTGCTCGTGGGACAGCACCGCGAGCTCATCCGCCTGCGCCATGCGCTGCTCGGTGGTGGTGGTGCCGCTGCCCGTCCCCGTCCGCGCGAGATCCGACTGCCGCCGGAAGTAGTACAGGATGCTCTCGCGCGACTCCTCCACCGCGGCGGCGTCGGTCCGCGCCGTGTAGAGCGGGATGCGCAGGTAGACGCTGCCCTCGCCTCGATGCCCGGCCGCGCGCCACGTCGCCTGGTAGCCCTCGATGTGACCGCGCAGGATCGAGATGTCCGTGCCCCGCAGGCCGACGAAGATGTGGAGGCCGAGCTCCGCCGCGCGCGTGAACGACGCGGGATTGAGCGCGGCGATGCGCACGGGCGGATGCGGCTGCTGCACCGGGCGCGGCCCGACGGTCGCGTTGTCGACGTGGAAGTACTTGCCCTGGAAGCTGAACGTCTTTCCCTTCCACGCCTCGCGCATGACCTCGAGCGACTCCAGCAGCCGGCCCTGGCTCTCCTCGTACGGGATGCCGAGCATGTTGTAGGAGCGCGGCGAGCCGCTGCGCCCGATGCCGAACTCGAAGCGCCCGCCGCTGAGATGGTCGAGCGTCGCCACGTCCTCCGCGACGCCGAGCGGATTGCGCAGCGGGATCACGTGCACGGCGGTGCCGATGCACATGCGCCGGGTGCGAGCCGCGATGGCCGCGGCCGTGACGAGGGGCGAGCACAGGATCGAGCGCGACGGCAGGAAGTGGATCTCGCCGAGCCAGATGCCGTCGATGCCCCACGCTTCCGCGGCGTCGACGGTCTGCATCAGCTCGCGGAAGAAATCGCCGTCGGTGGCTCCGGCGCGCAGCTCTTCGAGGAACAGGCCGATGTGCCGCATCACATCGCCAGGAAGCCGCCGTCCACCACCAGCTCGGTGCCGGTGATGTAGGAGGCTTCGTCGGAGGCGAGGAAGAGCACGGCGTTGGCGACTTCCTCCACGCGTCCTTCCCGCTTCATCGGCACCGCCCTCAAGACCTTGGCGCGCCACTCCGGGTTCGCGGAGCCCACGGACGTCCGCATGGCCGGCATGAACCCCGGGTGCACCGAGTTCACGCGGATGTTGTGCTCCGCCCACTGGACGGCGGCCGTCTTGGTCATGATCCGCACGGCGCCCTTCGACGCGTTGTACGCCATGTGCACGCCGTGCTGTCCGGCGAAGCCGGAGATCGACGAGATGTTGACGATGGCGCCTCCGCCCGCGCGCTTGCAGGCGGGCAGCGCGTGCTTCATGCCGAGGAAGACGCCCTTGGCGTTGATGTCCATCACGCGGTCCCACGCCTCGGTGCTCGTGAGGTCGGGCTGGTAGGTGCCGCTGATCCCGGCGTTGTTGACGAGGATGTCGACCTTGCCGAACTCGCGCTCGGCGGCCGCGATCACCGCCTGCCAGTCGGCCTCGCTGGTGACGTCGAGCTTCATGAACCGGGCGGACGGCCCGATCGCCTTCGCCGCCTCCTCGCCTTCCTTCTCGAGGAGGTCCGCGACCACGACGCGACGCGCCTTCCCGCGCGAAGATCGTCGCCTCGCTGCGCCCCATGCCGCTGGCCCCGCCGGTGATGATCGCGACCTTCCCTTTCAGCCTCATCGGATCCCTCCTCACGTGGGCCCCCAATATACGGCAGACTTGCGGCGGGAGGGGAACGGCCATGATGGTGCGCGAGGGGGTTTGGGGGTCCTCAAGTGCGGGGCCCCCATGTTACGACGCAGGAGAACGGCGGTGACGCGGGCGCCGAGGATCGGCGTGCTGGTGCCGTCCGGCAATCCGACGGTCGAGCCCGAGCTCTACCGCATGGCGCCGGCGTCGGTGACGCTGCACTTCGCGCGCATCGAGTCGCCCGCGGGCACGCCGGGCGCGCACGTCGGGATGGAGGGACGGCTGCTGGGCTACGTGCAGGCCTTGCCCACCGCGATCCCTGGCGCTGGCCGCGGTCCACCCGTCGGTCGTGGTGCTCGCGCACACGTCCGTGAGTTACGCCACGCGGTTCGACGAGGAGCCGGCGCTCATCGAGCGCATGGCGAAGCTCGCGGGCTGTCCCGCCCTCACCGCGACGCGCGCGATCCTCGCCGCGTTCGCGCATCTCGGCGTGCGCCGCATCGCGCTCGCCGTTCCGTATCCACCCGCGATCGAGGCGCTCGGCGCCGTGTACTGGAAGGCGGCCGGTCTCGACGTGGTCGCGCACCATCGTCTCGACGGCGTCGAGAACATCTACGACGAGACCGAAGCGCGCGCGCTGGACCTTGGCCGCGCGGCCGACACGCCGGAGGCCGAGGCGGTGTTGATCAGCGGCACCGGCCTCCCGACCGCCGGCATCATCCAGCGGCTGGAAGACGAGATTCACAAGCCGGTCGTGACCGGCCAGACCGCCGCGTTGTGGCACGCGCTACGGATGGCCGGCGTGACCTCGCGCGTGCAGGGCTACGGCCGGCTGCTCGCCGGGTAGAGTCGTCCTGCCACTCATGGGTGCTCTCTTTGTGTCCGGGACCGGCCCCGGTGTTGTGTCGCGGGGCAGCGCGGCTCTGCGGGCGCGTCGGGACGGCGGGGGAGTGCTACAGTACCGGCGAAGAAGGCCAGCAACCCCTCGAGCGAGGTGAACTGCGTGCTCTCGCCGGATGAGATGCTCGACCCGACCGCTGAATCGCCGGCGTCCCCGGGGCTCGCGGAAGTGCACGACGAACGCGCGCTCGACCGAGAGGGCCGATCCATGCTCGACGCGTGACCGCATGGGCTGTGCCTCCTGCCTCGACTGACGTGACGCCAGAGTGACCGGCGTGCCCGCTCGGAGTCCTGGGGAAAGCCGAGAATTGCCTGGGGGAAAATCGAGGGAGCGGTCCGCAGCGTTGCCGGCGGTGCGCATCGAGGCGGAGAACGAGTGGGCGTGGTGCGGGGAGCGGCGCCTGCAGCTGGCGCCGAGGTCCTTTGCCGTCCTGCGCCACCTCGTCGAGCACGCGGAGCGGCTGATCACGAAAGAGGAGCTCTTCGCCACGGTCTGGCGCGAGACGATCGTGAGCGAAGCCGCGCTCTCCACGTGCATCCGGGATCTGCGCAAGGCGCTCGGCGATTCGTCGCGCGCGTCGCGCTACATCCAGACGGCGCATCGGCGCGGCTTCCGCTTCATCGGCCCCGTCGCCGACGCCCACCGGCGCGCCGGAGTCTCAGCCTCGCGCCGGGATCGCGCGGCCCTCGTCCCTCTCCCGCGCGCCGTTCGTCACCCCGCTTCTGGTGGGACGAGAGGCCGAGCTCGCGCGGCTCCACGCGCGGCTCGCGAGCGCGATGCAGCGGCCAGCGCCAGCTCGTGTTCGTGACCGGCGAGCCCGGGATCGGCAAGACCGCTCTCGTCGACACCTTCCTGGCCCAGATCGCCGGCCGCGACGGACTACGCGTCGGGCGGGGCCAGTGCGTGGAGCAGTACGGCGCCGGCGAGGCCTATCTGCCCGTGCTCGAGGCGCTCGGACGACTGGGCCGAGAGGCCGGAGGCGACGCGCTGGTGCAGTTCCTCACGCAGCACGCGCCGACGTGGCTGGCGCAGCTGCCGGCGCTCGTGACCGACCGCGATCTGGAGGCCGTGCAGCGCCGGGCGCAGGGGGCGACGCGCGACCGGATGCTGCGCGAGCTGGTGGAAGCGCTCGACGTGCTCGCCCGTGGCACGCCGCTCGTCCTGCTCCTCGAAGACCTGCACTGGAGCGACTCGGCCACCATCGACCTGCTCGGCGATGCTCGCGCGCCGGCGCGACGCCGCGCGCCTGCTCGTCGTCGCGACGTACCGGCCCGCCGACGTGATCGCCGGCGCCCACCCCGTTGCGGGCGACGAAGCAGGAGCTGGAGCTCCACGGCCTGTGCGAGGAGCTGCCGCTGGACTTCCTCGACGCGGCGGCGGTCGGCCAGTATCTCGCCGGGCGCTTCCCCGAGAGCCGCTTTCCGTCCGAGCTGGCGCGCGGGCTCCATCGGCACACCGACGGCAACCCGCTCTTCCTGGTGAACACGGTCGACGACCTGATCGCGCAGGGACAGCTCCGTGAGGTCGATGGGCAGTGGACGCTCACGGTGCCGGCGGACGACATCGCGCTCGGAGCGCCGCAGACGCTCTGGCAGATGGTCGAGAAGCAGGTCGAGCGGCTCACGCCCGAGGAGCGGGCGATGCTGGCGGTCGCGAGCGTGGCGGGCGCCGAGTTCTCGGCGGCGGTCGCGGCCGCGGCGGGCATCGACGCGCACGAAGGCGAGCGACGGTGCGAGGCGCTGGCGCGCCGCGGACAGTTCCTGCGCGCGACGGGCGTGGCGGAGTGGCCGGATGGGACCGTGGCGGGCCGCTACGCCTTCATCCATGCGCTCTACCAGAGCGTGCTCTACGCGGGCGTCCCCATCGGGCAGCGCGTCGGCCTGCATCTGCGGATCGGCGAGCGCCTCGAGCGCGGCTACGGACCGTCGCGCGGCCGAGATCGCCGGCGAGCTGGCGATGCACTTCGAGCGGGGCCGGGACTTCGAGCGGGCGCTCCCGTATCGACGACAGGCCGGCGAGAACGCGCTCCGCCAGCATGGCTACCGCGAGGCCGCCACGCACGCGACGCGGGCCCTGGAGCTGCTGCGGACGTTGCCGGACGTCGAGGAGCGCGCCAGCAGGAGCTGAGACTCCAGATCATGCTCGGCGCCGCGCTCACGGCGACCAGAGGCTATGCGGCGCCCGAGGTCGAGCGCACCTACGCGCGGGCGCGCGAGCTGTGCGCGCAGGTCGGCGACACCTCTGAGCTCTGGCCGGCCCTGCACGGGCTCACGCGGTTCTATTTCGTTCAGGGCGCGCTGCAGACGGCGCGCGACGTCATCCAGCAGTTCCTGACCATGGCGGAGACGTCGCACGGGTGCGCCCCGCACGATTGCGCCCCGCTGCTCAGCGCGTACACCGCGGCGGGCGTCGTGGCGTTCTACCGCGGCGAATTCGCCGAGGCGCTCGATCACCTGGAGCGCGGGATCGCGCTGTACGATCCGGACGAGCACAGTCCCGATCGCCTCCGCGCGTTTCGCGTCGATCAGGATCCGGGAGTCTCGTGCCTGGTCCACAGTGCCCTGACGCTCTGGGTGCTCGGCCATCCGGCGCGGGCGGCGGCCCGGGCCGAACGAGGCGCTGGCGCTGGCGCGCTCGCTCCAGCACCCGCTCAGCCTCGTCTACGCGTGTCACTTCGCCGCCGCGTTCCACCAGTGCCGCCGGGACCACCAGGCCATGCAGGAGCTGGACGACAGCGTCCTCGCGCAGGCGACGGAGCACGGCCTCGACTTCTTCCTCGCGGCCGGGGCCATCCAGCGCGGCTGGCTGCTCGCGCGAGCGAGGGACACGCCGAGGAGGGTCTCGCCCAGATGCGGCAGGGCATCGCGGCCTCGCGGCAGTTCGGAGCCGACCTCCGGATCCCGACCTTTCTGGCCTCGATGGCGGAGGTGTACGAGAAGAGCCGGCGACCGGCGGACGGTCTGTCCATGGTGAGCGAAGCGCTCGCCGTGGCCGAGCCATTCGGGCAGCACTACTACTGGACGGCGGAGCTGCATCGGCTGAAAGGCGCGCTCACGCTCCCGTCCGACGAGAAGACGGCCGAAGCGTGCTTCCGCGAGGCCATCGGGATCGCGCGGCGACAGGGGGCGAAGTCCTTCGAGCTGCGCGCGGCGACCAGCCTGAGCCGGCTGTGGGCCAGCCAGGGGAAGGCGAGCGAAGCCCACGCCTTGCTGTCGGACGTCTACACGTGGTTCACCGAGGGGTTCGAGACGGCCGACCTGACCGAGGCGAGATCGCTCCTCACGGAGCTTGGGAGTCGCGCTACCGGCCGCCCGTCACCGGGAGCGTGTGCCCGGTGATGTAGCTCGCCTCGTCGGACGCGAGGAACAGCACCGCGTTCGCGACTTCGACCGGCAGCCCCAGCCGTCCGAGCGGCGTCATCTTCGACGGGCTGAACTCCACGGTCCGATCGAGCTGCTTGAGGCTCTCGCCCGTCCGCTCGGTGTCGATGGGCCCGGGCGCGACGGCGTTGACGTTGATCCCGTACTGGGCCAGCTCGAGCGCCACGTCGCGGATGAAGCCGTGCACGCCCGCCTTCGCCGCCGAGTACGAGGCGCCGCCCGCGTAGTACGCGGTCCACGGCGTCCCCTCGCGCGCGCCCGACGAGATGCAGACGATCTTGCCGTACCGCTGCTCGATCATGTGCGGCACGGCGGCACGCGTGCAGAGGAACGTCGAGCGGAGGTTCCACCGCAGCACGTGGTCCCAGTCTTCCTCGCTCATCTCCCAGACCTTCGCGTTGCGCGCGCCGCCCACGACGTTGACGAGGATGTCCACGCGCGCTGAAGCGCTCGACCGCGGTCTCGACGAGCTGCTTCGCCGAGCGCGGCTCCGTCACGTCGCCGACGACGCCGACGATGGTCGCCCCGGTCTTCTGCAGCTCGCCGACCGTGCGCTCCAGCAGGGCGGCGTCGATGTCGCCGGCGACCACGCGCGCGCCTTCCGCGGCCAGCCGGTCGACCACCGCGCGTCCGATCCCCTGCCCGCCGCCCGTGACGACCGCCACCCGTCCCTCGACCCGTCCGGCCATGCGTCACGCCTCCAGCCCGATCGCGAGCGCGACGCGCTCGAGATGCAGCGTCGCGTCACCGAAATCCAGGCTGGCCGCCTGGATGCGCTTGTGGAAGAGATGCAGCGGATGCTCCTCGCAGTAGCTGATCGCGCCGAAGATCTGATGCGCGCGCCGCGCGACGTTCAGACACGCCTCGCCGGCGTACGCCTTCGCCATCGCGACGTCGGCGCCGCGTGCATCGTGACCGGCGGTCAGTTGACACGCCGCCGCGTACAGCAGGCCGCGCGCGCAATCGACGTCGCGGACGAGGTCGGCGCACGCATGCTGGATCGCCTGGTGACCGCCGATCGGCCGGCCGCCCTGCACGCGGGTCTTCGCGTGCTCGACCGTCATCTCGAGGACGCGCTGCGCCGCGCCGACCATCTCGGCCGTCCGCGCGAGCGCTCCGGCCTGCAGCGCCGTCGTGATCGCGTCGCGGCCCACCGGAAGCCGGTCGTCGTCCCCCACCTCGACGGCGTCGAACGTCACGTCGAACAGCCGCTCGTCGCTGATGGTCGCGAGCGGCAGCCGCGTGATCCCCTTCCGATCCGTGGGCAGGAGCAGCGCACCCTCGCGGAGGATGACCACCAGGTCATCCGCCACGTGGGCGTCCTTCACGAACAGCTTCCGTCCGGTGAGCCGGGCGCCGGCGCACGCCAGCGTGAGCGCGTCCGGATCGAAGGAGCCGCGCTCCTCGACCAGCGCGAGCGTCGCGATCCGATCGCCGCTCGCCAGGGCGGGCAGGACGCGCTTGCGCTGGGCCGCGCTCGCCGCGAGCAGCACCGACGTCGCCGCCACCGCGCTCGCCACGAACGGACCCGGCACGCCCGCATACCCGAGCTCCTCGACGAGGAGCGTGACGTCGAGGAGCGAGCCATCGCTGCCGCCGAGATCGCCGGGCACGAGCAATCCCGGCCAGCCGAGCTCCGCCATGCCGCGCCAGAGCTTGTCGGGGAAGCCGCGCTCGTCGAGAGCGAGCTGCTGGACCAGCTCGATGGGACAGTGCCGGCGCAGGTACTCGCGCGCGGTCGCGACCAGGAGCTGCTGCGCCGGGGAAGGACGAACGTCCATCGCCGTCAGCCGCTCCGCGGGCCGGCGGGCAGGCCGAGCCCGCGCGTGGCGATCGTGGACCTCAAGATTTCCGCCGTGCCGCCGGCAATCGTGTGGCCGAGGCTCGTCAGGTACGCGTGCGACATCTCGCCGTCCAGCCGCGCCTCGCGCGAGCCCGCGCGCAGCGGGCCCCACAGGCCGAGCATGTCCATGCCGAGGCGCGCGAGCTTCTGGCCGGTCTCGTCGGCGAGGACCTTGGCCACCGCGGTCTCGTACGTGATGGGCGCGCCGTCGCGGATCAGGCACGCCGCGCGGTAGAAGAGCCAGCGGAGCGCGGCGAGCTCGGTGGCCATCGCCGCGAGGCGCCGTCGCAGCCCCGGATCGCGCGCGAGCGGCACGCCGTCGACGCGGGTCGTGTTCGCGTACTCCACGAGCCGGCGCAGCGCGCGCTCCAGCGCGGGGGCCTTGTAGAAGCGGCCCCAGAACCGGTCGGAGTCGAGGCCGTTCAGCAGCGCGACGAAGCCTTCGCCTTCCGGGCCGAGGCGCAGGCCTTCCGGCACGCGCACCTCGTCGAGGAAGACCTCGTAGTGATAGACCTCGCCCGTGAGGCTCGTGATCGGGCGGATGTCCATGCCCGGCGTCCCGTTCGGGACCACGAACATGCTGAACCCGCGGCTCCGGCGCGCCTCGCGGCTCGTGCGCGCGAAGACGAGCCCGTGCGACGGCGATGCCCGCATGGCTCGACCAGATCTTGTGGCCGCGGATCACGTAGTGATCGCCGTCGCGACGGGCCTCGGTCTTGAGCGCGAGGAGATCCGAACCCGCGTCGGGCTCGCTGTAGCCCTGCCAGAACGAGGCCTCGCCGCGCTGGATCGCCGGCAAGACCTCCGCGCGCAGGCGCTCGCTGCCGTACTCGATGATCGCGTCGGCGGTCTGCCAGATGCCCGGCGAGCGGCCCGAACGGCGCCCCCGCGCGCGCGAGCTCTTCCAGGAGCACGAGCTTGAAGAACATCGGACGCTCGTCGCCGCCGAACGCCCGCGGCCAGCACAGGCTGATCCAGCCGCTGCTCGGCGAGGGCCCGGATGAACGCGCGCGAGTTGGCGCCGGAGCCGTAGCCGGCGTCCATGCCGTCGAGCGGGAACGCCGGACAACGGATGGTCGCGGATGAACGCCCGCACCTCGGTCGCGAACGCCTGCTCCTCGGCGGTCAGCGCGAAATCCATCGGACTTACCGGCGGACTTCCACCGTGCCGTCCTTGACGACCATGCGGATGCGCGCGGGATCCTGCAGGATGCGGACGTCGGCGAGCGGATCGCCGTCGACCACGACGAGGTCGGCGCGCTTGCCCTTCACGAGCGTGCCGAGCTCGTGCTCGGCGCCCAGGCACTCGGCGGCGACGCCGGTCGCGGCCTGGATCGCCTGCATCGGCGTGAGGCCCGCCTCGACGAGGTACTGCGAGCTCCGCCGCGTTCGGCGGATGCCCGTGGCCGCCGGCATCGGTGCCGGCCACGACCTTCACGCCCTTCGCCATCGCGCGCCGGATGCTCTCGAGGTGATGCTCGCGCAGCGCGCGCGACCGCGCCTTCACGTGCGGGCTCTTCGACTCGCTGTGGTACGTGTACACGGTCAGCGTCGGCACGAAGAACACGCCGCGCTCCGCCATCATCGGGATCAGCTCCGGGTCCTCGTCGAGATAGCAGCCGTGCTCGATCGAGTCGGCACCCGCCTCCAGCGCCATGCGCAGGCCCGGCGCCGCCGAGCGCGTGGCACATCACCTTCCGGCCGAGCGCGTGCGCCTCGTCGCAGAGCGCCTTCATCTCGTCGAGGTCGAACGCCTGGTCCTTCGGCCCGTGGCCGTCGCGCGAGCTGGCGCCGCCGGTGGTCGCGCACTTGATGACGTCGGCGCCGGCCCGCACCATCGTCCGCACCACGCGGCGCACCTCCTCGACGCCGTTGGCGACGCTCGGCGGCAGCGCGGGATCGTGCGGCACCACGCACTCGTGGCCGGACGGGCTCACGCGCGTCGCCGATGCCGCCGATGGGCGAGATGATCGCCACGGCGGTGAAGAGCCGCGGCCCCTTGATCAGGCCCTGCTCGACGGCGGCGCGGAAGCCCGCGTCGAGCCCGCCGGCGTCCCGCACGGCCGTGTAGCCCATCGCCAGCGTCTGCTCGATCGCGCGCGCCGTGCGCAGGTGCCGCGTGCTCGAGCGCTCGTCGAGGCCCCAGCGGCCCGCGAGGTCGTAGCCGTGCAGGGCCATGTGATCGTGGCAGTCGATCAGCCCGGGCAGCACGGTCATGCCGGAGGCGTCGATCACGTCGTCGCGGGCGCCCGCGGCCGCGCCCGTGGTGATCGCGTCGATGCGGCCGTCGTGCAGCGTGAGGCTGACGTCGCGCACGGGCGCGGCGCCGGTGCCGTCGATGAGGGTGCCGACGCGAACGATCGTCATGGAGACTCCTTTCGGGACCAGCGACGCGAGTATAGTGCACGGTATGCTCGTTCGCCGGGCGGCGCTGACGCTCGGCCTGCTGCTCGTCGGCCTCGTCGCAGGCATCGCCGTCGCAGTCTCTGGCGCTTTCGAGACCGATCGCAACCAGCTCGCCGGCACCGTGGCGTCGCATCTCGGAATGCTGCTGATCCTGTGGGGGGCTGCGCCCGCCCTCCGCCGTGTCCTCACGCGCCTCGACGACGTCGCGGACGACACGCTCCGCTCCATGCTCGCGATCGGCGTCGTGGCGCCCACCGGGGCCGTGATCGTGCTGCACGGCGTCGCGCCGCGCGCGACCCATCAGGTCCTCACCCGCGAGTGGGGCGTGGTGGAGCCGCTGCAAGTCGCGCTGTACGTCGCCGCGGTCTGGCTGTGCCGCGCGATCGTCCGCTGTCTTCCCGGCCGCGATGAGGCGCGCGCGCTCTACACAGCCGCCGCGATCCTCATCGTGGTCCTGATCCTCGAAGAGATCGACTACCTCGGCGTCCTGGCCCTGCTCGCCGAGCTGGCCGGCGCGCGCGGCGGGCGGCTCGGGCGCAAGCACATCGGCGGGCTCCACGACGTGGTCGACGCCGGCACGCAGTTCCTCGGTCTCGTCGTCATCGTCGCGGGGGCGATCGCCGTCCTGCTCGTCGTCTGGAGTCTGCTCGGCCGCTATCGCGCCGCGATCCTGCGCGAGGCGAGGCGCCCGAGCGTGGTGCCGTTCGCCGTGTTCGTCGCGGCCATGCTCGGCGCCCAGCTCACCGACATCGACGATCTCCTCCTCCCGCCGTTCCTGCCGATCCTGCCGATCCGCGTGCTGGAGGAATCGCTGGAGCTCATGGCGGCGCTCGCGCTCTCCGCGGGCCTCATCCTGCGCCTGCGCGCCGCCCGCCGGGAATCGGGCGGTCAGTAGCCCCGCGCGCGGTCGACGAGGTTCAGCAGCGGCGCGCCGGCCAGGAAGCGTTTCAAGTTCTCGGCGAAGAGGTCGGTGCACTTGTCGTCGTAGCTCGGCAGGAAGCCGGAGACGTGCGGCGAGACGATCACGAGCGGGGCGCCCGGCGTCTCCTCCATCGCATAGAGCGGATGTCCCGGCGGCGGCGGCTCCTGCGCGAACACGTCCACGGCCGCGCCCGCGAGGCGGCGCTCGGCCAGCGCCCGGGCCAGCGCCGCCTCGTCGACCGTGGCGCCACGGCCGACGTTGATGAAGTAGGCGCGACGGCTTCATGGCGGCGAACTCGCGCGCGCCCATCAGGCCTTCCGTCTCGCGCGTCAGCGGCGCGGCCATCACGACGACGTCGGCGCGCGCGAGCAGGTCGGCAGCTGTCTCCGGAGCGAACCACGCGTCGGGCAGGCGCCCCTCGGGATCGCCGGTCCCCGGCAGCGCGTACCCGGAATCGGCACGCTGCGACGGATCCCGCTTGCAGGCGAGGATCGTCATCCCGAAGGCGGTCCTGGCGATCCGCGCCAGCTCCCGCCCGATGCTCCCGTAGCCGATGATGCCGAGCGTGGCGCCGCGGACCTCGCTCGGCACGAACAGCGGCCACCGCTCGAGGTCGGGCGGCCAGCCGCCGGTCCGGCGCCACTCCACCATCCGGGGCACGCGATGCGCGAGCGCGAGCAGCGTGGTGATCGCGTACTCCGCGATGGCCGCCGCATGCACGCCGCTCGGACGTCGTGATCGGCAGCGTGCTCTGCGTGTAGAGCGGATGGTCGTAGAGGCTGTTCACGCCGGCCATGTGGACCTGGACCCAGCGGAGCGCGGGCGCGCGGGCGAGGTCGCGGGGCGGCGCGCCCGCGTAGAGGACGCTGGTTCGCGCATAGTCCGCCGTCGCCGCGTCGGCCCGGTCGACCGTGAGCCGCGGGGACACCGCGCGCAGGCGATCGAGCTGGGCGTCCGTGAACGGCATCGTGACGAGCACCTGCAGCGTCTCGGGCATGGGGCGAACTATCTCACAGCGGACGCTGCTAAAATCACCGGGTGAATACCAAGCTCGACATCGTCACCGAGATTCCGAAGAGCGCGATGGTCGTGTTCGCCCACCCCGACGACGCCGAGATCGGCTCGGGCGCGGTCATCGCGAAGTGGGTCGCCGCCGGCTGCGAGGTGACCTACGTCCTGTGCACCGACGGCGGCGCCGGGACGGCGGACCGGTCGCTGACTCCCGAAGCGCTGCGCGAGCGGCGCGCGGCCGAGCAGCGGGCCGCCGCCGACGCCATGGGGGTGAAGCACCTGGTGATGCTGCGGCATCCCGACGGCGGCCTCGAGGACACGCGCGCGTTTCTCGGCGACATCGTGCGCGCCATCCGGATGTACAAGCCGCACACGGTCTTCGTCCACGACCCGTACCGCATCAAGGGCTTCCAGCATCGCGACCACCGCAAGGCGGGCCTCACCACGACCGACGCCGTCTACCCGTACGCGCGCGACCACCTGCACTTCCCCGAGCACATCACGGAAGGTCTCCAGCCCCACAAGGTGCGCGAGCTCTGGTACTGGGGCATGGACGAGCCGGAGATCATCGTCGACGTCACCGGGTTCGTCGACAGGCAGATCGCGGCGCTGATCCGCCACGAGAGCCAGGTGCCCGGCTTCAACGTGCCGAAGGGCGAGACGATCGGCCACCGCGTCACCAAGCGCGCGGCCGAGGTCGCCGAGGGCTACGGCTTCACCCACGGCGCCGTCTTCCGTCGTCTCCTCGCGCGCGGCTAGCAGGGGCGGGCGGTCGGCGGCGCGGGCGGGCGCGGGCCCCGGGGGCTTCCCCCCGACAGTGTTTGGCGCGGTCCTGCCGCTGACATACCTCCATCGCCTCCGCCAGCACGCACAGAGTGCGCGGGCAACGCCCGCGCTCGGATCCGCTGACCGCGTGGGTGGCTGTACTGCCGTCGCGTGCGTCTGCTGCTCGATAGCCGTTGGCTTTCGGCGAGCAGGCGTCATCGACTGCGGATGCGTCAGCGGCGGAGGCGGTCCCGCACTGGGGGACGTCGGGGGCAGTCGTGGACGTCCCCCCGACGTCACTCGAGGTTGTAGAGGCGGGCGCAGTTGTCCCAGAGGATCTTTCGCTTCGACGACGTCGCTCACGCCTTCCAGCGCCACGAACTCCTGGATCGCTACCGGGAACAGGCCGTCCGAGTGCGGATAGTCCGTCGAGACCACGATGCGATCGTCGCCGATCGCCTCGATCACCTGGCGGAGCGGACGCTCGTCCGAGTCCGTCGCCACCCAGCACTGGCGGGCGAAGTACTCGGACGGAAGCGCCGAGATCTTGATCTCGGAGCCGGGGCCGAATTTCTCCCAGGCCTCGTCGAGGCGCCAGAGCCACCACGGGAGCCAGCCGCACGTTCCTTCGAGAAACGCGCAGCGGAGGCCGGGGTGACGATCGAGCACGCCGCCCGCGGCGAGGCTGCCGAACGCCATCATCAGCTCGACGGGATTGCGGCCCGCGACGCCGATCACGCGCCCGTTGGGCGTGTCGAGATAGCGGCGCGCGAGATCGTCCTTCAGGGACGACTGCCCGGTCGGATGAAAGCCGACGGGCACCCCGAGCTCCTCGATGGCGTCCCACAGCGGCTCGAGCGCCGGATCGTGCACGTGGCGGCCGTTGATCGGGTTCGGGTTGCCGATGACGGCGACCGCGCCGAGCTCGCGCACGGCCCGCCGCGCTTCGGCGATGGCGCCGGGCACGTCGTGGAACGCGACCTGCGCGGCGAACCGCAGGCGCTTCGGCGCGAACTGGCAGTAGTCGTGCGTCCAGTTGTTGTGCGCGCGCGCGAGTGCGGAGGCCACCGCCGGCTCGAGGTCGTCGTGCATGAGCACCTGGCGCCCGCGCGTGCCGTACAGGACCGCCACGTCGATGCCCTCGATGTCCATCGCCTGCACGTGCGATTCCGCGTCGTACCCGCGCGCGTGGGCGACCGTGTAGTGCGGATGACGCGCGAACGCGCGCTCCTGCAGGTCGCGCCCCACCACCGCCGTGTGCGCGCGCTTCGACATCTCGGCGATCTCGACGTCGCCGATCTTGATCAGCGGCTGGTTCGGCGCGTTGGCGGTGCCGCGAATGAACTGCGGCGCGAAGCGGCGGAACGGCTCGTCGAGGTACTTCGGCCAGAGATCGTCGGGCTCCATGGTGTGCAGGTCGCTGTCGAGAACGCGGAATCCCTGTTTCATCGGTTCCTCACTCGTAGCGGCTGATGTGGAAATGCACCCCGTGCGTCGCGACCGGCTCGAGCGTCACCTCGCCGGTGCCGCGGAGCACGCCGCGGGTGCCCGCCGTCTCCAGCGACGCGAGCAGGCCGTCGAAGTCGTCCGACACCATCGAGAGCGCCACCATGCCCTCGGTGCCCCCGACCTCGCTGGTGGGCACGATGAGCAGCGCGCCGCGCCCGACGCCGAGCATCACGCGCGGGCCTCCGTTCATCGGAATCTCCGAGAACGCGAACAGTCGCTGGAAGACCGCCGCCATCCCGCGCGGGTCCTGCGCGCCGATGACGAGGCGCTTGAGCCGCAGCGGCGAGCCCGGCGCATCGGAGGTCTCCGCGACGGCTCGGGCGGGGCGATCGGGCGAGGCGCCCGCGACTTCCGCCAGCTCCACGAGCACGCCCGCGCACGAGCGCGGATGCAGGAAGCCGATCCGTCCCGCCAGCCCGGGGCGCGGCGTGCCGTCGACCAGCTCGGCGCCCTTGTCCTTGGCGGCGGTGAGCGCGCGCGCGACGTCCGGCGTCTCGAAGCAGACGTGATGGAGCCCCTCGCCGTGCCGCGCGAGGAAGCGCGCCACCCCGCTCTCGGTCCCGAGCGGCTCGAGCAGCTCGATCTCGCTGTCGCCCGCCGCGAGCAACGCCGCGCGCACCCCCTGGTCGGCGACCGCCGCTTCCTTGATGAGCGGGAGCCCCAGCACGTCGCGGTACAGCCGGTACGCGTCCTCGAGCCGGTGCACGGCAATACCCACGTGATGAATGGCGCGGATCACCGTAGCGTTCCTCCTAGCGGATGACGGCGGCGGTGCGGCGAGCGCGCGCGTCCCGGATCCTGATCCGGTGGTTGGCCAACAAGGTGCTCGGGAGCCGCCCCAGGGGGAAGTACTCGAGCGCGAGGGTCTCGTCGCACGTGGTGAGCTCGCCGCTCTGCCGCGTGCACTCGAAGCAGACGCTCACGTAGTGCCAGACGTTGCCGTCCGGGTACTTGACGACCTGCAGCGCGGGATCCGAGTACACGCCGATGATCCGCCGCGGCCGCACGGTCAACCCGGTCTCCTCCCGAACCTCGCGCACGACGGCGTCCGCGACCGACTCTCCGATCTCGACGGACCCGCCCGGCAGGCCCCACTGGCCGCCGTCGGAGCGCTGTTGAAGGAGGAGGCGGCCGCGCCGGTCGAGGATCACGGCGGACACGCTGGGACGAACCCCGAGCGCCTTCGCGTAGTCGGTTTCGAGGCGGATCATGCCGGGGTGAAGAGCCGCGCGAACTCCTTCTCGGGGAGTGGGCTCAATCCGGTCACCAGGGTGTTCTCCTCGACGTGCTCCGCCGACTTCATGCCGATGAGCGCGGTCCCGATGCCCGGCGTCGACCGCACGAACTGCAGCGCGCGCTGCGTGTCGGTCTCGAGCCCCGGCAGGAACTGCGCGACGACCGGCGGCAAGTTGCGCGTGAGCTGTCCCTGGTGCACCGACGCGGAGGCCATGATGTAGATCCCGAGCCGGCGGGCCGCCTCCACGACGGTCACGAGCTCGGCGCCGACGCGCTGCGTGGCGCGGGTGAACGCCTCCGTCATCGCGAGGTTGTACGGGAGCTGGATGACCTTGAAGTGGTGCGCGGCCCCCGCCACGTCGTGCGCGGCGGCGATGACCTCCTCGAGCGAGAGGTAGCCCGGCGAGCCCGGATCCGCGCGATACCCGTTCCACGTCGCCGTGCCGTACCGCGCGATGCGGCCATCGCGCACCGCCTCCTCGAGCGCCTCGAACGCCCGCCGGATCCGGTCCATCACCTCGGGCCGCCCGAGCGCGTCGAGCTGCGTCTCCGGATTGTGCAGGTAGTAGATGTCGAGCGTCGCGAGGCCGAGATTCTTCCGGCTGCGGTCGATCTGGTCGCTGAGATAGCGCGGCGTCATGCAGTGCGTGCCGACGACGTCGTCGGGCGCCACGATGCCCGACCTCAAGTAGGTCTCGGTGAAGTACTGGCCGGGATCGCGCGGCATGCTGCCGTCGAACGGGATGAAGCCGCCCTTCGTGGCCACGATGATCTCGTCGCGCGCGACCAGCCCGCGGCGGATCGCCGTCTCCAGCGCGGCGCCGATGGCGCGCTCGCTGCGCTGGAATCGATAGTTGATGGCGGTGTCGATGACGTTGATGCCGCGCTCGAGCGCGCGCGTCACGGATTTCTGATACTGGAGATCGGTCGCGGCGTCCTCCTTGCCGAGGTAGGTGCCGATCCCGACGGACGACGTTCGGGGACCGCCGGCGAGACGGCGAAAGTGACCGGCCGGCAACCGCCCGCCGATGCGGGACGAATAGCGCTCGGTGCCGTCGAAGGTGGCGAACCCTGGAATCATGCCGCCATTATGCGGCAGTCTCACCCCTCGCGATACACGAGCAGCACGACGCCCACGGCCGTGAAGCACAGCGTCCACAGCCAGCCCGCGCGCGCCGACGCCTCGGGCATCCGCAGCTCGAGCCAGCGCCCCCAGCCCGCGAAGGCGCCGAAGATCCCGAGGGGCGCGTGCGTGACCTCGGTGAGGAATTCCTCCTTGAGGTTGAACATCGCGTGCGAGTGCGTGAGCAGGAGTCCGCCGCCGACCGCGCACAGGAGCGGGAACACGTAGCCCCACGGCTGCGCGCGCAGCCGCCCGGTCCGCACCGTCCATTCGAAGACGCCGAAGGCGACGACGAGCACGACGAAGAAGCGGTGCTGCAGGACGTCGGGAAGCGTCAGGCTCTCCCAGAAGCCGGTCGGCCCGAGCGGCCACGCCCTCGGATCGTTGCGCACGAAGAGGAAGGCGGCGAGGCCGAGAAAGATCAGCGGCCAGTGCCGCGCCCAGCGCACGCCGAGACGCTCGGCGATCGCGCCGAGGCCCATCAGGACGACGAAGAAGCCCGCCCAGTGGTGGTTGTACTCCGACCACGCGCGCTCGATGGCGAGCCGGCCGCCGGTGGGCGCCATCAGCGGCTCGGCCGTGCGGTTGAGCTCGGCGGCGGGCGGACTCACGAGGCGCGGCATCGTGGGCGAGAAGCGCGCGGCCACCTCGGCCACCGTCGCCCGGTCCTCACGCACGTCGACGGCGGGCGGCAGCGAGGTGAGCGACGCGGCCGCGAACAGGACGGTGATCGCGAGCCCGAGCTCGATCTCCACGTAGCGGCGCGAGCCGGCCGTCCACGCCGACCGCGGCGCGCGCCATGCGGAAGTTCGCGGCGGCGAAGGCCAGCGCCACCGCGAAGAGGAGCACCTTGCTGAGGATCATCACGCCGTACGCGGTCCCGACGAACGCGGCGACATCGCCGACGTAGGCGAGCGTCAGCCCCACGCCGGCGACGGCCAGCGCCCCGACCGACAGCTGCGCCGTCCGGGAGAATCGCTGCGCGAGCACCGCCGACATCGCGTCGCGCCGCTCCACACGCGCCGCGTAGATGACGAGATGCGCGAGGCCGCCGACCCACACCGCCGCCGCCATCTGGTGGACCGCGTCGAGGACGAGCAGCAGCCCGCGTCCCTCCACGCGCGCGACGGCGTGGCTGAGCACCGCGGACGCGGCCACCAGCGCGCTCGCGCCGAGGAGCAACACTCGCCAGGCCGCCGTCCCCGCCGGACGGTGCGCCAATGCCCACGCGAGCGCCGCCACCCCGATCCCGAGCGCTGTGCGCATGAGCGCGACCCGCGCGAACGCGGTCTCGAAGTAGCGCGCGATCGGCCACGTCCCGTGCGTGTGCGCCAGCGCGGTCAGCGCGACCGCCATCAACGCGATCTGGGTGGCCGCGACGCCGGCGGCCGCCACGGCGACGACCCGGAGCGCGAGGCGTGTCGCATGATCCGGCTTGGCGTGCGGCTCGGCGCGCAGCACGCGCCACGCCCACACCACGCCGCCGAGCACGACGCTCGCGCAGACGAGCGCGAGCCCTCGAAGCAGCACGTCGACGAATCCGGCCATCTACTACGGTGCGACCGTGAACGAGAAGCGGCCCGTCACCACGTGGCCGTCGGTCGACAGCACTTGCCACTCCACGCGGTAGCGGCCGGCCGCCACGGTGGGGACGCTGGCCATGAGCTGGTCGGCGGCGCCGTCCTCGGCCACGGACAGGTCACGCGCCTGTCCGCGCTCGTCCACGAGCCGCACGCGTGACAGGCGCTTCTCGATCCGGTTGTTGAAGCGCAGCCGCAGCGCGGCGGGTGGGGTGTCGACGGTGGTGTTCGCGGCGGGCGTCGACTCGAGGAGGAGGGAGTGGGCGGCGGCGGGCGTGACGGCACAGACAAGCGCGAACAGGACAACGGCCACGGCGGGACGACGCATCAGCGCCAGTCGTCGAGCACGAGGTGCGTGGGATCCTCGTAGTCCTCCTGCTTGCCACGCTGCATGCGCACCATCGTGAACTCGATCTGGTAGCCGAGGCGCACGAGCGTGCTGTAGGCCACGTGGTACTTGAGGTACACGGGCAGGATCACGCGCGCCAGCCCGAGCTCCTGCGCCAGCTCCTCGATCGCCGCCACGAAGTGCTCGAGGTTCTCGACCTTCCGGTGCGCGGGGTCGATGGCGAGGAACTTCACGTAGAGCGCGCCCGCGGGCGCCTCGCTCACGCCCGGCGCGTGATAGACGGCGAAGCCGAGCAGGTCGTTGCCGCGCTCGAGCAGGAGCGTGTCGCCGAGGGCGAGGCCGTCGACGATCTCGATCTCCTTCGACAGGTCCAGCCCCTTGCACACGCCGTTCGTGATGCGATGGAGCCGGAGGAGCGTGGCCTTCTTCTTCGACTCCTCGAGCGAGGAGTACTTGCGCACCGTGACGCCGGCCAGCTTCACGGGCGGCTTGATCGCGGGTGCGCCCACGGGCGGCCGCGGGGCGGGCACGCGATCCAGCGCGCGCGTCATCACCGCCGTCAGCTGCTTCGGACGGTAGCCGAAGCGATGGTAGAGGAGGAGGTGCTTCGGGCTCGTCGGGTACGTCACCGCGCCGTGCAGCGCGACCTTGTTCTCCTCGAAGAACTCCTCGACCGCGCGGATGAGCTGCTGCCCGATCGTCTGGTTGTGGTAGTTCGTCAACACGGCCACCGGTCCGAGCAGCCCGACGGAGCCCCAGGTCACCGCGAGCGCGGTGCCGACGATCTTCGCGTTGTCCTCTTCGGCGACGAAGCAGCCCCACGGCTCCATGAGCCACCGATGGTGCACGTACTGGGCGCCGCCGAACGCTTGCCGCGGCCGCGTGCCGAGCTGCCGCTCGAGGAAGTCGCGCGAAGGTCTGCTCGATGACGTCGCGGATGCGGGAGAGATCGCCCTTCTTGACGCGCCGGATCTGGACCTTGGACGCTCGCCCTTGCGAGTCGAGGCCCGGCCCGATCGACGGTCGCCCTCACCCGCGGACGCCCGCGAGATCTTCCAGCAGTGTGATCACCCCGGAGTGGTCGAGACCGCCGCCGCCCTTCACGCGCAGCGCGCTGAAGAGCTCCTGCACGACGGCGGTGACGGGCAGCGGCACGCCGAGCTCGCGCGCGGATTCCAGGATGAGGCCGAGGTCCTTGTAGTGGAGGTCGATCTTGAAGCCGGGGTTGTACGTGTTGGCCACGTAGTTCGGCTTCTTCTGGTCGAGGCAGCTGCGAGCCGGCGAGGCCGCCGGCGAGCGCGGTGAGCGTGAGCTCGCGGTCGAGCCCCGCCTTCTTCGCCAGCGTGAGCGCCTCGCGCGAGCGCGGTGAGGTTGCCGGCCACGATGATCTGGTTCGCGAGCTTCGTGAAGCCGCCGAACCCGAGCGGGCCGAGCAGCGTGATGGTCTTGCCCATCGCCTGGAAGATCGGCAGCACCTGGTCGAAGACCGCCTTGTCGCCGCCGACCATGATCGAGAGCGCCGCGTCGATCGCGCCCTGCTCGCCGCCGGACACCGGCGCGTCGAGCATCTTCACACCTTTGGCGGCGAGCGCCTTGCCGACCTTCTGCGACACGATCGGCGAGATCGTCGACATGTCGGCGAAGATCAGTCCCGGCTTCGCGCCCTCGATGATGCCGTCCTTGCCGAGCGCGACGAGCTCCACGTCGGGCGAGTTCGGCAGCATCGTGATGAGGACGTCGGACTGCGCGGCGACGTCGCGGGGCGTTCCCGCGGACTTCGCACCGGCGCCGACCAGCTCGTCGACGGGGCCGCGGCTCCGGCTGTGGACGACGAGCGGATACCCCGCTTTGAGGAGATTCTTGGCCATGGGCCGGCCCATGATCCCAAGGCCAATGAATCCAATCACTTGCGCCATGGCTCCCCCAAAAATGAAGCGCTAACAAATAGCATGCCGCTTCGCAGAGCGTCAAGCGCACGGGGAATTAGGCACCATCCCGTCACACGCGGGCTCAAAGACGCGCGCTGAAATGGGGACGGAGTCCCCCTTCGAGCTACTTCTTGCCCCAGAACACCGGGACCAGCCAGTCGGCTCCGAGGGCCTTGAGCGTCTCGGGCTTCGGCTTCGTGGTCTTCCGGTCGTAGCCGATCTCGCCGTAGAAGACGTCGAGCATCTTCTCCCACTGCTCGGAGATCGCCTGGCCCTTGCCCGGGCCGTCGATCGGCGTGGAGCCGTAGCGCTTCGACGGATAGTCGGTCTCGGGTCCGATCCCACAGCGCAGCAGCACCGCGCGCAGGATGGCCGCGGTGCGGCGGCCGAAGCGCATGGCCTCGTCGACGGTCATGGTCCAGCCGGTGGCCGCGTTGAGCGGTGCGCACGAGATTGTCCATGCGCGTGCGCGTGGTGAAGATGCAGACGCCGAGCGAGTCCTCGAAGTGCCGCCGCCCGCGCATGCCCGCCACCATCTTCGCGACCTGCTCGCCGTCGTAGGGGTTGATGCGCGCGGGCAGGCCGAGCTCGGTCGGGTGCACGGGGTTGCCGGTCTCCATCGTCGCGTCGGCGGAGGTGCAGGTGTCGAGCATCTCCTCCCAGCGGCTTCGATGGTCGTGGCCGCGCGGCGACGCGCCCTTCATCGTGTAGACGGCGCAGTCCTTCGCCTCGCCGCCCAGCTTCTCCGCCGCGCGCTTCGTGCCTTCCGCGAGGATGTCCCCGAAGCCCTTGCGGTGGGAGATGATCTCGATGAGCTGGCGCGCGCCCTCCGCGTCGCCCCACTTCAGGTCGAAGCCGAGCTGCTGCTTCGTGATGTAGCCCTTCTCCATGCACTCCATCACCCAGCCGCACATCCAGCCGAACTCGTTCACGTCGAGGCACGCGCGGTCGAGCTCGGTGTTGAGCCACGACACGCTCTGGGGATCGGTGAGGCCGATCGTCCAGCCGGCGCCCGACCAGCCCTCGTACTCCGGCTCGTCGACGATCTTGCCCTTGTGCGCGCCGCTGCGGATGACCTGCATGTGGCAGTGGTGCATGCCGCACGCGTTGCACTGATGTCCGCGGTGGTCGAAGCCCTCGCGCAGGGCCGGGGCCGTCCCAGCGCGTGAGGTCCTCGGTCGTGAGGTTCGTCGTGTAGTTCTTGATGGGCAGCGCGCCGATCTTGTAGAGGTTCGTGACGCCCGGGCAGCGTGCCGTACTCGTAGACCGAGCGCGCGGACGGATCGGTCTTCAGATCGTGCGCGATGTCGTCCGCGGCCTGGATGGTGCCGCGCGGGTCGGCGGCGCGCAGCGCCTTCGTCCCCTTCACGATCGCCACCGCCTTCAGCTTCTTCTTGCCCATCACGGCGCCGCAGCCGTTCTTCGAGGCGACGTGGCCGTAGTCGCCCTGGATGGCGGCGAAGCGCACGAGGTTCTCGCCGGCGGGGCCGATCGAGTACACGCTGAGCGCGTGGCCCTTGAGCCCGGTGTCCGCGTACAGCGCCTCCTGCGTGTCCCACGTGTCCTTGCCCACGAGGTGGCTCGCGTCGCGCAGCTCGATCACGTCGTCGTGGATGTAGAGGTACTTCCACGTCTTCGCCTGGCCCTGCACGACGATCGCGTCGTAGCCGGAGTACTTGAGGTTGGTGCCGAAGAAGCCGTTGGCCTGCGTCGACGTCGGGCCGTTGGTGCCGGCGCCGATCGTGATGACCGTGAGCCCGCCGGTGCCCCACACGGGCAGCCCCGCGAGAGGACCGGTCGCGAGCACGAGCCGGTTGTCCGGATCGTCCCACGAGACGTTCTTCTTCCCCTTCGCGGTCTCCTTGTAGAGGATCATGGCGCCGAGCCCGATGCCGCCGAGCTGCTCGCGCATCCGGTCGCCGCCCCACGGCTCGGCCCAGCACTTCCCCTTCGTCATGTCGACGCGCAGGATCTGGCCGGCGTAGGCGCCGGGGAGCGGAGCCTGCGGGGCGGTCTTCTTCTTCGCTTTCGCTGCCGTCAGGGTCGTCATACGGCCACCGGGGTGTCACCGGGCGCCTTCGACGGGCGGCCGAGGACGGTTTCGGGGAGCAGGCGTGCCGGTCGCGCGTGAGCGCGATGTACGCCGGCTTGATGTCGAACGGGTTCTTCTCGAGGTGCGCCTTCCACGGGCCGAGCGAGACGCCGGACTGCACGAGGCCCTTCAGCATGCCGACGTCGTTGGTCGTCCAGATGTCGCTCGACGGACCGAGGATGATGGCGCCGGTCAGCCGATCGCCGCGGAACAGCAACTTGCGATACGCCGGCCGGTCCGTGTGCAGCCCGCTGATCGGCTGCGCCTTCGCGTCGTCCCAGGCGCCGAACGACGCCACGTCGAGATGGCAGACCTCGACGATGTTCGCGAGCAGGCTGCCGCGGTAGCGGACGCTCTTGCCCGCCATGTTGGCGCCGACCACGCGCCCGTGCTCCTGCGCCGTCGGCTCGATCGCGTGCACCGCGGCCTCGCCGGTGATGAGGTCGTGGCCCTCGGCGACGTCGCCCGCGGCGTAGACGTTCGGGACGTTCGAGCGCAGCTGATCGTCGACGACGATGCCGCGCTTGATCGTGATGCCCGAGTCCTTCAGCCAGTCGAGGTTCGTGCGGATGCCGGTGGCCATGATGACGACGTCGCCCACGAGGTCGCGCGCCCGACCTTGAAGCGCAGGCGCTTGCTTGCCCTTTGGCGTCCTCGATCGCCGGTCACCGCGCTGCCCGTACGGATCGTCACGCCGTGTCTTCTCGAGCCACTGCTGCACCAGCTGCGGCGCCGGTGTCGTCGACCATGCGCGGCAGGATGCGCGGCGCGATCTCGACGATCGTGAGCTTGGCGCCGAGGGCGAGGATCGAGTTCAGGATCGTGAACGAGATGAAGCCGGCGCCCACCATGACCACGTGGCTGCCGGGCTTCACCTGCGCGATCACGCCGCGCGCCTGCTCGAGCGTCCAGAACGAGTGGACGCCCGCGCCGTCGGCGCCCGGCACCGGCGCGCGCACCGCCGACGAGCCGGTGGCGATCAGGCAGTCGTCGTACTCGACCTTCGTCCCGTCGTCGAGCGTGCAGACGTTCGACTTCGACGTCGAGGTTCGCCGCGCGCCGGCCGAGGTGCGTCTCCACCTCCCAGCCGGCGAGGACGGACGCGGTGGCGGTGAAGACGTGGAACTCGGCGATCGAGCGGTCGAGGTAGTACGGCAGCACCATGCGCGAGTACGGCCGCTCCGCGCTCACCAGCGTGATCTGCGACTTCTCGCCCTCTTCCTCGCGGATGGTGCGGATCGCGTTGATGCCCGCGGTGCCGCCGCCGATGATCAGGTGACGGGCCGGCATCAGCGCGCTCCTTCCGCCACGGCACGTGCTCGGCAACCCGCGCTCGTTCGCGAAGTCCGCCAGCCAGTCGGACGTCGCGGTCTCCTCGTACGTGATCGCGGCGGTCGGGCACGCGTCCGCGCACGCCGGATCGCCGCCGCAGAGGTTGCACTTGAACGCTTTGCGCGTGGACGTGTCGTAGAACATCGTCCCGTACGGGCAGGCGATCGTGCAGAGCTTGCAGCCCACGCACTTGTCGTCCATCACGTCCTTGGCGCCGACCGCGCTGATGGTGATGGCGCCGACGGGGCACGCGGTCATGCACCAGCCTTCCGCGCACTGGGTGCACGTGTAGGGCGCGTACGACGTGTGGCCTTCGAAGGGCGACACGCGGATGACCGATTTCGCCGGCTGGAACTCGCCCGTCTGCATGTACGAGCACGCGATCTCGCAGCGGAGGCAACCGGTGCAGCGCGTGGGGTGGATCTTGAGGACGCGGGTGGGTATCGCGGTCAGAGTCGCCATCTCACCGTTTCTTTCGTGATGAGCGCTTCGAGGAACGTCCGTTGCCTTCGAGGCCGTCGATGAACTGATCGAGCGGGATCGCCGCCATGGTCATGCCCTGCACGCCGCCGCGCGCGCCGAGCTCCACCGAGATGCGCGAGATCGCCGCGTTGCTCGGCGCCTCGATGACGGTCACGAAGTCGTAGGGGCCCAGCACGGCGTACTGTGCGACGACACGCGCGCCCATGCGCTGGACGTCGGCGTTGGCCTTCTTGATCCAGCCGGGTCGCTCACGCAGCACCTTGCGCCCGGACTCCGAGAGCGTGCTGAGCATGATGTACAGCGCCATGCGACGAGCCCTCCTTCACGGCGGTGGTCCGGGGCAGCGAGCGCGAGTATATCACCGGGCGCGCCACGCTAGCCGCGCGCGCGGGCGAAGGCACACACTTTCCCGAGGGCGTCGCCGCACATCTCGAGCATGGAGAACTGCAGGAAGGCGTGCAGGCCGTCGTCGTAGACGTGGAGCTCGGCCGGCACGCCGGCCTTCTCCAGCGCGGCCGCGAACAGCCGGGAGTCGTCGAGGAGCGGATCGAGGGTGCCGACGACCAGGATCGACGGCGGGAATCCGCGCAGGTCCCCGGCGAGTGGATTCAGGTACGGATCGTCGGGCGTCCCGTGCTCGCCGACGTAGTGATGCCTGAACCAGTCCATCACGGCCTTCGACAGCACGAGGTCCTGCGCGCCCCACTCGACGATCGACGGCGTGTCCTCGTGCGTGAACCGGCCGTAGATCAGGAGCGCCGCCCGGAACGCCACGGGCGCCGTCTCGTCGCGCAGGCGCAGGATCGTCGCCGCGGACAGGTTGGCGCCGGCCGAGTCCCCACCGATGAGCAGGCGTGCGGGATCGATGCCGAGCTCGGCGGCGTGCGCTCCGAGCCAGCGCGCGGCATCGACGCAGTCGTCGAGACCACTGGGATAGGGGTGCTCGGGCGCCAGCCCGTAGTGGAGCGAGAGGACGCGGGCGCCGAGCCGGTCGGCCAGCTCGCGGGTGAGCCGGTCGTGCGTGTCGGGGCTGCCGATCACGAAGCCGCCGCCGTGCAGATAGAGGAGGCCGGGCGACACGGTGGCGGCGTTGTGCGGCACGTAGAGCCGCGCGGGGATCGGACCGCGACGGCCCGGCACGGTCAGATCGCGACGCTCCTTCATCTCGGGCCCGCCGTGGTTCAGGATCGCGAAGAAGGCGTCGCCGCGCGCGCGGGCCTCGGCGACGGGCAGCTGCCACATCCGTGGCGCATCGGGCGGGACGGCCGCCCGCATCATCGCGACCAGGTTCCGGACCTCGGCGTTCATGCCCCTCCTTGAACATGGGGGCCGCGCACCACAGGACCCCCAACCCCCTCGTCTGCTATTAATACCAGTATGAGCGACACCGGACAGCGCCACGAGTTCCAGACCGAGGTCCGCGAGCTGCTGGACCTCATCATCCACTCGCTCTACTCGCACAAGGACATCTTCCTCCGCGAGCTGATCTCCAACGCCTCCGACGCCCTCGACAAGGTCCGCTTCGAGGCGCTGAGCCGCCCCGAGCTGACGCCGGCAGGGCGAGCCGGAGATCCGCCTCGAGGCCGACAAGGACGCGCGCACGCTCACGGTCCACGACAACGGCATCGGCATGAGCCGCGACGAGGTGGTCGCGAACCTCGGCACCATCGCGCGCTCCGGCACGCGCGAGTTCCTGAAGGCCGTGCGCGAGCAGAAGGATGCGGCAGCGCCGCCGAGCTGATCGGCCAGTTCGGCGTCGGGTTCTACTCCAGCTTCATGGTCGCCGACCGCATCACGGTCGTCACGCGGCGCGCGGGCGAGACGGCCGCCACGCGCTGGGAGTCGACGGGCGACGGCTACACGATGGCCGACGCCGAGCGCGACACGCCCGGCACCACCGTCACGCTCCACCTCAAGCCGACGGACGAGGAGGACGGCCTCAAGGACTACACGGACCCGCACGTCCTGAAGGACGTCGTGAAGCGCTACTCGGACTTCGTCTCGTACCCGATCCGCCTCGCCGCCGAGACGCTGAACTCGATGAAGGCCATCTGGGCGCGCGGCAAGGACGAGGTCACCGAGGACGAGCACCGCGAGTTCTACAAGCACATCAGCCACGACTGGAACGACCCGCTCGAGCACGTGCAGCGTCCACGTCGAGGGCAGCGTCGAGGCGCGCGCGCTGCTCTACATCCCGTCGAAGGCGCCGTTCGATCTCCACCTGCGCGACGGCGTGCACCGCGGCCTGCAGCTCTACGTCAAGCGCGTCTTCATCATGGACGACTGGCGGGAGCTGCTGCCGCCCTACCTGCGCTTCGTGCGCGGCGTGGTCGCGTCCGACGACCTCTCGCTCAACGTCTCGCGCGAGATCCTCCAGAAGGACCGCCAGGTCCAGGCGATCAAGCGGCACCTCGTCCGCCGCCTCCTCGGCGCGCTGAAGGAGATGAAGGAGCAGCGCCCGGAGAAGTACCGGACGTTCTGGACGGAGTTCGGCGCCGTGCTCAAGGAAGGCCTGATCTCGTTCGAGGACGGGCACGACAAGATCCTGGAGCTCGTGATGGCGCCCTCGACGGAGCAGCGCGCGAGCCCCTCGCGGTGACCGACTACGTCGCGCGCATGAAGGACGGGCAGGACGCGATCTACTACATGACCGCCGCGTCGCGCGACGTGGCCGCAGCGCTCGCCGCACCTCGAGGCCTTCCGCGCCCGCGGCTGGGACGTCCTGCTCTTCGTCGATCCCGTCGACGAGCTCTGGCTGCGCCTGCCGCGCGAGCTCGAGGGCAAGTCGTTCGTGTCGGTGGCGAAGGGCGACCTCCAGATCGGCTCGGAGGACGAGAAGAAGCGCGCTGAGGACACGCGGAAGGAGAGCGAGGAAAGTCTCAAGGACCTGCTCCTGGCGCTCCGCGCCGCGCTCCAGGACGAGATCAAGGACGTGCGGCTGTCGAGCCGCCTGACCGAGTCACCCGCGTGCCTCGTCGGCGACGCCGGCGATCTCTCACCGCAGATGCAGGAGCTGCTGCGACGCGCCGGCCAGGAGGTCCCGAAGGTCAAGCGCGTGCTCGAGCTCAACCCGACGCATCCGATCGTCACCACGCTGCGCCAGGTCCTGGCGCTCGACGCGAAGGATCCGCGTCTCGCGCTCTATGCCGAGCTGCTGCATGGCCAGGCGTTGCTCGTCGAGGGCGGAACGCTCCCCGATCCCGGCGGCGTTCAGCCGCCGGCTCACCGAGCTGATGCTGCAGGCCGGCCCGCAGCCAGCATAGAAGACTCGCGGGCGTCGACATTGCAGAGGAGCCCGGTGATGACGCTCACACCGGGCCGCCTGCTGACCACGCTCCGCCGGACCCGGCCCGTCCGCACGGCCTCCCCGTGGGCGTGGACCTTGCTGGACGCCATCCGGGTCCGCTGGGATCTTCGCAACGGTCCCGACGAATTCGATCGGACGTACGGCGTGCGGACGCGTGTCGTCGCGACCCTGGGCGAGTTTCCGCGGACCTTCTTCCGGGGTGGCGTGGAGCACGAGCCGACGCCCGTGGAGCGCTTTCGCGCGGTCCTCGACGGCCTTGACCCGAGCCTCAGCGACACCGTGTTCATCGACTACGGATCCGGCGCCGGCCGGGCCGTGCTGCTCGCGGCGACCTACCCCTTCAAGGAAGTGGTCGGGATCGAGTTGTCGCCGTCGCTCCACCAGCGTGCGCAGGCCAACCTCCGGGTCTTTCCCGCGCACGCGCGGCGCGCGCGCGCAGTCCGGCTCGTGTGCGGTGACGCGACGGCGTTCGCGCTGCCCTCCGACCCCGCCGTGCTGTACTTCTACAACCCGTTCAGGGAGGGCGTCATGCGGCGCGTGCGGGCCGCGATCGAGGCATCGCTCACCCGGGCCCCGCGCCGGGTGACGATCGTCCTCGCCTTCTGCTACAAGGGGACCCGCGAGGTGATCGAGCGGAGCCCGTTCTTCGGCTCCGTCAGCGTCGACCGCGGCATCACGGTCCTCCGCAGCCTCACCCCGTCGGAGATCGTCAGACGGGCGCCTGACCGCTCGACGGCTTGAGGAACTGGTAGATCGCGGTGAAGTCCTTGCGCCCGTAGCCGTGCGAGGAGGCGAGCCGCAGCACCTGCTGCGCGGCGGGTGACACGACCACGGGGATGCGCAGCTCGCGCGCGGCGTTGACCGCCAGCCCCAGGTCCTTCGCCATCAGGTCGGTCATGAAGCCGCCCTCGTAGTCGCGGCTCGACGCCGCGCGCGGCACCATGCCGGGCACCGGGTGCGCCGCTTCCATCACCCACGTGTTGCCGGACGACTTCGAGATCACGTCGGTCAGCACCTTGTGGTCGACGCCGAAGCGCCTCCGCGATGCGGAACGCCTCGCTCACCGCCACCGCCGCCACGCCCGCGATGAGGTTGTTGCAGAGCTTCGCGACCTCGCCCGCGCCGACGGGACCGACGTGGATGATGTTGGCGCCCATCGCGGCCAGCGCCGGCCGCGCTTCCTCGACGTCGCGCGCGTCGCCGCCGATCATGATCGCGAGCGTCCCGTCGATCGCCTTCGGCACGCCGCCCGAGACGGGCGCGTCGATGAAGCGGATGCCCTTCGCGCGCAGCGCCTCGGCCACCCGGCGCGAGACGGCCGGATCGATCGTCGACATGTCCACGCAGAGCTTGCCCTTCGCCACGCCCTCGAGCAGGCCGCCCGGGCCGAGATACACGGTCTCCACGTGCGACGAGGACGGCAGCATCGTGACGACGAGGTCCGCGCCGCGCGCGGCCTCCGCCGAGGACCCGGCCTTCGTCGCGCCCGCCTTCACCGCGCTCTCGAGCGCGGCGGGCACGATGTCGTAGGCGGTGACCGCGAAGCCCTTCTTCACGAGGTTGGCCAGCATCGGCCCGCCCATGGTCCCCGTCCCGATGAACGCGATCGTCATGGAAAACTCCTTCCCGAATGCGGCGCTATCATCACGGGCTGTGTCCGGCCCGTCAAGCCCGCGCCCGCTGCGCGGGCTCGTCCTGATCGCGCTCGCCGCCATCTCGTGGGGGACGACCGGCACGGCGACCACGTTCGTGGTGCGCGACGCCGCCGCGAGCCCGCTGGTGATCGGCGTCGCGCGCCTCGCGATCGCGGCGGTCGTCCTCGCGCTCCTCGCGCGGCGGCGTGGCCCTCTCGTCGTCGCGCGCGCCGACCTCGTGCCGTGCCTGGCCATGGGCGCGTGCATGGCGGTGTTCCAGGCCGGCTACTTCAGCGCGGTCGTCATGGTCGGGATCGCACTCGCGGCGCTGATCGCGATCTGCTCGGCGCCGCTCGTCATCGCCGTGCTCGCGCGGATCGTGCTCGGCGAGCGTCTCTCCGCGCGCGGCATCGTGTCGCTCGGCATCGGGGTCACGGGCACGGCGTTGCTGATCGCCGGCCCGCGCGGCCTTGCGGACGTCGGCCCACGCTTCGTGGCCGGGGTCGCGCTCGCGCTCATCGCCGGCCTCGCGTACGCCGTCTACGTCGTGATCGCGAAGCGCAGCCTCGCGCGCACGGCGCCGTTGCCGCTCGCCGCCGTCACGTTCCTCTTCGGCGCGCTGTGGCTCGCCCCCGTCCTGCTGTTCGCCGAGGAGCCGGCGCGGCAGCTCGTGGCGGGGTGGCCGCTGCTCCTCTATCTCGGCGTGGTGACCACGGGCCTTGCCTACGCCGCCTACACGACCGGGCTCACGACCGTGCCCGCCGCGGCGGCTGGCATCGTGGCCCTGCTGGAGCCACTCACCGCGACAGCGCTCGGGCTGTTCGTGTTCGGCGAGCGCCTCGGTCCGCTGGGCGTGGCCGGCGCCGCGCTGCTGCTGGCCGCGCTCGTGCTCTTGACCGCGGCCCGCGGCCGGCTAGCGTGTCGTGACCGGCTCCAGCCGGAGCCGTTTGCCGGCCATATCGACCGTGAACCGGTAGCGCTTCAGAAAGTCGAGCCCGAGGATCCCGTCCACGGTCGTGGCTTCCGGGAGGGCGTCGTACACGCCGACGGTGAAGTTCTGAACGGCCGCGGTCCCCACCGCGAGCCGCGCGACCGTGACGAGCGGGACGGACACCCGGTGACCGCCGATGCCGGTCAGCTGCCGTTGCGGCGCATCGCTCGGGACGGTGATGCCGAGCCGTTTCGCGTAGAGCGGGGTCAGCACGGTCAGCGACGATCCCGTGTCGAGGAGGAAGAGGGCGTCCTCATCCCGCGCGTTGACGTGCACCGACACGAACGTGGATGTCCCGGCGAGCTGAATCGCGACGATGGTTGGCGCCGCCACGTCGCCGGGCGTGTGCGGCGGCGCCGCACACGCCACGACGGACATGACGAGCAGCGAGAGCGCGACGATCCGACGAGCGCCGGTCACTGGAACTTGTAGCCGTGGCGTTCGCTGAGGCACCGGATCATGATCTGGTAGTCGCCCTCGCGCGACTCGAACCCGAGGTCCCCCTCCAGCGACAGCCGCGTGAGGTTGGCCGTCGGTGCCAGCAGCTGGCAATCCTTGAAGGCGCCGTACGCCCGTTTCTGGGCGGGGTTGAGATTCTCGGCGCACCCCGAGAGCGTGAACGCGGCGAGAGCGATGGTCGCGAGACGGCGCATGGCGTCCCCTGGCCGTGAGACGTGCGGGCGGCGCAACTCTAGCGAACGGCGGCCGTCGCGTCGATCCCTAAATCGCGATCGGACGCGAGACCGCGCGGCTGAACGTGCAGTTCGGCACGACCGCCGAGTGCTTGCCGGAGCCGCCCGCGACCAGCACGAACACGTCGTCGGGTGACGGCACGCGCGGCGGGCGCGCATCGTCGTCCCGGATCGCGTTCATCCAGGCCGGCCAGTCGTGCATGCCCCACATGCCGCCGAGCTTCAGCAGGCCGAGCGGCAGCCGCGCGTTCTCGTAGACGAAGCGCTGCACGTCCTCGCGTGAGAGGCCGTCGCCCGCGACCGTCTGCGCGTGCTCGGGGCCGAGGACCACCATGAGCTGGGCCTGCGAGAAATACGCGCCGACGTTCGAGCCGAGGGTGATCGCGGTGTTCGCGATGGTCGTGAGGACCATCGCCGCGGTGGTGGCGACGTGGTCGTTGACGTTGTGGGGCGGCTCGCCGCCGTAGACGGTCACGGTGTCGCCGGCACGCATCGGCGCCCAGGGCGACGCCTCTTCGTTCTCGGCGATGCAGTACGAGAACTTCGCCGGGCTGCCCTGGGTCGCCATGTCTCCGCGCCCGGGCCACGCGCCGCCGATGTTCATCAGGATCAGCCGCATGGCGCGCCCGATCGTCGCGTTGGCGCGGAACCCCGGGCCGAAGCATCCCTGCCCGCCGTGCACGCCGATCGACTGGCCGTACGGACCATTGACCACGATCAGCGGCGCGACGGGATGCGTGGTGGCCTGCACGCCGTACAGGTTGAAGGTCGGGTCGAGCACCGCCTCGACGGCGGCGACGATGATCGGGAAATACGCGGGCTCGCACCCCGCCATCACGGCGTTGATCGCGAGCTTCTCGAGCGTCGCCTGCCGCCACAGCGGCGGCATCGCGCCCAGCGACCGGGCGCCGTCGCGCCCGCCGAGCATCGCCCGCACGCGCGCTTCCGTGGGCGGCACGATCGGCAGGCCGTCACACCACTCGCGCCTGCAGAACTCCGCGAGGACGGCCTCGGGGCTGTCCTCGAGCTCGATGACTTCGGTGGTCACGAGGCGTGGCCGATCCGTCGCCGGAGGCGGGCTTCACGCCCGCCCGGAGGCGTGCTCGATCGCAGCGGCGCGGCTCCGCCGCCGGAGCGTGGGGGCTTGGGGGCCGCCGGCCCCATCTGAATCAGTCCCGCGAGCTGCTCGACCGCCTGCACCGCGCGGCGCGCGACGGCCTCGACCCGCTCGCCGCCGAGCGGATGATCGACGACGAGGAGCGGCAGACCCGTGACCCCCAGCGCGGTCATCTCACCGACGGCCAGGCGCTGGAACACGGTGGTGCTGATGAGTCCGGCCGGCGTGCCCATCTTCGCGATCTCGATCGAGTCGTGGAGACTCCACGACGTGCACGACCCTCAGTCCGCGGAGCCGGCGAAGACCACGTCGCACTCCTTCGCCATCTCCACGATCAGCTCGGGAGCGGCGGGCGTGGCCGCGTTGGCCTTGCGCCGGTACACGACCTTGGCGACGCCGTGAGAGGCGCGCAGCAGCTCGCCCATCTCGGCGGTGAGGCGATCGAAGTTCGACTTGGTGTTGTCGAGGAAGCCGACCGTCAGCCCCGCCCAGTCGCTCGGGAGCGTGGGGACGGTGAACACCTCGGCGGCGACGACGCCGACGGGACTCAGGACGCGGATCGTGGCCATGGAGTCCTCCGGTGAGAGGCGGCGGTCAGCTGCCCGGCCGGACGAAGCCGGTCGAGCGCGTCAGCAAGCGGCCGAGGTTCTCGTGGAGCTCCCGAACGACCGACCGGCGCACTTTCACCGTGATCGACTCCACCGGCTCGCCGCTGCCGGCGCGGTGGATGATGAGGGTGCCGGTGAACTCCTCGGCCCGCTCGTCGGTGGCGGTGAGCCCGCGCAGCGTCAAGATCTCCCATTCCTCGGCCATCGCCCGTCATCTTACTATGGGGGAGCTCATGGACCCCGTCGTCATCGCGGTCGACGTCGGCTCCTCGTCGGCGCGCGCCGCGCTCTTCGATGCGCGCGGCGAGCCGCTGCCCGGACGCTTCCACCAGGTGCCGTACGAACCGCGGGTGACGTCCGACGGCGGCGTCGAGCACGATCCCGACGGTGCTCCTCGAGGCCGTCGCCACGTGCATCGACGCCGTGCACGCGAGCCCGGAGAGCGCCCGCGTCGCGGCCGTCGGCGTCACCACGTTCTGGCACGGCCTGCTCGGCTTCGAGGCCGCGGGCCATCCCGTGACGCCGATCTCGATGTGGGCGGACACGCGCAGCGCCGGCGACGCCGACGTGCTGCGTGGCGCGCTGGACGAGCCCGCGCTACCACGCGCGCACCGGGTGCCATCTGCACGCGTCGTACTGGCCGGCGCGCCTGCGCTGGCTCGCGCGCGAGCGGCCGGCCGAGATGGCGCGCGTCGCGCGATGGGGCTCGTTCGGCGAGCATCTCGAGACCGAGCTGTTCGGCGAGGCGGCGACCAGCGTGGCGATGGCGTCGGGCACCGGCCTCTTCGACCAGGCGCGCTGCGCGTGGGACGCGGAAGCGCTCGACGTCGCCGGCGTGACCCGGGAACAGCTCTTCCCGCTCGTCGATCGTCAGGAAGGACGCCGCGGGCTGCGCGGCGCGTGGGCGCGCCGGTGGCCGCGCCTGCGCGCCGTGCCGTGGTTCCCCGCGGTCGGCGACGGCGTGGCGAGCAACGTCGGCTCCGATTGCACCGACCGCTCGCGCATCGCGCTGAACGTCGGCACCTCGGCGGCGCTGCGCATCGTCACGCCGGAGCCGGGCCCGCGCGTGCAGGGCCTCTGGCGCTATCGCGTCGACCGCGCGGTCTCCATCGTCGGTGGCGCCACGTCCGAGGGCGGCAACGTGTACGCGTGGTGCCGCGATCTGCTGAAGCTGCCCGACGACGCGACGGTCGAGCGCACGCTGGCCGCGAGCGCGGCCGATGGCCACGGGCTCACGGTGCTGCCGTTCCTCGCCGGCGAGCGGGCGCCGGGCTGGCGTGGCGATCGCCGCGCGGTCATCGCGCGGCCTCACCCTCGACGCGACGCCGATGCACGTGCTGCAGGCCGCGCTCGAGGCGGTCGCGCTGCGACTCGCGCTCGTGTACGCGCTGCTGGCCCCCGCGGCGGACGCGAACCACGTGATCGTCGCCTCGGGCGGTGGGCTCGCGCACTCGCCGGCGTGGCGCCGCATCATCGCCGACGCGCTCGGCCACCCGCTGTCACTGGTCGCCGGACAGCGAGGCCACCACACGCGGCGTGGCCCTGCTGGCGCTCCAGTCGCTGGGGGCGCTCGGCCGCTTCGAGCACGCGCGGCGCCCGCTCGGGGAGATGATCGTGCCGGATCCCGCCCGGCACGCGCGCTATCGCGCGGCGCTTGAACGGCAACGCGCGCTGGACGAGAAGGTATGATCGACACATGAGCCTCGCGCCCCGGCTCGTTCGCGTGAGCGATACCGCCGCGCTCGCTGAAGCCGCGGCGGCGGCGATCCTCCAGACGGCGCAGGCGGCGGTCGCCGCGCGCGGCCGGTTCACCATCGCGCTCGCGGGTGGCGCCACGCCCGCGCAGACCTACGCGCGGCTGGCGCTCGCCCCCTTCGTGGATGCGATGCCGTGGGACCAGACGTGGGTGTTCTTCGGCGACGAGCGCATGGTGCCGCCGCTCCACCCGGAGTCGAACTTCCGGATGGCCGACGACTCGCTGCTCTCGAAGGTCCCGCTCGCCTCGGACCACGTCTTCCGCATGCGCGGCGAGGCGGAGGACGCGGAAGCGGCGGCGGCCGACTACGGCGAAGGCGCTGGCGGAGATCTGCACCGAGCGGCGCGGCGGCGTCCCCCGTCTCGACCTGGTCCTGCTCGGCGTCGGCGTCGACGGACACACCGCGTCGCTCTTCCCCGGATCGCCGGCGGTGCGCGAGGTCTTCCGGCCCGTGGCGGCCGTTCACGCCGCCGCGGCCGCGATCCCCGAGCGTCTCACGATGACCCTCCCGGTCATCAACGCGGCCGCGCGCGTGTTCGTCCTCGTCTCCGGGCCGGAGAAGACGAAGGTCGTGAAGAAGGTGCTGCACGACAAGGCGCTCGTCCCCGCCGGCATGGTGAGTCCGGCGGAGGGCGAGCTGTGGTGGTTCATCGACGAGGCGGCGGCCGCGCTGCTGCCGCGCTGACGTGCGCGTCGCCGTCGCCTGCGACCATCGAGGATTCGCCTACAAGGGGCCGATGATCCGCGCGCTGGCCGCCGACGGTCACCGCGTGCTCGACCTGGGCGCCCACTCCGACGCGCCCTCCGACTATCCCGACGCCGCCCTCGCGGTCGGCCTCGCCGTGCGCGAGGGCCGCGCGGACGCGGGCGTGCTGATCTGCGGCAGCGGCGCCGGCGTCACCATCGCCGCGAACAAGATCCGCGGCGTCCGCGCGGCGACCTGCCACGACCTCTTCAGCGCCCGGCAGGCGCGCGAGGACGACGATGCGAACGTGATCTGCCTGGGCGCCCGCGTCGTCGACGTGGACTTCGCGATCACGCTCGCGCGCACGTTCCTGAACGCGCAGTTCTCGGGCGCCGAGCGGCATCGCCGCCGGCTGCAGAAGGTGCTGGCGCTCGAGCGCGCGGAGAGCGGCGGTGCCGACGACGCGGTCGCGGAAGCCGCGCTGACCGCATCTCGCATCGCTGGACGCCGGCCCGCGGCTGTGGGCGGAGGACACGACGCTCTGGAGCGCCGACGCCGACCGTGCGCGCGGCGATCGCGAACCGGCTCGGCTGGCTCCACGCGCACGACGCGATGCGCGGCCACGTGCCCGACCTCGAGCGCTTCGCGGCGGACGTCCGGGCGGACGGCATCACGGACGTCGTGCTGCTGGGCATGGGCGGCTCGAGCCTCGCGCCCGACGTGCTGAAGTCCGCGCTGGGCGCGGCGCCGGGACACCCACGGCTGACCGTGCTCGACAGCACCGATCCCGGCCAGATCCGCGCGACGCTGGCGGCGCTCACCCTCACGCGCACGCTGTTCGTCGTGTCGTCGAAGTCCGGCACCACGACCGAGATGAGCACGCTGTACCGCTTCTTCCGCAAGGAGGTCGAGGCCCGGACGGCGCACGCGGGCACGCATTTCGTCGCGATCACCGATCCGGGCACGCCCCTCGAGAAGCTCGCGACGGAGAGCGGATTCCGTCGCACGTTCGTCAACGACCCGCGCATCGGCGGCCGCTTCTCGGCGCTGTCGTTCTTCGGGCTGGTCCCGGCCGCGCTCATCGGCGTCGACCTCGACCGGCTCCTCGACCGCGCGGCGGCCATGGCGGCGCGCTGCGGCCCGGACGTCCCCGCCCACGAGAACCCGGGACTCCATCTGGGCGCCACGCTCGCCGGGCTCGCGCAGGCCGGGCGCGACAAGGTCACGCTGCTCGTCTCGCCGGGTATCCGGGCGCTCGGCACCTGGCTCGAGCAGCTGCTGACGGAGTCCACCGGCAAGCTCGGCCGCGGGCTCGTCGTCGTCAACGACGAACCGGTGGGCCCGCCCGCGGTGTACGGCCATGACCGCGTCTTCGTCACGATGAGCCTCGGCGGCGACGCCGCGCTGGAATCGTCGGTGTCGGCGCTCGCGGCGGCCGGTCATCCGATCGTCCGGCTCGCGCTCCAGGATCCGTACGACCTCGGCGCGGAATTCTTCCGGTGGGAGATGGCGACCGCCGCCGCCGGCGTCGTGCTCGGCCTCAATCCGTTCGACGAGCCCAACGTCGCGCAGGCGAAGGACGCGACGAACACCGCGCTCGCGCGGTTCCTCGAGACGGGACGGCTGCCCGAGTGGCCGACGGACAGCGTCGACGAGCTCGCGCGGGTCGTGCGCGACGCGCGGCCCGGCGACTACGTCGCGCTGCTCGCCTACCTCACGCCGGCCGCCGGAGACCACCGCCGCGCTCCAGCGCCTGCGCCTCACGCTGCGGGACGCGACGCGCCTGGCGACGACCATCGGCTATGGCCCGCGCTACCTGCACTCGACCGGGCAGCTCCACAAGGGCGGGCCGCCGACTCCCATCCTCGTGATCTTCACGACGACGCACGAGGAGCTCCCGATCCCCGGCGAACGTTACGGCTTCGCGACGCTCGAGATGGCCCAGGCCCTCGGCGATCTCGCCACGCTGCGCGCGGCGCAGCGTCGCGTCCTGTGGCTGCCTCTCGACGGGGCGCCGGCCGACACGCTGTCGCGGATGGCCACGGCCCTCGAGCAGATCCGCCACTAGTTGACGGCCCAGAGGGGTCGAGCAGTTCATAATCGACGGAGAGCGCCGTCGAGCGAGCGACCCTCGACGGGCAAGGACGGGTGACGCCGATGCAGATCGGGTTCGTCGGTCTGGGACGGATGGGCGGCAACATGGTGACGCGGCTGCTGCGCGCCGGTCATCAGATCGTCGCGTACGACCCCGCCGAAGCCGCGCGCGCGGCGGTCGAGCAGGGCGGCGCCAAGGGCGTCAGCTCGCTCGAGTCGCTGGTGGCCACGCTCGCGCCGCCCCGCGCCGTCTGGGTCATGGTGCCGGCCGGCGCGCCCACGGAGTCGACGATCACGACGCTGGCGACGCTGCTGTCGGCCGGCGACATCGTCATCGACGGCGGCAACACCAAGTGGACCGACGACGTCCGGCGCGCCGAGGCGCTGCGCCCGCGCCGGATCACGTACGTCGACGCCGGCACCAGCGGCGGCATCTGGGGGCTGCGAGAACGGCTACTGCCTCATGGTGGGCGGCGACAAGGACGCCGTCGACCGTCTCGCGGCCGATCTTCACCACGCTGGCGCCGCCCGACGGCTTCCTGCACATCGGCGCCGTCGGCAGCGGGCACTACGTGAAGATGATCCACAACGGCATCGAGTACGCGATGATGCAGGCCTACGCCGAGGGCTTCGAGCTGATGTCCGAGTCGGAGTACGACCTCGACCTGCCGCGCATCGCGCATCTGTGGAACCAGGGCAGCGTGGTGCGGTCGTGGCTGCTCGAGCTCACCGCGCGCGCGCTCGCCGACGATCCGAAGCTCGCCTCGCTCAAGCCGTACGTCGAGGATTCCGGCGAGGGGCGGTGGACGGTGGAGGACGCGGTGAACAAGGCGGTGCCCGCCCCGACGATCACGGCGGCCCTGTTCGCGCGCTTCCGCTCGCGGCGCGAGAACTCGTACGCCGACCGGCTCCTCGCCGCGCTCCGCAACGCGTTCGGTGGCCATGCCGTCCGGCGATGAACCGTTCGGGCTGATCATCTTCGGCGCGTCGGGCGACCTCGCGCGCCGCAAGCTGATGCCGGCCCTCTGGAGCCTCTACGCCGCGCGCACGCTCCCCGAGCCCTTCGCCATCCTCGGCGTCTCCCGCACCGAGATGACCGACGACGAGTTCCGCCGGCGCACGCGCGAGGCCGTCAGCGAGTTCGCCCGCGTGCAGCCGCCGTCCGATCACGTGTGGGAGCGCTTCGCGTCGTCGGTGTTCTTTCTCGCCGGCGATCCGAAGCAGCACGGGCTCTATCCGAAGCTCGCGGCCAAGCTGGCCGAGCTCGAGGGACGACGTGGAGGGCCGCCCAACCGCCTCTTCTACTGCTCGACGCCGCCGAGCGTCTACCCCGACATCGTCCGGAACCTCGGGGCCGCCGACCTCGCGCGCAACGAGGGGGGCTGGACCCGCATCGTCATCGAGAAGCCGTTCGGGCGCGACTACGCGAGCGCGCGGGCGCTGAACGAGCAGCTCGCGAAGGTCTTCAGCGAGGACCAGATCTACCGGATCGATCACTACCTCGGGAAGGAGACCGTTCAGAACATCCTCGTCTTCCGCTTCGCCAACGGGATCTTCGAGCCGCTCTGGAACCGCGTCCACGTGGGCCACGTGCAGCTCACCGTGGCCGAAGAGCTCGGCATGGAGGATCGCGGCGCGCTACTACGAGGAAGCGGGCGCCCTGCGGGACATGGTGCAGAACCACCTGATGCAGCTCCTCTGCCTCGTCGCCATGGAGCCGCCCGTGACGTTCGACGCGGGCCCGGTGCAGGACGAGAAGAACAAGGTCATGGCCGCCATCCGTCCCATCGATCCCGGCCAGGCCGACGAGGTGGCGCGTCCGCGGGCAGTACACCGGCGGATTCATCAACGGCCGCCAGGTGAAGGGCTATCGGCAGGAAAAGGGCGTGGCGCCGGACTCGCGCACGGAGACGTACGCGGCGCTCAAGCTGCACGTCGACAACTGGCGGTGGGCGGGCGTGCCGTTCTTCCTGCGGACGAGCAAGCGGCTCCCGAAGCGCGCGAGCGAGATCGTCATCAGCTTCCGGCGGACGCCGCACATGATCTTCCGCCGCAGTCCCACCGGCGTCGAGCCGAACCTCTTGATCGTGCGCATCCAGCCGGACGAGGGCATCGCGCTCACGATCACCGCGAAGACGCCGGGCCCGGACTTGAAGCTGGCGACGGTGACGATGGACTTCCGGTACGGCGCGGTCTTCGGCAGTCACTCTCCCGAGGCGTACGAGCGTCTCCTGCTCGACGCCATCCACGGCGACGCCACGCTCTACGCGCGCGGCGACTGGGTCGAGCAGTCGTGGAAGATCCTCACGCCGATCCTCGACGCGTGGGCGGCGGACGGGCAGCCCGCGCCGTACGAGGCGGGCTCGTGGGGCCCGCCCGAGGCCGACGCGTTCATCGCGCGCGACGGCGCGAGGTGGCACGGGCCGTTAACGTCTCCAACGTCGGATCCGCTGATCACGCGGCTGGATCTGCTGCTCGATGTCGTTGATCTTCGGCGATGGCGACGCAGGGCGAACGAGGTGCGTCGCGGCGGAGGCGGTTCCGCACTGGGGGGGTCGGGGGGAGCGGTGCACTCCCCCCGACGTCAAACGACAGCGATCCGGCCGCCGAGCTGCGTGATCTTGCCGGGGATGTCGGAGTAGCCGCGCTCGACGTAGTGCGCGCCGTCGATCACCGACGGGCCGCTGGCCACGCAGGCGGCGAGGAGATACGAGAAGCCGGCGCGCAGGTCGGGGATCTTCATCGCGGTGCCGCGCAGCGCGGTCGGGCCCTGCACGAGGCAGCTGTGCGGATGATCGCCGTAGCGATAGCGGCACGGACGGCCGCCCAGGCAGGCCGTGTACACCTCGATGTTCGCGCCCATCGCCCGCAGCTCCGCCGTGTAGCCGAACCGCCGCTCGTGGACGGTCTCGTGGACGACCGACAGACCGCGCGCCTGCGTGAGCAACACGACGAACGGCTGCTGCCAGTCCGTGGCGAAGCCCGGATGCACGTCCGTCTCGATGGTGGTCGAGCGCAGGTCCCCGCCGCGGAAGAACCGCACGCCGTTCGGGGAGCACCTCGAACTCGCCGCCCACCCGGCGGAGCGCGTTGAGGAAGGTCATCAGCGTCGACTGCTCGGCGCCCTCGATCAGCACGTCGCCGTCGCTGGCGACGGCGGCGGCCGCGAACGACGCCACCTCGATGCGGTCCGCGATGATGCGGTGGCGCGCCCCCCGGAGCCTCGGCACGCCCTCGACGACGATGCTCCGATCGACCTCGACGGTGATGAGACCGCCCATCTTCTGCAGGAGCAGGATGAGATCGATGATCTCCGGCTCCACCGCCGCGTTCTTGATGACGGTCGTTCCCTCGGCCAGCACCGACGATAGGAGCGCGGACTCGGTGGCGCCGACGCTGGGGTACGGCAGGTCGATCAGCGCGCCGTGGAGCCGCTTGGCCTCCGCGCGCCAGACCCCGCTCTCGAGCGTGACCGACGCGCCGAGCCGGCGGAGGGCATCCATGTGGAAGTCGATCGGGCGCGCGCCGATCGCGTCGCCGCCGACGAGCGGCACGCTCGCGCGGCCGAGGCGGTGGAGCAGCGGGCCGACCATGAGCACGGGGATGCGGTTGACGCCGGAGAACGCGACCGGCACTTCGGGGGACGTCACGGTGGACGCCCGCATGACGACGCGCTCGCCCTGGACGTCGACCTCGGCGCCCAGCGCGCGGCACATGTCGAGGGTGATCGCGACGTCGCCGATGCGCGGGACGTTCTCGAGGATCACCTCGTCATCGGTGAGCAGGGCGGCGACGATGTGCTTCGTCGCCGCGTTCTTCGCGCCGCTGGCCCGGATGGCCCCGCGGAGAGGCGTGCCCCCCTCGATGCGGTAGCTGGTCATCCGGGCGACATCTGGCCGGCGGCTACTTCGCCGCCGTCGGAGGGCTCATCGCACGACTCGCCGTCAGCTCGACGTAGGTGTAGTACCAGCCTTCCCAGAGCCGCACCTGCAGCGACTGGCCCGACTTCTCGTAGACCTGCGTGGTGCCCTTGTCGCCGGCGGTCGCCGATCGACACGTGACGCCAGCCGTTGGTCTCGAGCGTCGAGCGCATGGCGTTGCCCAGGCTCACCGGTTCGACGCGGCCCCGGTAGACGAGCTTCGCGGCCTTCACGGTGGGGGACTCGATGATCGTCGAGTCGCTCTCGACGTACGCGAGGCCCTTCGGCACCGGAATGTCCTCGAACTCGCTGCGTGCGGTCTTCGGGGCGAACGTGGTGCACCCGGTGAGGACGACGACCAGAAGAGCGGTCACGAGTGCGCGTGTGGGGGTTCGCATGCGCCGAGCCTAGCAGGGTGGACGATCCGGCCCCAAGCTATTTGAGCTCACAGTCGTATCAAGCGGCGAAGTCCGCCTCGACGGTCGTCCGCAGCTCCTCGATCTGCTCGGTCGTGAGGTCCTCGTCGAGGGAGAGGACCACGATGGCGCGCCCTCGCTTGGCCCGGCGGCCCACCTGCATCGCCGCGATGTTCACGTTGTGCCGGCCGAGCAGCGACCCGATCTTGCCGACCACGCCGGGACGGTCCTCGTAGGACACGCACGAGGATGTAGCCCTCCGGCGTGAACTCCATGTCGAGGTCCCGCATCCGGACGATGCGCGGCTGGCCGTCGAAGACCGTGCCCGCGATGACCTTCCGCCCTTCGCTCGTCCGCGTGCCCACGGTGAGGAGGCTCTTGTACCCGCCGGTCTCCTCGTCTCGTTCCACGACGACCTCGAGTCCCCGCTCCTTGGCCACGAGCCGCGCGTTCACGAGGTTCACGGGATCCGCCATGACGGGTCCGAGGAGCCCGGCGAGGGCCGCGCGCGCCAGCAGCTCGGTGTCGCCCTCGGCGATCGCTCCGGCGACGCGGACTTCGACACGCTCGAGGCGGCCGGGATCGAGCTGGACCGAGAAGCGGCCGAGGCGCTCCGCGAGCGCCACGAACGGGCGGAGCTCCGCGACCTGGGCGGGATCGCCGACCGGGATGTTGACGGCGTACTCCACCAGCTCGCCGTCCCGGAACGCCACGAGCTGCCGCGCGACGTCCACCGCCACGTTCACCTGGGCCTCGCTCGAGTTCGCGCCGAGATGCGGGGTGACGACCACGCGCGGATGCTGGATCAGGCGCCGCAGGGTGTCGCTCTCCGGCGGCTCCTCGCTCCACACGTCGATGGCCGCGCCGGCCACGTGGCCGCTCTCGAGGGCCGCGAGCAGGGCCGCCTCGTCCACGATGCCGCCGCGCGCGCAGTTGACGATCCGCACCCCGCGCCGCATGGCGGCGATCTCCCGCGCCCCCACCATCGCCTCGGTCTCGGACGTCAGCGGCACGTGGAACGTGACGACGTCCGCCGCGCGGAGGAGGGTGTCGAAGTCGACGAGACGGGCGCCGAAATCGCGCGCCCGCGTCTCGGGGATGTACGGGTCGTAGACGAGGACCTCCGCCTCGAAGCCACGCAGCCGCGCCGCCACCCGGGAGCCCACCTTGCCGAGGCCGACGATCCCGATCGTCTTCCGGAACAGCTCGGCCCCGTAGATGCCGCGGTTCCACTCGAGCGTCTTCAGGCGCTCGTGCGCCTCGGGGATGCGGCGCACGAGCGCGAGCAGCATGCCGACCGTGTGCTCGGCGGCGGAGACGACGTTGCCGTACGGCGCGTTCACGACGACGATGCCGCGCCGCGAGCACGCGTCCACGTCCACGTTGTCGACGCCGACGCCCGCCCGGCCCACGATGCGGAGCTTGGGCGCCGTGCGCGAGCAGCTCGGACGTCACCGCGGTGCCCGAGCGCGTGATGAGCGCCTCGTAGCCGGGGAGCGCGGCGTGCAGCTGCTCGAGGGACGGCTTGCGTCAGCTCGTCCACCTCGAACCCGCGCTCACGGAGGTACGCGATGCCCTCGGGAGCGATCGCTTCGACCACCAGCACCCGCACGCTCAGCTCTTGATCGCGTAGCCGCCATCCACGGGGATGGCCGTGCCGGTGATGAAGTTCGACGCCGCGCTGGCGAGGAACACGGCGATACCCTCCATGTCGTCGATCGGTGCCCCACCGCCCGCCGGTGTCCGCGCGAGCACGCTCTCGTGCAGCCCCTTCACTTCCTTGCGCGCGTTCTGCGTCAGCTCCGTGTCGATCCAGCCCGGCAACACGGCGTTCACCTGGATGTTGTCGGGCGCCCACGCGACGGCCGTGGCCTTCGTGAGCTGCACGATGCCGCCCTTGCTGGCCGCGTACGCGGGCGCGAAGGAGGCGCCGAAGATGGACATCATCGAGCCGATGTTGATGACTTTGCCGCCGCCCGCCGCCTTGAACATCGGGTACGCGGCGTGACAGCAGAGGTACGCGCTCGTGAGGTTGGTGTCGATCACCTGGCGCCACTCCGGCAGCGTCAGCTCGTGCACCGGCTTCCGGATGTTCATGCCCGCGTTGTTGATCAGGATGTCGAGCCGCCCCTGCCGGGCGCGGACGTTGTCCATCAGGCGCGTGACCGCCGCCTCATCGGCGACATCCACCGGCTCCGCCGAGGCATGACCGCCGACGCGCTCGAGCTCGCGCACGGCCGCCGCCGATTTCTCCGCGTTGCGCGCGGCGACCACGACGTGCGCGCCTGCCCGGGCGAGGCCTCGCGCCATGCCCAGACCGATGCCGCCATTCCCTCCGGTCACCACCGCGACTTTCCCTTTCAAGTCGAACACGCGTTGCTCCTCTCTCTTCGTCGCTCAGGTGTAAGTCTTACACTCCGCGAGCCTTGGCTTGAAGTTCTTTCAACACACCGGCGCGCCGAACCTCCCGATTGGTAAGTGCTTACACAGTGGCACGCCCTCTGCTGTTGCATCGTCACATCATGACCAAGACCGGAACGATCCGACGATGATCGCGGAAGTCAGACCGTTGCGCCCGGAGTACGCGGCCTCCTCGCTCCGTCACCTGTGGGGCGTCGTGCTTCCGGGCACGGAACGGCCCCGCGGCCTCGTCCTGTCGCGTGGTCACTATACCGGGCGCGGCCGTCGTGAGGGCGAGCTCGCGCGGCCGCTGGAGCGCGCGAGCCGCCTGATTCCTCCGGCGCGCCTCGTGACGGTGCTCACGCGGGAGACGGCGGCGGGGGCCGGGCCCGCGCTGGCGGCGGTGCCCGGCCTGCAGCGCTGTCTGCAACCGGCATCGCGGGGCACCGCGCCGGAGCTGTTCCTCGCCGCGATGAACGTGCTGCAACAGGATCCGCATGCGGTCGTCGCGACGCTTCCGGCCGAGCACCTCGCCGAGCATGGGCACCGTCTGATGCACTACGTCGCGCGCGCGGCGGCCGCCGCCGCGATCCGGCCCGACCTCCCGGTCCTCGTCGGCGCGTATCCGGGTTCACGTGATCCCGAATACGCGTGGCTCGAGCCCGGTGCGCCCGTCGAGGGGCTCGAAGCCTACACGGTCCGCGCCGTCCGCCGTCTGATCGCGCGGCCGTCGTCGCACGCCGCGCGCGCCGCGGGTTTCCTCGGCATGCTCGCGGTCGTGATGAGCGCGCGCACGCTGATCGAGCTCGGCCGGCGCCACCTGCCGGACGTGCTCGAGTGCCTCGAGCCGCTCGAAGACGTCGTCGGCCGCCCGGAGGAGACGCTGCTCTGTGACGCGGTCTGGGAGTCGATGCCGCGCGCCAGCCTGAGCCGTGACCTGCTCGCGCACGTGGAGCGCCTCGGCGTCGTCTCGATGCCGGAAGCGATGAGCGGCGAGCGGGCCCGACCCGCAACGCGGGCGCTCGCCTCGTGAGCCTGGGGGAAGACGCCGGCCGCGCGCGCTAACGCTTCAGGACGAAGCGGACGATCCCGCCGCGCTCGGGCGCCATCTCGACCTGCAACGCGCCGCCGTGCAGGCGCGCGATGCGCTGCGCGACCAGGAGCCCGATGCCCACGTGCCCCGCCTTCGTGCTCGCCATGAGCCGCACGACCGCGTTCGGATTCCGGGTCTTGAATCCCGCGCCCGCGTCCTGGACGACCACCGCCACCGTGTCGGCATCGCCGGCCGCGACGCTCACGCGGACGTCACCGTCGTCGCCGCTCGCCTCGAGCGCGTTCGCGATGAGGTGGCGCAGCGCCATGACGAGGAGCTGCTCGTCGCCCGTCACCTCGGGCCACGCTCCCGGCTCGACGTGGACGCGCGGGCGCGCCGCCGCATCGACGGCGGACTCCACCGCGTCGCGCAGGCGCACGCAGCGCGCGGCGCGCATCTCGAGCGCACACACGGCGAACGCGACCGGGAGCATCGCCGTGAGCCGTTCCAGCTCCTGATGAATGCTCTGGAGGCTCGCGCGCGTGGTCGGCTCGTCCGACGTGAGCCGCTTGAGGACCTCGAGGTGCATGACGGCCGAGTTGAGCGGCCCGCGCAGGTCGTGGAGCAGCCGATCCAGGTCGGCGGGCAGCGGCGTCCGCCGGAGGTCGTCGGCGCCGATCACGTCACGTGATCCGCGCCGACTTCACCGCCTGGATGCCGTACTTCGCCAGCTTGTTGTAGAGGGTCTTGAGGCTGATCCCGAGCAGCGCGGCCGCCTTGCGCTTGTCCTGGTGCGTCTCGTCGAGCGCGCGCAGGATCTGCTCGCGCTCGATCTCCCGGATCGTGCGAATGCTGCCGGGCGCCGCGGCCGCCGGCGACGGCGCGATGCCCTTGAGCACGTTGTCGGGCAGGTGCTCGACCCCGATGAGCCCGCTGCCGCTCAGCACCACCGCGCGCTGGATCACGTTGCGGAGCTCGCGCACGTTGCCGGGCCAGCTGATAGCGCTCGAGCGCCTTCTCGGTCTCCGGCGTGAGGCCGCGGACCTGCCGGTTGTCCTGCCGGTTGAACTCCTCGATGAACGTCCGCGCGAGCAGCGGGATGTCCTCCGCCGCTCGCGCAGCGGCGGGCAGCGCGATCGAGAAGACGTTGAGCCGGTAGAACAGGTCCTCGCGGAGCTGGCTCTGCGCGATCGCCTCGGTCGGCACCCGGTTGGTGGCCGCGACGACGCGCACGTCGACCTGGATCTCCTGCTTGCCGCCGCCGACGCGCCGGAAGCTGCCTTCCTGCAGCACGCGCAGCAGCTTGGCCTGCGTGTTGAGTGTCCATCTCCGCGATCTCGTCGAGGAACAGCGTGCCGCCGTCGGCGAGCTCGAAGCAGCCCAGCCGCCGCTCGGTGGCGCCGGTGAAGGCGCCGCGCTCGTGCCCGAACAGCTCGCTCTCGATGAGCGTCTCGGGGATCGCCGCGCAGTTGATCGCCACGAACGGCTTGTTCCGCCGGTTCGACAGCTCGTGGATCGTCCGCGCCACCAGCTCCTTGCCCGTGCCGCTCTCGCCGTAGACGAGCACCGGCGCGGTGCTGGTGGCCGCCAGCTCGATCCAGCGATAGATCTCCTGCATGCCCTTCGACTGCCCGACGAGCTGCCCGAAGCTCCCCTTCTGGCGCAGCTGGTGGCGCAGGAAGTTCACCTCGCGGGAGAGCGACTCCTGCTCGATGGACTTCTCGAGCAGCACCTGCAAGCGCGTCGTGTCGACGGGCTTGGTGAGGTAGTCGAAGCGCGCCGTGGCGCATCGCCTCCACGGCCGTCTCCACCGTGCCGTGCCCGGTGACGAGGAGCACGATGGGCGGCCGGCCGGTCTCCTTGAGCTTCTGCGAGCAGGGTGAGGCCGTCCATCTCCGGGCAGCACGAGGTCGGTGACCACGACCGCCGGATGCTGCGTCTCGACGAGGTTCAGCGCCTCCTCGCCGGAGCCGGCCGTCTCCACCTCGTAGCCCCACTGACCGACCAGACGCGCCAGCCCGTCACGCTCGGCGGGCTCGTCGTCGACGACCAGGATCTTGCCGTGCCGTATGTGGTCCCGTCGCGCCGTCACACGCACTCCTGTCTAGCGCCTCTGTGTGACCTGCAGGTTGTTGACGACCGTCTTCACGCCCGTCGCCTGCCACGCGAGCTGCTCGGCCCGCGCCCGCTGCTCCGGGCTGTCCACCATGCCGTTCAAGGTACACGGTGCCATTGTTGGTGTCGACGTCAACCCGCGTGAGGTTCGCTGGTTTATCGGCCACGAGCTTCGCCTTGACCGACGCCGTGATGGAAGTGTCGTCGATCACGGTCCCGGCGCTCTTGCCGGTCGCCGACTGGCAACCCATGGCGAGCGCGAGCACCGCGACGACGACCGCGCACAGCTGGAACAAGCGGGCCATACTTCTCTACCTCCTGCGTGCCCTCGCGACCCCGTGGACGGGAGCCGCACTCTGGTGGAACGCAGGCGACATGCCAACCTCTTCAATCCAAAATTCGTTTTGTAGATCCGCCACTTGAGAGCCGAACGACCATAGGCTCAGCACCCTCAATCTACCGGCAGTGTAACTTCTACAGCCCAATCGCTCGAATATTTTTCAAGGCGATGACGGGCCGCGATCGCGCGCGCGCCAACACCAGAGAGAACTTAGTCCGGCAACGTCTCCTGGCACATGCTCTGCACCCTCCATCACCAGCCGATTCGAGACCTGGAGGCGCTCATGTCAGTCGTCAGATTGCGCTCATACGCGGGGCCCGCGCCGCATGCGCCCGCTTCCGATCAGATCACGCTCTTCAAGGAAGACCATCCGCGCCGCATCGACCGCGTCATCAGATTCTTCGGTGAGCGGGCCGAGCCGATGGACGACCCGTGCGGCGAAGCGCTGCTCGAGCGGTTCGGCGAGCGGGAGTCGACGCGATGAGCGTGCCGCACACCCTCGTGGGAGTGAACCCTCGGAACTAGATGTCGACGCGGGAGCCGACGAACGCGTCGTCGTCGGACGGAGGGTCGGCGAGGTCCTTCGCGGTCTGCTCGCCGTCCCGATCGGCGATCAGGAGACGGATGTAGAGACGCTCGCCGATCACCAGCGCTCGAGTCAGCACCACCATGGTGGGTGTGAACGCGATCGCGTCCCGCAGGACGTCGTCGACCGCGCTCTGGACCGCGGTCGTGATCTTCGCCTGGTCGTCGGCATCGCGGACCGCCACGGAGGTCGTGACCTCCACGAGGTGGGCGGACGCGGGACCGGCCACGCCGAGCAGGGCGAGCGTCGCGGCGGCGAGCACTCCACGGTTCATGTCAGCTTCGTTTCAGGATCTTGCCGAGGACGTAGCCGACCGCGACGGTGATGAGCACCGCCTGCAGCGGCCGATCCTTGACGAAACGCCGCACGTCGGACGCCCACGCGTCGAGATTACGGCCGGTGAAGTGCTCGAGGCGGACGCGCGCGTCCTCCGCGAGATCGCCCGCCACGTCCTGCGCCCGGTCGGAGAGCCGGCTCACGCCGCTCTGCGCGTACGATCCGGCGCGCTCGGCCATCTCACGCGCGGAATCGACCAGCCGCCGGCCTTGTTCCGCGACCGTCTCGCCCATCCCCTCGCCCCCACGCTCCTTCATGACGATTCCTCCCGTGCACTCGGTGCGTGCCACTTCTATGCCATCGGCCGCGCGCGCCGGACGCGTCCGCTCTCCAGCATCGGCGCGAGCTGCTGACGCGTGGTGAAGAAGCCGCGCAGGGGATCCCCCTTCGCGCGCACCCGCTCCTCGATGTTCTTGATGTGGAAGTCCTCGGGATAGAGCGGCCGTTCGAGCTCCGCCCACTCGAGCGGCGTGGAGACGGTGGCGAGGGGATGCTCGCGCACCGAGTACGCGCTGATGAGCGTCGCGCCGCGATGGTTGCGATGGACGTCGATGAGGATCTTTCCGCGACGGCGCGCGCGGCGCATGTCGAGCGTGAAGAGCGACGGCTCGCGCGTGCGCGCCATGCGCGTGATCGTCTCCGCCGCCGTCAGCACCTGATCGAAGCTGTGCACGGGCGCGAGCGGCACCATCACGTGCAGGCCGCCGCCCCCCGACGTCTTCACCCAGCTCCGCAGCCGGAAGTGCGCGAGGAGGTCGCGCACGAGCATCGCCGCGTTGCGCACCTCGCGGAACGCGATCTCCGTCGGATCGAGATCGAAGAGGAGCTGGTCGGGGCGATCGAGCGCGTCCACGGTGCAGCTCCACGGATGGTGCGAGATGCAGCCGAGGTTCACCAGGTGGATGAGCGTGGCGCGGTCACCGCCCACGACGTGATCGGAGTAGCCGAGCGCCGCGTGCTCGCTGCGGATCCGTCGCGTCGGCACCCACGCCGGCAATCCGGGGGGCGCCGTCTTCTGGTAGAGGCACTCGCTCCCCGGCCCATCCGTCCAGCGCAGGATGCTGAGCGGGCGGTTCGCGAGGGGCGGCATCACGATGTCCGTCATCGAGAGGTAGTAGTCGATGAGGTCGCTCTTCGTGACGCCCACCTCGGGCCAGAGCTCGCGGTCGAGGCCCGAGAGCATGAGCCGATGCCCGTCGAGGTCGAGCATCCGCGTGCTCATCCGTGCAGCGGCCTGCCCATGGGGCCTCTCACGAGCTCAGGCGGCCTTCCGTCGCGCCGGCCGCTGGTCGCGCTCCGTCACGAAGCGGTCCACCGCGGAGACGGTGGACGCGATCATGAGTCCGGCGTTCACGGCGCGCGTGCCGGTCCCCACGAGCCGGAGGAGCGGCACCCGCGAGATGAGCGTCCCGGCGACGAGCGCGCCCGCGAGCACCGCGTACGGCATCCACCAGCGATCCGGCACGCGGCGCCGCAGGCCGTCGAGTCGCTGCTCGACCACCCGACGCGTTACCGCAAGGTCAGCCTGGATCTGAGCTGGGCTCCGAGCCATCGCCAGTTCTCCTGGAAAGAGGCCACGATGTCCGTGGGCCATGAGAGGTGCGTGAGCCGCCACGCGCTCCACGCGAGCGCGGCGACGGCGAGGATCGTGACGCCGCCGCCGGCGATCACGAGGTGTTGCCAGGGCGCGCCGAAGAGCGGCGCGAAGGCGGCGGCGACCAGGACCACGAGCGCGGCGAGCAGCAGCACGAGCGCCGGCACGGCGATGGCGACCGCGATCGCGGCGGCGACGAGCACCTCACGCGTCTCGGCCACCGCGAGCTCGAGCTCGAGCTTGGCGATCTTCGCGAGGCCGCTCAGGATCGATGCGTCGTGGGGAGTCGATCGGGTGTCGAGGCGCGCGGGGAGGCGATGCACCGTAGCCATCGCAGGGAAACGGAGCAAGATCGTTGCCGCCCATGGGAGGGCAACGCCTTGCAGAGTGGGCGGTCAGCCGAAATCGTGCGAGGGCACGACATGGGCGGGCCGGGCAAGGACTTGCACACGTTGCGCCCGCACGGAGACCACCCCGTCCTGCATTTGTAAAATCCCCTCCACGAGGAGGAACGGTTCTGCCACGAGCGCCCACCGCGACCGGGCGAACAGCCCCGGCGTGACGATCACGTTGGCGATGCCCGTCTCGTCCTCGAGGCTCAAGAACACGAAGCCCTTCGCGGTCCCGGGACGCTGCCGCACGATCACGCTGCCCGCGACCCGCACGCGCGCGCCGTCGAGACCACGCGCGAGGTCGATCGCGCGCGTCACGCCGGCCGCCGCGAGCGTGGCGCGCCGCAGGGCCATCGGATGCGGGCCGACGGTCACGCCCGTGCCGCCGTAGTCCGCGGCCAGCCGCTCCTCCGCGTTCATCTCCGTCAGCGGTGACGTGCGCAGGGGCTCGGGCGCGTCGGCGTAGAGCGGACCGGGATCCGCGGGCGCCACCGACCACAGCGTCGCGCGCCGCGTGCCGCCCAGCGCCGCGAAGGCGCCGATGGCGGCGAGGTTCGCCAGCTCTTCGCGGTCGAGGCCGGCGCGGCGCCCGGCGTCGAGCGCGGACGCGAACGGCCGCGCCGCGCGCGCGGCGACGAGCGCATGCGCGGCGCGCTCGCGCAGCCCCTTCACGCAGCGCAACCCGAGCCGCACCGCGCGCGGGCCGGCGGGACGCGAGAGCCATTCCGAGCGCGTGACGTCGACGGGGAGCACGCGCATGGCGTGGCGCTTGGCGTCCGTCACGACGGTGGCCGAGTGATAGAACCCCATCGGCTGGTTGTTGAGCAGCGCCGCGTAGAACTCGGCCGGATGGTGCACCTTGAGGTAGGCGCTCGCGTACGCGAGGAGCGCGAAGCTCGACGCGTGCGAGTTGTGGACGACGAGCTCGTTGGCGATGAAGGTGTGGTCGTCCTCGATCTCGAGGTCGTACGTCTCGCGGACGCCGATCCGCTCCACGCCGAGCACGCCGTCCCACACCGCGCGCGCGCCGCCGCCCACGGCCGCCACCACGTCGCCGGGCTTCAGGCTGGCGAGCGCGCGCCACCCGTGCGGCGTCAGCAACGGATGCTCCGCGGTCGCCAGCACCGTGCGTCCGTGCACGGTCCGGAGCCTGTGCACCAGCCGCGGCCCGCTCGCGATCGCGCGGAGCACGCGCCGCGGACGCAGATACCGATCGGCCCCGCAGGCGAGCGTGCGCTCGAGCGGGACCCGGCGCGCGACGACGTCGTCGATCCGCACGCGCACTCCGGTGTCCGCGTCGACGATTTCGGTCTCCCCCACCACGCACTCCGGAAATCCGTAGAGCGCGAACGCGGTGATCGAATGGACGATCTGCTCCGCGGCGTCCCCCGCGATCCCCTGGCGCGCCATCCCCGCGCGCAGCTTGGCTTCGACGTCCTTCATGCGCTGCTCGCTGCGCTTGAAGCCGAGCGCGCGCCGGAGCTCCTCGGCCTCCGTGCCCGTGAACCCCGCGGTCACCATCGCCATGCGGAGGAGCTGCTCCTGGAAGAGCGGCACCCCGAGCGTGCGCTTGAGGATCGGCTCCAGGCTCGGATGCGGGTAGCTCACGGGCTCGCGGCCGCGACGGCGCCGGATGTACGGATGCACCATGTCGCCGACGATCGGCCCCGGCCGGATGATCGCCACCTGCACCACGAGGTCGTAGAAGTGCTCGGGATGGATCCGCGGCAGCGTGGCCATCTGCGCGCGGCTCTCCACCTGGAACACGCCGACGGTGTCGGCGTCCTGGAGCATCTTGTAGACCTCCGGATCCTTGTCGGGGAGATGCGCGAGATCGACGTCGCCGCCCCGCTCGCGCACCATCTCGATGGACTCCTGGATGGCCGAGAGCATGCGCAGGCCGAGCAGGTCGACCTTGACGATGCCGAGCGCCGCGCAGTCCTCCTTGTCCCACTGGATCACCACGCGGCCGGGCATGGTGGCGGGCTCGAGCGGCACGACGTCGTCGAGACGATCGGCGGCGATCACCATCCCGCCCGAGTGCTGGCCGAGGTGACGCGGCAGATCGAGGATGCGCGTCCACAGCGCGGCGAACTTCCGGATGCGCGGGTGCGACGGATCGCAGCCCGCTTCCGGCAGGTGCTTGGTGAGGAGCTCCGCGGGATCCTGGTAGCCCCAGTTCGACACCAGCTTCGCGAGCCGGTCCTGCATCTCGGCGGGCAGGCCGAGCGCCTTGCCGACTTCGCGCGCGGCGCTGCGGCCTCGGTACGTGATGACGTTCGCGGTCATCCCGGCGCCGAGCCGCCCGTAGCGGCGATAGATGTACTGGATCACGGCCTCGCGCCGCTCGGTGCTCGGGAGATCGAGGTCGATGTCCGGCCACTCCCCGCGCGCCTCCGAGAGGAAGCGCTCGAAGAGCAGCTCCATCTTCACGGGGTCCACGGCCGTGAGCCCGAGCGCGTAGCAGACCGCGCTGTTCGCGGCGGAGCCCCGCCCCTGCACGAGGATGTCGTGCGTGCGGCAGAACTCCACGATGTCCCACACGATCAGGAAGTAGCCCGCGAGGTCGAGACGCCCGATGATCTCGAGCTCGTGCCGCACCTGCTGCCGGGCGCGGCGCGCGAGGTCCCCGCGCTCGCCGTAGCGGTGCCGCACGCCGCGGTCGACCAGCTCGCGGAGGTAGCCGTGCGTCGTCGCGCCCGGCGGCAGCGGAAACTCCGGGAAGCGGTACCCGAGGTCTTTCAGCGTGAAGCCGAGCCGCAGCGCCAGCTCGCCGCTGGCTGCGACGGCGCCAGGCAGGTCGTGGAAGATCCGCGTCATCTCGCGCTCGCCCTTCACCGCGCGCTCGCCGTTGGCCGCGAGCAGTCGCCCCGCGTGATCGAGATCGGTCTTCTCGCGGATGCACGCGAGCACGTCGGCGAGCGCGCGCCCGCCGGCCCGCGCGTGCAGCGGCTGATTCGTCGCGAGCACCGGCACGTCCCGCGTGCGCGCGAGGGCCACGAGCCGCTGGAGATCGCGCTCCTGGCGGCGATCGAAGTGGCGCTGGAGCTCGACGAAGCAGCCCGCGTTCCCGAAGATCGACACCAGCCGGTCCAGACACGCCACGGCGGTGTCGCGATCGCCGGCCGCGACGGGCGCGGCGAGCGGCCCGTGCGCCCCGCCCGTGAGACAGACGAGCCCGCTCGCGTGCGTGTCGAGATCCTCCCAGGTCGCGGCGGCCTCGCCCTTGGGCGCGCGCAGCTTCATCTTGGTGATGAGCCGGCAGAGGTTCTGATAGCCCTCGTGATCTTCGACGAGCAGCGGCAGCCGGGCGCCACCGACGAGCGTGACTTCCGCGCCGACGAGCGCCTTGATCCCGGCGTCGACCGCGGCACGATGCAGCCGCGGCGCGCCGTACACCCCATCACGATCGAGCAGCGCGATCGCACCCATGTCGCGCTTCGCCGCTTCCGCGACGAGCGTCTCGGGCACCTCGGCCCCTTCGAGAAACGAGAACGCGCTCTGGGCGTGCAGCTCTATGAACATTGATCTACATGGGGGGTGCGAGGCGCACCCCCCAAGCCCCCCTCGCTCCGCGGCCCGGCAAAGCCGTGCCGCTCCGCGAGTGCCGTCGGCACACTGCGTCCAAGCGCCGTCGACCGTCAGTCATAGACCGCGTCCAGGAACCAGCCGCCCGCGCGAAGGTCGAGCGCGATGCGACACAGCGTGCCGTCGTCGAGCGCGACGTCCCACTCATCTCTCGCCCATCCGTCGACGTCCCACCACGCTCCGGAGAGCCGCCACGGCCCCGCACAGGTGACGACGCGATACCGCGTCCCGTTCCACTGAACGGTGGCCGGCGCGGCCGGTGAGTCCGACGCGTCATCTCCGCACTCGACGTCGATGGGTCGCGGCGGCCGCAACCGTCGCATCGCGAGCGTGTGCCGCACGGAAGATGCGGGTATCGGCACCACCGCCGGCTCGCGCGTCAGCGCGGCCGGTGGCTCGGCCATCGGCGTGTTCGTCGACGACATGGCCCTGTCTGCGACGTCAATGCTCTGGTGCGGCCGAAGTCGCCGAAGCTCACGTGCGTGACCGGCGGATGACGCGGGTATCGGCACCGCCGTTGGCCGGGCGTCGGCGGGGCCGCCAGCCCGAGGGCCGGCGTGGCGGGGGGTGTGACGCCGCCGTCAGCCGGCGTCGGGAAGTGGCGAAGCCGCTTCCCGACAGGTCCAGGCGGCGTCACACCCTCCGCCACGCCGGCCCTCGGGCTGGCGGCCCCGCTGACGCCCGGGCCAACGGCCGTACCAACACGTGCGTCGCCCGCTGACCCGCGCGCGGGATTCGCGGGATCGAAGCGCGCGAGAGCGACGGCGTCGGGCCGGTGCGAGTCGACGAGGAGCGGCGAGCCGATGGCGTCGGGCCCGACGAGCGCGGCGAGGCGCGTGAGGACGGTGGCGAGCTCGCGGATCGCGGGGAGCGGGGGCTGCCAGAGTCCGTGCTGCCCGGGCACCGCGCGCACGGGGTGGGCGGTGATGGCGACGCCGGTGACGGCGGCGGTGGGCGGATGCGCTTCGAGATCGAGGCGCAGGAGTGCCTGCATCGCGGGGGCGTCGCCGAGCGGGTACGCGAGGGCGACGCGCCGGTGGTGATGCTCGCCGGAGACGAGGCGCAGGTCGACGTCGAGGACGTCGGTGGCCAGGTGCCCGGCGGCGAGGCGTGCGCACAGGCGCTCGAGCACCGGCGTGAGCACGGTGGCGAGCGCGTCGAGCGTCTCGATCTCCCAGTCGAGCCCCTGGGCCTCCTGGTAGAACGCGGGGGGCGTGTAGGCGAGGAAGGGCTCGCGGTCGAGTCCGAGTGCTTGATCGTGCAGACGCAGGCCGGGCGCGCCGAGCCGGGCGGCGAGGCCGTCGCGCGGGAGCGCGGCGAGCTCCCCGAGCGTCCGCACGCCCCACCGCGCGAATGTGGCGGCCGTCCGGGCGTCCGGCTCGAGCAGCGCGATCGACGCGCCCGCGAGCGTCTCGCGCTCACGTCCGGCTTCGACCACCGTGACCGCGCGGCCCAGCCGGGCCGCGACGCGCGCGGCGGCCCGGCTCTCCGCCAGCCCGACCGAGGCCGTGAAGCCAACCGCGCGCGCCTCGCGCAGCAGCCGCTGGCCGACCGCTCTCGCGTCCCCGAACAGGCGCTCGAGCCCGCTCGCGTCGACGTGCACGACGCCCAGCCCCGCGTCCTCCACGCGCGGCGACACCGCCAGCGCGGCGTCGAGCAGCGCGTGGCGGGCCGCGGCCTGCACCTCGTCCGTCACGGGGCGGCTGGTGAGCTGGGGACAGCGCGCGCGCGCCTCGGCCTCCGTCATCGGCGCATGCACGCCCAGCACGCGCGCGGCGGCGTTGACGTCCACGACCCGCGTGGCCGGCGGCGTGCCCGTCACCACGATGAGCGGACGCTCGCGCAGCGCCGGCTCCACGCGCTCGACCGCCGCCGCCACGAAGTACGGGACCACCACGCAGGCGAAGGCGCTCACGCGCACCACCAGTCGAGCTCGACGGGCCGTGGCGTCGGAGCGATGCGCGCGCGCACCACGGAGACCCGCGAGCGGAGGCACGCCAGGCACGTCGTCGCGCGCGCCGGCCCCGCCCAGTCGACGCGAGTCTGGACGGTCTCCACGGCGAGCGCGGCGCTGGCCCCGGCGATCCGGCGGGAGGCCAGGACGAGCAGCGCCACGCCCGACCGGCGCACCGCGACCCGCAGACGGAACGCCGCCGTGAGCGACAAGCGCGGGGCCAGCTCGCCGAGGTCGAGGCCCACGATCGCGAAGCCGGAGCACCGGGCGAGCAGATCCACCGCGCGCAGCGCGAGGTCACGGTGCCGTCCGCAGCGCACCCACAGCACGCGGCCGAGATCGACGCCGGCGCGGGCGGCGCCCTCGGCATCGAACGCGTCGTCGACATCGACGAGCGCAGTCGCCGCGCCCGCGCTCGTCGCGCGACGAAGCGCGGCGATGAGCAAGCTGGTGCGGCCTGAGGACAACCGACCGACGATCTCTGTGATCTCGCCTGCGCGTACCAGCGTCTCGACACCCATGCAGAAAAGCTAGTCAGATGTTGAGTGTCTGGCAAGAACGACATGTAGGGCTCGAGCGAGACGAGTGGCACTACGGAGCGGGGGTCAGGGCGTCCTGGACGACGGATCCCGCTGGCCCCCGCGTTGCACTTTCTGACGCTGCAGATCACTGCAGGAGAACGTCGAGATGCCGAAACAAATCGGGTACGCCGTGGTCGGCGCCGGCGACATCACGCGTCCCGTCCTCCAGGGCTTCGCCGGCGCCGCCGACAACTCCCGCGTCGTGGCGGTCGTCGGTGGCGATCGCGCCCACGCCCAGGCGCTCGCGCACGAGTTCGGGGCGGCCCCGTATCACTTCGACGAATTCCGGCAGTGCCTCAACCGCGACGACGTCCAGGCGGTGTACATCGCCCTGCCGAACAGCCTGCATTCCGACTACACCGTCGATGCCGCGCGCGCGGGGATGCACGTGATCTGCGAACGGCCCATGGCCATCACGGCCGACGAATGCCGCCGCATGATCCGCACCTGCCTCACCAACCGCGTGAAGTTCATGGTGAGCTATCGGCTGCAGTTCCAGCCGGCGTTCGCGAAGGCGATGGACCTCGTGCGGGCGGGGCACCTCGGCGCGCTCAAGACGTTCAGCTCCGACATCACGCTGCGCATCCCGACGCCCGAGGACGTGCGCCTGCAGCGCCGCCTCGGCGGCGGCAGCGTCTACGAGCTCGGCATCTACGCCATCGCCGCCGCGCGGATGCTGTTCGGCGCCGAGCCCGCGCAGGTGATGGCGATGACCGCGCGCACGACGCGACGCTACGGCGGCGACGTCGACGAAGGCACGGTCGCCCTGATCCGCTTTCCCGACGAGCGTCTTCTGCATTTCCATTCGAGCTTCGGCGAGGAGCCGCTCTCGGCGTGCCGGCTGTTCGGCGAGGAGGGCTGGCTCTCGCTCGCGCCCGCGTATCGCCACGACGTGGAGACGCGGCTGGCCGTGTCGCGTCACGGGCGCGTGGAAGAGACGACGTATCCGCCGACCGATCAGTTCGCCGTGGAGATCGCCGAGTTCTCGGAATGCATCCTCACCGATCGCCCGCCCGAGCCATCCGGCATCGAGGGGCTGCAGGACGTTCGCACGATCGAAGCGATCTACCGCTCCGCGCGTGACGGCCGCCCGGTGACGCTTCCGCGCCTCGCCCGCATGGACACCGCGGTGACGCCGGAGACGGACGCGCGCAAGCTCGAGGGCTTCAAGCGCCAGGCCAGCTGAGCGTCCGCTGGCACCTGCCTTGCGTTCGGCGTCATCCGTTTGCGTTTCTCCATCCATCATCCGAAGCGTTCAAGGAGGCACTCGATGGCGACGTGGAAGCTCACGACCGCAGTCGCGCTCGCGATCCTGGTGGTCACCGGCCCCGCATTCGCGCAGGCGACCACGGGCCGAAGGGCCGACGAGAAGGTGAAGGCCGCGCAGCAGGCGTTGAAGGACAAGGGCCACGACCCGGGGATGGTCGACGGCAGGATGGGGCCGAAGACCAAGGCCGCCCTCCGTGACTTCCAGAAAGCCCAGGGCATCGATGCGACGGGCCGTCTGGACACGAAGACCATGCAGTCGCTCGGCGTGGACACCGGCAAGACGGGCAGCACGGGCTCGTCCGCGACCGGCGGCAGCGCATCGCCGGGCGCGAGCGGCGCCGCGGAGAAGAAATAACGACCCAGCGGGATCACGGCGCGCGCAGCGCGGCGGGCTCGGTCACGGACGCGTCGGCAGTCGCGGAGCGCGGGGGGCCTGGGGGGCCCGCCTCGGGCCCCCCAGGTCAATCACACGAGCCCCGCGTAGACCCGCTCGTACCCGTCGGTCATCGCCGCCACGGAGAAGTGCTGCGCGACCACGTCGCGGCAGCGGACCCGGTCGAGCGTCTCCACGCGCCGGACGCCGGCCGCGAGCTCCGCCACGGTATCGCCGAGCCAGCCCGTCTCGCCGTCCCGCACGATCTCGGGCACGGCGCCACCGGGACGCGCGACCACGGGCGTGCCACAGGCGAGGGCCTCGATCGTCACGAGACCGAACGGTTCCGGCCAGTCGATGGGAAACAGCAGGCACATGGCCTCGCCGAGGAACTTCCACTTCTCGTCGTCGCCGATCTCGCCGACGTACTGGATGAAGGTGCCGTCGATGAGGCCGCGCAGCTCGCGCTCGTAGTAGTCGCGATCCGCCGGATCCGTCTTCGCGGCGATGCGGAGTGGAATGCCGACCTCGTGGGCGACCTGGATCGCGGCGATCACGCCCTTGTCACGCGAGAGGCGGCCGAGGAACGCGAGGTAGCCGCCGCGTCCGCCGCCCGGCGTGAATGGAATATCGTCGACGGGGAGGCCGTGGTACACGGTGGCGCGCCAGTCGAGACCGAGCGCCTCGAGCGGCCGGCGCTGGCTGTTGCTGATCGACACCAGCGGGGTGTGCGGAAAGGCGGCGAACGTCCGGTCCAGGCCCGCGAGATCGAGACGGCCGTGGAGCGTGTGCACGAACGGCGTACGAGTCAGGCGGCCGAGCAAGAACGCGGGGTGGTCCACATGACAGTGCACGATGTCGAAGTCGTCCAGACGGTCCGCGACCGCGCCGAGCTGCGCGATGTGGGCGAAGAGCGGATCGGACCGTTGCTCGTCGAGGCGCAGCCCGCGCGGCGCGCAGCCGACGAGCCGCGCGGGCGTGCGCGAATCGGCCGTCGCGAAAATCGTGACGTCGTGTCCGCGCCGCACCAGGTCCTCGGAGAGCCAGGCGACGACCCGCTCGGTCCCTCCGTAGAGCCGCGGCGGGACGCTCTCGAAGAGAGGAGCGACTTGAGCGATCCGCATTGGGCGCCCGAGCATTGTGCAAGCCCGGTGCCGATGAGTCGAACGTGAGCGACGACGACCACGTCCCGGGCGATCCCTACCATATTCACCCGTCCTCCGGCGTCTCCGGGATTTCGAAGCTCGTCCTGAAGCACCAGGAGTCGTTCTTCGTCGCCGATCGCTCCGGGGATTTCCCCGCGCACTTCGAGGGCGAGCTCGGGTTCTATCACGAGGGCACGCGTCACTTGCGGTGGCTCGAGCTGCGCCTGGCCGGCGACCGTCCGCTGATCCTGAGCGCCGAGGCCTCACCCTCGAACGACCGCATCCTGGTGGGCCTCACGAATCCGGAGATCGAGACGAACGGGGAGAAGATTCCCAGCAACACCATCTACATCGACCGGCTCATCTCGCTCAGCGCGCCCCACCTGGTCGAGGCGCTGACGGTCTCGAGCTACCACCATCGGCCGTGCGAGGTGACGCTCGAGATCATCTTCGCGGCGGACTTCCGCGACGTGTTCGAGGTGCGCGGCATGCAGCGCCCGCGGCGCGGCGACCTTCTCGCCGAGCAGCGCGAGGAGGGTCGCGTGCGCCTCGCGTATCGGGGGCTCGATGGCATCGTGCGCTTCACCGACGTCCGGTTCGATCCGCCCCCGCTGCTGGTCGCGTCCAACCGCGCCCTGTACACGCTGGCCCTGACGCCGAACAGCGCGCAGCGCCTCGACATCACGGTGAGCGCGTCGTCGCGCGACGAGCCGCCTTCCGCGAGGATCGCCGCGCGGAACCTTCGCGCCTCCGGCTACGGGCTCTCGGTGGGGGGCGCGCGCGTGAAGACCGACAACGAGGTGTTCTCCGCGCTGTTCGAACAGTCGCTCGCCGACGTCCAGATGCTGCTCACGGAAACGCCGGAGGGCGATGTGCCCTATGCGGGCGTGCCGTGGTTCGTGGCGCCGTTCGGACGCGACAGCATCATCACCGCGCTGCAGCTGCTCCCGTATCACTCGAGCGTGGCCGCCGGCACGCTCCGCTTCCTCGCCGCGCGCCAGGGCCAGGTGCACGACGACTTCAAGGACGAGGAGCCGGGCAAGATCCTGCACGAGTACCGCCGCGGCGAGATGGCGAACTGCCGCGAGATCCCCTTCATCCCGTACTACGGCACCATCGACGCCACGCCGCTCTTCGTGGTGCTCCTCGCCGAGTACGTCCGCTGGACCGGCGATCTGCCGCTCGCGCGCGAGCTGTGGCCGGCCGCGCAGGCCGCCCTCACCTGGATGCGCGAGAGCGGCGATCGTGACGGCGACGGGTATCTGGAATACGTCACGCATTCGGCGCTGGGCCTCGTGAACCAGGGATGGAAGGACTCGGAGGACTCGGTGAGCCACGCGAACGGCGCGCTCGCGGAGCCGCCCATCGCGCTCGCCGAGGTGCAGGGCTACGCGTATGCCGCGCTCAACAGCGGCGCCGACCTCGCGACGGTCCTCGGCGAGGGCGCGATGGCGACCCGCCTGCGCGCGGACGCGGCGCAGCTCTTCGAGCGGTTCAATCGTGACTTCTGGCTCCCGCACGAGAGCTTCTACGCGATGGCGCTCGACGGCGGCAAGCGGCCGTGCGAGGTGATCGCGTCGAACGCCGGGCACTGCCTCTGGACGGGGATCGTGCCGGAGCATCGCGCGGCGGTCGTGGCCAAGCGGCTGCTCGCCGACGACATGTTCTCGGGCTGGGGCATTCGCACGCTCTCCGCGCGCGAGCGCCGCTACAACCCGATGAGCTACCACAACGGCTCGGTGTGGCCGCACGACAACGCGATCGCCGTCGCCGGCTTTCGGCGCTATCGCTTCGGGACGCTCGCCATCACCGTGGCCTCCGGCCTCTTCGACGCGTCCCGCCACTTCGAGCGCGGCCGCCTGCCCGAGCTCTTCTGCGGATTCACGCGTCGCACGGGCCACGGCCCGATCTCGTATCCGGTCGCGTGCTCGCCGCAGGCGTGGGCGGCGGGCAGCGTGCTCCAGCTCCTGACGGCGATGCTGGGTCTCGAGGCGGACGCGGTGTCGGGGCGCCTGACCTTCGTGAGCCCGCAGCTGCCGCCGTGGCTGCGCGACGTCGAGATCTACGACCTGCGCATCGGCGGCTCGAGCCTGGACGTGGCCATCGGCCGCGGCCGGGACGGCGCCGCCGTCGAGCTGATCGGGCGGCGCGGCGACGTGGAACTCATTGTTCGCCGATGATCCGGAGGGGGGCTTCGCCTCTGGCATGGGTCTCGCAGCCGCTGACTTTTATGCGCCGCTCGCATCTCCTGGTCTGGATGGTGCTGGTGGCGACGCTCATCACCGCGTGCGCGCGCGTTCGTCCGCATCTCGCGCTCCCGGAAGTGACGCTCGGAGAGCCGTCCTTCTTCCCGACGCTGGAATCCTACGCGGCGGCGCCGATCGTCGGCGGCAACCACGTCGAGATTCTTCTCAATGGTGAGCAAACATTTCCCGCTCAGCTCGCCGCGATTCGCTCGGCCACGACCACGATCACGTACGCGCAGTACTTCTACGAGGACGGTCCCGTCGCGCGTGACATCGCCGAGGCGCTCGCGGAGCGCTGCCGCGCCGGCGTCGGCGTCAGCGTGTTGCTCGACGCGTTCGGGACCCTCGGCATGCCGGCGGAATACGCCGACCTCATGAAGCAGTCCGGATGTCACGTCGCCTACTTCCGTCCGCTCCACGGCTTCTTCCTCGGCTCGAAGGCGAACCACCGGAACCATCGGCGCAGTCTCGTGGTGGACGGGCGCGTGGCCATCACGGGAGGCTCGGGCGTCAGCCGGAAGTGGATGGGCAATGGGCGCACGGATGACCACTGGCGGGACACCGATGTCCGCATTGAGGGACCGGGGGTCAACTACATCCAGGGGGCGTTCGCGGAGAACTGGCTCGAGGCGACCGGCATGGTGCTGGGCGGGGCTGCCTACTTCCCCGCTCCCCAGCCTCCCCGGGGGCAGGTCTACGCTCAGATCGTCCGCAGCTCACCGGCGGGCGGCAGCTTCGCGATGTACACCGCGTTCCTGCTCGCGATGGCGTCCGCGCGCCGCTCGATCTACATCACGAACCCCTACGTCGTCCTGGACGACAAGATGACCGAGGCGATTCTGAGCGCCCGCGAGCACGGCGCGCGCGTTGTGGTGCTGGTGCCAGGGAAGATCGACCATCACCTGGTCCGCCAGGCCAGCCGCGCGCGCTTCGGGGACCTGCTCCAGAAGGGCGTGGAGATCTACGAGTACCGCGCGGCCCTGCTCCACGCGAAGACGATGGTGATCGACGGGGCGTGGTCGACCGTGGGGAGCACGAACCTGGACAACCGATCGTTCGCGCTGAACGATGAGCTGAACGTCATCTTCTACAGTCGCGAGGTCGCGCAGACGTTCGAGCAGATCTTCCAGGACGATCTTGCGCATTCCCGGCGCGTCACGTACGAGGAATGGCGGAGCCGCGGCCTGAGCGAGCGGCTCCTCGAGCTGCTCATCCTGCCCATCCGCGACCAGCTCTGAAACGCGTGGGCGAGGAGAATCTCGGCGTGTACGGCACTCGCGGAGCGGCACGGCTCCGCCGGGCCGCGGAGCGCGGGGGCTTGGGGGGCCCGTCTCGGGCCCCCCATGTCATTCAGAGCCGTGAGCGGCTGGGCATCAAGAGACGATAGAGACCGAGGAGCACGACCGCCCCGACGACAGCCATGATGAATCCCGCCGCCTCACCCTCGCGATAGAGGCCCATCACCCGCCCGACCCACCCGCCGAGCATCGCGCCCACGATGCCGAGGACGATGGTCAGGAAGATTCCACCGGGATCGTTGCCCGGCATGATGAGCTTTGCCACGATGCCCACGACGAGTCCGAACACGATCCACAGCAGAATGTCCATCATCGCGCACTCCTTTCGCCGGACGCATCCACGCACGCCCTGCGCGAACGGAGGTGAGTGCACGGCGGATGCCATGCACAGACTTTGTAGAACCTACTCCCTGGGAGCGTTCCAGAGCGACACGACGCGGGTCGCGCCGAAGGCCGTGAGGCCGATGAGGGGGACGGAGAGGACACCGGGGAGCAGGGCCTCCTCGAACGGCAACGTCATCGCCGCCTTGAAGACCTCCACGCCGAGGATGTTGGAGACCACGAACAGGGCCACCCACGACCACAACCGCATGCTGAGCCTTCCTCCGAGGAGCCGGTTGACGAACCCGGCGCATGCTACGACATCGAACGCGAACGCACCAAGCGCAAAAGTCGCGCGCGCGGTGCGCGCTCCCGGCCTGGCACGCCATTCGCTATCAATCACCGGCATGAGCTTGTGTGCTTCGTGTGGACTGCAGCTTTCCGGGGACGCCGGGTTGTGCCCGCACCATCACTGCGTGTACGGGGACGACTGGGCCGTGGCGAATCGGATCATGTGCGATTTCTTCCATCGCAAGAAGATCCCACCGCGCCTGGCCCAGACCGAACGCGACGACGACTTCTGGGCGCACACCGGAGAAGCGGCCTGAGACGTTCAGGGAACGGACCGGTGCCCGCGTGGGCCGGTCCGCGGCGCTAGACCGCGGCGGCGGTCGGCGCCGACGCCGCCGGCGCCGACGCGTAGAACGACGACTCGCCCGTCCCGCGCAGGCAGTCCTGCGTGAACTCGATCAGGTGATGACTCACCATCGCGATGTGGATGAGCTGCTCGATCTTCCCCGTCTTGAGCGCCGGCAGCGCCATGCGCCAGAACGTCCGCCGGTAGCGTCCGCGGATCCCGATCTTCCACACGATGCGCGCGAGGATGCCGAGTCCCATCCGCACGTTCGCCCATGACTCCCGCTGCGCGTTGCGGGGATAGTCGAAGCGGTTCGGGAACGTGTGGCGCTGCTGGTGCGCGTAGCGCGCGTACACCTCGGCGGGCTCGTAGGCGGTCGCGATGCAGCGGCGCCACATGCCGAGCACGGTCTCGTACGGCATCAGGAAGTCCACGTTCGACTCGCGCCCGGTGTCCGCGACGAGCCGTCCGGCCTTCTCGAGGCGGCGCCAGAGCGGCGTCTTCGGCAGCGCGTAGAGGACGTTGATGGTCAGCACCGGGATGCCCGAGGCGCGGATGAACTCGATGATGCGGTCGTCCGTGCCCGCGTCGTCGGTGTCGAGACCGAGGATGATGCCGGACACCACCTCCATGCCGTAGGCGTTGATCCGCTCGACCGCTTCGACGATCGGCAGGCGCAGGTTCTGGTCCTTCGACGATCGCGCGCAGCGCGCGCGGCTCGGGCGTCTCGATGCCGCAGAAGACGGTGATGAAGCCGGCCTCCCGCATGAGCTCGAGGATCTTGCTCGTTCTTGGCGATGTTCAGCGTCGCCTCGCACGCGAAGCGCAGCGGATAGCGGTGGCGCTGCTGCCACTCGATGAGGTGCGGGAGCAGCTCCAGCGCGGCCTTCTGGTTGCCGATGAAGTTGTCGTCGACGAAGTACACGGACGTCGCGCCCGTGGCCGCGATGACGTCGAGCTCGTCGAGGATCTGCGCCGGCGCTCTTCAGCCGCGGGTTGCGGCCGTACAGCGCCGGAATGTCGCAGAACTCGCACGCGTAGGGACAGCCGCTGGAGAACTGGATGTTCGCGATGAAGTACTCGCGCAAGCGGCACCAGCTCGTAGGCCGGACGCGGGAAGTCGGCGAGGTCGAGCCGCGTGTCCGTCTCGAAGCGCAGCTGGCCGGGCGAGCGTCCCTCGTGCCGGTCGAGGTACTCGATCATGCGGTCGGTGGCGTCGCCCAGCTCGCCGACGTGGAGGATGTCGGCGTCCGGGTAGTACTCGGGGCAGCCCGAGACGGACGGACCGCCGACGACCACGGGCCGGCCGTGCGCGTGCGCGCGGCGCACGATGTCGTGGATGTGCGGACGCTGGATGTGCATGCCCGACGTCGAGCACGGCGTCGGCCCACGCGGAAATCGGCCTCGGTCGCGCGCCGCGAGTTCTCGTCGACGAAGCGCACCTCCCACGCCGCGGGCAGATACGCCGCCACCACGAGCAGGCCCTGCGGCGGCATGAACGCGGTGACGCGGCCCCCGAACAGCGGGTACGAGTGCTGGAAGGTGCCGAACGACTTCGCGTACTCGGGAAACACACACAGGATCCGCCGGACGGTCGCGGGCGTGTACGCAGTGCGCATGAGGTTCGTGCTGCAGTCTACCGTACTCGGGCTAGAATGCGGCACCCGGGAAGTCAGTTGACCGTCACGGACGGTCAAGATCCAGAGGATGCGATGAACGTCACCACCGTGAAAGCCATCGTCACCGGCGGCGCCTCCGGCCTCGGCCGCGCGACCGCCGCGCGTCTCGTCGCGGGCGGGGCGCGGGTCGCGCTCCTCGATCGCCCGGCGTCCGCGGGCGCGGACGTCGCCAAGGAGCTGGGCGCGCGCGCCGCCTTCACGCCGGCCGACGTCACCAGCGGCGACGAGGTCGCCGCCGCCGTCGCGAGGGCCCGCGAGCATCTCGGCGGCGTCAACGTCCTCGTGAACTGCGCGGGCATCGGCACCGCCATGAAGACCGTCGGCAAGGGCGGCCCCGCGAAGCTCGAGGAGTTCACCCGCGTGATCCAGGTGAACCTCATCGGCACCTTCAACTGCATCCGCCTCGTCGCCGCCGAGATGGCGCAAGGAGACGCCCGGCGCCGACGGCGAGCGCGGCGTCGTCGTCAACACGGCGTCCGTCGCCGCGTTCGACGGACAGATCGGCCAGGCCGCCTACTCGGCGTCGAAGGGCGGGATCGTCGGCATGACGCTGCCCGTCGCGCGCGATCTCGCCGAGCTCGGCATCCGCGTGGTCACGATCGCGCCCGGCATCTTCGAGACCCCGCTCCTCGGCACGCTCCCCGAGCCCGTGCGCGCGTCGCTCGCCAAGCAGGTGCCCTTTCCGCCGCGCCTCGGGCAGCCGGACGAGTACGCGGCGCTCGCCGTTCACATCATCGAGAACGAGATGCTCAACGGGGAGACGATCCGCCTCGACGGCGCGATCCGCATGCAGCCGCGCTGAGCCCCTCCTCGCGCGTGCGGGGCTGGGGCGCAGGGCGGCGGGCGGCGGGGGGTGTCGCGCCTCCTGCTATGTCTGGAGTGGGCATTCGCCCACTCCAGACCGCCAACGTCGGCGTGACACCCCCCGCCGCCCGCCGCCCTGCGCCCCAGCCCCGCACGCGCGGTCACGCGCTTACCACAGCCACATCCAGTCGCGCCGTTGCGGACGTCTCTGGCCAAGCACCGCGCACCTTCGAGATTCCTCGATGAGACGAGTCAAACGGTCGAGGACCGTGTTCGAAGAAGAGTCGCCCTTTATCGGGAAAGTGCGCGTCATCGAGGATCAGCGCGAACGGAGACTCATGGCGCATGGCGAGACCCTCTCCGTGTATCCCATCAATGGGGACTGGTCGGGGGTGCGGAAGGAGTACTGGTGGCATGCGCTCGAGGAAGCGAAGTTGCCGCAGCGGCCGCGCGCGCTCCTCGTCGGGCTGGGGGGCGGGACGCAGCTGCACCTGCTGCGCGATCTCGTGCGGCCGCGCGAGGTCGCGGCCGTCGAGCGCGATCCCGTCATCCTCCGCGCGGCGTACGAATGGTTCGGGCTGCGCGATCTCGGCGGGGTCGAGTACCTGTGCACCGACGCGGAGACCGCGGCCGCCTCGCTCGCGGCGGCCGGGCGGCGGTTCGAGTTCGTGATGGAGGACGTCGACTACGGCGACGGCGGCGAGCGTTCGCTGCCGCTGCTGCGCGCGCTCGCCGTCCTCGTCGCGCCCGGCGGGGTGCTCGTCGCGAACCGGCATCGCCGGCGCGAGGCGGCCGTTGTCATCGACGCGCTGCGGCCGCTCTTCCGTGTCGTGCGCGAGCGTCGCGTGCGGCGCGAGGGCGAGAACGTGCTCGTCGTCGCGGCGCGGCCGCGCCCGTCCCCGCACGTCGGTGTACGCAGCGCGGCTCGCGTCGAGGCGCTCGCGAGCGGCCGGCTTGCCGGGCCGCGGAGCGTGGGGGGCATGGGGGGCCCGTCCGGCCCCCCATCTCAACGAGTCAGCTTCTTGTGGCGCAGGCGGTGCGGCTGCTCGGCGTCGGCGCCGAGGCGGCGCTTGCGGTCGGCCTCGTAGTCCTGGTAGTTGCCCTCGAACCACACGACCGTGCCCTCGTCCTCGAAGGCGAGCATGTGCGTGGCGATGCGGTCGAGGAACCACCGGTCGTGGCTGATGACGACCGCGCAGCCCGCGAACTCGAGCAGCCCGTCCTCGAGCGCGCGCAGCGTGTCGACGTCGAGGTCGTTGGTGGGCTCGTCGAGCAGGAGGAGGTTGCGCGCCGCTCTTCAGCGTCTTCGCGAGATGCAGGCGGTTGCGCTCGCCGCCCGACAGCTCCCCCACCCGCTTCTGCTGGTCGGTGCCCTTGAAGTTGAACGAGGCGACGTAGGCGCGCGACTGCACGCTGCGGCCGCCGAGGTCGATGGAGTCCGCGCCGCCGGAGATCTCCTCCCACACGCTCTTCTTCGCGTCGAGCGACTCGCGGCTCTGGTCGACGTAGGCGAGCTTCACCGTCTCGCCGACGCGCAGCGTCCCGCCGTCGGGCTTCTCCTGCCCGGCGATCATGCGGAACAGCGTGGTCTTGCCGGCGCCGTTCGGGCCGATCACGCCGACGATGCCGCCGCGCGGGAGCTTGAACGACAGGTCGTCGATGAGCACGCGGTCGCCGTAGCCTTCTTCACGTGATCGGCCTCGACGACGACGTCGCCCAGCCGCGGCCCGGGCGGGATCGCGATCTCGAGCTTGGCCGCGCGCTGCTCGAACGACTCGTTCAGCAACGCGTCGTAGGCCTGCAGGCGCGCCTTGCTCTTCGCCTGGCGCGCGCGCGGCGACATCCGCACCCACTCGAGCTCGCGCGCGAGCGTGCGCTGGCGGGCGGCGTCGGCCTTCTCCTCCTGCGCGAGCCGCGCCTGCTTCTGCTCGAGCCACGAGGAGTAGTTGCCCTCCCACGGGATGCCGTCGCCGCGGTCCAGCTCGAGGATCCACTTGGCGACGTTGTCGAGGAAGTAGCGGTCGTGCGTGACGGCGACGATGGTGCCGGGATACTCGTGGAGGAAGCGCTCGAGCCACGCGACCGACTCGGCGTCGAGGTGGTTCGTCGGCTCGTCGAGGAGCAGCATGTCCGGCCTCGACAGGAGCAGCCGGCCGAGCGCGACGCGACGCCGCTCGCCGCCCGAGATCTTCGTGACGTCGGCGTCGCCGGGCGGCACGCGGAGCGCGTCCATCGCGAGCTCGACCGTGCGATCGAGGTCCCACGCGTTCACCGCGTCGATCTTGTCCTGGAGCTGCGCCTGCTCTTCGAGCAGCTTCTCCATGGCCTCGGGCGTCAGGTCCTCGCCGAGCTTCATGCTGACGTCCTCGAACCGCGTGAGGAGCGCGCGCGTCTCCGCGACGCCGTCCTCCACGTTGCCCCGCACGTCCTTCGTCGGATCGAGCGCGGGCTCCTGCGAGAGATAGCCGATGCGCAGCCCGTCGGCGGGGCGGGCCTCGCCGAGGAAGTCGTCGTCGACGCCGGCCATGATCTTGAGCAGCGTCGACTTGCCGGCGCCGTTCGCGCCGAGCACCCCGATCTTGGCGCCGTGATAGAAGGACAGGTAGATGCCGCGCAGGATCTCCCGCTTCGGCGGGACGACCTTCCGCAGATCCTTCATCGTGAACGCGTATTCGCCGGCCATGGGCTACACGGACTCCTTCAGCAGTCGCCGGTGCTCCGGCATCATGCAGCGGTCCTGGATCACGTCGATCCCCGCCCGCGCGAGCTGCGCGGCCGCGCCGTCGTGGCGGATGCCGAGCTGGAACCACACCGCGCGCGGCCGCCACGGCAGCGCCAGGATCTCGCGCGCGTGGCCCGGCAGGTACTCCGGACGCCGGAAGATCTCGATGACGTCGACGGGTTCCGCGAGGTCCGCCAGGGTGCCCACGACCGTCGCCCCCAGCGTCGTCTCTCCCGCGAAGATCGGGTTCACGGGGAGGATGCGATAGCCGCGTGCATGGAGATACGCGGGCACGTAGTGCGCGGGCTCGCGCGCGTCGAGCTTCGCGCCGAGCACCGCGACGGTCTTCGCCTCGCGCAGCACGCGCGCCAGCCCCTCATCGTCGTCGATCAGGTGTGTGCGCATGCCATCCACTCTCTCACGTGCGCGCGAGCACGGCCAGGATCTCGCTGCCGAAGGTCTCGACGCGCCAGCGCCGGAAGCCTTCCACGCGCGCGAGCGCGTCGGCGTCGCGCGGTCCCGCCTCCGCCACCGTCCCGATCAAGCGGTTCGGCAACAGCACGCCGGGCTCGAGGCCGAAGCGTGGGGTCGCTTCGCCCCGCCACACCCGCAAGGCTTCGATGCGCCGCCGCACCGGCGCCGGCACGTGAGGCCGCGGCTTGCGCTCGAGCACCGGAAGGTCGGCCTCGGGCAGCGCCAGCCCCCGCGCGACCGCCGCCAGCACCTCGTCCCCCCAGCGCCCCACCACGCGCGGGGTCATCCCCGCCACCACGGCGAGCTGCTCACGGTCCTGCGGCGCCGCCAGCGCGACGCGCACCAGCACGTCGTCGTTGAAGACCTTGAACGGCGGGCGATCGAGCCGGCGCGCGAGCGTCTCGCGCAGCTCGTAGAGCTCGCGCAGCATCGCCAGCCCGCGCGGACTCAGGTCGCGCGCGCCTTTCAAGCCGGCGTAGGCGGCGGGATCGTTCGCGCGCTCGACCACCGGCTGCGCCGCCAGCGCCGCGCACTCCTCCTCGACCCACGCGAGGCGGCCGACGCGCGTCAGCTCTTCCACGAGGCGCGCCTTGAGCGGCAGGAGATGGGCGACGTCCCCGACCGCGTAGCGAAGCTGCGCGTCCGACAGCGGCCGCTCGGACCAGTCGTCCTTCTGCCGCGACGGCGGAAGGTCGACCGCGAGGTACGTCGTGAGCAGCACGTCGAGCCCGAGCGCGGGGGCGCCGAGGAATCGCGCGGCGACCGACGTGTCGAAGATGCGCGCGAACGTCAGGCCGTGCCGCCGCTTCAGGTCGACGAGATCGTTGTCGCCGGCGTGCAGGACCGTGGTCGTCTGGGCGTCGCCGAAGATCCGCCCGAGGGGCCGCAGATCCTCGACCGCGAGCGGATCGACGAGCCACGCATCGCCGTTGGGCCCCGCCACCTGCACGAGCGCGAGACGCGCCGGGTAGTGATGGAGGCTGTCGCCCTCGGTGTCGACGGCGATCTCGGGCGCGCCCGCGAGGCCCCGCACCAGGGCCGCGAGCCCCTCGGCGCTCTGAATCCAGTCCGGCGTCACCTGCCACCGCCGGTGACGACGGCGACGCGGTCACGGAGTGAGTCCACCAGTCCTCCCCGGAAGGTGATCGGGCCGAAGAGGCTGGACGGGCGCGGTCAGTTGCCCTGAAGCAGCGGGCGCAACACCATCTCGAGCCGGTCCATGTCCGCGGGCTTGCGCAGAAAGGCTTTGAACCCGGCGGCTTCGGCCTTCATTAAGGTATCCGGGCTCATGTCCCCGGTCAACGCGACGATCTTGACCCTGTCCGAGCCCGGCTCGCCCCGCAGGCGGTCGGCGAACTCGAAGCCTCCGATTCCCCGGAGACGGATGTCGAGGACGATCACGCTCGGCTGGGTGCGCCGGGCCAGCTCCAGCCCGGCTTCGCCCGACTCGGACATGACGATGCGCATCTCGGGGAAGACGGTCTTCAGGTACTCGGCGATCGCGAGGCGGGTGTCCGGATCGTCCTCGACGACCATGATGACCTGAGGCATACGAACGGACGCCACCGACATGGGCCCCTCTCCTCCAGGAACGTACGGCACATCCCGGGCACTCACGGCGCCTCGGCGAGCATCCGACGATCCTGCAAGCACAGTGCCGCGGTGGGCGCACGTGCAGGCGTCGATGCATTGCAGAGACGCCATCGGAAATAACGTACGGATGGGCAAGAGATTTCCCACGCTGGACGGAATTTCTCGAAGAGGGGGAAGGAATCAACCTGATTTCACGACAGAGGGCGGACGGGCGCACTCACATCGATATACCCACTCTGATATGAGGGCGCCAGGGCTAGCGGGGCGTGAGTGTTGCGCGACCGGCGGCAGTGTCGATCGTGACAGTGAAAGCGTCAAGGATGTCGCGTCCGAGCAGCCCGTCCGCCACCCCGAGGCCGATGTCGTGCACCAGCAGGGAGAGCGGGCCGATGCGCGCACCGGCGACGTCGATCAGGGGCACGGTCACGACCTGCGCGATGGCGCTCCCGGTCACCCCGAGGATCCGTACGGCATCGCCCTGGGCCGTGATCATCCTCCCGTACCCCGCGCGCTCGACCGCCGCGGGCGAGAGCATCGTCCGGTCGGCGCCGGTGTCGAGGAGCAAGGCGACCGGGACGCCGTTCAGCCGTGCGGCGACCACGATCGGCTCGCCCGGGGTGAACTCGACCGTGAGGGAGGGCACCGACGGCGGCGCCTTCGGCGTCCCCACGCCCCAGGTGCTCCATCCCTGCTGCACCGGGGCCGCGACCGGGGCCGGAGGTGGCACGTCGCTGGGACGATGCTCGACCGGGATCGCCCAGTAATCCGAGGTGTAGTGGACGACACCCTGCGCGTCCGTCCACGAGTAGAGCTGGGCGACGGCGGGCGCGGCCACCATCAGCAGCATCGAGCCGACCACGAGCGCAAGCAGGCGGCGGGGCATCGTTTCTACTCTATCCGAACCGAGGACCTACGCCACGACCTTTCGCGTCCGAAGCGCCGCGATGGCGTCGGCGCCATAGCCCAGCGAGGCCAGGACCTCGTCGGTGTGCTGGCCCCGCAGCGGAGCGGCCGTGCGGACTCCGACCTTCATGTTCGAGAACTTGACGGGCGTGCTGACGACGGGAATCTCGCCGAGCACGGGATGGACGACCCGGTCGATCATCCCGCGGGCGGAGGTCTGCGGATCGTTCATCACCTGGTCCACCGTGTTCACCGGCGTGGCCGGCACGCCGGCCTCCTCGAGCACCTTCAGCAGCGGCTCGCGGGGCTGGCCGGCGATGGCCTTCTCGAGGATGCCCTCGAGCTCCGCGCGATGCTTCACCCGGTCGACGTTCTTCGCGAACCGCGGGTCGTCCGCCAGCTCCGACAGCCCGAGCGCGGGCGCGAGACGCCCCCAGAAGCGGTCGTTGGCGGCGGCGATGAAGATCCACTGGTCGTCGCCGCAGCGGAAGTTGCGGTAGGGCGAGAGGGACGGATGTCCCGAGCCGAGCGCCTTCGGAATCGCGCCGGTCAGCAGGAACCCCTCGGCGTGGAAGGTGAGCAGGCTCACCGCGGTCTCGAGGAGCGAGCCGTCCACGCGCTGGCCGACGCCGGTGCGCTCGCGATGCAGCAGCGCGTTGACGACGCCGAAGGCGGTGATGATGCCCGTCGAGAGATCGAGGAACGAGACGCCCGCGCGCACCGGCGGGCCCCCCGGCTCGCCGGTGATCGACATGATGCCGCTGAAGGCCTGCATGAGCGCCTCGTAGCCGGCGCTGTCCTTGCGCGGACCGGTGCGCCCGAACGCCGAGACCGAGCAGTAGACGAGCCGCGGATTGATCGCCGCGAGCACGTCGTAGCCGAGCCCGAAGGACTCCATCGTGCCCGTGCGGAAGTTCTCGATCAGGACGTCGGCGGTCGCGACGAGCTTCTTGACGATCTCGACGCCCTCGGGGCTCTTGAGGTCGAGCGTCATGCCGCGCTTGTTGCGGTTGAAGAGCAGGTAGGCGGCCGACTCGCCGTCCTTGTGGGGCGGCCACGTGCGCGACTCGTCGAGTGTCGGCGACGCCTTCCACCTTGATGACGTCGGCGCCCATGTCGGCGAGCATCGCGCCGCACCAGGGACCGGCGATGACGCGGGAGAGATCGATGACGCGGATGCCGTCGAGCGAGCGGACCGGGGAAGTCATGGCGCCAAGAATAGCGCAAAAGTCAGGGGTTCCCCTGATGCCACTCCGGTGTCGTCGCCCCGCGCGCGGCTGCTACTATGGATCGGGATGCGAGATCTCCGACGCGCGCTCACCGAGCGGATCCTCGTCCTCGACGGCGCCATGGGCACGATGATCCAGGCCGCGAACCTGAGCGCCGAGGACTTCGGCGGCGCCGCCCTGGAGGGCTGCAACGAGCACCTGAACCTCACCCGCCCCGACGTGATCCGCGGCATCCACGCCGCGTACTTCGACGCCGGCGCCGACTTGCGTCTCGACGAACACCTTCGGCTGCGCGCCCTACGTCCTCGGCGAGTACGGCCTGGCCGACCGCGCGTACGAGATCTCGCTCGCCGCCGCGCGCCTCGCGCGCGGAAGGCCGCCGGAGACGAAGGTCGCGGCCGCTTCGTGATCGGCGCGATGGGGCCCTCCACGCGGTCCATCTCGGTCACGCGCAACGTCACCTTCGACGAGGTGATGGACGGCTACGAGGTGCAGGCCGCGGGCCTCATCGCGGGCGGCGTGGACGCGCTGCTCCTCGAGACGCAGCAGGACACGCTCAACGTCAAGGCCGCGGCGCATCGGCGTGCGGAAGGCGATGCGGGCAGCGGGCGGCGAGCTGCCGCTGATGGTGAGCGCCACCATCGAGCCGACCGGGACGATGCTGGCCGGCCAGGGCGTGGAGGCGCTCTGCGTGGCCCTCGAGCACCTCGACGCTCTTCTCCATCGGGCTCAACTGCGCGACCGGGCCCGAGTTCATGACCGACCACCTCCGCTCGCTCGCCGCGCTGGCGACGCGCTTCGTGAGCGTGCTATCCCAACGCCGGGCTGCCCGACGAGCGCGGCCAGTACGGCGAGACGCCCGCAGAGCCTCGCCTTCAAGATGAAGCGCTTCGTCGACGAGGGCTGGGTCAACGTCGTCGGCGGCTGCTGCGGCACCACGCCCGCGCACATCCGCGCGCTCGCGCGACCTCGCGCGCGGGCGCCCGCCGCGCGTGCCGCGCCGCCGCGGAGCCGCTCGGCGGTGAGCGGCGTCGAGGTGCTCTATCCCACCGACGACAACCGGCCGATCTTCGTGGGCGAGCGCACCAACGTCATCGGCTCCCGGCGGTTCAAGGAGCTGATCGTCGCCGAGCCAGTTCGAGGAGGCGGCGGAGATCGGCCGCGCGCAGGTGCGCGCGAGCGCCCAGGTGCTCGACGTGTGCCTGGCCAATCCCGACCGCGACGAGACGGCCGACATGGACCGCTTCATGGCGCTCGCTGACCCGCAAGGTGAAGGTCCCGCTCATGATCGACTCCACCGACGCCGAGGTGATCGAGCTGGCGCTGCGCCACTGCCAGGGCAAGGCCATCGTCAACTCGATCAACCTGGAGGACGGCGAGGAGCGCTTCGAGAAGGTCGTCCCGCTGCTCAAGACCTACGGCGGCGCCGTCGTCGTCGGCTGCATCGACGAGAACAAGCAGCAGGGCATGGCCGTGCACGCGCGAGCGCAAGCTGGCCATCGCCGAGCGCTCGTACGAGCTGCTCACGCGGAAGTACGGGCTGCCCGCCCGCGACCTGATCTTCGACGCGCTCGTCTTCCCCGTCGGCACCGGCGACGCGAACTACGTCGGCTCCGCGGTGGAGACGATCGAGGGCATCCGCGCGATCAAGGCGCGCTTCCCCGAGTGCAAGACCATTCTCGGCATCTCCAACGTCTCGTTCGGGCTTCCCGCCGCCGGCCGCGAGGTGCTGAACTCCGTCTTCCTCTACCACTGCACCAAGGCCGGGCTCGACTACGCGATCGTCAACACCGAGCGGCTCGAGCGCTATCCCGTCGATCCCCGAGGAGGAGCGGCGGCTCGCCGAGGACCTGATCTACGGGCGCGGCGCCGATCCCGTGGCGCCTTCGCCGCCCACTTCCGCGACCGGAAGAAGGCGCCGCCCGCGGCCAGCACGCTCTCGCTCGACGAGCGGCTCGCCCGCTACATCGTCGAGGGCACGCGCGACGGCCTGATCGAGGACCTCGACGTGAAGCTCGCAGGAGGCGGCGCCGCTCGACATCATCAACGGCCCGCTGATGAACGGCATGGACGAGGTCGGCCGGCTCTTCAACGACAACCAGCTCATCGTGGCCGAGGTGCTGCAGTCCGCGGAGGCGATGAAGGCGGCGGTGGCCCACCTCGAGCCGTTCATGGAGAAGGCCGAGGCGGCCACGCGCGGCACGATCGTGCTCGCCACCGTGAAGGGCGACGTCCACGACATCGGCAAGAACCTGGTCGAGATCATCCTCGGCAACAACGGCTACCGGATCGTCAACCTCGGCATCAAGGTCCCGCCCGAGGAGCTGATCGCGGCCTACCAGACGCACAAGCCGGACGCGTTCGGGCTCTCCGGGCTGCTCGTGAAGTCGGCGCAGCAGATGGTCGTGACGGCGCAGGACCTCAAGGCGGCCGGCATCGACATCCCGCTCTTCGTCGGCGGCGCCGCGCTCACGAAGAAGTTCACGGCCACGCGGATCGCGGCCGAGTACGGCGGGCCCACGCTCTACGCGAAGGACGCGATGGACGGCCTCGACCTCGCCAACCAGCTCTCTCGGTCCGCTCACGCGCGACGCGCTCCTCGAGCGCGTCCGCGCCGAGCAGGCCGCGCTGGCGTCGGGCGCGGCGCTGACGCCGGCCCGCCCCGCCCGCCGCGGCGCCCGCGCCGGTCTCGACGCGTGCCGAAGGCGGATCCGCCGCGCCCGCCCGATCTCGAGCCGCACGTCCTGCGCGACGTGCCGCTCACGCACCTCTATCCGTACCTGAACCTCCAGATGCTCTACGGCAAGCACCTCGGCCTGCGCGGCGTCGTGACCCGGCTCCTGGAGGAGGGCGACGCGAAGGCGCGCGAGCTGGAGGCCGTCGTCGAGACGCTCAAGCGCGAGGCGATCACGGACGGGCTGCTGCAGGCGCACGGCCTCTATCAGTGGTTCCGGGCGCGCGCCGCCGGCGACACGCTGCTGATCCTGACGCCGAGCGGCGACGAGACGGCGCGGTTCACCTTCCCGCGCCAGCGCGACGGCGAGCGGCTCTGTCTCACCGACTACGTGCGCGACGACGTCGACGACTGGGTGGCGCTGTTCGCGGTGACGTGCGGCGCCGGCGTGCGCGAGCGGTCGCAGGCGTGGAAGGAGCGCGGCGACTATCTGCGGTCACACGCGCTGCAGGCGCTGGCCATCGAGTGCGCGGAGGCATTCGCGGAGATGCTGCACGCGCGGCTGCGCACGCTGTGGGGCTTCCCTGATCCGCCCGAGCTGCACGATCGACGACAAGCTCAAGGCCCGCTACCGCGGCCTGCGCGTCTCCTTCGGCTACCCGGCGTGTCCCGAGCTGGCCGACCAGGCGACGCTGTGGCGGCTGCTGCGAGCCCGAGCGCATCGGCGTCCACCTCACCGAGGGCTTCATGATGGACCCCGAGGCCTCGGTCTCCGCGCTCGTGTTCCACCACCCGGCCGCCAAGTACTTCAAAGCCGGAGTGGGAGCTCGAGCGCCGCCGCGCGCCGCGGCCGACGCGCGCGCCTGCGACGCGACTCCGTCCTGCCTCGCACCAGGTTCGACGGCGAGCCGGCGACGGACGGCGCGCGAGCTCGGTCTTCGACTGCGCGGACGTGCGAGTCGGCCTCGGATCCGAGCGTTCGACGACCGCGCGCTGCGACGCGAGGCGTCGCGACGTAGCCGGGCTCGAGGAGCGCGATGAAGCCCTCGGCGATCGTGTCGGCGTCCCACTCGCCGGCCGGGTTGTACCACTGGTAGACCCAGTTCGCCATGCCGAGCAGCGCGAAGACGAGCAGCCGCGGGTCGGCGACGCGCAGCGATCCGTTGCGGACGCCGGCCTCGACGATCGCCCGGACCGTGCGATCGTAGCGCGCCTTGCGACGGCGGATCGCGCGGCCGAGCTGCGGCGGCAGGTTCGCCTCCTCGCTGAAGAACACGGCCAGGAACGACCGCTCGGCGATCACCGCCCCCACGTGGAAGCGGATCACGCGGCGGAGCTGCGTGACCGGATCGTCGCCGCTCGCGCGAATCGCGCCGAGATCGCGCTCGAACAGCGACATCGCCCGGTGGAAGATGGCGGCGAGGAGCTCTTCCTTCGACCGGAAGTACCCGTACAGCGTCGGTTTCGACACGCCGATGCGCCGCGCGATGTCGTCCAGCGTGGCCGCGCGATACCCCCGCGCCCGAAACAGATCCGCCGCCGCCGTCAGAATCCCCGCCCGCAAGACCTCATGCCGCGGCCCCGACCGCATCCCACTCGCCATCCGAGCGCGCCGTGTCTTCACGCGCTTCATTGCGGTGTCCGAGCGCGGGCTTCGCCCGCGCCATCCTGGTCTGGGGGGAGCCTCGAGGGAGGCCGTCGCGCCGGAGGCGCGCCTGTGCGTCGCCCCCCTCGAACTTCGGCGTAACGGCAGTCGCGGAGCGGCACGGCTACGCCGGGCCGCGGAGCGTGGGGGGCTTGGGGGGTGCGTCTCGCACCCCCCATGTCATCAATGGTGACACGTCACGCAGTCGAGCGGCGCCTTCGCCCCCTTCGCGTTCTCCGCGCGATGGCAGTCGACGCACCAGCCCATCGAGAGCGGTGGAGGCGGCGAACGGAAGCCGACGAGGCGCGCAAGGTCGTTCACGAGGCTCGGCCCGGTCCTGGCGCCGACGACGGGCATGCGCTCCACGGGCCCGTGACACGTCTGGCACGCCACGCCCGCGCGAACGTGCGGCTTGTGCGGGAAGTGGGTGAACTCCGGCATCTTGAAGACCCGCACCCACGGGACCGGCTCGCGCCGCTGCGCATACGCGTGGATCTTCTGGATCTCCGGGTTGTCCTGGACGCCGATGATCTTGTGACAGCCGAGACAGCGCTCCACCGACGGGATCCCCGCGTAGTCGGAGCGCCGCGCGTCGGCGTGGCAGTGCTGGCAAGCGATGCCGAACGAGCCCGCGTGCACCACGTGGTTGAAGAAGATCGGCTGGCGCGGCGCGCCCTCGACGAGGACCAGTGGCGTCGCCTCCTCGGGCCGTCGCGGCGGCTGCGCGAGCGAGCGGACGTACGCGACGACCTGGGCGGTCTGCGCCTCGCTGAGGAACTTCTCGAACGGCGGCATGGTGGGCGCGAGCCCCTGCGCCGGCCCTCCATGGCGGATGACGCTGACGAGGAACTCGTCGGGCAGCGGATTCATCAGACGCCCGTCGGCGAGATCCGCCGGCTTGGTGGCCAGCCCGGCGGCGGACGGCCCGTCACCCCGCCCACCCGGTCCGTGGCAGCTGGCGCACTGACGATCGAAGAGCGCGTGGCCGGCCTGGACGTCACGGTCGGTCGCGGTGGCGGCACCGGCACGGGTCAAGGCGAAGAGAGCCGCGGCGACGGCCAGCAGCGCGACGAGGCCGACGGCGATGGCTGACCGGCCCAGCGACTACTCCTTGATCAGCTTCTCCCGCCGCTTCAGGTACCCGTGCCGGACGGCGCTGTACATGTCGATCACGCTCTCCTCGAAGCCCTGGAAGAGCTCGAGGTTCAGCGCGCGGTCGTTGACCGTCTCCTCGACCTTCATGATCAGCCGCGTCCAGATGAACGGCACGAAGTACGAGAGCGGGTCCATGAAGCCGTCCACGCCCTTGCCGATGCCGTCCCGGACCGTGAGCGGCTCCATGAACGGCAGGATGAGGTACGGACCGGGCGCCGGCACCGTAGAAGCCCAGCGTCTGGCCGAAGTCCTCGCGGCTCTTCTCGATGCCCTCCATCTTCGCGACGTCGAAGAGGCCCGCCGATGCCGACCGTGCTGTTGAAGACGAAGCGGCCGAACTCGCGCACGGCGCCGTCGAACTTGCCCTGGAAGAGGCTGTTCATCATCCGCGGGACGAACTGGATGTTGTCGAAGCCGTTCGCGACCATCGTCTGCACGCGATCCGGCACGACGTGTCGTACGCCTTCGCCACCGGCTTGAGCACGTAGCGGTCCAGCCGGCGATTGAGCTCGAACATCCGCTCGTTGAACGGCTCCCACGGGTCGTACTCCTCGTCGACGGCTTCCGCGGCCGACGCGGACGGCGCCACGGCCTGCGCGACGAGGACGTCGGACGAGGGCTCGGCGCCGAGCCGATAGTCGGCGGCGATCAGCAGGAGCGGGGCTGCTCGTCGGCCTCGGCGGCGGCGACCTCGGTCCGAGCCTCCTCGGTGACCGTGGAGGGGACCGGATCGGGTCGAGTCCCGAAGTTCTGCGCGGACGCCGTCCGGTCGGCCGCAGCGGATGGCTCGGGTCCCTCGGTGAGCGCCGTTCGCGGAGCCGGAAGACGGTGGCACAGCCGGTCAGGGCGGCAGCGAGCGCGGTCACCAGGACCACCTGGATCAGCGAACGGGGCAAAGTAGCCTCCTCGTGACCACAAGCGTCCCCCAGAAGTCAGGGGCTGAGGGCCTCACTATAGCGAATATCGGACGATGGCTACGGGGAAATTAGACTCACGCGCGTTGTTCCGCGACACTGGACAGCGTATGGTGGGGGTCGATCAATCGTGCGCAAGGAGTGACGATGGCGCGTGGGCGTGGCAAGGACTTCTGGTGCAGTGTCGTCTCCGAAAACGTGGTCATTCGCCTGAAACGTCCAGGCGGCTTCGGTCGACAGCAGGGCTACTTCGTGCAGTGCAACCAGACGGACTGCCAGTACGTCGAGGAGAACAAGCCGCCCTGCCCGCTTCACGTCGGCATGTTCGCCGACGAGATCCGCGCGGCCGAGGAGGCGCGCGCGGAGCGTCGCGAGGAGATGATGTGATCGCCCGTTCAGCGGGCGGGCGGCGGCTGGAGGACGACGGTCGTCAGCCGGTCGAGGTAGGTCTGCGCGACCCGGAGGAGGTCGGCGGCCGTGACGGCCTCGACCGCCCGGCGATAGCGCTCGGGATACTCGAGGCCGACGCCCTCGACCGTGTAGAAGGCGAGCGAGAACGCCTGCCGCTCGTTCGTCCGCCGATCCATCTCGTAGCGGCCGAGCAAGTAGTTCTTCGCGCGGCGTAGCTCGTCGTCGCCGACGCGGTCGCGGCGGATGCGCTCGATCTCCTGCTGCAGACCCTCCTCGGCCTTCTGGGCGTTCTCGGGAGCGCTGCCGAGGTAGAGGATCAGCGCGCCGGGATCGCGCACCGGCTCGTAGAACGACGTCGCGGTGTACGCGAGCGCCCCGCCGGTCGCGCAGCTCGACGAAGAGCCGCCCCGCCATGCCGCCGCCCAGCACCGTGCTCAGCACCTTCACCGCCGCGTGGTCCGCGTGGTCCAGCGACGGCGCGAGCGCGCCGACGACGATCTGCGTCTGCTGCGCGGGCTGCTCGATGACGAGACGTCGTCCGGACGGCGCCGGCGCGGGCCGCGGAGCATCGGCGGCGCCACCCCCGGCGGGCATCGCCCCGAACAGCCGGCGCGCCTCCTCCAGGACCTCGCTCGCCGCCACCTGGCCGCTGACCGCGAGCACCATCCGCTCGGGACGGTAGTACGTGCGGTAGTGCGCCACCAGCGCGGCGTGGTCGATGCGCGGGAGGGACTCGAGCGTGCCGAGGGCCGGAATCGCGTAGGGATGCGGTCCGTACAGCGCCGCGTAGAGCTCGTCGAAGACGCGGGACGGCGCGTTGTCGCGGCGGCGCTGGACCCGGCTCAGAAGCCAGTCGCGCTCGCCGGGGACTTCGTCGGCCGCGAGCTTCGGCGAAAGGGCGAGCTCCGCGGTGAGCGCGAGGAGCGGCCGCCAGAAGCGCGCGAGCGCGGAGCACTTGATCTCGGAGTAGTCGATGTCGCCGGCGGCGCTGATCTTCCCGCCCATCGCCGCGATCTCCTCGGCGAGCTGGGAGCCGCTGCGCTTCGCGGTGCCCTTCACCATCACCGCGTGCAGGAAGTTCGAGATGCCGGCCTGCGCCGGCTGCTCCCACCGCGTGCCGACCTTGACCAGGAGGCTGAGCGCGACCACGGGCGCCAGCGGGTTCTCGCGGACGATGACCGTGAAGCCGTTGGGCAGACGCTCGGTACGGGTGGTCTGGGCCCCGGCCGGCGCCGCCACGGCCGCGACGAGGGTGACGGCGAGCGCGACCAGCACGGCGCGCTTCATCGCGTGCCTCCGGCCGGCAGGAACCGCACCCGCGCGTAGTTGTCGTCGCGGAGATATTTCCGCGCCACCGTCTGGATCTCCGCCGCGGTCACCTTCCGCAGCCGCTGCAGGTACTGGAGCTCGTTCTCGAGCGTCCAGGTCGTCTCGCCCTGCCCGTACGTGCGCGCGAGGCCTTCCGCCGTCTCGATGTCGAAGGCGTAGTGCGACTCGGCCGTGATGACGGCGCGCTCCCGCTCGGCCTCGGTCACGCCCTGCTCGCGCACGCGCTGGATGACCTCGCGGATGGAGGCCTCCGCCTTGTCGAGATTCCCGCCCTCGAGGCGCGCGAGGATGCTCACGAGGCCGGCCTGCTGGGACGGGATGTAGTTCGACTCGATGGCGAAGACGAGCCGGTCACGCTCGCGCAGGGCCTGGTTGAGGCGCGAGCTCGGCGAGTCGCCGAGGATGTACGTGAGCAGGTCGACGGCGTACGTGTCGGGGTCGTTCGTGGAGGCGGCGCGCCAGCCGATCGCGAGATACGCCTGCTGCTCCGGCCTGCGGATGTCGTCCCGGCGGTCCGACGGTGATCGGCGGCGGCGCCGGCGGCTGGGCCCGCTGGACCTCGCCGGCCGCGAGCGCGCCGAAGGTCGCGTCGACCGCCGCGCGGACGTCGGCGTGCGTCACCGCGCCGACCGCCACCAGCACCATGTTCTTCGGGACGTAGTACTTCTTGTAGTAGCGGTTGAGCGGCTCGCGGGTGAGCGCGGTGATGCCTCCGGCGTGCCGAGGATCGACCGGCCGTACGGATGTGGCGAGTACGCGAGCTCGCCGAGGCGCCGCGCAGCGAACTTCTCGGCGTCGTCCTCGACGAGGCGCATCTCCTCGAAGCACCACCGCCTTCTCGCGAATCGATCTCGGCCGGCGGGAAGCTCGCGTTCACGCCGATGTCGGCGAGCAGCTCGACGCCCGTCGCGGAGCGCGCGCGTCGGGACCACGACGTCGTAGTGCGTGTAGTCGTAGGACGTGAACGCGTTGCTGGTGCCCCCCAGGCCCTCGATGAGGATGTCGATCGAGCCGGGCGGCCGCGTCGGCGTGCCCTTGAAGAGCATGTGCTCGAGGTAGTGCGAGAGCCCCAGCTCGCTCGGACTCTCGTCGCGCCCGCCCACGCGCACCCAGAGCTGCAGCGCCACCACCTCCGCCGCGCGGTGCTCGTGGGTGATCAGGACCAGACCGTTCGGCAAGACCTCACGACGGGGACGCGTGGAGTGCGCCGCGGAGCCCGGCGTGGTGGTTGCGCAGCCTGCGAGGAGCACGCACCCGAGAGCGACGGCCACGATCCGCGTGAGCATCCGTTTCGAGCGTAGCACGCAGACATGACGTGGCAGGCAGACCATTGGATTCGGGGGTGCAGACGCACCCCCAAGCCCCCGCGCTTCGCGGCCCGGCGAAGCCGTGCCGCTCCGCGACTGGCGTCACCGACGGACGGGCGCGCGGGCCGCGCCGCCCGTGCCGGTGCGCGGCCGAATCGTTTGCGGACCGCGTCGATCACCCGGATGGCCAGCAGGACCGTCAGGACCGCCGCGTAGATCCACGGCGTGTGGACGCCGACCTTGGCCAGCCAGAGATAGTGGAGCACGCCCAGGATCGCGGCGACGTACGCGAGCCGGTGCAGACGGCGCCAGGTCTTGCCGCCGAGCCGCTTGATCATGCCGGACGTCGACGTCGCGGCCAGCGGCGTGAGGAGCACCAGCGCCGTCATGCCCACCGTGATGTACGGGCGCTTGACGATGTCGGCGAGCATCAGCTCCCAGTCGAAGAAGAAGTCGAGCACGACCCACACCGAGAAGTGCAGGAGCACGTACGCGAACGCGAAGAGCCCGAGCAGGCGGCGCACCGTGATCGGCCACGCCTGGCCGGTGAGAATGCGCAGCGGCGTCATCGCCAGGCTCGTGAGGAGGATGCGCAGCGTCCAGTCGCCCGAGCGTGTCGGTGACGAAGTCGATCGGGTTCGCGCCGAGGTTGCCGGTGGCGGCGCACCCCACCAGGTAGACGAGCGGCGCGAGGCCTGCCAGCCACACGCCGGTCTTGAGGACGATCCGTGCCCGGCGGCTCAGTAGAGCTTCTTGAGGTCGAGCCCCGTGTAGAGCGAGGCCACCTGGTCGCCGTACCCGTTGAACATGAGGGTCTTGCGCCGGCGGAACTCGCCGATCCGCCGCTCGGTGGCCTGACTCCACCGCGGATGGCTGACCTCGGGATTGACGTTGGAGTAGAAGCCGTACTCGTGCGACGCCGCCTTCTCCCACGACGTCTTCGGCTGCTCGGCGGTGAGCTGGATCCGCACGATCGACTTGCCGCTCTTGAAGCCGTACTTCCACGGGATCACCACGCGGAGCGGCGCGCCGTTCTGGTTCGGCAGCACCTGCCCGTACATGCCGACGGTCATCAGCGTGAGCGGATGCATGGCCTCGTCGAGCCGGAGCCCTTCCACGTACGGCCAGTCGAGGCCGCTGCCGAAGAAGCCGGGCTTCTGACCGGGCATCTGCTGGGGATCGTGCAGCGTGAAGAACTGGACGAACTTCGCGGTGCCCTGCGGCTCGACCTGCTTGAGCAGCGTCGAGAGCGGGAAGCCGATCCACGGAATGATCATCGACCACGCCTCGACGCACCGGAGCGAGTACACGCGCTCCTCGAGCGGCAGCTTCAGGAGGTCGTCGATGTCGTACGTCTTCGGCTTGTTGACGAGGCCGTCCACCTTGACCGTCCACGGCCGCGGCTTCAGCGTGTGCGCGTTGCGGGCGGGATCGTCCTTGTTGACGCCGAACTCGTAGAAGTTGTTGTAGGTGGACGCGTCTTCGAACTTCGTCTGCGGCTCCTGGCTCACGAACGCCGCGTTGCGCGTGGCCTTGAGCGGCGCGCCCGCGGGCGCCTTCGCTGTCCGCCAGGCTCGCCGAGGACCGCGTCGGTCACCGCACCTCCCGCGAGCCCCAGGGCGGCCGCGCCCGCGATGAAACGGCGGCGGTTCAGGTAGAGCGTCTCGTCGGTGATCTCCGACGACCGGAACATCGGCGCGCGACGGATCAGCATGTCATCTGCCCTTTGGACCTTGACGGTCCATGACCGTCAATTGGTGTTCTCGGCGAGCAGCCGCCGGATCATGGCTTCCGTGTCATCGTACGCCCCCTCGCCCACGTGCCGAAAACGAACGCGGCCCTTCTTGTCGACCAGAACGGCCGTGGGCCAGGCCCAGATCCCGAAGCGCTTCCAGGTGACGGAGTCGTTGTCCTGCACCACGGGATACGCGATGCCGAGCTGCTTCGTGGCCGCGGCCACCTTCGCGTACGGCTTCTCCCAGAAGAACTCCGGCGTGTGCACGCCGACGATCGTGAGCCCCTGGCTCGCGTACCGCTCGTGCCACGCCCGCAACTGCGGGACGACGTTCTTGCAGTTGATTCAGCCGTACGTCCAGAAATCGAGGAGCACCACGCGGCCCCGCAGCTGCTGCAGGGTGCGCGGCTCGCTGTTGATCCAGGCGCCCGCGGCCAGCTCGGGCGCCGCCCGGCCGATCGGGATCTCCGCCGCCGCGACCGCCGCCAGCGCGATGACGGTCAGGGCGACCGCGGCGAGCCGCGTCCTCCTGAAGGCAGCATAGCGGCGCGCGCCGATGTCACGCCCTGTGAACTGTCCCACGGTCTGTCCGAGCTCCTCCTGCGGGCCCGCCGGCGAGGCGAGCGGTGGCGTCGGAAGCGGTCGCCGAGGACCGCAGCGGAGGCCCCACTGGGGGATGGGTGGAGCGAGACCGCAGGCGACCGCTTCGACGACGGCCGCCCGCCTCGCCGGCGAGCCCCATGAGGATCGGACCAGACGACTCGTCCTTCCGCGAGGTGCTCTCGCCGAAGCGGCTCATGGCGTACTTCGGCAGGCCGCGGTAGACCTCGTCGAGCCGCAGGTTGATCTCGTGGTTCGCGAGCGCGAAGAGGCTCCGGCCCTCGCGGTCGCCCTCGACCAGGAACGGGCCGAGGTTCTCGACCTCGAGCACCCACATCGCCTGCGCGATGCCGAGCTCGCTTGAGCCAGTGCACGTCGACCACGCGCTTGATCGCGCGGCCGTAGCTCGCGCCGAGCCCGTAGCCCACCGTGGTGAGGTAGACCGCGCCGTGCGGCACGAAGTACTCCCGGTACGCGGTCTCGGTGAGGCCGGCCTTGCCGACGATCACCTTCGACGCCCGAGCGCTCGAACCACCGCGTGAACGACTTGCCGAAGCGGAAGCTGGCGGTGGCGGTGACCGCCTCGACCGCGTACGTGCCGTCGGACCTCACGCTCGCCGCGGGCGAGCAGTGGAAGTTCACGTTGGTGAGCGCGGCCACGCCGGCCGGCAGCCCCGCGCCCTCGTCGACCACCTTGCGATAGACGCCCTCGCGCGCCGTGTAGAGGATGCCGTCGAGGTAGACGACGTCGCCGAGCTTCAGGCGCGCGATGTCGGCGTCGCTCACCGGCGTGGTCAGCCGCACCTCGTCCATCGACGTCGGTCGCTCGGGCTCCGCGCACGCGTCGATCGCCGCGTCACTCGATGCCCTCGCGCCGGTAGTAGTCGGTGAACCACTGCGGGTCGGCGCGGAACTCGACGCGGCCGTCGGGATGGATGCGCGCGGTCGCGCGCCGCGACGACAGGCAGAACTGGTGGATGCCGACCGGCATGCCGCCGGTGTGCGCGAACGCGACCTCGATGTGCGTGGCCACCACCATCGAGGTGCCGGCGAACCCCATGGCGCCGATGCCGATGTAGTTGCCGAGCGCGGTCAGCTCCGTCCTCGAGCTTGGCGACCTCCGGATCGGGGTTGCGGCTGCCGACCACGCGCAGGCACGCCGCTTCCTTGCCGAGCCGCATGCACGTGTCCTTCGAGCCGCCGATGCCCGATGCCGACGATGGCCGGCTGGCACGCCAGGCCGCGCTTGCCGTGCTCCACCAGCGTGTCGACGACGAACCGCTTGATGCCGCCGATGCCGTCGGCGGGGAACAGCATGCGGTAGTCGCTGCCGAAGAGGCCGCCCTTGTGCACGGTGGTGACGTCGATCCAGTCGGCGCCGGGCTCGAACGCGTAGGTGACCTCCGGCGCGTGGATGCCGACGTTGTTGTTGTGGTCGACGCGCGTCAGCGGGTGCACGCGGTTCGGGCGCAGCGGGATCTGCGCCGTCGCCTCCGCCGTGGCCCGGCGCAGCGCGCGCTCCAGCGCCACGAAGCCCCCCTCGCACCACGGCCTCGTTGCCGGCGCGCACGTAGTAGCGCGGCAGCCCCGTGTCGGCGCACATGGGGCGCCGATCGCTGGTGGCGATGTCCCAGTTCCTGTCCATCTCGGTCAGGACGAAGCGCGCCAGCTTGTTCTGCTCGCGGTCGCGCGCGCGACGCACGCCCTCGCGATAGTCGGCCGGGATGTCGATGGCCGCGCGCGCCATCAGCTCGCGCGCCGTGTCCTCGACGAGCTTGGCGGGAATGCGCGCGGGACATCAGGCGGGGCGCGTGAAGGCGCTGCCGATGAACGTGGGGAACCGCGCCTCGAGCTCGGCGGCGACGGCCTCCGCCACCGCGCGCGCGCTGCCGGCGCGCTCGTGCGGCGCCTCGCGCGCCCAGAGGTCGATGTAGGCGTCGGAGTCGTGGAGCCCGAGCTGCATGGCGACGGAGTCGATGAGCATCTGGAACTTCTCGCTGAGCGCGATCGTCACCGTGTCCCCGCCGTCGCGGGCCTCCACGCTGGCGGGGATGCCCTTCCAGGCGACGATCTGGTACGTCGCCACGCCCTCAGCGCGCGGCGCGCGGTTGCGGCGCGGCCATCGGCTTGCGCTCCTTCAGCCGCTTCACGAGCTCGCCGTACGACGAGCGTCCGGATGATCTTGTCGAACTGGGCGCGGTAGTTCGCGATGAGGCTGATGTTCTCGATCAGGACGTCGTAGATGTACCACTTGTCGCCGCGCCGGATCATCCGCGCCTCGACGGGCGCCTCGCTGCCCTTCTTGGTCGTGATGCGCGCCTGGACGACCGCGTTGTCCCCGTCGATCTTCTCGGACGTGTACCGGATGCGCTCGCCGCCGTACTCGTCGATGCGGGCGATGTAGGTGCCCTCGAGCAGCTCCGCGAAGAGCTGGGTGAACTCCTCGCGCTCGGCGGGCGTGCGCTGGTTCCAGTGCGGGCCCAGCGCGCGCTTGGCCGTCTCGGAGAGGTCGAACACTTCCTCCGCGACTTTCCTGACGGCCGCCCGGCGGTCCTGCTTCCGGTCGGGATTCTTGAGGGCCGGATCATCCAGGATCTTGAGGACGACGTCGCCGTAGTTCTTCGAGCGTCTCTGTCGGCGTCGCCGCCGCGGCCGGCTGCGCGACGCCCGCGACCAGCGCGAGCATCGCCAACACTGCTGACCAGTCTCGCCATACCTGTGGAGGCCTCCCTGGACGTCGGACTCGGACGTCCCGCCCTATATTCTCAGATGACGCCCACTGTCGCGCAAATGATCGCCCCCTGTTAAGCTTCTCGGCCATGACGACACCGGCGAGCGGCCCGGCGATCCTGGTGGGGAGCGTGGCGTTCGTGACCGGGGGCGGCCGCGGCATCGGTCGCGCCATCGCGCTCGCGCTGGCCGAGGCCGGCGCCGACATCGCCATCCTCGACCTCGAGCCGGCCGTCGCCACCGTGGAGACCGTGAAGAAGATCGGCCGGCGCGGCCTCGCGCTGGTGGGCGACGTCGCCGATCGCCACGCCGTGAGCGCCGCCGTGACGCGGACGGTGAAAGAGCTCGGGCGCCTCGACATCGTCGTGAACAACGCCGGCATCAGCGAGCGCGTCGGTCTCGAGGACCTCGACGAGGCGACGCTCGCGCGCGTCCTCGACGTCACCCTCAAGGGCACCATGTTCGTGAGCCAGGCGGCGTACCCTCACCTGAAGCAGCACGGCGGCGTCATCGTGAACATCTCGTCGACATCCGGCATGGCGGGCGGCACGGTCTCGTTCCGTGCCGACGGCGGGAACGAGGGCGGCCGGTCCGGCCCGACCTACGCCGCCGCGAAGGCCGGCGTGATCGCCTTCACGCAGTGGCTCGCGAAGGACGCGGGCCGCCACGGCATCCGCGTGAACGCGGTGGCGCCAGGTCCGGTCGACACCGCGATGACGCGCGGCTACGACTACAGCGTGACCACGCAGCCGATCGCGCGCATGGGGCAGCCGGAGGACGTCGCGCAGGCCGTCGTCTACCTCGCGTCGCCGATGGCCAACTGGGTCACCGGCCAGGTGCTGGTGGTCGACGGCGGCCTGGTGATGGACTAGTGACATGGGGGGTGCGAGACGCACCCCCCAGCCCCACGCTTCGCGGCCCGGCGAAGCCGTGCCGCTCCGCGACTGCCGTTACTCCGATCCCTACTTCTCGACCGCGTACCCCGCCTTCACCCAGGCGCCCATGCCGCCCGTGACGTTGTAGAAGTTCGTCACGCCCTGCCGCTTCAGCGCGCTGATCACCGCGCTCGAGCGCAGGCCGCCCGCGCACACCACCGCCTTCGCGCGCTCGGGCGAGAGCTCGTCACGGCGCCGCACCGCCTCCAGCATCGGCACGTGCGACGCGCCGGCGATGTGCCCTTCCATCCACTCCGCCGGCTCGCGCACGTCGATGACGTCGACCGGGCGGCCCTCGTCGATCCATTGCTCGAGGTCGTGCACGCTGATCTGCGGCACCGTCTCGATCGGCAGCCCCTCGCTGCGCCAGTCGATCATCCCCCACTGGAGGAAGCCCTGGACGTCGTCCACGCCCACGCGCGCGAGGGCGGCCGCCGCGCGGTCGACCTCGGCCGAGCCCTGGGGCACGAGAATGACGGGAACGCCGGCCGGCACGAACCAGCTCACGCGCTCGGCGAACTGCGGGCCGTCGACCCACACGTTGATCGCGCCGGGCGCGTGCCCTTCACCGAACGTGCCCGGATCGCGCATGTCGACGAGACACGCGCCCGCGCCCACCGCCGCCCACGCCTCCTTCGCCGCGTACGGCCGCGGCTTCGCCGAGCTCAACGGAATCAGCCCCTTGTTCTTCGCCACGATCGTGTCGAAGGACGGCGGCTTCGGCGGCACCCCCTCCATCAGGAAGTCCACGAACTTCGCCTTGTCGCGGAACTGGAGCGCCGGGTTGAACCGCCGCTCGAACCCGATGGTGGAGCCGGTCTTCGCGGACATCGCGCGCCCGCACATGGAGCCGGCGCCGTGGCCGGGATAGACCTCGACGAGGTCGTCGAGCGTCAGCAGGACCCGCGTGAGGCTGTCGTACGCCGCCTCCGCCGCGTGTGCCCCGCCGAGATCGGGCCGGCCGACACTGCCGATGAAGAGCGCGTCGCCGGTCAGCACGAACCACGGCTGATCGCCCCGGCTCGTGTCGGTGACCAGGATCGACATGCTGTCCGGCGTATGGCCCGGCGTGTGGAGCATCTTCATCTCGACCGAGCCGAGACGAAGGACGTCACCGTCCGCGACCGTCTGGTGGTCGAAGACCGCCGGGGACGAGTGGTGGAGCACGATGGCCGCCTGCGTGGCCGCGGCGAGGTCCCGGTTCCCCGAGATGTGGTCCGCGTGGGTATGCGTCTCGACCACGTGCGTGATGCGGAGACCCTTCTTGCGCGCGATGCCGAGATACTCGGCGACGCGGTCGCGGCCCGGATCGACGATCACGGCCTGACCCGCCTGGGTACAGCCGATGAGGTATGAGAGGCACCCCGACTCTTCGTTGAGAAGCTGCTGGAAGATCATCGCGCTCCCTCCCGCGTGTCCCTCATTCTACGCGAGCCGACGGCACGCTGTTCGCACCCGGAACGGCGCATGCCGATCTCCCTGGGTCTGTGGCCGTGGGCCGGCGTGGGGCTCGGCCTCGCGGCGGGGCTGGCGGCGGCGCTCCGCCCGCGGCCCGAGTGGAGCCTCGCCGGGCAGGTCGCCGTGATCACCGGCGGCTCGCGCGGTCTCGGTCTCCTCCTCGCGCGCGAGCTCGGCCGTCAGGGCTGCCAGCTCGCGATCTGCGCGCGCGACGAGGCCGACCTGACGCGCGCCCGCGCCGACCTCGAAGCGCGCGGCACTGACCGTGCACGCCGCGCGCTGCGACGTGGCGGACCGCGCGGATGTGGAACGCTTCCTCGCCGATGTGATGCGCCGGTACGGCGGCGTGGACCTCCTGGTCAACAACGCCGGCATCATGAAGGTGGGCCCGGTCGAGACGACGACCGTCGCCGACTTCGACGACGCGATGCGCATGAACTTCTGGGGAGTGGTCTACCCCACCCTGTCGGTGCTGCCGATCATGCGGGCGAAGGGCGGCGGCCGGATCGTCACCATCACCTCCATCGGCGGCAAGATCAGCGGGCCGCATCTCCTTCCTTACAACTGCGCCAAGTTCGCCGCCGTCGCGTTCTCGCAGGGGCTCCGGGCCGAGCTGGCCTCAGACGGCATCACGGTCGTCACTGTCGTTCCGGGTTTGATGCGGATCGGTTCATATCTGAACGCCCGCCAGATCGTCCGGGCCGCGAAGCGTGGCCAGGCGGAGGTGATCCTCTCGGTGCCGGCGTGGGTGCTCGCGCGCGTGCACGGGGCGTTCCCGGGCCTGACCGCCGCGCAGAACGTCCTCCGGGGCCGCGAGGCGCCCCGACGGCTGTCCGCGGGGTAGCCGGCACTCCCGCCGAACGGCCAGTCGACGCCGCGCGCCTGTGAAGCGCGCTGCACAGCACGACCCGACTCACGCGGGCGCGTGCGGGCACGCGAACGATTCCTGGTCGCCGGGATCCGCATGGATCGGCGCCAATGGCGCCGGGGTCACGCCCAGCGTCACGATGTCGGTCTCGAGCCAGGCCCGCAGCAGGGTGGCGACGGCGTGGTAGTACGGCAGCGTGCTGGCCGTGCCGAGCTCGATCGCGAACGACGGCGCCCACCGCCCGAGATGATCGGTGAGGAACGCCGCCGCCGCGTGCGCCGTGATGTCCGCGCGCTCGTGGTGGCCTTCCGCGAGCGCCCACGCCTCCTTGACCGCGAGCGCGCTCATGAACTCGAGCTCCGTCGCGATGTGGTCTTCGACGTCCGGCTGGCCCTCGGACGGCGCGAGGCCGAACGCCGTGTAGAAGCCCGCGATGTCGGCGAGCTGCCCCGCCTTCCCGGCCATCTGCGGAAGTCCGTAGGCGCCTTCGCAGGGCGCGCATCGCGCGGCGGCGTCGAAGAGGCCGACGTACTCCCCGGCCGCCGTCGCCTCGTCGGTCGCTCGCGCCGCGCGGGCGAGCGCCGCGACCTGCGGGCCGAGCAACGTCGGCGGTCGGCGCGATGCGCTCGGCAAGATCCGCGACCGCCGGCAGGCGGCCGGGCCCCGGGTAGGCGAGCGCCATGGCGCAGAGCCGGTAGAGCGCCGCGCGCCCGAGCGCGCGCTGGACGGGCGTCGGCGCGCTCATCGCGGCCCCTTCACGGGCGCGGCGCCGCCGATCACGAGCGGCACCCAGGGCGACCACGCCTTGCGCGCGCCGACCTCGCGATGCTCGCCCTCCCACACCGCGAACGCGATCACGGTCCGCAGGCCCGGCACCAGACGCGGCGCATTGACGTCGTCCGAGACCATCGGCCGCGTGATCGCCACCCGCCACACGCCGTCCTTCCACGTGCCCTTGCCGAGCGCGTGCTGGTCGGGCTTGACGGTCATCGACCCCCAGCCTTCGGCCATCTGATCGAGCACGGGCGACGCGATGCCGCGGCTCACGGGATTCTCGATGCCCAGCGCGCCCGCGTACGGCTTCGCGTCGGTCGCGCCCAGCACCTCGTCGGGATAGAGGTCGGTCCACGCATACGGATAGAGGTCCTTGATCGAGCGCGGGCCGTGATCGATGTCGTGCTGCAGCGCCGCGCGCCACTGCATGATGTTCACGCGGCCGCCGGGATTGCCCATCATCGGCGACGGCGGCGCGCCCTTCGTGTCGATCGGGAGCTGGACGGCGACCTGGTCGCCGAAGCTGTCGACGATGAGGCGATCCGACATGCGTCGTGTCCTTCCACTCGACGAGGACGCCGATCCAGCCGCCGTTGTGCACGGCGCGGACGCTGAGCTCCTTGACCGCCGGCTCCGGCAGGTGCGGGATCGTCACGGTCTGCGGCAGCATCGCGATCTTCACGGGGCGCGCATCCTTCCACACCGCGGCCGCGGGATCGGCGATCGGCCCCGCGCCCGCGACGCGCACCGCCGTGATCGGGGTCTGCGCGCCGGCCGGCGCGACCAGGGCGAGCAGCATCACGGCGGCGAGCGCGAACGCACGAGCGATCATGGCAGTTCTCCCTGGAGATGGGGGCCCCACCACTGAGGACCCCCAAACCCCCTCTGGGCTCTCACGTGATGTTGGTCCGATACGCCTTGTGCTTGATGTCGTACAGCTCGCGCACCACCGCGGGCTCGCGCAGCGGCACGCGCACGATCTCGGCCTGCTTGGCGTCGTAGCCGATCACGACGTCGCCGTCGACGCGGAAGTAGTGCGAGATCTCGGGCGTGGCGCCGAACAGCGTCATCGCGCCGAGGAGCTTCGGGTCCTCGTGCGCGCGCTTGTACGTCTCGATCGCCTGCTCCACGCCCCAGCCGAACATCTGCCGGAGGTACGGCGGCGGCACGTGCACGGGCGGGATGTAGTACGTGTTCGGCTCGAGCCCGAACTGCGGGTAGAGCGGCAGCGCGAGCCGCTTGATGAAGACGAGGTAGTCGAGCGGGTTGTCCGCGTCGGGCTTGTCCGGCTTGCCGAGGAAGCCCTGGATGCGGATCTTGCCGATGCAGCTCGTCGTGCACTGCGTCTGCCGCCCGCCCTCGACCGCCGGGTAGCAGCCGATGCACTTCTCGCTCACCTTCGTCTGCGTGTTGAAGTAGACCTTCTTGTACGGGCACGCCTTCACGCACTCGCGGTAGCCGCGGCAGCGGCTCTGGTCGAGGAGCACGATGCCGTCCTCGCGCCGCTTGTAGATCGACTGCCGCGGGCACGCGGAGAGGCACGCCGCGTACGTGCAGTGGTTGCAGATGCGCGGCAGGTAGAACATCCACTGCATGTGCGGCATCGTGAGGTGCGCACCCTGCGGCATCATGCCCGTGGAGTCGTCCTCGCCGATGTTCGGGTGCGCGTAGTCGCGATCGTCCGGCAGGTAGCCGAGGATGACCTCGCCCGTCGGCGCCGCGTCGAACAGCGTCTTGCCCTGGTAGACGGGCCCGTCCATCGCCTGCACGCCGAGCTTCTCGAGGATGTTGACGTCCCAGCCGAGCGGGTAGTAGCCGTACGGCTTCGTCTCGACGTTGTTCCAGAACATGAACTCCTGCCCGCGCCCCTGCGTCCACGTCGTCTTGCAGGCGACCGTGCACGTCTGGCAGGAGATGCACTTGTTCGTGTCGAAGATCATCGCGAACTGCTTCTCCGGACGCTCGACCTCGTAGGGGAAGTCGATCTCGCGTCCGAGCTGCCAGTTGTAGACCTTGGCCATGGTCTAGGCCCTCCCGGGCCGGAAGGCGCCGGCCAGATAGCGCTTCATCGCGTCGCTCTCGTTCGTCGGCCTGAGGCCGAGCGTCACCGGCCGCCAGAGCCCTTTGCCGCCGATGCCGCCGTCCTCCGCCTTCGTGACCTTGCACATCGCCTCGCGCGGCGCGCCGGTCACGCAGTGGACGTCGGCCTGGAAGCCCTTCGTCACCTCGTGGGTGAAGCTGCGGCGCGTGATGAGGCCCTGCGTCTGGTGCGTCGGCTTGAGCCACGACCGCGTGAGGCTCTGGTGCGAGCCGTAGCGGAAGAACGACTGGTAGTTGGTGTCCGGGTTCTTCGCGAGCCCGTCGGCGCGCGTCTCGTGGCCGCGCACGGAGCCGGGCGTGGCCATGTAGCCGTTGTGCCACATGCGCATGATCCCCTTCGGCGTGCCGGGGTAGTAGCGCGCGCGGCAGAGCAGGCGCGCGACGTGCGCCTCCGCCTCGCGGCCCTTCTCCTGCCAGCCCTTGAACGGCGTGTCCTGGGGATCGCCGTCGACCCACACGTAGTCGCCGTCGTTCACGCCGAGGGCGCGCGCGTCGTCGGGATTGATGTCGAGGTAGGCCTCACCGACATGGGGAGACCTCTTGTCGCTCCGGTACATGTCGCCGAACGGCCCGAAGAAGTTCGCCATGAGGTCGGTGTCGATCGGCGTCGTGTGCGAGCCGTGCCGGTACTTCGGCGTGTGGAAGACGCTCGCGTAGCCGGCGGGGATCAACGGATGCTGCGTCTTCAGGAGCTCGTCCGGCGTCACGATCACGTTGCGGCCCTGGCGCGCCGACCAGTCGCGCTTGTCGCGCGGGAAGCCGTACGCCTCGGGGCCGACGGGGCGGATGGCCACGTGCGGCCGCGCCACGATGACGTTGGGATCGTAGAACGTCGAGTCGACCGGCTCGCGATGCACGACCAGGTTCTCGCCCGCCTCGAGGAACTCCGGCTCGCCGCGGTAGAACTCGAGCCGCCCCGTCTTCGTGTACCAGGGCTTCGACTCGTGCACCTGCTCCCACGAGAACGTCCGCGGGTACGTGCGCGTGTTCATCAGCGCGGGGATGCCCTGGCCCGCGAGCGCCTCGAGGTCGCGGATGTTGTAGCCGCGGCACGGCGCGCTGGCGTCGAGGATGCGCTGCAGGTAGACCTCCACCTGGTTGTCGCGCACGAACTTCCAGTAGTCGGTGAAGCGCGTGTCGCCCGTGAGCGTCGCGAGGGCGCCGGCCACGCCGAGATAGGTGTCGAGATCGCTCACGGTCCCGAAGGTGCGGCGCAGCGGGGTGCGCGGGAACACCTGGAGGAACGGGTTCGTGTTCGACGCCGTCATGTCCGGGTACTTCAGCTCCATCCAGGAGTCGACGCCGTAGACGATGTCGGCGTACTCGCACGAGCCCGACCACCACCACTCGTTGACGACCACGCATTCCTGCTTCGGCAGGGTGTTGAAGACGACGTTGTAGTGGTACTTCGTGTTGGCGATCTGCGAGTTGGAGTTGGTGAGCCAGATCGCCTTGGTCGGCGTGGGCACGTGCGCGCCGGTCGTGAACTGCTTCGTGCCCTCGCGATGGATCACCTCGCCCGCCGCGTAGTAGTGGAGCGACTCGTAGCGCACGTAGCTCTTCACGGCGACGGCGCCCTTCGGATCGAGCTGCGGGTTGAACGGGTCCTCCGACGCGTACTGCGGGATGCCGGAGAACAGCGACGTGCGGTAGTTGCCCGGCGTAGGAGCCGACGTTGCCGCCCATCTGGCCGATGGAGCCGGTGAGCGCGGCCACCAGGAAGATCGCGCGGTCCTTCAGGTCGTTGTTGAAGAACTGGTTGGGGCCCATGCCGACCGTGAACAGCGTCGTGCCGCCGTTGCGCGCGATGGCGCGCGCGAGCTCCTCCACGGCCGCGGCCGGCGCCCACGTGACCTTCTCGACGTCCGCGGGCGTCATGCTCGCGTCGAGGTACTCGCGCGTGAGGTCGAAGACCGGCCGCGCCTGCACCGTCGTCCCGTTCGCGAGGGTGACGGTGAACGTGCCCGCGAGCGCCGGATCGATCCCCGCCTTCGTGAAGTGGTCGCCGACCATGTCGCGGCTCACGGCCACCGGCTTCTGCGCGCGGGCATCCCACATCACGAAGTCGGCGAAGTCGCCGCGGAGCGCCTCGGGAATCTGGATGCCGTTCTGGTCGACCGTGCGCACGGCCGCCGTGCCCTTCGGCAGGACCTTGACCCAGTTGGTGAGCTCGGACTCCTTGTAGCCGGGGAACACGTCCCGCGCGAGCAGCGGCTCACGCGTGTCGAGGCGGACGAGGCGCGGCAGGTCGGTGAAGCGCTTGACGAACGCCTCGTCGTAGAGCTTCTCGCGCATGATGACGCCGGCGAACCCGAGCGCGAGCGCGGGATCGGTGCCGGGGCGGATGACGAGCACGTCGTCGCCCTTGTTCGCGGTGGCGCTGTACTCCACGGTGATCACGACGACCCGCGTCCCGCGCAGCCGCGCCTCGGTCATCCAGTGGCTGTCCGGCATCTTCGTGGTGATCCAGTTCATGCCCCACACGAGGAGCAGGTTGGCGTGCTCGGCCGCGAAGAGGTCGAAGTCGCTCGTCTGGTCGCCGTGCACCATCGGGTGGCCGGGCGGGCAGGTCGGTGTGCCACGAGTACGAGTCCCACGCGCCGCCGCCCATCGCCTGGTCGGCGCCGACGCCGCGGACCTTGGCGTCGAGCAGCGCCATCATGTTGCCGGCGCGGTAGGTGCCGACGATGCGCGTGGCGCCGAGCTTGGCCATGCCGCCGCGAAACTTCTGCGTGCGCACGCCGCTGCCGGCCGCGGCCTCCACCATCGCGGGGTCGTAGCCCTGCGCGAGCAGGTACTTCTTGCCGGTCTCGCCCGAGTACGTGCGCGCGATGTTGTCGAGCGCCTTCGCGTGCAGCGCGTACGCGGCGTCGAAGTCGATCCGCTCGTAGCCGTCCCATCCGCGCTGCATCAGCTCGGCGGGCGCGCGGCCGGTCGCGGGGTCACGCGGGAAGCCCTGCTCCACCCAGCGCTTGAAGCCCTTGCGCACGAACGCGCCCTTCACGCGCCGGTCGCCGTAGAGCCGGCGGCCGAGCACGAGGCCCTTCTGGCAGCAGCGCGGATCCCAGCGCGGCGAGGCGCGGTGGCCCGAGAGGTCGGTGGCCTTCGCGTAGCCGTACGTCGGCTCGATCCGCACCATCACGTTGTTCTTCACGAACGCGCGGAGCAGGCAGTTGTGCGTGTCGTTCGGCGCGCAGAGGAACGTGAACGTACGATCGGTGCGATAGATGTCCCGGTAGATGCGCTCCCAGTCCCGGTTGGGATAGGCCTGCGTCGGGTTCGTGACCTTCATGGGAGCGAGGAAGCGGTACTGCGCGAAGAGGTCGCCCGGCGCGGCGACCGTGCCGAGCCCCGCGAGCGCCGCCAGCCTGAGGAACTCTCGTCGATCCATCATCGCCTCCTCGTGACGAGGTCTATCGTCGGGCCGCAGACGGGACGGCCGGTATGATCGCCGTCATAGTTGCGTCAGTCGTCGTGACGCCGGTCACGACGCGCGCGGCGCTCAGCCCGCCCGAAGGTCACCTCGAGCCCGGCGATCAGCGCGTCGCGCTCGGCCGCGGTCAGCCGCGCGTGCGGCCGCGGCAGCACGTAGAACCACGGCGGCATCGAGCCCTCGCGCACCGTCTTGGCGGCCTCGTGCGCCTCCTTCCCCGGGCGGTCCCACTCCGAGAAGTTCAGCTCGCGGCGTCCCTCGTCCACGTCACGCTGGGTCAGCCACGACACCGGCGCCACGTGCGTGTACCACGGCCAGCGGGTCTCGTTGCTGTGGCAGTCGAAGCAGGCGCGCACGGCGAGCGCTCGTGTGGCGGGGCTATTCCACGCGGGCTCGCGACGCACCGGCGGATTGGTGTGGTTCCGTCCGTACGGCACGAGCTGCGCCACGAGGAAGAGCGCGACGATCGCGCGCGGCACTCCATCCGATCCGCCTCACCCACTGCATGGCACGTTCCTCGCGCAACGCGCGGCGTTACACGCTCGCGTACCAGAGCAGCCGTACGATCCGTGGATTGCCGACGGCCCGGGTCGCCAGCGCGACCGCGTCGCTCGTCCCGGAGCGGCACTCCAGGGGTGCCGGCGCGCCGGACCCCGCCGTCGCGTTGAGCACGAAGACGCAGTCCTGCCCGCATGGAACGCGCTGCGTGGAGACGGCCGTGGGCCTCGCCGGCTCGATCCGCACCTTGCACGGCGGTCCGTCCCACAGATACGCGGCGCGTTCCGGAAGCCCCACGACGACGCCGGGGTGGAGCGAGCAATCGGTGACCTCGGCGTATTGCCGGCAGGAGGGCGCCGCCGGGTCGGTCGCGACCGCCACGTCCGCCAGGTCGCCATTGATCGGGCAGCGCAGGCGGTGATGCGTGACCTGGAGCCTCTTCCCCCGGTTCCGTCGCCACAGCACGAGACCGAACAGAGCGGCGAGCGTCGCGAGAACGATGAGGCCGATGGCGTTCATGGCTCCCTCCTCGTGGCGTGGAGACAGGCAACTCGCAGGCCAGCCCGCCTTCGGCCGAAGTACGCGGGATCGTTGACGCCGGCGCGGAAGGGACGCGTGCACGGTGTGAGGCCGGCGCCTCACCTGGGGCGGCGGCGCCGCGCGCGGCGACTGCAGCGATCCGTCGCTCCGGGACGACTGCACTAGAAGATTGGGCCGGACGTTCCATTGGCGGCCCGCACACCAGGTCCTAGCATCGGTGACGGCGCGTGAGTCACGCGCACGACGATTGTGCGGAGGCCGCATGTTCGACTGGATGCGCTGGCTGCCGGAGAACGCCTCGACCTACGGCGGCGACGTCGACGGCGTCATCCGGATCATCTGGTACACGACCGTCGTCTGGTTCTTCCTGACGATCGGCACGATCGTCGCGTTCCTGATCCTCTACCGCCGCCGCGCCGGGCGGCGCGCCGCGCTACGTGCGCGGCGAGCGGCTCCGCGAGGCGGCGTGGCTCCTGGTCCCCGTCGCCGTCGTGCTCGTCCTCGACCTCTGGCTCGACTTCCGCGGCGCGCCGGTGTGGGCGAAGGTGAAGATCGAGAAGCCGGCCACGGAGCTCGTGATCCAGGTCACGGGCAAGCAGTTCAACTGGGACGTCCTCTACCCGGGCCCCGACGGCCGGTTCGGCACGCCCGACGACCGGCAGTTCCTCGACGAGCTGCACGTCCCCGTCAACCGACCCGTGCGCGTGGTGCTGAAGTCGAAGGACGTGGTGCACAGCTTCTTCCTCCCGAACTTCCGCGTGAAGCAGGACGCGGTGCCCGGGCGTGCGATCGAGGGATGGTTCGAGGCGACGAAGCCCGGGAAGTACGAGCTGCCCTGCGCGATGCTGTGCGGCTTCGGCCACTCGGGCATGAAGGGCTACCTCTACGTCCATCCCGCAGGACGAGTACGAGGCGTGGGTCAAGGAGCAGTGGTCGTGAGCGTCGTGGCCGCCACGCACGCCGTCCCGCACGTCGAGCACGGCGTCTGGAGCACCTACGTCTTCTCCACCGATCACAAGACCATCGGCAAGCAGTACCTGGCACTCGGCCTGACGTGGGCGGTGGTGGGCGGGCTGCTCGCGGGCGCGATGCGCTGGCAGCTCGCGTGGCCGGACACGACGATCCCGCTCCTCGGCGAGATCGGGCCCGAGACCTACAACATGATGGTGACGATGCACGGCACCATCATGGTGTTCTTCGTCGCCATGCCGATCCTGCTCGGCGCCTTCGGCAACTTCCTCATCCCGCTCATGATCGGCGCGCGCGACATGATCTTCCCGCGCCTCAACATGCTGTCGGTGTGGACGTTCGCGACGGCGTCGGTCGTCATGCTCGCGTCCTTCTTCGTGCCCGGCGGCGCCGCCTCCGCGGGCTGGACCGGCTATCCGCCGCTCTCGGCGCGGCCGGAGTACACGGGCGTGACGTGGGGGCTCAACCTGTGGATCCTCGGGCTCGCCCTCGAGTTCGCGTCGTTCCTCATGGGCGGCGTCAACTACCTGACCACGGTCATCCTCCTGCGCGCGCCGGGCATGGGCTTCTTCCGCGTGCCGCTCGTGGTCTGGCAGCAGATCATCGCCGCCGCGCTCTTCCTCCTGTCGGTCGGCCCGCTGATCGCCGGCGCCGTCATGCTCCTGCTCGACCGCACGCTCGGCACGGGGTTCTACGCGCCGGAGCTCGGCGGCGATCCGCTGCTGTGGCAGCACCTCTTCTGGTTCTTCGGGCACCCCGAGGTCTACGTGGTGCTGCTGCCCGCGCTCGGCTTCGTGCTGGAGGTGCTGCCGGTGTTCTCGCGCAAGCCGGTCTTCGGCTACCGGTGGATCATCTGGTCGACGATCGTCGCCGGCGCGCTGTCGTTCATCGTGTGGGCGCACCACATGTTCATCTCCGGCATGGACCCGCGACTGGCCATGCCCTTCAGCGTGACCACCATCCTGATCTCGGTGCCGTTCGCCTACATCGTCTTCGCGATGATCGCGACGCTCTGGCGCGGATCGATCCGCTTCGAGGTGCCGATGCTGTGGGCGCTCGGCTTCCTCACGATGTTCATCGTCGGCGGCCTCACCGGCATCTTCAACGGCTCGGCGCCCGCGGACATCTACATCAACAACACGTACTTCGTGGTGGCGCACTTCCACTACACGCTGTTCAGCGCCGTCGTCTTCGGCGGGTTCGCGGGCGTGAACTTCTGGTTCCCGAAGATGTTCGGGCGCATGCTGAACGGCCCGCTCGGCCACCTCCACTTCTGGCTCACGCTGGTCTTCTTCAACGTGACGTTCTTCCCGCAGCACCACCTGGGGCTCGCGGGCATGGTGCGGCGGGTCGCCAACCCGCTCCAGTACGACGCGCTCGTGCCGCTGCAGGGGCTCAACGTGCTGTCCACGTACGGCGCGCTCGGCCTGCTCGCCGCCCAGCTCCCGTTCGTCGTCAACGTCGTCTGGGCCCTCGTCGCGGGCCGGCGCGCCCCGCGCAATCCCTGGGCGGCGGCGACGCTCGAGTGGGCGGCCGCCTCGCCGCCGCCCCACCTCAACTGGGGCCCGAGCGAGCCGATCGTGTACCGCGGCGCCGTACGAGTACAGCGTGCCGGGAGCGAGCGAGGACTGGCTGCCGCAGGACCTGACCGCGGTCGGGACGCGGGCGGGAGGCCGCGCGTGACGTCGCCGGCCGGAGTGGGCGCGCTGCCGCAGGGCCTGAGCGGTCCGAAGCTCGCGGTGTGGTGGTTCCTCGCCTCCGAGGTCATGGTCTTCGGCGGACTCATCGCGAGCTACCTGGTGTTCCGGCTCGGCGGCTCCGGATGGGCGGAGGCGTCCCATCACCTGAGCGCGCCGCTCGCCGCCCTCAACACGCTCGTGCTGCTCACGAGCAGCTACACGGTCGTCCGCGCCTTCGTGGCCGCGGAGCGCGGCGACGGTCGCGCGCTCCGCGTGAACCTCGGCCTCACCGTGCTCGGCGGGCTCCTCTTCCTCGCGATCAAGGCCGTCGAGTACACGACGGAGATCCGCGCGGGCTTCACGCCCGCGTCCGGGATCTTCTGGTCCTTCTACTACACGATGACGGGGCTCCACGCCCTCCACGTGCTGGGCGGGATCGTCGTGAACGTCGTCGTCCTCGCCGGCGCCACCGGCGAGCCTCAAGCACCCGCACCGCGTGGAGATGGCCGGTCTCTACTGGCACTTCGTGGACCTCGTGTGGATCTTCCTCTTCCCCCTCCTCTATCTCTCGTGAGGACCCGACGATGACGACCGGACACGCGCATCCGAACTACACGGCGGTGTACGTCTGGCTCGTCGCGCTGCTGGCCGTCGGCGTCGGGGTGAGCTTCGTGCCCGGCGCGCGCGCGGTGGGGCTCGTCGTGATCTTCGCCACCGCCTTCGTGAAGGCGCTGCTCGTCGCGCTCAACTTCATGCACCTGCGCTTCGAGTCGGGACTCATCTACGCGATCGCGCTCATCCCCATCGTCTTCGCGGCGATCCTCGCCATCGCGCTGTTCCCCGACTTCGTGTGGCACGCGCCCCCGCGATGAGCCTCACGACCACGGCCGTCCCCGCGTCGCCCCCGCTGCCGCCGGCTGCCATCGTGGCCACGGCGCTCGTGATCGCCGGGGACGTCATGCTCTTCGCGGGGCTGCTCTTCGTCTTCTGGGTCCTGCGGCTCGGCGCGCCGGCGTGGCCGCCGCCGCTCCAGCCACGATTGCCGCTCGGCCTCACCGCGATGAACACCCTCGTCTTGCTCGCGTCGGGCGCGATCGATCACATGGGGGGCTGCGGGGCGCAGCCCCCGATCTCATTGACGGGCTCCCACGCGCGCGTGGTGCGTAGTCTTGCCGCCGCCATGTTGCTGGGCGCGCTGTTCGTCGTCGTCCAGGGCTACGAGTGGGTCCGGCTCGTCGGGTTCGGGTTCACCGTCACCTCCGGGACCTACGGCGCGCTGTTCTACACGTTGATCGGCACGCACGCCCTGCACGTCGTCGTCGCGCTGGCGTGGCTCGCCGCGATGCTCGTCCGCGCCGCGCGCCGGCGCTCGGGCGGCGGCCGCGACGCCGCCATGGAAGCGTGCGTGCTCTACTGGCGCTTCGTCGTCGCGCTGTGGCCCGTGCTCTACGTCTGCGTCTACCTCCTGTGACCGCCGCATGACGCGCCTCACGCCGCTCGCGGTGGCCCTCGCGCTGATCCCCGACGCCGGCCGCGGCGTGCGCGGTCTGCCTCGACACCGCGTGGGGCGCCCGCGGCTTCACGTGGCCCTTCGTCGTCCTGATGGCGGCGCCCTTCGCCGTCGTGGCCGGCTTCGCCGGTCTCGTCTACGTCTACGCGCGCCGGGAGGAGCATCCATGCGTCACGAGGGAACGGTCCTGCGAGAAGGCGTCACGGCGGGCGCCGTCGGAGCGGCGATCGTCGCGGTCTGGTTCCTCGCCCTCGACCTCGTGCGCGGCACGCCCTTCCTGACGCCGGCTCTCCTCGGCGCCGCCGTGTTCGACGGCGTGACCGATCCTGCCGCGGTGACGGTCACGGCCGGGCGCGTGCTCGGCTACACCGCGCTCCACGTCCTCGCGTTCGTCGCGTTCGGCATCGTGGCCGCGAGCCTCCTCGTCGCCGCGGAGCACGATCCCCCGGCGTTCATCGCGTTCGTCGTGCTGTTCGCCGCCTTCGAGGTCTTCTTCTTCGCCGTCCTCGGCGTCTTCGGCCGGTCGCTGCTCGGCGCGCTCGTGTGGTGGGCGATCTTCACGGGCAACCTCCTCGCGGCGACGGGCATGCTCTGGCGCCTGCTGCGCGCGCATCCGCGGCTGCCCGCCGCGCTGATGGGCTCGTGGAGCGGCGTCCTGCGTGAAGGGGCGACGGCCGGCGTCATCGGCGCCGCCGTCATCATGGTGTGGTTCCTCGCGCTCGACAGCCTCCACGGAACTCCGCTCCGGACGCCGCGGATCCTCGGCGAAGCCTTGCTGGGGCGGAGCGCGCCGACGGACGCGGTGCTCGCCTACAGCGTCCTCCACGTGCTGGCCTTCGTCGTGTTCGGCGAGCTCGTCGCGGCCCTGGTGGCGGCGGCCGATCAGCAGCCGCTCTTCCTCCTGCCGCTGGTGATCTTCTACGTCGCCTTCGAGGTGTTCATCTTCGCCGTGGTGCTCGTCCTTGCACGCTGGGTCTTCGAGGAGCTCGCCGGGTGGACGGTCGTCGTCGGTAACTTGCTCGCAGCGGCCGGCATGCTGGCGTACTACGTGACCCGGCATCCCCGTCTCGTCCGCGACCTCCGGGTCGCCCTTGCGGAAGGAGCCGACCGATGAGATGCCGCCTGTTCGCGCAGGAACCGCTGAGGTAGCGCGATGGACTTCACGCCCACGCCGCCCCAGCAAGCGCTGATCGCGCGGGCCGCCGCGGTCGCGCGGGAGTCGCTCGCCCCGCGAGCGGCGCGCTACGACGCGTCCGGCGACTACCCGCGAGAGAGCTGGCACGACCTCTGGCGTCACGGGTTCCTCGGCATGGCCGGTGCCCGCCGGCCACGGCGGCCTCGGGCTCGACATGCCGTCCTACGTGCTGGCCCTCGAGCAGCTCGCGCAGGGCTGCACGAACGCCACCATGACCCTGCACATGCACTCGGTCGTGCAGATGTACATCGACGTCCTCGCGACGCCGGCTCAGAAGGCGCGCTTCTACCCGGAGGTCGTCGAGGAAGGCCAGCTCTTCGGGAGCTGGGGCAGCGAGCCGGAGCGCCGCGGCGGCGCCAGCGTCGGCGGGACCGTCATCGCGCGGCGCAACGGCGGCTTCGTCATCGACGGGCGGAAGCACTTCTGCACGATGGCGGGCGCCGCGCATCGGTACATGGTGCACTGTGCGATGGAGGGCATCCCGAGTCCGCACAACCTCCAGCTCGCGCTCGTCCCGCAGGACCATCCCGGCCTTCGCGTGACGGGAGCCTGGGACACGCTCGGCATGCGCGCGACGGTCAGTCCGAGCGTGACCTTGACGGCGTGCGATGTTCCCGAGGACGCGCTCCTCGGCGGGCCCGGCGAGTCCCTCAAGAGCGGCGTCGGCCTGGCGTTCGGCCTCGGCTACGCGGCGATCTACGCCGGCGCGGCGCGGCGGGCGTTCGACGTCGCGGTCGACTTCTGCACCACGCACCGCTTCGAGCCGGACCCCGCCCCCCGCGCGCGCGATCCGATCGTGCAGCACCACGTGGCCGAGATGAGCATGACGCTCGAGGCCGCCCGCCTGGTCCTCTACCAGTCGGCGTGCCGGTGGGAGAAGGCGGACGCGGTCGAGCGCGCGGTCCTCGCTGCGCGCCCGAAGTACCTGGCGACGGAAGCGGCGCTGAAGGTCACGGCGGACGCCATCCGCATCGTGGGCGGCCGCAGCGCGCACCGCGCGTCTCCGCTCGAGCGCCTGTTCCGCGACGTGCGCACCGCCACGTTGATGCCGCCTAACGCCGACCGCGCGATGGAGCTGGTCGGCAAGGCGGCGCTCGGCGTGGCGGACGAGGCGATCCTCGCGCGTCACGCCGGCTGAGGCGCCCTACTCGCTCATCACGGCCATCCCGCCGGCGACCTGGACGGCGCCCGCCAGGTCGTCGACGCCGAGCACGACGTGCCCGCGCGTGGTGACGTAGACCGAGTCGATGTTGATGCCCGCCTTCGCCAGGACGAGGGCGAGCTCCCCCAGCGTGCCCGGCTCGTCGAGCACCTTCACCACGACGACCTCGCGCGTGACGTAGGGAATGCGGGCGTCGTCGAGGCCTTTGGTGGCGCGGTCCGGCGCGTTGCAGACGAACTGGACGCGGCTGGTCCCGTCGCGGCGACTCCCGGCGATCGCTTCGATGTTCACCCCGGCATCACCGAGCGCGCCGCCGAGCCTCGCCAGGGTTCCCGGCTCGTCCGCGAGGATGACGCTGAATTCCGTCGGCATGGCGGCGATTCAGAAGAGCCGGTGCTTGTTCGCGTAGGCGACGGCGGCGAGCCGCGTGTGCACACCGAGCTTCGCGAAGATGTTCTGGACGTGGTTGCGCACGGTGGCGCGGCTCACGTGCAGGCGCTCCGCGACGGCGGACGTGCTGCAGCCCCTGCGTGAGCTGGCGCAGGATCTCCACCTCCCGCCTGGTGAGACCGACCGTCGCCTCGTCGCCGGGGTCATCGCCACGAGACTTCGCGATCCGCTCGTGCACGAGCGCGAGCAGCTCCTTGGTGGCGGTCACGTCGCGGAACAGGTGCAAGGTCCGGGACACGCCGTCGCCGTTGGCGGGCAGCGGCAACACGCTCACGTTGAGCCAGATGGGTGTGCCGGCCTTGGTGCGCGTGCGCATGTCGTAGCTCGCGACGGGCTCGGCGAGGCGCACGAGCGACTGGATGTGACAGCCCGGGTAGCAGAGGCGGTTGCCCGCGTCGTCGTACCCGACGAAGATCTCGCAGCACGCCTTGTTCGCGACCTCTCGCGCGGTGAAGCCGAGCATCCGCTCCGCGGCTCGGTTCCAGAGGAGAACGCGCCCGTCGGCGCCGATCACGAACGCGCCGTCGCCGGTCCGCTGCAGCGCGACCGCCAGGCCGTCTTCCGTCACTGACGCGGAGCCGTTCGAGGAACCAGGCAGCGTGTTCGGCATGCTCATCGTCACCTCCCGCAGCCCGCTGGAGACCGGCGTCCCCAGTCCCTCACGCAAGCCCGGTGCCGATCGGGGTGAGGTGGAACTCCCCGATTTTCCGTTCGCACGGCGCGGGGCCGCCGGCCCGTTCGGGGACGAGTGAGGCGCCGGCGCCCCGCCGCGCGCGGCGGCCGGGCCTCACCCGGCCGGCGCGAAGGCCGGTGCTATGATGACCGGCGATGCCGCCCAAGGACGCCGGCGACGTCGTCCGCGGGAACCCGATCTTCGCCGGCCTTCCCGCGAAGAGACCTGGCGGCGCTCTCCGCCGCCGCTCGTGACGTCACCTATCGCGCCCGCGACTACGTGTTCCACGAGGGCGAGCCGCCGGTGTGGTTCTGTCTCGTGAAGCGCGGCCACGTGAAGATCGTGCGTCACGCCAAGAGCGGCAAGGACGTCGTGCTCGAGCTGCTCGGCCCCGGCGAAGCGTTCGGTGGCGTGGCGGTGATCGAGCGCCGCCCGTATCCCGCCTCGGCGCAGGCGACGGAGACGAGCGTCGTCACGCGCATTCCCCAGGATCTGATCTGCACGCTCGCCGAACGCCATCCGAGCCTCGTGCGCGCGATGGCGCTCCTCATCGGCCAGCGGCTGCGGGCGGCGCACGAGTCGGTGACCTCGCTCGCCGCCGACCCGGTGGAAGCGCGCCTGGCCGGGGCGCTGCTGCGCCTCGCCGAGCGCGAAGGGGTGCGTGCGCGCGACCGCGTCACGCTGCCGTTCCAGCTCACGCGCCAGAGCCTCGCGGACATGACGGGGACGACCGTCGAGACGGCGATCCGCGTGCTGAGCCGCTGGCAGCGCGAGGGCCTGCTCGCCGACGAGGACGGACGCCTCGTGCTCGCCGACGTCGACGGGCTGCGCGAGCGCGCGGAGGGCGGAGAGGCGTCGGGCTGACGGATGCCTCCGCTCGTCCGTCGCTACGTCAAGACCAGCTTCGCCTTCCTGATCGCGGGGCTCCTGGTCGGCGGCTACATCACCGTCGCGCAGTTCGTGGTCAACGCGTACCCGCCGCGCCTCTTCATCACCGCGCACGCCCACCTGCTGCTCGTGGGCTTCATGCTGATGATCGTGATGGGCGTCGCCACGTGGATGTTCCCGCGCCCCGCACGCGACGACGCGCGGTACCGTCCGGAGCTCGCCGAGGCCGTCTACTGGATCGTGACCGTCGCCACGGCCGCGCGCGCGGCCGCCGAGCTGACCGCGCCCTTCACGGCGGGGCCGGCCGCGCGCGGCCTCATCGCGCTCGGCGCGCTCGGCCAGATCGTCGGAGCGCTGCTCTTCATCGTGAACATGTGGTGGCGCGTGCGCATGCCCGCCGCGTCGGTGCCCACTCCCCGTTGAGCGCCGCGGCCTGGAGTCTGTCGAGTAACGGCACCCGCGGAGCGGCGCGGCTTAGCCGGGCCGCGGAGCGAGGGGGGATTGGGGGGTGCGTCTCGCACCCCCCATGTCACCTATCACCTATCGGAAGTACTCGAACACGGGCGGCCAGATCCACGTCGTCGCCACGCCGACGCCGATGAGGAACACGATGAGCCAGCGGGAGACGTCCACATCTCGCCGCCGCATCGCGAAGTGCAGGATCACCCAGCTGCCGATCCACGCCAGCGCCGCGAGCGTCTCCTTGCCGGAGTACGGCCCGATGCCCGCCGCGCCCGGCATCCACAGCTTGCCGATGCCGTGCACCCACGCGGTGAACGGCTTCGAGAGCTGCGTCGCCTGGTTGACCGCGGCGAGGGTCAGCATCCCGATCATCGCCGCGAGCAGCGCCGCCACCGCGATGCCGCCCGGCACTCGGGCTCGATCCTCGCCCGTGCCGTCCAGCATGGGGGACGCGAACGGCTCGAGGGCCTCGATCCTGCGCTCGTCGATCCGGGTATTCATCGTCCCGTTCATGGCTCGGCCCCTCCCCTTCCCGCCGCTCACGCGGCCTTCAGCTTGGTGACCGCCGCGCCCAGCCCGAACGCGACGACGAGATAGAAGAACGAGAGCCCGAGGAGCCCCGCGACGGTGTAGCGGAGCCACGCCCGTCCCATGACCTGCGCGCCGTACTTCCAGAGGATGAACGCGGCCGCCACCGTCAGCGGCAGCGTGAACAGCGCGCTGAACTCCTTGAACTCGAAGAAGATCGAGTGGATCTCCTTCATGTTCTTCACGAAGTACGTGCGCGGGCTGTTCGGGACGGGCGCCCGGTAGTAGATGTAGAGCCAGTTCCCGAACACGATCGCGATCAGCGAGAACGTCGCCGACACCGTCGCCAGGAGCTGCAGGTCCGCGAACGCGCGGATGCGGCCGGTCATCAGCCGCCATCCGAGATAGAGACCGATCGTGCCGACGAACAAGTAGAGGAACGCCGCGATCCCGTGAACCGCCGAGGCGACGGCCCCGGAACCGGCTCCGATGAGCTGGGTGACCGGCGCGGTCATCGCGGTGAACGCCAGGGCGCTCGCGATCAGGATGACGACGACGGCGGCCAGCGATGCCGTGGACGCTTCCCGCATGTCCTGGTTCCCGTGCATGACGCTCATCGTCGCCTCCTGGTCGGTCATGGTCCGACAGACGGTCCGGGTGGGGAGGAGAGCAACAAGCTGGCCAGCGCGCGGCGCTTTGGAATCGGATGCTTACGGGAGGTCCCGGCCACCGTGACGGAGGCGAGCTGACACGCGCGTCCACGGGGGAACGCGCTCGTGCCCCGGCGCGGCGCGGCGGCGTCACGCCCGGCACGCGAGTATGAGCGCGCTCATATCGAGCGCCCCACCCGCGGCGTACCGTCATGAGCAGGAGGACCGCCCGCATGATCACGGTGGAGACTCGCGTGGGGACGCTGCTCGACACGCATCCCGAGCTCGTCGAGTTCCTCGCGGCCTACCATCCGCACTTCGGCAAGCTGCGCAACCGGCTGCTGCGCAAGGTCATGGCGCCGCGGGTCACCGTCGCCGACGCCGCGCGCATGGCCGGCCTGGCGCCGGAGACCCTGCTCGAGGCGATGCGGCGCGCCATCGGCGACGACACGCCGGCGGGCGCGTCCGCGATCGCGGAGCCGGCGGCGCCCGGGCCGACCGCGATGCCCGCGACGCTTCGCGCACGTGATGAGCAGCACCGAATCCGGCTCGACGTTCGCGCCGACATCGCCCGAGGCGAGGAACCGTTCGCGCGCATCATGGCGGCGGTCAAGACGCTCGGGCCCTGCGGACGCGCTCGTTCTGCGCGTCCCCTTCGAGCCGGTGCCGCTCTACGACGTGCTCGGGCGGCGCGGCCTCGCGCACTGGACCGAGCGCGTCGCCGCGGACGACTGGAGCGTGTGGTTCTGGCGCGAGGCCGGCGCCGCCTCGCGCGTGGAGACGCGCGCCGAGGCGCCGGCACCCGCGGGCGCGCTCACGCTGGACGTCCGGAATCTCGAGCCGCCGCAGCCGATGGTGCTCGTGCTGGAACGCCTCGACTCGTTGCCGCGCGGCGAGACGCTCGAGGTGCTCCACGACCGGCGCCCGCTCTTCCTCTATCCGCAGCTCGAGGCGCGCGGGTTCGTGCACGAGACCGACGAGCCGGCGCGTGGCCTGGTGCGGATCCGCATCCGCCACGGGGAGACCGCATCGTGATCCGGCCGGGCGCGCCGTCGTCCACGCTTCCGCTCGCGTACCTCGTGACGGCGTCCGTCGCGTTCGTGGCGGCCGCGCTCGCGCTGCCGTGGCTCGGCGCCGAGCTGGCGGGCCACTACTACCATCCGCGCGTGCTCGCCCTCACCCACACGGTGACGCTCGGGTGGATCACGCTCACGATCATGGGCGCGAGCTATCAGCTCGTCCCGATCGTGCTCGAGCGTCCGGTCGGGAGCGAACGGGTGGCGCGCTGGCAGCTCGGCGTGTTCGTCGTCGGCGTGATCGGCGTGGTCGGCCACTTCGCCATCGGTGAGTGGTCGGGATTCGTCTGGAGCGCCGGTCTGGTGACCCTCGCCGCGCTCGCGCACGCGGCGAACGTCGCGATGAGTCTGCGTGGCGCGCGGCCGTCGTTCACCGCGCGCATGATGACGCTGGCACTGGCCGGGCTCGTCCTCACCGCGCTCTTCGGTACGCTGATCGGCGTCCACAAGGTGTGGCCGTTCCTGCCCGGCGGTCTCTTCCCCACGCTGCACGCGCACGTGCAGCTCGCGGTCACGGGCTGGGTGCTGCCGATGGTGCTCGGCGTGGCGGCGCGCGTGTACCCGATGTTCCTCCTGGCCGCCGAGCCGGATCCGACGAACGCCCGCCTTCAGCTCGCCGGCGTCGCCGGTGGATCTCCGGCGCTGGTGCTCGGGCTCCTCACGGACACGCGGCTCCTCGTCCTCGCGGGCGCGTTCCTGCTCAGCGGTCGCCGTCGCCGCCCACGTGGGCTGGCTCGCCGGCATCGCGCGCACGCACAAGCGTCCGCATCTCGACTGGGGCCTGCGCTTCGTCCTCGCCGGCGCCGGGTTCCTCGCCGCCGCGACGCTCGCCGGACTCGCGCTGGCGGCTGACGTCGTGAGCGGCCCGCGCGCGGCCGTGGCCTGGGCCGTGCTCGTGTTCGGCGGATGGGCGTCGCTGACCATCATCGGCATGCTGCTGAAGATCGTCCCGTTCCTCGTGTGGTACCGGGTGTACGGACCGCGCGCGGGGCGCGAGCCCGTCCCCACCCTCGCGCAGCTCTCGTCGGAGCGCGCGGAGCGAGCCGCGTTCCTCTTGCTCGTGCCCGGCTTCTGCGCGCTGGCGCTCGCGGCTTCGCTCGGCGACCTCACGCTGCTCCGCGCGGCGGGCGCGGCCGTCGCGCTCGGCGCGCTGGCCTTCGCCGCCACGCTCGGGTGCGTCCTGCACCACCTGCGGCCCTGCCCACTCCGGCGAAAAGTGGCGGCCCCCGCCGCGGGAGTGGCGCGATGAGCGCGCCGGCGCCGACCGAAGCGCAGGTCACCGACGCGCTCCGCACGGTCTTCGATCCGGAGCTCGGGATGTCGATCGTGGATCTGGGGCTCGTCTACGGCATTCGCGTCGCGGACCGTCGCGTCGCGATCACCATGACCCTCACCGCGCCGGGCTGTCCCCTCCACGACGTGATGCCTGGCTGGGTACGCATGGCGCTGATGGACGTGCCGGGCGTGGAGACCGTGGAGGTCGCCCTGACCTTCGACCCGCCGTGGACGCCCGACCGGATCCGGCGGTAGAGCGGCGGCTCGGTCACAGGACGCCGAAGAGCGGACAGAGAATCCGCAAGCCGAGCCAGATCACGCACGCGCCCGTCACGTCGAGCCAGATGCCGGCGCGCACCATCTCGCGCAGCGGGACGAGGCCTGACCCGTAGACGATCGCGTTCGGTGGCGTCGAGACCGGCAGCATGAAGCCGAAGCTCGCGCCGAGCGCGGCGCCGAGGGCCGGGGGGAGCGGGCTCACGCCCGCGCCCGCGGCCACCGCGATCATCAACGGAATGATCACGGTGGCGGCGGCGGTGTTCGACGCCAGCTCCGACAGCAGCACGCCGAGCACGATCGCGATCGCCGTGAGCGTCCACAGCCGGCCGCCGGCTCCCCACGCGGACGCGAGCCGTCCCGCCGCCTCGCCGAGCCCGGTCTCGAACGTCAGACGTCCGAGCGCGAGTCCGCCGCCGAAGAGAAGGATCGTGCCCCAGTCGATCCGGAGCGCCTCCTTCAACGGCAGCAGCGCGCCGCGCTCGCCGCCTCCTGCCGGCAGCGCGAGCAGCAGCACGGCCGCGAGGACCGCGACGACCGACTCCGGGAGCCGCACCTCCAGCCACGCCGTGACCGCCGTGCCGGGCGCGACGAGGGCGAAGATCCCCGGCACCACCCACAGCACGCACGTCACGACGAATACGGCGGCGACACGCGTCTGGCGCGGCGCCCAGCGTCCCAGATCAGCAGTGACGGCGCCGAGTGCCGCGCCGTCGGGGACGCCGCGCGCGTAGCGCCAGCGCAGGATGAGCCAGCACAGCACGAGCATGACGACGGTCAACGGCATCGTCACGAGCACCCAGTCGACGAAGGTCAGGCGCCGGTCCGTGAGGTCGCGGACCATGCCGATCGCGATGAGGTTCGGCGGGGACGCGATCGGGAGGCCGACCGCGACCGACGAGGCCCACGTGGTCATCAGCGGCAGCCCGATCGCGAGCGGCGTGCCGGCGGCGCCGAGCGCGCGCACGAGCCCGACCGCGACCGGCAGCATCATCGCCGCCGTCGCGGTGTTGCTGACCCAGAGCGAGAGCGCGCACGTGACCGCGCCGAACGCGAGCATGAGATGCCCTGCCGACCGGCGCGCCCACGGCCGCGCGAGCAAACCGAGCGCGAGGCGACGGTCCAGCGCGCTGTGCTGCATCGCCGCCGCGAGCACGAAGCTGCCCACGAAGAGAAGGATCACCGGATCGCCGTAGGCCGCGAAGACGCGCGCCGCGGGGGCGACGCCCATGAGCACGCAGAGCGCAGAGCCCAGAAGGGCGGTGGCGGGAATGGGCAACGCTTCGGTGAACCAGTAGACAACGGTCCACGCGAGGACGGCGAGGAGAGCGTGCGCCTCGCCGGACAGCCCAGGTATCGGGACAGCGAGCACGGCGCCGAACGCCGCAGGTCCACCCGCCACCGCGACGAGTGACGGACGTCGTGTCGACTGATCCACCTCTCGCTAACGTACGGGCCGGGGGGGCGCCGAGGCCCCCCCCGATCTGAGCGCGAGCTGGCCCTGCCGCGCGAGGTCGATCGACTCGCCGAGGATGCGCGCGGCCTCCTGCGGCGCGTGGAAGCCGATCGAGTTCTCCGCCTCGACGAAGTCGAGGTAGAACTGCGCCTGCGCTGGAAGTCCTGCGCGCGCCGCGAGCTCGGCGTCGGTGCGCGCCGGCCGCGCTGCGCCGCCTTGATGTCGCGCGATCAGCGCCACCAGCGCGTCCATCGCGCGGTTGCGCAGCTCGAACGTGCGCTCCTGGATCGTCTCGACGCGCGCCTTGCAGCTCCTCCTCCGGCCACTTGTGGCAGGTCTGGCAGGCGCGGTTGATGTTGAGCAGCGGGCTGCGCACGTGGTGGTCGCTGATCTTCAGCGCGCCCACGCGCATGTAGGGCATGTGGCAGTCGGCGCAGGCGACGCCCGAGCGCGCGTGGATGCCCTGGTTCCACATCTCGAACTCGGGGTGCTGCGCCTTGAGCACCGGCGCGCCCGTCTCCGCGTGCGTCCAGTCCTTGAAGCCCGATCCTCGTCGTAGTAGGCGAGGATCTCGTCGACCTTGCAGGCCCTTGGCCCACGGGTAGGTGAGCCGCTTCTCGGGGCCCTTGAAGTAGTACTCGACGTGGCACTGGCCGCAGACGAAGGCGCGCATCTCCTGGCGCGTCGCCATCGCTGTTGACGTCGTAGTCCGCCACGCCCTGCGCACGCCTTGAGCGCCCGGATGCCCTCGATGAAGCCGGGCCGCGTGACGCGCAGCTGCATCGTCTCCGGGTCGTGGCAGTCGATGCAGGCGACCGGGTGCGTCGACCAGCTTGCGCGCCTCGGCGTACGGCATCTGGTTCATCTTCTCGAAGCCCTTGATGAGGTCGCCGCCGCCGAGCCTTCTTGTAGGGCACGTAGACCGAGGCGTGGCAGTGGAGGCAGGTGCCCGGCTGCTTCGCCACGCTGCTGCCGCTCGGTGAACGTCTGGTCGTCGAGCATGTAGGCGTGGCCGCGCTCCTCGCGGAAGTCCGTCGCGAAGGCGTAGCCCGCCCACATCGTCTTGAGCCGCGGGTCCTCCTCGAGCCGCGACTGCGCGACGACCGAGCGCGGATCGGCCTCGGTCGGCGTGCGCGGCAGCGCCTCGCTGCCGCCGTAGCGCGTGCGCATCTGGTCGACCGTCCGCCGGTAGCCGTCGTACTGCAGCGGGAAGTTCTTGCCCCAGACCGCCGGGATCCTCGGTGTCGTCGGTCAGCTCGACCACGCGGATAGAACGGGTTGCGCGCCTCCTGCTTGCGCTCGAAGATGTTCGACGAGCAGCGCGCGCGACCGCCGGCGGCGGCCAGCGCGGCCGACGGCGGCGATCGCGGCGACGAGCGATCAAGCGGCGCCGCGGCGCCGGAGTCGTTCGATGGCATGGCGGTCATGGCGTCGCCTCAGTGCAGGTGCCCGACGGAGCCGTGGCAGCGGACGCAGTCGATCCGCTCGTCGCTGCGCGGCGCGATGCGTGTCGATCGCGTCGACGACGTCGCTGTGGCAGTGCCGGCACGCGCCCTCGGTGATCGCGACGGTTGCGCGGCGCCGATCTCGGATCGGCTCGTGGAAGCGGCCGCGTCGTGAACGCCGAACGAGTGCCAGAAGCCGTTCACGGCCTTCGTCGCGTACTTGCCGACGAGGTCGTGCGGCGCGTGGCAGTCGTTGCAGACGGCCACCGCGCGGTGGCTCGACTCGATCCAGCCGTCGTACTGCTCGCGCATGACGTGGCAGTTCGCGCAGGCGCGGGGTCGTTGGTCAGGTACGAGGCGCCCTTCGCGTAGACGAAGGTGTAGCCGCCGATCCCCACGGCGAGCCCGATGGTGACGGCCACCACGACGGTCAGCACGCCGATCGTCGCGCGGCCCGGCCGATCGCGCATATGACGCGCATCATATCCGGCCCGCCGCCGGCGACGTACGCTCGTGGCAGGAGGATGAGCCATGCGCCTCAACCCGAGCCCGGAGACGATCGTCGCGGAGGTCGCGCGTGACCCGAGTGCGCTGGAGGTTCTGAAGCGGATGGGGATCAATCACTGCTGCGGCGCGCACCTCTCGCTGCGCGAGGCAGCGGCCGCGGCCGTGGACCGAGCGGCTCGCGTCGGACGACTGGCGCGCGTGGTTCTGGCAGGACGGCGCGCCGCTGCGCGAGTGCCGTTGAGTTGAACGGAAGCGCGGCCGGGCCGCCCTGAGGGAGGGCCGGCAGTCAGTGAACGCGGAGGGCGACCCTGCCGACGAGACGGCGCACCGCGCGACGGCCGTCGGTGGAGACGAGGCCGCCTGCGAGCAGGATCACCAGGATCGCGAGCAGCCCGATCCAGCCGGTGTGGAGCGCGAGCCACGCGCACAGCGCGCCCGCGGCTCCCGACAGCGCGATGTCGGCGACACGCCGCGCGCCGCGCGACCGGGCTCGGCCACGCGCCGCCAGCCAGAACAGGCTCGCGTTCACGAGGACGAAGCTCGCGAGGACGGCGGCGTCGGTCAGCGTCGCCACGTCGCGGAGGTCTCCGCGGAGGACGAAGACGCCCGGCGGCCAGGAGCACGACGCCCGTCGCGAGGGTCGGAATCGCCCGGCCGCCGACGCGTCCCAGCCGCGCGGGCAGCACGCCGGCCGCGCCCATGCCGTAGACGGAGCGCGCGGCGGCGACGAGGAGCAGGAGGACCGTGTTCGCCGTGGCGGCCAGCGCGATCGCGGTCATCGCCGCGTCCGCGCGAGCGCCGAGCACCTGGCGCGCGACGACGGCCAGGGGCGCCGGCGTCTCGACGAGCGCGCGCCAGCCGACGGCGGCCGTCGCCGAGAGCGCGACGGCGATGTAGATCAGCGTGGTGACGGCGATGGCGATGTAGAGGGCGCGCGGCAGATCGCGCACGGGGTCCCGCATCTCCTCCGCCAGGTTGCCGAGCTCGTCGAAGCCGAGATACGCGAAGAAGATCAGCGCCGCGGCGCGCCGAGATCCCGCTCATCCCCGTGGCCGGCATGGCGAAGTGATCGACGCGCCCGCCACGACGGCACTCCGACGACGATCACGAACACCAATCCGGCGGCCTCGACGGCGGTCAGGACGAGCGCGAGCGCCACGGATTCGCCGACCCCCGCGTACGCGACGATGCCGACGGCGACGAGCAGCAGCAGCGCGTTGAGGATCACCGGCGTGCCGGCGAAGTGCGCGAGGTAGCCGCCGAAGCCCAGGGCGACGGCGCCGGCCGCGGCGACGTCGGCCACCAGCATCAGCCACCCGCGACGAACCCCACGCGAGGCCCGAAGGCGAGCGCCGTGTACTGGAACTCGGGCGACGCCTTCGGCCGCATGGCGCCGAGGCGCGCGTAGCTGTACGCGGTCAGCGCCGCCGTCACGCCGGCGACCAGGAACGCGAGCCAGACGGCGTCGCCGGCGAGACCGGCCGCGGGGCCGATCAGCGCGTAGACGCCGGCGCCGAGGATCACCCCGATGCCTGCCGCGGAGACCTGCCACAGGCCGAGGGTGCGCCGGAGCGCGGGGCGCGTCACCCGACGGGGGGACGCGTCACGCCACGCCGGGGACGAGCACCGGGAAGGCGAGCACGAAGCGTGTCCCACGCCCGGGCGCCGACTCCACGTCGATCGTGCCGCCGTGCTCGCGGACGATGCCGTGCGTGAGCGAGAGCCCGAGGCCCGTGCCCGCCGACTTCGTGGTGAAGAACGGATCGAAGATCCGCGCGAGATCCTCCGGCGCGATGCCGCGCCCGGTGTCGGCCACGACCAGCTCGATCCGGCGGTCGCTCTCACGCCGGGAGGTGGCGATGCGGATCTCGCCGCCGCTGTCGACCGCGTCACGCGCGTTGGTGACGAGGTTGAGCATCACCTGCTGGAGCGTGTCGGCGTCACCGAGGATCGCGGGCAGATCCGGCGCCAGCTCCACCGTCACCTTCACGCCGCGCTTCGTGATCTGGTTCTCCGCGAGGAGCAGCGTCTCCCGCACGACGTGGTTGAGGTCCACGGGCTCGCGCTCGTGGGCCGAGGTGCGCGCGAACGTGAGCAGGCCGTGCGTGATGCGCGCCACACGCTGCGTCTGCCGGTGGAGCACCTCGAGGTCCTCGCGCACGTGGCCGGGCAGCGCCTCGCCCTCCATCAGCATGACCTCGATGCGCGAGGACATGATGCCGATCGGGTTGTTGAGCTCGTGCGCGAGCCCGGCGGCGAGCGTGCCGAGCGCGGCGAGCTTCTCCGCGCGCCGAGCGGCGAGCGCCAGCGCGGCCCGCTCGGCCTCCTGCCGCTGGCGCGCGAGGTCCTCGTTGAGCGCGCGCAGGTCCGCCTCGATCCGCTTGCGCTCGGTGATGTCCCGGACCGCCACGATGACGACGACGCCCTCGGGCGTGGCCATGGGACTCAGGCTGATCTCGACCGGGAATTCCGTGCCGTCCTTGCGCCGGGCGAGCAGGTCGAGGCCGCTGCCCATCGGCCGCGTGCGCGGCGCGCGCACGTAGGCGTCACGGTGCGCGGCGTGCCCCGCCTGCAGCGCGTCGGGCAGCAACGCGTCGATCGACTGCCCGACCAGCGCCAGCGGCGCGTACCCGAACAGCACGTGCGCCTGCCGGTTGGCGAGCACGATGATGCCCCGCGCGTCCACGATGAGCATGCCGTCGGGCGCGGCGTCGAGCACGGCGGCGCCATAGCCACGGCTCGCGCCCGCCAGGCGCGGATGTTCTTGCGGATCCGTCACGATGGCCCATCCTATCCCCGTGCCGGGCCCCTTTTCCACCGACGACCGCGACGTGGTGCGCGAGATCGACGCCGGTCTCCGCGTGCGTCTCATTCGTCCCGACGACGAGCCGCGGCTCATCGCGCTCCACGAGCGACTCAGCGCGCAGAGCTCCTACCAGCGCTTCTTCACCGTGATGCGGCGGCTGCCGACGAACTGGGCGCACTTCCTCGCGAACGTCGACTACCGCACCCGGCTGGCGCTGGTGATCGAGCGCCGGGAGGCCGGCGACCCGCAGCTCGTCGCGGTGGGACGCTACGAGTCCACGGCGGACGCCGGCATCGCCGAGGTCGCCTTCGTCGTGGAGGACCGCTGGCAGGGCAAGGGACTCGGCCGTCTCCTCCTCGGCGAGCTCCTCGCGGCCGCCGACGCACGCGGCATCCGGCGGTTCCGCGCGTACGTCCTCGCCGACAACCGCCGGATGCTGCACTTGCTGTCGCGCTACACCAAGGTCGTGGAGCGCCGCCTGGACGCAGGCGTCATCGACCTGGTGTTCGAGCGTCAGGGGTAAGACACCACGATCTCGGTCACGGCGAGGTCCGCGTCGGTGTCGGCATCGAGGATGCGGCGCAGCAGATCCGTCTCGGTCAGGATGCCGAGGAGCTGACGGCCGTCGACCACGGGCAGCGCGCCGACGCGCCGTTCGCGCATGCGGGCCGCGGCCGCGCCGAGGTCCGCGTCCGCCGTGGTGACGAACGCCGGGCTCGACATGACGTCCACCACGCGCACCTGCTCCAGGAGCGGTGCGGCCGGCTTGCGGCCGAGCTCCCCCGTGGCCGCCTTGGCCAGCAGGTGATGTCGCAGGTCGCGGTCGGTCACGATGCCTTCCAGCAGACCGCGCCGGTCGACGACCGGCAGATGGCGGACCTTGTGGCTGGCCATCCGCGCGGCCGCCTCGCGGCACGTCTCCTCGCCGCGGATGGTGATCGGATCCTTGGTCATGATGTCGCTCACGCGCATGGGGCTCTCCTTGGGAATCACGACTCTCGAGGACGGACGATGAGCACGGGACACGCGGCGTGGTGCAGGACGCCCTCCGACACGCTGCCGAGCAGCAGACGCGTCGCGGCGCCCGCGCCCCGCGCGCCCAGGACGACGAGGTCGGTGCCGCAGCGCTCGAGATCACGCACGATCGCTTCAGCCGGCGCGCCGGTGATCACGGCCGTCTCGATGGCCGGGATGCGCGCGCGGAGGCTCCTGGCCACGGCCGAGAGCTGCGCCTCCAGGGTGGCGCGGCGCTCCGCATCGACCGCCGCCACCGCCGCGCGCAGCGTCGTCCCGAGGATTCCCGGCGCGCTCGCCGGGTAGTGCTGGGACTCCGTGACGCCGAGGAACCGCATCCGCAACCCCGGGGTCAGCGGCAGCGTCTCGATCAGCCAGTCCAGCGCACGGCGCGCGTGATCGGAGCCGTCGAGCGCGACGGTCACCGCGTGGACGTCGCGGGGCGCGCCCTTGCACACGAGCACCGGGCACGGCGCGTGCCGCGCCACCGCGAGCGAGACGCTGCCGAGGAAGAACCGCGCGATGCCGCTGAGGCCGCGCGCGCCCATCACCACCAGGTCGGCGTGCCAGTCGCGCGCGGCAGCGACGATCTCCGCGCGCGGATCGCCTTCGACGACGCGTCCCGTCGTGACCCCGCCGTAGAGCAGCTCGGACGCGGTGTCGTCGGCCAGCCGCCGCGCGTCGGCAATGAGCGCCAGGCGAATCTGCTCCACCTTGTCGGTGTTCACCACGGCGATGGGCGGGACCGACGACCGTCAGGGCCATGACCGTGCGGTCCGCCGGCAGCGGGAGACGTCCGAGCCACGCCACCGCGGCCTTCGCGTCGTTCGAGCCGTCGGTCGCCAGCAGGATCCGCATCAGTCGTCTCCCTTCTTCTCCTCGTCGAGCAGGCGCAGCGCCGCCGTCGCCACCGTGTGCCGGACCCCCGCGTCGTCGTCGACGACGAGGAATCCGCTCGGCGTCGATCCCGGCCGCGCGCCCGATGAACGACTGGTCGCCGGTCTGGACGGACACCCGGCGGCCGGCGAGCACGTCGCGCTCGCGCCAGGCGCCCACGACCGCGGCCGGGCCCGCGCTGCGATAGAGCCCCAACCACTTCTCGAGCTGGTTCAGGACGCTCGCGGCGAAGGCGTTGCGATCGATCGGCCGGCCCAGCGCCTCGCGCAGCGACGTCGCGTCCGCCGCGCTCCGGGCGCCCAGTCCCGCCTCGAGCTCACGATGCAGCACGTTGACGTTGATGCCGACGCCGAGGACGACGGACGTCACGCGGCCGCCGGTGATGCCCACGTCGAGCCTCGCGCCGGCGACCTTGCGGGACCCGATCACGACGTCGTTCGGCCACTTGACGCCGGCGGGGATGCCGAGCGCCCAGATCGCCTCGGTGAGGGCCAGCGACGCCACGAAGGAGAAGATCGGCACCGAGGCCGCCGCGATGGCGGGGCGCAGCAACACCGACATGTAGAGGTTGACCCCGGGCGGCGAGAACCACGGCACGTCCAGCCGTCCGCGTCCCGCGCGCTGGGACTCGGAGAGCACCACGGTGCCCTCCTGGGCCCCGGCGTCGGCGAGGTCACGCAGCGCCGCGTTGGTGGACGCGACGTCGCCGAAGACGTAGACGTGCGTCCCGATGACGTCACCGAAGAACTGGCGCCGGATGGCGCCGACATCGAGCCCGTCGAGCGCGGCCGTGTCGTGCGTCACGCCGAGCATGACGTCGCCGTCGCCGTTCCCGACGGAGCGTGCACCGGCGCGCTCGTCTCGCGCAGCACCAGGATCGGCGTCGTCGTTCCACGCAGCACCGATTCCGCCACGCTGCCCATCACGAGGCGCCCGAGCCCACTGCGCCCGTGCGTCGTCATCACGATGAGGTCCGCGTGGTTGAACGCCGCCGCCTCGACGATGGCGGTGGCCGCCTCGCCGTACCAGGCGGAGCTGCGCACGTCCTTGACACCGAGCGCGCGCACGCGCGCGGCCACCTCGTCGAGGTACGTCTCGGCCTCGCGCACCACCGTCACCTGGGCCTCGATCGGATCGTGGCCGGGGTACGCGTGCGCGACGGCGGCGCGCAGGAGGATCACGCGGGCGCCGGCCGCCATCGCCATGTCGGCCGCGACGGGCAGCGCATTCTCCGCGAGCGTCGAGCCATCGAGCGGAACCACCACCGTGTTGAGCTTCATCGCCATCCTCCGTTCGGCGTGTCGTTCAGCTTCCGAAGTGCAACGGCAACGCCAGCCGGGATGCGTCCGAAGTGCGTGGTTTTACGAGAGCGTGACGGCCACCCGAGCCCGTGGCGGTGAGGCTACGCCGCCTCACGTGAGGCGGCGTAGCTACGATCGTCGCGGCGCCGCCGACCACATGTTCAGGGAGGTCCGAGCGCCGGCTTTGCCGGCGGGGGTTCGTCGGAGTAACGGCAGTCGCGGAGTGGCACGGCTTCGCCGGGCCGCGGAGCGCGGGGGGTTGGGGGTGCGTCTCGCACCCCCCATGTCAACTAGTCGAGGGAGGCGAGGAAGGCGGCGAGCGACGCGATCTGCGGCTCGGTCAGCTCGAGGGCGGGCATGTGCGCGGCCGGGCGCTGCTGGGCGGGGTCGCGCAGCCAGTTCTTGAAGTACGCCTCGGAGTACTTCGCGCCGACGTGGGACAGGTCGGGGCCGATCGGCGTGCCGAGCTTCTTGACGGTGTGGCAGCCGTAGCACCCCTGCTCCATGAACATGCGCTGGCCGAGGGTGACCCGCTCGTACGCCGACGGCGCGCGGTCCTGCGCCGCGACGGCGGCGCCGATCAGGATGAGGCCGACCACCGGGAGAACGATCCACTGACGTTTCATGCGAGGACTCCTCTGACGTCGAGGCCCATCACCCCGTGCGCGGTGGCGATGAGCGGATTGAGCTCGAGCTCCGCGAGTCGCGGGACCGCGTGCATCAGCGCGCCGAGCCGAACGAGCGCCTCGGCGACGGCGGCGACGTCGACGGGCGGCCGGCCCCGGGCGCCCGCGAGCACGGGCGCCAGCCGAAGCTCGTCGAGCATGCGGCGGGCCTCGTGGCGATCGATGGGCGCCAGGCGGGTGGACGTATCGTCGAGGATCTCGACGTGGATGCCTCCGACGCCAACCATCACCACGGGACCGAACTGCGGATCGCGCACGGCGCCGAGCAGCATCTCCACGCCCGCGGGAGGCGCCATGCGCTGCACGAGGAAGCCCTCGATGACGGCGTCGGGTCGCGCCGCCGTCACACGGGCGTGCATCGCGACGGCCGCCGTCCGCGCCGCCTCGGGCGAGTCGAGCCCGAGCGCGACACCGCCGACGTCGGTCTTGTGGCTGACCTGGGGCGAGACGATCTTCAGCGCGACGGGGCCATCCAACGATGCCGCGACGCGCGCGACGTCGTCCGGCGTTCGCGCGAAGCGCGCCTCGCACAGCGGGATGCCGGCGGCGGCGAGGAGCGGCGCGGCCTCGAGGAGCCCGAGCCGGGTACGACCCGCGGCGGCGAGCGCCTCGACGTGCGCGGCCGCGGCCGCGACGTCGATGACGGTCTCCGGCTCCCCCGCGCGAGTGAGCCGCCGCTCGGCGAGGCGCGCCATCGTGGCGAGCGTGCGCACCGCGCGCTCGGGGAACGGATAGCACGGGATCCCCTGCTCCTCGAGCGCCGTCGCCCCGGGCCGCACGCGCGGCCCGCCGACGAAGCTCGCGAGCACCGGCACCTGCCAGTCACGCGTGGCCGCGCGAATGGCGCGCGCGATCGCCGTCGAGTCGGTCGCGGCCTGCGGCGCGAGCAGCACGAGATGCGCGGCATCGACCGCACCGAGCGCACGCAGCGCCTCGCCATAGCGCGCGGCGTTCGCATCCCCGACGAGATCGACGGGATTCGCCGTGGACGCCGTGGCCGGAAGGACCGCGCGCAGGCGCGCCTCCACCGCCGCGGGCAGCGCGTCCAGGACGAGGCCGTCGGCGGACGCGGCATCCGCCGCCAGGATCCCGAGGCCGCCACCGTTCGTCACGATCACGAGCCGGCGATCCCGGGGCAGCGGCTGGTCGGCGAGCGCACGTGCGAGGTCGAAGAGCTCTTCGATGGTCGCCGCGCGCACCGCGCCCGCCTGGCGCACGGCGGCGTCGAAGACGCGATCGGCGCCGGCGAGCGCGCCGGTGTGCGAGGAGACCGCGCGCGCGCCACTCGCGGAGCGTCCCGCCTTCATGAGCACGCACGGCTTGCGCCGGGCCGCCTCGCGCAGCACCTCGAAGAACCGCCGCCCATCCTCCACGCCCTCGACGTACCCGGCGATGACCCGCGTCTCGGGATCGTCGGCAAGTGCCGCGATCACGTCCGTCTCGGTGACGTCCGCCTGGTTGCCGAGGCTGGCGAAGAGCGAGAAGCCGAGCCCGCGCTCGCGCGACCAGTCGAGGATGGCCGTGCACAGCGCGCCGCTCTGGGAGAAGAAGCCGATGGGGCCCGCGGGCGGCGTCCCGGGCGCGAACGAGAGGTTGAGATGCCGCGCGGGACGGATCCAGCCGAGCGTGTTGGGCCCGACCACGCGCAGCGGCTGTCCGGCGAGCCAGGCGCGAAGCTCCGCCTCGCGCGCGCGGCCCGCGGCGCCGGCTTCGCGGAAGCCGGCGGAGATCACGACGGCGGCGCCGATCCGCTGGGCCACGCAGTCCTTCAGCGCCGGCAGCACGTCGTCCGCAGGCACCGCGATCACGGCCACGTCGATCGGGCCCTCGATGTCGCGCAGCGACGGCACCGCCGCCAGTCCCTGGATCTCCGGCCGGCGGCAATTCACCGGCACGACGCGCCCCGCGAAGCCGCTCGCGCGGAGGTTCGCGAGCACGCTGCCGCCGACCTTCGCGGGATCGGCGGAGGCGCCGACGATGGCGACGGCGCGCGGATCGAAGAGCGGGGTCAGCGGCGGGCGGGACATCAACGCTCGTCTTTCCGGACCATCACGACCGGACACGGCGCCAGCTCGCGGACGCGGGCGGCGACGCTGCCCATCACGAGCCGGGCCAGCCCTGTCCGTCCGTGCGTGCCCATGACGACGACGCCCGCCTGCACCGCCTTGACGACCTTCACGATCTCCTCGGCGGGGCGGCCCTCGATCACGACATCGCTCGCCGCGACGCGCACGTCCTTGGCTCGGTCGAGCAGCACGTCCATGCGCTTGCGGGCCGACACCTCGGCGTCGCGGCCCGTGGCGGGCGTCGCTCCCACGCCGGCTTCGTCGGCGAACATCGGGATCGACTCGAGCACGTGAACGAGGACGAGCTCGTTGCCGTCGCGCGTGGCCAGCTCCAGCGCCCGGACGAACGCGGGCTCCGAGCCGTCGGAGAAGTCCGTGGGATGCACGATCGGCGCGCCCGGGCTCATCGCGCCGTCTCTCGCCTCACAGGTCACCGACGATGTCGGCGAACGTCAGCGGCCCGCAGGCCTCCGCCTCGTAGCGCGCGCGCACCACCGGATGCCGGACGCTGAGCGAGCGCCGCAGATCGAGCGGCGTGCCCACGAGCACGACGTCGCACGGGGTGGCGTCGATCGTGGCCTGCAGCTCGCCGATCTGCGTCTTGCCGTAGCCCATCGCGGGGAGCACCGGTCCGAGTCGCGGGTAGCTCGCGAAGACCGCGCGCAGGCTGCCCCGGGCGTAGGGGCGAGGATCGACGAGGATGGCGCCGAGGCGCTCCGCCGCGAGCTGCGCCGCGCCGGACGGCATGCCGCCGTGCGTGAGGGTCGGCCCGTCGTCGACCGCGAGCACGCGGCGGCCGCGCACCGACGCCGCATCGTCGACGGTGATCGGCAAGCGCACGTCGAGGACGCGCGCGGACGGCGCGAGCGTCCGCGCCGCCTGCCGGACCTTCTCCACGGCGACTGGCGACGCCGTGTCCTGCTTGGTGATGACGACGACGTCCGCCATCCGGAGGTTCGTCTCGCCGGGATGATAGGTCGACTCGTCCCCCGCGCGATGCGGATCGACGAGACAGAGGTGGCGCGCGGGCCGGTAGAACGGGAGATCGTTGTTGCCGCCGTCCCACACGATCACGTCGGCCTCGGCCTCCGCGCGCGCGAGGATCGCCGCGTAGTCGACGCCCGCGAAGACGACGGTCCCCGCCTCGAGGTGCGGCTCGTACTCCTCGCGCTCTTCGAGCGTGACGTCGGCCGCGTCCAGGTCCTCGAACGACGCGAAGCGCTGCACGCGGGCGGCGGCGAGATCGCCGTACGGCATGGGATGGCGCACGATCACCACGCGCCGGCCCCGCGCGCGCAGCTCCGCCGCCACGCGGCGGCTCACCGCCCCCTTGCCGCAGCCGGTGCGCACGGCGCACACGGCGACGACCGGCCGTCGAGACGCCAGCATCGTGCGCGCGGGCGGCAGCAGCGTGAAGCGCGCGCCGGCCGCGAGGACGCGGCTCGCGACGTGCATGACGTGCTCGTGGCTCACGTCGCTGTACGAGAACACGGCGAGGTCGACACGACGCTCGCGAATGATGGATTCGAGCGCCGGCTCCGGCTCGATCGGGATGCCGTGCGGATACCGGGGTCCGGCCAGCGCCGCCGGATAGGTCCGGCCCGCGATGCCGGGGATCTGGGTCGCCGTGAACGCGACGACCTCGCAGGCGGGGTCGTCGCGGAAGACGACGTTGAAGTCATGAAAGTCCCGCCCGGCGGCGCCGAGGATGAGGACGCGCATGGCGCCTCAGGCGGTGCGCGGGGCCGCCTCGTCGCCGCGCACGACGAGGATGGGGCACGTGGCGGTGCGCAGCACGCGATCGGCCACGCTCCCGAGGATGAGCCGCTGAACGCCGCTGCGCCCGTGCGTCCCCATGACGATCATCGCGGCCCCCTCGGCCTGCGCCGTGCGGACGATCTCTTCGGCCGGGACTCCGACGCGGACGAGGCCACGCGCCGCGATGCCCGTCCCGCGCGCCGCGGCCACGCGCTCATCCACGGCGCGCTGCGCCCATGTGCGCTGCGCCTCGTAGACCCGCTCGAGCTCCGCGTGCCCGAAGGGAGTCTCGCCGTACAGCATCCCCTCCACGGCGACGTGGAGGATCACCAGCTCGGCTCCGAGCACCCGCGCCATGGTGAGCGCCTGCGCTTCCGCGGCGCGCGCGGTGTCGGAGAAGTCCGTCGGATGGATCACCGTACCGGTGGCCATCAGTCGGACTCCTGCTGCCAGCGATGCGCGTCCCTCTCCTTCAAGATCTCAGCCGCCGTCCGCAGCTCGGCGTCCGCGTCCTGCTCGACGCCGAGCGCCCGCGCGAGCTCGTCCACGACGTCCTGGTCCGGCGTCACCACGCTGCCGCCCACCGTTTCCTCGCCGGAGGACTCGGCGCGCGCCCAGTCGGCATCGACGTCGCCGCCGGTGAGGCGCGGGCTCACGTCGTGATGGCTCTCGAGCTCCTCGAGGACCGGGGTCACGTGGCCGCGCTCCTCGATCTTCGTGGTCTTCGTCGCCCGCGCTCGCCGGACCTTTCGCCGTTTCATCGCTCGCCTCCTCGCGACGCGCATCGTGCCCGGCTGGAGCAGGGGCAAGTGGGGTGCCAGCCTGGAGGTCGTGCTTGAACGCGCGGTTACGGCGACCCCCGACGAGGCGACGGGCAGCGATGCCCCACGTGAGGCCACGGTGCCCCAGGAGGCCACGACGGCAGCCGCGGAGCGGCACGGCTGCGCCGCGCCGCGGAGCGAGGGGGGCATGGGGGGTGCGTCTCGCACCCCCCATGTCACTGAACGGGCACATCGTCGCGATTGCCCCACTCGGCCCACGAGCGGTCGTAGCCGACCACGCGGGGATAGCCGAGGAGGCGCAGGACGAAATACCCGTGGGCGCCGCGGTGGTGGGTCTGGCAGTACGTGACGGCGGTCTTGTCGGGCGTGACGCCGGCCTCGCGGTAGAGCGCCTGCAGCTCGTCGAGCCGCTTGAACGTGCCGTCGGGACGCAGGTGCCGCTCCCACTCGACGTTGACCGCCCCGGGGATGTGGCCGCCGCGCTTCGCGTAGCGCTTCGCGCCGGAGTACTCCGCCGGGGAGCGCGCATCGACGAGCGCGACCGCGGGGTCCTTGAGGTGCGCGCGAATCCACTCGGCGGTGGTCACGCGGTCGGGCTTCGGATCGGGACGATACGTCGTGGGCACGATCGCCGGCGTGTCCGTGACGAGCGGCAGCTTCGCGCGCCTCCAGGCGGCGATGCCGCCGTCGAGCAGCGCCACGCGCGCGTGCCCGAGCGTCTCGAGCACGTAGAAGAGCCACGCGGCATTCAGGCCACCGGCGTCGTCGTAGATCACCACGCGCATGTCCGGCGTGATCGCGAGCCCTCCGAGGAGCCGGGCGCCTTCATCGGGCGTCGGGACGCGATAGCCGCGCCCCGGGACGGCCACCCGCGCCTTGTCGATGTCGAGATGCACCGCGCCCGGCACGTGGCCGCGCCGGTAGTCCGCGATGTCGTCGGCCATGTCGATGATCCGGAGGTCGCGCGCGTCGCGCTGCGCGTGCAGCGTCGGCGCATCGACGAGCAAGGGCTCGGCGCCGAGGACGGGCACAACGAAGAAGAAGAGAAGAAGAGCGAGCGCGATCGACGTCCTCATCAGAATCGAATTCTACGCCCCGGCCCCGGAGCGCGCACGCGGGCGCGCTCCGGGGCCGCGATCACCAGACGCGCAGCCCGGGAGACGTGAAGGGGGTGGTGGCGACGAGGCGCGCGAGCGTCGGCCCGTAGGCGATCAGCACCAGGACGATCGCGAGCGCCAGCCACGGGCGCCACCGATCGATGATCTCGGGCGAGTGGTCCGGCCCGGACATCGCCTCCGCGAACGGCACGGGGGCGGGCGCCTCGCGACGGCCGCGGGTGACGGTCATCACGAGGACGAGGAAGTAGAGCATCGCGCTCACGAAGAGGAGCGTGCCGCCCACCGCGACGAGCGGAAAGAGCGGCTTCCACTCCGGCTGCACGTACGGCGCCGCGCTGATCATCGTGCGCCGCGGCATGCCCATCATGCCGAGGCGGTGCAGCGCGTTGGAGAACACCACCATGCCGCCGAACCAGAGCCCGACCTGGACCAGCGCGAGCCGCGGCTGCCAGAGTGCCCTGCCCGCGAGATGCGGCACGAGCCAGTACGTGATCCCCATGTAGGTCAGCGTCACGCCCGTGCCGACCGTGAGGTGCAGGTGGCCCGGGATCCACGCGGTGTTGTGCACGAGGAGGTTGAGATTGTAGGAGGCGTTGATGAGGCCGCCGATCCCGCCGAAGGCGAACATCAGCATCGCGCCCACCTGCGCCGCCACCGACGGATCCCCCCACGGCAGCTTGAAGAACCAGCTCACCCAGCCGCGGCCGCCCCGCGCGCGCCCGCCGCTCTCCAGCGACGCGACGACGTTGAAGAACGTGAGCAGGCTCGGGAAGAACACCGCGAACGTCAGGAACGCGTGCACGAGCTTCCATCCGGCGTGGATGCCGGGGTCCGCGTACTGGTGATGGAATCCGAGCGGCGTGGAGAGCACGAGGAAGAGCAGGAACGACGCGCGCGCGAGCGGATCGGAGAAGAGCTTGCCGCCCGCCTGCCGCGGCATCAGCGTGTACCACGAGACGTAGGCCGGCAGCAGCCAGAAGTAGACGATCGGGTGCCCGGTGAACCAGAAGAGGGTGCGCGCGACCAGCGCGTCGGTGCCCTCGACCCAGCCGAGCGACCACGGGATCAGCATGAAGAGCATCTCCGCCGCGAGGCCGGCCGAGGCGAGCGTCCACATGGCCATCGTCGTGATGGCCATGAAGGCGGCCAGCGGCGTGCGCCGCGCCGGATGCGTCCGGCGCCACGCGCGATGCGTGAGCGCGAGGTTCAGCGTGATCAGCCACGTGCCGGCCACCACGAGCGTGAGCCCGATGTAGAAGGCCCAGTGCGCCTTGAGCGGCGGATAGAACGTGAACATGACCGTCGCGGCGTTGCCCACGAGCGGGATCGCCGCGAGCACGAGGCCGGCCGTCATGAGCCAGAAGGTGAGCCAGCCGAGCCGCAGGCTGGCCAGCGGCACGCCGAGCGCCTGCGCCGTGATGAACGGGAGGAACCCGGCGATGAAGAACGTCGTCCACACGAGCACGTTCAGCACGCCGTGGATCGAGACGCTGTGGTAGTAGGACGTGATGAACGTCGGGTGCGGCGGCAGCTCGACGCCGCCCGTCGACAATCCCTGCAAGAGCCCGGTGACGACGCCGCCGAAGAGCGCGACGAGCGCGACGACGAGGAACGCGGCGGTCAGGCGGTTCTCGGTCACGACCGCGGCTCCACGATCACCTTGCCCCACATCGTGTGGTGCGCGATGCCGCAGTACTCGTGACAGATCATCGGATACTCCCCCGGCCGCTCGAGCCGCACGGTGACGCGGGCCACCTGCCCCGGCAGCAGCATCGTGTTGACGTTGGTGCCCGGCACCATGAGCCCGTGCACCACGTCGCGGCTCGTCGCCACGAACGTGACCGTGGAGCCCGCGGGCACGCGGATCTCGTTCGGCGCGAACGTCCAGATCTGGCCGGTGAGGTAGACCTCGTAGCGCCCGGGCCCGACCTGCGCGATGCCCGGCGCGTCGAACGGCGCCGTCTCCGCCACTTTCCGCGAGTCGATCCGCCGGTCGACGCTCGGCAGGTGGATGCCGGCGCCGAACGCGGTGACGGTGAGCGCCGCGAGCATGCCGATCGGAATGGCGATGCTCGGCAGGATCCACGCGAGCTCGTACAGATAGACGGTCGTGCCCTTCTTCATCGCGTCAGCCTCGCCAGAGCCGGAGGTAGGCGTTGAGCCACAACGCCGACAGCGTGAGCAGGTAGATCAGCATGAAGAGCAGCGCGCCCTTGGGGTGTTCGTCCTCGTCCACGGCGGGGGTCTCCTTTCGCACGGCCGATGCCGGCCGACGGCATCGGAGCAACGGGAGTGCCACGGCGAACACGCGCATTTCCAGCCACTTTCGGAAATGGGCCCGCGAGGAGTGAGGCGCGGACGCCCCGGTGGGACTCGCGTGCCGCGGCGGCGACCAGAAGCTAGAGGATGCCTTCAGGCGAGCGGCGTCGGTCGAGCGCGGCGATCTCCTCGTCCGTGAGGAGCGCGTGCCGCTCGACGCCGAGGAGGTGCCTGACCGCGTCGACGGCGTGCGCCCACGAGCTCCCGTTGACGAAGAGCAGCTCGTCGAGACCGAGGGTCCCGCCGGCCGCGGTGTACCCGAGCCCCACGGTCGAGGCGCCGGTCACGAGAGGAGCGAGCACGCCGAGCATCGGCTCGGGGCGCGTGTGCGTGACGAACACGCGTGCCGCGACGCGCGCCGGAAACAGCGCGTCGACGACGTGGCGCGGCGCCACGGACGCCGCCTCCCGCGCCGACCGCGGCGGCCGGAAGCGTCCCGGCTCCTGCATGGCGACCACCGCATGCGCGACGTCACGCGCGGCCAGCCGCTCGGAGGCGCGCAGCACCACGTCGAGCTGGTAGGCGCCGATGGCGGTCAGGATCACGCGGGCCTCCTCCGCCCGATGGCCGGCCCACGGCAGCGTGATCGCGCCCTGCGCGAGCAGCTGCGCCGCCTCGTCGCCGGTGAAGAGGTCGGGAATGCGCGCGGCCTTCGGGATCACGAGCGTCCAGATCTGGCCGCGCGTCTCGTAGACCGCGCGCAGCGACGCGCCGGCGGTGTTCGCATCGGGGGGAAACAGCACGCGCGACACGTGCGACAGCTCCCCGAGCATCGCCTCGGCCATGACGGGATCCTGGTGCGACTGCTCGTTCTTGGCGTTCTCCCACGTGTGGGAGGTGAGGACGAGCGGCACGGAGAGCCAGCCGGGCGGGCGGCCCGCGCGGGCGGCGTGCTCGCTGAAGATGATCTCCTGCCGCAGGGCGCCGAGCATCTTCGGCGCGAACGCCTCGTAGGTGACGACGAGATTGAGGCCGCCCTTGTTGCCGAGCGCCGCGCAGACCACCGCCTCCTCGTTCAGCGCGGTGACGACGGCGCCGTCGATCGCCTCGGGGATGCCGGGCTCCGGGGCGGTGACGCGGAACTTCAGCGCCTCCAGCGTCGCGAGCAGGCGGTTGCTCTTCATCTCGTCGGGATTGCCCACGCGCGGACGCAATCCCGGATTCGCGCGCACGAGCGCGAGGAACGCCTCGTCGACGGCCGTCATCGGGCTGGCGGTCGTCCAGCGCGCGCGATCCGCGCGCGCGTCGGGCACGGCGCGAAACGCGGGCGGGGCCGGCGCCGCCGCCGTCACGTCGCGCGTCGCGAGCGCGTGGTCGCGCTCGCGCGGCCGGCCCTGGGCCGCGTGGGTCTGCAGCGCCGCCGTGGCCGCGCGAAGCTCGTCGGGCGACACCCAGAGCTTCTGCGCACTCCGGTTGAAGTGCGCCGCCGCGCGCGCATCGGTGCGGGGGACGGCGCCGAGCGGCAGGTTGTGCGCGAGGTTCGTCCCCTCGCCGTAGAAGCCGGCCCCCTTCGGCGCGACGGCGACCCCGTAGGGCAGCAGCACGGGATAGCGCTCGCGGCCGGCGCGGACGCGGTCCGCGGCCGCCTCGAGGCGGCGCTCGAGCTCGATGATGGCCCACGCGAACGCGGCCGGGTCGCGGCCGTCGAGCGTGACCGGATCGAAGCCGTTGAGGCGCAGGTGCCGCATGAACCACGTGATGCCGCCCTGCTGCGACATCGTGGTGCGCTGGTCGATGCGCCGGCCGTTGGCGATCATGATCGGCGTCACGAGACCGGAGTCCTGCGCGCGCCACCACCGCGGCGCCCAGTCGCTCCCGCGCTGCTCCTCGAACGCGCCGTCCGAGAGGAACGCCGTGAGCCGCTCGCCGGGCAGCGGCATGTGGACGTACTGCAGCTCCGCGAAGCCGAGGTAGCCGCCCTCCATGACGCCGCCCGCGGTGTGCGCGTTGACGTGGCTGCCGAGCGGCGAGGCCTGCTCGCCGCGCTCGTCGAGCCGCGAGGCGTAGAAGTCGCGCACGTAGCGCGTCAGGCCCTCGTCGGACACGTCGTAGCGCGCCGCGTGCGCCGGCGTGGTGTTGCCGACCAGCACGTTGACGGCGTCGATCGCCGCGACGCAGTGCCCCTGCCCCATGAGCCAGGCGCGCGTGATGCCCGTCAACGCGTTCGCGAGCAGGTAGCCGACGTACGCCGGCACCATGTTGAGCGCGCCGCCGGTGTGGCCCTCGGGGTCCGGCTTGAAGTCATCGGCGGTGAGCGCGCGTCCGTCGAGATAGACGGTGCGCGCGTACGTCTGGTGGACGACCAGCCACAACCCCGCGCTCGCGAGGCGATCCGCCGCGTGGAAGAGCGGCCACGCATCGTCGCCGCCGAGCGTTGCGACCAGCGCGCGCACGCGATCCTGCGTTTCCCGGCGGTGCCGGATGGCGCCGAAACCCGGCTGCCAGCGTTCGAAGCCCGACTCAGTCACGCCCATCCTTCAGGAGCACGCGCGTCTCTCGTGCCAGCATACGCTCCTCGTCGGTCGCGATGACCCAGGCCTCGACGGCGGCGCCCGCCAGGCCGATCCGGGCGTCACCGGAGGCGGCATCGTTCGCGGCGGGATCGAGCGCGATGCCCGCCCACGCCAGTCCCTCGCAGATCCCCGCGCGCACCGCCGCGGCGTGCTCGCCGATGCCCCCGGTGAACACGAGCGCGTGCGGCCGCCCGACGACGGCCAGGTAGGCGCCGACGTACTTGCGCGCGCGGTAGCAGAAGACGTCGACGGCGAGCGCGGGCGCGCGGGTCGGAGGCCGCGCGCGCGAGCAGGTCGCGCATGTCGCGGCTCGTGCCGGACAGGCCGAGCAGGCCCGAGCGCTCGTTGAGCCAGCGCTCCACCTCGTCGACGGCCACGCCCTCGCGGGCGGCGAGCACGCCGACGATCGCGGGGTCGAGGTCGCCGGACCGCGTCCCCATCACGAGCCCTTCGAGCGGCGTGAACCCCATCGACGTGTCGACGGATCGGCCGCCGCGGATGGCCGTGACCGAGGCGCCGTTGCCGAGGTGGAGCACGATGAGATTGGTCAGCGCCGCGGGGCGCCGTGTCAGCTCGGCGTACCGCGCGACCACGTACGCGTACGAGATGCCGTGAAAGCCGTACCGGCGGATGCGATGCCGCGCGGCGACGTCCGCGGGCAGCGCGTAGCGCCACGCGACTTCCGGCATCGTCGCGTGGAAGGCGGTGTCGAACACGGCGACCATCGGCATGCCCGCACCGAAGTGACGCCGGCACGCCTCGATGCCCGCCACACCGGGCGCGTTGTGGAGCGGCGCCAGCTCCTGGAGCGCGGCGAGCTCCGCGACGACGGCGTCGTCGATCTTCGTCGCGGCGGTGAACCGGGAGCCGCCGTGGACGATGCGGTGGCCGACCGCGTCGGGGGCCGGGAGCCCCAGCACGCGGAAGCGGGACAGCACGCCGGCGATCGCGGCCTCGTGGTCGGCCACGTCGCGGCGTTCGGACGACGGCGCGTGACCGGCCGCCTCGACCGTGACGGCGCCGTCGCGACCGATCCGCTCGACGAGGGCGCGCGCGAGACGGCGCTCGCCCGTCGCGGTGGCGTCGACGAGCTGCGCCTTCAGCGACGAGCTGCCGCAGTTCACCGCGAAGACGATCATGCGGGCGGCTGTATCAGCTGCCTCACGCGCGCCGCGAGCACGGCCGCCTGGAACGGCTTCGCGAAGACCTCCGCCGCGCCCGCCGCGAGCGCGGCGGTCCGCGCCGCCTCCGAGGTGAAGCCGGAGACCACGATGTCGGCGTGGGCCGCGCCGTGGCGCGCGCGCGGCGCACGATGTCGAGCCCGTCCCCGTCCGGGAGACGCAGGTCCGCGATCACGAGCGCGAACGGCTCGAGCGCCAGCGCGGCGAGGGCGGCCTCGCACGTGGCCGCGGTCACCACGCGCAGCTTCTGCCGGCCGAACAACCGCCGGTAGGTGTTCAGGAACTCCTCCTCGTCGTCCACCACGAGGATCGCCGGGTGCGCGTCCGCGCTCTGGTCGCCCATGAGGATCGCCTAGACGGGCCGTCCGGCCGCCGCCACGAAGGCGGCGAGGAAGTCCGTCTCGGTCACGATGCCGACCAGCTGTCCCCCGTAGATCACGGGCAGCGCGCCGATCTTCTCGGCCACCATCAGGACGGCCGCGTCCGCCGCCTCGCGGTCCGGATCGACGACGATCACGCTCCTCGTCATGACGTCGTTCACGGTCAGCTTGTTCAGGAGGTAGTTGAGCTCCCAGATCGACAGCGTGGTCGCCGGCGACGGCAGGTTCAGCCGGATGTCGCGATCGGTCACGATCCCGAGCAGGCGGTGGTCCTCGGTCACCAGGAGATGGCGGATCCGCCGTTCCTCCATGAGATGGCGCGCGTCGACGACCGAGGTGCTCGGCGGGACCGTGACGGGATACGGCGTCATGAGATCTCTCACGCGCATGGCGATCTCCTTTTTCTCGAGGCCTGCTCGAGGCGCTCCACGAGACGCACGACCTCTTCGGCGGCGGTGCGGTGGTCGATGACGTCGGTGTACAGGATCAGATCGGGATGGATCGGGGCATCGTAGTCGAGGCCGAGATCCGGCGCGGACATCCGCCGGGACACGCCGGGGCACGGCACGAGATTCCACCGCACGGCGCGCTCGCGCGTGCGGCAGATCTCCACGGGACACACCAGCTCCACCTGCCCGAACTCGTCGATGAGCTCGCGCGCGAGACGATCGACGTCGGGCACCGGCGCGGCGCCGTCGATGATGACGGCCTGGCCCGCGTCGATCAGCAGCCGGGCCGCGAGCACGACGGCGCGCGTCACCATCTGCCGCTCCAGGCGCGAGGGCATCGGCGACGGCGCGATCAGCGCGGTGAACTCCGCGACTTCGAGCACGGCGACCGGCACCCCGCGTCCACTCAGCCGCTCGCAGACGCTCGACACCACCGTCGTCTTCCCGCTCCCGGGTCGCCCGCTCACCCAGATCACCCAGCCGTCGGCGGGGGCGGGCAGCGCCGGGCGGCGCGTGAACGTCCCGTGCGAGCGCCGCCACCCGCGCGCCGGCGCTCTCCACGGTCTCCTTCGTGGTGTCGAGCGTGAGCTCCGGAGAGGTCGCCTCCTCGTAGGCCACGTCCACGCCCGGCACCGTCGCCCCGGGGCGTCCGGCACGCGCGTAGATCGCGGGCGGGTGGTGCCCCGCCGGCCGCGTGCGCTCGCGCTCGCGCGCGACGTCGAGCGGGCACACGAGCTGGACCTCGGCGAAGTCGGCGATGCACGCGCGCGCGAGGTCGCGCCACGCGCGGCGATGCGCGGTGGCGTCGATGATCACGGGCCGGCCGGCGCGCGTCAGCGCGAAGGCGATGGCGACGAGCGCGCGGTAGACGGCCTCGCGCTCCGCGGACTCGTACGTCGGCGACGGCGTCAGCGTGCGGCGCAGCACGTCCAGCTCCAGCATCTGCACGGGTTCGCCGGCCGCCGTGAGCTGGGCCGCGGCCGCGCGCGCGATGGCGGACTTCCCGCTGCCGGGCAGGCCGGTGATCCAGATCGCCCAGCTCATGCCGTCGCTCCGAGCAGTGACGGCAGCACGTCCACGTCGACCGCGCCGCCCTCCATCATCGTGCGGCCGAACGTGATGATCGCGCGCCGGGTGACGTCGTCGAGCGTCGGGTACCAGCGCGGATGCGCGAGGACGAACGCGCGGAACGCGAAGAAGGGCGGCAGCACCTCGTCCAGCTCGGCGTCGTGGCTCGCGCCCGCGTACGTCTCCATGAACGTCCTGAACAGGGTGCCGAACGGCTCCGCCACGACGCCCGGCCGTCCTTCGCGCGCCGCGCGCCGCAGCCCGAAGAACAGGTAGTTGATGGCGAGCGCCGCCACGTCGTCGGCGGGCTCGCCCCACTCGCCCCGGCTGCGGTCGAGGACGGAGAAGTCCGCGCCCTCGCGGAAGAGGATGTTCCACGGATGGAAGTCCCCGTGCGCCCGCGCGAGCCGGTGCGTGCGCTCGCGCAGGCGCCACCGCCAGCCGATCGCCGCGCGCTCGATCGCCTCGCAGGCGCTCACGGGCAGCGGCGCGTACGGATGCGGATAGCTGTCGAGGATGCCCATGAGGCACTCGCCGTGGCCGACGAGCTCACGGAGACGCCGGTGGTAGATCGCGGCGTCGTCGTGCTTCAGCGCGTGCGCGTGGGCGAGGAAGCGCGCGAGCGCGGCCGCGCGCACCACGTCGAGGTCGCCGAGGTCCTCGGTCAGCAGCCGGTCCAGATCGAACCGGTAGAGGCGGCCCTCGATCTTCTCGACGAGCTGGAAGAACTCGACGGCGCCGCCGAGGCTCACCATCGGTCCCGACGCGACCGTGCAGCCCACGTCGAGGCTGCGCGCGTGCCGCGGGAAGCTGTTGTAGGCGGGATGCGAGAAGAGCGCCTGCCACGCGCGATCCGCGGGATAGTCGTGGCCGAAGCCGGCCACGGGGCGCGTCCGCGCGATCACGAGCTCACGCGCCCGGCCATCCACACGGCAGCGCACCTCGAGCGGTCCGCCGTAGCCGAAGCCCTTGACGTCCGCGCCTTCGTCGCCGCCGAGGGGGCGGACGGAGACTTCCGTGACCGGCGCCCCGAGCACCTGCTCCAGGTACGGCGCGATGGCGCTCGCGAGCATGCCGGGGGCGTTGGTCACGGTCATCGCGCCGCCTTCGCCGCCTCGCGCCGGCGCGCGATCTCGCGCTCGGTCTGCTTCATCAGGAAGACCGGGATCGGCGCGTGTCGCAGCACGCCTTCCGCGATCGACCCGAAGACGACGCGCGCGGGACCGCTCCGGCCGTGCGTGCTCATCGCGATGAGGTCCACGTCGTGCTCCCTCGCGGCGGCGAGGATCTCGGCGACCGGCTCGCCCCGGCGGACACGCGCGCTCCCGCGCACGCCTTTCGCCCGGAGCTCCGCGACGAGCCCGGCGAGATACGCCTCCGCCGCCTCGCGGCGGGCTTCCACGTCCTCGATCTCCACGTGCCGCGTGCCCTCGATCGCCATCGGAGGCTTGCGGGCGGTTCACCTGGAGCACGATCACCTCGAGATCCAGCGGACCCGCGATCTCGAGGATGAACGGCACGATCGCTTCCGCGACCTCCGAGCCGTCGACCGGAACCAGCACGCGCTTGTACATGGCTTCTCCTCCTGGCGACTCGCTCGAACCGCGACCAGGAGGGGAGCAACGCGGATGCCACCCGGGGAGGTGCGTGATCTCGGGGACTTGCGCGACGGCGCGACGGCGGCGCGTGGGGTCGGCGCGCCGCAGTGAGGCGCGGCGGCCTCGTGACCGGCCGCCGATCACCGGTCGGGCCGTGGTCGCAGGTAGACGAGCCAGTAGATGGCGCCGACCATCACGGCGCCGCCGATCACGTTGCCGATCGTCACCGGGAGCAGGTTCCTCAGCAGGAAGCGCCCCCACGTCAGCGCCGCGATGACCTCGGGGCCGGCCGCCGTGGCCGCCAGCACCGCGGGATCGTCCCTGAGAAGGAGCGCCAGCGGCACGAAGTACATGTTCGCGATGCTGTGCTCGAAGCCGGCCGCGACGAACGCGGTGACGGGCGGCACGATGCAGAGGATCTTGTCGGTCGTGCTTCGCGCGCTGAAGCAGAGCCAGACGGCGAGGCAGACGAGCGCATTGCCGAGGATCCCACGGGCGACCGCTTCGACCGGGTCGAGCGTCACCTTCGCGTGCGCCAGCGTGAGCGCCGCCGCGCCGAGCTGTCCGTCCGCCAACGCCCACTGGCCGCTGGCCGCGACGAGGGCCGCGGTCGCGAGCGCGCCGATGAAGTTCCCGGCGTACGCGATCCCCCAGTTGCGCAGGAGCTCGCGCGTCGTCACCGTGCCGGTCAGCCGCGCGATCACGATGAGCGTGTTGCCCGTGAAGAGCTCGGCGCCCGCGATCACGACGAGGATCAGCCCGAGCGAGAAGGCGAGACCGGTCAGGAGTCGCGCCGGCCCGAACGGCAGGCCGGGCGCCACGCTCGCCAGCGTCGCGAGCTGTGCGCCGAGCCCGATGAAGGCGCCCGCGAGCACGGCGAGCGTGAAGAGGCTCAGCCCGTCCACGCGCGCCTTCGCCGCGCCGGCGGCGGCCGCGCGCGCCGCCATCGCGGCGGGCGCGTACGGATCGGCGGCCGCCGGCGTGACGGACTCGTCTCCGGTCATGCGCGTACGCTACTCGAGGTGCCCGCCCGCCGGCTCGTCCTTCTTCTCGGGGACCTCCGTCAACACGGCCTCGGCGAGGAGCAGGAGGCTCGCCGCCGACACGGCGTTCTCGAGGGCGACCCGCACGACCTTGGTCGGATCGATGATGCCGTTCGCCACGAGATCGACGTACTCGCGGCGCGCGGCGTCGAAGCCCTGGCCGCCCGTGCCCGCGCGCATCCGCTCCACGACCACGCCGCCGTCCACCGAGGAGTTCTCGGCGATCTGGCGTGCGGGCGTCTCCAGCGCGCGCCTGAGGATCGCGAGCCCCGTGCGCTCGTCGCCCTGCGCGAGCGCTTCCTCGGCCTCCACCGGGGCGATCGCTCGGAGGAGCGCGAGCCCGCCGCCCGGCACGATGCCTTCCGCCACCGCCGCTTTCGTCGCGTGGATGGCGTCGTCGAAGGCCTCCTTGCGGCTCTTCATCTCCGCCTCGGACGGCGCCCCCACGCGGACCACCGCCACGCCGCCCGAGAGCTTGGCCAGCCGCTCTTCGAGCTTCTCCTTGTCGTAGTCGCTCGTCGTCTTCTCGATGCGCGCGCGCAGCTCGCGCTTGCGCCCTTCGATGGCCTGCTTGTCGCCGGCGCCGCCCACGAGCGTCGTCGCCTCCCGGTCCGCCACCACGCGCTGGCACTTGCCGAGGTACGTCAGGTCGACGTTCTCGAGCTTCACGCCGAGCTCGGGGCTGAGCACGCGGCCGGCCGTGATGACCGCGATGTCCTCCAGCATCTCCTTGCGACGGTCCCCGAACCCGGGCGCCTTCACCGCCACGCAGCGCAGCGTCCCGCGGATCTTGTTCACCACCATCGTCGCCAGCGCCTCGCCTTCGACCTCCTCGGCGATGACGACCAGGGGCTGGCCCGCGCGGGCCACCTGCTCCAGGAGCGACAGGAGGTCCTTCATGATGCTGAGCTTGCCGTCGTAGATCAGCACCAGCGGCGTGTCCAGCACGGCCTCCATCTTCTCGGCGTCGGTGACGAAGTAGGGCGAGATGTACCCGCGGTCGAACTGGAGGCCCTCCACGACCTCGAGCTGCGTCTCGGTGGTCTTCGACTCCTCCAGCGTGATGACGCCCTCGTCGCCCACGCGCTCCATGGCGTCCGCGACCATCTCGCCGATGGCGGCGTCGTTGTGCGCGGAGATCGTGGCCACCTGCGCCTTCTCCAGCCGGCTCTTGACCGGCCGCGAGAGCTTGGCGAGCGCGTCGATCGCGACCTTCACGCCGCGGTCGAGGCCGCGCTTGAGGTCGATGGCGCTGGCCCCGGCGGTCACGTTGCGGATGCCGTCGGTGAAGATGGCCTGCGCGAGGATGGTGGCGGTGCTGGTGCCGTCGCCCACGGCGTCACCCGTCCGCTCGGCGGCCTGCCGGATCATCTGCGCGCCGACGTCCTCGCTCGGATCCTGGAGCCGCATCTCCTTCGCGATCGTCACCCCGTCGTTGCAGACGATCGGGATGCCGAAGCGCTTCTGGATGAGGACGCACTTCGACTTCGGGCCGAGCGTCACGCGGACGGCGTCCGCCAGCGTGTTGACGCCGTTCAAGATCTTCTCGCGCGCTTGCGACCGGAACAGCACCCGCGTGTACGCCATGGTCTCCTCCTGTCAGAGCAGCCGCTTCGCCACGAAGTACTTCTTCGGCCGCCGGCTCGACTCCTGCTGCCGGCCCCGCATCTGCTCGAGCCGCCGGAGCAGGCGCTCATAGCTCTCGTCGAACGCGAGCCGGGCCGTCGTCTGCGCGCGCTCCACGCGAATCGCCGGGCCGCCCGGCAGGCTCACGAGCACCGCACAGTGGATGTCGAGGCCGCCCTTGGGGCCGTTGACGTCGGTGAAGGTGACGCGCGCGGTGGCCGCACTCGCCGCCATGCGGGTCAAGGCCTGGGTGACCCGCGCCAGCACGTGCTGACGCGGGATGCGCTGTTTCGTCTCGTTCTCGATGTGGATCTTCATGCCGCCTTGACCGGGATCGCGGTGCCCTTCGCTTCGGGGGCCTTCGGGAGCGTGATCGTGATCACGCCATCCTTGAAGGACGCGGCCGCCTTGCCGGCGTCGACGGCGGCGGGCAGGCGCATCACGCGGGTGAACGCCCCGTAGGAGCGCTCCACGCGGTGGTACCGCTTCTCCTTCTCCTCCTTCTCCTCTTCCTTCTCGCCCTTGATGGTGAGGACGTTGTCCTGGAGCGAGATCGAGATGTCCTTCTGCTCCACGCCGGGCACCTCGGCCTTCACGGTGATGGTGTCCTTCGTCTCGGCGACGTCGACCTTGGGCTCCCACCCGCCCAGGGCGGGCATCTCGCTCCACACGGGCTCGAGGAAGCGGTCGAAGAGGCGGTCCATCTCGTTCTTGAAGCCGGTCATCCCCGTCCACGGTGTCAATCCGCGCATCGTGAGTCCTCCTGTACAAGCTCGGGTGTGGAATACTTGGTCACGCGCTGAGTAGTGCACCCACGCTGCCAAGCGCACAATCATTCAGAATCGCGGAGTTCGCCGGTGAGTGCGGCCGATGAGGCGTCGCGGCCGCGCCACAGTGAGGCCCGCATGCCGCAGGAGGACGACAGATGCCCCAGAAGAAGAAGCCCGCGCTGCGCCCGTCCAAACGCCAGCGCAGCGCGACGGTGGCGGTAAAGCGGGACACGATGCTGCTCCAGTCGGACCTGCCGCGCCGGGTCGAATCGAGGATGGCGCCGGCGCGGAACGCGGAGCGACGCCGCGCGCGGCCGGGCGCCGGGATCAAGCGCGGCGCGCGCGGGGCGATGTCGAAGAAGTCGCGCTAAGGCTACGGCTTCGGCTGAGGGGCCATGCGCGGGCAGGCCGCCTGGAGCTCGCGCTGGTGCCCTTCCATCATCTGGGTCATCCGCTCCATGCGCGCGGCCATGCCATCCATGCGCTCACGCATGGCGGCGCTGCCCTGGCCCTGCATGTCGCCGCGCATGCGGTCCATGTCGCCGCGCATCTCGCGCATCATCCGCATCATCTGTTGCATGCGGGGCTCTTCCGGGCCGGGGTCGGGCCGGATCTGTGCCGGAACGGGCGCGACGAAGAGGATCGCCGCGAGAACGGTCGGGATGGAAAGCGACACGGTCAAGGACGTCAGCCGCGTCATCATCTGCCTCACTTCCCGCCGGAGGGCGTCATGCCCGACCGGCGCGCTCGTCGCGGTGTTTTCGTTCGAGCACCTCGCCGCGAATGCGGGCCCGGCACGGCTCGCAGATGAGATCGCGTGACGGGGTCGCGCACACGAGGCACCCGCGTTCCGGCGCCGCCTCCACCTCCGGCTCCGCGGCCGGAGATGCCGCACCCGCGGCGATCGCGCCCGACGGCACCGTGAGGACGGGGCGCGTCGCCCCGCGCAGGACGCGCTCGGCGACGCTGCCGAGCAGCACTCGACTGAACCCGCTCCGGCCATGGGTGCCCACGACGATGAGGTCGACCGGATGGCGCTGCGCGTAGCGCAGGATCTCTTCGGCCGGATCGCCGCCGGTGCTCGACACGATCACCGGGACGCCCGGGGCGGCGAGCGCCGCCGCGTCGGCCAGGAGGCGCGTCACCTCCACCTCGCCCTGGGAGAACACGTGGAGCAGGTGCAGGCGTGCCCCGAAGCGCCGGGCGTAGTCGATGGCGTAGCGCAGGGCGGCCTCGGCCTCATCGGAAAAATCGGTCGCGACGAGGATCTCGCGGACAGGCGTCGTCGCCATCAGGCCGCCTCCTCGGACGCGCTCCGCTCGGCCTTCGCCTGGCATGCCAGGCAGTGGCGTGCGGTCGGCAAGGCTTCGAGGCGGGACACCGGAATCGTGCCGCCACACGCCTCGCACGTCCCGAAGGTGCCCTCGGCCAACCGCGCGCGTGCGGCCGCGATCTCGTCGACGGCCTTCCGTTCACGCGTGACCACGTCGGCAAGGGTCGCCATGGCCAGCATCCGCGCCGTGTCGTCCTGAGCGCCGCCCGGGGTCCCGCTCTCGAGCGCCCGGAGCTCCTCCTCACTGGCCAGGATGGTGGTCACCGCGCGCTGTTCCAGAGCGTCCAGGTGTCGCGCGACAGCCTCGAAGGAGGCGCCGGCCGTGACGACGGCCGGACGCTCCGGCCCGGAAGACCGTGCGGGGTCGATGGGATCGTGTCGCATCACATGTCCTCCGAATGGTGAAAGTGTGGCCGTGCACGCGATAGCCGTAGAGCAGGCCGTTCACGCCCGCGCCGTCCCACGTCGCCCCGAGCGGGTAGGGACGGCCCGGCCACGCGCGCCACGCCGAGCGGGAATCCTCGTCATGCGTCAGGCGGGCGACGCCGCGGCCAGCTCGGTGAGCCGGACCTTCATCCGGCGAACGAGCTCCGCGAACGACGACGTCTGGATGATGCTGTTGAACTGGGCTCGATAGTTCCCGACGAGGCTGACGCCCTCCACGAGGACGTCGTAGACCAGCCACCGGCCGTCGCGCACGTGCATGCGGTAGTCGACCGGGATGGTCCCCTGTCGCGTCTGGATCCTCGTGAGCACGGTCGTCATGCCGTCGTGCTCCGATTCGCCGGTGAACACGACCGGCTCCCCCGCGTACGGCTCGATCTTCACGATGTAGGAGTACGTGACGAGGTCCTTGAAGAGCGCCACGAACTCCGCGCGCTCCGCGTCGGTCCGGTCCCGCCAGTGCACGGCCAGCGCGCGACGCGAGGCCTCGGGGAAATCGATGACGCCCTCGAGCACTCCGCGCAAGGCCGCACGGCGCTCCGGCGTCCGGGCCGGCCCCTTCAGCGCCGGATCATCGAGGATGCGGCGCACGTGGTCGATGGCCGGACGGAGCGCGTCCGTCGCGCCGCCCGCGACGGCAGGACCAGGAGCCGCGCCGATGAGCAAGAGCGCCAGCGCCGCGACCGCTCGGCTCATCCGAGCGCCGCGCGCAGGAGCAGCACCGGCGGCTTCGCGCGCCGCATCACCTGCTCCGCGACACTGCCGAGGAGCCCGCGCTTGACGCTGCTCCGGCAGGTCGTCGTGACGACGACCAGGTCCGCCTCGAACGCCTGGATCTCCTGCACGATCTCGTCCGTCGACGTCGCCGAAGCGCACCGTCCGCTCGACGGTCACGCCGACGAACAACGGCTCGCTCACCTGGAGCGAGGCGAGCCATTCGTGCTCGAGCCGGCTCATCTCCTGGTCCGAGTACGACACGACGCGTCCTTGCGTGGTGACGACGTTCTCCGGCACCGGCGCCACGTGGAGCAAGCGCACGGTCGCTCCCGAGCCGCGGGCGAGGTCGCCGACGAGGGGAAGGATGACCTCGTATTCGGTTTCGTGATCGAGCGGCACCAGGATGCGCTTGGCCATGACCCCCTCCTGCACTGCCGTCACAGGTGCAAGGGCGCGGCCACGCCCACCGCAACTCGTGCCGCCTCGGAAGCGTCCGTCCCGTCGGGAAAAACGCGTCGCGGCGTCCGCGCGCGCGCGAGCGCGGAGACCTCGGCGCATGAGGCGGCGACGCGACACCGGGGCGACACCGCCTCGGTCGACATCCGATGCCAAGATCCGGCGTGCGCGCGCGGCGGCCGGAGACTACGCGCACGTCTTCCTGTGGTCCCTCGTGCCGGCGGCGGCGGGCGTCGTCGTCCTCTTCGCGGTCCGCGAGCGCACCAGCGAAGGCGGATCGAGCGCCGCGCGCCCGGACCTCCGGTGGGCCGTCCTCCCCGCGCGGCTCAAGGGGTTCCTCGCGGTCGTCGCGCTGTTCACGCTCGGCAACTCGTCGAACACGTTCCTCATCCTTCGCGCACGAGACGTGGGCTTCACGGCCCACACCGCGATCCTGCTCTACGTCCTGTACAACGTCACGTTCGCCCTCTCGTCGTATCCCGCGGGACGCCTGTCCGACCGTGTCGGGCGCAGGCGTCTGCTCGTCGGCGGCTACGCCTGCTACGGGCTCGTCTATCTCGGGTTCGCGCTCGTGGACCAGGCGACCGAGGCGTGGCCGATGGCCGCGCTCTTCGCGTGGTACGGGCTCTACAGCGGGCTGACGGACGGCGTCGAGCGGGCGTTGATCTCCGATCTCGCTCCCGCGACGCTGCGAGGGACCGCGATCGGGTTGCACGGGACGCTCGTCGGGGCGTGCCTCTTGCCCGCATCAGCTCATCGCAGGATGTGCTGTGGGATGTCCTGGGGCCGTCGGCGCCGTTCTATCTCGGCGGGGTCACGGGTCTGCTGGCCACCGTCGGCCTGTTGATCGTGCTCTCCGCCGGCACGGCGTCGGCGAAGCGTGAGACGTCCTCGTCCACTCTGTGATATGTCCGTGGCAAAGGAGCGACGCATGCGGACACCCACGGCAGTGCGCGAGCGGTTGCGGATCGCGCGAGGACGCCTCCGCGAGTACGAGGGGCGGTTGCGCAAGCTCGAGGGACAGCTGACGACGTTGCGCGGCCGCGCCGAACAGGCGCGCGGCCGCACGCGCCTTCAGCTCTTGAAGGTCGAACGCCAGCTTCGCGGCACGCTCGACGTCACCGTGAAGCGCATCGACGAGGCGACGAAGGCGCTCGAGCCGCGGGTCCGCCAGGCGGTCGATCGGGCCGAGACGCTCGGGCGCGGCATCAAGGCCGGGATCGAGGCGGGGGCCGAAAAGTATCGACGCGTGACGCGGCGGTAGACCTCGGGCCGCGAAGTCGCCGATGCCCGGCCCGTTCCATCACGCGCTCCAGCTCGTGTATTTCATGGCGCCGGCGTACGCGGCCAACATGGCCCCGCCGTTCGCCGCGTACTGGAAGGGCTGGAACCCGCCGATCGCGCGGCGCTGGCTGGGCAGCCACAAGACCGTGCTCGGATTCGCCGCCGGCGTCGCCACCGCCGTCCTCGTCGCGTCGCTCCAGGCCCGGATCGCGTGGGCGGGGAGTCTCGTGGACGTCGATGCCGCCCTCGGGCTGCGCCTCGGGGTCGGCGCGATGGCCGGTGACAGCGTGAAGAGCTTCGTGAAGCGCCGGGTCGGCATCCCGCCCGGCGCCTCGTGGATCCCGTTCGATCAGCTCGACTTCGCGGTCGGCGCGCTCGCCCTCACGTGGTCGCGCGTCTCACTCTCGTGGCCCGACGTCGCCCTCATCCTCGCGGTGACGGCCGGGGGCCACGTCCTCGTCAATCACCTGGGGTACTGGCTCGGGATCCGGGACACCAGGTGGTGATCGGCCCGGCGGGTGCGTGGCCGTCGCCGCGCGGCAAGCGCCTTGCACGAAGAGAGCGGGTGATGCCGTTCTCCGAGCTCACGAAGCGACGATCGCGATGTCTCGCCGTCTCACTGGTGCTCCTCTGCGGTCCGGGCATCGCGGCGGCGCAGCCGCTCTCTCGCCCGGCCGCGGATCCGGTCGCCGGCGCCCAGCTCTTCCAGACGCGCGGGTGCAACGACTGTCACGCGGCCGATCTCGCGCGCTTCCGAGAACATCCGCGCTCGCTCCCGGCGCTGGCCGCCGCGATGTGGAACCACTTCCCCGCCATGGCCGAGCGGATCCGCACGGCGAAGATGAAGACGCCGTATCTCACGTCGAACGAGCTGAGGGACCTGGTGGCGTTTCTCTCTCCCGGCGATCCCGATCGTCCGTGCCTCCGACGATCCGCGCCTGCTTGGCGAGGTCGGGGATCCCGCGCGCGGCAAGCAGGTCGTGGTGGACAAGGGATGCCTCCGTTGCCATTCGGTCTCCTCTCCCGCAGGCCAGCGGGCCGGAAACCTGGCCGACCTGAAGGGCCTCGAATCCCCGTGGACCGTCGTGGCGCAGATGTGGAACCACGCGTTCCTGATGGAGCTCGAACGTCAGGGCCAGGGCGTCACCTGGGCGCCGCTGAGCGCCGGCGAGATGGCCGATCTCGTGGCCTACGTCCAGGCGCTCATGCGCGCGCGCTGAGGGTCGATGATCCCCGGCCCGGAGGCCGCGAAGGCGACGCAGACGTCGGCGCCTCGTAACGCCTCGCGCATGCCGCCGACGACGCCGGTCGGCGTTGCTCTCACGGCACACGCGCCACTTGTCGGGGAACTCGTCCTGCCGACGCTCGATGTCGTCGCGCCCCTTGTGGAGCGTGCCCCGGCGGTCGCACGCGACGATCGCGCGCGGGTCGACGCCGCTGGCGGTGAGCAGGCGGTAGCCCGCGACGTTCGCGGCGCCCATGCCGACCATCGCGATCCGCATCCGCCGGAGGTCCTTGCCGACGACGCGCGCGGCGTTGAGCAGGCCGGCGAGCAGCGCCGTCGCGGACCCCTGCTGGTCGTCGTGCCACACGGGGATCGACAGGCGCGCCGCGCAGCGCGTCGAGGACACGGAAGCACTTCGGCTGCGCGATGTCCTCGAGGTTGATGGCGCCGAAGGTCGGCTCGAGCAGCGCGACCGTGCGGATCAGCGTCCTCGGGGTCGCGCGTGGCGAGGCACAGGGGAACGGCGTCGACGCCGCCGAGGTACTTGAAGAGCAGCGCCTTGCCTTCCATCACCGGCAGCGCGGCGGTCGGACCGATGTCGCCCAGGCCGAGCACGCGCGAGCCGTCGGTGACGATCGCGATCGTGTTCGCGCGGTTCGTGTGCACCCACGCCGCGTCGGGATCGGCGGCGATCGCGCGGCTCGCCGCGGCGACGCCCGGTGTGTACCAGATCGCAAAGTCCTCGAAGCCGCGTACCGGACACTTCGGCAGCGTCTGCATCTTGCCGCGGCAGAGCGCGTGCAAGCGCAGCGCGTCCTCGGCCGGACGCGCGGCGCGCGCGACGAGCTCTTCGCGTGACGGCGTCGGCGCGGCCACGCCGGTCACCCGGCGAGCTCGGGCTCGAGCCGGATCGGCGTCGACAGCGAGGCCGAGACGAGGCACGCGTGCTCCGCCTTCTCGAGCGCCCGGCGCACGCGCGTCGCGTCGATCCCCGCCGGCAGCGCGAGCCGCGGCCGGAGGACGATCTCGGTGAAGCGCATGCGTCCGTCCGCGCGATCGACGATGCCCTCCCCCTCGACGGCCAGCGACGTGAACTCGATGCCCGACGCCTGCGCGACGGCGCGGAAGGTCAGGAGGAAGCACGTCTCGACGGCGGCGAGGAGCAGCTGCTCCGGGCTCCAGGCGTCGCCGGGGCCGTCGAAGTCGAGCGGCGCTGCCGTCAGGAGATCGGGCACGCCGGCGCTCTTCAGCGTGGCGTGCCCATCGGGTCCGCCGGCGATCCTGACCTCGTAGCGATGGGGCAACGGCTTCATGAGCTCGTCCTTCCTCGCGGCGAGGTACTCGACGCAGGCGTCGAGCGTCGCGAGCTTGGGGTAGTCGGCCTCGGGGATGTCGACGCCGAGCGCCTCGTGCAGCGCGACGACGAAGTTGAGGAGGTCCATCGAGTCGAGATCGAGCTGGTCGCGGAACGGCACGTCGGGCTTCAGCGCGCCGAGGTCGGCCTCGGGCGCGATGTCGCCGAGCACGCGCAGCACGGTGGCGCGGATCTCCTCGCGCGTCACAGCGCCTCCGGCGCTCTGCAGGAGGCGCTCGACCGCGGCGAGGAAGAGACCGCCGCGGTGGCCGTCGCTCACGCGGTGGTCGGCGGACAGCGTCGCGGCCGACGAGCGGCCGCGGCGACGACGCGCGCCGTCGACGACCCACGGCCGCTGCGACGATCGCGCCGAAGCCGACGATCGCGACCTGCGGCGGGTAGACGATGCCGAAGACGCTCTCGACGCCCTGCTCGCCGAGGCTCGTCACCGTGATCGTCGGATCGGACAGCTCCGAGCTGCGCAGGCCGCCGGTGCGCGCGCGCTGCACGAGGTCGCGAAGCGCGCGCATGAGCTCGCCGAGCGGCTGCCGGTCGGCGTCGTGCAGCGCGGGCGCGACGAGGCCGCCGCCGCGCAGCGAGATCGCGACGCCGACGTGGACGCCGGCGCTCGGCTCGACGCGGTCGCCGCGCCAGCGCGCGTTCAGCTCCGGCACCTCGCGCAGCGCGAGCGCGACCGCCTTGATGAGCAGCACGCCGTCGAGCAGCCGCTCGGTCGACCGGGCGGCGCGCGTTCTCGTCCGCGAGCCACGCCATGCGCGCGGCCCATGTCGATCGTGTGCGCGAGGTAGTAGTGCGGGATCTCGCGCTTGGCGCGCGCCATCGCGGCCGCGATCGTCTGGCGCATGCGGCCGAGGTCGATCGACGGCCGCGCGCGCCGGCGCGGGCGCCGCCGGCGCGGCCGCGCGCGCGGCGGCCGCACGCTCGACGTCCTCGCGCGTGACCACGCCGCCCGCGCCCGGTGCCGCGCGACGCGTCGCGAGATCGACGCCGAGCTGCGCGGCGAGCTTGCGCGCGAGCGGCGAGATGCGCGCGCGGTACCCGGCGGCGCGCGCCGGCGCGACGGCGGCGGACGGCCGCCGGCGACCGGTGGCGCGGCGCGGCGGGCGCAGCGTCGCCGCGGCCTGCGCATCCTCGCGGATGACCGCCAGCACGGTGCCCGCCGGCACCGTCGCGCCGGGCTCGACGACGATGCGCTCGAGCACGCCGGTCGCGAAGCACCTCGACGTCGATCAGGCCCTTCTCGGTCTCGACCTCGGCGATGATGTCGCCGCGGCTCACGCGGTCGCCCGGCGGCCTTGCGCCACTCGATCGAGCGTGCCGGCCTCCATGTCGGCGCCGAGGATCGGCATGACGAACTCAGCCATCGCGCCGGAGCATGGCGCGCGCCGCCGCGGCGATCGTCGCCGGCCTGCGGCAGCGCCGCGTCCTCCAGGTGCCTGCGCGTAGGGCATCGGCACCTCCGCGCTGCACACGCGCTGCACGGGGCCGTCGAGGTCGTAGAAGCCGCCCTCCACGATCCGCGCGCTCACCTCGGCGGCGAAGCTGCCCGTGCGCCAGCCCTCGTCGACGACGAGCGCGCGGTGCGTCTTCGCGACCGACGCGAGGATGGTCGCCGTGTCGAGCGGGCGCAGCGTGCGCAGGTCGATCACCTCGGCCTCGATGCCCTCCGCCGCGAGCGTGCCGGCGGCCGTCGAGCGTCTTCGGCAGCGAGCCGCCGTAGGTGATGAGCGTGAGGTCGCGGCCCTCGCGGCGCACGAGCGCGCGGCCGATCTCGGCGGGCCCGGCCGTCTCGTCGACCTCGCCCTCCATCGGATAGAGCAAGGCGTGCTCGAAGACGAAGACGGGATCGGGCTCGCGCAGCGCCGCGAGCAGCAGCCCGCGCGCGTCCGCGAGCGTGGCCGGCGCCACGACCTTGATCCCGGGAATGTGCGCGTACCAGCCCTCGAGGCTGTGCGAGTGCTGCGCGGCGAGCTGGCGGCCGCCGCCCGTCGCCATCCGGACGACGAGCGGGACCGAGAGCTGGCCGCCCGACATGTGGCGGAGCGTGGCCGCGTTGTTCACGATCTGATCGAGGCGCGAGCAGGCTGAAGTTGACCGTCATCACCTCGACGATCGGCCGCAGCCCGCCGAGCGCGGCGCCGATGCCCGGCGCCGACGAAGGTGTTCTCGCTGAGCGGCGTGTCGCGCACGCGCTCGGGCCCGAACTCCTCGAGCAGGCCGTGGCTCACGGCGAAGGCGCCGCCGTAGCGGCCCGACGTCCTCGCCCATCAGGAACACGCGCGGATCGCTGCGCAGCGCCTCGCGGAGCGCGCTGCGCGCCGCCTCGCGGTAGGTCATCTTCTTCATCGCGCCTCCGGCACGGTGTGGACGTCCTTCAGGAGGTCCTCGACCGGCTCCCACGGCCCCGCCTCGGCCTCCGCGACCGCGCCGTCGACCTCGGCGGCGACCGCCGCTTCGATGCGCCGCGAGCTCGGCGTCGACGAGCACGCCGCGCGCCGCGCAGCGCCGCGATGAAGAGCGCGATCGGGTCGCGCTGCTTCCACTCGCTCGATCTCGTCCTTGGTGCGGTAGAGCTCCGGGTCGTACATCGAGTGCGCGCGGAAGCGGTACGTGCGCAGCCTCGAGGAGGCGCGGCCCGCCGCCGCCGCGCACCGCGTCCGCGGCGCGCCGCGTCGCCGCCTCGACCGCGAGCACGTCCATGCCGTCGACGGCCTCGGCCGGCACGCCGTCGGCCTCGGCCTTGCGCGCGATGTCCGGCTGCGCCTGGTGGCGCGCGAGCGCCGTGCCCATCGCGTAGAGGTTGTTCTCGCAGAGGAAGAGCACCGGCAGCCGCCAGAGCGCGGCGAGGTTCAGCGACTCGTGGAACTCGCCCTCGGCGACCGCGCCGTCGCCGAAGAAGCACGCGGTCACCGCCGCGCGCCGCTGCATGGCGTCGGCGAGCGCGAGCCCGACGGCGACCGGCAGGCCGCCGCCGACGATGGCGTGGCCGCCGTAGAAGCGGCGCGACGACGTCGAAGAGGTGCATCGAGCCGCCGCGGCCGCGGCTGCAGCCGTTGGCCTTGCCGTACATCTCGGCCATGATCGCGCCCGCCGGCATGCCGCGCGCGAGCGCCTGGCCGTGCTCGCGGTAGGTCGCGACGACGCGTCGTCGGCGGTGAGCGCCTGCATCGCGCCCGACCGCCACCGCCTCCTCGCCGATGTAGAGGTGGAGGAAGCCGCGGATCTTGCCGACGCGTGTAGAGCTCGGCCGCCTTCTCCTCGAAGCGGCGGATGAGCAGCATCTCGCGCAGGAGGCGTCCAGCGCGTGCGCGTCACGTCATGCTGCTCGCTCCCCTCCAGCGTCGAGAGGTCGCCCTCGGGCAGCCCCAGCTCGCGCGCCTTGAGGAGCCGGCGCATGATCTTGCCGCTGCGCGTCTTCGGGAGCGACGGCACGAACGTCGATCTCCTTCGGCGCCACCACGGCGCCGAGGCGCGTGCGCGCGATGCGCGAGCAGCTCGCGCCGCAGCTCGGGCGTCGCGCTCGCATCCGCGTCTTGAGCGAGACGAACGCCTTGACGACCTCCATCGCGACCGGATCGGGCTTGCCGATCACGCCCGCCTCGGCGACGGCCGGGTGCTCCATCAGCACGCTCTCGACCTCGAAGGGGCCGATGAGGTGGCCGGACGTCTTGATCACGTCGTCGGCGCGGCCGACGAACCAGAAGTAGCCGTCGGCGTCGCGCCGCGCGAGATCGCCGGTGAGGTACCAGCCGCCGACGAAGCACTTGCGGTAGCGCTCCGGCTCGCCGAGGTAGCCGCGGAACATCGACGGCCAGCCCGGCCGCAGCGCCAGCTCGCCCTGCGACGTCGGGCTCCGTGAGCGACCTCGACGGCGTCGTCGCCGGTCCTGCGGACGATGGCGGCCTCGACGCCGGGCAGCGGCCGGCCCATCGAGCCGGGGCGGACGTCCATCGCGGCGAAGTTCGCGATCATGATGCCGCCCGTCTCCGTCTGCCACCAGTTGTCGTGGAAGGGCCGCCCGAACGCCTCCTGGCCCCACACGACCGCCTCGGGGTTGAGCGGCTCGCCGACGCTCGCGAGGAAGCGCAGCGCGCTCGTGTCGTACTTCTGCGCGAGCGCCGCGCCCGCCTTCATCAGCATGCGGATCGCCGTCGGCGCCGTGTACCAGACGGTGACGCGCTGGTCCTGCAGGATGCGGTACCAGCGCTCGGCGTCGAACTCCGCCTCGTCGACGATGCTCGTCACGCCGTTCGTGAGCGGCGCGATGATCCCGTACGACGTGCCGGTCACCCAGCCGGGATCGGCGGTGCACCAGAAGACGTCGTCGGGATGGAGGTCGAGCGCGTAGCGCCCGGTGACGTGGTGCGCGACGACGGCCTCGTGCACGTGCACCGCGCCCTTCGGCTTGCCGGTCGTCCCGCTCGTGAAGTGCAGGAGCGCCATGTCCTCGGGCGCGGTCGGCGGCGATCGACGTAGCGGTCGGCTCGCGGCCGCCGAGCAGCGCGTGGAAGTCGTGCGTGCCGGCCACGCGCGTCGGCCCGCCGCCGTCGCCGACGAGGACGACGTGCTCGAGGTCGGGCAGCGCGCCGCGCAGCGGCGCGACCTTCCGCTGGTAGAGCGCCTCCGTCGTGACGAGCACGCGCGCCTGCGCCGATCGTCATGCGCGCGCGGATCGGCTCGGGACCGAAGGCCGAGAACAGCGGGCAGAAGACGCTGCCGTGCTTGAGCGTGCCGAGCGCGGCGACGTAGAGCTCCGGGATGCGGCCGGCGAGCGCGAAGACGCGGTCGCCCCGGCGCGACGCCGAGGCCGTCGAGCACGTTGGCGAAGCGGTCGGTCAGCTCGCGCAGCGTCGCGTACGTGAAGTCGCGCGACCTCGCCCCGTCTTGCCGAGCCAGCGGAGCGCGACGTGGTCGCGCGCGCGGCCCGGCCGCGTGCCGATCGACCGCCTCGTGCGCGATGTTGAGCCCGCGCCCGCCCGGCAGCCCGTCGAGCTCGGCGCGCGCGGCCTCCCACGTGAACGTCGCGCGCACGCGGTCGTAGTCGTCGAGGTTCGGCACGACGGCATGCTCCGCGATGCTTCGCGAGGATCGCGGGCCGTTGACGGACGGGACGCTCCGGCATTTCGCGCGCGAACGCTAGTGCATCGGGAGTGCCAGACTTCGACGCGCGATTTCAGGCGGTTGCGCGGCGGAGGCGGCTCCGCCGCGCCTCACCTGGGGCGGCCGCGCCTCACACCGGCGTGGTCTTCGCGACGGCGTCCGCCTTCGTGAAATCCGCCTCCGTGATCCCGTAGAGGTGCGCGCCGCCCATGAAGATCTGCGCCGCGGTCTCGCGCGAGCAGTGCTTCAGGACGTTGTCGGAGACGTTCGGGAAGTTCGAGTCGAAGTGCGGGTAGTCGGTGGAGACGCACATCCGGTCGGCGCCGATGAGGCCCGGCGGTGGCCTCGATCTCCGGCTCGCTGCCTTCGACGGCCGCCCAGCAGTTGCGGCGGAAGTACTCGCGCGGCGTCATCGAGAGATACGGGGCGTGCGAGTCGCGATACTGCGGGTAGTCCCACTCGATGCGCGTGAGGAGCCCCGGCGCCCACGAGTTCTGGGCCTCGAGGAACCCGACGCGCAGCTTCGGATGGAACTCGAACACGCCGCCGATGACCATGGCGATGAGCGCCTGCTGCATCTCGATCCAGTGGCTGGCCACGTGACGGTAGAACCGGTTCTCGCCGTAGAGCGTGTTCATGTGCGAGTACCACGCGCCCGTGCCCTCGTGGAAGCCCCACGCGACGTTCAGCTCCTCGTGCAGGCTGTAGAGCGGATCCCAGTAGTTCGAGTGCCAGAACCGGCCGTTGACCATGTTCGGCCGGATGAACGAGCCGACGGCGCCGAGCTCGCGCACACAGCGCACCAGCTCGCGGCACGCGAGGTACACGTCGTGCACGGGCAGCATCGCGACGAACTTCAGCCGCTCGGGGCTGTACTGGCAGAACTCGTGGATCCAGTTGTTGTAGGCCTGGCAGAGCGCCAGCGACAGGTGCGGATCGAGGTTGTCGCGCGCGATGAGCGAGAGCCCCGTCGTCGGATAGAGGACCGCGATGTCGACGCCCTCCATCGCCATCCCCATCACCTGCGCCTCGGGGTCGTAGTTGCGCTTGATGGCGAAGTCGAGCCGGTTGGAGTTCTGGAGCCGTGAGCCCGAGAGCGGCTGGGTGCTGTGCGCGGTGGAGCCGCCGGAGCTCGCGCGCTTGCGGTGCTGCTGCAGGTCGGCGTCCTGCGTGGTCGCCAGGCCGTCGATGACGATCGTGCCGCGCTTCGGCCGCCCGTCGGCGCCGATGGGCAGGCTGACCCGGGGCCGGAACTTCGGATCCAGGTAGCGCTCGAAGAGATCGGGCGGTTCCATGATGTGCATGTCCGAGTCGACGAAGCGCAGGCCTTCCTTCATGACGGCTCTCTCCTTGCGCGCCGGCTACGCCTTGATGGCGGCCGCGATGTTCTTGAGACGCGGACAGAGTCGCAGCGCGTTCTGCCCGAGCAGCTTGCGAACCGAGGTCGATCCCAGCCCCGGCCGCTCCGCCACCTGCTGCACGCTCTCCGGCCACGCGGTGTCGCCGTGCGGCCAGTCCGTCGCGAAGAGCCAGAGGTCGTCGCCGAGCTCTTGCACGCAGAAGGGCAGCGACCGCTCCCAGCTGTCGATCGCGTGGAAGTACCGGCCCTCGGCGAGGACTTCGCGCGGGAGCCGCTTGAGGTTCGGCACGTGGTTCGGCGACATCAGGTAGTGCGTGTCGAGCCGGTCCAGCGCGAGCGGCAGCCAGCCCCCGCCCGTCTCGATGATCGCGGCGCGCAGGCGCGGGAACTGATCGAAGACCCCGCCGCCGATGAGCGCGCCGAGCGCGGCCATGCCCGCCCACGGGTTGGCGAAGCTGTGCAGGAGGAACCACGCGCCGTCGAGGTCGAACGTCCCCGGTCCATACGGCGGCCGGGCCGTCCCGCCGTGCGCGAGCAGCGGCAGGTCGAGCTCCTGCGCGACCTCGTACAGCGGATGGAGATCGGGGTTGTCGAGCAGCTTGCCGTCCGGCGCCTGGGGCGAGATGTAGATGCCGACGAGATTCGGATCGTACGCCCAGTGCTTGATCTCGGCGACGCCCGCCGCCACGTCGCGCATGTTGGCCACCACCGTCCACGTGAGCCGCGTCGGCGCCTGCGCGCAGAAGTCGGCGACCCAGCGATGGTAGGCGCGGTACAGCGCGTTCTCGAGGCCGTGGTCACGGAGCGCGCAGTAGCTCGAGACGTGCGTGGGATAGAGGACGCCGACGTCGACCATCGCGCGGTCCATGTCCTCGACGCGGATCTTCACGTCCCAGCTCGCCTCGGGACGGATCGGCGGCAGCGCGTCCTTGCGTCCCGGCGGGAACGCCAGCCGCCCGCCTTCCATCCCCGACCGGCGCGTCAGGCCGAACGTGTCCCGAACGCCGAGCGGCCGCCCGGTCTCGAGGGGCTCGACCACGGACGTGCGGCTGCCGAAGAGCGAGTAGCCGTGGCCCGCCTTCGCCTGTTGCGCGACGCCGTCACAGAGCTGGCGATACGCCGCGCGGTGGCTCGGGTCGATGTAGTCGTCGTAGATCCGATCGGCGCGCTCGACGATGTGGGAGTCCAGGTCGATGACGATGTCGCCGTTCCAGCTCATCGGGCCCTCCTCTTCCCGTTCTGCTGCGCCGCACCACGCACGTTCCCCGGGGGAGCCCGATGGTATCAGTCGGCAGCGCTCGAGACCACGGGGTCGAGGTGGACGTGGGGCGGCCGCCCGTCCGCAAGCGCGATTGAGAGCCACCACGGCGCGCTTCACCCTCGACCCGATCGTCGCATGGCGTGTCGCGTTCGCCACGCGACACTCCGCAAGCAGTAGGCCGGCGGGACGTGGACCAGAGCAAAAGGTAAGGCAGTTGCGCTACGATCGAGGTGGTCGCGGCGGGCCTGACTGCCTGCATCGTCGCGGAGCCTGCATTGAGCGTGTGTTCCTAAACTGCTGGCACCTCAGCCGAGACGACCGCATGGCGATGTGGACTATCTACGGTCGCTCGCCGTCTGCTGTCGCAGTGACGACCACGGTGGGGCAGCTTCGCAAAGCCATCGAAGCCGCCAGTCTTCCCTACAACATAGCGATCGCTCGCGTCCAGTATGTCAAGTACTGGCGTGATCCCGCGCTGAGAATCAGCCCGTATCGAGGGTCGTCATCGATCGCTTCCATGAGGACTTCGACTCGGCTGTCGTTGAGTCAGGCATGCCGATCAACATCGCACCTCGGACGCTGCTCAGAAGCATCGTAGTAGGGCCGGAAGCGCCCTCATGGTTTTACGACTTGGTGGAGGGCGTTGCCAGCAAGTACGCGATCGATGCGCCGATACGACGATCGAAACTCGCCAGTGTGCCGGTATGACGAGCCCAACAACAGGTCTGAGCGGACCGGCTACGCCGGCGGCGCAGCTCGAGCGTTCGGCGTACCGCGCATGATGCGGCTGCCGCCCGGAGGTTTCGTTCTCCACAAAGTACGTCTGAGGGCCGACGCCTATTTCCAGACTCGCATGCTCGATCTGCGTTCTTCAGAAGGCTTCCGGCGTCCGTGAGAGATAACGGCATATGGGCCGTGACCACCAACCGGAATGCCTACGCGGACTGGGACTGAGACAACTCGCAACTCGAGATTCCGTGCAGAAGCGATAGCGTACCTTGTGTTCGTCATTCGGGCGTCTCGGCTCCCAGATGGATGGCAACGAAAGAGGGGAATGCGAGCGTCGGACGGAGAGGAGATCGACGGAGCCAATCGGTTATACTCAGGGTATGAAGATTGCGGTGTCCGTTCCCGACGACGTATTCGAAGAGGCTGAGCAGTTGGCACGGCGGACGAAGCGCTCGCGAAGCGAGGTGTATAGCCGGGCTCTCGCTGAATACGTGGCCCGTCACGCCCCCGATCGTGTGACCGAAGCGATGGACCGAGCGCTCGCCGAGATCGGCGAACCAGCGGACCAGTTCGTGCGCACGGCGTCCCGCCGAGCTCTGAAGCGCAGCGACTGGTGACGATCGCCCAAGGCGATGTCTGGTGGGCCGACCTGCCGGAGCCCGTGGCTCCGCACCGGGGTTCCGCCGTCCGGTCGTCGTCGTACAAGGCGATGCGCTGAATCGCAGTCGCATCGCGACCGTCGTCTGCGTCGCCCTGACAAGCAACCTGAAGTGGGCGACCGCGCCCGGGAACGTCCTGCTTCCGGCGAGCGCAACCGGGCTTCCGAAGGAGTCGGTCGCCAACGTCTCCCAACTGGTGACGCTGGACAAGACCGATCTCACCGAACGAACCGGCAAGCTCTCCAGATCAAAGCTCGAGCTGGTGCTTTCGGGAATTGATGTCGTCCTGGGGCGCTGAGGAGCTGGCCACCATCAATCCGGAATGAGCGCCTTGAACCGCTCCCACGGCAAGGCCGTCCACGTCTCCGTGTGCGCGTGTCCGAAGGAGCGCATGATCATGAGGACCTGGGCGGCGGTGGCCTCGTCCGGCGCGTCGAACAGGTCCAGATAGTCGTAGGGGCCGAGGATCGCGTAGTTCGCGACCCACTTCACCTCCGGGCACTCGCGCCGCACGCGCTCGGCCACGGCCTTCTCGAGCCGCTTGAGATCACCGGGCGTCTTGACGGCGTCAGGGGTCAGGCGCGTGAGGACAACGTAGGTCGGCATCGCGGGTTCCTCCCGCCCCGGTCGAGTGCACCCCAGGTGCCACGCGGTCGCTGATGCGTTCGCGCGCGTTTGCGCGCGCGCGGCGGCCTGCCGGTGTCCCGGCGGCGTCTCACGTGACCCACGCCTGTGTCCCGCGCGCGCCCCGACTGGGGACGCGGCGTCGCACGGCACCCGGCGGCATCGCCATGATCCATTCACGACCGCACGCAGTTGCGGCGCATGTCCCGTGGCAGTCGCCTTGCACGACCACACGACGTCGTGTCGCTCGCACATGCCAGTCAGGGAGGAGCGCATCATGCTGAAGAACGCGACCTACGACCTCATGGAAACCGCCGCCGTCCTGTCGAAGGGCCTCCATCGGTACGACACGTTCAAGAAGGACGCGCCCGACTGCCCGGAGTGCCAGCAGGTCTGGAGCTACATGCGGAAGACCGACGAGGAGCAGCTCGCGCGGATCGTGCAGCACCTCAAGGAGCACTTCGCCCGCGAGGGCGAGCTGAAGCTCGCGTCGTAGGGGCGGAGTGAGCGCCGTGGCGATCGCGAGCAGCGAGCGCTCGACGCGCTCCAGCGTCGAGCGCCGCGTGCTCGAGGTGGCGGCGGCGCTGGCCTCGGAGCTGGGCACGGCGCCCGCGCGGGGCGTCACGCTCGACGACGTGCTCGATCGCGACCTCGGGTTCGGCAGCCTCGAGCGCGTCGAGCTGGTCCTCCGCCTGGAGCATGCCTTCGGCGTCCGGCTCGGCGACGCCGTCATGGCCGAGGCGGAGCGCTGTGTTGATGTCGTCGAGGCCATCATCGCGGCCCAGCCGATCGAGGCGGAGCCGCTCGTCCCTGCCCCTGCCCTGGAGCCCGGGGCTCGCGGCGCCGGCGTCGGCGCGTACGCTCGTCGAGGTGCTGCGCTGGCACGCTGAACGGACGCCCGACCGCGTCCACATCGTGCTGCGCCGCGAGGACGGCACGGAGCAACCGATCACGTACGGCGAGCTGTGGCAGCGCGCGGTACGCGACGCCGGCGGCCTGCGCGCGCGGGGCGTGAGCCCAGGGGACCACGTGGCGCTGATGCTGCGGACCGAGCCCGCGTTCTTTTCCGTGTTCTTCGCGATCCTGCTCGCCGGGGCCGTGCCGGTCCCGATCTATCCCCCGTTCCGGACGGCGCGCATGGAGGAATACCTGCGACGGCAGGCGGGCATCCTCGCGAACGCGGAGGCGCGTCTGCTCGTCACGTTCGCGGAAGCGGAGCGCGCCGCGCACGCGGTGCGACGGCGCGTCCGGACCATCGGCGCCGTGGTCGCGGCGGACGCGCTCGGGGACGGTGCGCGCCCCGTGACGCCCCGGGCCGACGCGACCACGCCGGCGCTGATCCAGTACACGTCGGGGAGCACCGGCGATCCCAAGGGCGTGGTGCTCACCCACGCCAACGTGCTCGCGAACATCCGCGCCCTCGGCGCGGCGCTCGACATCCGGCCGGACGACGTGTGCGTGAGCTGGCTGCCGCTCTATCACGACATGGGCCTGATCGGCGCCTGGCTGGGCTCGCTCTATCACGGCGTGCCCGCCGTGCTGATGTCCCCGCTCGCGTTCCTCGCGCGCCCATCCCGCTGGCTCGTCGCCCTCCACCGGCACCGCGGGACACTCTCGCCGGCGCCGAACTTCGCGTTCGACCTGTGCGTGAAGCGGATCGCGGACGACGAGCTCGCGGGTCTCGACCTGAGTCACTGGCGGCTGGTCCTCAACGGGTCCGAGCCCGTGAGCCCCGAGACGATCGAGCGGTTCACGCGGCGCTTCGCCGCCTACGGCGTGCGTCCGGGCGCGATGTGCCCGGTCTACGGGCTGGCCGAGGCGTCCGTCGGGCTGACGATCTCGCCGCCGGGACGCGGGCCGCGCATCGACGCCGTCGTGCGTGACGTCTTCGAGCGCGAGCGCATCGCGCGGCCCGCGACGCCATCCGACCTCGCACCGGCGCGGTTCGTCTCGTGCGGCGTCCCGCTGCCGGCGCACGACATCCGCATCGTGGACGCCGAGGGCCACGACGTCGGCGAGCGCGTCGAGGGACGCATCGAGTTCCGCGGGCCCGTCGGTGACCGCCGGGTACTTCCGCAAGCCGGAGCTGACGCGCGCGGTCGTGCACGACGGCTGGATGGATTCCGGCGACCTCGGCTATCGCGCGGACGGCGAGCTCTTCGTGACCGGACGCGTGAAGGACCTCATCAAGAAGGCCGGCCGCAACCTCTATCCGCAGGAGATCGAGGACATCGCCGGCGGCGTGCCCGGCATCCGGCGCGGCTGCGTCGCCGCGTTCGGCGTGGCCGATCCCGCGATCGGCACCGAGCGGCTCGTCGTGGTGGCCGAGTCGCGCGTCACCGGCCCCGACGCCCGGGAACAGCTCCGCGCGGCGGTCGTGGATCGCGTGGTCGCGATGCTCGGACTGCCGCCCGACGCGGTGCTCATCGCGGCGCCCGGGGCCGTGATGAAGACCTCGAGCGGCAAGGTCCGGCGCTCCGCCACGCGGGCGGCGTACCTCGCCGGACGACTCGGCCGACACCGGCGCCCGGCACGCCTGTCATGGCTGCGCCTCACCGCCGACGAGGCGCGCATCGCCGTCACCCGCGCCCTCTCGGCTCTGCGCACGGCGGCGTTCCTCGTCCGCCTCGGCGTGGCGCTCGGCGTGACGCTGCCGCCGCTCTGGGTCGCGATCCACGCGCTCTCCGGCCGCCGTCTCGACGCCGTCGTCCGGGGCTGGTGCCGGACGATCCTCGCGCTCGCGGGATGCCCGATCACGGTGGAGGGCCTGGCGAATCTTCCGCGCGGCGCGGCCGTCTTCGTCGCGAACCACGCGAGCTACCTCGATGCGGTGGCCCTCCTCGCGGCGCTCCCCGTCGACTTCCGGTTCGTGGCCAAGCGGGAGCTTCTCGCGAGCTCGTTCGTGGGCCCGGTGCTGGCCAAGCTTGGACATCTCACGGTCGATCGCGTCGATCTCTCCCGGAGCGTGAGCGATGCGGCCACCGCGACCGCGCTGCTGCGTGGCGGCACGCCGCTCCTGTTCTTCCCGGAAGGCACGTTCGTCCGCGCGCGCGGTCTCCTGCCGTTCCGGCTCGGAGCGTTCAAGGCGGCGGTCGAGGCCGGCGTCCCGGTCGTCTCGATCGGGATCCGCGGGACGCGGGACATCCTTCCCGCCGACACCTGGCGCCCGCGACGCGGCGCCATTCACGTCGCGATCGGTCCGCCACTGCATCCGGCCGACGCCGGCTGGCGGGAGATGGTGCGGCTCCGCGATGCCGCGCGCGCCGCCATCGCGCGCACGGCCTCGGACGCCACGTGACGCGCCGCCGCCCCACCCGGGGCGCCGGTGCCTCGTTCCACGGGGGACGCGCATCGTGCAATCGCCCGGTTCTCGCGGACTTGCGATCGGTCCCGATCTTGCTCTCGAAGAGTCTCGTCGAGGGAAGGAGGCCGTGATGCGTGTCGAGGACGTGATGACGGCGGACGTGATCACCGTGGGGCCCGAGGTCTCCGTGCACAAGGCGGCGGGTCTGATGAGCGACCACGGGATCAGCGGCCTCCCGGTGGTGGACGCCGACGGCCGGGTGATCGGGATGGTGTCGGAAGGCGATCTCATCGCCGGGCAGGCGGCGCCGCGCACGCGGCGATGGTGGCAGCGGTTCTTCGCGGATCCCGCCGCGCTCGCCCGGGACTATCAGAAGGCGGCGGGCACGACCGTCGGCGACGTCATGACGGTCGGTGTCGTGTCGGTCAGCCCCGACCTCGGCCTCGACGCCGCCGCGCGCATCCTGTACGACCGCGGCCTCCGGCGCGTGCCGGTCATCCGCGGGAGCCGGCTCGTCGGCATCCTCGCGCGCGGGGACCTGGTGAAAGCGCTCGCCGCGGCCCCCGCGTTCAAGATGTGGGCGCCCGATGACGAGATCGTCAAGACCATGCGGGAGCGGATCAAGGCCGAGCCGTGGACCTCGGCGGGGATCATCGTCGAGGCGCACGACGGCGTCATCGACCTCTGGGGCACGGTCGCCAGCGACACGGAGCGCGCCGCGCTCGAGACGATGGCGCGCGGGATCCCGGGCTGCCGCGGCGTGGTGAACCGCCTCGTCGCGGGTCTCGGCGTCGCCTACCACTACGGCGCGTGATGCACTGCGTCTGCGGCCATTCGCAGCAAGCCCACGTCGACGGCGGACGCTGCCGCGTCCCCGACTGCCCGTGCGAGCACTTTCAACCAGGCGACACCATCGCAGGGTGTGCGGCGCCGCCGACGGATGCTGCGGCCCCGCACCGATGAAGCGAGGAAGCGCATGACGAGCAGCGCGGACAGCCCGAAGGGACCGGCGAGCGGAAACGTCGCCGCCAAGCTCCAGGAACTGGCGCGAACGGAACCGGGGGTGGCCCCGGTGGTGAGCGTCTACCTCGACACCGGCTGGACCGACGAGCACCAGCGCGAGCGCGTACGGCATCTTCCTGAAGGAGGAAGTCCGCAAGGCGGCCGCCATGGCCGCGGGTGGGCTCGACGCCGAGCTCGCGTGGATCACCGCGCAGGGTGAGCGCATCGTCCGCCAGGATCTCCATCCCGAGCGGGCGGGCGCCGTGATGTTCGCGGGCGGCGCGGCCAACCTGCGGGAGCTCTTGCACCTGTCGCTGCCCTTCACGGACAGCTTCGCGGTCAGTGACCTTCCCCGCCTGCGGCCGCTCGTGGTCGCGCTCGGCGCGGCTCCACGCGCGGCGGTGCTCTTCGTGGACGGCGAGAGCGCACGGCTCGTGGCCCTGACGGAGGAAGGGGCGGCGGACGAGATCACCATGACGACGGCCGACGTGGTCGGTCACCATCGTCGCGGCGGCTTCCTCCTGCTGCTGCAGTCGCGCTACCAGCACCACATCCACGTGCACCGCGCGCGGCACTTCGAGGCCGTGGCCCACGCGCTGGCCGGTCTCGTGGATCACTACGGGCTCCGGAGCATCGTCCTCGCCGGCGAGACGCGCAACCTCGCGGTGTTCCGGGCGCACGTGCCGCCCCGGCTCGCGAAACGGGTCGTCGGTGACGTGGCGGGGACGCGCTGGGAGCCGTCGAGCGCGCTCGCGGAGCGCGCGCTCGCGCTGCTCGGACAACGCGCGGCCGGCGAGCTGGCGGTCACGGTCGATACCGTGCTGGCCGAGGCCGGCGGCGGCGGGCGGAGCGCCGCGGGCATCGACGCCACGATCGAGGCCGTGAACCGCGGCGCGGTGGACCGGCTCTTCTTGCTCAACAGCTACGAAGACGACGGGCAACTGTGCGTGGGGTGTCGCATGCTGCAGAGTCGGAGCAACACGCTGTGCCGCTGGTGCGGGGCGATGACGGTCGCGCGGGAGCTGGGCGAGGCGATGGTCCAGCGGGTGCTCGCCAGCCGGCGGCGACGTGGCGAGCGTCGACGTGCATGCCGGCCTCGCGCGCGCGGGCGGCGTGGCGGCGCTGTTGCGCTACCCGCTGCGCTGAGCCGGCGATCCCGCGATGGTGCGCAGACCGGTGGCGCTCGTGACGGGCGCCGGCGGCGAGATGGGGCACGCGCTCCTGTCGCGCCTCGCCGAGAGCGGCGAGGACGTCGTCGCCCTCGACGTGCGGCCGCTCGATCCCGAGCTCGCCCGGCGCTGCCGGGCCGCGCGCGTCGGCGACATCCTCGACCGGCGCCTGCTCGAGCGCCTCACGAGCGAGTTCGAGATCACCACGATCTTCCACCTCGCCGCGCTGCTCTCCACGCGCGCCGAGCTCGTGCCGGAGGCGGCGCACGAGGTGAACGTGGACGGGACGCTGAACCTGCTGCGGCTCGCCGTCGAGGAGGCGCGGGCGCTCGGGCGTCCCGTCACGTTCCTCTTTCCCAGCTCGATCGCCGTCTACGGGCTGCCGGACCTGGCGGCGAAGCACACCGCGGGGCGCGTGACCGAGGACGCGTGGACGGCGCCCATGACGATGTACGGCTGCACCAAGCTCGCGTGTGAGCACCTCGGCCGCTACTACGCGCGCCACTACCGGCAGCTCGCCCCACGGACCGCGCCGAGCGGCGTCGACTTCCGGGCGATCCGCTTCCCCGGTCTGATCTCCGCCTTCACCGTGCCGAGCGGCGGCACCAGCGACTACGGGCCGGAGATGATCCACGCGGCCGCCCGGGACGAACCCTACGCCTGCTTCGTGCGATCGGACACGCGGATCCCGTTCATGGCGATGCCCGACGCGATCGAGGCGCTCGTCACGCTCGGCCGCGCGCCGGCCGCGTCGCTCACGGGCGCCGTCTACAACGTGGCCGGATTCAGCGCGAGCGCGGGCGAGCTCGCGGCGCGCGTCCGCGCGGCATTTCCCGACGCGCGCATCACGTTCGCCTCCGATCCGCGCCGCCAGGCGATCGTCGATTCGTGGCCGGAGGACGTGGACGATGGGCGCGCGCGCCGCGAGTGGGGCTTCCGGCCCGCGTACGATCTCGCGCGCACGTTCGACGACTACCTGGTGCCCAACATCACGACGCCGCTATGCGGGCACCGCACGCGCCGCGGCGCAGAAGGGCGGATGACGATGTACGGGGAGACCGTTTCGCCGGCGGCATCGCGGCCGAGCTCGACGAGATCAGCAGCGCGGGACTGCTCAAGCCGGAACGGATCCTCGAGGGGCCGCAGGGCGCCGAAGTGCGCGTGGGCGGCCGCACCGTCCTGAACTTCTGCGCCAACAACTATCTCGGCCTCGCCCACGACCCCGAGCTCGTCCGCGCCGCGCAGGACGGGCTCGCGCGCTGGGGCTTCGGCCTGGCCAGCGTGCGGTTCATCTGCGGCACGCAGACCATCCACAAGGAGCTCGAGGGCGCGCTGGCCCGCTTCCTCGGCACCGACGACGCGATCCTCTACACCTCCTGCTTCGACGCCAACGGCGGGCCTCTTCGAGACGCTGCTGGGCGAGGACGACGCGGTGATCTCGGACGCGCTCAACCACGCGTCGATCATCGACGGCATCCGGCTCTGCCGCGCGGAGCGCTATCGCTACGCGCACGGCGACCTGGCCGAGCTCGAGGGCCTCCTCGCGGCGACGCGGGGCGCGCGCACGCGCCTGATCGCCACCGACGGCGTGTTCTCGATGGACGGCGACGTCGCGCCGCTCGCCGGCGATCTGCGATCTCGCCGACCGCTACGACGCGCTGGTGATGGTGGACGACAGCCACGCCACCGGCTTCTTCGGGCCCACGGGCCGCGGGACGCCGGAGCATTGCGGCGTCCACGGGCGCGTCGACATCATCACGTCCACGCTCGGCAAGGCGCTCGGCGGCGCCAGCGGCGGCTTCACGGCGGCGCGGCGCGACGATCGTCGCGCTCCTGCGCCAGCGCTCGCGGCCCGTACCTGTTCTCCAACACGCTGCCGCCCGCGCTCGTGTGCGCGTCGCTCGCGTGCCTCGACGCTGCTCGACGCGCTCGCCGATGCGCCGCGACCTGCTCGCGGCGAACACGCGCTGGTTCCGCGAGGCCATGACGGCGGCCGGCTTCGCGATCCGCCCCGGCGTCCATCCGATCGTCCCGATCATGCTGGGCGACGCCCGGCTCGCGCAGCAGATGGCGGCCGACCTCCTCGAGGAGGGCATCTACGTCGTCGGGTTCTCCTACCCCGTGGTGCCGAAGGACGCGGCGCGCATCCGCGTGCAGATCAGCGCCGCGCACGAGCCGGCGCACCTCGAGCGCGCGGTCACGGCGTTCGTGAAGGTCGGCCGCGCGCACGGCGTGGTGTGATCGGGGCGTCCTCGCGCGTGCTGTACGCGCTGCCGGTCCACCGGCGCCTGGCGAGCGACCTGCGGGCGCTCACGGGACTCGAGGCGGGCAGCGCGACGATCGGTCGCTTCTCGAACGGCGAGCTGCACGTCGACCTGGACGCGGCGCCCGACGGGCGCGACTGCGTCGTGCTGGGCGCGGTGGCGCCGCCCGACGAGCACCTGCTGGCGACGACTGCTCCTGAGTCACACGCTCGAGAAGGAGGGCGCGCGCCGCATCACCGCGTGCCTGCCGTATCTCGGGTATGCGCGCCACGACCGCGCGGAGCCGCGCAAGAGCCGGGCGACGGCGTGGCTGGGCGAGGTGCTGCGCGCCTCACGCGTCGATGCGGTCCTCACGGTCGACGTCCATTCGCCCCTCGTCCACGAGCTGTTCCCGATCCCGGTGGTGTCGCTCTCCCCCGCCCCGCTCTTCGCGAACACGATCGCCGGGCTCGCGCTCGACGACCCCGTGATCGTCGCGCCCGACGCGGGCGCGCTCGAGCGATGCGAGGCCGTGCGCCGCGCGGCCGGCATCCCTCGCCCGCTCGCCCATCTCACGAAGACGCGGACGCCCGATGGTGTTCGTCACTCGACCCTGCACGGCGCGGTCGGCCCACAGGCGATCGTCGTGGACGACATCCTCGACACGGGCGGGACGCTCGTGTCCGCGTGTGAAGCGCTCCACGGTGCGGGCGCCCGCGAGATCATCGTCATGACGACGCACGGCTTGTTCACCGGCGGCGCCTGGGAGCGCCTCTGGTCGCTCGGCGTGCGCCGGATCTACGTCACCGACACCACGCCGCTCCCGGAGTCGCTGACCGGCGCCGCGCGGATCGTCGTGCTGTCCGTCGCGCCGCTGCTCGCCGGAGCGCTGAAGCCATCGAGGAGCCTCAGGCCATGGGGAGGTGGGGAACGCACGCTACGTTGGGGTGACGATGCCCCACACCGGCGACGCCATGTGCCTGAATTCTCGTCCGTCGGTCGCGGCACGGGTGTTGCGGAGAGACGAGCCGATGGCCGAGCCCGTGATCGAGACGCAGGGCCTGACGAAGGACTATTGGCTGGGCACGCACGTGGTGCACGCGCTGCGCGACGTCTCCGTGACCATCGACGCCTGTGAGCTCGTGGCGATCATGGGCCCCTCGGGCTCGGGCAAGTCGACGTTCATGAGCCTCCTCGGGTGCCTCGACACCCCGACGTCCGGCCGCTACCTGCTGGAAGGCCGCGATGTCTCCCAGCTCGACGACGACGCGCTGGCGCGAGTGAGGAACGCGAAGATCGGCTTCGTCTTCCAGCAGTTCAACCTGATGCCCCGGATGCGCGCGCTCGGCAACGTGGAGCTGCCGCTGATCTACAGCGATCGACCCGCCGTCGAGCACCGCCGGATGGCGATGGCGACGCTCGAAGCCGTCGGGCTCGCGGACCGCGCCCATCACCGCCCCGCGCAGCTCTCCGGCGGTGAGCAGCAGCGGGTGGCGATCGCGCGCGCCCTCGTCAACGATCCGATCCTCTTCCTCGCCGACGAGCCCACCGGGAATCTCGACACGCGCACCAGCCTCGAGATCATGGCGATCCTCCAGGCGCTGAACGAGCACGGCATCACCATCGTGCTCGTCACCCACGAGGAGGACATCGCGCGGTGCGCGCGGCGCATCCTCCATTTCCGGGACGGCGAGATCGTCCAGGACGAGCCGGTCGCGGCGCCGCGCGATGCCCGCGCCGCGCTCACGCGCGGCGCCCCGGCTTCGACGCGGTCATGAGAGTGCCCGCGACCGCGCAGCTCGCCCTGATCGCCCTGGCCGCCAACAAGGCGCGCACCGGTCTCACGATGCTCGGCGTCATCATCGGCGTCGGCGCGGTCGTCACCATGATGGCCGTCGGTGCGGGGGCGCAGGCGCGGGTCGAAGGGCAGATCCGGAGCCTGGGCTCGAACCTCATCATCGTGCTGTCCGGGTCGATCACGACCGGCGGGGTGCACCTCGGCGCCGGCAGCCAGCTCACCGTCACCGAGGACGATGCCCGTGCGATGGAGCGCGAGATCGCGAGCGTCCAGGTCGCGGCGCCGACGGTCCGGGGCGGCGTCCAGGTCATCGCGGGCAACGCGAACTGGTCGACGGCGCTCTTCGGCGTGACCCCGGGATTCCTGGAAGCGCGGGACTGGGAGACCGCCGCGGGGCGGCCCTTCACCCAGGACGACATCGACGGCGCCACGAAGGTGGCGCTGCTCGGCCAGACCGTCGCGCAGAACCTGTTCGGTGGCACCGATCCGGTCGGCCAGGTGATCCGCGTCAAGAAAGTTCCGCTGATGGTGATCGGCGTGCTCGCGCGGAAGGGCCAGTCCACCCAGGGACAGGACCAGGACGACACGGTGCTGGTGCCGCTCTCGACCGCGAAGAAGAAGGTGCTGGGCATCAGCGCGGCCAACGCCCGGGCGGTCAACGGGATCCTCGTGAAGGTGCGCGAGGCGGCCGCGATGAAGGGCGCCGAGGAGGGCATCCGTACCCTGCTGCGCCAGCGGCATCATCTGCAGCCCGGTCAGGACGACGACTTCACCCTGCGGAACCTCTCCGAGATCCTCGAAAGCCAGGAGGCGTCCTCGAGAGTGCTGAGCCTGCTGCTGGCCGCGATCGCCTCCGTCTCGCTCCTCGTGGGCGGCATCGGCATCATGAACATCATGCTGGTGTCGGTGACCGAGCGGACGCGGGAGATCGGGCTGCGGCGGGCCGTCGGCGCCCGGCGCCGGGACATCCTGACGCAGTTCCTCATCGAGGCCGTCACCGTCTCGCTGGCCGGCGGACTCATCGGGATCGTGGTGGGCATCGCCGGCGCGTGGGCGATCGGATACTTCGCCGGGTGGCTGGCGCCGATCCAGGCGCGCGCGGTCGTTCCCGCGTTCGTCTTCGCGGCGGCCGTCGGCGTCTTCTTCGGCTTCTACCCGGCGCGCAAGGCCTCGCGCCTCAATCCCATCGATGCGCTCCGGTACGAGTAGCGGCGCGGCAAGGAGGACATGGTGACGTCGAAGGACGAGTGGGTCGGGACCGTCCGCAACTGGATGAGCCGGGCGCCGGTCCACGTCGCTCCCGACGTCTCGGTGGCGCACGTGGCGGGGCTCATGCGCAGCGAAGGCATCCGTCACGTGCTCGTGATGGAGGGCGAGGTGCTGGTCGGCGTCGTGTCCGATCGCGACGTCCGGGGATTGCGCGTGGAAGGAGAGCCGACCGTCGCTCCGAGCGCGCCCGTGGCCCGGGTGATGAGCGAGTCTCCGGTGACCGTCGACGTGGACACGCCGCTGACCGAGGCCGTGCGCGCGATGCTCGAGCACAAGATCGGCGCCGTGGTGGTGCTCGACGGGGGCCGTCCGGTCGGGATCGTCACGCGGGCCGACGCGCTGGAGGCCCTGCTCAACATCGTCGAGAGCGCGGGGGATGGATTCGGCGGGCGGCGCTGACCTCGTCACCCTCTTCCTGTGCGGCGACGTGATGACCGGACGCGGGGTCGATCAGATCCTCATGTGCCCGAGCGCGCCGGAGCTCCACGAGTCCCACGTCCGCGTGCCGCGCGCGCACGTGCGCTTCGCGCACCGGCTCATCGACGGCGGCATCGACCTCGTTGCTGATGTATTTCGCGACGGTGGAGGGCCGCACCGGGGACCTGGCCGAGCTGCGGATGATCCCGATGCGGATCGAGAAGATGCGGCTGCACCGGGCATCGCCGGCCGACGCGGAGTGGCTGCGAGCCCGGTTGACGGATGTCTCGGACACCTTCGGATCACGGATCGACATGGACGCGGACGGCAGTCTCCACCTCCGCTGGCCGGGTGGGGATACATAGCACCTGCCGTCACTCCGGTCGAAGGCCGTCGCGCGAGTAGACGTTGCGCGGAATCCACAGCATCCAACCGTTGGCGCTCGCCGGGAGACTCTATCGAAAATCGTCGGGGGCCCGGCTGGCGCGCCCAGGGCCCGCTAGAATGAGAGACGGAGGGGAAATTGTCGGGGGTTGGTCGGCAACAACGAGGCGATGGGGACACACCATCCCACGACGTGGTGGACCCGCCTCGAGGACGGGCGGATCCGCTGTGACGTGTGCCCGCGCGCCTGCTCGCTGCACGAGGGGCAGACCGGCCTGTGCTTCGTGCGCATGCGCGCGGACGACCGGATCGTGCTCACGACCTACGGGCGGTCGTCCGGATTCTGCGTCGATCCCATCGAGAAGAAGCCCCTGAACCACTTCCTGCCCGGGACATCGGTGCTGTCGTTCGGGACGGCCGGATGCAATCTCGCGTGCCGGTTCTGTCAGAACTGGGACATCTCGAAGTCGCGCGTGAGATCGACACGCTCGCCGACGCCGCCTCACCGGAGCGGATCGCCGAGGCGGCAAGCGGGGCTCGGCTGTCGCGAGCGTGGCGTTCACGTACAACGATCCCGTGATCTTCATGGAGTACGCGATGGACGTGGCCGACGCCTGCCGTGGAACGCGGCCTCAAAGCGGTCGCCGTGACGGCCGGCTACATGAACGCCGGACCGCGCGCGGAGTTCTACCGCCACATGGACGCCGCCAACGTCGATCTCGAAGGCGTTCAGCGACGACTTCTATCACCGGGTCTGCGCAGGTCAGCTCGCAGCCCGTGCTCGACACGCTGCGAGTACCTCAAGCACGAGACCGACGTGTGGCTCGAGATCACGAACCTGATGATCCCGGGATTGAACGACGCGCCCGAGGAGACCGACGCGATGACGCGCTGGATCGTCGAGCACCTCGGCGCCGACGTCCCGGTGCACTTCACCGGCTTCCACCCGGACTGGAAGGTCCTGGACCGGCCGGCGACGCCGGCGGCGACGCTCGCGCGGGCGCGGGAGATCGCGCTCGCGAACGGCATCCGCTACGCCTACACCGGCAACGTCCACGACACGGCGGGCCAGTCGACGCACTGCCACGCGGTGCGGCGCGGTGTTGATCGAGCGCGACGGGTACGAGCTCGGCGCCTGGCGTCTGGACGAGGCCGGGCGATGCGCGGGCGTGCCCAGGGCAGCGCCACCGACCAGGTCGGTCCTCGACCGGCCCGCGCCACGGACGCCCTCGATCCCGAGCTCTACGTCGTGGGCGCGTCCGATCTCGAGCCGGGCATCTATCACTACCGGCCGGATCCCCACGCCCTCGGACTCGGGGCCGTCGTCGTCGGCGCGTTCGACGATCGCGAGGTCAAGCGGGTGGCCGGCCTGCCGCCCAGCGAGGAGCCGCTGGCACTGCTCCCCGTGGGCCGCCCGGCGTGAGGCGGCTCCCGCGCCGGCGCGTCATCCGGTCGCGCGATCTCGGCATCGCGCTCGGCACGCGCAAGGAGCGCGAGCTGTTCAAGTGGTTCCTCGCCTGCCTGCTCTTCGGCAAGCCGATCCAGCAGGAGGTGGCGCGCCGCGCCTACCTCGAGCTCGCCCGCGAGCACCTCGTCACGCCGGACGCGATCGTTCGCGCCGGCTGGGATCGCCTGGTCGCGGTGCTCGATCGGGGCCACTACGTGCGCTACGACTTCTCCACGGCCACCAAGCTGCTCGAGGTCTGCGGCGCGCTCCGCGAACGGTACGGAACCCTGACGCGGCTGTTCGCCGCGGCATCGAGCGAGGCGGACCTGCGCCGGCGCCTGCAGGCCTTCAAGGGGGTCGGACCGACGACGACGCGCATCTTCCTGCGCGACGCCCGGCCGTTCTTCCGCACAGGCGCGCGCCCGGCGCGGCTTCCCAGGCTGGCGCGGCGGGCCCGTGCCGCGTGAGCGGGCTCAAAAAGAACGGCGCAGGGCAGGGCGAGTGAGGGCGTCCATGACAACGGATTCGCGCTCGCTCCGCGAGCGCCGCAGCTTGGCCCGACTCCGCCGCGGCCTGACCCCGAACGCGGCGCAGCACCGCGCATACCTTGGCCAGGTCGACGCGTACATTGCGGAATCTCGCATCGCGTCGCTGCGGGACTCCTCCACGACGGACGGGTCGGCCGCGTCACACGCGCTCCACATCAACCAGGCCATCCTCGGGACGCTCCTCCCGTCCCCGCGCGGCGCGGCGCGACAGCGCCTTGCGAACCTGTTCTTCACGCGCTGGCGAAACGAATACGAAGCGCACGTCTTACAAGCCCACCGATGGCCGCAGTTCTTTCCGGCGCGGATTCGGACTCTCGCTCGAGCACCCGCCTGGTGCGCCTCGAGCGTCGCCAGCTCCTCGTCCGTCGTGGCGACCGTCGCATGGCGGGGACTACGTGCTCCGCGCGTCCCGTGCCGCCTCGATCAGGTCTTCGAGCCTCCGGCCGCGCCGCATGTCCGGGCTGAGACGCTCTACCGCCGCCTCGTAGCAGGCGCCGTGGAACAAGAGCTTCTCGACGCCGAGGAAGATCGCCCGGTCGTCGGAGAGCAACGCGCGTTCGCAGAGCCCGCAGGTGATGCTGTCCATTCCCGCCTCCTCAGGCGACTCTGTCAGCGCCCGGAAAGCGAGGCTAGTACGGGGTTGTGCAGCGGCAGCTCGACGATGAAGACGGCGCCGCGGTCTGGTCCGGGGCTCTCGGCGCGGACCCTTCCCCCGTGGGCCTCCACGAGGTGCCGGACGATGGCGAGCCCCAGGCCGAGACCTTGATGACGTCCATTCGCGTCGCCCTGCCGGAATCGGTCGAAGACGTGCGCGAGCAGCTCCGGCGCGATGCCACGCCCCGTATCGCGCACGGTCAGCACCGCGTGACCGGCGCGGCTCGCGAGCGACACCTCGACGTGCCCGGCGGATGGCGTGAACTTGATCGCGTTCGCGATGAGGTTGAGCGCGATCTGCTGCAAGCGCTCGGCGTCTCCGAGCACGAGCGCGGGCGCGGCTTCGAGGCGAGCGCGGAGCTCGACGCCCTTCGCGTTCGCCTCCGGCCGCAGCGCGTCGACGGCAGCGGCGACGATCGGAGGCAGCGCCACCGGCGTCTTGTCGACCTGGAGCTTTCCCGCGACGATCTTCGACGCATCGAGCAGATCGTCGACCAGTCGCGCCTGCAGTCGGGTGCTCCGATCGATGCGATCCAGGGTCTCGGCGATCTGCGACGCACCGAGCCCTCCGTGTCGCAGCATGCGCACGCTGTTCAACACCGCACCCAGGGGCGTGCGGAGCTCGTGGGACACGACCGCCAGGAACTCGTCCTTCGCCTGGTTCGCCGTCTGCGCCTGGACCCGCAGCGTTCGCTCGGCCTCCAGGCGGTTCCGCTCGGTCAGGTCGAGGGCGAAGGCGGCCCATTCGTGCCGCGCATCGTCGAGGAGCACGGGCCCCACGAGAACGGGAATGCGCGTCCCGTCCTTGCGGACGTACTCCTTCTCGTACGACGCGCTCCCGCCGGTCCGTCGCGCCATCACCCTCGCGGCGGCGTCCGCCGCGTCGTACTCGGGTGGGGTCAGATTCCGCCACAGCAGCGCGCCCTGCCGGAGCTCGTCGCGGCTGTACCCCACCATGCGAAGGAAGGCGTCGTTCGCGTCGGTGATCCGATCGCCCTCGCTGACGATGACGCCGATCAGCGTGGAATCCACGAGCCGCTTGATCCGCGCCTGGCTGCTCTCCAGCTCGGTCGTCCGCTCGCTGATCGTGTGTCCTGCCCGCTCGAGCGCGTGTCCGACGGCATCGACCTCTGAGATCGCAGACGACGGGCAGGGCGGGGTCGCGCCTCGTCCGAGGGCGATCGCGGCCGACACGAGCCGGTCCATGGAGCCGGAGATGCGACGACCCAGCGCGACCGCGAGGGCGCCCGCAGTGAGGATGGCGAGGAGCCCGCCGAGCGCGAGGCCCCACATGGAGCGGCGAAGGGGAACGTCGACGGCGGAGACGGGCGCCCCCAGCGTGACGGTCCAGCCGAGCGACGTCGTCCGTTGCCAGGCGGCGTAGACGTCGGGGCCGTCGTAGACCGGGAAGCGGCCGGTGCCGGACGTCGCGGCGCGGACGGCCTGCTTCAGCGGCTCGATCAGCTCGCGCCCGACGAACTGCGCGGGGTTCCGGTTCCGCGCGATGAGCACCTGACGCGTGTCGGCGATGCCGGCGATCCAGTCCGCGGGGATCCGCTGGGCCGCGAGGATCCTGCCGAAGGACTCGGGACGGATGGCGGCGAACAGAACGTAGCGCAGCGTCCCCTCGCGCTCGACCGGCACGGCAACGGTGACGTTGAACTCTCCGGTGGTACGCCCGGTGATGAGATCCGAGACGGCCGGTTGGCGACGCTCGATGAGCGTGCGGAAGTAGGGGCGATCGGCGATCGACGGCAGCGGCGTCCCGAGCGGACGCAGGGTGCTCGCGAGGAGTTGCCCGCGCACGTCCGTCACGGCGATGACGTACCAGAAATCTTCGGTTCGGACGGCGCGCAGCGCCTGCTCGTAGAACGCGCCCAGGTCGCCCCGGTCGAGCGCCGGGGACGTCGCGAGGACCTCGAGCGCCTCCACGGAGGCGTCGATTTCACGCTCGACCGCGATCGCCAGCGCCCGGACGGTCGCCTCCAGGCCTCGCTCGACCGACCTCCGCTGCTCGCGGCCCAGGCTCCCGACGACGATGCCGGCGAAGATCAGGGCGGGGACGAGCGCGATGACCACGAGCGCGATGAGGTGGTAGCGCAGCCGAAATGCACGACGTCGGTCCCGAAGCCACCGCATCACCGGCGTCAGGAACGCTTCGAGTCGCTCGTCCATCGCATCCTCCTCGGGCGGACTCTCGCCACCTGCTGCCGTCGGGCGAGATGCTACGCACGCAACGCGAGTGCCAGAGCTCCGCACGCCGAAAACCCTTCGCGACCGCGCCCCGCACGGTGACGACGACGGAAATCGCCGCACCCTCTGCGACCGCGCCGCCTCACGTGAGGCGGCGTCGCCCCTCCTGACGCCGCGGCTGCCGCCGACGTCCGCCGCATCGCGCAGGGGCGAACGGCGTGCTTCTTGCGATAGCACCACGCATCCCGACGAGGAGGTCCGTGCCATGCTCGGCGAAATTTGTACGAAACCCGTGGTCACCGTGAGCCCCGCAACCTCGGTCCGCGACGCCGCGCGCGTCATGCGCCAGAAGAAGGTCGGGGCCGTGGTCGTCGTGAACGGGAACCGGCCCGCCGGAATCCTCACCGATCGGGACATCGCAATCTCCGTCGTGGCCGACGGCAGAGACCCCGGCACCGTCACGGTGGGCGACGTGATGCACCGGGATCTGACCGTGATCCCGGCGGAGAAGGGCATCATGGACGCGACGAAGACGTTCGCGGCGAAGGGCGTTCGCCGTCTTCCCGTCGTCGATCGCCAGGGCAAGCTGATGGGCATCCTCTCCCTCGACGACCTGCTGATGCTGCTCGGCCAGGAGCTCGGCCAGGTCGCGTCCACCCTGCAGCGCGGTCTGGGGCGGCGCGCGATCGCCGCCGCGAGCTGACGCGGCGGCCCGTCATGACTGATCAACAGTTCCTGACCGACGTGCAGGCGGCCGCCGGGCTCGCCACGCGCAAGGACGCCGAGCGCTGGGCGAAGGCCGTCGTCGCCGCGCTGGCGGATCTGGCGCCGGACCCCGAGACGCGACGGCAGTTCATCACCCAGCTGCCGCGCATGCTGAAGGCCCATCTGCAGACGGAGACACGACCCGCGCTGGCGATGGACCGCGAGGCGCTCATCCAGCACGTCGCCGCCGCGCTCGGCGTCCACGCGCCCGAGGGCCGGCGCGCGCTCCTCGCGGTGTGGCGCGTCGTCCGGAACGCGGTGTCGGCGGGCGAGCTCGCCGACTTCGAATCCCGGGTGCCGCGAGACGTCGCGGCGTTTCTCGAGGCCGCCTGACACGGTGTCGCCGGGGCGTGGGGCGAACGCGGGACACGTGAGAACACGGCGCCCCGCACGGCGCGGGCGGGGAACCACGAGGACCCGCGAAGTCAGCACGATCAACGAGTTGCCGAACCGCGGCGCTGGCACCCTCCTTGCCCCGCAGCGTGAGACGTGGAGGAGCAGTCATGAATCGTTGTGCGTGGTGCAACATCGAGGTGGCGGCCGGATCGAACCTGTGTGCGCATCACGACGCGGCCGAGATCGGCTGGGCGGCGTCGAACCGCATCATGTGCGACTTCCTCCATCGCGGTCGTGTGCCCCCTCGGGTCGGCGACGTCGAGCGCGATGAAGAGCTCCGGGGTTGCCTCGCGGAAGTCGCCTGAGCCGATACCGCGCATGGACCGATGAGCATCATGAGGTGGCAGCGATGAATCGAACACGCATCCTCGGAACCGGGCTCGGCCTCGGCGCCGGCCTGACGTATCTCTTCGATCCTGAGCGCGGCCGCACGCGTCGGGCGCGTCTGCGCGACACCGCAACCCATGTGGCCAAGGTCACCGGCACCGCCCTCGGCAAGACCTCGCGCGACACCGGCAACCGGATGAGCGGGCTCGTGTCCGGCGTGAGCCGCACGTTCAAGGGCAGGACGATCAGCGACGAGGTCCTCATCGAGCGCGTACGAACCAGGCTCGGCCACGTCGTCTCTCATCCGCGCGCGATCGCGGTGACGGCCACGCGCGGCCGGGTGACGCTGAGCGGGGCGATTCTCGCCAGCGAGGTCGCGCCACTCCTCGAGAGCGTCTCGGCGGTGCGCGGCGTCACGGGCGTCGAGAACCAGCTGCAGGCTCACGAGTACGCCGACGATGTCCCGAGCCTCCAGGGCGGAAGACCGCGTTCGGGCGAGACCAGCGAGTTCATGCAGATCAGCTGGGCCCCGGCCGCGCGTCTGCTGGCCGGAGTCGCCGGGGGCGTGATGGCGCTGTACGGCCTGCGCCGTCGCGGGATCACCGGCGCGGCGCTCGGGCTCGCGGGAGGGACCCTGGTCGCGCGCGCGGTCACGAACCTCGAGCTACGGGACCTGGCCGGCGTTCGCGGCGGACACGGCTTCGGCGTGCGGAAGACGATCCACATCGATGCGCCGGTCGAGCGCGTCTACGACGCCTGGAGCCATCACGAGAACTTCCCGCGCTTCATGTCGCGCGTGCGCGCGGTGACCGACCTCGGCGGTGGCCGCTATCACTGGACCGTCGTGGGGCCGGCGCGGAGCACGTGGTCCTGGGATGGCGTCGTCATCACGCAGGTGCCGAACGAGCTGATCGAGTTCTCGAGCGAGCCCGGAGCGCCCCTCGAGCACTATGGCGTGGTGCGCTTCGAGCCGGAGGACGGCGGCACGCGTGTCGACGTGAAGATGTCCTATCGTCCGCCCGGCGGAGCCGTCGGGCACGTGGTCGCCAAGCTCCTCGGGGCCGACCCGCGGAGCGCGATGACGGCCGATCTCCTGCGGATGAAGTCGTTCATCGAGACGGGCCACCAGCCGCACGATGCGGCCGAGCGCCGGACCGCCCGGCGTCACCCCGGATGAGTGGCGAGATCGGCCGGCGCGCGATCGAGGCGGAGGTCGAGGCGAGCGAGGTCGCCGGCGCTATTCGGGCCGAGGCGGCACTTTGACCCACGGCTCGGGACACTCCGGCACCGTCGGGAAGTAGGCGCGCGCGCTCGAGCAGTAGTACCAGTACGGCCCGTCCGGAGGTGAAGGCGGCGTTTGCTGGATGTAGACCCGGGGTTCCTGTACGACCGTCGGCGGCGGAGGGTAGACGTAGACGGGCGGAGGGTAGGACGGCCAGTACGGGTACGGTGGTCCCCACCAGAAGGGCCCGATGAAGACGCTGCCGTGCCAGTGTGCGGCGAGACCAGGCGTCGCGGTGACGAGAAGGAGGACGACCGCGGCCAGCACCGTTCTGATCATGCGGCGCCCCCAAGGTGCTTCGTGAGCCATGCCACCGTCGTTGCCGTCGCCCGCGCGCGCGCCGCGGGCTCCGCGAAGAGGTGATCGCCGCCCGGCACGACGTCGAGGGTCGCGGGCGCGCCGAAACGGCCGATCAGCGGCGCGATCGCGGCCCGGATCGATGCGTCGTGCTCGCCGACGACGAGCAGCGTCGGCACACGGACGCCGTGCACCGACGCTTCGGCACCGGTGAGGTTGGGCGACCGGAGTGCCAGCGCACGGACTCGCCGGTCTCGCGCCGCCATCAGGACGGCCACGGCCGCCCCGGAGCTCGCGCCGACGACGCCGAGCCGCCGTGTGTCGATGTCGTGCGCCTTCTCGAGCGTGTCGAGCGCGGCGACAAGGTCGTGGACCTGCTGCTCCTGGGTCGAGTCGTCAGGCGTCCCCTCGCTCTCGCCGTGACCCGTGAAGTCGAAGAGGAAGGCGGCGACGCCCTGCTTGCCGCAGCGCCTCCGCGACGGCGACATTGCGCGGACTGTCCTTGCCACTGCCCCAACCGTGGGCGAAGACCACGACAGGATGAGGCCCCGGCGACGGCGGGCGCAGGAGCCGGCCCGCCAGGACGAAGCCCCGTGACGTGCTGAAGCGCAGGCGTCCGTCACGGGCAAGCGCTGTGCCGGACGGCGCCGCGGCCGGCGTGCGCGCCGTCGCCAGCATCGCGATCACTTCATCGTCCGAGACGGGCGAGAAGTCGTCGTAGTACGCGCCGACCGCCCCGAAGTCCGGATCGACGACGAGGCTGACGAACCGATCGGCGGAGCGCTCGAATTCGCGGGCGGCGGCCTCGGAGGCGCAGGGGACGGCGATGATGATCTCGCGCGCGCCGTGGCGGCGCGCATACTCAAGCGCGGCCCGCATCGTGAGCCCCGTCGCCAGACCATCGTCCACCAGAAGCACCGCGGTGTCTGGAAGATAGTGGCCGAGCGCGGGCACGCCGTAGGTCGTCATCCGACGCCGGATCTCTCTGGACACGCGCTCTTTCGCCCGCTCGACGTCTTCGGCCGACAGCCCGAGCATGGCCGCGGACCTCGCGTCGATGATCGTCCGCCCGTCCTCGTCGATCGCGCCGAAGGCGAACTCCGGCGCCACCGGCGCCGTGAGCTTGCGCGCATACACGACCGTGAGGGGCAGATGGAATCGCTCGACGATCGGCATGGCCACCGCGACCCCTCCGCGGGGAATCCCGGCGATGACGCACGGAGGCTTCAGGATCGGGACGAGCGCGTCGGCGAGCTTGCGACCGGCTTCGAGACGATTGCGGAATGTCATGGATGCCCACGCGAGCAAGGAGCGCGCCCACGCCAACTCACCGAAAAGGTCGACGGAGGTAGCTGCGACAATCGCGCCGTGGTGCGGCCCTCGCGCCTCACGTGGGGCGACGGCGCGCTCACCGATCGTCCTCGTCGTCGCAAGTCCCCGGTTTTCTGATCACGTCATCTGGCATTCGCCTTGCGGTTCGCGACATGAGCGGCGGGACTGCAGCCGCCGCACGGGAGATGTCCATGGATGCGAACGAGTTCTATCGTGTGGTCAGGCGTACGGCGGCGATGGACGACCGCGCGAAAGCGGTCGCGGTGACGGCCGCCGTGCTCCATGCGCTGCGTGACCGGCTGACGCCGGAAGAGGCGCGCCAGGCGCGGGCCCAGTTGCCGGAGCCGCTCCAGCGCGTGTGGGACGAAGGCGACGACATCGACCGCCGCCCGCTGCGCCTGGATCTCGCGCAGTTTCACGCGCGGGTGATGGGCGAGGCCGGGCTCCTCTCGACGCGCGAGGCGCGCTGGGCCACGCTGGCCGTCTTCGCCGCGCTGAAGGACGCCCTGTCGCTGGGCGAGGCCGAGGACGTGATGGCGCAGCTCCCCCAGGACCTCAAAGAAGCGTGGGCCGAGGCGCAGTCGGCGGCCTAGGCGTCGCGTCGTGAAAGACGTCGCACTCGGCGCCGGCAAGCTCCCGCCGCCACTGCTGACCCGGCTGCTGCGGTGGCGCGGAGCGCCGGATCCGCGGGTGCTGGTGGGACCGCGCTGCGGCGTCGATGCCGCCGTCGTGGCATCGGACGGCATCGCGTGATCCTCAAGAGCGATCCCGTCACGTTCACCGCCGCGCGGATCGGCTGGTACGCCGTGCAGGTCAACGCGAACGACGTCGCGGTCATGGGCGGGCGGCCGCACTGGTTCCAGCCGACGATCCTCGTCCCGCCGGGCACGCGAAGCTCGGTGGTGCTGGGCATCGCACGCGAGATCGCGGCGACGTGCCGGGCGCTCGGCGTGGCGGTGACCGGTGGCCACACGGAAGTGACGGACGCGGTGACGCGGCCGGTGGTGACGGGCGACATGCAGGGGCTGCTGCTCGGCGCACGCGTGATCACGGCAGGCGGCGCGCGTCCCGGGGATCTGGTGCTGCTCACCAAGGCCGCCGCCATCGAGGGGACGGCGATCCTCTGTCACGAGCGCGCGCGCGAGCTCGGCCGCGCGCTGCCCGCGTCCGTCATCAGCGCCGGCCAGAGACTGCGAGCAGCGCCCCGGCATCTCCGTGGTCCCGGAAGCCGTGATCGCCACGCGCCACGGCGTCTCGGCGATGCACGACCCGACGGAGGGCGGGATCCGCGCCGCGCTGCACGAGCTGGCGTTCGCGTCGCGGGTGCGTCTCGACGTGGATCTCGACCGGATTCCGGTGCTCGCGCCGACGGCGGCGATCTGCCGGCACTACGGCATCGATCCGCTCGGCCTGATCGGCTCCGGCGCGCTGCTCGCCACCGTGGCGGCGCGCCGCGCCCCGGCCCTCCTGCGCGCGTGGGCGCGCGCAGGCATCACCGGGCACGTGATCGGCGCGGTGGCGCGCGGACGCGGCGTCCGCGCCATGCGCGCGGGGCGGCCGGTCCCCTTCCCCTGGCTCACGCGCGACGAGATCATCACCGCGCTCGAACGACGCTCCACGGCCGCTCAGCGGTACAGGAAGAGCAGGTAGGGCAGCTCCAGCGCGAGGACGGCGACGAGATAGAGCACGCCGAAGCGGAGCCCCAGCGTCCAGAAATCGCGGTGGCTGATGTAGCCGCTGCCGTAGTAGAGCGGCGCCGATCCGGTCGCGTACGGCGTGATGATCCCCATCAGCCCGAGCGTGTAGGAGAGCGACAGCGCGACCACGGTGATCGGCAGGTCCGGGATCGCCACCACCGCGGTGAGCACCACGGGCAGCAGCGCGGTCGCGTGCGCGGTCACGCTCGCGAACATGTAGTGCGCGACGAAGAAGACGACGACGAGCACCGCGACCTTGCCGGTCCCGGGAATCCCGCCGACGGACGAGGCGACCGTCGTGGCGAACCACGACAGGAAGCCCACGCGGCCCAGGCCGTCGGCGAGCGTGATGAGCGTCGCGAACCAGACCAGGTTGTTCCACCCGCGGCGATACGCGAGGATGTCGTCCCACGTCACGACGCCCGTCACGATCATCAGGCAGAGGCGTCAGGAGCGCGACCGTCGTCGCGCTCATCCACGGGGTCCCGAAGATCCAGAGCGCGAGCGCCACCACGGCCAGGGCCCCCATCGTGAGCTCGCGCCGCGACGGCGGCCCCATCGCGGCCAGCTCCCGCTGCGCCCACTGCGGGACCTCGACGGTGTGCGTCACGAGCGGCGGGCAGAGACGATGGATGAGGAGCGGCTGCACGGCGAAGAGCAGCACGCCCACGGGCAGGAAGCCGATCAGCCAGGCGGTCCACGACACCTCGACGCCCGCGATGGTCTTCATCAGCGCCACCGCGAGGAGGTTCGGCGCGAGCGCGGTGAGGAACATCGAGCTGGTCACGCAGGTCGTGGCGAACGCGGTCCACATCACGTACGCGCCGAGGCCGCGGCGGCGCTCGCCGGGCTCCGAGCCGTAGAGCGCCGGAATGTTCTCGACGATCGGGAACACGATCCCGCCGCTCCGCGCCGTGTTCGACGGCACGAACGGCGCGAGCGCGAGGTCGGCGAGCGCGATCGCATAGCCGAGGCCGAGCGTGCGGCCGCCCGAGCCGGCGCACGAGCGCGAGCGCGATCCGCCGGCCGAGCCCCGTCTTCGCGTACCCGAGCGCGAACATGAACGCGACGAACATCAGCCACACCGTGCTGTCCGCGAACCCGGTGAGCGCCCAGCGGATCGAGTCGACCGGCCCCGGGGCGACGAGATGGAGCATGGTCGCCACGGTGACGCCGATCAAGCCCACGGCGGCGCCGGGAATCGGCTCGGTGATGAGCGCGACGATGACCGCGAGAAAGACCGCGAAGTAGCGCCACGCCTCGGGGGTGAGCCCGGCGGGACCGGGCGTCGCGGCGACGATCACGCCGACGACGAGCGGGACGATGGCGCGCCAGGGTGCGGTCGCCGCGCCGCCTCGACGTCCGTCATCGCCCGCGCCGGCGCTTGAGCGACCTCGAGGAGCAGCACGGGCCACGTCACCGCCACGGCGGCGACCGCCCAGTCCGCCGCCGACAGCGGCACGCTGTCGAGCAGATCGGCGAGCGGCGGCCACGACACCGCGCCCCACTGCAGCGGCGATCAGCGTGACGAGCGCCACCCAGATGAGCCGGTTCGGCGGCAACCGCCACCAGGGATCCGACTCGGAGCGGCAGTGCAGCGCCTGGAGCGGATGGATGAGCACGAGGACGACGAAGGCCAGCGTGTGCGCCCGCGGTCCCGGCGCCGTCCTGGAGCACCGCCCACAGATACGCGCTCGCCATGCCCGCGCTCAGGCACGCGGCCTCCCCGAGCATGCGGACGGCGCGCGGCCAGGTCACGAGCGGCTCGCGCGGATCGCGCGGCGGCCGCCGCATGACGCCGGGCTCCGCGGGATCCCGGACGAGCGCCATCGCCGGCAGGATGTCGGTGACGAGGTTCACCCAGAGGATCTGCAGCGGCCCCAGCGGGCTCGGCAACCCCGCGACGATCGCGGCGAAGATCGTGAGGATCTCGGACAGGTTGCACGTGAAGAGGAAGTGGATGACCTTGCGGAGGTTGCCGTGGATGACCCGGCCTTCCTCGACGGCGCGCACGATGGTCGCGAAGTCGTCGTCGGTGAGGACGAGGTCGGCCGCCTCGCGCGCGACGTCGGTGCCGTGGCGCCCCATCGCGATGCCGATGTCCGCGCGCACGAGCGCGGGCGCGTCGTTGACGCCGTCGCCGGTCATCGCGACCACGTCGCCGCGGGCCTGCAGCTCCGCGACGAGCGTGAGCTTGTCCTCGGGGCTGACGCGGCTCCGGATCGCGTCCGGCGCCAGGTCGAGCTGCGCGGCCGACGGCCTCCGCGGTGGCGCGCTGGTCGCCCGTGAGCATGATGGTGGCGATGCCCGCCTCGCGGCAGCGCGCGAGCGCTTCCTTCACGCCCTGGACGCACGGGGTCGGCGAGCGCGACGAAGCCGAGAAAGGTCAGGCCGTTCACGCCGTCGCGCGGCGGACCAGCCGCCGGGCCGCCACGCGATGGCGAGCACGCGGAGGCCTCCGCCGGCGAGCGCGACGTTCTCGTCGAGCAGGCGGCGGCGCGTCTCGTCGTCGAAGGTACAGCGGTCGAGGACGGCGCCGGGCGCGCCCTTCACGCAGAGCGCGCGCTCGCCGTCCGTGGCCTCGTGGAACGTCGCCATGAATCGCGTGTCGGACGAGAACGGCACTTCGTGCCGGCGCGGCCAGCGGCGCGACAGCGCGGCGAGATCGAGCCCGGCCTTCGTCGCGGCCACGAGCAGCGCCGCTTCCGTCGGGTCGCCGTGCAGTCGCAGCGCGTCGCCGTCCGGCTCCACGCCGGCGTCGTTGACGAGCGCGGCCACGGTGAGCAGCCGTGCGACGTCGGCATCGTCGAGCGGGGCGAGCGGCCGCTCACGTTCGGTGAAGGTCCCCTGCCGCGCGGTCGCCGCGCCACCCACGGCGATGGTCCGGCCCGGCAGGCTCAGCCGCACGACCGCCATCCGGTTCTCGGTCATCGTCCCGGTCTTGTCCGAGCAGATGACCGTGACGGCGCCGAGCGTCTCGACGGCCGGCAAGCGTCGCACGAGCGCGCCGGCGCGCGCGAGGCGCCAGAGTCCGGCGGCGAGCGCGACCGCCGCCACCGCCGGCAGTCCTTCGGGAATGGCCGACACGGCCAGGCTGATCGCCGTCTCGATCATCAGGCCGACGGGTTGGCCATGAAGGATGCCGGCGGCGGCCACCACCGCGCACACCGCCAGCGCGAACCCCATGAGCCGCCGCGCGAGCCCCTCCACCTGACGTTCGAGCGGCGTCGACCGATCGCCCGCCAGCGCGACGAGCTGACCGATGCGACCGAGCTGCGTGGCGACCCCGGTGGCGGTGACGATGGCCGTCCCGCTGCCCGCGAGCACGGCGGTGCCGAGGAACACCATCGTGCGGTGCTCGGCGAGCGGCACCCCGGCCTCGACGCCGCTGTTCGCGTCCTTCTCGACCGCGAGGCTTTCGCCCGTCAGCGTGGACTCGTCGAGCTGCAGCACCGCGCTGCGCACGAGCCGCGCGTCCGCCGGAACCTGAGCGCCCGCCTCGAGCACGATGACGTCGCCGGGCACCAGGTCCGCGGCGGGCACCGTGGTCACCTGGCCGTCGCGACGCACGCGCGCCGACGGCACCACGAGCGCGCGCAGGCGGGCGAGCGACACGCGCGCGCGCCACTCGGTCGTGAAGCCGATGCCGGCGTTCAGCACCAGCGCGGCGAGGATGGCGATGCCTTCGACGAGCTCGCCGAGGGCGATCGCGACCGCCGCGGCCGCGAGGAGCAGGAGCACGACGAGGCTCTCGAACTGACCCAGCGCGAGCCGCCAGAGCGGCGTCTCGCGCGCCTCCGCCACGCGGTTCGGGCCGACGCGGCCGAGCCGTCGCCGCGCCTCGCCGGCGGTCAGGCCGCGCTCGGCGTCCGTCTCGAACAGCGCGGCGACACGCGCGACCTCGAGCGCGTGCCACGCGCGGGCGGGCTGCCCGAGCGCCGCGTCCGCCACGCTTAGCGCTTCTTGATTTGTGGCTTCGTCGGAGCCCACCGGGCCCGCGGGCCCTCGGCACTCTGGAGGATCATCGTGTCCTTGCGCACGGCGGTGGTGGCGCTCTTTTGCCGGCGCTTCACCGATGGCGTGCTGGGCACCTCGACGGGAGGCCGGCCGGCCTTGGCGGATCGGCGGGGATGCGGGGCGTCTCTTGGCCATCGTCAGCTCCTTCTGGTGGGCAGGAGGTTCCAGATCCTGGCGATGATACGACCGGACACGTAACCGAGCGCCGCGGTGACCGCGATCAGGCCGAGCGCGCGCGCGGGCACGAAGGCGCCCACCTGGTACGGCGGCGTGATGAAGTGCAGCCAGAAGATGAAGTCGATCACCGGCTGCGCCCAGCCCGCCAGCACGAGCAGCGACCACAGGACATGCCAGCCGCCCATGAACGTGGCGAGCACGACGCCGAGCGTGTGGCCGCTGATGACGGCGACCGTGTTCGCGCGCGGGCCGGCTTCGAACCGTCGCGACGGGCCGTGGGCGTGTGGATCTGCGTGGCCATGGCGACCTCCTCTCGAGGCTCAACAGACGGGATGCGCGCCGCGCAGCAGCTCCTCGCGGAACGCGGGCAGCCGCGCGAGCTCGGCGTCGACGACCTCGCGGATCGCCGGCTCGACGTCGCCGAGCGCGACGCCGCCCGGCAGGATGACCTGCACGCCCGTCCACGGCCGATCGACGGGCTCGCCGATGCGCGCCACGAGGTGCACGTAGACTTCGTGCGAGCGCCGGGCACCGCGCATGGATCAGCCCCGCGAGCCGATGGCTCAGCACGCTGTAGATCTTGCCCGGATGGGCCACCGCGTTCTTGCCGGCGGTCGCTTCTCCCCCGGACGGGCGCGCGAACGCGATCAGGCCGTTGGCGCGATTGCCGCGTCCGACCTGGCCGGAATCGCCGTGCTCGGCGGACGTGCCGGTCACGGTCAGGTAGGTCGCCATCCGCGCCGCGGCCGCGCGCGTCGAGATTGTTCAGGCGCCATTCGAGCGCGAGGGGCACGTCACGGAACTCCGCGGCGAGCGCCGCGAGGATCTCGTCCTTGCGCGCGAAGTACGCCGCTTCCGACGCGGTGGCGACGCAGACGAGCGGCATCGCGACCGTCAGGCGGAGACGATCGTCCTCGCGGACGCCGAACACCTTCACGTCCTCGCCGGTGTCGGGAAAGCGCGCCTTGAACGCGGGACCGTTCAGGAAGCGCTCGACCGCGAGCACGGTCTGCTCGGTGGGACTGAGCGGCGCGTGGCCCGAGGCGCCCGACGTGTCGTTCGACGCGACGGCGCCGGCGGACGCCGTCACGACGCCGCGCAGCTCCACCGAGCCCGGCGCGAGCACGCTGCGGACCTGAAAATCCTGACCGGGACGGACGCGCGGCAGATGGGTCGCCAGCCACGCCTCCACCGCCTCGTGCAGCGTGTCCTCCACGGGGAGCTTCACGCCGTCGGCCTCGAACGTCGCGCGATCGCCGACGTAGAAGGTCATCGGACGAATGACTTCGCCCCGGCCGAAGCCCGTCACGCATTGCCCCGCCACGAGCAGCGCCTTGTCGATGTTGTAGTGGAGGATGGCGCCGGTCCGCTCGCGGTACATGCGGTTCAGCGCGATCGCGATCGTCTCCACGAGCGCGTCGCAGATCGAATCGGGATGGCCGAGGCCTTTCCGCTCGACGAGCTCCACGCGGCGCGCCGCGACCGGCGGCTGCGCGAGGGCCTCGATGACGGCGGTCATCAGGCGCCCTCCGTCCTCGGGCCAGCCCTCGGCGCCGATGAGCGGCACGAAGGCGACGCCGCCGAGATCCTCGGAGTCGTAGTCGTCCGGGCCCGTCCGCACCACGCGGACGAGGTGCTGGCCGGACGACAGGGCGCCGACCGGCATCACGAGCCGGCCGCCGATCGCGAGCTGATCGAGCAAGGCCTTCGGAATCTCGGGGCCGCCGGCCGTCACGACGATCGCGTCGTAGGGCGCATGCTCGGGCCATCCGAGGGTGCCGTCGGCGCAGCGCACGTGGACCGTCTCGTACCCGAGGTCGGACAGGCGCCGCCGCGCGGAGGCCGCGAGCGAGCCGAGGCGCTCGATCGTGTACACCTGGGCCGCGATCTCGGCGAGAACGGCCGCGGCATACCCGGACCCCGTGCCGATCTCGAGCACGCGGTCCCGCGAGGTGAGCCGCAGCGCCTCCGTCATGAGCGCGACGATGTAGGGCTGAGAGATCGTCTGCCCTTCGCCGATCGGCAGCGGGCGGTCCTCGTAGGCGGCGTGCGTGAGGGACGAGCCGACGAAGCGCTCGCGGGGGACCTTCCCCATCGCGGCGAGCACGGCGGGATCGTGGACCCCGCGGGTCTCGATCTGGTGCACCATGCGGCGGCGGGCGTCATCGAAGCTCATGCGTCACTCGACAGCGCAAGCGCAGTGCCAGGGCGCGCGGCGACCAAACCGTTGATTCGTCGGTGATTGCGAGAGGTGCTGTCGCGGGCGGTTGGGGCGTGCGCGACCACGCTGGGGCACGAGCGCCTCAGCGCGGTCACGTTGCGTCGTCGACCACCTGCCCCTAGAATCCAGGCCAGCACTCCTGAAATCCAGGGCCAGCAGTATTCAAGGCAGGAGAAGGAGGCTTCGATGAACGGCCATACCCCCTTCACCCGGCGACAGTTCCTGGCGACAGGCGCGGCCGGCGCCGCCGCCCTGGCCTCGAGCAGCGAGGCGGTGGCGCAACCCCAGAAGTTCCACGTCAAGCCGCTGCCGGGCGAGATCTTCATCAGTCACGGGATCAACCTGGAGACGCGGCTCGAGACGCTCCGCGGCTACCTCACCCCGGCCAGCCACTTCTTCATCCGTCAGCACGCGACGACTCCGGCGCTCGACACGCGCACCTGGCGGCTCCGCGTCGAGGGCAACGCGCTCGAGCGTCCGCTCGAGCTCGGCTTCGACGATCTCCTGCGCCTGCCGTCGCGCTCGGTCATCGCGTACGTCGAGTGCGCCGGCAACGGGCGCGGGTTCTTCAAGGAGTTCATGGGCAAGGTGGCCTCGGGCACGCAGTGGCGGTTCGGCGGCATCGGGGTGGCGGAATGGACGGGGGTTCCGCTCGGGGCGGTGCTCGAGCTGGCCAGGGTCCGGCGCGACACTCCGCGCGACATCCTGAACGTGCTCGTGGAGGGCCTCGACTCGGTGAAGGTCAGCCGGCCGATCTCCCTCGCCAAGGCCTTCGAGGAAGACACGCTGCTCGCGTACGCGTTCAACGGCGAGCCCGTGCCGCCGGACCACGGCTTCCCGGTGCGAGCGATCGTTCCGGGCTGGGTCGGGATCAACAACGTCAAGTGGGTGGGACGCATCGAGGTGCGGAACACCGTGATCGACGTGCCCACCACCACGAGCAGCTACGTCCTGGAAGGCCCGGACTATCCGAGCAAGGTCGTGCTGCGCCAGCAGACGATCAAGAGCGCGGTCGCCCTGCCGTGGGGCGCGACGCTGCCGGCGGGCCGGCAGCGCGTGCGCGGCTTCGCCTGGTCGCCGGCCGGCCGCATCAGCCGGGTCGACTACAGTCTCGACCGCGGCGCCACGTGGCTGCCGGCCTTCCTCCGCGAGCCCAACATCCCTCGCGCCTGGGCGCGATGGGACTTCGAATGGGACGCCCGCCCGGGTGAGCACGTGATCCTGACGCGGGCGGTCGACGACCAGGGCAACACGCAGCCGGCCAGCATTCCCTGGAATGCGCAAGGGTACGGCTACAACGTTCCGGTGCCGCACCCGGTCAAGGTGACGGCATGAGAGAGGGGCACATGGCCATCGCGACGACGACCTACACGCTCGACCAGTTCCTCGCCGACACGCGCGCGACGATCAAGAGCAAGGGCATTCCGTCGGGGCTCGCCGAGATCCGGGACCACCTGGAGAAGCTCCTGCTCAACCCCGAGCTCCTCACGAAGCACCTCGGCGATCCGCCGCCGTACACGCGCCTCACGACGATCGGCCACGACCCCGAGACCGACGTCCACGTGCTCGTGCACGGGCGCGAGAAGGGCAGCACGTCCTCGGTGCACGACCACGGCCCGTGCTGGGTGGTCTACGGCAACTACCGGAACCCCACGCGCATGCGCCGCTGGCGCCGGCTCGACGACGGGAAGACGCCGGGCCACGCGGAGGTCGAGCTGCAGAAGGAGTTCCTGAACGAGCCCGGCCACGCCGCCGTGTTCGCGGTGGGCGACATCCACTCCATCGAGTTCGGCGACGACACGTTCTTCCTCCGCGTGACCGGCGGCGACGTGGAGACGAAGGAGACGCTCAAGTTCGACGTCGAGAAGAAGACCGTCGAGGTGGCCAACCGCGCCCAGGGCCAGCGCTGACGCGCATGGCCTGGAGCTACGTGACGATCGAGCGCGAGCCGCCCCTCGCGCTCGTTCGCTTCGACCGCAAGGCCAGCCTCAACGCCTTCAACCAGCAGCTCGTCCGCGAGCTGACGGAGGCGGGCCGCACGTTCCAGGACGACCTGGAGACGCACGTCATCGTGCTCGCGGGCGCCGCGGAGGCGTTCTCGGCCGGGGCCGACCTGAAGGACGCGAGCTCGTGGCAGCTCGCGGAGAAGACGGACGTCCAGCGCCGCCACCGCTTCTACGCGGGCGTGCGGCTCTGCAAGACCTGGGAGGAGTTGCCTCAGATCACGATCGCCGCGATGGAGCGCATGGCGGTCGGCGCCGGCGTCGCGATCGCGCTCGCCTGCGACTGGCGCGTGCTCGGCCGGAGCGCGTTCCTCTACGTCCCCGAGGTGAAGGTCGGCCTCAATCTCCAGTGGGGCGCGCTGCCGCGCCTGGTCACGCTCGTCGGCCCCGCGCGGGCGAAGCGCATCACGCTGCTGTGCGAAAAGATGGACGCGGCGACGGCGCTCGCGTGGGGGCTCGTGGACGAGGTCGCGGACGACGGCCACACCGTCGAGGCCGCGACGGCGCTGGCGCGCAAGACGGCCGAGATGCCGGCGGCGACGGTGCGGCTCATGAAGGAGGCGATCAACGCCACCGCCGGCGCCCTCCACCGCGCCACGTCGTTCGCCGACGGCGACCAGAGCCAGCTCACGGGGTCCTTCGAGGCGGCCCGCACCGCCCGCGAGCGGTTCGGCAAGCGCTGAGGGTGAACGCGAGCCGCGAGACGCGCGGGCGTGGCGCGGCTACGCGGGGCGGATCCCGGTCACCCGCGTGAGGACGCCGGGCACGAACTCGTGCGCGGCGACGCCGCGGAAGCCGGCGCGCTCGAAGTAGGCCCGGCACTCGTCGACCGAGTGCGCGAGGCCCGTGCTGCCCCACAGCGCCTCGGCCAGGCCCCAGAGCGCGGGGTCGCGGGGCCCGGTGCGCGCGGCGTCGAGCATCTCGCCGATCAGGTGCATCTCGCCGCCCGGGCACGAGCGCGGCGAAGGCCCGCGAGATGACCGCCTGGATGATCTCGCGGCTGTACTGCGGCAGGTTGCTCGCCATGATCATGACGTCGGAGCCGGCGGGCAGTGGATCGCGCGTGAAGTCGCCGGCCTGCGCGGTCACGCGGTCGGCCAGCCCGTGGGAGGCGATGAACTCGCGCGTCACCTCGACCACGGGCGGCAGGTCGAAGACGATCGCGCGGAGCTGCGGGTGCTGCTGCGCGGCGACGATGCAGTAGCAGCCGGAGCCGCCGCCGAGGTCGAGGATCTGCCGGCGTCCCGCGAGGTCGACCTGGCGCACGAAGCGCCGGGCCGCGCCCATGCCGATCGAGTAGGTCGCCTCGTGGTATTGCCGCGCGCGCTCGACCGTGAAGCCCTCGGCGTACTTGCCGAGCACGACCGTGTCCCGGCGCCGCAGGTGCGTGCCGAGGCGCCCCCACTCGTTCCAGTCCGGCTTGCTGAAGAGCATCCACGGGCCCGCGTAGGTCGGCTCGCCCTCGACGAGGAAGCGCGCCACGTCGGGCGCGTTGCGGACGCGCTCGCCGTCGCGGACCAGCAGGCCCAGCGCCACGCACGCCGTCACCAGCCGCTCGGCGTTGGTCGGCGGTGAGGTCGAGCGCGCGCGCGACGGCCGCCTCGGTGTCGGCCCCGCGCGCCACCTGCGTGAAGAGGCCCAGCTCCACCGCGGCCATGAGGGCGGCGGCGTCGCGGTAGGAGTGGACGAGGCGCTGCAGGCGCGTGGTGTCGGGGCGGGACGCCGGGGCGGACACGATGTCAGTCCTCGATCTTGAAGTGGTCGGGCTTGCCGAGCGGCCAGAACTCGCCCCACGCCTGGCTGCCGCCGTCCACCGTGAGCACCTCGGCGGTGATGAACCGGCCGGACGGCGCCGACAGGTACACGCAGGCCTCGGCCACGTCGTGCACGTCGCCCAGCCGGCGCATCGGGTTGGCGGCGAAGCTCCGCCGCGCGGTCGGCGGATAGCGCTCGAGCCCCGGGCTCGCGAAGACGCCGAGCGCGATGCAGTTGACGCGGATGCCGTGCGGCGCCCACTCGACGGCGAGCGTGCGCGAGACCGCGATCTGTCCCGCGCGCGAGGCCATCGTGTGCGGGATGCCCACGCCGGGGCCGCGCTGGACGGGAATCACCATGTTGATGACGGAGCCGTGCTCGCCCCGCGCGATCCAGCGCCGGCCGGCCTCCTGCATCATGTACCAGGTGCCGTAGAGGTTGGTCTCGATCACCGCGTGCCAGCCGCGCGGCGTGATGTCGAGCGCGGGCGCGGCGAACTGCCCGCCCGCGTTGTTGATCACGACGTCGAGCCGCCCGAAGCGCTCCCACGCCGCGTCCATCAGCGCCGCCACCTGCGCGGGATCGCGGATCGTCATCGCGCGCGTGAGGCACGGGACGCCGAGACGCTCGAGGTTCGCGGCCAGACGCTGCGAGCTTCGTCTCGTCGCGCCCGCACGCCACGACGGACGCGCCCAGGCGGCCGAAGAGATAGCAGATGGCCCGGCCGATTCCGCCGCCGCCGCCCGAGACCAGCACCACCTGGCCGCGCAGGAGCCCGTCGCGGAACACCGTGGGCGCCTGCATGAGCTCGTCGTCGGTCTGGCCGACGTAGGGGTCGCGCTCCTGCGGGTCAGCCGTCTCCACGATCCGCGGACTCAGTCCTCGTCGGCGGCGAGGCCGAGCAGCGCGTCGATGCGCTCGCGCCGGAAGCCGACGATCAGCTCACCGTCGATCGACACGACGGGCGTCGCGAAGATGTCGCGGCTCTCCAGGAAGTCGGCGGCGTCCTGGTCGGCCATCACGTTGCGCACCCTGAACTCCACGCCTGCGGACCGCAGGTAGTCCTCGAGACTCTCGCAGGGGCGTCAGAACGGCGTCGTGTAGAGGACGACCTCGCGCGCCATCACGCCTTGCCGTCGGTGCGGAGCGCCTTGTAGGCGGCCTTCCGCTCGAGCCACTTCTCCTTGTCCGACCCGTCGAGGAACGGCTGCTCCCGGGTGAGCACCTTCGCCTTCCAGGTGGTGTCCGCCGACCACTCGTACGGCGTCTGAATCGTCGTGCGCGGTCCCGGAGCTTTCTCGAGGAGCTCGAGTCCGAGGTCGAGGATGTGACGCTGCGACGCCGGGTCGAACGGCCGTCCCGTCGGGTTGCCGAGCGGGAAGTCGGTGAACACGAAGCGCGGCACCCCGCAGTGCTCGACGATGTCGCGCGCGCAGCCGAAGAGGACCGTGGGGATCCCGTGCTCCTCGAGATACCGGGCGACCAGACTCACGGTCTGGTGGCAGACCGGTCAGACGGCCGTGAGGACGGCGACGTCCACGCGGTCCTCGTGAAGCTCGGCAAGGATGCGGGGCGCGTCGACGGTGAGGGTCCGGCGCTGGCTGTACTGCGAGTGCACCACCTGGAACCGCGGCGCCAGTCCCGCGATCCGCCGCTCCTCGACGAGCCGGGGCAGGTGCGTGAGGGGCAGATACGCGTCGACGTCGTCGAGCGTGGTGGCGTACCTGTCGTACGAGGCCTTCCGGCTGAAGAGATCCTTCGCCGGCGTGTCCATCGGCAGCGAGTACGTCGGACGCGTCGGGTCGTTCTCGACGTGCTCGAGCTCGGCTTCGCGGCCGCGAATCACCATCTCGCTCGTGGTGACGAGCCCGACCCGGCACTCCGCGAGCGGTCGGGCGAGCGGGGTGAACGGCACGTCCTCGAAGTGGGCCCAGCGATAGGGGGCGGCGTACCCCTCACCCTGGTAGTACTCGCGCGTCTTGTCGATGTAGTGGACGTGGGTCATCGTCCCATCCCCTCCTGGCGCGATCTCACGCGCCGGCGGCCCCATGATACGCGCTCCTCCTCACGCGGGCGGCGCTTCCATCAGGGCGCCACGCGGGGTTGCTGCTGCGTGATGCAGTGCATGCCGCCGCCGATCCGGTTCACCTCCGATGGGTTGATCTGCACCACACGCCGGTCGGGGAAGAAGCGCTGGAGCGTCTGCCGGACGAGCTCGTCCTTCTCCCGCTCGCGCTCCGGCAGCCCCTCGCGCCAGTAGGCCGGGACCAGCACGACGCCGTTCGTCACGAAGAAATTGAGGTAGCTCACCGCCGGCACCCAGTGGATCTCGTCTCCCACCTCGAAGCCCCGATACCACGCCCCGAGGGCGTCGTGACGCTTCTGCGCCTCGCTCAACGGACCTTTCCACAGGTGGTGCCGCAACGCGGGCGCGGGAAGCGTGATGATCTGGAACGGCCGCCCATCCACGTTCGTGGCGGCTCGGAGCTGGGCGAGGTTCTCACGGAGGATCTCGTGGTCGGCCCGGCTGATGGGATCCCCGAGCGCGTCCTCCGGGTCGATCTGGGCGATCACGATGGTCGAGTTGTCGACGAAGCGGACGGACTCGTCGATGTGACCGTTGGCGCCCCCACCGAAGTAGTTCGCGAGCTTCGGTCCGGAAAAGACCCGATCGGCGAGCGGAGCCCGGTCGAGCCACACGACCTTCTTCTTTCCGTAGACCCGGAGATACTCGCGCTCGATCTCCGCGAGCGGCACGCCGGGGTTGCGCTGGAACGCGGTCTCCTTGTACCCGAGGATCACCGTGTCGCTCACGTCCAGCGCGCCGCCCTCCCCGACGATGGCCGAGGACACCAGCGGCAGGTTCAGCCGAGCGGCCAGGTCTCTGGCCATGACACTCCGACGCAGGAGATCGGGCATCCCGACCAGGAGCTCCCGCGGATACCCATAGCCGTTCCACGCGAAGTCGGCGATCGCGAGACGGCGGCCGTCGCTCAGGAAACGGGGGGCGGCGTCACGGATCCAGAAACTGGGGACCGGGTGCATGACGAACTCGATGCGGTCGCGCCCGACCCCTGCCGCGTCGAGCGCCGCGGCCGCCTGGGCTCTCGCCTTCTCGGACGTCACCATCAGGCGGATGCGGACGTGCGGCGCCATCACCTGGATCATCTCGACCTGCAGCGGGTGGAGCCGCGGGGTGTCCGACCACCCGAGCCAGACGGCCTCGTGCGGCGCCCACTCCGGCGGAAAGATGTACTCGCCCGCAGATGGCGTCGCCTGGTCTCCGTGCTGGGCGGCGACGCAGCCGGTCACGGCGAGCAGCAGAACCGCGATCACGAGACGGGCGGTGCTTCGATCCATCATCCGCCGGGCGAGTTCCTCCCTCAGTGCGAGTGACCGGCGAGTGCTTCACCTTTCGCCATCGCCAGATGATGGGGCTGGTGGTGCCCCCCCTCGGTGAGCAGCCCCGCGAAGCCGAGCCCGCGGATGCGCGCGACGAGCTTCGCGTCCTCCGGCTTCTTGGCGACGACGATCAAGCGGACGCCGCCCGTGATGGTCTCGGTCCTCGCCGACCACTCGGCCATGCGGTCGAGCTCGGCCGCGTGCGGCACCACCATGGCGCGAATCGCCTGCTCCGTACGGCCGGCGCCGGTGATGTCCATGGCGAGGCCGCCGGGGACGGCCGCCTGCGTGACCGCCGACCGCAGCACGACCTCGTTCATGTCGATGAGATGCTGGCGGAGGCGCTCGATGTCGACCTTGCTCCAATCGGTGGCGGGGTCGGCCTCCAGGATCCGGACGATCTCGGCGATGGCGCCGAAGGCGTCCTGGCCAGGCATGGTGGGCGCGCTCCCGGCCATCCCATGACGCTGGGCGAAGACCGTGGGCACCACCACCGCACCGGTCAGGACGACGCCGAGCGTGATCGCCAAGCCTGCTCTCCACATGGTTTCCCCCTGCCGAAATCGTTTCACCCAACAGTATGGACAGCCGGGACACGCCGAATCCATGACTTAGGTCACAACGCCGCATCACGGTCTCAGCTCCACGGCGACCCCGACGACGTCGCCGAACGGGATGAACGCCGACGCCCCGGCGACGTCCGCGGGGAACAATGCGCTCGCCCACCGCACGGCGCGCAGCCGCGGGCCCGCCGCCGCCGACGCGAGCGCCCGGAGGGATGTGGGCGTGAAGTCCTGTGCGCGTCCGAGACGCGACCCGCGTGCGTCGGCGCCCCACCGGCGCGACAGCCCGCCGAGACTCCAGCGGTTCAGCGCCACGACCAGCACGCCCCGGCCCGAGACGCGCGCGGCCTCGCTCAGCGCCACCGCCGGGCGCTCGAGGAACTCGAGGGTCGTGATGAAGACGCTCAGATCGACGGCCCGGCTGCGAAACGGCAGCGCGTGCGCGTCACCCTGAACGAAGGCCAGACGCGGGTGGCGACGCCGCGCCTCGGCCAGCATCGACGGCGAGCGCTCGAGCCCGATCACGTGCGGGAGCCGGCCCGCGAGCCACGCGGTGAAGTGGCCGGTTCCGCAGCCGATCTCGAGCACGCGCCGCGCCGTCGCGAACGGCGCCAGCAGACGCTCGAGGAGCGCGCGCTCGGCGCGGTCGGCGCGCCGCCCGCGCGGCGTCGCGTACCACGCCTCGTAGCCCGCCGGATCGCGCTCGAAGAGCTGCCAGGCTTCCGGCGCGCCGTCGCGCGTCGTCACGACCCGACCGGACAGGCATTCGACACCGTGATCGTCATCACCACGTGGCCCGTCGACGCCGCGCGCGTGAACGCGCTCTCCAGCGCGCGGAACACGGTCGCGGCCTCACCCGTGACGATCGTGCTCATCGGGCCGATCTCGGGCGCGAGCCCGGCCTCGCGAAGCGCGCCGCCGACGGCGGCGACCGCCGGCGTGAGCCGCTCCTGCCGCAGCGGATAGACGGCGATCTGCGCGCTCACCATGTGATGTCCTTCCGTGCGGTGACGATGGGCTCTTCAGCCACCAGCGCGAGGAAGGCGTCCTCGTCGAGCGTGGAACACCGAGCGCGCGAGCGCGGGCGAGCTTCTCGCCGGGCTCGGCGCCGACCACGACGTAGTCGGTCGCTGCGCGAGACGCTGTCGGTGACCCGACCGCCGCGCCCGCGGATCTCGTCCGCCGCCGCGTCGCGCGTCAGCGCCTCGGAGCGCTCCGGTGAGCACGAACGTCTTGCCCGCGAGCGGGCCACGCGCCGCGGGGACCGCGCGCTCCGTCGACGCCCACGCCCGCGGCGGCGAGCCGGCGGCACACCTCGCGGTTCGCGCGCTCGGCGAAGAACTTCGCGACCGACTCCGCGATCGCGGGGCCGATGCCCTCGACGCGCGCCAGCTCCGCCGCGTCCGCGTCCGCGAGGCGATCGAGCCGGCGGAAGCGCTCCGCGAGCAGGCGCGCGACGTGCGCGCCCACGAGCCGGATGCCGAGCGCGTTCAGCAGGCGCGCGAGCCCGCGCGGCTTCGAGGCGGCGATGGCCGCGATCACGTTCGCCGCCGCCCGCGCCCCGAAGCCCGGCAGCGTCGTGAGCTGGTCGGCGCGCAGGCGGTAGAGGTCGGCGAAGTCCCGCACGAGGCGGCGCTCGACCAGCGCGTCGATCGTCACGTCGCCGAGATGCTCGATGTCCATGGCGCCGCGCGAGGCGAAGTGGCGCAGCCGCTCCTTGAGCTGCGCCGGGCACGCGCTGTTGACGCAGCGCCAGTACGCCTCGCCCTCCGGCCGGAGCGTGAGACCGCCGCAGGCGGGGCAGCGGCGCGGGAACCGGAACGGGCGCGCGCCGGCGCGGACGCTTCGCGCGGATCACCTGCACCACGTACGGGATGACGTCGCCCGCGCGCTCGAGGAGCACGGTGTCGCCGACGCGGATGTCCTTCGTGCGGATCTCGTCCTCGTTGTGCAGGCTCGCGCGCCGGATGGTGACGCCGCCGACCGTCACCGGGTCGAGATGCGCGACCGGGCGTGAGCATGCCCGTCTTGCCCACCTGCACCTCGATCGCGCGCACCACCGTCGTGCGCCTGGCGCGCCGCGAACTTGAGCGCGATCGCCCAGCGCGGGTGGTGGGTCGTGCTGCCGAGCCGCCGCTGATCGGCGAGGGCGTCGACCTTCACCACGACGCCGTCCGCCTCGTAGGGGAGCCGGTCGCGCGTGCGGGCCAGATCGGCGCCGTAGCGCAGCACGGCCGCGGTGCCGGTGACGCGGCGGTTGCGCGGGTTGATCGGCAGGCCGGCGGCGCGCAGCGCCGCGAGCGCCTGCCAGTGCGTCGGCAGCTCGGCCCCGCGCACGTGGCTCACGTGGTACGCGAAGAAGTCGAGCGGCCGCTGCGCGGTGACCGCGGGATCCTTCTGGCGCAGCGAGCCGGCCGCCGCGTTGCGCGGATTCGCGAACGTCGCCTCCCCCGCGCTTCGAGCGCGCGGTTGAGGCGCGCGAAGGCCGTCGCGCGGCATGAACACCTCGCCGCGGACCTCGAGCTCGGTCGGCGCGCGCGAGGCGTCCCGTCAGCGTCGCTGGGCACCGCGCGCAGCGTGCGGAGGTTCGCGGTGACGTCCTCGCCCACCCGCCCGTCGCCGCGGGTGGCGCCGCGCACGAGCCGCCCGCGCTCGTAGAGGAGCGCCACGCCGAGGCCGTCGACCTTCGGCTCGCACACCCAGCGCCGGGCGGCGCGCCGAGCGCCCGCTGCACGCGGGCCTCCCAGGCGCGCACCTCCTCGGGCTGCGTCACGCTCTCGAGCGACAGCATCGCCACCTGGTGCGTGACGGGCGCGAACGCGGCCGTGGCGCGTCCGCCGGGACGGCGCGTCGGGCTGGTCGCCGTCACCAGCGCCGGATGCGCGGCCTCGAGCGCGACGAGCTCGCGCGACGAGCGCGTCGTACTCGGCGTCGGAGATCTCCGGGCGCGCCTGCTCGTAGTAGAGGCGGTCGTGGCGGCGGATCTCGCGACGCAGCCACGCCGCCCGGCGCGCCGCCGCTCCGCGGCCGCGCACGGCGGCGCTCACCGCGCGCGCCGCGGTGGCCGTCGAGCCACGCGCGCAGGGTCTTCGGCCGGCCACGTGTTGATCACGCCGCCCGCCTCCACCCAGCCGCGGCGCGCGGTGGCGACGCCGAGCTCCATGTGGCCGAGGTGGTCGAGCACGTGCGTGTCGGTGCCGATGGCGAGGAGCACGCCGAGCTCGCGCGCGCGGCGCGCGTGCGTGTCGCAGAGGTCCAGCCGGTCGGGGTAGGCGTTCATCTCCACCGCCTTGCCGTGCGCCTTGGCGGCGCGCAGGACGGCGTCGAGGTCGAGGTCGTACGGCTCGCGCTCGCCGAGGAGCCGGCCCGTCGGATGCGCGAGGACGTCGACGTGCGGGTTCGCGAGCGCGCGCGCAGATCCGCTTCGTCATCTCGCGCCTGGACTGCTTGAAGCGGCTGTGCACGGCGGCGACGACGATGTCCAGCTCGGCGAGCACGCGCGTCGGGATAGTCGAGGCGTCCGTCGGGCAGGATGTCGCACTCGCTGCCCGCGAGCACGACGATCTTCGGGTAGCGCTTCGCCACCGCGCGGATCTTCCGCACGTGGGCGCGCAGCTCGTCGACGCTGAGGCCGCCCGCCACGCGGGTCGGCGCGGCTGTGGTCGGTGACCGCGACGTACGCGTAGCCGCGCGCCGCCGCGGCCTCCACGAGCGCGTCGATGGTGTGGTGACCGTCGGTCGCGTTCGTGTGGCAGTGCAGGTCGCCCCGCATGTCGTCGAGCGTGATCGAGGTGCGGCAGCCGCTTCGCCTTCGCGGCCTCGATCTCGCCGGCGTCCTCGCGCAGCTCCGGCGGGATCCACGGCAGGCCGACCGCCGCGTAGACCTCCTCCTCGGTGGCGCCGGCGATGCGGCGGCCCGTCTTCTCGCGGAAGACGCCGTACTCGGAGATCTTCAGGCCGCGCTTCACGCCCATCTCGCGGATGCGGATGTTGTGCTGCTTGGAGCCCGTGAAGTAGGCGAGCGCGGCGCCGAAGCACTCGGGCTCCACCACGCGCAGATCGACCTGGATGCCCTCGCGGTGGCGGATCGCGGCCTTCGTCGTCCCGCGCTCGAGCACCTCGGCGGCCTGGCGGAGCGCCGATGAACGCCTTGATCACGGCGGCCGGCTCGGTCGAGGTGACGAGGAGGTCGATGTCGCCGACCGTCTCCTTCATCCGGCGCAGCGAGCCGGCGAGGCGTGACCGACTTGACGCCGCGCACGTCCTCGAGCGCACGCACGAGCTCGCGGCCGAGCGGCAGCGCGCGGCCGAGCGGCATCCGCGCCTGGCCGCCGCGGACGAGCTGCGATGCCGCGCAGGATGTTCTGCTCCGTGCGCGCCTGGATGCCGCGCAGGCCGCGCAGCTTGCCGGCGCGCGGCGAGCCGCTCGAGCGTGGCGAGGCTCGGTCACGCCCTCGCGCGTGTAGAGCAGCTTGGCGGTCTTCGGCCCGATGCCCGGCACGTCGAGCAGCTCGACGACGCCGCGGGGGACCGTCGCGGCACGCGGCGTCGATCTCCTTGATGTGCCCGGTGCGCAGGTACTCGGCGATCTTCCCGGCCAGATCCGCGCCGATGCCCGGGCACCTCGTCGAGCCGCTCCTCGCGCGCCAGCGTCTCGAGGTCCTCGCTGAGCGACTCGAGGTTCTGGGCGGCGCGCCGGTAGGCCCGGATGCGGAACGGGTTCTCGCCCTTGCAGCTCGAGCACGTCGGCCATGCGCTCGAACAGCCGCGCGACCTCGTAGCTCTTCATCGACCCCCGGGGTGCATCGAAAATGCCGATCCACAGGCGCGCGAATCCGCGCGGTTGCGCGCGCGTGTCGCCGCCGGTGGCTGCGGGAACCGTGCCCCAGGTGGGGCGCGCGCGGGACAACGTAGGGGGGCTCCGGCGCCCCAAGCCGCTCCGCGGCCCGGCGCCGGGCCGCTCCGCGAGTGGTCCGGGTCGCCCCGCTCCGCCTGGTCCGAGCGCCCTTCGCGCACTCCGGGTGCCGATGTACCGAGACGCTCGTAGACTGAGATTCGTGGAACCATTGGGGAGCGACGACATCGCGGCGAACCGTCTGGAGCATGCGCACACACGCGAGGCGATTCGAGAGCGCTTCGCCGCCGGTCCCGCGCACAGCCATCTCCGCGACTTCGTCTACGGGGGCATCGATGGCGCCGTGACGACGTTCGCGATCGTGTCGGGCGTCATCGGCGCGCAGCTCTCGCCGCACATCATCCTGATCCTTGGCGTCGCCAATCTGCTGGCGGACGGCTTCTCGATGTCGGCGGCGAACTACCTGGCGACCCGCGCCGAGCACGAGGAAGCGCGTCACGCCGAGGCGATCGAGCGCCGGCACATCGTCACGGCCCCCGAGGGCGAGCGGGCGGAGGTCCGTGAGATCTTCCGGCGGCGCGGCCTCGAGGGAGACCTGCTCGAGCGTGTCACGGAGGCGGTCACCGCGGATCACGACCACTGGGTGCGGACGATGCTCCGCGACGAGTACGGCCTGCCGGCGTCCATCCGCGCGCCATTTCGGGCCGCCGCCTCGACGTTCCTGGCGTTCGTGGTCTGCGGCCTGGTGCCTCTGCTCCCCTTCGCGCTCAAGGTGACCGACGCCTTCGTCGTGGCGTCCATCGCCACCGGCGTGGTGTTCGCCGCGATCGGGGCCGCCAAGAGTCGATGGTCGCCTCGGCCGTGGTGGCGCTCGGCCCTCGAGACCCTCGTGGTCGGCGGCGGAGCCGCCGCGGTCGCCTACGCGATCGGCGCCTGGCTGCGCACGCTCGTTGGCTGACGTCTCGCTGGTGCGCCGATGCCGCACGCCGTCCGCGATGCGGGGCGCCCGCGCCTCACCTGAGTGGCGACGGCGCGGCCGATTCTCCATCCCGACAGGAACTTGCGGGTGGCAGGGCGACTGCATCACTCCTCACCGATGACCGACCTCAGCACCAACGCCCTGCGGGTCCTCGAGGCGCGCTACCTGCGCCGCGACGCCGAGCGGCGCATCGTGGAGACGCCGGACCAGCTCTTCCACCGCGTCGCGCGCGCGGTGGCGCAGGCGGAGCTGCTGGTCGGCAGTGCCGCCGACGCCGACCGCTGGCAGGAGACGTTCCACGCCCTGCTCAGCGCGCTCGACTTCCTGCCGAACTCGCCCACCCTCATGAACGCCGGCACCCCGCTCGGGCAGCTCAGCGCGTGCTTCGTGCTGCCCGTCGAGGACTCGATGGAGGGCATCTTCGACGCCCTGCGCGCCATGGCCATCCTCCAGCGCTCCGGCGGCGGCACCGGCTTCTCCTTCTCGCGGTTGCGGCCTCGCGGCGACGTCGTGGCCTCCACGGGCGGCGAGGCCTCGGGCCCGGTGTCGTTCATGCGCGTCTTCGACTGCGCGACCGAGCACATCAAGCAGGGCGGGCCGCCGGCGCGGCGCCAACATGGGCGTCCTGCGCGTCGACCATCCCGACATCCTGGAGTTCATCGACGCCAAGCGCGTGCCCGGCGGCCTCGCCAACTTCAACCTCTCGGTCGGGCGTGACGGACCGGTTCATGGACGCGGTGCGCGCGGGAGCGGACTACGACCTGCTGCATCCGCGCGACCGGCGCGTGGCCGGGCGCCTGCACGCGCCCACCGTCTTCGACGCGATCGTGCGGAACGCGTGGACCACGGGCGATCCCGGCCTGCTCTACCTCGACGCCATCGCGCGCGCGAACCCCACCCCGGCGCTCGGCGAGATCGAGACGACGAATCCGTGCGGCGAAGTGCCGCTGCTGCCGTGGGAGAGCTGTGTGCTCGGGTCGCTGAACCTCGCCCACATGGTGCGCGACGTCGCCGGCAGCGCCGGCGTGGATTGGGAGCGGCTGCGCCGCGCGGTCCACGCGGGCGTCCGCTTCCTCGACGACGCGATCGAGGTCACGCGCGACCCGCTGCCGCAGGTCGCGGCCGCCACGCGCCGCACGCGCAAGGTCGGGCTCGGGGTGATGGGCTTCGCCGAGTGTCTGATCCATCTCGGCGTGCCCTACGGCTCGAGCGACGCGGTCGCGTGGGCCGGTCGTCTGATGGGCTTCATCGCCGCGGAGGCGCGCGCCGCGTCGCGCCAGCTCGCGGCGGAGCGGGGCGTGTTCCCGGCGTGGGACGCGAGCGTGCACGCCGCCCACGGCGAGCGGCTGCGCAATGCGACGTGCCTCTCGATCGCGCCGACGGGAACGCTGAGCATCATCGCGGGCACCAGCGCGGGGATCGAGCCGCTGTTCGCGCTCGCGTACCGGCGCGCGCACACGCTCGGCGGCGCGCCGCTCGTGGAGCTGAACCCGGTGTTCCGGCAGTGGGCCGAGCGCGAGCGCGTCGACGCCGACCGGCTCGTGCGCCACGCGCTCGCGACGGGGACCCTGCGCGATGTCCCGGACCTCCCGGCGCCGGCGCGCGCGCTCTTCGTCACGGCGACGGAGCTCACCGTCGATCAGCACCTGGCCGTGCAGCACGCCGTGCAACGCCACGTCGACAACGCCGTGTCGAAGACCGTCAACCTGCCCGCCGACGCGGCGATGGACGCGGTCGCCCACGCCTTTCGCGAAGGGTGGCGGCTCGGGCTGAAGGGCGTCACGGTCTACCGGACCGGCGCGCGCCCGAACGACGTGCTGACGCTCGGCGCGAGCGAGGACTGGACGATGCGAGAGTTCTTCGCCAAGTGCGACCCCGGAGCCTGCCGGCTCTGACGAGGAGATGCCTCCATGCTCGCTGACATCTGCATGCGGCCGGTCGTGACGATCGAGGGAACGTCGACGGTGCGCGACGCCGCACGCCTCATGCGGCAGAAGGGCATCGGCGCCCTCGTGGTCACGAGCAACCACCGGCCCAAAGGCATGATCACGGACCGCGACATCGCCGTGAGCGTCGTGGCCGAAGGTCTCGATCCCGCGGAGGTGCCCGTGGCCGACGTGATGCGCTCGAACCCGGCGGTGATCCGGGGCGACAAGGGACTCCTCGACGCCGTGAAGCTCCTCGCCGCCAAGGGCGTGCGACGACTCCCCGTGGTGGACAACCGCGGCTACGTCGTCGGCATCATCGCGCTCGACGACATCCTCATCCTCCTCGGCACGGAGATGGGCCATGTCGCCGCCGCGCTCTCACGTTCGCTGGGTCGCCGGATGATGGCGTGATGCCATCCGGCGAGGAGGACACCACGATGAAGACGTTCCCGCTGGGCGAAACCGTCAACCACCGGGCGGGGGACCACGCCTGTCCCGTCTGCGCGGAGGACTATCCGGAGCCGTGCCGCTGCGGCGGCCTGATGCACGCGGTGCCGACCGGCGACGAGGATCCGGACGGGAACCCGGTCATGGCGACCACCTGCGACGTGTGTGGGCGATCGGAAGATCAGCTCGACGAGATCTGAGCGAAGGAGGACGCGTCATGAAGATCACGCTCAGTGTCATCAAGGCCGACATCGGCTCGATCGGTGGGCACATCGATCCCGTCGGCGCCGCCTGCTCGAGACCGTGCGCGCGTGGATCCACGCCCACGGCGCGGCGCTGCTCCTCGACCACTACGTCGGCGCCACCGGCGACGACATCGCCATCCTGATGACGCATCGGCGCGGCGAGGGCGATGCCGCGATCCACAAGCTCGCGTGGGACGCCTTCGTCGCCGGCACCGCGGTCGCCAAGGAACAAGGCCTCTACGGCGCCGGCCAGGACCTGCTCAGCGAGTCGTTCGCCGGCAACGTGCGCGGCATGGGGCCCGCGGTGGCCGAGATGGAGATCGACGAGCGGCCGAGCGAGCCGTTCCTGTTCTTCGCGGCGGACAAGACCGATCCCGGCGCCTTCAACCTGCCGCTCTACCTCGCGTTCGCCGACCCGATGAACACGCCGGGGCTGCTGCTGGCGCCGAAGATGGCCGAGGGCTTCCGCTTCGTGATCATGGACGTCACCCACACCGACGCGCGACCGCGTCATCGAGCTGAACGCGCCCGAGGAGCTCTACGACATCGCGGCGCTGCTGCGCGATCCCGAGCGGTACGTCGTGGAGTCGGTGTGGTCGCGCGCGACGGGCGAGCAGGCGGTCGCGGTCGCGACCTCGCGCCTGCACAACATCGCCGGCAAGTACACCGGCAAGGACGATCCGGTGATGCTCGTGCGCGTGCAGATGAACTTCCCCGCGACCGGCGAGGTGCTGGCGCCGTGGGCCATCGGCCACTTCGTGGCCGGCGGCATGCGCGGCTCGCACCACGTGCCGATCATGCCGGTCCCGCTGCACACGCCGACGAGCTAGTTCGACGGCCCGCCGCTCGTGAGCTGCGCGGCGTTCTCGATGCACGACGGCCAGCTCACCGAGCCGCTCGACGCCTTCGCGCATCCGTTCTGGGATCACGTGCGGGACCGGGTGGCCGGGAAGGCCCTCGAGATCCGCCGCCAGGGCTTCTTCGGCGCGGCGATGCTGCCGATGGCCGAGCTCGAGTACACGGGGATCACCGAGAAGCTCGACGCGCTGGAGCGCCGGTTCGTGGCGCGTGTGCCCCAGGCCGCGCCGCACGCGGTGCCCGCCTGAGTAGGCGGGGGCGTCCTCAGCCGGACACGCCCGCGTTACGGTTGCGATCCTCGTCGGGCAAGACGAAGCCGAAGTCGTAGTCCTCGCCGGGAGCGCCGGCGGCGGGCGCCGGATGCCCCACGCGCTCGCGGAGCAGCGCCAGCAGCGCCGCGATCAGGTCGCGCTCGGTGAGCATCCCCACCAGGTGGCCGCTCTCGACGACGGGGAGCGCGCCGAGACGGCGCTCGCGCATCAGCGCGGCGGCGGCCCGGAGATCGGTGGCGGGCGTGACCGTGACCACGCTCCACGTCATCACCGCGCGCACGGGCAGCTCCCCGAGCGCCTCGGCCTCCAGCGGAAGCTGCTCGCGCACGGCCGCGTCGAAGACGACCTGGCGCAGGTCGCGGTCCGTCACGATGCCGATGAGGCGTCCCTGGTCGTCCACCACCGGCAGGTGCCGGATCTCGCGCGCGCGCATCAGCGCGGCGGCCTCGCGCACCGACGACTCGGCGGCGATCGTCGCCACCGGCGCGCGCATCCAGCGTTCGACCGGCTCCGCGACGATCCAGGACGCCACCCGGAGGTCGGCACCGCCCTCGCCCTGCGGTCCCATCGGCGCCGTCATCGCGCGAAGGCCCAGCGATACGGCTTGGCGAAGCCGTTCCCGAGCGCGCGCGCGAGCGCGTCGAGCAGGTCCATCTCGCTCACGATGCCGACGACCTTCCCCGCCTGCACCACGGGCAGGGCGCCGATCTTCTGCTCGCGCATCAGACGCGCGGCCTCGCGGAGCGGCGTGTCGGGCCGCACGCTCAGCACGGCCCACGTCATCACGTCCCGCACCGTCACCGTCTTGAGGGCCTCGGCGAGATCGCCGGCCCGAGTCCGCAACGCGGGATCGAACATGACCTGGCGCAGGTCACGGTCGGTGACGATGCCGACGAGCCGCCCGCCGCGATCGACCACGGGCAGGTGGCGGATGTGGCGGGTGCGCATCATGTCGGCGGCGCCGCGCGCGAGCGCGTCGGAGTGGATCGTGGCGACACCGCGGGTCATGCAGTCGGTGACGCGCGCCGACTCGGGCCACATCACCGCGTCGAGCTCGTCCGCTGCGCGCCCGTCGTGACGCGGACGGCGGGTGCGGATCGCTCGGGTCAACGTTCGCTTCGGATGACGCTGTGGCATGGAGATCTCCTTCTCATCCCTTGATGTTGCCGATCGGTCGCAGCGAGACGACCTTGCGCGAGATGTCGAGGCGGTGGAGCGTGTCCACGACCTCGGTCAGGCTCTTGTAGGCGAAGCCCGCCTCCTCCGCGACGCCGGACGGCGACGCCGCGCGCACGACGATGCCGCGCTCGCCCATCTCGCGCATCAGCGTCTCGCCCCACACGCGGCGCTTGGCCTGCGCGCGCGACATCGTCCGCCCCGCCCCGTGCGCGGTCGAGCCGAACGTCTCGTCCATCGCGTGCGCGGTGCCGACGAGGAGCGCCGAGCCCGTCTCCATGGAGCCGCCGATGATCACGGGCTGCCCGAGGGCGCGATAGGCGGCGGGCACGTCGGGCGCGCCCGGGCCGAAGGCGCGCGTCGCGCCCTTGCGGTGCACGACCAGCTCGACCGCCTCGCCGTCGACCACGTGACGCTCGAGCTTGGCGGTGTTGTGACAGACGTCGTAGATCACCTCGAGGCCGAGCGCCTCCGCGGGCCGCGAGAACACGCGCGCCATCACCTCGCGCACGCGGTGCGTGATGAGCTGGCGGTTCGCGAACGCGGTGTTGGCGGCGGCGGTCATCGCGCCGAAGTACGCCTGGCCCTCGGGCGAGCGGAACGGCGCGCACGCGAGCTCGCGGTCGCGCACGGTGATGCCGTAGCGCGCGCATGGCCTGGTCGAAGCGGCGCAGGTAGTCGGTGCCGACCTGGTGACCGAACCCGCGCGAGCCGCAGTGGAGCATCACGAGCACCTGCCCGGGGCCGGTGATGCCGAACGCGCGCGCGACCTCGGGCGCGTGCACGCCGTCGGGCGGGACGACCTGGATCTCGAGGTAGTGATTGCCGGAGCCCAGCGTGCCGAGCTGGTCCATGCCGCGGCGGAGCGCGCGCTCGCTGACCGCGGCGGGATCGGCGCCGGGCAGGCAGCCGCCGCCTTCGGTCGCCGCGAGGTCCTCGGGCCGCCCGTAGCCGTGGCGCACGACCCAGCCCGCGCCCTCGACCATCACCTCGCGGAACGCGGGCGGCTCGAGATGGAGGAAGCCGTGCGCGCCGACGCCCGTCGGCACCGCCGCGAAGAGCGCGTCGACGAGCGCGTGCAGCCGCGGGCGGACCTCGTCCTCGGTGAGCGCTCGTGCGCAGCACGCGCATGCCGCAGTTGATGTCGAAGCCGATGCCGCCCGGCGAGATGACGCCCGTGTCCGCGCGGAACGCCGCGACGCCGCCGATCGGAAACCCGTAGCCCCAGTGGCCGTCGGGCATGCAGAGCGCGGCGCGCACGATCCCGGGCAGGCAGGCGACGTTGGTGACCTGCTCGAACACGCCGGCGTCCATGCCGGCGAGCAGGGTCTCGGACGCGTAGAGGCGCGCGGGCACGCAGCATGCCCGGCTTCTCGCGTCGGCGGGATCTCCCAGATGCAGTCGCCGACCGGGAGCGACCTTCATCGCGACCGGCAGATCCATGACGCCCTCCTCAGATGTCGATGACGACGCGCGCGTGCCAGCCGGCGCCGCGCGGCTCGAGCGCGAATTGATGGAACGTCACGGCCTTCGCGTCGGCGCGGAGCGTGGTGCGCCCGCGGTCGATGACGTCCGCCGACGCAGCCGCGCGTGCAGGCGGCAGGGAGCGCCGTGCTTCACGTCGACCGCCACCCGCGTGAACACCAGCCGCTCGCTGTCCTTCAGGAAGATCAGCTCGCCGAGCCAGTCGAAGAGCAGCAGGTCCAGCGACGGCGCCTCGAGGGTCACCGCGCGCGTCGACGCTCGGCTCCACCGTCGCCGGGTCCACCATGAGCTCGGCGAGCGCGCGCGCCGCCGTCTCGAAGAGGTCGGCGAGGCTCGCCGCCGTCGATCGCGAGCGCGCAATCGGCGACGGTCATCGTCTCGAGCACTTCGTAGGACCCCATGCCGGACACCTCAGCTCACAAGATCGAGAACCGGCGGACGCTCATGGCCTCGCGGACCCGTCGCGTCGCCAGCGCGAGCGCGGCCTCGCGCGGCGGGATGCGCTGGGCCGCCATCGCCTCGAGCATCGCCCGGGTGTTCGCGCGGATCTTCTCCTCGATCGCGGCGAACGCCGCCGGCTGGGAGGCGCCGCGGTACTCCATGGCCGCGCAGATCACGCCGCCCGCGTTCGCGATGAAGTCGGGGATCACGAGGACGCCGCGGGCGTGGAGCGCCTGCTCGGCCCCCGGGGTGAACGGGATGTTGGCGCCCTGGAGCACGAGTCGCGTCCGGAGCCGGTCCACGTTGTCCTCGCGCACGACGTCGGGACGCGCGGCGGGGATCCAGATGTCGCACTCGACGTCGAGCACCGCGTCCCGGTCGAGCGCCTTGCCGTCCCCGTGGTCGGCGACGCGACTTGCCCGGCGTCCTTCAGCGCGATCAGCCGCGCCACGTCGAGGCCCGGCCGGCGTCGAGGATCGTGCCCTGCGAGTCGGACGCCGCGACGAGGACGGCGCCGCGCTCGGCGAGGAACCGGGCACTGTGGCGGCCGACCGCCCCGAAGCCCTGGATCACGACCCGCGCGCCCTGGAGGTCGAGCCCGCAGTGCGTCGCCGCCACCTCCGCCGCGTGCCGGATGCCCCACCCGGTGGCGCCGACCTCGTCGAGCGGAATCCCGCCGAGCGCGGGCGGGAGCCCGACCGCGCGCCCGATCTCGTCCTTGACCCACGCCATGCAGCGCTCGTCGGTCCCCATGTCGGGACCGAAGATGTAGTCCGCCTCGTGGCGCAGCGCGTGCGCGAACGCGCGGATCAGCGCCTCCTTGCGCTCGCGCGGCATGCGCGGATCGCCGCGCAGCACCGACTTGCCGCCGCCGTGCGGGAGGCCGGCCGCGGCGTTCTTCAGGGTCATCGCGCGCGCGAGACGGACGCACTCGGCCGTGGTGACGTCCGGCGCCATGCGCAGGCCGCCGATCGCGGGGCCGGTCGCGACGTTGTCGACGACGAGCGTGGCGTCGAGGCCGCGCGCCGGCTCGTACACGTGGACGATCTTCGCGGGACCGAGATCGTCCGCCGCCCACGCGCCGTCGTCCGCGCGTCTCATCGTGTCGAGGCGCCGGCGGGCGCCTCCTCCCTCTCCGCGGCGGCGATCGTCTCCAGCCCGCGCAGCAGCGCGTCGGGGTTGAGCGAGATGCTGTCGATGCCCGTGCGCGACGAGGAAGCGCGCGAACTCCGGATAGTCGCTGGGCGCCTGGCCGCAGATCCCGATCTTGCCGCCCGCCGCGCGCGCGGCGCGGATCACCTCCGCGATCATGCGCCAGCACGGCGGGATCGCGCTCGTCGAAGAGCGGCGCGACCAGCGCGGAGTCGCGGTCGACGCCGAGCATGAGCTGGGTGAGGTCGTTGGAGCCGATCGAGAACCCGTCGAAGATCTCGGCGAACTCCCGCGCCAGGATGCACGTTCGACGGGATCTCGCACATCACGTAGACCTCGAGCCCGTGCTCGCCGCGCCGCAGCCCGTGCGCGGCCATGAGCTCGATGACGCGGCGGCCCTCCGCCGGCGTGCGACAGAACGGGACCATGAGCTTGAGGTTGGTCAGGCCCATGTCCTCGCGGACGCGCCGCATCGCCCGGCATTCCAGCGCGAACGCCTCGCGGTAGCTGCGGGTGCGCGTAGCGATACGCGCCGCGGAACCCGAGCATCGGGTTCTCTTCCGTCGGCTCGAAGTCGCGGCCCGCCGAGCAGCCCGGCGTACTCGTTGGACTTGAAGTCGGAGAGGCGGACGATCACGTCCCGCGGGTGGAAGGCGGCCGCGATCATCGCCACGCCCTCGGCCAGCCGATCCACCACGTAGTCGCCGCCGTCGGCGTAGCCGCTCACGAGCGCATCGATCTGCGCGCGCGTGGCCGGGTCCGCGACGCGGTCGGCGTGGAGCAGCGGCCATCGGATGGACGCCGCACCGCGTTCGTCGATGATGAACTCGATGCGCGCGAGCCCGACGCCGTCGTCGGGCAGCGTCGGCGAGGCGGAACGCCTGGTCGGGGTTGCCGACGTTGAGCATGACGCGCGTGCGCCGGCCGGGGCAGCGCGCCCGCGCTCGACGCGTCCGGCGCGTGAACGGCAGCGCGCCGCGATAGACGGCGCCCGTCTCCCCGTGCGCGCACGAGACCGTCACCGTCTCGCCCTCGGCGATCCGGGCCGTCGCGTGCTCGGTCCCGACGACGCACGGCACGCCGAGCTCGCGGCTGACGATCGCCGCGTGGCAGGTGCGGCCGCCGCGGTCGGTGACGATGGCGGCCGCGCGCTTCATCACGGGCTCCCAGTCCGGGATCGGTCATGGCGCGCCACCAGCACCTCGCCGGGCTGGAACGCTGACGAGGTCGGCGCGCGTCGCGCACGAGCGCGCGCGGGCCCGACGCCGATCTTCTCGCCGACCGCGCTTGCCGGTCACGATCGGCGGCGCGCGTCGGGCGCGGAGAGCGTGAAGACGTCGAAGCCGTCGGCGGTCGCGGCGCGATGCACGGTCTCCGGCCGGGCCTGGACGATGTAGAGGCGGCCGTCGACGCCGTCCTTCGCCCACTCGATGTCCATCGGCGTCGGCTCGCCGCGGCGCCGGCTGTAGTGCGCCTCGATCGCCAGCGCCGGCCCGCGCCAGCTCGAGGACGTCGGCGTCGCGCAGGCTCAGCGCGGCCGCGTCCTCGGCGTCGACCTCGGCGCGCTGCGGGCAGGCCGTCCGGGCCCGAGCGCGAGCTTCCAGTCCTTGCGGCCGACGACGCGCTTGAGGATGGCGCCGGCGCCCGCGCGCCAGCGTCGGCTTGAAGACCCAGAACGCGTCGGGATCGACGCGGCCGCCGACGACGGCCTCGCCCAGGCCGTAGGCCGCCTCGATGAGCACCACGTCGCGGAAGCCGCTGTCGGGATCGAGCGTGAACATCACGCCGGCCGCGCCGAGGTCCGAGCGCACCATGCGCTGGACGCCGATGGAGAGGCGCACCGCGAGGTGATCGAAGCCGTGGTCGATGCGGTACGCGATCGCCCGATCGGTGAAGAGCGACGCGAAGCACCGCCGGCAGGCGCGCACGACCGCGTCGGCGCCGCGCACGCCGAGGAACGTCTCCTGCTGGCCGGCGAAGCTCGCCTCCGGCAGGTCTTCGGCCGTCGCGCTGGAGCGCACGGCGACCGCGACGCCGCGCGTGGTCGCCGCCTCCGAGCGTCGGCGTAGGCGTCTCTCGACCGCCCGCTCGAGCGCGGCGGGCCACGGGGCCGCCTCGACGAGCGGCGCGGATCGCGGCGCCGGCGGCCGCCAGCGCCGCGACGTCACGCCCATCGATGCCCCTGGAGCAGCGCGGCGACGCGGCCGCGGACATCGGCGCCGTCGAGGATCGCGCCGTAGGCGTCGACGGTGACCGCGAAGCCATCCGGCACGCGCACGCCGGCGGCCGTGAGCTCGCGGTACAGCTCGCCGAGCGAGGCGTTCTTGCCGCCCACGCGCGGCACGTCCTCGAGACCGATGTCGCGGAACCAGCGGACGTAGGACGCGACCGTCGCGCCGGGTGGCATCGCTACGCGCGGCCGCGGACCACCAGGACGGGGCATGCGGCGTGGCGGAGCACTGCCTCGGACACGCTCCCCAGGAGCAAACGCTTCATCGTCCCGAGTCCCCGCGCGCCGACGACCAGCAGATCCGTGTCGGTGACGTCCGCGTATCTGAGGATCTCGGACGCGGCCTGCCCGACGGCGATGCTGAGATCCGCCGTCGACACGCGCGCACGCAGCGCCGCGATCTCGGGCGCCAGCGCGCGCTCGAGCGACGCGCACCGCTCGCGCTCCACGTCGGCGACCGCGGCCCGCAGCGCGCCGCCGATGATCTCCGGCGCGGTGGGCGGGTACCGCATGGGCTCGGCCACGCCGATGATGCGCATGCGGGTCGCCGGCAACAGCGGGAGCCCGCTGACGAATCGCAGCGCCTCCCGTGCGCCCGGGGACCCGTCGTGCGCGAGCGTGATCGTGTGGACGCTCCGCGGCGACCCCTTGCACACCAGCACGGGGCACGGCGCGTGGCGCGCGACGCCGAGCGAGACGCTCCCGAGCAAGAACTCCTTCACGCCGCTGAGGCCGCGCGCGCCCAGCACGATCAGATCGGCCGCCCAGTCGATGGCCGCGGCGACGATCTCTTCCCGCGCATCGCCTTCGGCCAGCCGGCTCGCCGCCGAGGCGCCGAGCAGCTTGCACGCCTCGTCGATCGCCTCGTGCGCCTCGTGGACGCGGATCTGCCGCTCCGCGGTCACCCAGTCCGACTCGTACGCGACCACCGGCCGGGGGATCACGGACACCACCAGGAAGCGGGCATCGTCCGCGAGCGGCAAGCGGCGCGTCCACTCCACGGCGGCCTTCGCGTCCGCCGATCCATCGGTCGCGACCATCACGCGCATGGCCGGACTCACCGTCCGCGCACCGTCAGGACGGGGCACCGTGGCGTGGCTCACCACGCGGCTGGCCACGCTGCCGAGGACGAACCGCGCGAGCCCGGTGCGGCCGTGCGTGCCGATGACGATCATCTCGGCCCCCTGCGCGCGCGCGGCGCGCACGATGCGCTCGTGCACGAGACCGTCGAGCAGCAGGCCGCGCGCCCGCACGCCGGCCTTGCGCGCTCTCGCGACGAGGGCGTCGAGGTGCTTCTTGCCGTAGCGGCGCCCCGCGGCCTCCATCTGGTCGTACACCTGTGGCGCGACGTAGCCGTCGACCGCGGGGACGACCGGCGCCAGGACGTGCGCGATCACCAGCTCCTTGCGATTCTTCTTGGCCAACTGCACGGCCTTGGTGAAGGCCGCGCGCGACGCGGGCGAAAAATCGGTGGGGTGAAGGATGCGGCTCATCGCTCAGGCCTCCTGGCAGCGGGTTGTGTCGTTGCGCACCATGCCGACGCTCGGTGCAGGAGCAAGGCGGTTGCCACGACGGAGGCGAGCGAAGTCGAATACTTCCATCACGACCGGCGGGTGCGCCGTCGTGGGGACGCCGCACGTGAGGCGCCGACGCCTCACTCGCGTCGTCTGGCGCGGCGCGACAGGCGAGGGGACGTCAAAAGTCGGCGCCGGGGAGATCGGTCACGGTCATCTTCACGGCCACCAGGCGCGTCCCGTCGCGGCGGCACTCGATGGTGACGTGGTCGCCGACGTACACGGCCCAGGCTTCGAGCGGCGCTTCGATGAAGGCGCCGCGTGAATCCGCTGTTCGGCCCCTCCGCACGGAAGGCGATCGCGAACTCCGTACGGGGCGTGAAGGTGATCGTCCGGCGCGTGATGACGGTGCGGCCGTCGCGCACCCGCCAGGGCCCGACCTCGGCAAGCACGATCGTGCCGGCCGCCTCGTTGGCGTCCACGATCACGCCGGAGTGCCGCTCGAGCGGCTGCGCGCCGGCGCCGCCGGCCAGGACGAGCACCAGCGCGGCGGCGATCCCGAGCGCCGCGGTCTTGAACAGCGTCATGGGCGGCTCTCCTTTTCGAGGGCGGTTGCGCCGGCACCACCGCAACCGCGGTGCCAGACGCCGTCCCGTGCGAAATCACGGGGTTGAGCGCACCATTCTCGCCGGGACCGGGGCATCGACGCCTCACGGAGGCGCCGGCGCCTCAGCCGAACCGCCGGGGCCCCGCGCGTCATCGAAAGTCATGAAATCTCGTGAATAGAGCGTCGCGCAGCCGCGACTCACGAGCACAGGAGCGTGCATGACAGTAGTAGACCATCTCGAGGAGCTGGGCGTCGCGCCGGACGAGGTCGACCGCGCCGGAGCACGACAGCATCCGGCAGTACTTCACCGAGATCGGCCGCGTCCGCCTGCTCACCGCGCAGCAGGAAGCGACGATCGGCCGTCGCATCGAGGAGGGCCGGCAGGCGATGCTCCGCGCGCTCGCCGCGAGCGCCCCGGCCCGCCGCGCGCTCCGTGAAGCGGTCGACGGGCTCCGCCGCGGCGATGTCCCGGCGGATGACGTCATCCTGCTTCCGGAGGGCGGCGAGCCCGACGCGAAGACGGTCCGTGCGGTGATCCGCGCGGTCACCCGCCTGCCGCGGGCCGTGAAAGCGCGCGCGGCGACCATGGCGGCGCTGCCGCTCCACCCGACGCTCATCGACGCGATGGTGGAGCACGTGCGCGCCGCCGGCGGGCCCCTGGCGGAGATCGAGCGCGCGGCGGCGGTGGTGGCGGCGGCCAAGCGCGAGCTGATCGAGGCGAACCTCCGCCTCGTGGTGGCGGTCGCCAAGCGCTATCGCTGGAGCGGCGTCCCGTTCGGCGACCTGATCCAGGAGGGCAACCTCGGGCTGCTGCGCGCGGTCGACAAGTTCCAGTACCGGCGCGGCTTCAAGTTCTCGACCTACGCCACCTGGTGGATCCGCCAGGCCATCACGCGCGGCATCGCGGACCGTGGGCGCACGATCCGCCTGCCGGTGCACGTCGCGGAGAGTCTGAACGACGTCATGCGGAGCCGCGCGGCGCTCGTGGATCGCCTGGGCCGCGAGCCGTCCACCGAGGAGCTCGCGCAGCACGCGCGCATCCCGGCCCCGAAGCTGAAGCTGCTGCTCGACGCCGCGCCGCGGCCGGTCTCGCTCGAGCTCCCGGTCGGCGACGACGCGACGCTCGCGGACTTCCTCGAAGACCGCTCGGCGGTGTCCCCGATCGAGCGCGTGGCGGACACGCAGCGCTCCACGGCCCTGGCGCGCGCGCTCGATCAGCTCGAGCCGCGCGAGCGCGAGATCGTGCGCCTGCGGTTCGGTCTCGGCGCCGAGGCGCCGCACACGCTCGAGGAGATCGGCGAGCGGCTCGATCTGACGCGGGAGCGGATCCGTCAGATCGAGGGCAAGGCGCTCGCCACGCTCCGGCGCCTCGCGGTCGACCTCACGCCTTCGCCTTGACGACGAGCACCGGGCACGGCGCGTGATGGACCACACGGTCCGACACGCTGCCGAGCACGAGCCGGCCGAACAGGCCGAGCCCCCGCGCGCCGATCACGACCAGATCGACGCCCGGCGCCTCGGCCGCCGCGAGGATCTCGGTGGCCGGCTGCCCGAGCACCACCGAGCGCTCCACCGGTCCGATCGACGCGCCTAGCGACGACGCCGCCCGCTTCAGGACGCCGTCCAGCGCAGGCCTTTTGCTCGTTGATGAACTCGTCCATCGTCGGCGGCCACGGCATCGCGAGCATCTCCGGGCCCGGTCGGCGGCACCGGCGGCGGGCGTGACGACGCCGAGCAGGCGCACCGAGGTCTCGCGCCCGAGAGGCAGCGCCGCAAGGAAGCGTACGGCCTCGAACGCGTCGGGCGACCCATCGCAGGCGAGGAGCACGCGCCGCGGAGCGCGTGCCTCCCCGCGCACGACCGCGATCGCGCCGGGCACGGCGTGCAGGACGTTCGTGGACACGCTGCCCATGAGGAAGCGCCCGACCGCGCCGAGACCGCGCGCGCCGACCACCGTCATGTCCGCCGGCCACTCGCTCGCCTCGCGGATGATCGTCTCGCGCGGCTCGCCATCGAGCGCGCGGACCTCCACCGGTCCCTTCTTCGCGAGCGTGGTGCTCGCCGCCTCCGCCGTCGTGCGCGCGGCCTCCATCATGGCGCGGTTGAACTCGCGCACCGGCGGGATGTCGAGCGCCGAGTGCGGGCAGTGCGCGACGGCCAGCACGCGAATCGTCGCCCCCGCCGGCAGCGGAAGCTGCTGCAGCCACGTCGTGGCCCTGCGGGCGTCGTCGGAACCGTCGGTGGCGAGGAGCACACGCATGTCGAAGTCCTCCGGGGGATCGCAGTTAGGTTACGGCCGGGGGGCGGCGCCCATCCGCCGCGCGTGCTTGATCATGACGTCGCCCATCGCCTTCATCATCTCGCCGCGGAGCTCCATCATCTCGCTCATCATCTTCGGATCCGTCGCGTGCATGTCGTGCATTCCCGCCATCGGACCGCCGCCCATCATCTGCCCGCCCATCATCTGTCCGCCCATCATCTGCCGGCACATCTCCATGGGCATCATGCCGCCGTGCTGCGGGCCCGGTGGTGCGGGCGTCGCCGCGCCCTCTTGCGGATGCCGAGGACCCGGAGCCGCCGGCGCTTGCGCGAAGGCGGATGCCGCCGCCGAGATGACGAAGGCCACGGTCAAGACGGTCACCAGACGTTTCATGCTCGTGCTCCTTTCGCGGCAGGAAGTAGCGACTGCACCATCAGGAATTCGGCCACGTTCTCCGCGGTGAGCAGACCGACGAGCTGACGGTCTCGCACGACCGGAGCCGTGGACGCGCCGGCCGCTTGCAGGCGCTGGAACGCTCCGTCGGCCAGCTCCGATGCGTCCGCGAGGTCGACCGGCGCTCGCATCGCGTTCGCGACCGTGCCGTCCGCCCCGGTCTGCGCCAGACCCTTCACGAGATCGCCCAGGGTGAGGAGGCCCACGACGCGGTCGCCGTCGCGCACCGGGAAGTCGTGCTGGAATCCCGCGAGCACGTGCTCGGTCGCGCGCCGCAAGGTGTCGGTCGGCGCCAGGGTCTGGAAGTCGGTGATCATCAGCCGGCTGACCGGGACCCCGGCCAGCGCCGATTTCGCCTGCACCATGTTCGCTTCCGCGGCGGCCCCCATCCAGACGAAGAGCGCGATGAACACGAGGAAGGGATTCTTGAAGAGGCCCACGAGACCGAAGAGCAAGGCGAGCGCCTGGCCCACGTGCGCCGCGATCCGTGTCGCGCGCACGTAGTCCATGCGCATCGCGAGCACCGCGCGGAGCGCGCGCCCGCCGTCCATCGGGAACGCCGGGACGAGGTTGAAGACCGCGAGACTCACGTTCACCCAGAAGAGCTTGACGAGGAAGTCTCCGCCGACCCACGGCCCGTCGGACCACGCCGTCATCAACGCCGGCGGGCTCACGACGGCGGCCAGCGCCAGGGCGAGCACGACGTTGACCGCGGGCCCGGCGAGCGCGACGAGCAGCTCCTGCCGGGGATCGTCGGGCATCCGCTCCAGGCGCGCCAGACCGCCGATGGGCAGCAGCGTGATGTCGCGCGTGCGAATGCCGTAGTGCCGGGCGGTGAGCGCGTGCCCGAGCTCGTGGAGCACGATGATCGCGAAGAGCGCCAGGATGAAGACGATGCCGCTCGCGGCGTCGGCGACGCGCTGGCGCTCGAGGTAGTGCGCCACGCCCACCCACGCGAGCAGGATCAGAAAGGTCGCGTGCACGTAGACGTCGATCCCCGCGACCCGCCCGAGCTTCCAGGACCAGCCGGTCATGCGCGGTCGCCCGGAGCCACGTCCGCCATGCGGCGCGAGGCGAGGAACATCAGCAGGCTGAACGTGAAGGCGTAGGCCGCGATGATGGGAATGATGCCTGCTGATCCCGCCGCGGGGATGGTCATGAGGAGCATCCCGAGGAAGATCGACGAGATGCCGGCGAGGCTGAGCATCCATTCGCTCCGCGCGGGCGCACGCAGGTGCGCCGCGACGACGATCTCCAGGATGCCGGTGATGACTCCCCAGGCCGCGGCGACGTAGATCAGCACGACGGGGATGAACGGCTGGACGATCGCGACGACGCCGAGCACGCACGACACCGCGCCCTCGACGAAGAACCCCCATCGCTCCGCCGCGCTCTCCCCGGTGAAGCCGGCCGCCACGGCCGCCACCCCGTCGAGCACGATGTAGACGCCGAAGAGCAGGACGAATTGCCCGAGCTCGATGCGGGGCCAGCCGATCGCGAGCGTCCCGAACACGAGCCCGAGGACGGCACGCACGGCGAGCGGCCGGCTGGGACGTCCGATCCTGAGCGGCGTGGACACGAGCGCCCGCGTGCTCATGCGGCCGGCCGCATGAGGAGCACGGCCACCGGCGCCCGGCGCGCGACCTTCTCGGCGACGCCGCCGAAGAGCATCCGGCGAACGCCGGGCCGGCACGTGGCCGGCATGGCGATGAGGTCCGCCTGGAACTCCTCGGCCTCGCGCAGGATCTCCTGCGCCGGATTCCCGAAGCGCACGACGGAATCCACGTCATCCGCCGCGACGTGCAGCTCCCACGTGCGCAGCGCGTCCAGCGCTTCCGCGCGGATGACGCGCCTCTTCCTGATCGGAGTAGGCGAGCGTCCGTCCGTCGGTGACGATGCTGTCGGGCATCGGCGCCACGTGGAGCAGGCGCACGGTGGCGCCGCCGCCCCGCGCGGCGTCGCTCACGAAGGCGAGAAGCTCCTCCGGCGGCGTCGTCCGATCGACTGCCACGAGAATCCGCTTGGCCATGATCGCCTCCTGTGTCCGCCTGCAGAAATGCACCCGCGGTGCCAGAGGCGAGGCCAGCAATTCCAGGATGTTGTCGAGCGAGGCGCGGGCGGGCCTGGTGCGCGAGCGTCTCACTGGGGCAACGTCGCCACGCTCGCGTAGTCGACGTGGGGCGACGGCCGGCGGAGGCCCGGCCGGCGGAGGCCCGGCCGGCGGAGGCTCGGCGGGGCGGAGGCCCCACGGGGGCGGGTGAACCGTCCCCCGCACCGGGTTCGGCACGTGCTGGCCGATCAGATGGAAACATGTCGGCGTAGGACCGCGCCGAACACTGTCGGGGTTCAGAGCCCCCGTGGGGCCTCCGCCGCCGGCCCCGCCGGCCGGTCCGCCGGCCGGGCCTCCGCCGGCCGTCGCCCCACGTCGACTACGCGAGCGTGACGGACTCGCCGTGCGCCGGCACGGTGGTCGCCCAGCGCAGCTCGGCCTCGATCCGCGCGGCCAGCGTCTGGGCCGGCCCCGGCTCGCCGTGCACCACGAACACGCGCCGCGGCGGGCGCGTCGCGGTGCCGAGCCAGCGCAGCAGGCCGTCGGCGTCCGCGTGCGCGGACAGGCCGTCGATGGTCTCCACGCGCGCGCGCACCGGAACGTCGGCGCCGAAGATCCGCAGGAACTCAGCGCGCTCGGCGAGGGCGCGCCCGCGCGTGCCGATCGCCTGGTAGCCGACGAGGACCACCGTCGTGCGCGGATCGGGCAGGCGCCGGCGGAGGTGATGCAGCACGCGGCCGCCGGTCGCCATCCCGCTCGCGGAGATGATGAGGACCGGCCCCTGCACCGCGTTGATGGCCCGCGACTCGTCGGGCGTGCGCGCGAGACGGAAGCCCGAGGATCGCAGCGGCGATGCGCCCTCTCGCAGGAGCGCCGACATCTCCGCGTCGAACTCTTCGGGATGCGCCGCGTAGATGCCGGTGGCGTCGATGGCCATCGGGCTGTCGACGTACGTGGGCAACCGCGGAATCCGTCCGGCCTTCTCGAGGCCCTGCAGGTGATACATCAGATCCTGCGTCCGGCCCACCGCGAAGGCCGGGATGATGATCGCGCCCCCGCGCGCCACGGCCTCGCCGAGCACGCGCTCGAGCTGCACGTCGATCGGCGTGCGATCGTGCGCGCGATCGCCGTACGTGGACTCGACGACGACGTAGTCGGCCTCGCCGAGCGGCGCCGGGTCGCGGAGGATCGGCGCGTCGTACCGCCCGACGTCGCCCGAGAACACGATCCGGCGCGGTCCCGCCGGCGTCGCGAGCGAAAGGTGCACGCTCGCGGCGCCCAGGATGTGGCCCGCGCGCCGGAACGTGGCGGTCGCACGCTCGCCGAGCGGGATGCGCTGCTCCCAATCGACGCCGGTCACCCGGGCGGCGGCGGCGGCGCCGTCATCGGCGGTATAGAGCGGACGCGCGGGCCGATACTTCGTCGCGCCGGTCTCGTTGCGGAAGCGCGCCTCCTCTTCCTGGAGGTGACCGGAATCCGGAAGCAGCACGTGCAGGAGCTCTTTCGTCGCGTGCGTCGCCATGACGTCGCCGCGGAAGCCCTGCGCCGCCAGCCGCGGCAGGTACCCGCTGTGGTCGATGTGCGCGTGGGTGAGCAGGATCTCGTCGATCGCGGGCGGCGAGAGCGGCAGCGGCTCCCAGTTCCTGAGACGCAGCTCCTTCAGACCCTGAAAGAGGCCGCAATCGACGAGCGTCGTGCGTCCGTCGTGATGGAGGGCGAACTTCGATCCGGTGACCGTGCCCGCGGCGCCGAGGAACGCGAGGACGGGCGACGTCACCTCACGATGAGGACCGGCACCGGGGAGCGGTTGAGCGCCCCGTCGGCGACGCTGCCGAGCACCAGGCGCTTCAGACCGCTGGTGCCGCGCGCGCCGACGACGAGCGCCCCCGCTCCGGTCGCCGTCACCGTGCCGAGCAATTCGTCGAGCGGCGCACCCAGGCGCACGCTCGTGCGGACCCGCCAGCCGCGCCGCGCCAGCATCGCCGCGACCTGATCGACATCGCGCTGCGCGCGGGCGAGCCGCTCCGCGTTGATCGCCGCGACCTGCTGGCGGAGGACGCCGCGGATGCCCCCGGGGAGCCGCCCGGCGGACGGCGGCATGCTCATCGGCTCCTCGACGCGGACGACGGTGAGGCGCGCTCCACGCGGCGCGCTGAGCGTGGCCAGGAACTGCGCGGCGCGCCGCGCGTGCCTCGAGCCGTCGACCCCGAGCACGAAGGTTCGAAACTCGCGGGGCCGCCGCCGGACGACGAGGACCGGCACCGAGGCCTGGCGCACGACGTCGCGCGAGACGCTGCCCATCAGGAGCCGGCGAAACGCTCCGTGCCCACGCCAGCCGACGACGATGGCGCCCGGCCGGAGCCGCCGCGCTTCGTCGAGAATGGCGGCGACGGGTGGCTTTTCGACGACCACGACGTCAGCCTCGGGCCAGCGGCCGGCCAGCGCTCGACGAGCGCCCGCGGCGATCCGGACGGCGTCGCGATCGAGCGCGGTGAGCATGGGTCTCATCGCGCCGGGCGGCGCCTCGGGCCGCCGGGCGACGAGCGCCTCGGCGCGCGCACCCCTCGGCCACGGGAAGGTCACGGCGGCGGCGACGGCCGCGCGCGCGTTCGGTGATCCATCGGTTGCCACCAGCACACGGAATGATCTCGTCGGTCTCACGGTCGCCTCGTCAGTGCGCGGAACGGGTGGTGGGGAACGGCGGGCCGCTATTTGAGCTGGTACTTGTTGATGAGGCGGTGGAACGTCTTGCGGTCGATGCCCGCGTCCTTGGCGGCCGCGGACACGTTGCCGCCGTGCCGCGCGAGCAGATCTCGCAGATACGACGCCTCGAGCACGCCCATCCACTGCTCCTTGGCGTCCTTGAGCGACAGGCCCTGGGCGGTCGCGCGCGCCGCGTCCACGGCGTCGCCCTCGCCCGCCGCCGGCACCGCGATGGTGCCGCCACCGACGACGTAGTCGGGCAGGTCCACGAGACGCAGGCGGTCGCCATCCGCCAGCGCGCACGCCGCGCTCGATCACGTTCTGCAGCTCGCGCACGTTGCCCGGCCAGCGGTAGCGCTTGAGCGCCGCGAGCGCGTCGTCGTCGATGCCGTGCAGCCGTCCCTTCGCGTAGCGCTCCAGGAACGCGTGCGTGAGGAGCTCCACGTCACCCTCGCGCTCGCGGAGCGGCGGCAGCGCGATGGCGATGACGTTGATCCGGTAGAACAGGTCGTCACGGAACTCGCCCTTGGCGGCCGAGGTCCGCAGATCGCGGTTCGTCGCCGAGACGACGCGCACGTCGACGTCGACCAGCGCGGTGCCGCCGACGCGCCGGATCTGGCGCTCCTGCAGCGCGCGAAGGAGCTTCGCCTGGAGCCCGATCGGCATCTCGCCGATCTCGTCCAGGAACAGCGTGCCGTGGTCCGCCGATTCCATGAGCCCGGGCTTCGTCTTCACCGCCCCCGTGAACGCGCCCTTCTCGTGCCCGAAGAGCTCGGACTCCAGCAGCTGTTCGGGCAGCGACGCGCAGTCGACCGGCACGAACGGCTGCGCGGCGCGCGGGCTGTTGGCGTGGATCGCGCGCGCGATCAGCTCCTTGCCGGTGCCGGACTCGCCCAGCACCAGGATGTTCGCGTCGGAGCGCGCCGCCTTGCGCACGAGCTCGAAGACCTGCGCCATGGCGGGGCTGCGGCCGAGCAGCGACTCGAACCGGAACGTCGTCTGGAGCTGCTCGCGAAGGTTGCGGTTCTCCACCTGCAGGCGCCGCTGGCGAAGGGCGCGGTCCACGGTCACCCGCAGGTGGTCCGCGGTGAAGTTCTTGGGCAGGTAGTCGAAGGCCCCTTCCTTGATCGCCGCCACGGCGGACTCGATCGTGGAGAACGCGGTGATCATGATCACCGGCAGCGCCGCATCGACGGCGTGCGCGCGCTTCAGCAGCTCCATGCCGTCCATCCCGGGCATCTTGAGGTCCGTGAGCAGGACGTCGGGACGGTGCGCCTCGAGCAGCTCGAGCCCCTTGGCGCTGTCGGTGGCGTGCAGGCAACGGTAGCCCTCGCGCCGCAGGATGCGCACGAGGTTCTCCACCATGTCGGGCTCGTCATCGACCACGAGAACGCGCTCGTCGCTCACCGGGCGATTATATGCAGGCTGCGCCCGGCCACGCGCCGCAACTGGGGCGGCACCGCCCCGCGCGACGCGGCCGAATGTCCCATCGACGCCCCATTCCCGCGACCTCGCGGACGGCGGGTCGATCACGACGACGGGGGTTTCCCGATGTTCCGGTGAGGCACCCGGCTTGCACCTTGGCGCCGCATGCGTGCCATGCTCGCGGTCGCCTTCGTGGTGGCAGTCACGTCATCATCGGTGGCGGCCGAGCGGCCACAGCCGCCCGAGACGTTCGCCCCGGTCGTGGACACGGCAAGGCCCGCGGTGCTGAGCGTCGTGCACGCGCACGCCCCCGATCCCGACGCCCTCGAGGCCGACGACCTCCTCGGCCGCCTCTTCGACGCGCTCTCACGGCTGCCGAATCAGACATTGGGGGCCGCCGTCATGATCGATCCGAGCGGCATCGCGGTCACCGGCGCGAACCTGCTGCGCGGGATGACCGAGGTGGCGGTCGTCGACGTCCACGGCCGCCGGTTCCGCGCCACCCTGATGAGCCGCGACGAGCGCACGGACATCGCCCTCCTCCGCGTCATGGGCGGCGGCCCGTTTCCCGTCGTGGGATTCGGGGACTCCGACACCGTGCGCATCGGCGACTGGGTCGTCGCGGTGGGATCGCCCTACGGGTTCGAGGCGAGCGTCAGCGCCGGCATCGTGAGCGCGCGCCCGCGGATCGGCGCGGGCGGCCCCTGGGGCGACGTGTTCCAGACCGACGCCGCCGTGAATCCGGGCAGCGCCGGCGGACCGCTCCTCAATGCGCGCGGCGAGATGATCGGGCTTGCGGTCGTCCCGGCGCCGCGGGGCTCGGGCATCGCGTTCGCGGCGGCCTCGAACGTCGTGCGCAAGGTCGTGAGCGATCTTCTCGTGCACGGGCACGTCGTGCGGAGCTGGCTCGGCGTCGAGTCGCAGCCGCTCACGCCCGAGCTCGCACGAGCGTTTCGTGCCCCGTTCGCCGGGGGGCTGGTCCTGACCGAGATCGTCCCCGGCGGACCGGCGGCCCGGGCGGGTCTGACGCGAGGCTCGATCGTGCTCGCCTTCGAGGGCCGCCCCGTGCGCACCACGGCGGATCTCGACGCCGCGCTGTCGCGACTCGCGCCCGGGACGCACGGTGACGCTCGAGGTCTGGCGGGACGTGCGGCTGGGGACCGTGCAGGCGACGCTGGCACAAGAGCCGGGCTCGACGAGTCCTGTTCGGCAGACACCGCTGGCTCGGGCTGGTGCTCGAAGGAATCACGCCGGAGACGGGAGTCGTCGTGGCCACGGTGGAGGCGGGGAGCCCCGCCCTCGCGGCCGGAGTCATCCGCGGCGACGTCGTGCGCGAGCTCGATCGACGGATCATCCGCAGCCTCGCGGACTTCGAGGAGGCGTCGCAGCAGGTGCCCCCCGGGGGCACCGTCTCGCTGCTCGTGCAACGCGGCCGGACGGCCTTGTATCTCTCGGTGACCCCGGAGCGGTGAGGTTCGTCGTAAGCTTGTAGCGGCCATGAGGTCGGGCACGTCTGGGCGCCTCGCGGTGGTCGGCCTCGTGATCGTCGCCGTCGCGATCGCGATGGGGCTCGCCGTCTCCTGGCACCTCACGACGGCGACGATGGCCTGGGAGCGGGAGAACGTCGCCGTCGTCGTCCGCACCGAGCTCGGCAAAGCGGATACGAACGAGCTCTTTCGCGACGCGACGTCCGAGGCCGGCCGCGCCCAGTGGCAGGCGGTGCTCTCGGAGGTCGCCGGTCACGTCCCGGGTGTCGTCCGCTGCAAGGTGTGGAGCAGCGACGGCACCGTGGTCTGGTCCGATGACGCGGCGCTGATCGGGCGGCGCGCCGCGAACGATGCGGATCTGCGCGCCGCGATCGCGGGCAGCGTGGTGTTCCGGCTGGTCGAGCCGGACCGCGACGACACCGAGGCGGCGTGGCGCTCGCAGGTGCTGAGCCGCGTCTACGTGCCGATCACCGCGGGCGCCGACGGCCCCGTCCGCGGCGTGATCGAGCTCCGCAAGATCCCGATCCGGCTGTCGAGCAACCTCACGACGGGCCTGCTCCTCGTGTGGGGCATCGCGGCCGCCGCCGCGGTGGCGCTCTGGCTCGCGATCCGGCCGCTCACGCGCGCGCCGACCCCGCCCGCGGCCGGCGCTTCGTCCGAGCGAGCCGCCGACGAGATCGCGGCCGAGATCCGCGCGCGCTTCGGGTTCGTTCCTCCGTTCTTCGAGCCCGCCCTGCGGACCCCCGCCGTCCTCGAGAACCTGTGGCGACAGACGCTGTCCGCGTACGTCGAGAACCCCCTGCCCGCGCTGTTCAAGGAAAAGCTCTTCGCGTACCTGTCGCGCTACTGCGCGGTGCCGTACTGCATCGTCTGTCACAGCTGCGCGTTGCGACCGCTCGGCATGCGCGCGGGCGACGTGCTGCGGCTGCTCGAGGCGCCGCCGCGCGTCGACGACGGCATCGCCTCGCAGCTCACGCTGCTGGCCGCGCAGCGCACGCCGCTCACGGAGTGGCCGGTGGCGGGCTCGGCGCTGGACACGGCGCTGATCGACAGCGCGATCTTCATGTTCCTCTTTCCCGATCGCGCGGAGCGGTGTCAGCGCGAGCTCCGGCGGCTCCTCGGCGCGAACTATCCGCGGCTGGCGGAGTTCCTCGCCTACGTCCGCAGCTGTCACGGCTGGGTGGAGTCGCACCCCGAGCTGGCGTACGAGGCCGACGAGCGGGCGCGCGCCAACCTGGGTCCGCTGCTCGAGCAGGAGCCGCAGCTCGCGGAGTTCTTCCGCGACTACCGCCGGCGGGTGCTCGAGGAACGTCACGCGTCCGAAGCGCGGAGGCTCGCCGAGCTCCAGACCCGGGCGAGCGGGCTCGGCCGCCGCGAAGCGCGGGACTAAGCCGAGCGCGCGAGCGGCACACCCCCGATGGACGTCATCGCGCAACACGCCGCTCTCAAACCGGATGTTCCGGCGCTCATCCAGGATGACCGTCAGCTGACCTGGCGAGAATTTCTCCAGCATCGGAATCGGCTCGCCCATGCGCTCGCCACGCGGGGGCTCCGGGCGGGCGAGCACGTGATCGTCTACGCCCCGAACTCGATCGAGTACATGCTGGCCGGGGCGGCCGCCCGGGTGCTCGGCGCGATCCCCGTGCCGATGAACCACCGGCTCGCGCCCGACGAGGTCGCCTACATCCTCGACGACTCCGACGCCGTGCTCGTGTTCGTCGGCGATCCGTTCCTCGCCACCGCGGACGCGGTGCGCGCGGGGGCCACGCGTGTGCGCGGCTGGATCACGCTCGGGCGCGAGCGGCGCCCGTGGGCGCAGCCGCTCGACGAGCTCATCGCCGCCGGCGATCCGGCCGGCGTGACGGTCGACACGGGCAGCAACCTCGGCGGATCGATGATCTACACGGCGGGCACGACCGGGAAGCCGAAGGGCGCGCTGCGCCGCGCCGTCGATGCGGCGACGCTGCGACCGCGCCTCGCCGTCGTTCGACCTCGCGCGCCCGCACGTGCACCTCGCGGGCGGACCGCTCTACCACTCCGCGCCGGGCGCGTTCGCGGTCCACACGCACGTCTTCGGCGGCACCGTGGTGATCATGCCGAAGTTCGACGCCGAGGAAGCGCTCGCGCTCATCGCGCGTCACCGGGTGACCAGCACGTTCATGGCGCCGATCCTCCTCAAGCGCATCGTCGACCTGCCCGAGGCCGTGCGCGCGCGCTACGACGTCTCGTCGATGCAGGTCATCGTGGTCGCCGCGGCGCCGTGCCCGATGAAGGTGAAGGAAGACGTGCTGCGGTACTTCGGTCCCGTGCTCTACGAGTTCTACGGCTCCACCGAGCTCGGCATGAACACGCTCCTGCGGCCGGAGGACGTGCTCCGCAAGCCCGGCTCGTGCGGCCGCGCCGCGCCGGGCGTGGAGCTGGCGGTGCTGGATCCCGACGGACGTCCGCTGAAGAGCGGCGAGCCCGGCGAGCTCGTCGTCCGCCGCTACGACGGCGTGTTCGACGAGTACTACAAGAAGCCGGAGGCGACGGAGCAGACGCGGCGCGGCGAATGGCTCTCGGTGGGCGACGTGGCGTGGATCGACGACGAGGGCTTCGTCTACATCTGCGACCGCCTGCGCGACATGGTGATCTCAGGCGGCGTGAACATCTATCCCGCGGAGATCGAGGACGTCCTCCATCGCCATCCCGCGGTGCAGGACGTGGCGGTGTTCGGCGTCCCGGACGACGCGTGGGGCGAGCGGCTGCACGCCGCCGTCCAGCCACGCGCCGGCAGTGCGATCACGGCCGACGAGCTCATCGACTTCGCGCGGCGCTCGCTCGCGGGGTTCAAGGTCCCCCGCGAGATCTCGTTCCACGAGGCGTTCCCGCGGGATGCGGCGGGCAAGCTCTTGAAGCGGGTCCTGCGCGAGCCGTTCTGGGCCGGCCGAAGCTCGCGGGTTTAGCGCAGGCGAAAGACCGGCCGCGCAGCTTCACACCGCTGGCAGCGGGCATCGATGGGCCCGAGCGGATGCCGCCCGCGCTGCTCTCGAGCCGCGTTCATCTCGGCGAGTTCTCTTTCCACTTCGGCGACCGCCAGGCGCGAGCGCTCGGCGATGCATTCCGTGCACAGGCTGGCGAGCCCGAGGGCGCCAATGACAGTCATCCCGGGACCGAGCGATTGGTGGGAAATCATGGCCTACAAGTCTATCGGTTCCTGGCGCCAATGGCACGATGGGAAAAAACCCTGTATACGCTGCAACTTGCGGCCCTACTTCACCTTGATCGTGACGTAGGAGGACATTCCCGCGCGGAGCGTGTGCGGGTTGCTGACCTCCTTGCTGTCGAGGCGGATCTTCACCGGCACGCGCTGGACCACCTTCACCCAGTTGCCGGTCGCGTTCTCGGGCGGGAGCAGCGAGAAGCGTGCGCCCGTGCCGGCGGCGATCGAGTCCACGGTGCCGTGGAACGTCTTGCCGGGCACGCCATCGACCGCGATGATGGCCGGCATTCCCGGCTTCACGCCGCCGAGCTGCGTCTCCTTGAAGTTCGCCACCACCCACACCTCGTGCAGCGGGACCACGGCGAGGAGGGGTTGGCCCATCTGCACGATCTGGCCGATCTCCACCGTGCGCTTCGCCACCACCCCGTCGATCGGCGACTTCACGCGCGTGTGCTCGACGTTGAGCTCGGCCACCGCGAGGTCGGCCTGTGCTTCCTTCAGCTGCGCGGCCGCCAGCTCGCGCTCCGCCTCGCGGACGCGCACTTCCTGCTGCGCCGCTTCGGCGTTGATGCGGCTGGCACGGGCGTTCTGCGCGCGCGCCTCCGCCATCACCACGCCGATCTGCTGGGGCTCGTACCCGGTGTCGCGGATCTTGAGGTCCGCCTCGGCCCCGGCGAGATCGCGCTGCGCCTGGACGATGCGCTGCTCGGCGACGCGCACCGCCGCCTCGGCGCCGCGCTCGTCGGTCAGGGCCTGGTCGTGATCGCGCTTCGCCACGAGGTCCTGCCTGAGCAGCGCCGCCGTCCGATCCAGGTCCTGCTTCGCGCGCATCCACGCGGCCTGCGCGCGCTCGAGCTCCGCCTGCGCGGCGCCGAGGTTCGCGCGGCGGGACGCCACGACGGCGCGGCCCGAGTCCATCGCGTCGCGCGCGGCGCGCTGCGCCGATTCCGCGCTCATCGACGACGCCTGCGCCTGGGCCATCTGGCCCGACGCGCTGTCCCGCGTCATGGCGACGCGCGCGCCGGCTGCGCGCAGCCGGCTCTCCGCGATGCCGACCGCCGCGCGCGCCTGTTCCAGGCGCGCGCGATAGTCGCGGTCGTCGATGCGGAGCAGCAGCTCGTCCTTCTTCACGGGCTTGTTGTCGTCGGCGAGCAGCTCGACGATGTGGCCGGCGGCCTTGGCGCTGACGGTCGCCACCGTTCCTTCGACGTAGGCGTCATCGGTGGAGATGTGGCTGCGGTAGTGCAGCCACGCGGACACGCCCCACGCGAGACCTGCGAGCACAACGACGGCACCGGCGATCAACAGCGGACGACGTGGCACGGGACTACTTCCCTCCCATCATCTCCTTCAGGGATTTCCGAGCGAAGCCCGCGGGCGGCTGAAACTCTCCGGCGCCAAGCGACCGGCTCTCGGCCTTCACGACCTCGACCACGGTGCCACGGTCCTTCTCGACGCTGCGCACAGGATACCCGTCCTTCATCAGCTTCCAAACCGGGTCGGCGCCGAACATCTGGCCGCGCGGCGGACACTGCGGCAGCGCCTTCAGCATCTCGGCGACCATGCGTTCGAGCTTCGCGGGATCGATCTCGCGCACGGCGGTGATGGCCGGGGCGATCCACACCTCGGAGTCGAGCTTGCCGTTGCTGAAGATCTGATACCCCGTGGCGTCGTAGCCCGCCACGGTGACGTTCGTGCCGGTGCGCTTGATCTCCACCTTCTCGGGGGCGCAGTCCTCGGGCCGCGGCTTCGCCGGTTTCTGCGCACCCTGCTGCGCCGACTTCATCAACGCCTCGACCTGGCGCCGCTGCTCGGGCGGGAGCTGCTTGAGCTGTTCTTCCATCTCCTTGAGCTGCGCCTGCATCTGTCCGCCCATCTCCCCCATCGCCTGGAGCCCCTGGCGCATCATCTCCGCGTACTCCTTGGCGGTGGCCGTGGTGTACGCGCGCTCGCCGTAGTCGATGTGGGTGATGGTCTGGGCGTCGAGGTCCATCACGACAGCCTGGGTCACACGCGTGCCCTCGAGCGTCACCGTCTTCAGGCGGTTGCTCTGCAGGAACATGCGCTGCTGCTGCGCGTCGTTGCCGCCGCGGACGACCTCGTCGATGATCCATCCCGCCGAGGCGGACGACGCCATCGCCAGCACGCCGAGCCCGATCACCGATAGCCTGACAGCTCGCATCACTTGTCCTCTCATCAACGCCCCATCGCCGCGGCGAATCGAGCCGCCTCACGCTTCCCACTCCCGCTCCACGCCTGCCGCATCTTCGTTTGCTCCTGCAGCCGGTCCTCGGTGCCGGGGTGCGTCGAGAAGAACTTCGCGACGCCCGCATCCTTCGAGCCGCGCGCCGCGAGGGCGCGAGGAACTCGCGCAGCCCAGCGGGATCGTACCCCGCGCGGGCCGCGTACTGAAAGCCGACCTTGTCGGACTCCATCTCTTCCGCGCGGCTGTGCCCCTTGAGGATGACCTGCTCCGCGAGCGCATCCGCGGTGGCGCCGATCAGTCCCGAGAAGCCGCCGACGCGCGTGAACGACGAGCCCCTGCTGCAGTCCCATCACCGCGAGGTTCTTCTGCTTCGCCGCCTTGATCGATTCCGCGTGGTGGCGCAGCGCGATGTGACCGATCTCGTGGCCGAGCACGCCGGCCAGCGCCGCCTCGTCGGGCATGAGCGCGAGCGCGCCGCGCGTGACGAACACGAAGCCGCCCGGCGCCGCGAGCGCGTTGATCTCGTCGCTGTCGAGCACCGCGAAGTAGTACCGGATGTCCGGACGATCCGACGTGGCCGCCACCATGTTGCCGACGAGTGCGACGTACTTCGTGAGGTTGCGGTCGCGCGAGACCTTGTACCGCGCGCCGACCGCGGCCGCGATCGAGCGGCCGAGCTCGACTTCCTCCGGCTCGTCCATCTCGCCGAACGCGCCACGCACGTCACTCGGCGTCGCGGTGGGACCGCTCGGGCCGAAGCCCGCCACCGAGCCGAGCGTCCCGAGCAGTTGCTGGCCGGCGATCCCGCCGCCGCCCTGGCAGCCGGCGACGAAGACCACGAGCAGCGCGAGCGACGCGAACGCGCGCGCGGTCATCGCCCGCCTCCGGTCGTCGCGAACGCGGCCACGTCGGCGGCGGTCGGCTGGTTGCCCTCGATCCAGAGGACGACGCTGTAGTCGTAGCCCTTGCTCTTCGCGTACTGCTCCGCGTAGACGCCCTTGGCGCCCGTCGTCGCCGAGGTGGCGGACGTCGACGCGTCGCCCGGCACCATCTTGAGGAAGTCCGAGCCGCCCGGCGTGACCGCCTTGGCGCTCAGCGCCTGCTCGAAGAGCCACCCGGTCTTGCCGCGCGGCGTCCGCACGTTGATCCACTTGTCCTCGGTGCGCACCACCTGCACCTGCTCGCCCTTCAACACGGTGTCGACCACCTCGTGGAACGACGCCTTCCCGGCCCGGACGTCGGCCTTGGTGCGATCGACCCAGCGCGTCGTCGCCGGCTGTCCGGTGGCGATGGCGGCCGCGAACAGCGTGCATCCGGCCGCGATGACGAAACGTGCCCTCATAGAACTCTCCCGCCTCACTTCGAGGTGAGCACGTGATCCCCGCGCCAGTCCGCGGGGGGCGGCGTCTGCGCGTACGCGCGACACCGTTCTTTCATCTCCAGCGACGGTCCGTCGTCCGGCACGAGCGCCAGCGCGGCGTCGAACTGCCCTTCCGCCTCCACGAACGCGCGCGCGCGGTATTGCTCCAGCCCCTTCGCGTACGCGCGCAGCGCTTCCGCGCGCGCGGAGGTGGGGTCGGTGTCCAGCAGCACCTCGAAGACGGGCACGGCCTCGCCGCGTCCCTTCACGCGCAGCCAGTCGAGCTCGCGGAGCGGCACGGCGCCGCCGGCGGCGGCCGCGGTCGCATCGGTGATGAGGCTGGCGGTGCCGTAGACCTTGGCCGCGCCCTCGACGCGCGAGGCGAGGTTCACCGTGTCGCCCATCACGGTGTAGTTGAACTTCGTCTGCGAGCCGACGTTGCCGACGACGGCGCGGGCCGGTGGCGACCCCCACGCGCATGCCGAGCGCCGGCAGGCCGCGCGACGCCCACGAGGCGTTCACGCGCGCGACGGCGGCGAGCAGCTCGCGCGTCGCGCGCAGCGCGCGGGCCGCGTGATCCGGCTGGGCGACGGGCGCGTTCCAGAACGCCATCACCGCGTCGCCGATGAACTTGTCGACGGTGCCGCCCTCCGCCTGGATCACGCCCGTGAGCTGCTCGAAGCACTCGTTCATGAGGCTCACGACCTCGCCCGGATCGCGGCCCTCGGCCAGCGTGGTGAAGCCGGCGACGTCCGCGAACATCACGGTCAGCTCGCGCGTCTCGCCGCCGAGCGTCAGCCGGCCGGGCTGGGCGACGAGCGCCGAGACGACGTCCGGGGCGAGATAGCGCGAGAACGCGTCCCGCAGGAACCGGCGCTCCCGGCCCTCGGTGACGTACGCAAAGCCGGTGGAGCCGCCCCAGGCGAGAAAGATCACGAGGCCGGGGCCGACCACGTCCAGCCAGAGGTGCTGGCTGCGAAACGCCCACAGGGCCGTGCCCATATAGAGGATGCCGATCAGCGCCACGCCCCCGATGCCGATGCGCGTCGAGCGCGCCATCGCGAGCGCCCCGCACGCCACGCCGAGTGCGAGGACGATCAGCGCCCGGGTGATCACGAGCGCACGCCGCACGGGATCGCCATGCAGCAGGTTGTCGAGCGCGACCGCGTGGATCACGTAGCCCGGGAGGAACGCCTTCATCGGCGTGGCGCGGAGATCGAGCAGGCCGGCCGCCGTCGCGCCGACGATCACGATCTTGTCGCGGAAGTTCTCGGGCCGCGCCTCGGTCACGGGGTGCCCCGCGGCCGCGCGCATCGCCGAGCGCAGGACCGACGAGTAGCCGAACTGGTGGTAGGCGGCTTCGCCGCCGTGGAAGCGCAGCACCATGCGGCCGTCTTCGTCGAGGGGAATCGCGCGACCGTTGACCAGGATGCGGCGCTGGGCGCCCTCACCGCTGATCTCGACGCGCGCCCCCGCGGCCACCGCGGCGGCGACCGGCATGCGCCCAGACTTCGATCGCGTCGCCGCGCGCCCGCGGGCGCGTACGTGACGGTCGGGCGCAACGCGCGCGCCACGCCGTCGTCGTCGGGATCGAAGCCGATCCATCCGAGGGTGCGGGCCGCCGCGAGCAGGGCGGGGATCGGCAGCGTCGCCTTGTCGAAGCGGTCCTCCGGCGCGGCGGACAGACGGCGCGCGACCGGGGCCTCGCGCAGCGCCGGCGCCCACGCGCGATCCGCAGCCGAGCCCGCTTCCCGCGTGAGGACGATCGACTGCACCACGCGCTGGCCGGTGGAGGCCTCCGCGAACGCGGTGTCATCGTCCGCGACGCCCACCTGGGTGTAGATGCTCGGCTCGCTGAAGACGAGGTCGAAGACGATCGCCCGCGCGCCTGCCGCCGATAGGTAGCGGACCAGAGCGGCGTGAAAGTCGCGCGGCCACGGCCAGCCCTGCTCGAGCCCCCCGCTGTCGCGCGGTGCGGCGACGGCGTCGAGCGACTTCTGGTCGATCACCACCGCGACGATGCCGCGGTCCGCCCGGCTCGGGTCTGCGAACAGCCGCGAGCGGACGTCGAACGTGCGGTTTTCGTAGGTCTCGGCGAGGGGGAGGTGGACGGCCGCCAGAGCGAGGAGTGCGGCACCGAGGCCGATGACCGCGCCGCGAAGCCAGCGACGCAGATCGCCGTCCCTCATGGGCGCGAGCAGAATAGCACACGGCCCTTTCGCCCCCTGCGTCTCGCGTGCGCGCTGGCCCGGGCGGTCCCCCTACGCGGGGCTCAAGGCGGCGAAGGCGCGCGCGAGCTCGTGGACGTCGCCGAACCCCAGGAGCTCGGCCAGGGTCTCCATGGCCAAGTTCGTGTCCCTCAAGAGCTGTTCGGCCACGGCGGCGCGGACGCACGTGACGTACTCGTCGACCGTCAGGTCCGTGGCGGCCCGGAAGCGGTCCGTGAGAGCGGGGAGAGGGACCCCCGTCGCGCGGGCAAGCGCGGCCACGTCGAGGAGGTGGATGACGTCCCGCGACATGAGATCGATGGCCCGGCCCACGCTCCGGTCGAGAGGCGGGCGCGCGCCGTCCGGGGGGACGAGGCCGGTGATGCGGTCGAGCAGCGCATGGGCCGGGGCACGGCGGCCGAGGATGGCGCTCACCCGGAGCATCGTGGCGAAGTGCTGGGCGCGAAAGTCACGGCGGGCGGCCTTCACGACGATGGGGATCGTGCGGGCGCGCGCGCGGAGCGCGCGGATCAGCGGCGGAAGCGCCGCCCCCAGGGCCACCCCGTCGATCACCGCGAGATCGAAGGTCTGGCTCGTGGCGCAGACGAGCGCTTCGGGGCCCGTCGCCGCCGTCACCACCAGATAGCGGGTCCCGACCGCCACCGCTACCGTCGCGCGGCGTCCGAGGTCCGGCTCCACCAGCAGGAGGCGCGGACGCTGACGGTGGCGCCGCGCCAGTCTCCAGTTGGTCTCCATTCGATCTCCCTGGCAATCTGCAGCCTGCCCGGAAACCAGGGCAAAGGTGACGCCAGACCGGGGCATTATGGCGCACCGCCTGATAACCGTACGGAAATCTGGACATTAGCAACGTCAGTGCCTGGTCAGGATCGGCCCACCGGACGCCCAGTAGTTGGGCGAGTTGCACCGTCACTGTGCAGATGGGCGGGTCGCTACGACGCGAGGAGAGCGGCCAGGCGCTCGAGGCCTTCGACGACTCCCGGGCCCGGGCGCTTGACGAGACCCGCGGATAGCGGGAACACCCGACCGGCCTTCACGGCCGTCAGCCGCTCCCACCCATCACGCGTCGCCAGGTCGTTCACGGTGGCACTGCCCGGATAGTCGGCGATGACGATGACGTCCGGATCGAGCCGGCGCACCAGGGCCGGGGGGATGACCGGCCATTCCACGCGGGCGGCGCCTCCCAGGTTGACGCCCCCGGCCTTGGTCACGAGGTCGTCGAGGAAGCTCTGGGGCCCGCCCGTGTGCCCGCGGGGCGAGAACTCCACGTAGACGAGCGGACGGTGACCGCCGCGCAACGTGCGCGCGAGCACGGTCTCGATGCGACGGCGCGCGTGATCGATGACGACCGAGGCCTGGCGCGCGATGCCGAGCAGCGCGGCGAGCCGGGCCATGCCGCTGACGATGGTGTCGAGCGTCCGTGGCTGCGACACGAAGATGCGGGCCCCCTGTTGCGCGAGCCGCGGCACGGTCTCCACCGCGTGGAGCGACGCGGCGACGATCAGGTCCGGCGCGAGCGAGGCGACGCGCGCGAAGTCGACGTGCTTGAACCCGCCGACGCGCGGCACCGCGCACAGCTCGGCCGGCAGCTCGGAGTGCTCTTCGATGCCGACGAGACGGTCCCCGGCGCCGATCGCGAGCAGCGACTCCGTGCAGCTCGGCGCGAGCGAGACGACACGGGTGGCGGGGGGATCGAGATCGAGCGGGCGCGCGAGGTCGTCGGTGAGGAATCGCCCGGCGGGCATCGCCGGCGAGTATAGCCGGTCTTACGCCGCGGGGAGCTCGGCGGTCGGCGGCACCGCGCGCGTGAGCGCGCGGCCGAGGTCCGCCGGGCGCAGGCCCAGCGCCCACACGTGCACGGCGTGGCGGCTCGCGTAGACTTTCTCGCGCGCGGTGCGGAGGATGCTGCCGTCGGCGGCGATGAAGACGAGCCACGCGTGCCACCGGCCGTTGCCGTGGCCCCACGCCTGCGCGACGTAGGCGACGCCGTCGGCCGAGCGGACGGGGTCGCGGAACTGGTGGATCAGCTCGCCCATGGCCCCTATGGTCGCACCGATCGCGGCGAGGTCAATCGCGGCGCGCGTCAGCGCGTCGCGGGCGTGAGCGGGTCGCTGGCGGTCGGGAGCGCCGCCTTCACGGCCGCGCGCAGCTCCTGGCAGGTGAACGGCTTGGTGAGGTAGTCGAGCGCGCCGAGCTTCATCGCGTCGCGCGCCATGCGCGCATTGTCGACGGCGGTGACCATGACGACGCCCAGCGCGGGGTTGATCTCCCGGGCGCGCTTGAGCGTGGCGAGGCCGTCCATCTCCGGCATCATCACGTCGAGGACCACGACCGACACCCGTCGCTGCCGCAGCATCAAGAGCGCGTCGATGCCGCCCCCGACGGTCACCACGTCGTAGTCGGCCTGGAGGACTTCCGCGACGGCTTCGCGGACGTGCGCGTCGTCGTCCACGATCATGACGAGCGGGCGCACGGAGCCGTCGCTCATGGAGGGAAATCTAGCAGCCCGGCCAGCCCGACCGGGCAGGGTTTCGGCGCCTAATTCAACCTGCCCCGTAGCTCGTGCAGGGCGTGATGCGCCCCGGCGTCACGCGGCGCCACCCGGACGGCGGTCTCCAGCTCCCGCAGGGCGTCCCACCACTTGCCCTGTTTCACGTACACCCTGCCCAGGTTCATGTACGGAAAGTGCTTCGGCTCGTAGCGCGGTGCGTCTTTGGCTCGCTCCAGCCAGGGGATGGCCTCGTCCAGCTTCTGCTGTTGCATGAGGTAGACGCCGATGTCGTTGTACGGGTTGCCGAAGTCGGGGTCGACGGCGATGGCCCGGTGGCATTCCTCGATGGCTTCGTCCAGCCGGCCTTGAAAGCTCATCGCCCAGCCCAGAAACGTGTGCGCCTCGGCGGTGGGGAGGACGGCGAGCGAGCGCCGGTAGGCCGTGATGGCGGCGTCGAGATCCCCGGCCATCTGGAGGCGATACCCCTCCTGCCAGAGGCCGAGCGCCTGGCTCCGCTCGTCGTCCCGCTCGCTCATGCTATAGTCCGGCGGTCGTCGTCGTTCGGGGCGCCGCTCACCCGCCGACGTCCTGCCACGTGCGTGTCGCCGCCGAGCGCGCGAGCGCGTCGAGCACGAGCTGCGCGCGCCAGCCGTCCTCCAGCGACGGGGACGGCGATTCGTTGGCACGGATCCCGGCGAGGAAGCGCTTCACGAGCGGCGCGATGGTCGTCTTGCCGATCACGTCGGGCAGCTCGCCCTCGCCGGCGGTGCGCCCCACCACGGCCTTCACCGCCACCGACTGGAAGCCGCCGTTCGGCCCCGTGGTGGCATGGAGCTGGCCCCGCCACCAGCGCGGGACGTCGCGCGGCAGCGCGTAGCGGAGCGCGCCCGCGGTGCCGTACGCTTCCATCGTCTGCTCGTTCGCGCCGCGCGCGACGCGGCTCACCGCGAAGCTCACCTGCGCGCCGGACGCGAGCTCGCCGATGAACTGGCAGATGTCCTCGGCGTCGACGGGCTTGACGCCGTCCGCCACCGTGCGCGACGGATACGCGATGGACATCTGCGCGGCGACGCGCACGATCTCGCCGAAGTTCCAGCGCACGAAGTCGATCGCGTGGACACCGGCGTCGCCCATGGCGCCCATGCCGGCCTGGTCGCGATCCATGCGCCACGTGATCGGCGTGTTCTCGTCGGCGAAACGTCCGCCCAACCAACGCACCTGCGCGTGGAGGAGCCGGCCGAGGAAGCCTTCCCGGACCATCTGGTTGAAGCGCTGGAACGCGGCGGGCGAGCGCCAGTTGAAGCCCGTCATCGCGGTGCGGCCCGCGCTCCGGGCGGCGTCGAGGATCTCCTTCCCGTCCGCGGCCGTGAGGGCGATCGGCTTCTCGCACAGCACGTGAGCGCCCTGCGCGAACGCGGCGAGCGCGATCGGCTTGTGGGTGTGCGGCGGCGTCGCGATCACGACGATCTCCGGGCGGGCCTTGTCGAGCAGCTCTTCCCACCGCTCGTACACTCCGTCGATCGCGTACGTGTCCGCGATGCGTTGCGCCTTCGCACGATCGCGCTGGCACACCGCCACGACGCGGCAGCCGTTGGCCTGGAAGGCCGGGATGTGCGAGCGCCCGTACCCGAGCCCGATGACGCCGACCGTATGCTCACGCCTGGCCATCGACCCTCCTCCCGTTCGCACCTCCGACGCGCCGCTCGTCAGCCATCGCCGGGCATCGTAGCATCACCCCCATGCGAGGCGTGGAGCAGGTGCCGTGGATCTACGATGCGATGTGCTCACTGATCGAGCGCGGTGGGCTCGGACGCTGGCGGCGCTGGCTCGTCGAGGGCGCGCGCGGACGCACGCTCGATCTGGGCTGCGGCACCGGGCGCAATCTCCCCTGGCTTCCCGCGGGCACGCGCGTGGTCGGCGTCGATCCGTCGCGTCACTCCATCCGGCGCGCGCGGCGCCGCGCGCCCGCGGTGCCGCTCGTCATCGCGCGCGCCGAGGCGCTCCCGTTTCGCGACGGCACGTTCGACACGGTGCTGAGCGGCCTCGTCTTCTGCAGCGTGGGTGATCCGGCGCGCGGCCTCGCGGAAGTCAGGCGCGTGCTCCGACCCGGGGGTGTGCTGCGCATGCTCGAGCACGTGCGCGCGGACACCCCGTGGCGCGCGCGCATTCAAGACCTTCTCCAGCCCGCGTGGACGTGGATCGCGGGCGGCTGTCACCCCAACCGCGACACGGAGACCACCGTGGGCCACGCCGGCTTCGTCATCGACGAGCGCCGCGCGCAAGGGACGATGCGCCGGTTCCGCGCGTGGCCTCCGTGACGGCGCGCTCGTCCACCGCGCGCTCGGTCTGCGCGACGATCTCGGCCGCCGTCGCGCGGTCCCGGCGGAACGGGCCCTCGCTGACGACGAGGCGAAGGCGCGTCACCGTGCGCGTGATCGGCTGAAGATCGATCTCCACCTCGCGATCACGCGCCCACGCGACGATGCGGCGGTCACCGTGCGCGTCGACCTCATCCTTGACGATCGCCAGCTCCATGCGCGCCAGCGTGTCGCCGACCGCCGTCCGGAGCTCGTTCAGCGGAAGGCTGAACGTCCGGTAGACGACGCCGCCGCGCGTGATCTCGGTGCCTGCCCGCATCGCGGCGCCGGCGCCCGCGCTGAACACCCCTGCGCCGAGCGCGGCGCCGGTCAACCCGATCGCCGCACATCCGCTCGTTCCCACCGCAATCCCGACGACCGCGAGGATCGGGAGCACTCGCTTCACGGCGGTGGGGCTGACGCAACCTGGGTGCCATCGAGGTCCCGGTTGACGAGCGGCCGGGGACGCGGCAAGACGAACGCGACGGCGCCCGCGATGGCGGCGAGCAGCAGCCACGGCGCTTGCCATCCGACGCCCTGGAGGAGGGCGCCGAACACCGGCGGCCCCACGAGGACGCCGCTCCAGGAAAACGTCACGGCGATTCCGGTGAGCAACCCGGCGTAGCGCGCGCCGCCCACCTCGGCCACGAGCGTGAAGTAGAGGCCCACCCATCCGAACGCGGCGGCTCCGGCGACCAGGGCGACGAGCGCGATGATCGCGGTGGGCAGCCACGGGCCGGCGGCGAGCAGCGTGAAGCTCACGACGGCGAGGAGGCCGCTGATCACGATGCCGGGACGCCGGCGGCTCTGGAAGAGACGATCGCTCACGACGCCCCACGCGAAGCGGCCGCCCGCCCCGCCGAGCTGCGCGAGCGCGAGCAGGCGCGCGGCCTCGACCGCGGAGAGCGCCAGCGCCTCGCGGCCGTAGAGGGTCAGGTACGCGAGCAGTGACGACTGCGCCACCGACAGCGCGAACCCGCAGGTGAGCACGATCGCGACGCCCGGCCGCCGGAGGAACCGGGGCAGCGCCCGCAGACGTGCGGGTGCGCGCGGTGGCGCCGCGTGCGGCGCCGCCGCGCGCGGGGACGCGGCCGCGATCACCACCGCGCAGACGATGGACGCGACGCCGGCGATCGTGAGCGCATGGCGCCAGTCGTAGGCCGCGGCGAGCGGCGGGAGCACGAGCGCGCCCGCGACGCCGCCGAGCGTGAGGCCCGTCTGCTTGATGCCCATCGCCACGCCGCGCCGGCGCGGGGGAAACCAGTCGATCACCGTCTTGCCGGTGGCGGGGTTGAGGACACTGAAGCCGAAGCCCGCGATCACGAGACAGCCGAGGAGTGGCCCGAGCCCCGGCGCGAGCGAGGCGAGCGCCACCATCACCCCGATGAGCGCCAGTCCACCGGCGAGTGTCGCGCGCGGGCCGGCGCGATCCGTCACCCAGCCGGCCGGGAGCGACATCACGACGCCCCCGAAGTACGCGGCAGGGAGCAGCAGGCCGACCTGCGCCCGCGAGAGCTGCAGCGCGTCGACGAGGAACGGGCTCAGCGGAGCGACCGCGAGCGCCGAGAACGAGCCGAGCGCGTGGCCGAGGGTTGCCAGCGCGAGCGCGACCCACGGCGCCATGCGGGGATTATGAACGCGCGTGATCAGCGCAGCACGGGATTGCAGCGTCCCGGCCGGCCGGGGCACGCAACATGCGGAGATCGGGCATTCGAGGCGCGGCATCGCGCTTGCTCTGGTACGTCGCCATGCTGGTTCGGTACTGCGCGACGCACCTGCGGCACTTCGGGTATCCGCGTCCGCTCGGGGTGCGTTGGAACGGGTGGGTGGTTTCGACCGCCGGCGGGCTCTGTGAGGCCTGCCGGGAACGGGAGCGGAACCACTGGGACATGAGCCCGTACGGCGCGGTGCTGATTCCGGCTCCGGTCGAGCTGGGGCCGCGAACACTCGTCCGGCGCGTCGTCGTCGCGACCATCGCTGCGATCGCAGCCGCGGTGATCACGACGGCGGCGCTACTCGTGGCGCAACCGTCCGATCTCATCCCCTCGGGCGGGGAGCCCGGGTCGTTCTCCAGCGGCGCGCGACTCGCGGAGCCGCCGCCCTCGACACCCGTGGACTCGGAGACGGAGCGACCGGCCGCATCCCGGCCGTTTCGTCCCTTGCGAGCGGTGACGAAGGTGGTGACTTCGCGAGCCGCGCAGTAGCCGTTCAGTCTCCCGGCTGCATGAACGGATAGCGGAAGTCCGTCGGCGGCACGAACGTCTCCTTGATCGCGCGCGGGCTCACCCAGCGCACCAGGTTCAGCGGGCTGCCCGCCTTGTCGTTGGTGCCCGACGCCCGCGCGCCGCCGAACGGCTGCTGGCCGACGACGGCGCCGGTCGGCTTGTCGTTGATGTAGAAGTTGCCGGCGGCGTGGCGCAGCGCCTCGCTCATCCGGGCGATCGCCGCGCGGTCGCGCGCGAAGATCGCGCCGGTCAGCGCGTAGGGCGAGCCGGTGTCGCAGAGCGCGAGCGTCCGGTCGAGGTCCGCGTCGTCGTAGACGTAGACGTCAGCACCGGGCCGAAGATCTCCTCGCACATCAGCCGGCAGATCCGGGCGCATCGCCTGGACCACCGTGGGCTCGATGAACCAGCCGACCCGTGTCGTCCGTGCCGCCGCCGGCGAGGATCTTCGCGTCGGCGCGATTCCGCACGCCGTCGATGTAGCGGCCGATCGACGCGAACGCGTGCTCGTCGATCACCGCGCCCATGAAGTTGGGGAAGTCGGTCACGTCGCCCATCCGGATCTCCGCGACCTGCGGCGAGCAGGCGCTCCTGCGTCGCCCGGCCACAGCGACGCGGGGACGTACGCGCGCGAGGCGGCCGAGCACTTCTGCCCCTGGTACTCGAAGGCGCCGCGCACGAGCGCGACGGCGAGCGCGTCCACGTCGGCCGAGGCGTGCGCGAAGACGAAGTCCTTGCCGCCGGTCTCGCCCACGATGCGCGGGTAGGCGCGGTAGCTGCGCGATGTTGCGCGCCGACCGTCTCCCACATGCCCTGGAAGACCGCGGTGGAGCCGGTGAAGTGAATGCCGGCCAGATGCGGCGACGCGAGGACCGGATCGCCCACGGCCGCGCCGGGGCCCGGCACGATGTTGATCACGCCCGGCGGCAGACCGGCCGCCTCGAGCAGCTCCATGATGACGTGCGCGGAGTACACGGCCGTCGACGCCGGCTTCCAGACGACCGTGTTGCCCATCAGCGCCGGCGCGGTCGGCAGGTTGCCGGCGATCGACGTGAAGTTGAACGGCGTCACCGCGAACACGAAGCCCTCGAGCGGGCGGTGCTCGAGCCGGTTCCACACGCCGGGCGCGCGACTGCGGCTGCTCGCGGTAGAGCTGCTCCATGTAGTGCGCGTTGAAGCGCCAGAAGTCGATGAGCTCGCACGCCGCGTCGATCTCCGCCTGGAACGACGTCTTGGACTGGCCGAGCATGGTGGCGGCGTTCAGCCGCATGCGCCACGGGCCGGCGAGGAGGTCGGCCGCGCGCAGGAAGATCGCGGCGCGATCCTCCCACGCCATCCGCGACCAGTCCGCGTGCGCGGCGAGCGCGGCGTCGATCGCGCGCCGGACCTCGGCGTCGCCGGCCTGGTGCCACGTGGCGAGCACGTGCGCGTGGCGGTGCGGCATCGTCGCGCGCGCGAGCTTGCCGGTCTGCACGCGCGCACCGCCGATGCGCGGCGCGATCTCGAGCGTCTCGCCCGACAGGCGCGCGAGCTCCGCGCGCAGGGCACGGCGCTCGGCGGTGCCCGGCGCGTAGCTGAGGACGGGCTCGTTCTTCGGCGGGGGAACGGAGACGATGGCGTTGGCCATGACGAGCCTCCTCATTCCCAGCCTACCGGAAAGGTCTACACGTTGCCCTGATCAGCGCTTCGTCTTCGCTTCGGCCTCGAGCAGGCGGACGAGCGCTTGCGCACTCGCGCTCAGGGGACGTCCCTCGTCGTGGATGACGTGGAAGTGCCGGCGTAGATGCAGTCCGCGCACGCGAAGGGCGACGAGGTGGCGAGCGGCGAGCTCACCACGCACCGCGTGGACCGAGACGAGGGCCACGCCGAGCCCGGCCATCACCGCCTGCTTGATCGCCTCGGTGTGGTCCAGCTCCATCGCCGCGCGGCATCGCATCCCGGCCTGCTGGAGCGCGCGCTCCGTGACGTAGCGCGTCGCCGACCCCTCCTCACGCATCAGCACCGGCTGCTCACAGAACCGCTTCACGTCGATGGTTCGCCGGCGCGCCCACTCGTGCCGGCGCGGAACGATCAGCACCAGCTCGTCGACCAGGCCCGCGGCGAGGCAGTGCTCGCCCGCCCCGAGGACGTGCCCGCCGATGACGCCGAGGTCGAGGTGCGCCCGCGCGCACACGTTCCTCGATGGCGCGCGAGTTGGCGATGCGGAACGTGAGGTCGATGCCCGGATAGCGGGCACGAAAGCGGCCGATGATCCGCGGCAGGACGTAGATCCCCGGCGTCGTGCTGGCGCCGACCACCAGCGATCCGTGGCGCAGGCCGTCGAGCTCGGAGACCGCCTGCGTGGCGCTCTCCAGCGTCGCGACGACGCGCACCGCGTACGGCTCGAACACGCGGCCCGCCTCGGTCAGCACGATCTGACGACGGCGCCGGGAGAACAGCGCCTTGCCGAGCTCCCGCTCGAGCTCGAGCACGTGCTCGGACAGCGTCGGCTGCGACAGATGAATCCGCCGCGCGGCGCGGGTGAAGCTCCCCTCGCGCACGATGGCCAGGAATGATTCGAGCTGGCGCAGCGTCATTCGGATTTTCCGATGATCTTCTTCCGAAGAACGTATTGGACCCTATGCCGAGACGGGGCGTAAGACAAGGGCCATCGGCGAGCGCCTCGCCAGGAGGTGTCCTGATGATCTTCCGCCACTTCCTTTCACCCGCGACCGGTTGCGCCAGCTACGTCTTCGGCTGAGGCGGCGCAACAAGTCGTACGCTGTGGTGGATCCACAGCCTGACATCGCCCCGTATCTCGCCGCGGCCGCCGAGAAGTCGATGCGGATCACCCACATCTTCGAGACCCACGTCCAGGCCGACCATCTGTCCGGAGCCCGCCGTCTCTCGGAGGCGACCGGGGCGCCGGTCTTCTATCACGCGGCGGCGCCCGTGACGTTCCGCCACGACGTGCTCGCGGACGGCGACGTGCACGACCTCGGCAACGTCAAGGTCGCCGTCGTCCACACGCCCGGCCACACGCCGGACAGCGTGAGCCTGCTCGTCACCGACCGCACGCGGAGCGACGAGCCGTGGTTCGTCCTGACCGGCGACACCCTGTTCTCGGGCGGCGTGGGCCGTCCGGACCTCCTCGGCGCGGGCCACGAGCGGGGCCTCGCGGAGCAGCTCTACGAGAGCCTGCACGGCCGTCTCCTGGCGTTGCCGGACCACGTCGAGGTCTTTCCGGCGCACTTCGGCGGCGCGGCGTGCGGGAAGGGGCTCAGCGGCAAGCCCGGGTCCACCATCGGGTTCGAGCGCCGGTTCAATCCCGCGCTGCAGTTCGGCGAGCGAAGGACGCGTTCGTGGACTTCGTGCTGGCGGACCTGCCGCCCCAGCCCGCCGTGTTCGCGGAGAATCGCCGCCGTAACCTCGCGGGCGAGTGAGCCCGCCGCGGCTCGGACTGCGGGAGAACCTCCCGCAGTTCACGCTGCTCGTCGTCCTGAACGCGTTCGTCGGGGCGATGGTGGGGCTGGAGCGCACCGTCCTGCCCGCTGCTCGGCGAGCAGGAGTTCGGGCTCACGTCGAAGACGGCCATCACGTCGTTCATCGTGAGCTTCGGCGTGACGAAGGCGGTGCTGAACCTCGTCGCCGCGCGGCTGTCGGATCGCGTCGGCCGCAAGCCGATCCTCGTCGCCGGCTGGCTGTTCGCGCTGCCGGTCCCGTTTCTCATCATCTACGCGCCGTCGTGGTGGTGGATCGATCTCGCCAACGTCCTGCTCGGCGCCAACCAGGCGCTCGCCTGGTCGATGACCGTGATCATGAAGATCGACCTCGTCGGCCCGAAGCGCCGCGGGCTCGCGCTCGGCCTCAACGAGTTCGCGGGCTACTTCGCCGTCGGCGTCACCTCGTGGGTCACCGGCTACATCGCCGCGCAGTCGGGGCTTCGCCAGCCGTTCTACCTCGGCATCGGGATCGCGGTCGTCGGCCTGCTCGCGTCGATCGTGCTCGTCCGGGAAACGCGCGAGCACATGCGTCTCGAAGCGGGCACGGTCGGCGCCGCGGCCGCGACGGCCCCCTCGTTCGGGCGGATCTTCTACGTGACGAGCCTCGCGCAACGTGAGCCTCTTCGCCGCCTGCCAGGCCGGTCTCGTCAACAACCTCAACGATGGGATGTCCTGGGGACTCTATCCGCTCTTCTTCGCCGCGCATGGACTGGGCGTCGCGAGCATCGGCGTCGATCAAGGCCGTCTATCCCGCTCGTGTGGGGCCTCCTGCAGATCGGAACCGGGTTCCTGTCCGATCGGGTCGGCCGCAAGCCGCTTGATCGCGTGGGGCATGGTCGTGCAGGCCGGCGGCATCTGGCTCACCGTGCTCGTGCCGTCGTACGGCGCCTGGCTCGTGGGCGCCGCGCTGCAGGGGCTGGGGACGGCCATGGTGTACCCGACGCTGCTCGCGGCGATCACCGACCACGCCAGCCCGACGTGGCGCGCGTCGAGCCTCGGCGTCTATCGCTTCTGGCGTGATCTTGGCTATGCCGTCGGCGCGCTCATCTCCGGGCTGGTCGCCGACGCGCTCGGATTCGAGGCCGCGATTCACCTCGTCGCCGTGCTGACGCTGGCGTCCGGCGTGGTCGTCGGCGCGCTGATGAGAAGGACGTCGTCATGACCGAGGGACTCTCGCCCGAGACGCTCGCCGCGCAGGCCCTCGGAGAAGCGGATCCCGCGTCCGCGGCGCTCGTCCCACCGATCCACCCGTCGACGGTCTACGAAGCGAACCCCGACGGCACCGCGCGTGGGGGGCTCGCCTACACGCGCGCCGACAATCCGACGTACGACCACGCGGAGCGCCTGCTGGCGGCGCTCGAAGGCGGCGTCGTCCTGCATGCTCTTCGCATCCGGGTGCGCCGCCGCGACCGCGGTCTTCCAGTCTCTCTTGCCGGGGGATCACGTCGTCGTGTCGCAGATCCTCGACTGGGGCATTCGGCGCTGGCTCGCCGAGTTCGGGATGACGTGGGGGCTCGACGTCGAGTTCGTCGATACCAGCGACACGGCCGGCCGTGCGACGCGCGATGCGTCCCGGCCGGACACGGGTGCTGTGGCTCGAGACGCCGGCGAATCCCACGTGGGACATCGTCGACCTCGCCGCCGTCACGAAGATCGCGCACGACGCCGACGCCCGCGTCGTCGTCGACAACACCGTCGCGACGCCGGTGCTCACTCGCCCGATCGAGCTCGGCGCCGACCTCGTCGTCCATTCGGCGACGAAGTACCTCAACGGGCACAGCGACGTCCTGGCCGGCGCCATCGTGACGGCGCGCCGCGACCCGTTCTCGGAGCGGATCCGGTCGTGGCGGCGCACCGCCGGCTCCGTGCTCGGGCCGTTCGAAGCCTGGCTCCTCCAGCGGGGCATGCGCACGCTGTTCGTGCGAGTCCGCCACGCCTCCGCCTCGGCGCTGCGGGTCGCCCGCCACTTCGAGGGACATCCGGCGCTGGCGGCCGTGCTCTATCCAGGGCTGCCGTCGCATCCCGGTCACGTGGTCGCCGCGAGCCAGATGAGCGGCGGGTTCGGAGGGATGCTGCTCGATCAGACTCGCGGGCGGCGAGGCTGCGGCGATGGCGGTCCTGGCGGCCGTCAAGGTGTTCAAGCGGGGGACGTCGCTCGGCGGCGTGGAAAGTCTGATCGAGCACCGCCGGAGCACCGAAGGCGCGTCGTCGCCGGTCCCCGCAGACTTGCTGCGTCTCTCGATCGGCCTCGAAAGTCCCGACGACCTGATCGCCGATCTCGCGACGGCGCTGGAGGGCGCGCGCCGCGTGAAGCCGGCGGCGATCGCGGCGGATGTGCCCGACGTCGCCGCGGCCGGCGGCGATGCTCTCGTGGACGCCGTCACGGCGGTCGTCACACGCACCGTCGTTCCGTTGACCATCGCGCGGGGCGGTTCCATACGCGTCGTCTCGGTCGATCGCGGTGTCGTGACGCTGGAGGCGAGCGGCTCACCCGGGCGCCATCGTCCCGACGGTCACGCGGATCGAGGCGCTGTTGCGCGCCGCGGTGCCGGAAATCTCGGAGGTCAAGGTCACGTGGCCGGGCGAGGCCCCGTCGCCGCCCGAGGCGCAGGGCATCGCGGCACGAGCTCGCGAAGTGCTCGAGGCGGAGATCAATCGCGCCGTCGCCGCGCACGGAGGGCACGTGACGCTCGTCGACGTGGTGGATGGTCGAGCCCTTCTGCGTCTCGAAGGTGGATGTCAGGGCTGCAGCCTGGCCGAGGTCACGCTCCGGCAAGGCATCGAGCCGCTCCTGCGCAAGCACGTCCCGGGCCTGATCGCGGTGGTCGACGTGACCGACCACACCGCCGCCACCGCGCCCTTCTTCGCCCCGGGCAAGCGATGAGCCGAGCGGTCGCCGGCGGTCTGTCACACCGACGGCGGAGGCGTGTCCAAGAGGGAAGGAGGTGATGATGACTCCGAACCCCTTCACTGACGATCACGAGCAGGACCGGGACGACCAGACCCTCGTGGCGCGTGCGCGGGGCGGCGATCGCTCCGCGCTGGAAGCGCTGGTCGGGCGCCACCAGGCGTGGATCTACAACATCGCCGTCCGCATGCTGGCCCATCCGCAGGACGCGGAAGACGCGACGCAGGAAATCCTCGTCAAGACGCTCACGCGCCTGTCGTCCTTCGAGGGCCGCAGTCGCTTTCGCACGTGGCTCTATCGCATCGCCGTCAATCACGTGCTGAACATGAAGCGCGGCCGCCTCGAGCGAGAGGACCTGACGTTCGGGTGCTATGGGCACGGCCTCGACGCCACCCCCGACCGTGACCTGCCGGATGAGGCGACCGCCCGCGGCCGACGTGCGGCTCCTGGTCGACGAAGCTCGGCTCACCTGCACCTCGGGCATGCTCCTCTGCCTCGAGCGGCAGCAACGCCTCGTCTACGTGCTCGGCGCCATCTTCAGCGTGAGCGACGTCATGGGTGCCGAGCTGCTGGAGACGACACGCGACAACTTCCGCCAGCGCCTTGCCCGGGCGCGCCGCGATCTGCACAACTTCATGAACGACAAGTGCGGGCTCGTCGACGCCGCGAATCCGTGCCGCTGTGCGAAGAAGACGCGTGGCTTCATCGATGCCGGCTACGTCGATCCGCACACGCTGCTCTTCGCGCGCGAGCGCGTGCGCCAGGTCCGCGAGGTGGCGCAGGCCAGGGCCGACGAGCTGGCGTCGCTCGATGCGCAGTGTGCCGACATCTTCCGGCAGCATCCGTTCCACGAGTCGCCCGATCTGGTGCCGGCGCTGCGCCGATTGGTGGCCAGCCCGGAGTTCTCACGCGCGACGGACGCGCGGTAGTCCGCGATGGCCCCGAGCCTGGCCCTCGTCTGTCTGCTGACGTTCGTCCACTACGTCGCGGCCCAGATGCGCTCGCCGATCATTCCGTTGTACGCGGCCGCGCACGGCGCCACGCCCACGGGAGTGGGGATCATCGTCGCGGCCCACATGACGATGGCGGGGGTGGGCTCGATTCCGTTCGGCCGGATGGCGGATACATGGGGCCGGCGCCCATTCCTCCTCGGAGGCATGGCCCTGGGCGCAGTCATGTCCGCGCTCTTGCCGCTCGGAGAGAGCACGTGGGCGCTCGCCCTGATGTACGGGCTCGCGGGCGCCGGCGTCGCGGCCTTCTCACCGAGCGCGCTGGCGCTCGTCGCCGACGCGGCCGCTCCCGGGCGGCTGGGGCGAGCGTTCGCGTGGTACTCGACCGCGCACTATGGCGCGATCGGGGTCGGCCCCTTCGTCGGAGGCGTCGTCGCCGAGGCGTGGAGCTAGCGGGCGGGATTCCTCGGCAGTGCCGTCGGGCTCGCGCTCGCATTCATCGTCGGCTCGGCGATCCCACGGTCCCACAGTGCACTCCGCCGGCGCGCCGGGATGTCGCGTGGACAACGGTGACGCGCAACGCCGGCGTGTGGGGAGGATGGATCCTCGCCGCCACCGGGCTCTTCGTCCAGGGCGTCGTGTTCACGTTCCTTCCGTTGCTCGCGCACGCGCGAGGCGAGGGCCTCGCGAGCGATCGGACTCGTCTTCCTCGTGCTGGGGCTGGCGAACACGGCGGTGCGCGTTCCGGCCGGGTGGCTCATCGACCGGTCCGGCCGCTGCGCGCCCTGTGCCGTCGGAGGTGTCCTCGTCGCGTCGGCGACGACGGCGCTGATCCCGCACGTCCCGGACCGGGACACGCTCCTGGCGCTGGTCGCGCTCTTCGGCGCGGTGAGCGGCATCGCCTTCGTCGCGATCAGCGTCGGTCTCACGACGGCCGCCCCGGCCGGCCGCGCGCGGGCTCGTGATGGGAGGCTACAGCACGGCGCTCTATCTGGGTCTCGGCCTGGGATCACTCGTCATCGGCCCTGTGATCACGCGCGAGGGATTCACGATCGGCTTCGCGGCCGGAGGCGCTGTCGGAGCCTCCGGTACGTTGCTCGCCGCCGCCCTCTGGATACGGAGCGGTCGCCCGTAGACGGGGAGGCGCCCGGGCGCCGGCGGATCAGCGGCGCGCGAAGACGGCGCGCTTGCCGCCGCGGTCGAAGCTCACGACCTCGTACCGCGCCGGTGCCTGCCCGGGCACTTCCATGCCCGGCGATCCGATCGGCATTCCCGGCACGGCCACGCCGACGATGGGCGGCCGTTCTCGGAGGAGGCGCTGCACGACGTCGGCTGGGACATGACCCTCGACGACGTAGCCACCGACCAGCGCCGTGTGACACGACTCGAGCTCGGCGGGGACGCCGTGCTTCGCCTTGATCGGTCGCAGGTCGTCGCGATGTTCGGTCTTGACCGAGAATCCGTGCGCGCGCAGGTGGCCCACCCACTTTTCGCAACACCCTCAGGTGGGGCTCTTGTAGACCGTCACCTCCGCGCGCGCTCCGACCACGCCGGTGACCAGACACCGCCGGTGACGAGCAGCGCGGCGGTACCCGCCAGCAGCGCGATCCTCGATCGCTCGACGCTCATGCCTGTGCTCCGATCCCCTGTCGCGGACGATAGCACGGCGGCGCGATCAGAGCGTCGTCCGCCGCAGCCGCAGCGCGTTCGCGATCACCGACACCGAGCTGAACGTCATCGCCGCGCTCGCGATCATCGGGCTCAGCAGCAGGCCCGAGAACGGATAGAGCACGCCGGCCGCGATCGGCACGCCGAGCGCGTTGTAGACGAACGCGAAGAAGAGGTTCTGCGCGGATGTTGCGCATCGTCGCGCGGCTGAGCCGCCGCGCGCGCACGATGCCGCGCAGGTCGCCCTTGACGAGCGTGACGCCCGCGCTCTCCATCGCCACGTCGGTGCCCGTGCCCATCGCGATGCCGACGTCGCGCCTGCGCGAGCGCCGGCGCGTCGTTGATGCCGTCGCCGGCCATCGCGACGCACGCGCCCCTCGGCCTGCAGGCGCTTCACGACCTCGGCCTTCTGCTCCGGCAGCACCTCGGCCCGCACGTCGTCGATCCCGAGCCTGCGCGCGACCGCTTCCGCGGTGGCGCGGCTGTCGCCCGTGAGCATGACGATGCGCAGGCCCGCCTCGCGCAGGAGCCTCGAGCGCCTCGGGCGTCGTCGGCCTTGATCGGATCGGCGACGCCGACGAGCCCGGCCGGCTGTCCGTCGACCGCGACGAACATCGACGGTCTGCCCGTCGCGCCGCAGCGCCTCCGCGCGCTCGCGCGAGCTCGCCGAGCGTCGACGCCGAGCTCTTCCATCAACGCGCAGATTGCCGAGCGCCACCGCGTGGCCCTCGACGCGTCCGGCCACGCCCTTGCCCGTGATCGAGCGGAAGCGCTTCGACGGCGACGAGCGCGACGCCGCGCTCGTGCGCGCCGCTCGACGATGGCGGCCGCGAGCGGATGCTCGCTCGCCCGCTCGAGCGCCGCGGCCAGGCGCAAGCAGCTCGCTCGGCCGAGCGGCCGGCCACGGGCTCGACCGTGACGAGCTGCGGCTTGCCCTCGGTGAGCGTGCCGGTCTTGTCGACGACGAGCGTGTCGACCTTCTCCAGCAGCTCGAGCGCCTCGGCGTTCCTGGACGAGCACGCCCGCCGTCGCGCCGCGGCCGGTGCCGACCATGATCGACATCGGCGTCGCGAGGCCGAGCGCGCACGGGCACGCGATGATCAGCACCGCGACGGCGTTGACGAGCGCGTAGGCCAGCCGCGGCTCCGGGCCCCACGCCGCCCACGCCGACGAACGTGACGACCGCGACCGCGACGACCGCCGGCACGAAGTACGACGGACACCGCGTCGGCGAGGCGCTGGATCGGCGCGCGGCTGCGCTGCGCCTCGCCGACCATGTGCGACGATCTGCGCGAGCAGCGTCTCGCTGCCGACGCGCTCGGCGCGCATGACGAACGCGCCGGTGCCGTTGACGGTGCCGCCGATGACGCGGCTCGCCCGCGGTCTTCTCGACCGGGATCGACTCGCCGGTCACCATCGACTCGTCGACGGCGCTGCGCGCCTTCGACGACGACGCCGTCGACCGGAACGCTCTCGCCCGGCCGCACGCGCAGGCGATCGCCGGACCTGCACGTGCTCGAGCGGGATCGTCCTCCTCGGCGCCGTCCGCGCGCACGCGCCGCGCGGTCTTCGGCGCGAGCCGCAGCAGCGCGCGGATGGCGCTGCGCCGTCTGGCTCCGCGCGCGCAGCTCGAGCACCTGCCCGAGCAGCACCAGCACGGTGATGACGGCCGCGGCCTCGAAGTAGAGCCCGACCTCGCCGCCGTGCGTGCGGAAGCGAGTCGGGGAAGAGCCCGGGCGCGAGCGACGGCGACGACGCTGTAGACGTAGGCCACGCCGACGCCGAGCGCGATCAGCGTGAACATGTTGAGGCTGCGGTTGACGATCGAGCGCCCAGCCGCGCACGAAGAACGGCCAGCCGCCCCACAGCACGACGGGCGTGGCGAGCACGAGCTGCGCCCACGCGGAGACGCGCGGCGGGATGAGATGGCGCAGCGGCGCGCCCGGCAGCATGTCGCCCATCACCGAGCACGAGGAGCGGCAGCGTCAGCGCGAAGCCGATCCAGAACCGGCGCGTCATGTCGACCAGCTCGGGATCGGGGCCCTCCTCCCCGACGGCCACGAGCGGCTCGAGCGCCATCCCGCAGATGGGGCACGAGCCCGGCCCTTCTGGCGGATCTGCGGGTGCATCGGGCAGGTGTAGATGCGCTGCGGTGGGCGGCGGCCGGCGCCGTGACGAACCTCTGTGGCTCCGCGACGAATCGCTCGCGGCGCGGGAGCAGACCGGCGGGCCGCCCGCAGCGGCGCCGGGGTGACGTCCATCCCGCACACCGGGTCCTTCACGGCGCACGAGGTCGCGCTTGCGCGTCTCGAACTCCTGCTTGTCGATCTCCCCGCGCGCGTAGCGCTCGCGCAGGATCTCGAGCGCGCGATCGCCCGGTGCGCCATCGCCCTGGCGCCGCAGTGCGCGCACGGCCAGGACGAGGCCGGCGATCACGACGCCCCAGAAGAGCAGCATCATCACCATCATCCCGATCCCCCACGCGCCCCACATGAACATCATCGGATGGCCGCCCCATGACCACTCCCACGAGCGCTCCTGGGCGAGCACGAGACTCCGGAGATCCAAGGTCCACAACGTGGTCGTCATGTTTCCCTCCTCGCGTCGACGTGATGGCCGATGGCATGATCGGTCGCATGACGCGCCAACTGCCGGGGCCGACTCTCGCACTCGGTGCCGCGCTCCTGTTCGGACTCAGCGCGCCCGCGGCGAAGGTTCTCGTCGGCAGCGTCGATCCGTGGTTGCTCGCGGGCCTCCTCTATCTCGGCTCGGGCGTCGGTCTCGGCGCGACTCGCCTGGTCCAGCGGCTCACCGGCGCGCGGCCGCGCGAAACCCAGCTCACGCGGCACGATCTTCCCTGGCTCGTGGCCGCCATCGCCACGGGAGGCGTGGTGGGTCCCGTGCTGTTGATGTTCGGTCTCGCGCGCGGCTCCGCGACGCAGTCCTCGCTGCTGCTGAACCTGGAAGGCGTGTTCACGGCGCTCCTGGCCTGGTCGGTCTTCGGCGAGCACGTCCGGGCGCGGATCGCGATCGGGATGGCGGCCATCGCGGCGGGAGCCGCCGTGCTCGCGTGGACACCGGGCGGCACGATCGGGCTCGATCACGCCGCGCTTCTCGTCGCCGCCGCCTGCCTGGCGTGGGCCCTCGACAACAACCTCACGCGCCGCGTGGCCGGCGGCGATCCGGTGCAGATCGCGGCGATCAAGGGCGGCGCGGCCGGCGCGGTGAACGTGGCGCTCGCGCTCTCGCAGGGGGCGTCGTGGCCCGGGTTTCCGGCGATGCTCGGAGCGGGCGTGGTGGGACTGCTCGGCTACGGCGTGAGCCTCGTCCTCTTCGTACGCGCGCTCCGCACCCTCGGCACGGCGCGGACCGGCGCGTACTTCGCGACCGCGCCCTTCGTCGGTGCCGTCACGGGCGTGGCCGTCCTTCATGAGTCCGCGGGGATGGCGCTCCTGGCGGCCGCCGGCCTCATGGCGCTCGGCGTCTGGCTCCACCTCACCGAGCAGCACGACCACGAGCATCTCCACGAGCCGCTCGACCACGATCACCTGCACTGGCACGACGAGCACCATCGCCACGAGCATCCTGCCGAGACGGTGGTCGACGAGCCGCACTCCCATCGCCATCGTCACGCGCCGCTCCGACACGGCCACCCGCACTACCCGGATCTCCATCACCGGCATTCGCACTGAACGGTCAGCGCTGCCACAGGATCTGTGTCGCTTCGAGCGGGATGATCGCGTCGGGGTGGTACGGAATCAGCCGCGGCGTGAAGTCTCCCGCGGGACGAGTCGCAGACACGGTCCCGGTGTAGGTGTACCCGGCGATCGGTCCGTCCAGTCTCTCCCGCCGCGCCATGACGACGGGCAGAGGCGGCTCGCCACCGTCGAGGGGATCGGCGAAGAGCTCGACGCGCACCGCGTCGGGATCCAGGCCGCCGAGGGAGACGTCGACGAAGAACCGATGATCACCGCCACTGGTCTCGACGCGGACGGCTCCGAACCGCGCGTCGTGCCAGTGCTCGCCGAGGTGCGTGCGCCACGCGAGGAGTTGCGCGCCGAGCGCGCCCTTGTCGGCGGCGCGCGCGCGGTAGCGCGCCGCCGCCGGCAGGTAGTGCTGCTCGGTGTACTCGCGCACCACGCGGTTGGCCGAGAAGCGCGGCGTCAGGCGCGCCATGCTCTCGCGCATCCGCGCGATCCAGGCCGTGGGAATGCCCGCGCGCGTCGCGCGTGTAGAACGCCGGCACGACCTCGCGCTCGAGCAGCGCGTAGAGCGCCTCGGCCTCCGCGGCGTCCCACGCCGGGTCGTCGCCGTGCTCGCGACCGTCGCCGAGCGCCCAGCCGACCTCGCGGCGCGTACGCCTCCGCCCACCAGCCGTCGAGCTCGGAGAGGTTGAGGCCGCCGTTGACGAGCACCTTCATGCCGCTCGTGCCGCTCGCCTCCCACGGCCGGCGCGGCGTGTTGATCCACACGTCGACGCCCTGCACGAGGTGCTCGGCGAGGAGCATGTCGTAGTCGGGGAGGAAGACCACGTGCCGTCGCACCTCGGGACGGCGGATGAACTGCGATCCACTCCGCGATCATCGCCTGTCCCGCGCGCGTCGGCCGGGTGCGCCTTGCCGGCGATGATGAGCTGCACCGGTCGCGTCGCGGTCGGTCAGGATCCGGAGCAGTCGCTCCGGGATCGTGCAGCAGCAGGTTCGGCCGCTTGTAGGTCGCGAAGCGCCGCGCGAACCCGAGCGTGAGCGCGTCGGGGTCGAAGACGCGTCGCATGCGCGCTCACCTCGCTCCGGCGGCGCGCCCGATCGACGCGAGCTGCTCGCGCCAGGCGCTCGCGCACGTACTCGATCGAGGTCCCGGCGGCTCGGCGCGCGCAGCGCCCAGAGCTCGGCGTCGGCGACGCGCCGCGGAGTCACGCGTCGACGTGCTCCATGGTGCCGCGCCAGCGCTCGCGGCCGCAGCCGCGCGTCCACAGCTCGTCGGCCGCGGCCGAGTCCCAGCGTGGGAACGTGCACGCCGTTGGTCACATGGCCGACCGGGACCTCGCGCTCGGGCCAGCGCGGGAAGAGGTCGGCGGAAGAGCCGCCGGCTCACCTCGCCGTGCAGACGGCTCACGCCGTTGACGGCCGCGCTGCCGCGGATGGCCAGGTACGCCATGTTGAAGGGCTCGCCGCGGTCGTCCGGGATTCTGCCGGCCGAGGGCGAGCAGCTCGCGACATGTCGATGCCGAGCTGGTCTCTGCGCATAGCCGCCGGAGATACCGCTCGACGAGCGCCGGGATCGAAGCGGTCGAAGCCGGCGGCGCACCGGCGTGTGCGTCGTGAAGAGGTTGCCCGGCCCGTGTGACGGCCAGGGCGACGTCGAAGGGCTGCCCGCTGTCCTCCATGAAGGCTCGCGCGCGCTCGAGCACGGCGAAGGCGGCGTGCCCTTCGTTCAGGTGGCAGACCTCGGCGTCGAGCCCGAGCGCCCGCAGCAGGCGCCAGCCGCCGATGCCGAGCACGAGCTCCTGGCTGCAGGCGCAGCTCGGCGCCGCCGCCGTAGAGCTCGCTCGTGATCGCCGCGCATCGCCGGCGGGTTCGCGGGATCGTTGCTGTCGAGCAGGTAGAGCGTGCCGCCGCCCGACGCGGACCTGCCACGCGCGGAGCCAGATCGTGAACCCCGGGAAGGCGGAACGCCAGACGCAGCCACTCGCCGTCCGCGTCGCGCACCGGCGTGATCGGGCAGCTGCCCCGGATCGTTGTACGGATAGAGCGCCTCCTGGCTGCCGTCCGCGCGCGAGCACCTGGCGGAAGTAGCCCTGCTGGTAGAGGAGCCCGATGCCGATCACCGGGACGCCCAGGTCGCTCGCCGCCTTGAGCTGATCGCCGGCCACGTTGCCGAGCCCGCCGGAGTAGATGGGCAGCGCCTCGCTGAGCCCGAACTCCATGCTGAAGTACGCGACGCTGGTCAGCGGCGCACTGCGGATGGCTCTGCTGGAACCAGGCCGGCGCGTCCAGATGCTCGCGCCTGCGGTCGAGCGAGCGCCTCGACGCGCTTGCGGAAGTCCGGCCGCGCGAGGAAGCTCTCGCAGCCTGCGCCCGCGAGACGGTTTGCAGGACGACCCACGGGTTGTGCGTGAGCACCCACAGCTCGGGATCGAGCTCGGCCCACAGCTCGTCGCGTGCTGTGGTTCCACGACCAGCGCAGGTCGAGCGCGAGCTCGGCGAGAGCTTCGACGCTCACCTCCTTCGTCGGTGCGGCGGGCTGCTCAGCCGTGGCTGCGCCCCGGCGTCACGCCGGTCCTCGTCGAATCGCGGCGGGCGTGCTCATCCATGGCGTCCACCTCCGCGTCACTTCCCCTTCATGCCCTGCATGCGACGGGCGTGCTTCATCATGATGTCGCCCATCGACTTCATCATCTCACCGCGCATCTCGAGCATGGCGGCGCGCTCCTTCGGATCGGCCGGCGCCGCGCCACCCATCATCGGCATGCCCGACATCTCGCCCATCATCTGACGGCACATCTCCATCATGGGCATGCCGCCACCGTGCATGCCGGGGGCCGGGGCGGGAGCCGGTGCCGGCGCGGCCGGGCTTCCCGCTGGGGCCGAGGGATGGTGCGGATCACTCGATGCGCCGGGTTGCTGGGCAAAGATCGGCGTCGCAGCGAGCAGCGCGAACGAGGCCGTGGCGACCAACGTGCCGAGAGCTTTCATGCGGGACTCCTCCTTCGTGTGGGATGCGTTCTACGCGCGGGCCGAGCCCAAGCGACGGGCCGTCCAGTTGTAGAGGACCGTGAACACGGCACCGACGTATGCGGCGAAGAGCGCGCTCTCGATGAGGCCCAGGAGAAAGCTGCCGAGCGACAGCCATCGGAACCCCGGCAGCATCGCTTCGAGCAGCGGCGATGCGTGGAATCGGGCCGGGACGACGAGGCCGTAGAGGACGCACAGAGTGAACGTCACCGCGCCGAACAACGCGAGCGACACGACGGTCACTTTGAGGTTCAGCATGTCGCGCCCTCCTCTTGCGAGGCGATGCCCAACGCGTGGTGCACCGCCGGTGCCACCGGAGCGGCCGCGCAACTCCGCGTGGTATCGGCATTCGCAGCCCGCGTGCCGCACATGGGAACGATCCAGGTGAGGCGCGACTGCCCCACGTGGGACCGCGCCCGGTCCTCCCGCTATCTCTCGTGCACCACACGCACGACCTCCGCGACCTCCTTGTCGCCCTCGTGCTTCGTCTTGACGCTCACGGTCCAGCCGGGCTTGACGTCGCCCAGGGTGGCCGGCTGCTCGCTGAACCCCGGCTTGCTCGCGTCGGTCGAGCGGACGAAGCGCACGACCCTCGATTCGGGTCGCATGTAGATGACGACCTGGCGGACCTTGCCCTTGCTGGCACTCTCCACCAGCAAGGTCCCGGCGGCGGTATCGACGCTCTTGACGGTTCCGGCGATCGGCGCCTCGTCGGCACACGCGACCGCACCGAGGCCGAGCACCAGCGCGGCGGCGAGGGCGACGAGAGAACGGACGCACGTGGGCATCTGTGGCCCCCTCAGTGTTTGACGAGCTGCGGGTGCTCGGAGACGACGTGGGGGCCGTCGTGGCCGGAGAACGTGTGCTGGTACGCGATGACGGCCCAGCGATCCTCGACCGACAGCTCGCCCTTCCACGCGGGCATCGTGGACCCCATCGACTTGAACGGCTCCACCACGCCGCCCTCGCTGATGCGCCAGAACCAGTAGTTGCCCGCCATCTCGCTGACCATCTTCACGTCACGCAGGTCCGGCGGCTTCAGTGGCAGCGCGAGGCCCGCCGGGCCCTTGCCGTCCCCCGTATCGCCGTGACACACGGCGCAGCGGGTCATGAAGATCTCCTTGCCGCGGGCGATCATCCGCGGATCGGTCCACGCCGCCGACGGCACATGCGCCGACGCGTAGTCCGGCGGCACCGGCGCGTGGACGTGCGGGGTGGCGTCGTCGTGCGGATGATCGTCATGTTTGTGGGCGTCATCCCGATCCTGCGCTTTCGCCCACGAGCCCGCGAGGAGGCCAAGAGCACCGACGACGGCCGCCACGACGACGAGCGAGCGACCACGTGTGCGCGCGCTCAATGCTGATGCCCCTGGCGCGGCGCCGGCGCCGCGTTCGGCTTCGGCGGCGCGTTCCGCGCCGCCTCGACGCGCCGCATGACCTCGTCGTACGTGTCAGGAGGCAACACGCGGACGATCGTCATCATCCCTTGCGTCGCCGCGGTCCAGTCCTTCGCCATGCCGTACGTCTCGGGCTTCGCGACGGCGTCGTCCATCGGCATCATCATGTCCTGCGGGAAGCCCGGCACCCGCGGCTTCGGCCCCGTGGCGGGCGCGTGAGCGCCATGCCCGCCCTGCGCGACCATCGGCGCGCGCACGGCGTTGGAGATCTGCCGCTCTTCGGCGGCCATGCCCATGCCGCGTCCGAACTTCGGGCCGAGGTCTTCCGACAGCGCGTTCCCCTGCCGGATCATTCCCATGCCTTCTTCCATGCCGCCGCCCGTGCGCGCGCCGTGACCCGCGTGCGCCAGCGGGCCGACCATCGAGACCATCTGGTTCATCATGTGGTGCGGCAGGTGGCAGTGGAGCATCCAGTCGCCCGGGAACTTCGCGTTGAACTCGATGTCACGGGCCTGTGCGACCCCGACGAGCACGGTGTTCTGCGGGTGCCACACGCGGTCGGGAATGCGCCCGGCCTCGGTGCCCGTCACCTCGAACTGCATGCCGTGCAGGTGGATCGGATGGTGGTCCATCCCGATGTTCACCAGGCGCAGGCGCACGCGCTCGCCGAGCTTGACGAGCAACGGCGTCGTGGCCGGCGCCGCCTTGCCGTTGAATGTGAGGAAGTTGAACTCCATCGAGAGCGAGTTGGGCGTCGGGTTGTTCGGCAGGACGGCGTACTCCTGCAGCACGAGCGCGTAGTCCTTCTGGACGGGCGGGGCGTACGGTGTCTTCGGATGGATGATGAAGAGCCCGAGCATGCCCATCATCTCCTGCATGGCGCCGTGCGAGTGATAGAAGAACGTCCCGTGCTGGTGCAGCGTGAACTCGTACGTGAAGCGCCCGCCGGGTTCGACGTTCGGCTGGCTGATGTTCGGCACGCCGTCCATGCCGATCGGCACCTCGAGCCCGTGCCAGTGCACGGTGGTCGGCTCGGGCAACCGGTTCTCGAAGACGATCCGCACGCGGTCGCCCTCCATCACCTCGATGACGGGGCCGGGCGCGCTGCCGTTGTAGCCCCACAGGTTGAAGACCTTCCCCGGCAACACCTCTTGCTTGACGACCTCCGCCGTGAGCGTGAAGACCTTGACGTTGCCATCCCGCTCGAACGGCAGCTTCGCCAGGTCGGGCGCCACGACGGGGAGAACGCCGGCGCCGGCGCGTGACCCGGCCGGGATCTGCGCCGCCGCCTGGGTGCGCGCATGCCGGCCGTCCCCAGCACGGCGCCAAGCCCCGCCTGGAGGAAGCGCCGGCGTCCGAAGAACTGGTTCCAGAGGCTCATGCGGCTCTCCTCGTCGCTACGGTGTCGTGGTGAACGGGACGGCTTCGATCGTGACGTTCGGCTCGCCCGGAATCGCTTCGGGCGCGTCGAGGCCGCCGGTGAGCAGGAAGCCTTCGAGCAACACCGCCGCGTGGCGCGCCTCGACGAGCGCGCGCACGTACTCCGCGCGCACCTGGCCGAGCGTGCGGCGGGCGATCATCACTTGCGGGATACGCGGCCGCCATCTCCTGCGCGCGCGCGAGATAGAGCTGGTAGCCCTGCTGCGCCTGCGCCGAGCACCGCCTGCTGGTAGCGCTCGACCATGCGCCGCGCGTCCCGATAGTTTCGGAGGGCGGCGGCGAGGCGGCTGCGCAAGCTCAGCTCCGCCCGCCGCAGCTCCGCGTCCGCAAGGCGCTGCTGCGCCTCCGCCTGGACGATCGTTCCGTGGTTGCGATCGAAGATCGGCAGCGGGACGCCGACCTCGAGACGGAACTCGCTGCCGACGTCGCGGCCGGCCTCCGTCCGGTCGAAGTTGTAGCCGGCGCCCGCGCGCACGAAGAAGTTCGGCACACGGTCGGCGCGCGCGCGGGCGAGCGAGGCCCGGGCGTGCTCGGCGCGCGCGCGCGCGATGCGCAGCTCCGGGCTCTCCTTGAGGATGCGCTCGCGCACCGCGGCTTCGTCCACCGTCGGCAGCTCGGCTTCGAGGTCGCCGGCGAGCGGCGTGTACGGCAGATCGGGCTCCCCGATGACCGCGGCGAGCTCCTGCCACGCGCGAGCCAGATCGTTCTCGGCACGGGTCAGCTCGATCTCGGCCCGCTCCGCTTCGATGGAGACTTCCAGCACGTCGGGACGGTCCGCCTGGCCGACGTTGAAGAGGTCCTCGGAGACGTCCACGGCTTCACGAGCGAGCCGGGCGAGGTCGCGCCGGAGCTCGACCATCCGCGCGGCGCCGAGGACCTCGAAGAAGCCCATGCGGACCGCGTTGAGGACGCGCTGCTGCTGCATCGCCTTCTCGGCGTCGGCGTGCACGACTTCCTGAGCGATCGCGCGCTGGACGAGCCCGCGCTTGCCCGCGGTGACGATGGACTGCTGCACCCAGAAGAAGTGCTTGCCGCGTCCGGGATCGCGGGCCGTGATCTCCTCGGCCGCGTACCCGACGATCGGATTCGGGTAGACGGACGCCTGCCGCTGGCGACCTGCCACCGCGCGCGCGATCGCGTCGGCCTGGGCGACGGTCGGATTGCTCGCGATCGCGCGTCGCTCGAGGTCCTCGAGCCTCAAGAACTGCACCACGGGCGCCGGAGCCTGCGCTTCGGCGATGGCCACCGTCGTCGCCACGACCGCTGTGACGACGAGCGCGACCCATCTCGACATGGGTGTCGGAGTCTTCACGGTCCCTCCTCCGCGGAAAAGACGAGCGTCCGCCGGACGCATGACCGGCGTCGGCGTAGACAAGACGGACTACGCGGGAGGGAGGCCTAGATCCGGAGCGAGCGGTGCGTCAGGTAGAGCGGGGGCGAGGCCGTCGGTGGCGGCGTGTCGACGCCACGTTCGATGAAGCGGCACGCGACTCCGGCCGGCGCGACGATGGACGGCCCGGCAGCGAGGGTTGGCGCGGCGAACCCACCGCCGGGCGGCCGCAGAGCCTCGCAGGAGGCGACGTGCGCGCCGTCGGCGGGCGACCCGTGATCGTCAGTCTGCGACTCGTCGTGACCGTGGCCTTCGGCGATGGGTGCCGCGTGCGCATGCCCGGGGAGGACACAGACGTGACCAAGGGTTGCGATCAGAGCAAACGCGACGAGCCCGACCCTGAACCAGGGGCGTAAGTGAAGCATGACGTGCGACGAGGGTACCCGCGCCGCCGCGAAAGTGTCAAGGAACGGAGAACGAGCCGAGCCGTGTACAGTCGTACTGTACGTGGCGATCTCCGCCGCGCAAGCGACGGCCGCGCCAGGCCAAAGGAATGGATGAAGAAAGCGTGATGCATCCGTCAGACCACGTGTCCGCCGCTGACCTCGCGGAGGAGGTGGCGCGTCGGCGCACCTTCGCGATCATCTCTCACCCTGACGCCGGGAAGACCACGCTCACCGAGAAGCTGCTGCTCTATTCCGGCGCCGTCACTCTCGCCGGCTCTGTCCGAGCCCGCAAGAACCAGCGGCGGGCCACGTCGGACTGGATGACGATCGAGCAAGAACGCGGCATCTCCATTACCACCACGGCGCTCCAGTTCGAGCACGGGAGCCACGTCCTCAACCTCCTCGACACGCCGGGCCACCAGGACTTCAGCGAGGATACGTATCGGACCCTCACGGCCGTGGACAGCGCCGTCATGGTGCTGGACAGCGCGAAAGGCATCGAGCCCCAGACGCTGAAGCTCTTCGAAGTCTGCCGGGCCCGCGCCGTGCCGATCCTCACGTTCATCAACAAGCTCGACCACGTCGGCCGTGAACCCCTCGATTTGCTCGACGAGATCGAACGGGTCCTGGGGATCGGAGCGGTGCCCATGAACTGGCCGATCGGGCAGGGCCCCGACTTCCAGGGTGTGTACGACATCGCCGCCCGGAGTGTGCTGCGCTTCCAGCGCACCGAACACAACCAGCACCGAGCGCCCGTCGTCGTTTTGGAGCTCGACGATCCTCGTCTCGACGACGAGCTCGGCCAGGGTCCCGCCCACCGTCTTCGGGACGACATCGCCCTGCTCGCCGCCGCCGGCGCACGCTTTGACCGGGACGCGTTCCTCGCCGGCAAGGTCACGCCGGTGTTCTTCGGAAGCGCCCTCAACAACTTCGGTGTGGAGCCATTCCTTGCGGCACTCGTTCAGCTCGCGCCGCCACCGTCCCCCCGCCGCAGCGACCGCGGGCCGATCGACCCGGCGAGCGACACGTTCTCGGGGTTCGTGTTCAAGATCCAGGCGAACATGGACCCGCAGCACCGCGACTGCATGGCCTTCGTCCGTGTCTGTTCCGGCCGGTTTTGCCGCGACATGATCGTTCATCACGCCCGGCTCGGCCGCAAGCTCAGGCTGACCCGGCCTCATCGCCTCTTCGCGCAGGAACGGGACACCGTGGAGGAGGCCTTTCCGGGGGACGTCGTCGGCCTCGTCAACCCCGGTGTGTTCGCCATCGGCGACACGCTGAGCACCGGCAAGCCGCTCCGGTTCGACGCCGTGCCGCGATTCGAGCCGGAATGCTTCGCGGTGCTGCACAACCGCGCCGTCGCCAAGTACAAGCAGTTCCACCGCGGCCTCGCACAGCTGGAGCAGGAAGGCGCCATCCAGGTCCTCGTCGCCCCCGACGCCGCCCGGCGGGAGATCGTGCTCGCCGGGGTCGGCGAGCTACAGTTCGACGTCGTCGTCGCACGGCTGGCCGCGGAGTACGGCGTCCAGACGTCGGCGGAACGTCTTCCGTTCCGCATCGCGCGCTGGGTGGTCGGCGAGGCTGCCGCCATGGCCAAGGTGTACTGGCCATATGCGGGCGTCATGCATCTCCGTGACCGCGACGGCCGGGCGGTCGTCCTCTTCCACTCCGAGCGCGATGCGAGCTATTGCGCCGAGAAGAACCCGGACGTCGAGTTCCAGCGGCTGTCATAGCCGACCGATGGCATCCTAGCGGGCGTCAAGGTCCGCCCCGATGGCCGAGCCGGGGTCGGACACAGGAGCTCACGATGGCAGAGACGTCCCTCGAGTTCGCGACGATCACGGAGCTCGGCGGCCAGATCCGAACCGGGACCGTCAGCCCGGTCACGCTTACCGAGAGGTTTCTCGAGCGCATCGCCGCGCTCGACAAGCGCCTCCACGCTTTCCTTGCTGTCACCGGCGACCGCGCGCTGGCGGAGGCCCGCGCCGCCGAGACACTGCTGCATGGGGGCCACGACCTCGGGCCGCTCCATGGCATTCCCTACGCGGTGAAGGACCTCTACGACGTCAAGGGTCTGGCGACGACGGCGGGTACGCGACTGCTCGCCGGGAACGTCGCCGTGGAGGATTGCGCGGCCGTGCGGCGGCTGTCGGCCGCGGGCATGGTGCTGCTTGGCAAGACGCACACCGTGCAGTTCGCGTTCGGCGGCGTCGGGATCAACCACGATCACGGGACGCCGCACAACCCGTGGTCACCGACGCCGCACGCACCGGGTGGGTCATCGAGCGGCTCCGGCGTTGCCGTCGGCGCCGGCCTCGCGCCGGCAGCGCTCGGCACCGACACGGGAGGCTCGGTCCGTATCCCGGCGGCGCTCTGCGGCACGGTCGGTCTCAAGACAACCGTCGGCCGCGTCAGTCGAGCCGGCGTCTATCCGCTCTCGTGGACGCTCGACAGCGTCGGACCGCTCACGCGTTCTGTGGAGGACGCAGCGCTCGTCTACCAGGCGCTCCAGGGCGCCGATCTCGCCGATGAGACGACCGTCGGAGTCCCACCGCACGACGTGCTCCGCGGTCTCAAGGCCGGCGTGAAGGGCTTGCGCCTCGCGTTCGGCGAGACCTTGTTCTTCGATGGTGTCGACGCGGACGTCGCGACGGCGATCCGCGAGGCCGGCCGTGTGTTGCGCGGCCTCGGGGCCTCCGTCGACAGCGTCGCCGTCCCCGAAGTGGCCGAAGCGATGGCGGAGCAGCGACGGGCGGCCATGGTCGCCGCCGAGGCGCTCGCGGTCAATGGACGCCTCATCGAGGAGCACTTCGATGCGCTCGATCCCGTCGTCGCGCACCGGATGAAAACGGGCCGGAGTCTGGCGGCCACGGACTACTTCGTGGTCCTCCGGCAGTGGGCGATGCTGCGCGAGCGTGTCGTGCGAACCCTCGCGGACGTCGACGCCCTGCTCGTGCCGGCGACCATGAGCCCGCCGCGGCCGATCGCCGCCGTCGACGCGACCATCGAGAGCTATGCCGATGCGAACCTGCGCTACCTGCGCAACGCGTCCATCGGCAACGTCCTGGCGCTGTGCGCGGCGGTCCTGCCGTGCGGGTTCACGCGGGACGGGCTGCCGATCAGCCTCATGGTGTATGCGAAGCCGTTCGACGAGGCGACCGCGCTCCGAGTCGCCTGGGCATACGAACACGCCACGGAATGGCACCGCCGGCGCCCCGACCTCAGCTGGGCGACATAGTCGAAGCGTCGCGAGCCGCCACGGTCGCGCTGAAGGAGGGGTGAGCCGACGCGCGGCGCTGTGGGCCGCGCCGCCCCTGTACGATGGATGCGATGTCCCGCGAGGCCCTCGCCCGCTTCCATCCGGCCGTGCGCGACTGGTTCGCGGCATCGTTCCCCGCCCCCACGCGCGCGCAGGCCGAAGGCTGGCCCGCGATCGCGCGCGGCGAGTCCACGCTGATCCTCGCGCCCACCGGCAGCGGCAAGACGCTCGCCGCCTTCCTGTGGGCGGTGAACCGCCTGATGTTCGAGCAGCTCCCGCGCCCGTCCGAGCGCTGCCGCGTCCTCTACGTGTCGCCGCTCAAGGCCCTCGCGGTCGACGTCGAGAAGAACCTCCGCGCCCCGATCGCCGGCATCGCGAACATGGCCGCGTTCCGCGGCATCCACTACGAGCTGCCCGCCGTCGCCGTCCGCACCGGCGACACGCCGCCCCGCGAGCGCGCGCGCTTCCGCCGCGAGCCCGCCGACATCCTCATCACCACGCCGGAGTCGCTCTACCTCCTGCTCACGTCGAGCTCGCGCGCCGCCCTCCGCTCCGTCGACACCGTCATCGTCGACGAGATCCACGCGCTCGTCCCCACCAAGCGCGGCGCGCACCTCGCGCTTTCCCTCGAGCGCCTCGCCGCGCTCGTCGCCGCGCCGCTCCAGCGCATCGGTCTCTCCGCCACGCAGCGGCCGCTGGACGAAGTCGCGCGATTCCTCGGCGGCGTCGCCGGCGTCGGAATCGTGCGCGGCGGCGTCACGGCGGGTCCTGTCGGGGGGGAGGGGGGCGCCGATTCGGTGCGGCACCCATCCCCCAGTGGGGCCCTGCCGCACCGAATCGGCACCCCCCTCCCCCCCGCCACCCACCGCCGTGGCGACGTCACCAACGGTTCGGACACGGACGACGCCGACGCTTCGCGCGGCGACGACCACCGAATGGCCGACTTCGGAAGAAGCGAGGCACCGAGCGGACCAGCGAGACTTCGTCGCCGAAGACCTTCGATCGCCGGAGGCGCGCCGCGCGGCTGACGCGGACGTCGAGCGAAGCGATGACGCCGATCCGTCCGAATCTCCTGATGGGACGACGACGCGGCGGCGGGTGGCGGGGGGAGAGGGGGTCCCGATTCGGTCGCGGCAGGGCCCCACTGGGGGATGGGTGCCGTCACCGAGTCGGGGCCCCCTCTCCCCCCGACAGGACCCGCCGTGTCGCCGCCGCGTGAGGAGATTCACGACGGATCGGCGGTGCCGCCGCGCGAGGAGATTCACGACGAATTCGAGGAGGATGCGGCGCCGACCTACCGGCCGGTGACGGTGGTGGACGCGAGCGAGGCGAAGCGGCTGCGCGTGCGGATCGAGGTGCCGGTCGAGGACATGGCGAAGATGGGCGCGAGCGAGGACGCGCCGACGGGGCGCGATCCGGAGCGGGCGTCGATCTGGGCGGCGATTCATCCGCGGGTGCTGGCGCTGGTGCGGGAGCATCGGTCGACGCTGATCTTCGTGAACAACCGCCGCCTGGCGGAGCGGATCGCGGCGGCGCTCAACGAGCTCGCGGACGAGACGCTGGCGCTCGCGCATCACGGCTCGATCGCGCGGCAGCAGCGGCTCGAGATCGAGGAGCAGCTCAAGGCGGGGACGGTGCGCGCGCTCGTCGCCACCTCGTCGCTCGAGCTCGGCATCGACATGGGCGCGGTCGATCTCGTGATCCAGGTCGAGGCGCCGCCCTCCGTCGCGAGCGGGATGCAGCGGATCGGCCGCGCGGGGCACCAGGTCGGCGCGGTGAGCGAAGGCGTCGTGTTCCCGAAGTTCCGCGGCGATCTCGTGGCCGCCGCCGCCGTCGTCGAGGAGATGCGCGCCGGGCGCGTGGAAGCGAGCCGGTATCCGCGCAACCCGCTCGACGTGCTCGCGCAGCAGATCGTCGCGATGACGGCGATGGAGCGGTGGGACGTCGACGAGCTGTTCGCCACCGTGCGCCGCGCGGCGCCGTTCGCGGCGCTGAGCCGGCCGGTCTTCGACGGCGTGCTCGACATGCTCGCCGGGCGGTATCCATCGGACGAGTTCGCGGAACTGAAGCCGCGCGTCACGTGGGATCGCGTCGCCAACACCCTCGTCGCGCGGGAAGGCGCACGGCACGTCGCGATCATCAACGGCGGCACGATTCCCGATCGCGGGCTCTACGGCGTGTTCCTCGCCGGCGCCGACACGGGCACCGCGCGGGTCGGCGAGCTCGATGAGGAGATGGTCTTCGAGACGCGCGTGGGCGAGACCTTCCTGCTCGGCGCCTCGTCGTGGCGCGTCGAGGAGATCACGCACGATCGCGTGCTCGTGTCGCCGGCGCCCGGGCGAGCCCGGCAAGATGCCGTTCTGGCGCGGTGATGCGGCGGGACGGCCGCTCGAGCTCGGGCGGCGCATCGGCGCGCTGGTTCGCGAACTGCGCGAGGCGCCGCGAGAGACCGCGCTCGCGCGTCTCACGCAGGACCACGGGCTCGACGCGCGCGCCGCGCAGAACCTGCTCCAGTACCTGGACGACCAGGCCGCCGCGACCGGGGTCGTGCCGGACGATCGCACGATCCTCGTCGAGCGCTCGCGGGACGAGCTCGGCGACTGGCGCGTCTGCGTGCTCACGCCGTTCGGCGGGCGCGTGCACGCGCCGTGGGCGATGGCCGCGGCCGCGGCGCGTGCGCGCGCGCGACCGGGCGCGAGGCGGAGACGATGTGGTCGAACGACGGCTTCGTCGTTCGCTTGCCGGAGACCGACGAGGCCCCCGACGTCGCGCCGATGCTGCCGGACCCCGACGAGATCGAGGCGCTCGTGCTCGGCGAGCTCGGGAGCACCGCGCTCTTCGCGGCGCGCTTCCGCGAGGTCGCCGCCCGCGCGCTGCTGTTGCCGAAGCGCCGGCCCGGCGGCCGCGCGCCGCTCTGGCAGCAGCGGAAGCGCGCGGCCGATCTCCTCGCGGTCGCCGCGCAGTACGGCTCGTTCCCGATGCTGCTGGAGACGTATCGCGAGGTGCTCCGCGACGTCTTCGACATGCCCGCGCTCGTGGAGACGCTGGCGGGCCTGCGTGACGGTCGCGTCGCCACCGTGACCGTCGACACGGAGGTGCCGTCGCCGTTCGCCGCGTCGCTGCTGTTCGGGTACGTCGCGAACTTCATCTACGACGGCGACGCCCCGCTCGCGGAGCGGCGGGCGCAGGCCCTCGCCATCGACCAGCGCGCAGCTCCGCGAGCTGCTCGGCGACGCCGAGCTGCGGGAGCTGCTCGATCCCGAGGCGCTCGAGCGGCTCGAGCGCGAGCTCCAGCGGCTCGACGAGCGCTATCGCGCGCGGTCCGCCGACGGCGTGCACGACCTGCTCCTCGGCCTCGGCGATCTCGCGAGCGAAGAGCTGGCGCGGCGGACCGTGTCGCCGGAGGTCGCGCGCTCGGTGGAAGGGCTCGTGCGTGAGCGGCGCGTGCTCGCGGTGACGGTGGCGGGGCAACCGCGCTACATCGCGGTGGAAGACGCGCGCCGCTACCGCGACGCGCTCGGTGTGGCGTTGCCCGCCGGCGTGCCGGACGCGTTCCTCGCTCCCGTCCGCGACGCGATCGGCGACCTCGTGCACCGGTACGCGCGCACTCACGGACCCTTCACCACGGAAGAATTCGCGCAGCGGCTCGGCCTGCCACGCAGCGTCGCGGACGCGGCGCTCCGTCACATGACGGACGCGGGCAAGCTGCTCGAAGGCGAGTTCCGGCCGCGCGGAACCCATCGCGAGTGGTGCGATCCCGACGTGCTGCGCACCTTGCGCCGCCGCTCGCTCGCCCGCCTGCGCCAGGAGGTGGAGCCCGTCGAGCCCGCCGTGCTCGGCCGGCTCATCACCACGTGGCAGGGCGTCGTGCGGCGGCGAGTCGGTCTCGACGCGCTGCTCGACGTCATCGAGAGCCTGCAAGGGGCGCCGCTCGCCGCCTCGCTGCTCGAGACCGAGATCCTGCCGGCGCGCATCGAGGGCTATCGCGCCGGGGACCTCGACGCGCTCGCGGCCGCGGGCGAGGTCACGTGGGTCGGCGTGGAATCGCTCGGCGAGCGCGACGGCCGCATCGCGCTGTACCTGACCGATGCGCTGCCGGCGCTGTGGCGCGCCGCGCCGCTCGAGACACCGCTGACCGGGCGCGAGTCGCGCATCGTGGACGCGCTGCGCGCGCGGGGCGCGTCCTACTTCGCCGCCGTCCACGACGGCGCGGGCGGCGGCTTCGCGGGCGACACCGTGAACGCGCTCTGGAGCCTCGTGTGGCGCGGGCTCTGTCACCAACGACACGTTCACCGCGCTGCGCGCGTTCACCGCGCCGCCCGAGCGGCGCGATCGTCGCGCCGCCAGGCGCCGGCCGTTTCGCTCGCGTCGCACGACGCCGCCGACCGCCGAAGGTCGCTGGTCGTTGATGGAGTCGCGCGTCGCCGCGCCGGGCTCGCCGACCGCGTGGAGCGCCGCGGTCGCCCAGCAGCTGCTCGCGCGGTACGGCGTGGTGAGCCGCGAGACCGCGCAGGCCGAGTGGATCCCCGGCGGCTTCGGCGCCGTGTACGACGTCTTCAAGCTCCTCGAGGAGAGTGGACGCATTCGCCGCGGCTACTTCGCGTCGGACGTCGGCGCCGCGCAGTTCGCGCTGCCCGCCGCGCTGGAGAAGCTGCGCACGCTGCGCGAGGAGCCGGCGGCGCCGGAAGTCGTGCAGCTCGCGGCCACCGACCCGGCGAACCCGTACGGCGCGATCCTCACGTGGCCCCCGATGGACGTGGCGGGCCGCGGCCCCACGCGGACGGTCGGCGCGACCGTGATCCTCGTCAACGGCGCGGCCGCCGCGTGGCTCGCGCGCGGCGGACGGCAGCTCGCCGTCTTCCTCCCCGAGGACGAGCCGCAGCGGTCGATGATCGCGCGCGAGGTGGCCGCGAGGCTCGCCGCCACCGCGGGGCACGCCGACCTGCTCCTGAGCGAGATCAACGGCCGGCCCGCGGCGGAGCATCCCCTCGCCGCCTTCCTGGTCGAAGCGGGGTTCTCGGGCTCCGCCATGGGGTTCAACGTGCGCCGCCGGCGAGCCCGACCGAGCACTCGCCTTCTGATGAGTAGTCTGGTAGCCTCCTCTTATATGGCCCCCGAGTACCGGGAGGAGCCCTGTCGCAGCGCTCTCAACCGCGTGCAGGGCATGGGGTTCAACTGGTCGCTCAATCCGTACATGGGCTGCGTGCACCGCTGCACGTACTGCTACGTGCGCGCGTACGAGCTGCGCGCCGACCGCCCGCCGGACGAGCGCTACGGCACCAGCATCCGCGTGAAGGTGAACATCGCGGAGGTGCTGCGGGTCGAGCTCGCGCGGCGGTCGTGGCCGCGCGAGTCGGTCGCGGTCGGCGCCGCCACGGATCCGTATCAGCCGGTGGAGGGCAAGTACCGGCTCACGCGCCGCTGCATCGAGGTCTTCGCGGCCGCGCGCAACCCGTTCAGCCTCATCACCCGCGGTCCGATGATCGTGCGCGACGTCGACGTGCTGCAAGAAGCCTCCCGGCGCGCGGACGTGCACGTGTCCTTCTCGGTCCCCACGCTCGACCCGGAGATCTGGCGCCACACGGAGCCCGGCACCGCGCCGCCGCGGCAGCGGCTGCGCGCGCTGCGCGTGCTCGTCGACGCCGGCATCGACGCGGGTGTGGGGATCGCGCCGGTCCTGCCCGGCATCAGCGACAGGCCCGAGCTGCTCGCGGACATCGCGCGCGCCGCGCGTGACGCGGGCGCGACCGGCCTCTGGTGCAACGTGCTCTTCCTCCGGCCCGGCACGCGCGAGCACTTCTTCGAGTCGCTCGCGCAGCACTGGCCCGAGCAGCTCGCGAAGTACGAGCGTCTCTACAGCACGCCGTACCTCCCGCCGCACAAGACCGCGCCGATCAAGGAGCGGGTCGCGGAGCTTCGCGCCCAGGTGGGCATCGCCGACCGCCGTCGCGTCAAGCTCGAGCCCCCGCCCGACCCGGAGCAGCTTCGCCTCGTCATGTGAGAGGGTAGCGCATGGGCCGCCTCACGTTCCTCGACGGGCTCCGCGGGGTCGCGCTGATCCTGATGGTGCTCAACCACACCTCGCGCGACTGGATGACGATCCAGATGGGATGGGGGCGGTACTACCTCGTCTACGGCTCGCTGATCCTGCCCGCGCCGATCTTCCTGTTCCTCGTCGGCTTCTGCCTCCCGATCCCGTACCATCGCCGGCCGGTCGACGAGCCGCTCGGCACGCGGGCCGCGCGCTACTTCCGTCGCGGCATCGGGGTGGTGGCCGGCGGCTATCTCCTCAACCTGCTCATCACGCCCGAGCAGCCGCTCTGGAACGGGGGCGTCCTGCAGACGATCGGGCTCTCGATCATCCTCCTCGGTCCCACGCTTCCGCTCTTCCGGCGCCGTGGAGCGCTCGCCGCCGTCTCCGCGGTCGCCGCGCTGATCTACCTCGCGTTCGTCTCCGCGTTGCCCGCGCTCACGCGATGGACCACCGCGTATCCGCAGTCGAGCCGCGCGCTCTTCAACGATTTCCCGCCGTGGCCGTGGCTGAGCGCGGCGCTCGTGGGGTTGGTGGCGGGATGGCTCTGGCTCGAGGCGCGCGCGAAGAGCCCGGCGCACGAGCGCCGATTCTTCGTCGCGTGTGCCGGATTCGGCGTCGCGTGCGTGCTCGCCTATCTCGCGTGGGAATGGTTCGTCCCGACCACGCCGCGCTTCGGCTTTCCGCGCGACTTCTCGGTGAACCGACACTGGACCCCGCGCGGCGCGACGCTATTCCTGATCGCGGCCGGGATCGCGCTCCTGCTGAGCGGGTTGTACTGGCTGATGGAGCGAAAGAAGGTGAGCCTGCCGTGGCTGGTCACACTCGGCCAGACGGCGCTGATGCTCTATTTCGTCCATCAGCTCATCGAGCTCACCCTGGTGAACAAGCTCCTGGGCATCCGCTTCACGAGCTGGTGGCTCTACTGGCTGACGAATGTGGTGTTCGTGGTCTTCCTGGTCTGGCTCGGCCGAACGTGGCAGCGGATCAAACCGCTCCTCCCCGGCCAGCGCGCGGGAGCCAAGTCGAGCCCGCCCGTCCACCCGGCGTAGCTTGGGGGCCCGGCAGTCGCGGAGCGGCACGGCTTTGCCGGGTCGCGGAGCGCGGGGGGTTTGGGGGTGCGTCTCGCACCCCCCATGTGACTAGGCGCCGCCGCCGCCGTGCGTGTAGGAGGATCCGGACCGCCGCGACGAGGTCTCGTCGCCCGGCCGGATGCGGTCGATCTGCTGCCGGGCGCGTCCGAGTGCGCCCTCAGCGCGCTGCTCCAGCGACGAGAGCCGCTCGGCCGCCTTGTTCCGCACATTCGGGAGCTTTTCGTCCACGTAGCGCTGGATGTCGTTCCGCCACCACCAGGCCGCGAGGCCTCCCGCGACCGCGCCCACAATGAACCCAAACATGAGCTGCCTCCACGTCGATGGTTCGTCTCGCGGCTGCGGACTGTGCAAGGCCGATGCCCGGGAGTCAGCCCAGGCGGATGTCCAGCCAGCCGTGGGGCGTCACGCGAACGTGTTCGCCCTCCCGCACGAGAACGGTCGTCGTCGCGGATTCGAACAGGACCGGGCCTTTCATCTCCTCGCCCGGCGTCAGCGCATCGAGCGGGTGGACCGGGACGTTGATCCACTCCCCGAGATAGATGCGGCGCTGGCGGGGTGTCGCACGGGACGAGGCCGCCGCGCCGGCCGGCGCCGTCGCCGCCACGTCCGTCACCAGCTCGCCGATCACGGCGACCCGCACGTTGACGACGACCACCTCCTGCCCCGGCGCGCTGTAGGCGTAGAGCTCTTCGTGGCGCCGATGGAACCGTGCGGCGATCTCGTCGAGCAGGCCGGACGCGCCGAGGTCGACACCGTCCAGGCCGACGGCGATCTCGAAGATCTGCTCGCCGTACCGCATGTCGAGCGCGCGGCGGATGCGCACCGGCCCGTCGAAGCGGCCCAGGCGCTTCTTGCCCTCGCGCTCGAGCGTGGCGAACAGGGTGCGCAGCGCCGCCGGGCGCAGGCGCTTCAGCTCGCTCACGTGCGAGCGCACGAGCTCGTAGCGCAGGTCGGTGGCGAGCATGCCCCACGCCGACAGCACGGACGCCACCGTGGGCACGACCACGCGGCGGATCTCGAGCTGCCGCGCCACCTGCGTGATGTGCAGCCCGGCCGCGCCCCCGAACGACACGAGCGTGAAGCGCCGCGGATCGACGCCGCGGCGCACGGACACGAGCTTGATGCCCTCCGCCATGTTGGTGTTCACGACGCGATAGATGCCCTCGGCCGCGGCCACGCGGTCCACGCCGAGCGCCTTGGCGATCGTGTCCACGGCGCGCGTGGCGGCCGCCGTGTCGAGCGCGATGCGCCCGCCGAGGAAGTTCGCGGGGTCGAGGAATCCGAGGACCAGGTCGGCGTCGGTCACGGTCGGCTTCGTGCCGCCGCGCCCGTAGCACGCGGGCCCCGGCGCCGCGCCCGCGCTCTCCGGCCCGACGTGCAGGATGCCGCCACCGTCCACGTGCGCGATGGAGCCGCCGCCCGCGCCGAGCGTGTGGATGTCGAGGCTCGGCAGGGCCACCTTCGCGATGCCGACCGTCTTCTCCCCGGTCAGCGCCGGCTCGCCGTGCTGCAGCAGCGCGATGTCGGTGCTGGTGCCGCCCATGTCGAACGTGATGAGGTCCCGCGTGTCGAGCAGCTTCACGCAGTAGCGCCCCGCCGCCACGCCGCCCGCGGGCCCCGAGAGCACCGCCCCCGCGGCGAGCCGCTGCGACTCGCCGATGGGCGCCACGCCGCCGTGTGACTGCATCACGAGCACGTCCCCGCGATATCCGCGCGCGCGCAGCTTGGCGCCGAGGTTCGCGAGGTAGCGCGCGAGCGCGGGACCGACGTACGCGTTGACGACGGTCGTCCACACGCGCTCGTACTCCTTGATCTGCGGCAGCACGTCCACCGACAGCGAGCGGTACGCCTTCGGCAGTGCGCGCACGAGCGCGCCCTCCGTGATGCGCTCGTGGACGGCGTTCTGGTACGAGTGGAGGTAGCAGACCGCGACGGCCTCGACGCCGGCCTTCCCGAGCGCGGCGACCGCGCGCGCGAGCGAGCGCTTGTCCAGCCGCGTACTCACCTTCCCGTCGAACCGCACGCGCTCCCGCACGCCCAGGCGCAACGCGCGGGGCACGAGCGGGACGGGCGGCGGCATGCGCAGGTTGTAGCGATCGTCCTTCAGCCCCTCGCGCATCTCGATGACGTCGCGATGCCCTTCGGTGGTGAGGAGCCCGACCTTCGCGCCCTTGCGCTCGAGGAGCGCGTTGGTGGCGACCGTGGTGCCGTGGACGATTCGCTCCGTGCGCGCCAGCAGCGTCTCCACGTCCAGCCCGAGCTCGGACGCCAGCACCGCGAGACCGTCCATCAATCCGTCCGAGGGATCGGCGGGCGTCGAGGCCGCCTTCGCGATCACCACGCGGCCGTCGTCGTCGATGGCCGCCACGTCCGTGAACGTCCCGCCCACGTCGATGCCGATCCGGTACATGAGCTACGCGTTCAGCGTGCGCTCGAGCTCGCGAAGCCGTCGCGACAGCACGACGAGGATGGTGCGGGTCAGCTCGGGCACCTCGGTGAGCAGGCCCTGGAAATTGCGGCGCAGGATGACGAGGAGCCGCATGTCCGTCTCCGCGCGCACGGTGGCGGAGCGTGGCTCACCGTCGAGCAGGCTCATCTCGCCGAAGAACTCGCCGGGCAGCAGGCGCACCCGCTTGCGGCGCGTGACCTCCACCATGGCGGCGCCGTCGAGGATGAAGAAGAACTCCTCGCCCGGCTCGCCCGCCCGCGTCAGCACGGTGCCGGCGGGGGCCTCGACCACGCGCGAGATCGCCGCCACCGCTTTCAGCTGCTTCTTCGTGCAGTCGGCGAAGATGTCCACCTTCTGGAGGTGACGCACCTTCTCGTCTTGCGGGAGGCGGATCTCGCCTTCCTCGCCCTTGCGCAGCAGGTCACGGAGATCCCAGCCGAAGGAGCCGTCCAGCATCCGGCTGACGAATTCCATCTCGTCAGCCCCTCCGCGGGTAGCCGAGCGCCTTCAGCGCGTCGGCCATCTCGCCGAGAACGGCCGGATCGTCGATGGTGGCGGGCATCGTGTACTCGACGCCGTCGGCGATGCGCTTGACGGTGCCGCGCAGGATCTTGCCGGAGCGCGTCTTCGGCAGCCGCTTCACCACCGCGGCCGTCTTGAACGCCGCCACGGGCCCGATCGTGTCGCGCACCTTCTGCACCAGCTCCGCCACGATCTCCGCGTCGGGCCGCGTCGACGCCGGCCTTGGTCACCACGAAGCCGACGGGCACCTCGCCCTTGAGCGTCGTCGGCCACGCCCACCACCGCGCACTCCGCGACGTCCGGGTGCGACGCGAGGACTTCCTCCATGCCGCCCGTGGAGAGCCGGTGGCCGGCGACGTTGATGATGTCGTCGACGCGACTCATGATGTAGACGTAGCCGTCCTCGTCCTTGAAGCCCGCGTCGCCCGTGAGGTAGTAGCCGGGATAGCGCGCCATGTACGACTTCTCGAAGCCGGCGTCGTTGTTCCACAGCGTCGGCAGGCAGCCCGGCGGCATCGGCAGCTTGATGACGATCGAGCCGATCTGCTTCGCGCCCGTCTCGGCGCCCTCCTCGTCGAGCACGCGCACGTCGTACCCCGGCACCGGCTTCGTCGGCGAGCCCGGCTTCACGGGCAACCGTCCGAGGCCGACGGGATTGGCCGCGATCGGCCAGGCCGTCTCCGTCTGCCACCAGTGATCGATCACCGGCACCTTCAGCTTGTCTTCCGCCCAGTGCAGCGTGTCGGGATCGCAGCGCTCGCCCGCCAGGTAGAGCACGCGGAAGTTCCTGAGGTCGTGCTTGCCCATGTGCAGACCCTGCGGGTCTTCCTTCTTGATCGCGCGGAACGCGGTGGGCGCCGTGAAGATGATGTTCACGCCGTGCTGCGCGGTGAGCCGCCAGAAGGCGCCGGGATCCGGCGTGCCGACGGGCTTGCCCTCGTAGAGGATGGTCGTGCAGCCCTTGAGCAGCGGGGCGTACACGATGTACGAGTGGCCGACGACCCAGCCGATGTCGGACGCGGTGAACATCGTCTCGCCCGCGCCGAGCCCGTACACCGCGTTCATGCTCCACTTCAGCGCGACGGCGTGGCCGCCGTTGTCGTGCACCACGCCCTTCGGAATGCCGGTGGTGCCGGAGGTGTAGAGGATGTAGAGCGGGTCGGTCGCCGTCGACCGGCACGCAGCCGACGGGCTCGGCGCCCGTCATCGCGTCGCCCCAGTCGAGGTCGCGGCCGCGCACGAGCGTCGCCTTCTCCTGCGGACGCTGGAGGATCACGCAGCGTGACGGCTTGTGCGCCGCCAGCTCGATCGCCTGGTCGAGGAGCGGCTTGTACGCGATCACGCGATTGACTTCGATGCCGCACGACGCGGACAGGATCAGCTTCGGCTTCGCGTCGTCGATGCGCTTGGCCAGCTCGTTCGGCGCGAAGCCGCCGAACACGACCGAGTGGATGGCGCCGATGCGCGCGCACGCGAGCATCGCCATGACCGCTTCCGGCACCATCGGCATGTAGAGGACGACGCGGTCGCCCTTGGTGATGCCGAGCTTCACCAGCGCGCCGGCCAGGCGCGCGACCTCGTCGGTGAGCTCCGCGTAGGTCCACACGCGCACGGTCTGCGTGACGGGGCTGTCGTAGATCAGCGCGCGCTGCTTGCCGCGGCCGCGGGAGACGTGCACGTCGAGCGCGTTCTCGCAGGTGTTGAGCTGCCCGCCGGGGAACCAGCGCGTGAACGGCTGGCGGTCGTTGTCCAGCACGCGGTCCCAGCGCCGGTGCCACACGAGGTCCTCGGCCGCCGCGCCCCAGAACCCATCGGGGTCGGTGAGCGCGCGCCGGTACACCTGCTCGTAGAGGCTCGTCATGCGTTTCCTCCGTGCCCGTGCGAGGTTACGCCCCCCTGTCTGATTGCGTCAAGGCACCGCGTCACCTCAAAACTTCGGTTACCGAAGGCAGGGTCGTAGATCGGAAGTCACGGTTACCCACTCCGAGTCGAGGGAGGAGTCCGTGACGCGACCCGGCCTGCGGGAGTACGCAGCGGTGCAGCGCGAGCGGTACTTGGCGGCGACGCGCGCGGAGAAAGGCGCGCTGCTCGACGAAGTCACCGCGGTGACCGGTCTCCACCGGAAGGCGGCGATCCGCTTGCTGCGACGTCTCCCGCGCGCCGCGCCGGCACCCATCCGCACCGGGCGGCCACGCGTCTACGGCGCGGCCGTCGGCACGGCCATCGAGGTCCTCTGGCGGGCGACCGGGCACGTCGGCCCGCCGCGCCTTCATCCCTTCGTGCCCGAGCTGCTCGATCGGCTCACCCGCGACGGCGAACTCGCCCTCGCCCCCGACCTCGACAAGCTGGTCCGGCACGTGAGTGTGGCCACGCTCGGTCGGTTGCTCTCGCGCCCGCGCGCGCGACGCGCCCGCCCCGCGGCGCCACCACGACCCGGGCCGGCACCTGGCTCCGGCACGAGATCCCCATCCGCACCTTCACCGAGTGGGACGGCGCCGGCCCGGGCTTCTTCGAGATCGATCTCGGTCGCGCACTGTGGCGAGCAGCACCGAAAGGCTTCTATCTCTGTACGCTCTGTGCCGTCGACATCGCCACCGCCTGGGTCGAGCTCGAAGCGGTGTGGGGCAAGGGGCAGGACCGCGTGGGCGGCGGCGTGCATCGCGCCCGCCAGCGCCTGCCCATGCCGCTCCTCGGCATCGACAGCGACAATGGCAGTGAGTTCATCAATCAGCATCTCTATGCCTACTGTCAGAAGACCGGCGTGGTCTTCACCCGCAGCCGCCCGTGGAAGAAAAACGACAGCGCCCACGTCGAGCAGAAGAACGGCGCCGTCGTGCGCCAGCTCATTGGCTATGATCGCTTCGCCTCGAAGGCGGCCTATGCCCAACTCGTTCGCGTCTATCGCCTCGCCCGGTTGCACGTGAACTTCTTCCAGCCCGTGCAGAAGCTCGTCAGCAAGCATCGCGACGGCGCGCGGCTCCACCGCGTCTTCGATCGCGCCCAGACGCCCTATCAGCGTCTCTGCGCTGCGGGGATCCTGACGGCCGCGGCGCACACCGAGCTCGAGGCGCTCTATCAACGCCTCCACCCCCTCCAGCTCCGTCGCGATCTCGACCTCGCCCTCGATCGCCTGTGGGCCCTCGCGGCGCCCGATCCTCTCCGGGCCCGCCATACCGAGATAGCGGCCCCCCTCGCCAAGTCGCCGCTACGGGGCTCGCAGACCCCGACCCCGGTAACCCTGACTTCTGATGTGACCGCATCCGGAGGGTAACCCTGACTTATGAGTTCCTACGGGCACGGCTCGCACGCACCGTATCGCATCATGACTTGCGTGCCGCGATCTCGTGCGCCTGCCCTGGTGTAAGGCTACTTCGTCAGGACGACATGGGTGGCGTGGTCCGTGGAGGCGTGCTCCGTGCACTTGTAGCCGAGGCTCACCGTATCGATGCCGGCGAGGAGGTGCTCGCCCCTGCCCAGAAGCACGGGGGAGATCACGAGGTGGATCTCGTCGATCAGCCCGGCGGTAAGGTACTGGCGAATGGTGGCAACGCCACCGCCGAGTCGGACATCCTTGCCCTGGGCCGCCTCCTTCGCGCGCTCTAGCGCGGCATGGATGCCATCGGTCACGAAGTAAAAGGTCGTTCCGCCCTCCATCGTGATGGGCGCACGAGCATGGTGCGTAAGCACGAAGACGGGGACGTGGTAGGGCGGGTTCTTGCCCCACCATCCCTTCCAACTGTCGTCGGACCAGGGGCCCCGCATCGGCCCGAACATGTTGCGGCCCATGATCCAGGCGCCGATGTTCTCGAAGCCGCGCGCGGCGAAGTCGTCGTCGACACCTTCTCGGCCGACCTCGTCACCGATCAGCGATCCAGCGAAGTCGGCGGCCATTTTCTGGAACGTCTTCGTGCCGAAGACCCACTGGTGCAGCGCCATCCCTCCGACGCCCATCGGATTGGCCAGATCTTGGTCGGGACCGGCGCCATGACCATCGATGGAGATTCCAAATGCGTTCACCCGAAGCCTCGACATGAGCGCAGTTCCTTTCGGCACAGGCACGGCCTGCGCCCCTTCTGAAAAACGGTACAAGATGAGAGCATGAAAGAGTCGGGCGCGAGCCAGGGCCAGCCGGCATCGGAGCTCATCTCGAAAAGAATCGCCGAACTCGGGGACTGGCGCGGGAAAACCCTCAGCAGAATGCGCACGCTCATCAAGGAAGCAGACCCCGACGTCGTCGAGGAGTGGAAGTGGATGGGCACTCCGGTGTGGTCGCACGACGGCATCCTCTGCACGGGCGAATCCTACAAGAATGTCGTGAAGCTCACCTTCTCCAAGGGCGCGTCTCTGAAGGACCCTGCCCGTCTCTTCAACTCGAGTCTCGACGGAAACGTACGCCGCGCGATCGACATCCACGAAGGAGAAGAAGTTGACGAGTCCGCCTTCAAGGCGCTCGTTCGCCAAGCGGTCGCCCTCAACCGTTCCGGCCAGTCGAAACCTTCGAAGAAAGCGAAGCCCTAGGCCCGTGCGTGAGCAATCGCGGTACGGCATACTTGATGCCACCGCTCGGCCGCTGCGAGCTCGCGCTCACGGCGCTCGACGGACTGAAGTGTCGCCGGTTTCTGCTGTGACTTTCACGGCGCGGATTCCACGCGCGAGGTGATCCGATGACAGAGACGAAGTCCGGTCGCACTCATCTCGTCGCTGGAGGGTTTCCGCCCGGATCGAGCGCCGGGCACGACCATGACTATGCTCGTCTCCAACTCCTCGGCCTGCTGGCAAAGCAGGAGGTCCCGACATCTGTCGCCAACGACTTCGCGGACCTCGGGAAGTGGCTGCCGCTCAGTCGGTTGCTGATCACGTACGTGGCGGGCCCGTATCCTGATCCCGAGCAGTGCCGCACGATCAGGAGCTGGCTGGAAGCGGGCGGGCGTTGGCTGGCCTTGCACGGCACCAGCGGCGGGCGCGCCGAACGTGTCGAAGGGCTCGCGGCAACGGCGCACCGTCAAGACCGAGCACCACGCGCTCCTCGGAAGCTACTTCCTCACGCATCCTCCGATCCAGAAGATTCGGGTGGACGTGGAGCCAGGCGATTCACCGCTCACGCGCGGGCTCGGCCCCTCGTTCGACGTCGAGGACGAGCCCTACTTCATCGAGCTTCAGGATCCGGGGTCGACGCGAGTCCTCTTGACCGCCGACTATGGACCCGGGGCGACCTCACCAGCCATCGGCTCGCTGTACGAGAAGGACACGTCGCTCCGGCCCGACGGCAAGACGCGCGTCCTTGGTTACACGCGTGACGTCGGCCGTGGCGGCGTCGCGTACTTCACGCTCGGCCACTGCCACAATCCGGCGAGTCGCTCGGCGCGGGCCGGCGATCCCACGGACACGACGCCGCTCACGTTTCGCGGCGCGTGGGAGACCGAGGCGTTCGGCACGCTGCTGCGGAACGCGATCTCGTGGGGCGTGGGAGGTCAATCGACGGAGCTTCGTGTGTAGGCGTCGAGTCTGGACACGCACAAGCTCCATGCGCATCAGCACGTCGATCACCGTTCTCGTCTTCCTTCTCGCCGTCGGCGTGCTCTCGGAGCCGCCCCGCGTCGGAGCTCAGCCGGCCGGTAAGGTCGCGCGCGTCGGGGTTCTCAGCCTCGGCGTTGCGCTCCCCCCGGGAGAGGCCGCGAGATCGCCCTTTGTCACGGCCCTGAGAGATCTCGGCTGGGCCGCTGGCCAGAACATCATCTTCGAGTCCCGGTACGCGGCGGGTCAAACCGATCGGCTTCCCGCGCTCGCGGCCGACCTGGTCCAGCTCAACGTCGACGTCATCGTGACCCTCTCGAACCAGGAAACGGTGGCGGCCAAGCAGGCCACCGCGTCAATCCCCATCGTCATGCTCTTCGGCGTTGCCCCGGTGGAGGCGGGGCTCGTGGCCAGTCTCGCCCGTCCGGGCGGAAACGTCACAGGAATGACGGTCGCCCCGGTCGTCCTCGGCAAGTACCTCGAGCTGCTGAAGGAGGCCGTGCCGAAGCTGGCTCGGGTCGCTGTCCTTTTGGGCTCTGGCTTCCCGGGCCTGACACCGGAGCCGCCGGAAGTCCAAGCGCGGAAGCTTGGCCTGACGCTGGCCTTGATCGAGGTGAACAGCGTGGATGATGTCGAGGCCGCCCTCGCGAGGATCACCAAGGAGCGGCACGAGGCGCTCTTCGTCATACCGGTGGGCCCGCTCGTGGCGCGTCTCGGGCAGATCATCGACTTCGCCGCGAAGCACCGCCTGCCGACGATCTTTCCCGGCGCGAGAGGGCCCGTCGATGCTGGCGGGCTCATGTCGTACGGCTACGATCTCCCACCGCTCCTTCGGCGTGGGGCGTGGTATGTCGACCGGATCCTCAGGGGCGCGAAGCCGGCGGATCTCCCCGTGGAGCGACCGACGACGGTCGAGCTGGTCATCAATCTCAAGACGGCGGCCGCGCTCGGGCTGACGATTCGACCTTCGCTTCTGCAGCGGGCGGATCACGTCATCGAACGATGAACGCCCCCGCGTACCGGATGATCCTCACGCTCATGGTGTGCGTCGTGGCCTGCGCGTCACCGGCGACGACGACGCGCGATACGCTGGTCGGCGGCGGCGAGCCGCAGCCCCGCTTCGCCACGGGTGGCCCCGACGCCGAAGATCTCGGTGCGAGCATGGGCTACCCGAAGGGCACCCCCGCGACGTTCTGGCGCACTCGGTCGCGCGTCGGCTCCTACAGCCATCTGGACGAGATCTTCCGGGGCCGGCTCATTCACAAGGCGCCGACGCCCTCGCGCCTCGAGCGCGTCGCGGAGCCGCGTATCACCTTCTTGACGTTCCGCGGCGCGGACCTGACCCTGGATGACTACCTCTCGCACAACCCGACGACGGGCCTTCTGATCGCTCGCGGGGACACGATTCTCGTCGAGCGCTACCAGTACGGTCGCACGGACCGGCATCGCTTCACCTCATGGTCGATGGCCAAGACCGTGACGGCGATGCTCATCGGCATCGCGATCGACGAGGGGCGCATCCGGTCGGTGGACGATCTCGCCGCCGCCTACGTGCCCGCGCTCGCCGGCACCGAGTACGGACGGACGTCGCTCCGCCACTTGCTGCAGATGTCGTCCGGTGTCCGGTTCAACGAGCGACTACTCGCGCGGGCTACGTCGCCGACGATGTCCTTCAGCTGATCCTCGACACGTACGCGCGGCTGGGCCCAGGCGGCGTCGGCGCGGTGACGCCGTTCAACGACCGCGCGCGTTCGGCGGGGACGAAGTTCTCCTACGCCTCGGCCGAGACCCAGGTGCTCGGGCTCGTGCTGGCGCGCGCAGTCGGTCGGCCGGTCGCCGAGTACCTGGAGCAGAAGATCTGGCAGCCGATCGGGGCCGAAGCCGACGCGACGTGGCTCGTCGACAACTCGGGCCAGGAGGCCACGTTCTGTTGCCTGAACGCCGTGCTGCGCGACTACGCTCGCCTTGGGCTCCTGCTGGCTCACGACGGCAACTGGCGCGGCCGCCAGATCATCCCGGCCGCGTGGGTTCGGGATGCCACCACCGTGCACCTGGACCAACCGCATGTGTGGCCCGGGACGGCCACGCCAAACGAGGGCTACGGCTACCAGACGTGGATCCTTCCCGGCGAGCGCCGGACGTTCATGCTCTGGGGCGCGGGCGGGCAGCGGATCTACGTCGATCCTCGGAGCAAGCTCGTCATGGTGAACACCGGCGTGCAAAAGGGCTACGATCCCCCTCTGCTCCAGGAGATGGGCGCGCTCTGGTCGGCGCTGGTGCGTCAGCTTGGCGACGATCGTCCTTGAGGTCGGTACGACGAGTGCGCATCACCCCTGCTAGTACAGCGTCGTCTTGTAGCCGACGTCGAGCCGCCGCGCCATGTCCTCCACCGTCATGTCGGTGGGCTTCGCGTGATCGAACAGCATGCACGCGGCCGGCGCCATGTCGCTGATGTCGGGCCACTGGTCCGGCTGCCACAGCACCGAGCGCTTGAACGCCTTCGCGCAGTGCATGAAGACCTCTTCCACCTCGACGCCGATGGCCAGCTTCGGCCGCTTGCCGCCCACTTCCATGGTCGCGAGCAGCTCCGGATCGCGCGTGATGGTGGCGCGGCCGTTCACGCGCAGCGTCTCCTCGTAGCGCGGCACGAGGAAGATGAGCCCGATGTGCGGGTTCTCGAGGATGTTGCGGATGCTGTCGAGGCGCTTGTTGCCGGGCCGATCGGGAATCACGAGATGCTGATCGTCCAGCACCCGCACGAAGCCGGGCGCGTCGCCCTTCGGCGAGACGTCGCAGCGGCCCGCGGCGTCCGCGGTGCCGATGAGCAGGAACGGCGCGTGCGCGATGTACGCGCGGCAGTGCGCGTCGAGATGGTCGATCTGCTTCTTGCGCGCGAGCTCGCTCGGCTCGCCCATGAGCGCGCGCAGCTCGTCGAGGGTGGTCACGGGGTCCTTGAACTTCATCGCGTCACGTCCACGAGGATCTTCATCACTGGGCCTCCTGCGAGTGCCTGCTCCATGCCCTGCTGCAATCCATCCAGCGGAATCGTCCGCGTCACCAGCGGTCCCAGCGGCACCGCGCCGCTCGCGGCGAGCTGGATCGCCTCCTCCCAGTCGCGCCGCGCGTAGAGGCGCGCGCCCTGGAGGGTGAGCTCGCGCTCGAACATCTTGTAGAGGTTGATGGGGATCGGCTCCGCGTGAATGGCGACGATGCTCACCGTGCCCCACACGCGGACGACGTCGGTCACCATGCGCGCGGCGGCGGGGTTGCCGGTCACCTCGAACGCGATGTCGACGCCGTCGCCGCCGGTGAACGTCTCGACGTATCGATGCACGTCGATGTCCGGACCCACGGTCGTGAGCCCGAGCTCCTCCAGCAGGCCGATCCGGTACGGATTGATCTCGACCACCGCGACCTCGGCGCCGCGCCCGCGCGTGACCATCGCGATGAGCGCGCCGATCGGGCCGCCGCCGAACACCAGCACGCGGTCGCCGCGCTTGACGCCCGCGCGATCCACGTCGTGCGTCGCCACCGCGAGCGGCTCGATGACGGCCGCCTGGTCGTCGGTGAGCGTGGCCGGCACGTGGAGCATCTGGCTCACCGGCACCGTCCAGAACTCCTGCATCCCGCCGCCGACGTCGACACCGCGGACCTTCAGCTTCTGACAGAGGTACGTGCCGCCCATCCGGCAGGCGCGGCAGGCGCCGCAGGAAACGACCGGATCGACCACCACGCGGTCGCCGGCCTTGAATCCGCTGGTCCCCGGCGCCTCGACGACCTCGGCGAACGTCTCGTGGCCGATCACCCCGCCCTTCGGCACGCGGTGGTCGAGGTGGCCCTGGAAGATGTGGAGGTCGGTCCCGCAGATCCCGACGCGGAGGACACGCAACAGCGCTTCGTCGCGCCCGGGCTTCGGCACGGGCGCATCGACGGTGGTGAAGCGGCCGGCGCCGCCATACGAGGATGCTCGCATGACGGCGATCTTACCGTGTTCTCGACGACTGGAGCTACGGCCGATGGAACGTGTCCACCGCCGACGGGATCACGGTCTCGTCCACGGTGTCGATCGCGCCCGGCACCGAGCGGAGGATCTCGAGCGCCGCGCGCCGATGGCCTTCCGAGTCGGCGAAGCCGCGCAACGTGAGGCGCCGCTTGCGGGCGTCCACCGAGAGCCGCTGGCTGCGCGTGCGCGGGTCGGCGGCGAGGCGAGCCCGCGCGAGCGCCGCGAGCGCCTGGTCCCTCGCCTCCTCGCGCGTCTGGTCCGTCGTCTGCACGCGCTCGAGGGTGAGCGCCTCCGTCATGAGGCGGACGCCGTCGTCCACGTCGATGCGCTCGGAGTTGAGCGTGAGGTCGTAGAGGAACGCGTCGTCCATGTCGACCTGGTAGAGGTAGCGCATCCGCGCCGCCCGCTCGTTGTCGCTGTCGCGCACGATGTCGAGCGCGCCCGACTCGGTCAGGCCCTGCGACTGGCGAATGCGCTCGACGCGCTCCCGCTCGGGCGCGCTCACGCGCACGCGGAGGGCGTGGCGGATGCCGCGCAGCATGATGGTGGAGCCGTGGCCCACGATCACCACGCGGTCGCGCGCCGCCAGCTCGAACACGGTGGCCTCGACGTAGAGCAGGTAGCGCCGCTTGGAGTCGGTGAAGCGCTCCCAGAGCGAGGGCCGCTCCTCGGTGACCTGGTGGATCTCGCCCACGGCCTCGCCGAACTGCTCGGCGGCCTTCGCGATCCCCTCGCGGTCCGCGAACTCCCAGCCGAGCCGGCGGGCCAGCTCGCGTCCCATCGCGTCGCCCCGGCTGCCCAGCGTGTCGGAAATCGCCACGATGCTCATGAAGACACCTCGCGCGGCAATGTCGACGTTGCCGAGAAGTGTCCGCCCGCGCCGCACGAGCGTCAAGCTGCGTCGGGGGCCTCCCTTACGGTCACATCGACCGCTTTCGCAACGGGGCAGGGCGAGCTAGCATTCCTTCGCTGCGCGCCGGATGGAGACGGCGTCACAGCGCGAGGAGGCGAGCATGACGATCATCGACGCCGATGGGCACGTCACGGAGTCCACGGACCAGCTCGCGCGACACATCGACCCGGCGTATCGCGACTACGGCCCCATCGCGGGCGCTCGTGGGTACTACCCGAACGACGGCTGGGACCGCTCGGTCCGCGGCACGCTCGGCGAGTCCGGCTCTGACGCGAAGACCTGGCTCGAGGCGCTCGATCGCGGCGGCGTCGAATCGGCGGTCCTCTATCCGACGGCCGGGCTCGCCATCGGATGGGTCCGCGAGCCGGACTTCGCCGTGGCGCTCTGCCGCGCCTACAACGACTTCTTCCACCAGGAGCTCATGGCGAAGAGCCCCCGGCTGACGGGCGTGGCGCTCCTCCCGCTCCAGGACGTCAAGAGCGCGGTCGACGAGCTTCGCCGGACGCGGGCGCTCGGCTTCGTGGGTGCGATGCTGCCGGCCGTCGGGTTGAGACTGCCGCTCGGCCACCAGGACTTCTGGCCGATCTACGCCGAGGCCGAGCGGCTCGACACGATGGTCGGCGTCCACGCCACCGTCCGGGGCCCGCAGTTCTTCGGCGCAGATCTCTTCGATCGCTTCATCGAGGTCCACACGCTGTCGCACGCGTTCGCCCAGATGATCCAGATGACGAGCATGGCCTTCCAGGGGGTGTTCGAGGCGTTTCCGCGCCTGAAGGTCGCCTTCCTGGAGGCCGGCTGCACGTGGGTCCCGTACTGGCTCGGACGGATGGACGAGGAATGGGAAAAGCGCGGGGCGCTCGAGGCGCCGGGATGCAAGCGCAAGCCGAGCGACTACCTGACCGGCGATCGGATCTTCTACCCGGCGGAAGCGAGCGAATGGCTGCTGGGTCCGACGGCCGAGGCGCTGGGCAAGGCGGGCATCTTCTACGCGTCCGACTGGCCGCACTGGGACAACGAGTTCCCCGAGAACATCCATCACTTCGAGCAGCGGAAGGATCTCTCCGATGAGCTGAAGCGCCAGATCTTTTCGGGCACCGCGCGCCGGCTCTACGGGCTCAAGTGATGAACGGGGCGAAGGTCCTCATCTTCGCTCCCGCGGACCAGACGGGCGAGACGCATCGGAAGCTCGAGGCCGAGGGATGTGAGCTGCGCCTCGGCAAGGCCTCGTGGGACACGCCGCAGGGCAACAGCGAGCCCGAGATGGTCCGCATGGCGCAGGAGTGCGACGCGCTGATGGGCACCTCCATCCGGAACACGCCGATCAGCCGCACGGTCATGGAGGCGTCGAAGGACCTCCGGATCGTCGCCAAGTACACGATCGGCACCGACGACGTCGACGTCGAGGCGGCGACGGAGCTGGGGATCCTGGTGACCCACGGCCCGACGGAATCGAACTGGGGCGGCGTGGCCGAGGGCACCATCACCGCCATGCTCACGATGCTGAAGAAGGTGCGCGAGCGCGACCAGCACATGAAGAAGGGCGGAGGCTGGCGCCTTCCGGAGCTCCAGGGGACGTATCTCGGCGCGCGCGCCGACGGCTATCGTGGCATCACGCTCGGCCTGATCGGCCTCGGCAGGATCGGAGGCCGCGTGGCCACGCTGCTGCGGCCGTGGAACATGCGGATCCTGGCCACCGACCCGTACGTGCCGGAGGCGAGGTTCGCCGAGCACGGCGTCGCGCGCGTGGACCTCGACACGCTCCTTCGCGAGTCCGACGTGGTGAGCCTGCACGTCGTGCTGACCCGCGAGACGCGGCACATGATCGGACCGAAGCAGCTCGAGCTGATGAAGCCCACGGCGATCCTGATCAACACCTCGCGTGGCCCGTGCGTGCAGGAGCCCGCCCTCATCGAGGCGCTCTTCCGGAACCAGATCGCCGGCGCGGCGCTCGACGTCTTCGAGGAGGAACCGCTCTCCAGGGACAGCCAGCTCCGCAACCTCGGTGACAAGGTGCTGCTGACCCCTCACATGGTCTCGTCGAACGTGGGCAGCGGCCTCGGTCCCGGCATCGCATGGGCGACGGAGTCCGTGCTGCAGGCACTCCGCGGCGAGGTCCCCGACAACGTCTACAACCGCGAGGTGATCCCGCGGTGGCAGGGCCGGTTCGGCGGCCGGAGCGTGTGGCAGCCGTTCGTACTCGAGCGTGGCCGCGGTACCGCTCCGCGATGCCGGTCGCGCATGGCATGGCCGCGGATGAGGGTCTTCATCGCCTCGGCCGCGCCCGGGCTATGCTTCAGGGTCGCGAGGCTCTGGCGGACGTCGTCGACGGCGATCTGCGCGACCCACGGCAGCCGGAAGAACCCGGTGCGCACGTGCAAGAGCACCGGCTGGCCCGGCCACAGGGGCGGATCGGCGGGCGAGAGCAGGATGCGCTCCACGCGGGTGGGATCGTCGAGCCGGCGCAGCGACACCCACGCGTGCGGGATGAAGCCGAAGTTCAGATCGTCGCCGACGATCTCCACCACGTCGGCCTCACGGGCGGCTCGTCTCCGTGCGATCGAGGGCGCCATTGGCGAAGAGGAAGAGGCTGTAAGCGACGAACACCCGCACGCAGATGCCGCTCGCGAACTCGGCCCACCGGACGGGCCTGTGCACAGCGGATCATCCTCGCGCACGCCGCGCAGCACGTGGTTGACGAAGACGGCCACGCTCAGGCTCGAAAGCGCACGCTGACGAGCGGAATCAGCACGAAGAGAAAGCCGCTCGGCACGCGGAACAGTGTCTGCGAGAACAGCATGACGGCGCACGCCAGCCCGGCGCTGAAATCTCGGACCAGCGCGCGCAACCAGGGCTGCCGGGAGAACCAGCGGCGCCGTTCTCTCATCGCACCGGCAGCGGGAGGCCACGACTGCGCAGCGCCTCGGGGATCGACGGCAGCGCGATCATCCCGCCCGTGTACCGGGACGAGGAGCTCTCCCACGCATGTCTGGTATTCGGCCATGGCCACGAGCTCGTAGTACGCCGCGCAGAGCATGACGAACCGGCCCGGATCGCGATCCCCAAACGCGATCGCGTTCCTGAGGGCTTGCGCCGACTCGGGGAACCGCCGCTGCTGCCGATAGAGCTCCGCGATGCGAGCCTGCGTCTCGTGGTTGTAGGGCGCCATCTGGATGGACGCCTCGAATGCCGCGACCGCCTCGCGTTTCCTGCCCTGCTGCTGGAGCACCCCGCCCAGCGCGGCGTGGACGCGTGGCTGCCGCGCATCCATCGCGAGCGCTTCCCGATAGTATCGCTCGGCCGTCCGATGGTCGCCGAGGCGCGCATGGACGTCGGCGACTCGCGCGGGCCCTCGCGGATCGCGAGGCGCGATCGTCCGGATCCGCTCCGCCGCCGCGAGCGCCGCGGGATAGTCACCCAGCCGTCCGTTCAGCAGGTCGTAGAGCGGCTCCACATAGAAGGGGTCGTCGGGCGCCGCCGCGCCGCGGCCTCGCGCAACCGGCGCTCCGTGGAGAGATCCCCGAGAAGCTCGTAGGCGTACGCCGTCGCGTGCAGGGCTGCCGCGTGCTTCGGATCGATCTCGATCGCGCGCTTCAGCGCCTCGAGCGAGGCCTGTCGCTTGCCTTGACGACGCTTCACCATGCCGATGGTGAGCCAGCACTCGACGGGATGATCGCCCGGCAGCGACCGCACGTTCCGCGTAGCGGATCGCGGTGCCCGCGCGGGCGTATCGTGGATGCGGAGGTAGCGATGGTAGTGCGCCAGCAGGCAGGCGGGCTGCTCCGTCGAAGGCAGGCGCTCGAGCTCGCCGGTCGTCTCGAGGACGGTGAAGAACGAGGCGAGACGCATCTCCGTCTTCCAGTACCGGAGCGCGCGATTCAGGTCGGCGATCGCCTCGCTGTACTTCGGCGGCGCGTGTTCGACGACCGAGGACAGGAGCAGCGCGTCGTACTGATCCCGCTCGAGCGGCCAGGACTCTGGCGACTCGGTCCTGCGCGACGTCCAGCGCCTGCCGCGCGAGCGCGGCGTCCGCCTGCGTGAGCAGATCGTTGAGGTTGCTCGTCGCGTCGCGGTTGCGCGGCATCCGACGAGCATCAGGAAGGCCGTGGTGGGCACGGTACGCGCGCGCGGCTCCGACGTAGTCGCCGACGAGGTAGCGCGCCGAGCCCGTCGACACCGTCGCCGTGTCGCGCCGAAGAACCGCTCGTCCATCCCGGCCACGCGATACCGCAAGACCAAGAATGAACCGGCGAGTATGGCGAGAGCTACGAGCAGTCGCCATCGCACGAGCGGGGCAACGAAGTCGTCGAAGTACCTGCACAGGCCAGGCACGCTAACAGAACAAAAAGGGTAAACCCAAAAGTATTGTGCGCTGCTCCTGTTGCCCTGAATTCAGTGCGGTCGCTCGACCTCGGCGAGGCGGCGCGCGAGGAGGCGGCGCTCCGGCGCCGTCGGCGCCAGCGCGAGCGCCCGACGATACTCCACCGCCGCGTCACTCCACCGCTCGAGCCGTCGCAGCAGATCCGCACGCGCGGCCGGCAGCAGGTGGTAGTCGGCGAGCGCGTCGTCGAGGCCGTCGAGGAGACGCAGGCCCGCGAGCGGACCATCCGCCATGCCGACCGCCACCGCGCGGTTGAGGCTCACGACCGGCGACGGGTGCACGCGCTCCAGCTCGCGCGTACAGCGCCGCGATCTGCGACCAGTCGGTGTCCGCCGCGCGCGCCGCCTCGCGCGTGCAGCGCGGCGATCGCGGCCTGCAGCGCGTACGGTCGCGCGCCCCCGTCCGCGAGCGCTCCCTCCGCGAGCGCGATGCCTTCGGCGATCTGCGCGCGATCCCATCTCGCCCGATCCTGATCCTCGAGCAGCACGAGGTCGCCGGCGGCGTCCACGCGCGCCTCGCGGCGCGCGTCGTGGAGCAGCATCAGCGCGAGCAGCGCGCGCGCCTCCGTCACGTTCGACAGCAGGCGCGCGAGCAGCCGCCCGAGCCGGATCGCCTCGCGCGTGAGCTCGTGGCGGATGAACGCGTCGCCGGACGTCGCGGCGTAGCCCTCGTTGAAGATGAGGTAGACGGTGGCGAGCACGGCCTGGACGCGCTCGGGCAGCAGCTCGTCCGGCGGCACGCGGTACGGAATGCCGGCCGCGCGGATCTTGTGCTTGGCGCGGACCAGGCGCTGCGCCATCGTCGGCACCGGCACGAGGAAGGCGCGCGCGACCTCGTCGGTCGTCAGCCCGCCGAGCGTGCGCAGCGTGAGCGCCACCTGCGCCTCGAGCGCGAGCGCCGGATGGCAGCACGTGAAGATCAGCCGCAGCCGGTCGTCGTCGATGCGAGTTGTCAGGCGGATCGAGCACGTCGCTCGCTCTCCTCCAGGAGCGCCAGCGCCCGCAGCTCCGGTCGCCGCGCGTCGAAGCGCGTTCGCCGGCGCAGGAGATCGATCGCGTGGTGCCGGGCCACGCTCACCAGCCAGGCGCGCGGGTTCGCCGGCACGCCGCTGCGCCGGCCACTGCTCGAGCGCCGTCGCAAACGCCTCCTGCATCACCTCCTCGGCGAGGTCGAAGTCGCCGAGGAGGCGAATCAGCGTCGCGAGGATCCGTCCGGACTCCTCGCGAAAGACGCGCGCGACGTCGCGTCAGCTCACATGGCGAAGATCGGCCGCACCTCGACGGAGCCGCAGCGCGCGGCCGGGAGGCGCGCCGCGACGGCGATCGCCTCGTCGAGGTCCTTGGCCTCGATGAAGTAGAAGCCGCCGAGCTGCTCCTTGGTCTCCGCGAACGGCCCGTCGGTGGTGAGGGTCTTGCCGTCCTTGCACGCGGACGGTGGTCGCGGTCGACGCGAGCTGCAGGCGCTCGGCGCGCCAGCAACTGGCCGCGCGCCTCAGGTCCTCCGAGACCGCCACGTACTCCTTGATCGGTCGCGGCGATCTCGTCGGGGGTCCGGCGTTGGCCATGCTCGCCTGGTTGCCGTAGATCAGCAGCATGTACTTCATGGTCGCCTCCTCGGGATCGGGTTGCCCTATAGACGAACGGGGCGGCCCGGATCGACAGCGTAGCGCCGGCGCGGGACGCGCGGCGTGACGACCGGCTACGAGCCGGCGGCCGTACGCCGCCGCGCTCGGTGCCGTGAAGGAGTTGCTCAGGAACGTCGGCGGCGCGAAGTGACGAATCCGTTCGCCACGTCGGCGGCGCGCGCCGCGGCCGACCGCTTGCTCGGCGGCCCGTAGCCGCCGCCGCCCGACGACTCGACGAAGAAGACGTCGCCCGGGCGGACCTGGACGCCGACCTCCTTCGTCTTCAGCACGCGCGGGGGGCGGCCCTTCGACAGCAGGCGGTACCGATGCGGCAGCGCGTCCTTGCCGCCGAGCAAGCCGTACGGCGTGTGGCGCACGCCGTCGCCCGCGGTGTTCGCCACCGCGGGCTCGGTGATGTCGACGCGCAGTCGCAGATCCGCGCCCACGCCGCCGCGGTGCTGGCCGTCGCCGGCGGAGTCCTTGCGGAACTCGTGGTGCTCGAACGTCAGCGGGAAGCGCGCCTCCGCGACTTCCACGCTGCCGAACTTGATGCCGCCCGCGGCCTGGCCCTCGCCCGCCGTCTCCCAGCCGTCGCCGACCGACGTCGCGCCGCCGCCGGGGCGCGCGTGGAACATGTGCCAGATGAACGGGCGCTTCGTGCGCGGGTTCACGCCCTTGATCGCGATGCGGAAGCGCCGGCCCCACCCCGCGAGCGCGCGGTCCGGGCACGCGGGCGCGAGCGCCTTGACCATCGCTTCCATGATTTCCTGCGCGCAGTGGTTCGTCGAGAGCGTCACCGGCGCGGGCGGGTTCGGATGCACGATCGTGCCCGGCTTCGTCAGCACCTTCACCACGCGGAACGAGCCGGAGTTCTTCGGCGTGCGCGGGTCGATGAGGTACGCGAGCGCCATGTGCACCGACGACATCGTGTTCGGGAACGACGAGTTCACGAAGCCCGTCACCTGCGGATCGGACTCGCGCAGGTCCACCGTGAGGCTGTCGCCCTTCTT
>CAVPPZ010000026.1:0-80634 GCA_963707305.1 uncultured Candidatus Rokubacteria bacterium
CTGTGTTAGAAACCATCAGCCGGTCTCCGGCGCACGTCCACACGAGCGACACGGGAGCCGTTGCAGCAGCGCGCGGGCCAGGAGCTCGTACGCCGTGGCGATCGAGGTGGGGACATGGCGTTCAGGCCGCACCGGGAGCGCCCCGCGGCGTGAAACCTTTGGGAAGGCGAGCGGGGCGGAGGAAGGCCAGAGGCGCAGGGGGGGAAAGCCTCGCGCGCTCGGCGGCGAGGAAGGCATACGCCGCGATACATAACGCGCCATGGTGATGGAAGCCGCGCCAGCCGCGGCCCTCGAAATGGTCGAGCCCGAGCTCGTCCTTGAGCTCCTGATAGTCGCGCTCGATGCGCCAGCGCAGCTTGGCGAGGCGGACGAGATCGGCGAGGGGCGTCGTCGCCGGCAGGGTCGAGAGCCAATACTTCGTGGGCTCCGCGTCGCCGCGCGGCCACTCGATCAGCAACCACTCTTCCGCGCCGGGGCGTCCGTCGCGCTGCTCATCGCGATGGGCGGGCCGCACGCGCAGCCGCGCGAAGCGGGAGCGCATCGCGCCGCGCGTCCCTTCGCGCCACGTCACCGTCCGCCACGCCGTCGTCGGCAGCGCGACGGCCAGCTGCTTGAGGCTCTGCGGGGTGTGGGTCGCGGTGCGCCGCACGTGCGTGGGCGGCCGGCCGCGGCCCTGTCCAGCGCTTCGGGGGCCGCGGCGCCTCGCCCGGCGGCCACGCCGTCGTCTCCTTCTTCACGCCGACGACGTACGCCAGCCCCGCGGTGGTGAGCGCCTCGCGAAACGCGGTCGTGTCGCCGTAGCCGGCATCCGCGACCACGGGGGCGCGCGGCACGCCCTCGGCCTGCAGCGGCCTGGATCTGCCCGAGCGCGATCTGCCACTTCGGCTGGAACGTGACGTCGTCGGGCACGCCGGCGGCCCGCCGCCGCGGCGGTCGCTCGCCCAGCTCTCCGGCAGGTAGAGCTGATAGGCGACCGGCAGGCTCACCGCCTCGTTCGCCACCGACACACTCACCGCCACTTGGCAGTTGTCCTGTTTGCCCAGCACGCCGCAGTACTGCCGGGCCACGCCCACCGAGTGCTGCCCCTTCTTGGGAAACCCGGTGTCGTCCACGATCCACGCGGCCACGGGGCCGTGCCGGACCATCGGCGCCAGCACCCACTCGCGCGCGACGCGCAGCACGGCCGCGGCGTCCCAGGGCGCATCGGCGACGAAGTGGTGCATCGACTGGTGGCGGGCCGCGGACATGGCGCGGATCGACGCGCGCCGCCATCGGCTCGACGCTCTTGCGCTCCCCGGGCAGGCACAGGCCGGTGACGTAGGCGCGCAGCGGCTCATGGCGATCCCGGTGGCCGAGGACGCGCGGCCAGCTGGTCCACATAGGCGGCGAAAGCGCTGGGCTCGAGCCGTCTCGGAGGTGGGCATACGTCGAGACTGCCAGCGTACCCCATGAATTCCCTAACTTTTCTAACACAGTAGTACTAATGAAGTGGCAGGGAACCAAGACCAAGATGGATCCAGTCATCGATGAGCTCCTGGGCCGGTAGGGGCAATTACGGGGAGGAACGTCATGCGCGTGAATCGTTGCGGAGTGTGGGCCGGCATCATCGTCCTCGTCGTGCTGGCGGCGGGCTGCGGCAGCCGGGGCATGCGGACCGTGCCGCAGGCCACCGTGGCGCCGCCGGGGCCCGATGAGGCCGTCGTGGTCTTCGTGCGTCCGCTGCTCGGCGGCGACACGTATTCGACGTCCGTCTTCGATCTGCGGCCCGACGGCGATCGCTTCGTCGGCATTCTCAGATCGCAGTCGCGGTTCGCGTATCGCACGACGCCCGGCCGGACACGGTTCATGCTGATCGCCACCGGCGGAACCGATCAGTTCATGGACGCGGAGCTGGCGGGTGGGAAGACGTACTACGTGACCGTGGCCTACGAGACCGTCGGGAACGTCCAGGCCTACGTGCTCAAGCCTGTCCGCGGCGCCGGTCTGGAGAGTCCGGCGTTCAAGAACTGTCAGGCGCAGTGTGCCTGGATCGAGAACACCGAGAAATCCGAGGCATGGGGCCGGAACCACCTGCGCGATCTGCCCAAGCGCAAGGCGCGGTACATGCCGGCGTGGGAAGCGCAAGGCCAGCGACCGGCGCTGATGGCAGCCGACGGGCGCTAGCGACTCAGCGGGAGCGGGTCCAGCGGAGCGCGTTGCGGCCGCGGCCGATGACGACGGCGGGCTCCCGACAGACCAGGAAGCGAACGAGCTCCACGGCGTCCGGCCACGGAGGTCTCGCCGCCTGCCCGCCGCCGATGTCGACCGTGACGCGCGTTCCCTCGCCGTCGCGTGCGAGGAGCAGCGCGACCGCGTAAGGGACGGCGGGACTCGGACGTGAACCCGGCGAAGACGGCCGGGAGCGGCGCGTCCGCCATCACGAGCAGCACGCGCCCATCGGCGCAACGTCGCAGCAGGCCGAGCGCCTCGATGACACCGCCGCCGAACGATTCGCTGGCCCCGGCCGTCGACGTCGACGGCTCCGCGTTGCCGGTCACGATCGAGTGGAGGCCGGCGGCCGTGTTGTGCACGGAGTGGCTGAAGGCGCCGGCGGTCACCGGCGTGGCGATCGCGAGGTCGGTCATGAGGTCGAGGGCGCCCGCGCAATCGCCGTGACGTGACGCGAACACGGTCGGGATGGGTGGCGCGTCGACGGCATGGGCGACGTGCAGCGTGAGCTTCGCGACGTCGCTACAGCGGCGCCGAACCAACGGTGGAAGGAAACGAACGTCGGGCGTGCCGCTGCCGGTGAGCGGCGCCGGCGCACGGCTCCACCGCTGCCACGCCGGCTCGTCCTCGAGCCCGGGGGCCCACGCGGCCCAGCGCGCGACCCGGAGGCTCAGTCCGCCGCGGTGGCCAGGATCAGCGAGCAGTTGTTGCCTCCGAAACCGAACGAGTTGCTCATGACGGTCGCGGACGCGCCGACCTTCACCGCGTCATGGAGCTGCGCCAGTCGAATCGCCGGGATCTCGGGATCCGCCGCGCCGTCCCAGGAGTGCGGGAGCAGCGGCAGACGGCCGTCGTCCACCGCGCGCAGCGCCAGCCAGCAGAACGCCGCTTCGATGGCCCCGGACGCGCCGAGCGTGTGACCGACGAGCGGCTTGGTGGAGCTGCACGGCACGCGATCGCCGAAGATGCGGTACACGGCCTTGCCCTCCATCACGTCGTTCAGCGGCGTGCCGGTGCCGTGAAGGTTGAGATAGTCGATCCGATCGTCCGAGAGGCGCGCATCGTCGAGGGCGGCACGCATCGCGGCTTCCGCTCCGGCGCCGTCGGGCTGCGGCGCCGACATGTGGTGCGCGTCACTCGACTCGCCGGTCCCCACCAGCTGGATGCCGCCGGGGTCCCGCGTGAGCACACAGATCGCCGAGCCTTCGCCGAGCGTGAACCCGGCGCGGTGCGTGCTGAACGGAACGCTCGGCACGTCGCTGATGGCCTTCAGCGCCGAGAATCCGTGGGCCGTCGTGCGGCAGAGCGAGTCCGTTCCGCCGGCGATGGCGACGTCGCACAGGCCGAGGTCGAGCAGGCTGCGTGCGGAGGCCAGGGCCTTGGCTCCTGACGAGCACGCGGTGGAGATGGTGTAACAGGGACCTCGCGCGCCGACCTGGTCCGCGACGAACTCGGCCACGCCGCCCAGCTCGAGCTGGGCGTAGTGGAAATCATCCGTCAACGCGCCGTCGTGACGGAAGGCGGCGACGGCATCCTCCGCCGCCGCGATCCCGGCGGTGCTCGAGCCCATCACCACGGCGACCCGCGAGGGAGACACGCGCGCCAGCGCGTCGCGGATCTCGTGGTCGATCTGGAGGAGGGCCGCGAGCGACAGCGCGTTGTTGCGGCAGGCGTGGTGGGACAGCGACCGCGGCACATCGGGCAGCGGATCGGGCACCTGCCCGACGAGCAGCACGCGGTCGCTGATCAGTGCGTCATGCCGGACCAGCGACGACAGATCGCACGCGCGGAGCCGGCGCCACGTCGTCGCGAGCTCGTGACCCAGGCTCGTGACGAGACCGACCGCGCTGATCCGGCAGCCCGTCACACGGGCGGTCGGCGCGTGTGCCAGTCGGTGGCCTTCTGGTACGCGTGACCGAGGCGCAGCACGGTCGTCTCCTCGAACGCGCGGCCCGCGACCTGCATCGACACCGGGAGTCCTCCGTCCGAGACGCCGCACGGCAGCGCGAGGGTCGGCTGCCCCGTCAGGTTGAACGGCGGCATGTTGCTGCGCGGGAACGCGAGCTCGGGATCATAGGCCACCTTGAACGGCGTCGCGGGCTTCGGCGCGGTCGGCGTCGCGAGCACGTCGACGGTCTTCATCACCTCGGCCACGTCGGCGCACACCTGCATGCGCACGCGCTGCGCTTGCACGTACTCGGAGGCCGTGACGAGCGCGCCGGTCATCATGCGCTCCCGCAGCACCTCGCCGTACAGCTCGGGGTGCGTTCTCAGGTCATGCTCGTGGTACGCGAACGCCTCCGCCACCAGGATGAGGAAGAACGAGCGCGAGAGATCGAAGGACGGGATCGTGAGATCGCGGACCTCGGCGCCGAGCTTGCGGAGCTCGCCCATCGCGGCCTCGAACGCGCGGACGACGTCGGCGTCCGCGTCCTCGAAGAAGTAGTTGCGCGGCACGCCGATGCGCAGCCCGCGCACGTTGCCCTCGAGCGCGCCCACGTAGTCGTCGACGGGGCGCGTGCTCGAGGCCGGATCGGCGGCGTCGTATCCGGCCATGCCCTGCAACAGGTACGCGCAGTCTTCGGCCGTCCGCGCCATCGGGCCCGTGTGGTCGAGGGTCCACGAGAGCGTCATGACGCCGGCCCGGCTGGCCCGGCCGTAGGTCGGCTTGAGGCCCGTGATGCCGCAGAACGCCGCCGGCCCGCGAATGGAGCCGCCCGTGTCCGAGCCCGTCGCGCCGTGCACGAATCCGGCCGCCAGCGCCGCGCCCGAGCCGCTCGACGAGCCGCCGGGGATGTGCTCCGGGTTCCACGGATTGCGCGCCGCCGGGAAGCGATGCCCCGGCCACTGCAGGCCGAACGCGAACTCGTGCGTGATGAGCTTGCCCATCAGCACCGTGCCGGCCTCGGCCCAGCGGGTGACCACGGTGGACTCGTTCTCCGGCACGAAGTCCGCGAAGAGCGCGGAGCCGCCGGTGGTGCGGATGCCGCGCGTGAGGTAGATGTCCTTGTGCCCGATCGGAATGCCGAGGAGCGGACGCGAGTCGCCTTTCTTCAACGCGGCCTCCGCCGCGCGCGCGTCCGCGAGCGCCCGCTCGGGGGTCACGGTGACGAAGGCGTGCAACGCCGGATCGATCTTCTCGACGCGTGACAGCAGGTCGCGCGTGACTTCGACCGGCGACACCTCCCGCCGGCGATAACGCGCGCCCAGCTCGCGGATCGTCGTGTAGTGGATCGCGTCACTCATGGCCGGTCCCCACGTGCGGCCCGGCCGCGTCGAAGGTGACCGCGGGCTCCAGCGGGCGGATCGTGCGCGAGTCCACGCGACGCAGCGGGGCCAGCGCGTCGCCGAGGAGTTTCTTCACCATGCCGAGGCGGTGCTCGGCGATCGTCACGCCGGCCGCCGCGATGCGGGCGCGGAGCTCGTCCATGGTCAGCTCGTGGGCGTTCGGGGCGTCGGCCATGTCATCCTCCCGGAGAACGGCTGGGCCCACGATACATCAAGTGCGGGCTGCGCCCGCGCTGCGTCGCCCCTAGCGGACGCCGACCCGTCGCGCGTCGCTGACCGCCCGCTTCGCCGCGACGATCGCAACCTTCGGGGCATCGCGCATCCGCTCGGCGGACTCGAGCCATTTCATCAGGCCGTCGTCTTCGGTCTCTTCGAGGAGGATGACGCGGCTCGCGATCCCGGGCCGTCTCAACTCCTGAGCTTCTGGCGCGGTTCGGAGCCGCGCCCGGATCTGCGCTGGCAACCGTATCCCGTGACGCGACGGGTCGTACGCGATGAGCACGCGCCACACCGTCTCGGACAGGAAGGCGGTCAGGACCTTTTTCACGGCGTTGCCTCCATTCTTGGGGCGCCACAGTCTACGCGGGCGGCGGAGCGTGACCGTCAACCTGTCGGTGGCGCGTGCTAACGATGCGGAATCATGGCGCTGCCGCGCGAGCCCCACGGGCATCACGTACGATGTCCGCATGCACGAGAGCCGTCCGTTCGCCGGGATCGAGGTGGTCGAGTTCGGACAGTTCATCGCGGTGCCGTTCTGCGGACAGCTGCTCGCCGAGGGCGGCGCGCACGTCGTCAAGGTGGAGTCGCTCGAGGGCGATCCCGTGCGGCAGCTGGCGCCGCTCGCGCCGGGAGAGACGCGACACTTCATCTCGCGCAATCGCGGCAAGCATTCGCTCCCGCTCGACCTCAAGCATCGCGACGCGCGGCGGATCATCGACGCGCTGATCGGGCGCGCGGACGTCGTGCTCTTCAACTTCCGTCCGGGCCTCGCGGAGGAGCTCGGCCTCGACTACGCGAGCCTCGCCCCGCGCTTTCCGCGCCTGATCGTCGGCAGCGTGACCGGCTTCGGCACGCGCGGCCCCGACGCGATGCTGGCCGGCATGGACCTCGTGCTACAGGCGCGCAGCGGGATGATGGCGTCCAACGGCCGTCTGAGGGACGGGGTGCCGAGCCCGGGCGAGTCGCCGATCGCGGACTACGTCTGCGCGCTGTCGCTGGCGTTCGGCATCGCGTCCGCGCTGCTCCGCCGCACCGTCACGGGCCGGGGCGGCCAGGTCGAGGCGGCGCTCCTCATGGCGGCGCTGCTCGCGCAGAACAACGCGATGGTGCGCGTGGCGAGCGAGGACATCGCGCGCAACGAGGCCGTGCTCGCTCAGCTCGCGTCCCTGCGCGCGGCGGGCGCGTCGTACGACGCGCAGGCGGAGGCGATCCCCCACACGCGCACGCCGGGCATGGTGGGGATCTACTACCGGACGTACCGCACGAAGGACGCGACGGTGGGCATCGCGTGCGTGAGTCCCGGCATCCAGCGCACGCTGATGCGCGCGGTCGGTCTCGAGGACGCCGCGCACACCCGGAAGATGACGCGCGAGGAGCAGGCGCGCCACTACGACACCTTCCGCCCTCGGATGGAAGCGGTGATGGCGTCGCGCACGGCCGCCGAGTGGAAAGCAATCTTCGACAAGGCCGGCATCCCGATCGCTCCGGTCCGCTTCAACGTGGAGATGTTCGAGGACGAGCAAGCCCTGGCGAACGATTTCTTCCACGATCTCCCGCACCCAACAGTCGGCCCCGTCCGCGTGCTGGCTCCCCCGATCCGCCTGGACCACGAGGGCTTCCAGCCCGCCGCGCCGACACCACCATTCGCGTCGGAGACGAGGGAGATCCTGCGCGCTCTAGGTTTCGACGAGGGCGCGATCGACGATCTGGTGAAGTCGGGCGCAACCCGCGACACCCTTCTCCCCGGCTAAGAGGCTGGAGCCGGCGCGGAGGCCGGCGGCACGGGCGGCGCGGCGCGGAGGGCCCCCCGGGGGCGGTGAACCGTCCCCCGCACCGGGTTGGTACGTGCTCGCGAGTGCGATGGAAATATGTCGGCGCAGGACCGCGCCAAACACTGTCGGGGTTCAGAGCCCCCGGGGGGCCCTCCGCGCCGCGCCGCCCGTGCCGCCGGCCTCCGCGCCGGCTCCAGCCGGTTAACCGGCGCGAGGGCGATTGCGAACGACTGCGTCGGGATGCGTCGAATCGGCGCCCATGTAGATGCCTTTGTCCCAGGTGCGCTTGAGCGGATCGCGCACGTGGAGGCGCATGCGCCCGACGCCGTGGATCTCGAAGTCCACGACCTCGCCGTCCTGCAGCGGCCCGAGGCCCTCGTGGTTGGTGCCGCACGCGATGAGATCGCCCGAGTTCATGGTCATGATGGTGGTCGCGAACTCGACCAGCTCCGGCACGAAGTGCTCCATGTCGTCGGTGTTGTAGTTGTGCCTGAGCTGCCCGTCGACCCAGAACTGCACGTGGACGTCGTTGGGGTCGGCGATCTCGTCGAGGGTGGCGATGCAGGGCCCGATCGGCGCGAACGTGTCGAATGACTTCCCGAGCCAGCTCCCCGTCTTCCACGTGCGCCGGCCTTCGCCCCGCGCCGAGACGTCGATCATCCCCGTGTAGCCGAAGACGGCACTGCGCCACCGCTCCCTGGAGACCTGCTTGGCCGGGCCCTTCATGACCAGCGCGAGCTCCGCCTCGTGCATGAAGATCCACGGCTCGGTGAACTCCGGCAGCACGATGGTGTCGTCGGGACCGATCACCGCGTCGGGGTTCTTCATGAACATGTTCAGCGCGCGGGCCTCCATGGCGCCGTGCTCCCAGAAGTTCGCGATGCACGCCAGGATCTTTCCCGGCCGCGGCAGCGGCGGGCGGAGGCGGACGTTCGCCAGCGGGATCCCCGGGCCGTCCTTCGCCAGGCGCTCGAGGGCCGGCCGGAGCGTCTCGAAGCCGTCGATGATGCCCTGCATCGTGTGCTGGGGCGTCGCCCCCGGCGTCACCGCGCCGGCGATGCTCACGACCCCGCGGTCGGTGAGGAGCCCGGGAACGACGTCGGACCTTCCGTCCGGCTGAAAGAGGACGAGCTTCATCGGTGTCTCCCGTCTCCGCGGCCCGCGCCGCCGGTGCGAACTATCACAGATCGTCACGGATGGTATGCCAGGTAGGCATGGATTGCCTACCGCGCACGCGCGCCGAAATTCGGCCAGATCGAAAATATTGTGGCTGCGCGCGACGACGTTCTACATGTCGTCGTCGTGGCGGCTCGGCACACCGTTTGCTCCCAAGGCGCACGCATGAGCCTTTGCGCCGCGTGTGGAAGCCAGCTCCCGGAGGACGAACGGCTGTGCCGGCATCACCACTCTTCCCACGGAGATCAGTGGGCGGAGGGGAACCGGATCATGTGCGACTTCCTCCACCGCCGGAAGGTCCTCGTTCGCCTGCAGCCCTCGGAGCGCGACGATGATTTCTGGGCGTGCTCCGATGACGCAGCCTGATCGGTGACATTGGGGGACGCGAGGCGCGCGCCCCCCGCGCCTGCGGGCGGACGTGAAGTCCGCCCTCCGGCGAACGCTCAGGCCAGAGGACTCTTCGAGCCGAAGAACCCGCCCTTCGGGCGGGCATGCGCATGCCAGTGATCCGGGATGTTGCGCATGTGATCGTCGATGAAGAAGTCGCCCACCTCCCGCGCCGCCACTTCACGGATCCGCTCGCGCATGTGAGCGAGGTGCTCCTCGGGCGGCCGCGTGCCGTGGAAGCGCCACACCACCATCGGCACCGCGCAGATGTCGCACTCCGCGATCCAGCACACGTCGTCCTCGTGGAACCACGGCGTGATCTTCTTCGCCTGGCACAGCATGCAGCCCGGATCGCGCGTGAACGCTTCGCTGGCCATCAGTAGCCGCCGCCGAGCTTGCGGTGGTCCCAGCTCGCCACGCGCGTGGGCCGGAAGATGAGCCCGACGCGCTTCGGCGCCTGCTGCTTGACGGAGTCCGGAATCTCGCCCGGCGGCGCGCCGGTGTAGCGGCGCATCACGGCCGCGCCGATCTCGGTCACCTTCGCCGTGTCGCGCACGATCTCCACGTCGCACTCGAGCATGGCCCCGCGCAGCTCCTGATACTCCTCGCCCGCCTCGACCTGCAGCGTCGCCTGCGCCAGCCGCTCGAGGTTCTTCACCTTCTGCGACTTGCCGAACGTCCACGCCGAAATGACAGTTCCTTCGGCGACGAACCACAGCGGCATCAGGTGCGGGCGGCCCTTCGGCCCGATCGTGGCGACCGTGACCGTCTTCTCTTCCTGCAGGAAGCGATGGAGCTCGGCGTCGGTCATCGTGATGGCATCGCGGCGAGACGGCATGTCAGGACTCCAGGCTGAGACCGCCCCAGAGGACGGGTTCGGGGACGAGGCGGACGTCGAAGCGCTCGGCGACGGTCTCGCGGATGCGCCGCGCGAGGCCGACCACGTCGGCCGCGCGCGCGCCGTCGTGACAGACGATGGCGAGCGTGTGACGCGTCGAGAGGCCGACCACGCCGGCGCTCGTGCCCTTCGTGAAGCCGGCGCGCTCGATGAGCCACGCGGCGGAGAGCTTCACGCTGCCGTCGGGTTGCGCCCAGCGCGGGATCTTCGCGACGCCGGCGCGCGCGGCGACCTTGTCGGCGTGCGCGGGCGCCACGATCGGGTTCGTGAAGAACGAGCCGCAGCTGCGGCCGGTTCTGATCCGTGGGGTCGAGCACCATCGACTTCCCGCGGCGGATCTCGATCACGCTCTCACGCACCTCGGCGAGTCGCGGCCGCGTGAGACCGCGGGCGGCCAGGTGCTTCGCGAGCTCGTCGTACTTGACGGCGGGCGCGCCGCCGGGGCGCAGGCGGTACGTCACCCCGATGACGATCCAGCGGTCGGGCTCGCCGCTCTTGAAGCGGCTGTCGCGATAGGCGAAGCCGCACTCCGACGGCGGCAGGCTCGCCGTCTCGCCGGTCGTGCGATCGATCGCGTGGACGGCGGCGATGGTGTCGCTCACTTCCTGGCCGTAGGCGCCGACGTTCTGGATCGGGGTCGCGCCGACGCGCCCGGGGATCCCGCTCAGGCACTCGAGCCCCGCCCACTCGCGCGCCACCGCGCAGCGCACGAGATCGTCCCAGCCCTCGCCGGCCGCCGCCGTCACCTCGACCGCGTCCGCCGTCTCGCGCCACTCGATCCCGCGCGTGTCGAGCTGGACCACCAGGCCGTCGATGCCGGCGTCGTCCACCACCACGTTGGAGCCGCCGCCGAGCACGCGGAGCGGCACGTCCGCGTTCGCGGGCCCACGCCCACGCGGCGCGGACGTCGGCGTCGTAGCGCGCGTGGACGAACCAGCGCGCGGGGCCGCCCAGGCCCATGGAGGTGAGCGGCGCGAGCGGGACGCGCTCGGCTACTTCCACGGCACGGGAGAGCCCCAGTGGTTCAGGTACGTCGTCTCGGACGTGGGCTTGCGGACGTTGGGACCGAAGGTCCCGCGCGGGTAGCCCAGCGGGATGCAGAAGTGGAACGCGACGTCCGCGGGGATCTTGAACATCGCGCGGAAGCGATCCATCACGGTCGGGTGCAGCGTGGTGGGCAGCGAGCCGATGCCGAGGGTGCGCGCGGCCAGCATCAAGTTCTGGCAGGCGGGGATGACGGAGTTCGCCGGGCCGTTGTTCATCGCGAGCGCGAAGACCACGGCGGGGGCGTCCTTCATCTCGCTCGCGAGCTGCGCGGCCGCGCGGTGGTTCTTCTCCGCGTCGGGGATCTGCTCGAGCGTCGTCCACGTGTGGCCTTCGTCGCGCCGCTTCGCCCACCACGCCTCGAAGTAGAGCGGCCCGAACTCGTCGCGGATCTTCGCGCGATCGGTCAGCACGAGGAAGCGCGCGACCTGCCGGTTGCCGCCGTTGGGCGCCTTCGAGGCCGCGTCGAGGATGAGGTGGATGTCGTCCATCGGGATCGGATCGGGCTTGAACTTGCGGATGGAGCGCTGGGTGAACATCGCTTCGCCGACGGGCATGGAGAGGCGCTTTTCGTCGTTCATCGGTGCTCCTTGGGCAGGTACCCGAGCAAGAGGGCGTTGAGGTGGACGAGCAGGAGCTTGTTCCACGCCACGGAGGCGGCGAGCGCCTCCGCGGCCGGCAGCTCGGCGGCGAAGATCCCCGCGAGCGCCGTCTGCGTGAGGCTCATGGCGCCGACCATCATGCGCGCGGGCACCGTGCCTCCCGGGCGATCGGGCCCTTGCGCGCGGTGGCTGTGCGAGATGCCGATCATCAGGAGGTAGTACGCCGAATCGTGCGTGATCGCGGCCTGCGCGATCTCCTTGAGCCAGCGGGCGAGGCTGTGCTTCCGGCGCTCCAGGCGCACGCGGTCCGGCGTGCCGTCCGCGGCCAGGAAGAACCGCGCGCTGTCGGGCATCGACAGGAAGTGATCGTAGAGGGCGGAGGTGAGCGCGGCCTCCTGAGCGAGCACGAGCGGCGCCGATCGTCGCACCGTTTCCGCGTCGGCTTCGGTCCAGCCGACGAAGGCGAGCGCATCCTGGAGGAAGCGCTCCATGTCCCGGCCGGGGAGCGTCGACATCAGCCGCCGGGCGCGGTGGCGGGGACGCGCCCGGGCGCCGTCGCCCGCTGCGCGCGCCCCACCTGGACGACGGTGAGGATCATCACCACCATGATCGCCGCGATCACCACGAACATGCCGCGCGGCGCGCCCTGGTCGAGGAACCAGCCGTACACGGGCGGCGCCACGAGCGAGCCGAGGTCCAGCCCCGAGTACACGAAGCCGAAGACCTTCCCGCTCGCGCCGCGTGGGGTCGCCGCGCGCACGATCATGTCGCGCGACGGGCTCGTGACGCCGAGCGCGATGCCCGTCCCCGCCATGACGGGCGCGAGCAGCGCGAGCGGCAGCATGCCGGTGCCCATGGCGACCGTGAGGACGGCGGCGGACAGGACGCCGCAGACGGCGACGAGCGTGTGGCGGCGCACGCGGTCGGCGAGGAAACCGCCCGCGAGGAGCCCCGTGGCGTTGCCGATCAGGAACGCGGTCAGCGCGCCGGCCGCGAGCGAGAGCGGCGCGCCGTAGATCGTGAGCACGGCCGGCACCGCGAACGTCTGGATGCCCGGTGAACGCGCCCGACAGCAACGCGAAGTAGCCGAACGCGATGAGGATCGGCACGGCGAGGAGGACGCGCAGGTCGGCACCGAGCGAGACGCCCGCTGCGCGCCGGCGGCGGCGGGCTGCCGGGGGCCGAGGCCCGGCGTCATGCGCGCGATCACGAGCGTGGCGAGCAGCGCGACCGCCCCCGCGGTCACGAGCGCCACACGCCAGCCCGCGACGTACGTGACGGGCATGACCAGCGCCGGCGCCAGCACCCAGCCGATGTTGCCGGAGATCCCGTGGACGCTGTACGCGCGCGCGATGCGGCGCTGACTCACGGCGGCGTTCAGCATCGAGTAGTTGGCGGGATGGAAGACGCTGTTGCCCGCGCCCGCGAGGGCCGCGATCGGCAGCAGCACCCAGTACGTCGGCGCGAGGCCGGCGGCCGCGATCGCGGCGCCGAAGAGCGTCATGCCGGTGAGCAGCACGCGCCGCGCGCCGAAGTGGTCGACGAGGAAGCCGGCCACCGTCTGCATGAGCCCGGACACGCAGTAGAAGACGGTCGAGATGAGCCCGAGCTGCACCCAGCTCACGCCGAACTCGTCGCGCAGCAGCGGAAACAGGGGCGGAATCGTGAGCTGCAGGAAGTGGCTGACCATGTGGCCGGCGCCGATCAGCGCCATGATCCGGGCGTCGCTCATGTCCTCATACAGTACACTGAGACCCCGTGCATTCCCCGGTCGCCTTCGATCACATCGCCCTCGCGCTGCCTCGCATGGCCGACGCGGTGCCGTTCCTCGTCGGGGTCCTCGGCGGCGTGCCGTACAGCGGGGCGCGCGGCGGCCCCGAGTTCCGGTTCGGCACGTGGCGCTACGCGAACGGCGGCAAGCTCGAGGTCATCGAGCCGGTCGGCGCCAACGGCTTCGTCCATCGCGTGCTCGCCTCGCGCGGCCCCGGCATCCATCACGTGACCTTCAAGGTGCCGAGCCTCGACGAGGCCTGTGACCGCGCCCGCGCGCGCGGCTACGAGATCGTCGGCTACGACGACTCGGAGGACGACTGGAAGACGGCGTTCCTCCATCCGAAGCAGGCGCTCGGCATCGTGGTGCAGTTCGCGCAGACGTCCGGCGCGAGCGATCCGACGACGTGGACGCCGCCGGCGACGGTCGCCGACCCGCCGCCGCCCGTGAGCGTCCTCGGACTCCGGATGCGCGTGAGCGATCCGGAGCGCGCCCGCGTGCAGTGGGAGGAGATCCTGCACGGCACGTGCGCATCGCCGGTCACTCCGCTGGTCTATCGCTGGCCGGGCTCGCCGATGGTGCTCACGATCGACGTCGATCCGAGCGCGTCGGAAGGACCCGTGGCCGTCGAGATCGAGGCGCCCGGCCGGGTCGCGCTGCCCGCGACACCCGTCCCGGCGCTCGGGACAACTTTTCGGCGCGCCCATCCGTAGGAGAAGGTAGCCATGTTCGCCTCCCGCGTCCTCGGCGAGATCGCGACGCTCGATGCGGTGCGGGATCACCAGCGGATCGCCTTCCTGTCCACGCGCGTCGACTTCCCGTTCGACACCACGCGCGCCCTCGAGCTGGCGCTCTTCCGCACGTTCGGCGTCCCGAGCATCTCGGCGCTGCTCCATCGCACCGGCGAGTTCGAGCGGCGCGCGCAGAAGCGCTACGACGACACCGACATCATCGTGAGCGAGCTGATGGAGCACGGCTACGAGAGCGAGCGGGGCCGCGCGGCGCTCGCGCGGATGAACGCCATCCACGGCCGCTTCACGATCGCCAACGAGGACTTCCTCTACGTGCTGTCGACCTTCGTCTTCGAGCCGATCCGCTTCAACGCGCGGTTCGGCTGGCGGCGCATGACCGAGAAGGAGCAGGTGGCGCTGTTCCACTTCTGGCGCGCGGTGGGCGAGCGCATGGGGATCCGCGACATCCCGGAGCGCTTCGAGGACTTCGCGCGCTACAGCGAGGACTACGAGGCGCGCCGCTATCGCTTCACGGAGGCGAACCGCGCGGTCGGCGCCGCGACCGTCGAGCTCTTCGCCGGGTGGTTCCCGCGCCCGCTCCACCCGCTCGTGCGCCAGGCGATCTACGCGCTGCTCGATGCGCCGGCGCGGCGCGCGTTCGGCTTCCCCAACGCGAACCCGGTGATCGGCGCGCTGGTGATCGGGGCGATGAAGGCGCGGGCGGTGGCGCTGCGGTTCCTGCCGCGCCGTCGCCGCCCGTTGCTGCGGACGGCGATGACGCAGCGGACCTATCCGAAGGGCTACACGATCGAGACGCTGGGGCCGTGAGCCGCTAGACCTGGCCCTTGCGATACGAGCGCTTGGCGGCGATGCGGCCGCCGCGGATCGTGAGGATGTCGCAGCCTTCGACCTTGTACGACGTGCCGCCGCGCGGCGTGCCGGACGTGAGCCACTCGACCGTGACCTGGTCGGGATGCGCGCAGTGACGGATCTCGTCCCACCGCACGTCCGGGATGCGATCGAACATGTCCTCGAGGAACGCGCGCACGGCCGGCTTGCCGCTCACCCGCGTGCCCCACGGGTCCTTGCCGAACGACGCCTCGAACACGACGTCGTCCGTCATCATCTCGAGGATCCCCTCGACCGCGTGCCCGTTCCAGACCTCGTTGAACCGCGTCACGAATGCTTCGCCGTCCCACACCATCGTCGCTCCTCCGTCAGTTGCGGCCCTTGTTCACGAACTTCTGCGCGCGCTTCCCCGAGTCGACCTCGGTCGTGTAGACGTTGCCCTTCGAGTCGACCGCGAGATTGTGGACCCAGTGGAACTGGCCCGCGCCGCGCCCGTTGCGGCCGAAGCTTCCCAGCACGCGGCCCGTGTCGCGCAGCAGGTTCCACACCACGTTGTTCTCGCCGTCGGCGGCGTGGATGAACGTCTGCGCGACGTCCGGCGAGAGGTCGGCGTCCCAGAGCGAGCCGCCCCCCTTGGTGTCCGGCGCCACGACGAACTCCCGGACGAAGGTCCCGTCCTTCTTGAACACCTGCATGCGGTTGTTGGCGCGGTCGCACACGTAGAGGAGCCCGTCGCGCGAGAGCCGGATGCAGTGCACGGGGGTGCCGAACTGCTTCACGCTCTTGTCGCCCGGCGGGCGGCCGTTGGCGCCCCAGTGCCGCTTGTAGGCGCCGGTGGCGCTGTCGAACACGATCACGCGATGGTTGCCGTAGCCGTCGGCCACGAACACCTCGCTGGTCTGCGGATCGACCACCAGGTTGGACGGACGGTTGAGGTGGTGCGTGTCGGCGTCGTCGCCGGTCATGTTCGGCATGCCGATCGTCAGCAGATGCTTCCCGGTCTTCGTGAACTTCAGGATCATGCCGTCCTTCGGCCCGTTGCCCGCGAGCCACACGTTGTCCTGGTCGTCGACGTGGATGCCGTGCTCGTTGGCCGGCCACGGATGGCCGGCGACGGGCCCCCACGACGTCAGCAGCGTGCCCTCGGCGTCGAACTGCAGCACCGCGGGCGCGGGCACGCAGCACAGGGACCGCGGCGGCGTCAGCGTCGCGCCCTTCTCGTCGTCCGTGAGCGTTTTCGGCCGCTGCACGACCCAGATGTGATCGTGGCGATCGACCGCGACGCCGGACGCCTGGCCCATCAGCCATCGGTTCGGGAGCGGCTTCGGCCACGCGGCATCGACCTCGAACTGCGGCGGGCGTGTCGGCGCGTCCGGCGCCACCGTGTTCACGGTCATGAAGGCCGCCGTCGCATACGACGAGACGGCGAGCAGCGCCAGGACGAAGAGCCACACGATCGTTCGTCGCCTCATCGCAGGATGCTCCTCCACTCGTAGAGCACGTCGGGCGCGCCTTCTTCGTTCGCGGTGCCGTCGCCGAACGCGATCGCCTTGAAGCCGTGCTTCTCGTAGAAGGCGCGCGCGGGCTCGTTCGACTCGAAGGTGTAGAGGCGAAGCCTCGCGCGGCCGCGCTTGGCCTGGGCGACCAGCCGCGCGCCGACGCCGCGCCGCTGCGCCTCGGGCCGGACGTAGAGCTGATCCATGAACTCCCCGCGCAGCACCATCACGCCGACCGGCCGGCCCTCGAGCTCGGCCAGCCACACCTCGTGCTCGACGAGGACGATCCGTGCGAACCACGTCCGCACGTCGTCTTCGGTGTGGATCGAGCGAGGGATGAGCGCGCCGGCGCCGCGCCGGCTCGTGAGGTAGACGTCAGCGGCGGCCGCCGCATCGTCGATCGTCCCGCGGCGGATCGTGACCGGTGCCACCGCGGCGCCGCTGGTCACGGGCGCAGGAGGTAGAAGCGGAAGATGTCGTGCTGGATCGGCAGGGTCTCGGCGCGCGTGAAGCCCGCGTCCTGCGCGTAGCGGCGCAGCGTGTCCGGCCGCATGACGGTGCCGGTCCCCGCCGAGGGCCGATCCGCGAGCCCGACGGGCAGGCAGCACAGCACGCTGAATCCGTACATCAGGCGCTCCACCGCGTCGCCGGGGGCGGTGAACACGTCCGCCACGCGCTCGTCCATCACGAGCACGGCGCCGCCCGGCGCCAGCAGCGTGCGCGCCTTCGCCAGGACCTCGACCGGCCGCGACATGTCGTGCAGCGACTCGAAGATCGTGACGAGATCGTAGCGGCCGCTCAGCGCGGGATCGCCGGCGTCGCGCACGGCCATCGTGACCCGGTCGGCGACACCGGCCGCCTTCACGTGGGCCGTCGCGAGCACGATCGAGCTCTCGTCGAGATCGAACCCGTCCACGCGCGCCGTGGGATAGGCGCGCGCGATGCCGATGCTCGACCATCCGCCGCCGCACGCGATATCCGCCACGCGCGCGGGCGGATCGGCGAGGAGCCGCGCGTGGACATCGGGGATGGCGGGCAGCCACTCCTGGCCGAGCAGCGCGAGGAACGCCGCGCGGTTCTGTCCCGCCTGGCCCTCGATGACGTCCGCCCCGTACGCCGACCAGGGAATGCCGTCACCGGTCCGGAACACCTCGACGAGACGCGACGCCATCGGCAGCGCGCCGACCACGAAGCGGACGACGGGCGCGAAGCAGTTCAGGCTGTCGGCGTCGAGCAGCACCTCGTCGTGGCCCGCCGGCACCGTGTACCGCCGTGTGGCGCCGTCCGCTTCCGCGCTCGCCTCGAGCATCCCGGCGACGGCCTGCTGCTCCAGCCACTCGCGCACGTATCGCTCGTGCGTGCCCGTCTCCGCCGCGAGCTGCCCGGCGGTCGCGCCCTTCAAGCGGACCAGCGCGTCGTAGAGCCCGAGGCGGATCCCGAGATAGACGGCGCCGAGCTCCATCGCGCCGATGCTGGTCTCGAAGAGCTTCTGGACGAGCGCGTCGCGACGCTCCGTGCTCATCGCAGGGTTTCGCGCGGCAGGTCGAGCACGCGCTCGGCGAGCGTGGCGAGCATCGCGAACGCGACCTCGTGCTGCTTCGTCGCCTGCACGTCCTCGGCGATGACGGTGTCGAGCAGGACGTAGCTCGCCCCCATCTCGCGCAGCGCCGCGAGATCGGCGCGCACCTGGTCGAGCGTGCCGTGGCCCATCAGCCGCCCGTCGTCCGGCACCGGCTTCTCGGTGAGGCGCAGGTGCATGCGCGGACACAGCGCCGGCATGGGCCGCTTCGCCTCGTCCGCCATCGTGCGCAGCTTCGGCAGCGCCTCGCGCAGGAACGGCAGCTTGATGCGGATCGGATGCCACGCGTCGCCGTGCACCACCGCGCGCTTCATCGCCGCGTCGCTGCCGCCGCCCACCCAGATCGGCGGCGTGCGCAGGGGACGCGGCGTGGTGTCCACGTCGCGGAAGCGGACGAAGCGGCCCTCGAACGACGCGACGTCGTGCGTCCAGCACGTCTTGATCGCTTCGAGGTACTCGTTCGTCATGGCCCCGCGCTTCTCGAACGGCACGCCGAGCGCCTCGAACTCCTGCCGCGCCCAGCCCACGCCGATGCCGAAGATGAAGCGGCCGCCGCAGAGGTTGTCGATCTGCGCCGTCATCCGCGCGGTCTCGAGCGGATGGCGGTACGGCACGATGATCACCGTGGTGCCGAGCTCGAGCCGGCGGGCCTTCGCGGCGAGCCACCCGAGCAGCGTGAACGGCTCGTAGAACGGGGCCGGGTAGCGGCCCGACACGTCGGGCGTCACCGCGACGTGATCGGACGTCATCACCAGGTGATAGCCGAGCGCCTCCGCCAGACGTGTCCAGCGCAGCATCGCGTCCACGGTGACGCCGGGGCCGAAGTTGATGAGGTTCACGCCGATCTTCATGCGGAATGGTCTACTACGGATGGCCGAAGGTCGCGACCCAAAAGAACGCGTCCGGCCCGGCGAGCCTGATGGCTTTGCCCTTGCTATGCTAGGCCCCGTAGATGCCGCCCCCCTCTGTCGCAGCCGCGCCGGCCCTGGAAGCACCCGCCCTTCTGGGGCGGTATCGCGATGTCCGGGCCACGACCGAGGCGCTCTGCCGTCCGCTGCAGGTCGAGGACTACGTCCTCCAGGCGATGCCGGACGTGAGCCCGACGCAGTGGCACCTCGCCCACGTCTCCTGGTTCTTCGAGACGTTCCTGCTGGAGCCGCACCTGGCCGACTATCGGCCGCTCGATCCCGCGCTATCGGGTCCTGTTCAACTCGTACTACAACGCCGTCGGCCCCCAGTTCTCACGGCTCGCGCGCGGTCACCTCTCGCGGCCGACGGTGGCGGAGGTCTACGCGTATCGCGCGCACGTCGATCGCGGGATGGCCGCCTTGCTGAGCGTCCCGCAGGCGGAGCCGGTGTCGGCGCTCGTGTCGAGCTCGGCCTCCAGCACGAGCAGCAGCACCAGGAGCTGATCCTCACCGACATCAAGTACAACCTCGGCGTCAATCCGTTGCGGCCGGCCTACCACGCCGGTCGACGATCGCCCACGCGGCGCGCCGTCGCCGCTCGACTGGATCGACGTGCGCGGGCGGCGTCGTGTCGATCGGCCACGACGGCGACGGCTTCGCGTTCGACAACGAGGGGCCGCGCCACACGCGTGCTCCTCGCGCCGTTCCGCCTCGCCGACCCGGCTCGTGACGAACGGCGAGTACCTCGAGTTCATCGACGCCGGCGGCTATCGCACGACTGGCGCTCGTGGCTGTCGGAGGGCTGGCGGATCGCGCAGGAGCGTGGATGGCAGGCGCCGCTCTACTGGGAGCGCGAGACGGCGCTGGTGGGTGCAGACGCTCGCCGGGCCGCTCGCCGCTCGATCGACACGCGCCCGGTCGTCCCACGTGAGCTACTACGAGGCGGACGCCTACGCGCGCTGGCGCGAGCGCACGGCTGCCGACGGAAGCGGAGTGGGAGCACGCCGCCGCCGGCCTGCCCGATCGACGGCAACTTCCAGGAGCGCGGCGTCTTTCACCCGCTGCCGCGCGCCGCCCGGCGAGCGATCTGCGCCAGATGTTCGGCGACGTGTGGGAGTGGACGCAGAGCGCGTACGCGCCCTATCCCGGCTTCCGGCCGACGACCGGGAGCGCGTCGGCGAGTACAACGGCAAGTTCATGGTGAACCAGATGGTCCTGCGCGGCGGCTCGTGCGCGACGCCGCGGTCGCACATCCGCGCGAGCTATCGCAACTTCTTCCCTCCCGATGCCCGCTGGCAGTTCTCCGGCATCCGGCTGCGCCGCGGACCGCTGAGCGCCACGCGCGCGCTCCACGTCGAGGTGCGCCTCGACGCCGCGACGCGCCGGGCCGCGCTCGCGCGAGGACGTCCGCCGTGGACTCGCCGCGCGCCCGCGGCGCGCTGCCGCCGAAGTATTTCTACGACGCGGCCGGCTCGGCGCTCTTCGACGGATCACGCGGCTGCCCGAGTACTACCTGACGCGCGCCGAGCGCGCGATCCTCGGCGCCGTCGGCCCCGCGTTGATGCGGACGCTGCGCCCCGACGAGGTGGTGGAGATCGGGGCCGGCACCGCCACGAAGATCCGGCCGCTCCTGCGCCGCGGCCGGCACGGTCCGCCGCTACGTGCCCGTCGACGTCGACGAGACGACGATGACGACGGGCGCGGCGCTGCTCGTGCCGAGCGTTCCCGCGATCTCCATGTCCACGGCCTCGTCGGCGATTTCGAGCGCGACCTGCGCTACGTGCCGCCGCCGCGCGGACGCCGTCTCGTGCTGTTCCTCGGGAGCACGATCGGGAACCTCGAGCCGCCGGCGCGCCGCCGGTTCCTGCGCGATGCCCGGCGACTGCTCGGGAGTCACGGCCGTCTGCTCCTCGGCCTCGACCTCATGAAGGACCCGCGCGTGCTGCACGCGGCCTACGACGACGCCGCCGGCGTCACCGCCGCGTTCAATCGCAACGTGCTGCGCGTGCTCAATCACGAGCTCGGCGCGGACTTCGATCCGGCGGCGTTCCGCCACGAGGCCCGGTGGACGTGGCGGCCGGCCGCGTCGAGATGCACCTCGTGCGCGGAGCGGGCGCAGACTGTGCGCGTGACCGCGCTCGACCTCACCGTGCGCCTTCGCCGCCGGCGAGGGCATCTGGACCGAGAGCTCGTACAAGTTCACGCGCCCGCAGATCGACGCGATGCTGGCGGCGGCCGGGCTCGGCTCGACGCCTGGCACACCGACGGCGCGACGGTTCGCGCTGGCCCTCGCGACGCGGCGCACGGCGCTGGCCACGGCGCCGCGTGCGCGTGAGCCGGCGGCGACGCCGACGCCCGCGGCGCCTCTACATCCACGACGACCTCACCGACGACGTCGCGCGAGCGCTACGGCGCCGACTCGGAGGCCGTGCGCCTCGTCGCGCGAGCTGTTCGCGCTCGATGCCGGCGCGACCGCACGTCGCGTGACCTCTCAGCCTGCACGAGCAGATCGACGGCGCTGGTCGCGCGCGGCGGCCACGCGCCGTTCGCGTCGGCCATCGGGATCGGCGCGCGCCGGCGAGCGCGTCGCGCGCCAGCTGCACGCGCGCGACCGGCTGGTTCCCGTCGATCCTCCGCGTCGAGGTGACGCGCGAGGAGGACGGCCAGGGCCGCTACGTGCTGGCCGGCCCCGCCGGCGTGCTCGCGGCCGAGCAGCTCGGCGGGCATCGACCGGCGACGGATCGCTGGCGATCGTCGACGACACGATCTTCTCGGGCATCACGCTGCAGGCAGGTGCTGGACGCGCTTCCCTCCGACGCCGCTCGCCGCGCGCACGTCTTCTGCCTGCGCGCGGTGCAGGAGTCGCTGCCCGCCATCGAGCGCTCTGTCCGGTCACCGCCGGCTTCGCGGCGCCCGGCCGCATCCTGCAAGACGTGAGCTTCATCAACGCGAGCGGCCTCGTGCGCCGCGGCGCCATCCGCCGGGTCGGCGCGCCGCCGCTCGCCTTCTTCGAGCGCGAGGAGTGGATGCAGGCGTGGTTTCCCGGCCACGCGGCCGAGGTCACCAGGCTCTGCCGCCGCCTGCACGCGATCTTCGACGGCGCGGCCGGCGCATCGCCCGGCAGTACGCGGCGCCCGATCGCGAGCACGCGAGAGAGGTGACCATGGCGATCTCCGTCGAGGCGCGTCCACCCGCGCTTCGGGGCGCGCATCACGGGCGTCGACCTGACGTCGGCCGCTCGACGACGTGACGTTCAAGACGGTGTTCGACGCGTTCAACGAGTCGTCGGTGCTCGTCTTCCCCGGCCAGGGGCTGACCGACGCGCAGCAGATCGCCTTCAGCGAGCGCTTCGGGCCGCTGGAGCAGACGATCACGAGCATCGCGCACAATCCGAACGTGAAGCCCGAGATCTCGTACATCGCCAACGTCGATCCCGACGGCAACCTCATCGATCCCACCGACAAGCGCGTGATCTACCACTCCGCGAACCAGATGTGGCACACGGACAGCTCGTTCAAGCGCGTGCCCGCGCTCGCCTCCGCGCTGTCCGGGCGCGAGGTCCCGCCCGAGGGCGGCGAGACCGAGTTCGCCAGCATGCGGGTGGCCTACGACGACCTGCCCGCGGACGTGACGCGACGGCTCGAGGGGCGCATCGCGGTCCACAGCTTCGCGTACTCGCGCGGGAAGATCGCGGGCGGGCTGCTGCGTCCGGAAGACGAGGCGCAGGTGCCGCCGGTCGAGCAGGTGCTCATCCGCACCAATCCGATGAACGGGCGCAAGTCGATCTACGTCGCCTCGCACGCCTCCCACATCGTGGGCATGCCGATCGACGAAGGGCGCGCGCTCATCGCCGAGCTGATCGAGTTCGCCACGCGGCCCGAGAACGTCTACCGGCACGTGTGGACGGCCGGGGATCTCGTGATGTGGGACAACCGCTGCATGTTGCATCGCGGCCGCCCGTGGGACGGGACGAAGTACCGCCGCGTGATGCATCGCACGACGGTGGCGGGCGTCGGACCGACGGTGCCGGACGAGCTGCCGGCGCTCGCGGCGAACGCTTAGCGCTTCTTCAGTTCGATGGGCTGGCCGTGCGGAGTCTCCGCGGCCGCCTGCGCCCACTCGTCGCGACGCTGCGCCAGCTCGGGATCGAGGACGAGGCCCTTGTCGGCCACGAGCTTCTCGAGCGCGGCCGAGCCAGCAGCTCGTAGTAGCGCGAGCCGTCGTCGCGGTCACGCGGCGCGCCGCGATCTCCACGGCCAGCCGCTCGGCCCACTCCTTCCACGTGAAGTGCGCCGCGCTCGTAGAGCGCGAGCGTCATCCCGAAGGCCTGCGCCTCCCACGGCGCGCGGAACACCGGGCCCTCGTCGTCGCGGGGGAGCGCGGGCAGCGCGGCGAGATCGGGCGTCATGCCGGATCCAGGTAGTCGTCCCACAGATCGATGTGGACGAACTCGCGTGGCGGGCGCCTCGGGGCCCCAGAGCTCGCGCGCCGTCGAAGCGCACGCTGTAGCAGTGCTGCGGCTTCTTGTCGCGCCGGTCGCGGCGTTCGTGTCGGGGAAGACGAAGACCCCGTGGTCGCGGTCGATCACGCCGTGCTTGTCGCGCGCGTAGCGCGGCAGCCGCGTGTGCGCCGAGCGGATGGTTGTTGCGCGTGCGCACGGCGTCGCCGGCCTTGAAGCGCGGCGCGACGTCGACGTCCACACGAAACGGATTCCCCGTGCTGAGCAGCGCGCTCCTGGTCGCCGGGGCCGATCACCGTCACGCCCGGCGCCGGCTTCCACTCGCGCGGCGGCGCCGGCGCGGCGTCGCGCCGCACGGCTTCGACCCGCGCCTCGATCTCCTCGCGCGTGAGCAGGCCTTGCTCGCACGAGGAGGTGCTCGAGCCCCCAGAGCCAGTGCTCGTAGTAGCGTCGTCGCCAGGTACTCGGCGGGCGGCATCAGCTCGCGCGCGTGGCGCGACATGTCGATGTTCCACGTGCCGAGGAAGCCCGGTGGCCAGCGTTGAGCGCGAAGACCCGGCGCTCCCACTCGTGGTGGAACACCGGCTCGTTCGGCTCCGGCTCGACCGGCCCGAAGCCGTGCATGCCGCCGAGGTCGTGCGCGCCGTTCATCGCGCCGGCGCGGCGACCTGCGCCGGTGCCGATCATCGCGTCGCGCGTGACGAGCTCGGCGAGCTGCTCCTCGCTCATGCCCTCGGTGCCGGGCGGGCGCATCGGCAGCACGAGGTAGCGGAGCTCCGCCGTGCGAGTCCCACACGCGGACCTCGACGTCGGCGGGCAGCGTGACGCCGAACTCGCGTCAGCACGCCGCGCGGATCGATGACGGCGCGGGAGCGGTAGGGCGCCGACTTGTACCAGACCGGCGGCAGCCCGAGCACCGGCCACGGATAGCAGGAGCAGAGCGTGCACACGACCATGTTGTGGACCTTCGGCGTGTTCTCGACCACCACCATGTTCTCGCCCTGGCGGCCCGATGTAGCCGAACTCCGCCATGGCCGCCGAGGTGTCGGCGAGCAGGCGCTGCTTGTACGCGGGATCCGATCCACGCGCGCGCGACCACGCGGGCGCCGTTGCGCGGCCCCACCTTCGTCTCGTAGCGGTCGATGAGCTGGTCGAGCGCGCCGGGATCGACCAGGCCCTTCTCGATCAGCAGCGACTCCAGCGCCTTCACGCGCAGCGCCGGCCCCGACAGCGGCGCGCCGTGCTCGCCGGGATGATCGTGGTCATGATCATGATCGTGGTCGTGATGGTCGCTCATGAAACCCCCTTGGTGGTCCACATGGTAACGCAGCGTAAGATGGTCGCGGAGGTGCTCCATGAGAGCCATGGTTTCACTCGTCCTTGCCGCGGCGCTGGCGGCCGCTGTTCCCGCGTCCGCCCAACCCAGGACCGAGGACGAAAAGATTCTCTACGCGCTCGGACTCGCCATCAGTCAGAACCTCGGCTCCTTCAACTTGACCGAGGCCGAGCTGAGGATGGTCGAGGACGGGATCCGAGACGGTGTCCTGAAGAAATCCCCGAAGGTCGATATCCAGACCTACGGCCCGAAGCTGGGGGAGCTGCAGAAGACGCGCATGGCCGCGCTCGCCGCGACGGAGAAGAAGGCGGGGGACGCGTACCTGGCCAAGGCCGCGGGCGAGAAGGACACGCGGAAGCTGCCATCCGGCGCTCTCATCACCACCCTGAAGGCCGGCACCGGCGCCTCGCCGGCGGCGACCGACAAGGTGAAGGTCCACTATCACGGCACGCTGATCGACGGGACGGTGTTCGACAGCTCGGTGCAGCGCAACGAGCCCGCCACGTTCCCGCTCAACCAGGTCATCAAGTGCTGGACCGAGGGCGTGCAGCAGATGAAGGTCGGCGGCAAGAGCCGCCTCGTCTGTCCGGCCGACGTCGCCTACGGGGAACGGGGCGCGCCGCCGAAGATCAAGCCGGGCGCCACGCTGGTGTTCGAGGTGGAGCTGCTCGGGATCGAGAAGTAGCTACGCGTTCTCCGCGATCTCGCGCATCTTCTGATAGGTGAGATAGCGCCGCCGATTCGCCTCCGGCATCTTCGAGAGATCGGGCGGCTCGGCCACGGTGAGGCCGTAGGCGGGGAACGCGGGAATCGCGCGCTCGTCCAGCGGCGGCATGACCGACTTCCGCGCGAAGGCCGCCGCCACGTACGGCGCGAGCTCTTCGGTCTTCCTGGCCACCCGTGCGGTCTCCCGCTCCTTGAACTCCGGCATCACCGCGCCCGCGAACAGCTCGAGCGATTCGCAGATGTCCTCGTGCCGGTTCTTGCCGCCCTGCTGGATGAAGATGGTCTGGTCGACGCCCGCCGCCTGGAACTCGCGGAGCGCCGCGCGAAGCTGATCCGGTGTCCCGATGCATCCGGTCCCGCCGCCCAGCGCGTCGGTGCCGATCTGGTCGCGCACGGCGACGAACTTCTTCCAGATGTCCGTGCGACCCGGCGTGTGCCGGCCGAACACGTAGTGGTGGCCGAGCGCGAACTGGAAGAAGCGGAAGCCGTCGGTGCCGCGGCGCCGCGCCTCCTCGGCGTCCGCATGGCAGGAGAAGCCCGTCACCATCGCGATGTTCGGGTTCACCGCGTGGCCGATCGGCACGCACTCCTTCTTGAACGTCTCGTAGTAGTCCGCCACCCAGTGACGCGCCTCGCTCGGATCGATGAACGCGAACGTCAGCGCGCCGATGCCGAGCTGCGCGGCGAGGTGGATCGTCTCGCGGTTGGAGCACGCCACCCACAGCGGCGGGTGCGGCTTCTGCACGGGCTTGGGGACGATGTTCCGGACGGGCATGGAGAAATACTTCCCGTGGAAGCCCGGATAGGGATTCATCACCATCATGTTCGCGGTCTGCTCGACGGTCTCGCGCCACATCGCGCGGCGCTCGGCCGGGTTCACGCCGAAGCCCTCGAGCTCCGCGCGTGACGCCGACTCGCCGGTGCCCCAGTCCACGCGGCCGTTGGAGACGAGATCGAGCGTGGCGATGCGTTCGGCGACGCGCGCGGGATGGTTGTAGCCCGGCGGCATGAGGACGATCCCGTGGCCGAGGCGGATCCGCTTCGTCCGCTGCGACGCGGCGGCGAGGAACACCTCGGGCGCGGAGGAATGCGAGTACTCCTCGAGGAAGTGGTGCTCGACTTCCCACGCGTAGTCGATGCCGAGACGATCCGCGAGCTCGACCTGATCGAGGGCGTCCTGGAAGAGGCGCTGTTCGCTGTCCGCCTGCCACGGCCGTGGTAGCTGATGCTCGTAGAAGATCCCGAATCGCATCGGAAGATCGTAGCAGAACCCGCGGCCCCGCCCTCTGCGGTATGCTGTCGCCTCTATGACCCAGGAAGCGGCCGACGCCGCGGTCGACACGCGTGTCCGTGGCGTCCTCGAGGGCCTCGGCGTGCCGTTCGAGATGATCCAGATCGATCCCGACTTCGCGGACACCGCGCAGTTCTGCGCGAAGTACGACATCCCGCTGGACCAGTCGGCGAACACGATCATCGTCGCGTCGAAGAAGGAGCCGAAGCAGTACTGCGCGTGCCTCGTGCTGGCCACCACGCGGCTGGACGTGAACCATGCGGTCAAGAAGCTGATGGGCGCCTCGCGCGTGTCGTTCGCCAGCGCCGAGGAGACGAAGGCGCTCACCGGCATGCTCATCGGCGGCGTCACGGTGTTCGCGCTGCCCGACGGACTGCCGATCTACGTCGACGAGCGGGTGATGGCGCCCAGCTGGATCATCGTGGGCGGCGGCGGTCGATCGACCAAGATCAAGCTCGCGCCCGACGCGCTCCGCCGCCTGCCGAACGTCACGGTGGTGCCGGAGCTCGCGAGCTAACGGAGTCTCCGCGACATGGCAGTCGCGGAGCGGGGCTGTGCCGGGTCGCGGAGCGAGGGCTTTGGGGTGGTCGACCCCCCATGTCCGCGTCCAAGGAGGGTAGGGTGGTCACAGCGGAGCGATTCGCCAAGGGCCGGACGTTCGACGAGTACGTGAAGTACGTGGGCACGCCGGAGAACCTCGCGCGCGAAGCGTTCGGCGGCGTCTATCACGCCGACGGCGGGTCGACGGGCGGGCCCCGCAAGGACAACAGCGCGATCTTCCGCGACCGCTACGCGAAGGCGGCGCTCACCGACCGGCAGGCGGCCGCGATCACGTGGCTCGCCGCGCAGCCGAACGGGCCCGCGAAGATCCTCGTGATCTCCGAGGACTGGTCGTCCGACTGCCGGCGCGATCTGCCGTACCTGCAGCGGCTCGCCGAGGCCGGCGGGCTCGAGATGCGGATCTTCAACCGCGACGGCAAGAAGATCCTCGGCACGCGGCGGCCGGACCCGGCCGCGTATCCGGACGGCAACCACGACCTCATGGTGCAGTTCCTGAACGCGAAGAACGGCGGCGAGTGGGCGTCGCTCCCGGTGGCCGTCGTCTACACGAAGGACTTCAAGGAGCTCCACCGCTACATCGAGTTCCCGTCCATGTATCGCAAGGACTGGATCCGCGCCCAGCAGAGCGCCGCGAAGCCCGGCGAGAGCGCCGAGCAGACGAAGGACCGCGCGGGCAAGGACTTCGCGGCCCTGCAGGCCTCGCCGTTCTTCGACATCTGGGCCGAGCGCCTGCATCGACGAGATCCTCAGCGGGGTGCACGAGAAAGTCGTCTTCGGATGACGCCCGCCCGCTTCGCGCAGGGGATGACGTTCGACGAGTACGTGCGGTTCGTCGGGACCGCGGAGAACCTCGCGCGCGAAGGCACGACGCTCGCGGCCTCGGCGCCTCGGAAGGACTGGAGCGGGTTCCTGAAGGATCGCCACGCGAGTGCGCGGCTCACCGCGCCGCAGGTCGCGGCGATCCAGTGGCTGGCCGCGCGGCCGAACGGGCCGGCGAAGGTTCTCGTGCTGTCCGAAGAGTGGTCGTCGGACTGCCGGCGCGACGTTCCGTACCTGCAGCGGCTCGCGGAGGCCGGCGGCATGGAGCTGCGGATCTTCACGCGCGACGGCGCGCGCTTGCCGAAGGACGGACGGCCCGACCCGGCCGACTCGCCGAACGCGGACCTGATGCTGGCGTACATGAACGAGCGGGACGGCGCGGCGTACGCGTCCATCCCCGTCGCCGTCTTCTTCGATCGTGACTTCAACGAGCTCTATCGCTACGTCGAGTTCCCGGCGATCTATCACAAGGACACGCTGGTGGCGAAGATCCGCGGGCCGCGGGCCGGCGAGACGGCGGAGCAGACCAGGGCACGCGGTGCCCGGGACTTCTTCGCGATGTTCGAGACCCCGTTCTACGACGTGTGGGCGCACGCCGGCATCGCCGCGATCATCAGCGCGCTGCACGATCGACAGGTGCTCGCATGACGCCCCAGCGGTTCGCCCAGGGCATGACGTTCGAGCAGTACGTGACGTTCGTCGGCTCGCCGGAGAACCTCGCGCGCCAGGGCTTCGACATCCGGCGCTTCAGCCACGTGCGCCCGCGGCTGGACTGGAGCGGCTTCCTCCGTGATCGCTACGCCAGGGCGCGGCTCACCGACGCGCAGACGGCGTCGATCACCTGGCTGGCGAAGCAACCGGGCGGCCCCGCGAAGGTCCTCGTGATCTCGGAAGAGTGGTCGTCCGACTGCCGGCGCGACGTGCCCTATCTCGCGCGGCTCGCGGACGCCGGCGGCCTGGAGCTCCGGATCTTCACGCGCGACGGGGACCAGATGCTGATGAAGGGGTTGCCGGAGCCGTCGGAGTCGCCCACCGCCGACCTGGTGCAGGCGTACGCGAACGAGAAGAACGGCCAGCGGTTCGCCACGGTGCCCGTCGCGGTGTTCTTCGACCGCGACTTCACCGAGCTCCACCGCTACATCGAGTACCCCGCGATCTATCGCAAGGACCAGCTGATCGGCCACCTGCGCGCGCCCCGGCCCGGCGAGAGCGCCGACGACGCGAAGGGACGGGCCGGGCGCGACATCGGCGGGCTGCTCGAGTCGCCGTTCTACGACGTGTGGGCGGAGGCGGCCATCGACGAGATCCTGAGCGCGCTGCACGAGCGGCAGGTCCTGGCGGCGACGTGAGCGACGACGACCTCCTCGCGCGCGTGCGAGCCCGGGCGGAGACCAACCTCTACTGGCGCTACCTGGGCGTCACGGTGGTGGACGCGAAGCCCGGCTGGATCCGGCTGCGCGTGCCGGTGCGCGACGAGATCACGAACGCGGCCGGCGCGCCGGTCCACGGCGGCGTCTACAGCGCGCTGGTGGACATGGCCGTGGGCGGCGCGCTCGGCACGCTGCACGAAGCGTCCGAGGGCGGCGTCGGCCAGACCACCCTCGATCTCAACGTGAGCTACCTCGTCCGGGGTGCGCGAGGGCGAGATCTTCGCGGAGGGGCGCATCCTGCGCTCGGGCCGCACGATCGCCTTCGGCGAGGTGACCGATCTCCGACGGCGCGGGCCAGACGCTCGCCGTCGGACGCGCGACCTACATGATCATCGCGAAGCGGTCCTGACCGGACCGCCGAAAGGAGCGCCGTGTCCCGCATTGTGTTCTCGCCCAACATCCTCCCGAAGGAAATCGTCGACCAGGCCGTCAGCATGGCCCCCACCAATTTCGAGATGGTCGTCGCGGACTTCCCGACGCCCGCGTTCCATGGAGGCGGTGAAGGACGCCGAGTTCTTCGTGGGATTCGTGCGCGGCGGCTTCGACGACGCCTTCTACAAGAGCGCGCCGAAGCTCAAGCTGATCCAGCTCATCAGCGCCGGCTACGACCGCGTGGACATCGAGGCGGCGCGCCGCGCGAAGGTGCTCGTGGCCAACAACGGCGGCGCCAACGCGGTGTCGGTGGCCGAGCACACGATGCTGCTGATCCTCTCGACCATGAAGAAGCTCGCCGACCTCCACGAGAAGTGCATGGACGGCAAGTGGCGCGTCGGCGACTTCTCGCAGAACCGCCTGTTCGAGCTGGACGGCAAGACGCTCGGCATCGTCGGCCTCGGCAACATCGGCAAGAAGGTGGCGCGCCGCGCGCAGGCGTTCGGCATGAGCGTCATCTACTACGACATCCTGCGGCTCACCGAGGACCAGGAGGACGCGCTCGGCGTCCGCTTCGCGCTCTTCGACGAGGTGATGCGCACCGCGGACGTCGTCAGCGTGCACACGCCGCTGACCCCGCTCACGCGCAACATGATGGACGCGCGCGCGTTCGGGCTCATGAAGCCGACCGCGTTCTTCGTCAACACGTGCCGCGGCCCCGTGGTGGACGAGGAGGCGCTCTTCCAGGTGCTCGTCACCAACCGGATCGCGGGCGCCGGGCTCGACGTGATGGCGCAGGAGCCGCCGCCGGCGGACCACAAGTTCTTCAACCTGAAGAACATCACGATCACCCCGCACATGGCGGGCCCGACCGTCGAGAACTGGGAGCGTGCGTTCCGCAACGCGTACGACAACATCCAGCGCGTGGCCGCCGGCCGGCCCGCGTCGTGGGTGATCCCCGAGCTGAGGTAGCGCTCGACGAGGCGCATGGACTTCACCTTCACCCCCGAGCAGGACGAGCTCGCGCGGACGGTGCGGCTGTTCGCGACGCGCGAGCTCGCGCCCCGCTCGCGCGACTGGGATCGCACCGCCGAGTTCCCGGCCGAGACCTGGCGCCGCATGGGCGAGCTTGGACTGCTCGGCCTGCGCATCCCCGTGGAGTACGGCGGCGTGGACGCCGACTTCGTGATGGTGGGCATCGCGATGGAGGAGACGGCGCGCGGCGACTTCAGCTGCACGTACGGCATCCAGCTCGCCGCGCTCGCGGGCGAGATCCTCGGCAAGAACGGCGACCCCGACGTCTGTCGGCGGTGGCTGCCGCGAGTGGCGAGCGGCGAGGCCGCGATGGCGCTGGCGCTCACCGAGCCGTCCGCCGGCTCCGACGCGGCGGCCCTGCAGTGCCGCGCGCGCCGCGACGGCGACGACTGGATCATCACCGGCGAGAAGTCCGGCATCAGCCTCGGCATGGCCGCCCACGCGGCGATCGTCTTCGCCCGGACCGGTGGGGCGAAATCAAAGGGCGTCAGCGCGTTCCTCGTCCCCCTCGACGCGCCGGGGGTGGCGCGGAGCGCGCTGCGCGACATGGGCTCGCACGCGGTCGGGCGCGCGGTGCTGAGCTTCGACGGCGTGCGCGTCCCCGGCTCGCACCTCATCGGCGCGGAGGGCAGCGGCTTCCAGCAGGTGATGCGCGGCTTCGACTACAACCGCGTGGCGATCGCCCTCGCGTGTCTCGGCATCGCGCAGATCTCGCTCGAGGAGACGATGGCCTACGTGCGCGAGCGCACCACGTTCGGCAAGCCGCTCGCGCGCTACGAGGGGGTGACGTTCCCCATCGCGGAGGCCGCCACGCAGCTCGAGGCGGCGCGCCTCTTCAGCTATCGCGCGCTGTGGCTCGCGGACCGCGGGCAGGCGCACACGAAGGAAGCGGCGATGGTGAAGTGGTGGGCGCCGAAGATCGCGCGCGAGACGATCCACCAGTGCCTGCTCCTGCACGGGCACTACGGCTACACGGACGAGCTGCCGTTCGAGCAGCGCCTGCGCGACGTCATCGGCCTCGAGATCGGCGACGGCAGCGCCGAGATCATGAAGATCATCGTGGCGCGCGAGCTCATGGGTCGCGAGACGCTGCCCTACTGATGGGACCGCTCGCGGGCCGCGTCGCGCTCGTCACCGGCGCCTCGCGCGGGATCGGGCGCGGCATCGCGCTGCGTCTCGCCGCCGACGGGGCCGACTGCGCGATCACGTATCGCACCCGCGCCGAGCAGGCGCGCGAGGTCGTGAGCGAGCTCGAGGCGCGCGGGCGCCGCGCGCTCGCCCTGCCCCTGGCGCTGGACGAGCCGGCGCAGGTGCCCGGCGTGGTCGCGAAGGTCGCGGAGACGTTCGGCCGGATCGACGTGCTCGTGGCCAACGCCGCGGCCACCGCGTTCCGCCCGCTGCTCGAGCAGAAGCCGCACAACGTCGAGAAGACGTTCGCGATCTCCGTGCATGCGTTCATCGCCGCCGTGCAGGCGGCGGCGTCCGTCCTGCATGAGGGCGGCCGCATCGTCGTCGTGTCGGGCATCGACAGCCACCAGGCGATGACGGGGCACGGCCTCCTCGGCGCCGCCAAGGCGGCGATGGAGAGCCTCGTGCGCTCGCTCGCGCTCGAGCTCGGCCCGCGCGGCATCACCGTCAACGCGGTGAGCCCCGGGCTCCTCGACACCGAGTCCTCGCGGCTCTACTTCGAGCGCGGGCTCGGGTGGTGTGGAACGAGGCGTCGGCGCGCATCGCGGCGGCGACGCCGGTGCGCCGCCTCGGCACGGCGGAGGACGTGGCGGCGCTCGTCGCCTACCTCGCGTCGCCTGCCGCCGGCTTCCTCACGGGCCAGACGATCCTCCTCGACGGCGGTCTCACGATGGTCTCGCCGCTGCAGCGCCTCGTGGACGCGCCATGACGACGGTGCGCCTGCAGCGGGACGGCGCGGTGGCCCACGTGGTGCTCGATCGGCCGGCACAGCTCAACGCGATCAGCCCGGAGCTGCTGCGCGATCTCGACGCGGCGTGCGCGGCGATCGAGGACGACCAGAGCCTCCGCGCGGTGATGCTCACCGGCGCCGGCCGCGCGTTCTGCGCGGGCGCGGACCTGCGTGTGGTGGAGGAGCTGGCGCCCGACCCCGCGCGCTGGACGGCGTTCATGGACGCTGTGGCATCGCGTCTTCGATCGGATCGAGCGCCTGCCGGTGCCCGTCGTCGCGGGCGTCCACGGCCTCGCGCTCGCGGGCGGGCTCGAGCTCACGCTCGTCTGCGATCTCGTCGTCGCCGACGAAGAGGCGCGCCTCGGCGATCAGCACGCGAACTTCGCGCTGGTGGCCGGCGGCGGCGGCAGTCAGCGCCTGCCGCGCCTGATCGGCGCCCGGCGCGCGAAGGAGCTGATGCTGCTCGGCGGCTGGCTGAGCGCTCGGCAGGCGCTGGACTGGGGATTGATCAACCGCGTGGCGCCCGCGGGCACCGTCGAGGCGGCCACCCGTGCGCTCGCCGCGGAGCTCGCCGAGAAGAGCGGCGCGGCGAGCCGCACCGTGAAGCTCCTCGTCGACCGCGGGCTCGACCTCGAGCTGCGCGAAGGCCTCGAGCTCGAGAAGCAGACCGTCGCCGCGCACATGCGCACCGAGGATGCGGCCGCCGGGCTCCGCGCGTTCCGTGAGCGCGCGCGCCGGAGGCCCATGAAGGGGGGAGACGCGTCATGACGATCCGCCTGGGCAACGTCGAGATCATCCGCGTGGTCGAGATCCCGCGCTCCACCTATCCCACGAGCGACATGCTGCCGACGTCGGACGCCGGCGTCATCGCGCGCCACCGCGCGGGCTGGCTCGGACGGTTCTACGACGACAGCACGGGCGACCTCGGCTCCCGCATCCAGAGCTACGTCGTGCGCACGCCCGACGAGACCGTGGTGATCGACACGTGCGTGGGCAACGACAAGGCGCGCGAGAACCCGCTGTGGAACATGCGACAGGGCGCGTGGCTCGACGACCTGCGCGCGGCCGGCGTGGCCCCGGAGGACGTGGACTACGTGCTGTGCACGCACATGCACGTCGATCACGTCGGCTGGAACACGCGGCGGGTCGACGGGCGCTGGACGCCGACCTTTCCGCGCGCGACCTACGTCTTCGTCGGCCAGGAGTGGGAGTTCTGGAAGCACGAGCGCGACGGCGGGCGCGACCACGACGGGTGCATCGACGACAGCGTCCTGCCGATCGTCGAGGCCGGGCGCGCGACGCTGGTGGAGGCGACGAGCGCCGTCGGGACGTACCTGCGCTTCGAGCCGACGCCCGGTCACACGCCGGGCCATGCCTGCGTGCGGCTGACGACGTCGGCTGGATCGGCGATCTTCTCCGGCGACCTCATGCATCGCGTCGTGCAGGTGGCCGAGCCGCAGTGGTCGAGCCGCTTCTGCTACGACGGGCCCGCCGCGGCGAAGACGCGGCGCGCGTTCATCGAGCAGCAGGCCGACACCGGCACGCTCGTGTGCGCGGCGCACTTTCCCACGCCGGGCTACGTCGTCAAGACCGGTGGCGAGTACCGGTTCGAGGCGCACCCCGCGACGAGCTGACGATCAGGAGGCGGAGCGGCGGGGCAGGAGCGGCTGTCCGAGCGCGGCCACCGAGCGCACGAGGTCCCGGTACGAGACGGGCTTCACCAACCAATCGTCGAAACCGGACTCGACCATGGAGTCGCGCTCGTAGAGGTCGTCGCGCGCGGTGATCGCGATCGTCGGGATGTGAACGCCGGTCTTCATCTCACGGCGCCGGAGCCAGCGCGCGAGCCAGAGGCCGTCGTGGCCCGGCATCGAGAGATCCGTGAGGACGACGTCCGGCTGGACCTGCTTGAGCGCGCGCGCGGCGGCCGAGGCCGAAGACACGGCGGTGATGAAGGCGCCGCAATGGCCGAGGATCGCGTTGTAGATCACGCGCGCATCACGGTTGTCGTCCACGATCAACAGATGGAGTCCGGAGAGCGGGCCGAGACCCTCGGTGTCTTCTGCGCGAACCATCGGGCAAATTATCGCACCCCATGGTGCGGCCGCACGGATTTCATCGCGCCGGAGGGGAAAAGTTTTCCCATTCCTTTTCGATTTTTCTCGCCCTGCTAAGATCGCGACATGCCGGTCACCGTCTTCGAGGCGTTCATGGAGAGCGCGGCGGCGGCGCCGAGTCACCCGTTCCTGTGCGCGCCGCCCGCGCCGGACCGTCCGTATCACCCGGCCGGGATCGAGCGGACGTACGCGGACGTCCGCGCGCGCGTGCTGGCGCTGCGACGTCGCTATGCGGAGGCGGGCTACGGTCACGGCCATCGCGTGGCGCTGCTCCTCGAGAACCGCCCGGAGTTCTTCGATCACTACCTGGCGCTGAACGCGCTCGGCGGCGCGATCGTCCCCATCAACCCCGACTACCGGCACGACGAGATGCTCTACCAGATGGAGCACTCCGAGTCCGACCTGGCGGTGGTGATCGGCGCGCGCGTGGCGGATCTCGAGCGCGTCGCGCGCGAGCGCGCGAAGCCGTTGCCGGTCGTGAACGCGGAGGATCTCCCCGCGCCGCTCCCCAAGGCCGGGGTCGCGCCGCGCGCGGGGACGCCGGGTCTCGACACCGAGTGCAGCCTCATGTACACGTCCGGCACCACGGGCCGGCCGAAGGGCTGCATCCTCAGCAACTTCTATTACCTGAACGCGGGCGCCTGGTATCGCGACCTCGGCGGCCGCGTCGAGATCCGGCGCGGCGCGGAGCGCTTCTACAACCCGCTGCCGCTCTTCCACATGAACCATCAGGCGGTGACCGCCACGTGCGCGATCCTGACCACGAACTGTCTGGTGATGCCGGCGCGCTTCAGTCCCACGCGCTGGTGGCCGGACATCATCACGACGCGCGCGACGATCGTTCACTACCTGGGTGTCGTGCCGCCGCTGCTCCTCAACCAGCCGCCCTCGCCGGACGATCGTCGCCATCACGTGCGGTTCGGATTCGGCGCGGGCGTCGAGCCCCAGCTGCATCGAGCGTTCGAGGAGCGCTTCGGATTTCCGCTGGTCGAGGTGTGGGGCATGACGGAGACGGGACGGACCTTCGCGGACTGTCACGAGCCGCGGCAGGTCACCACGCGGGCCTTCGGGCGGCCGTTCGGCGGCTTCGAGGCGAAGGTGGTCGACGACGCGCGACCGTGACGGTCGCGCCCGAGACCGAAGGCGAGCTGCTCGTGCGCTGGGGCGGAGCCGAGGGCCCGCGGCACGGATTCTTCTCGGGCTATCTCAAGAACGACGAGGCGACGGCCGAGGCCTGGCGCGGCGGCTGGTTCCACACCGGCGACGCCGTGCGGCGGACCGCGCGACGACATGCTGGTCTTCGTCGATCGCAAGAAGAACATCATCCGCCGCTCCGGGGAGAACATCGCGGCCGCCGAGGTCGAAGCCACGCTCCAGGCGCACGACGCGGTCGCGCAGGTGGCCGTCCTCGCGGTGCCCGACGAGCTGCGCGAGGAAGAGGTCATGGCGTGCATCGTGCCGATGCCGGGCGTGACCGCGGACCGCGCGCTCGCCGAGGCGCTCATGGCGTGGGCGCTCGCGAAGCTCGCCTACTTCAAGGCGCCGGGCTTCATCCTCTTCGTGGACAGCCTGCCCACGACCGGGACGCAGAAAGTCCAGAAGGCGCAGATCTTCCCGCGCGGCGAGGATCCGCGCCGGCGACCCGGCGTGCTGGATCTGCGCGACCTCAAGAGGCGCTGATATGGGGGTGTCTCCGAGGATGCTGCGCCGCGGCCTGAACCGGGGGAGAATGGCGCCATGACGGCGGGGACGGTTCCAGTGGAAGTGGTCGCGTGGGTGACGAAGTTCGTCGGCGGGAACGGCTCGCAGCGCCGCGTCTTCGAGGAGCCGCTCGTGCCGGACGCGACCGTGCGCTCCATCCTGCAGAGAGCTCTCGGCACGGTTTCCCGAGCTGCAGCAGGCGCTCTGGGTCGACAAGGAGCTCGGGCCCCACGTCGAGGTGCTCGTGAACGACGCGGTGCTCGGCGTCAGCCACGAGCTGGACTCGCCCGTGAAGTCCGGCGACCGCATCGCGCTGGTCGGCGCCTACCTCGGCGGCGGCGCATGAAGCTCACGATCGACGGACGCACGGTCGAGGTGCCGGCAGGGGCCACGGTCCTCGACGCCGTCAACCAGCTCGAGCTCCCGCTGCCGCAGCTCTGCAAGGACGCCGACCGCTCGCCGCTCGGCGCGTGCCGCACGTGCCTGGTCCACGTCGAAGGCGTGCGCGGGCTGCCCGCCGCGTGTCATCTTCCCGCGCGTCACGGGATGGTGGTCTCCACCGAGCATCCCGACGCCGTGCGCGTGCGTCGCGGCGTGCTCGACCTGACGCTCTCGATGCTGACGCCGGGCGCCGAGCGCGAACGGGTTCGGTCAGCTCGGCGTCGCGGCCGAGCGCCACGCGCTCGCGCGCCCGACGTGGACGCCGATGCACCAGGGCCCGGCGGACGCGAGCAAGTCGTTCTTCGTCCTCGATCGCGAGGCGTGCATCCTCTGCGGCCGCTGCGCGGTCGCGTGCGACGACGTCCAGCAGATCGGGGCCATCGCGCTCCTCGGCCGCGGCCACGCCACGAAGGTGGGCGTCGCCCGCGACGGCGCGATGGCGTCGTCCGTGTGCACGTCGTGTGGTCAGTGCGTCGCCACGTGTCCCACCGGCGCGCTCCGTCCGAAGGAGACGCCCGCGCCGATCGTGCGACGCGTGGAGACCACGTGCCCGTACTGCGGCGTGGGCTGCGGCATCACGCTCGACGTCCGCGCGGACGGGCGGCTCGCGGTGATGGCGGACGACGCGCCGGCCAACGGGTCCAGCCAGGGCATGCTGTGCGTGAAGGGGCGCTTCGGCACCGGCTTCGTGCACGCGCGCGACCGCATCGTCGCGCCGCGCGTCCGCCGCGACGGCCGCTGGCAGGACGTGAGCTGGGACGAAGCGCTCGACGCGGCGGCCGACGGCCTCGCGCGCCACCACGGCCGCTTCGGCGCGCTCGCCTCCGCGAAGGCCACCAACGAGGACGCGTACGTCATCCAGAAGTTCGTGCGCGCGGTCATGGACACCAACAACGTCGATCACTGCACGCGTCTCTGCCACTCGCCGTCGGTGGAGGCGATGCTCGTGTCGATGGGCTCCGGCGCCACGTCGAACTCGTACCAGGACTACGAGGAAGCCGGCTGCTTGATGGTGGTGGGCGCCGACGCCTCGGCCAATCACCCGGTCATCGCGATCCGCTTCCGTCGCGCGATGCGCCGCGGCGCGAAGATCGTCGTCATCAATCCGAAGCGGATCGAGCTGTGCGACCAGGCCGACCTCTGGCTGCAGCCGCGACCCGGCACCGACGTGATGCTCTTCAACGCGATGGCGCGGGTGATCGTCGACGAAGGCCTCGCCGATGCCGATTTCATCGCGAAGCGCACCGAGGGCGTCGAGGCCTGGAAGGCGTCGCTCGCCGAGGCGACGCTGGATCGTGCCGCCGCCGTCACCGGCGTGCCCGCGGAGGACATCGCGCAGGCCGCGCGCTGGTACGCCGAGCCGCCCTATGCGGGCTCGTGCCTCATCTGGGGCATGGGCATCACGCAACACACGAACGGCCTCCAGAACGCGCACGCCCTGCTCAATCTCTCCCTCGTCGCGGGCCAGCTCGGAAAGCCGGGCGGCGGGATCTCGCCGCTCCGCGGCCAGAACAACGTGCAGGGCTGCGGCGACTCCGGCTGCATCCCGACGAGCCTGCCGGGCTATCAGTCGTTCGCGGCGCCGATGCTCGCGAAGTTCGAGGCCGACTGGGGCATTCGCCCGCCCGCGCAGCCGGGCCGGGTCGTCACCGAGATGGTGGAGGCGTTCCTCACGGGCGAGATCCGCGCGATGTACGTGGTGGGCGAGAACCCGCTGCTGTCGGAGCCCGACCTCCACCACGCGGAGAAGGCGTTCGCCCAGCTCGACTTCCTCGTCGTGCAGGACCTCTTCCTGCACGAGACCGCGGAGCGCGCGGACGTGTTCCTGCCCGCCGCCGCGTTCGCCGAGAAGGAAGGGACGTTCACGAACTCCGAGCGGCGCGTGCAGCGCGTGCGCAAGGCGATCGATCCCGCGGGCCAGGCCCGGCCGGACTGGTGGATCACCGCCGAGCTCGCCAGGCGCGTGGCGAAGAAGCTCGGGCGCGACGTCGGGTCGCAGTTCGCGTGGCGCTCGGCGTCGGAGGTCTTCGACGAGCTCGCCCGGCTCACGCCATTCCTCGGCGGCCTGTCGCACGCGCGGCTCGATCGCGAGGGCGGGCTGCAGTGGCCGTGCCCGACGCGCGGATCATCCGGGCACGCGGTATCTCTACGCCGAGACCTTCCCGCTGGGGAAGGCGCGGTTCATCCCGGCGCTGCAGACCGTCGAGGCCGCCGAGCTGCCGGATCCCGAGTTCCCGTTCCTCCTCAACACCGGCCGGCTGCTCTACCACTGGCACGGCGGCACGCTCACGCGCCGCGTGGAGGGCTTGCTCGAGCTGGCGCCGCGGCTGGAGGTGGCGATCCATCCGAGCGACGCGCGGCGCCTCGGCGTGGACACGGGGTCGGCGCTCCGCGTGACGTCACGGCGCGGCGAGCTCACGGGCCACGCGCGCGTCACCGAGGCCGTGCGTCCGGGCGCGATCTTCGTGCCGTTCGTGAAGCTCGCCGACTCCGCGGCCAACTTCCTCACGAACGCGGCGCTCGACCCCGGCTCGAAGATCCCCGAGTACAAGGTCTGCGCCGTGCGCGTGGAGCGCCTGCCCGCCGCTTGACCGCTGCGCCCGATCGTCTCCGCGCGCGGCTCGCGCGCCGCTGGACGGTCACCGTCGAGGTCGTGACGCCGCCGCCCGACGACGAGCCGTCGCGCGCGCGCATCCTCGCACTCGCCGACGCCGTCCGCGACGACGACCGCGTCGCCGCGCTCACGCTCACCGATCGCACCGCGTCGCCTCGCCGCCGATCCGGTCGCGCTTCGCGCCGGCGGTCCTGGCGCGCATGGATCGGGCGCCGCTGGTGCACCTGGCGGGCAAGGGCCGGAACGCGCAGGATCTGGAGCAGGCGCTCGATCGCTGCGAGGCCGCGGGAATCGGCAGCGTGCTCCTGACGGGCGGCGACCCGCTGGATCGCGAGCGCCCGGCACGGCATCGGCGCGGCGCAGCGAGGCCGGGCGGTCGAGCGCCGCCCGGAGCCCGCGACTCGATCGACGCGCTCGACATGCTGCGGATCGCCGCCGCGCGCGCGCCCGGCTCACGCGGCTCGCGGTGATCGCGCTGCCCCGCCGCGTGCGCGGCGCGGTCTCGTGGGAGCGCGCCGCCGCGAAGCGCGCGGCCGGGGCGGACGCCTTCGTGGCGCAGGTCACCTGGGATCTCGCCGAGCGCGAGATCGTCGCCGACTGGCAGGCGCGCCTCGGCGCGCCGGTCCTCGGGGCCGTGATGCTGCTGACCGCCGGCCGCCTGAAGTTCCTGGCGGCGCACCGGATCGCCGGCATCGACGTGCCGCCCGCGCTGCGCCAGCGCGTAGCCGGAGAGGGTCTCGACGCAGCGCGTCGACGGCTGGCGTTCGACCTCGTGGCGCTGCGCCGGCTCGGCTACGCCGGCGCGCACGTGAGCGGGGTGCTGACGCCGTCCCTGCTCATCGGGGCCCTCGACGAGGCGGACCACCTCGACGCGACGCTCGGCGACGACTGGCGGCAGGCGGATCGTTGATCCTCGCTGCCGGTTCGAGCCATGGCATCCTTGAACGTTCCGGCCACCGCCTCGGCCGAGGTTTCAGGACGACAACTCATGCGTGCCAGGCCCATGATCACGACGGCGATTCCCGGCTTTGGCGTGCAGCCTGCTCGTCGCCTTCGCGGCGGTCGGCGCGGCCGCCGAGGATGAGACGGCGCGCCGCCTGATCGGTGACGGTCGGCCAGGACCGGCTCTCCGTGGAGGCCACCGACGTGCCCCTCCGGGACGTCCTCGAGGAGATGGGACGGGTCGCCGACGTGGCGGTCGTCCTGGACGCCGGGCTGCCGGCGGACGACGGCGGGACGCCTGGTGTCCGTCGCCTTCGAGGGGTTGACGGCGGAGGAAGCCTTTCGCCGGCTCCTGCGCGACCACCACGCGGTCTATCTCTACGCCGAGTGGCGCGGACCGGCTCCAGGCCGTGACCGTGTACGGCACCATCGTTGCGGCACGGTCGGGGCAGGCCAGCCCTCCGCGCGACCAGGAAGATCCCGCGCCGCGGGACGAGCTCCGGGACATGGCGGAGCGCAGCGAAGCGGCGGTACGGGACGCGGCCCTCGAGATCCTCGCGCGCGGCGCGCAGGCGGACCTGCTCGAGGACGCGCTCGAGGTGCTGGACGGCCTCGACTCCGTGCCCGCGGAGCCGCTGCTGGCGTTCGCGGGTGGCGCGCGTCCCGCCGCCCTCCGCGCGCGCGCGTTGCGGGTCCTCGCCCGGCACTGGCCTCGAGATCCTCGCGTCGCGACGCCTCCTGCAGGCCGGCACCCGGGATGCCGACGAGGAGGTGCGCGAAATGGCCCGCGCGCTCCTCGAGACCCTGCCGACGGACTGAGTCTCGTGCGGCCGGGCGCCCGACAGGCGGCCGGTGGCGAAGCGCGTCCGGAATCGCGTAAGGTGCACGCATCCGCCACGACCACCCGTGGAACGAAGGAGTCTCATGAAATCCGATATCGAGATCGCGCGCGCGGCACGCTTGCGGCCCATCCAGGACATCGCCGCCGGGCTCGGGCTCGGCGCCGGCGACATCGACCTCTACGGCGACACGAAGGCGAAGATCCGCACGGCCGCCATCGAGCGCGTGCGCGGCAACGGCGGACGGCAAGCTCGTGCTCGTCACCGCCATGACGCCGACGCCCGCGGGCGAGGGGAAGTCGACGACCACCGTGGGGCTCGGCGACGCCTTCGCAAGCTCGGCAAGCGTGCGATCGTCGCGATTCGCGAGCCGTCGCTCGGCCCGTGCTTCGGCGTGAAGGGCGGCGCCGCCGGCGGCGGCCACGCGCAGGTCGTCCCGATGGAGGACATCAACCTCCACTTCACGGGCGACTTCCACGCGGTCACCGCCGCCCACAACCTCCTCTCGGCCGTGCTCGACAACCACATCTTCCAGGGCAACGCGCTCGGGATCGACGCGCGGCGCGTCGTGTGGAAGCGCGTGCTCGACATGAACGACGCGCGCGCTGCGGAACATCGTGCTCGGCCTCGGCGGCCCCGCGCACGGCGTGCCGCGCGAGTCCGGCTTCGAGATCACGGCGGCGTCCGAGATCATGGCGATCCTCTGCCTCTCCACCGATCTCGCCGACCTCAAGGCGCGCCTCGCGCGCATCGTCGTGGCCGAGACGGCCGACGGCCGCCTGGTGACGGCGGGCGAGCTGAAGGTGGTCGGCTCGCTCGCGGTGCTGCTGAAGGACGCGATCCGTCCGAACCTCGTGCAGACGATCGAGGGCACGCCCGGCGTTCGTGCACGGCGGCCCGTTCGCGCAACATCGCGCACGGCTGCAACAGCCTCGCGGCCACGCGGCTCGCGCTGAAGCTCGGCGAGATCGTGGTGACCGAGGCGGGCTTCGCGAGCGACCTCGGCGCCGAGAAGTTCTTCGACATCAAGTGCCGCGTGGGCGGGCTCACGCCGTCGGCGGCGGTGATCGTCGCCACCGTGCGCGCGCTGAAGATGCACGGCGGCGTGGCGCGCGACGCGCTCGGCAAGGAAGACGTCGCCGCGGTCGAGCGCGGGCTCGCGAACCTCGAGAAGCACGTCGAGAACGTGCGGCAGTTCGGCGTGCCCGCGGTCGTCGCGCTGAACCACTTCACCGCGGACACCGACGCCGAGGTGAACACGGTCATGGACGCGTGCGCGCGGCTGGGCGTGCCGGCGCGGCTCTCGCGCGTGTGGGCCGACGGCGGCGCGGGCGGCGCGGAGGTCGCCAAGGCGCTGCTCGACGTCATGGAGGGCACGTCGAAGTTCTCCGTGCTCTATCCCGACGAGGCGCCGCTCGAGAAGAAGATCGAGACCATCGCCACACGGCTCTACGGCGCGAACGGGGTCACCGTCCTGCCCGCCGCGGCGACCAAGCTCAAGCGGTTCGCCGAGCTCGGCTACGGCCAGCTGCCCGTCTGCATGGCGAAGACGCAGAACTCGCTGTCCGACGACGCGCGGAAGCTCGGCCGGCCGCGCGACTTCACGGTGACGATCCGCGACGCGAAGGTGGCCGCGGGCGCCGGGCTTCGTCGTGGCGTACGCGGGCGACATCCTCACGATGCCGGGGCTGCCGAAGGTGCCGGCGGCCGAGGCGATCGACCTCGACGAGCAGGGCAACGTCGTGGGATTGTTTTGACATGGGGGGCCCGAGACGGGCCCCCCAATCCCCCCACGCCTGCGGGCGGACGTGAAGTCCGCCCTCCGGCGAGTGCCGTAGCGTGCTGCTCTGCGTGCCCAACGTCAGCGAGGGGCGTGACGCGGCGCTGATCCGCGCGCTCGGCGAGGCCGTCGAAGGCGCCGGCGCGACGCTCCTCGACGTCCACGCGGACGTCGACCACCATCGCTCGGTCTTCACCTACCTCGGCGCGCCGGACGCCGTCGAGCGCGCGACCCTCGCCCTCGGCCGCCTCGCGGTCGCGCGGATCGACCTGCGCCGCCACCGCGGCGTGCATCCGCGTATCGGCGCCGTCGACGTCGTGCCGTTCGTGCCGCTGCGCGGCCTGTCGATGGAGGAGGCGGTGGACAGCGCGCGCCGCGTCGGCCGCGCGTTCGCGGACGAGACGGGCGTGCCGGTCTTCTTCTACGGCGCCGCCGCGGCGAACCCCGCGCGCCGCGAGCTGCCGGTGGTCCGGTGGGGCGGGTTCGAACGGCTGGCGGAGCGGCTCGCGGATCCCGCGTGGCGTCCCGATTGCGGTCCGGCGGCCCCGCATCCGACGGCCGGCGCCACCGTCATCGGCGCGCGCGGTCCGTTGATCGCGTTCAACGCCATGCTCGACACGCGCGGACGTCGCCCTCGCGAAGTCCATCGCGGCCGTGATCCGAGAATCCGCACCGGGCGGCCTGCCGGCCGTGCGCGCGATGGGCGTGTTCCTCGAGAGCCGCGGGATCGCGCAGGTCTCGATGAACCTGCTCGACTATCGCATCACGCCGCCTCTCGTCGTCGCCGAGCGCGTCGAGCGCGAGGCGCGCGCCCGCGGCGTCGCCGTGCGCGAATGGGAGCTGGTCGGGTGCGCGCCGGCCGATGCGTGGGAGGGCTGGGACGCCGCCGGCCGCCGAGCGTTCGCTCCCCGGCTGATCCTGGATGCCGCCCTCTTCGCGGCGAACGCCTGATCGGAGGGCTGGGAGTCCTATGGTGGCCCCATGTTCAGCGGCGCGCGCGCGCGACCAGGTGCGCGACGAGCGCGAGCGCGATGCCGACCGCCAGCGCCTGGTAGAGCGCCGGCAGCCCGAAGCGCGCGACGACGAAGCCGCTCAGCAACGGACCGATCGCGAGGCCGGAGTCGACCCACGTCGCGAACGCCGCCAGGCGATCGACCGTGCTGCCGGACCGCTCGCGTGCCGCGAGCACCGGCCCCGTGACCGCGAGGAGCGCGCGGACGATGACGATCACGACCGCCGCCGGATAGAGCACGCCGTGGGCCAGCGCGACCAACCCCGCGACGACCAGCACGACAGACGGGACCAGCACCCGGTACGCGCCGACGCGGTCGATCAGCGCGCCGCCGACCAGTGACAGCAGGACGACCATCAGCCGCTGGAACGCGAGGATCAACCCCGCGGCCAGCAGGGCGGAGCCGATCGGCAGCGTGCCCGCGAAGAGGAGCGACAGCGTGAACGCGAACGCGCCGTCGATGGCGGCGTTCGCGAAGAACAGCACGTTGAGCGTCGACGGCTTCCATCGCGAGCCGGCCGCGCCCGGCTTCGCCGGCTCCGTGGCGAGCTCGCGCGGCAGCGTGAGCGCGAGCGGGACCGCGAGGAGCCCGAAGATCCCCATCGCCACGAAGACCCCGCGCGGACCGAGGCCGAGCGCGAGCCACGCGCCGACGCTGAGCGCGAGCGTGGGGCCGATGCCGCTGACCGCGCGATTCAACCCGACGCGCCGGCCGGTGCGCTGGCCGTCGCCGATCGCGTACGCGGTCGTGGTCACGTTGAGCACCGCGTACGCCATGCCCCACACGAGGCGCGCGATCAGCAGCGGCAGGAAGCCGGGGAACACGCCGTACGCGATCGTCGACGCGGCGGCGCCGGCCGCCGCGGAGGCGGTCAGCGCCCGCATGCCGAGGCGCCGGCTCGCCGCGCTCAGCCAGCCGTAGCCGAGGACGCGCACGATGCGGTTCACCGAGAGCACGACGCCCACCAGCCCGAGGCTGATGCCGAACGCGGACGCGTGGAGCGGCATCACCACGTAGATCAGCGCGTCGCCCGGCCACACGAGCCCGAGCACCGCCGCCGCGCGCGCGACGACCGACAGGGTCGACGCGTGGCTGTTGGGGGCGAGTGGCACGTGGCATAGAATACGGCGGCGTCGGGGCCGGGCGGCTCCGCGTCAGACATCTGCACCCGAGGTGGTCCATGGCCAAGGCCGGACAGGGCGAGCCCATCCAAGCGCTGCTCAAGGAAGGACGGAAGTTCCCTCCATCCAAGGCGTTCGTCGCGAAGGCCCAGGTCAAGACCGCGTCGATCTACAAGGACGCCACGCGCGATCCGGCGAAGTTCTGGGAGAAGCAGGCGAAGCAGCTCCGGTGGATGAAGCCGTGGAAGAAGACGCTCGAGTGGAAGCTGCCGTACGCGAAGTGGTTCGTCGGCGGCAAGCTGAACATCTCCGACAACTGTCTCGATCGCCACGTCGAGGGCCCGCTCAAGAACAAGGCGGCCATCCTCTGGGAAGGCGAGCCCGGCGACAGCCGCGTGCTCACCTACCGCGACCTCTGGCGCGACGTGAACCAGTTCGCCGCCGCGCTCAAGCGCCACGGCGTGAAGAAGGGCGACACGGTCACCATCTACATGCCGATGGTGCCGGAGGTGGCGGTGGCGATGCTCGCGTGCACGCGCATCGGCGCGCCGCACAGCGTGGTCTTCGGCGGCTTCTCGCCGGACTCGCTGCGCGACCGCATCCAGGACTGCAAGTCGCGCGTGGTGATCACGGCCGACGGCGGGTACCGGCGCGGCGGCACGGTGGCGCTGAAGAAGAACACCGACGAGGCGGTGAAGGAGTGCTCGTTCGTCTCCACCGTCATCGTCTACAAGCGCACGGGGCAGCCGGTCGAGTGGACCGACGGCCGCGACATCTGGTGGAACGACTTCGTCAAGGACGCGGACCGGTACGTCAAGCCCGAGCCGATGGACGCCGAGGACATGCTGTACCTGCTCTACACGTCGGGCTCGACCGGGCAAGCCCAAGGGCATCGTGCACACGACGGGCGGCTATCTCACGGGCGTGACCGCGACGCACCGATGGGTCTTCGACCTCCGCGACGACGACGTGTACTGGTGCACCGCCGACGTCGGCTGGGTCACCGGGCATTCGTACGTCGTCTACGGCCCGCTCGCCAACGGGGCCACGACGCTCATGTACGAGGGCACGCCGGACTATCCGGACAAGGATCGCTTCTGGCGCGTCGTGGAGAAGTACGGCGTCACGATCCTCTACACGGCGCCGACGGCGATCCGCACGTTCATCCGGTGGGGCGACGCGTTCCCGAACCGGTGCGACCTCTCGTCACTGCGGCTGCTCGGCAGCGTGGGCGAGCCGATCAATCCCGAGGCGTGGGTCTGGTACTGGAAGGTGATCGGCAAGGGCAAGTGCCCCGTCGTCGACACGTGGTGGCAGACGGAGACGGGCGCGATCATGATCACGCCGCTGCCGGGCGTCACCGTCGACCAAGCCCGGCTCCGCCACCGTGCCGTTCCCCGGCATCACGGCCGAGGTCGTCAACGACAAGGGCGAGCCCGCGCAGGCCGGGTACCTCGTCATCACGAAGCCGTGGCCCTCGATGCTGCGCGGGATCTACGGCGACCCCGAGCGCTACCAGAAGCAGTACTGGAGCCAGCAGCCCGGCGTGTACTTCACGGGCGACGGCGCCAAGCGCGACAAGGACGGCTACCTCTGGCTCCTCGGCCGGATCGACGACGTCATGAACGTCTCCGGGCATCGCGTCTCGACGATGGAGGTCGAGTCGGCGCTCGTGGATCATCCCGCCGTCGCCGAGGCCGCGGTGATCGGGCGATCGCACGACATCAAGGGCCAGGCGATCGCCGCGTTCGTGACCATCAAGTCCGGCGTCGATCTGAAGGACGGTCTCAAGGACGAGATCAAGGCGCACGTCGCCAAGAAGATCGGCGCGCTCGCGCGGCCCGACGACGTGATCTACGCCGCGGAGCTTCCCAAGACGCGCAGCGGCAAGATCATGCGCCGGCTCCTGCGGGACGTCGCCGAGGGCCGGGCCCTCGGCGACACGACCACGCTGGCCGATCCGGCCGTGGTCGCCGACCTCAAGCAGAAGTACGAGGATGAGTAGGCGCCCTAGGCGATCCTCCGGGCGGCCTCCGGGCGGATCTCGATCAAGTCGATGACCTGGTAGTCGGCGCCCACGCGCGCCGCCTCGTCGCGGACGATGCGGAGCGCGGCGTCGCGGAGCGCGGTCGACGGCGCCTGCCCCGTGATCTCGATCGTCATCGGCGTGGTGCGGCGCAGGCCCGCGTGCACCGTGGGCGTGATCGCGAGGCCGAAGAAGTCCTGCTCCCGGAGCAGCGCGTCGGAGATCTGAGACTGGAGCTGGACGGCCTCGGCCTCCCGCTTCCGCTTCAAGTCCCAGACCTTCACCCCGATCCCGACCAGCAGGAGCAGCACGCCCATCAGGGCGAGCGCGATCAGGATTCCGCTGTTGTCACCGGGGGTTACCGGCCCCACACCCGACTCGATGGCCGCTGGTTTCATGGCGCGTACCTCCGCCGTGGGGAGCGAGCAACCCGGGTGCCGCCGACGCTTTGGGGGTGTGGACGAGGGTACGAATTACACTGGCTCGGTGCGGCCGCGGAGCCTGCAGATCAGGATCCTGCTCTTCGTCCTCATCGCCCTCGCGGCGGTTCAGATCGTCGTGTTCGTCCTCGTCGATGCCGCCACCACGCGGTGGGTGAGCGCGCAGCTCCGCGAGAATCTCTCCATCGGCGGCGAGGTCTTCCAGCGCCTGCTGATCGCGCGGGCCCAGCAGCTCGCGCCCGCCGTGCGCCTCCTGTCGGGCGACTTCGCGTTCAAGGCCGCGTACTCCACCGGGGACCGCGGGACGATCCGTTCCGCGCTCGAGAACCAGCAGCTCCGCATCGGCGCCGACATGATGACGCTCGTGGACCTCGACCATCGCGTGATCGCCTCGACGCTGCGGGGTCCGGGCGAGACGTTCGCCTTTTCCTCCCTCATCATCGCGGCCGAGGACGAAGGGACGTCGTTCGCGCTGGAGACGATCGACGGGCGACCCTACCAGATCGTCGTCGTCCCGTTGCGCGCCCCGTTGCACGTGGCGTGGATCGCCGTCGGGTTCGTCGTCGACGATCGTCTGCTGTCGGAGCTCCGCCGTGTCACGGATTCCCACGTCACCTTCGCGGTGCCGCGGGCGGGCGGCGGCTGGACCATGCCCGCGTCGACCTTGCCGCCCGCGGCGCGGACCTCGCTCGCGGCAGGGCTGCCGGAGCGGCTGGACGCCAGTGCCGCGGGCCCCCTCGTCCGCCGGATCGGCGACGACGAGCACCTGCTGCACATCGTCCCTCTCGCCGGCTCCGCCCGTGCGATCGCCGTCCTCCAGAACTCGCTGACGGACGCGCTGGCGCCCGCGAAGACGCTGCGGATGATCCTCCTGGCGGTGTTCGCGGGCAGCCTGGTCCTCTGTGCGGTCGGTGGCATCGTCGTGGCTCGTACGGTGGCGGGTCCGGTGCGCGCGCTCGCGCGCGGCGTGAGCGCCGTCGCCAGCGGTGACTACACCCATCGCGTTCCCGTCGGGAGCATCGACGAGTTCGCCCAGCTCGCCGACGCGGTCAACCACATGACCACCACCATCGCCGAGCGTGAGGAGGCGCTCCGCCAGAGCGAGGACCGCCTGCGGCAGGCGCAGAAGATGGAGGCGGTCGGACTCCTGGCGGGCGGCATCGCCCACGACTTCAACAATCTGCTCACGGTCATGGTCGGCCGCCTCGAGCTGGTGCTGGACGAGCTGCCGGAAGACGCGGCGCTGCGCCGCGAGGTGCTCCTCGTCCAGAGCGCCGCGGAGCGGGCGGCGACCCTGACGCGACAGCTGCTGGCCTTCGGCCGCAAGCAGGTGTTGCAGACGCGGCTCGTCGACATCAATCAGGTCGTCGGGAACTTCGAGGGCATGCTGGAGCGGCTGATCGGCGAGCAGGTGATCCTGGCCACGCGCCTCGAAGGCGGCCTCGGCCACGTCCTCGCCGATCCGAACCAGATCGAGCAGATCCTCGTGAACCTCGTGATCAACGCGCGCGACGCCATGCCCGACGGCGGCACGATCACCATCGAGACCGCGAGCGGCACGATGCCGGGATCGACAACAATTGACCGCCATGGGCGGTCAAGGTCCGACGTCCCGTGCGTGGTCGTCACCGTGCGCGACACGGGCACCGGCATGACGCCGGAGGTGCAGGCGCGCGTCTTCGAGCCCTTCTTCACGACGAAGGAGGTCGGCAAGGGCACGGGCCTCGGGCTGTCGACCGTGTACGGCATCGTGAAGCAACACGACGGGGAGGTGGAGCTCGAGACGGCGCCGGGCCGGGGCAGCGCCTTCCACGTCTACCTCCCGTACGCCGGAACGGCGCAGGAGGCGGAGGACGTCGCGGCCGCCGTCCCGGCCGCGTCCGCCGGCACGGTCCTGATCGTGGAGGACGAGCCCGAAGTCCGGATGCTGATCGCGCGCATGCTTCGGCGCGAGGGCTATGATGTGCTGGAAGCGGCGGACGGTGAGTCCGCGGTGCAGCTGGCGAAAGGTCCCGAGCGGATCGACCTGCTCCTGACCGACGTGGTCATGCCGGGCATGAGCGGCAGCGTGCTGGTCACCCGGGTGAAGGAATTGCGCGCGGACATCAAGATCATCTACATGTCGGGATACACGCACGACATGATCGATCGGCACGGCGTGTTCGAGCCCGGCACCGCGTTCTTGCAGAAGCCGTTCAGTGCGCGTGCGCTCGGCCGTGCCGTTCACGACGTGCTCACCGGAGACTGACGTGGACCGAACGTTCTTCGTGCTCGGGGCGGCCTCGGGCTTCCTCGCCGTGGCGCTCGGCGCGTTCGCCGCGCACGGCTTGAAGGGCAAGCTGCCGCCCGATCTCTTCGACGTCTTCGAGGTCGGCGCGCGCTACCACATGTATCACGCGCTCGCGCTGCTCGGGACCGCGTGGGCCGTCACGCGCTGGCCGGGCGGGGCCACCACCACCGCGGGCTGGTTGTTCGTCGCCGGCACCGTGCTCTTCTCCGGCAGCCTCTACGCGCTCGCGGTGACGGGGATCCGGCCGCTCGGCGCGATCACGCCGCTCGGGGGTGTCTGCTTCCTGGCCGGATGGGTCGCGCTCGTCGTCGCCGCCGTCCGCAGCTGATCGTCGCCGGCCGTGATCCACTGGCACCTCAACCGCGAGACGCGCTACCCGTTCGGCGACCGGTCGCCGGACCCCGCGGCATTCGCGCCGATCGGATTCCCGCCGCCGTGGCCGGACCGACCGTGGATCTTCGGCGTGATGGTCGCGTCGGCGAACGGCGTCGTGGCGTGGCGTCGCACCGGGCCGGACGACGATCCCGTGCTCGCGGTGGTCGGCGGCGACGATCTTCGTCCCGAGCGTGTCGCCGATCGCCGCCACCTGCGCCACCTGCGCTGCTACGGCGACGTGGCCATCGGCGCGCAGACCCTCCGGGACGAACCAGGCCTCGTCCACACGCCCCAGGAGCCCGGCGAGCCTCCGGCCCCCCAGCTCTACGCGTTCCGCACCGCGCACGGCCTCTCGTATCACCCGCGCGCGATCGTCTACACGCTGCGCGGCGGGCTCTCGGAGGATCTCGCACTCTTCAACACGCCGGGCCTGGAGGTGATCGTCGTCGGCCCGTCGATCGCGGAGGCGACGCTCAGCGTCCGCGGCGTCCGCGCGAAGGGTGTGCGTTTCGTGATCGAGGAGGTCCGGAAACCGGCGGGCCTACGCCGCGCCCACGAGCGTCTGGCATCAGAGCACGGCGTCCGCTATCTGTCGTGCGAGGGCGGCGAGACCGTCCTTCGCGCCCTGCACGGCGCCGGCGTCCTGGACGAGGTCTTCGTGACGGTCACGGACGCCGTCATCGACGAGTCCCGGCACGAGGGCGTCTTGAAGATCATGGATTTCGAGTCGGAGGGCGCGACGCTGATCGCCGAGGGCGCGATCGCTCCCGGAGAGTCGCTGGCGTTTCCGCCGCTGGCGCTTCAACGCGCGCTGAGCCGCGGCCGCTGCGCTTTGCTCCGGCAGCCTCGATGCTGTTGATCAGTCGAGAATTGAAACGGAGACGTCAAAGCGCGTCGCCTCGGCACTTCGATGCAGTTGACCTTTCGATCGAGAAGCTGCGCAGCTGATCAGCAGAAGCGCCTTCGGGAGATGGGGGGTGTAGGGGGGAGCGTCGATACGCTCCCCCCTACGTCGATCATCAAGGCCGCCGGTGTCGCGGAACGCTTCGACCCGGGCGGCGGTTCTACTCTCTCTCTACGCTTTCTCCGCGATATAGATCTGCGTCAGCATCCCGAAATAAATATTCCCGTCCACGACCTGCTCGCCCTGCTTGTTCTTCTCGAACCCCTTCACGATCGGCTTCGCCGCCGCGTAGCGCGCCACCCACGCGACCGGCACGTAGCCGACGTCGGTCTGCATGATCTCCTCGGCCTTCGCGTAGTGCTCCATGCGCTTCTTCGTGTCGCGCGTGTCGCGTCCGTTCTCGAGCTCCTTGTCGAACGCGTCGTTCACCCACGCCTGGCGGCGGCCGGTGGTCTTCTTGCCGTAGAACGTGTCGAAGTACTCGTTGTGCGGGTCCGGGTAGTCCATGAACCAGCGGATCCACACGAACTGGAGATCCTGCTTCCAGAGCCGCTCCCGGAAGACGCGCTGCTCCAGCACCTCGAGCTCGGTCTTCATGTTGAGGCTCTCGAGGAGCACCGCCTGCACCGCCTCGGCGAGCGGCTTGGCGCCGAGCGCCTCGTCACGCATCGAGAGCACGATCCGGGGCCAGTTCTTCCCGCCCTCGAACGGCGTGCCCTTCAGGTGGGCGATCGCCGCCTTCGGGTCGTACTTCTGGATGGCGCGGATCTGGGGCGTGTCGACGGCGCCGGGGAAGCCGGGCGGGATCATCGAGTGGGCGGGAATCGCGAAGCCCTGCGACACCTTCACGATGTTCTCGCGGTCGACCGCCTGCGAGACGGCCCGCCGGACCTTGACGTTGTCGAACGGCGCCTTCGTCACCTGGGGCAGCAGATACCAGGTGCCGGGGAACGGATAGCGGAAGACTTCCTTGCCGTTCGGGCCCGGACTGCAGGCGCCGGAGGTCGCCGGACTGCAGCGCCGTCAGCTGCACCTCGTTGTTCTCGTACGGCAGGGCGCCCGACGCCACCGGGATGATCGGGATGATCACGCGCTCCAGCGTGACGTCCTTGGCGCCGAAGAAGTGCGGGTTCTTCCGCAGGACGAGCTGCTTGCCGTGCTCCCACGCCTCGAGCGTGAACGGGCCGTTGCAGACGAGGTTGGCGGCCTCGGTCCACTTCTCCTTGTGCTTCTCCACCGACGGCTGGTGCGCCGGCAGCGCGGCCAGATACGCGGCGAGCGCCGGAAAGTAGCCGCGCGGGCCTTCGAGCGTGACTTCGAGCGTCCAGTCGCCCTTCGCCTTCACGCCGACGTCCTTGGCGTCCGGCATCTGCTTCTTGTTGAAGGCCTCGGCGTTCTTGATGTCGTAGAGGAACGAGGCGTAGGGCGCCGCCGTCGCGGGATCGAGCTGGCGCTTGAACGACCACTCGAACGCGTGCGCGGTGCACGCGGTGCCGTCCGACCACCGCGAGTCCTTGCGGATGTCGAACGTCCACACCGAGCCGTCCTTGTTCGACGTGACCTTGCTCGCCACGTACGGCACGGCCTGGAAATCCGCGGTGAACTTCATGAGCCCGGCCCACAGCGCCGGCACGCCCGAGCAGTACAGGTCCTTGTTGTAGTCGTGGCTCGACGGATCGTTCTGCCACCAGCCGCCGCCGCCGAGCCGCAGCGTCTGGTCCTTCGCGAGCTTGTCGCCGGGCGCGAGCTTCGGCGCCGCGGACGCGGGCTTCGCGTTGAAGCCCGCCGCGCCCATGGCGGCGAGGCCGCCCGCGATGAGGAGGAACTCGCGGCGGCCGAGGCCGCCGGCGACGAGCCGCTTCTCCAGCAGCTCCATCTGCTGATCGGTGATGGGGGGATGTTCCATGACGGCCTCCTTGATCTCGATGTCAGTTCTGCTTGGGGTCGAGCGCGTCGCGCACGCCGTCGCCGAAGAAGGTGAACGCGAGCATCGTGACGGCGATCGCGATGGACGGGAAGACGCACAGGTGCCAGTAGGACCGGAGATATTGCTGCCCCTCGCCCACCATCTGGCCCCACGAGGGCGTCGGTGGGTTGATGCCCACGCCGATGAACGAGAGCGCCGCTTCCGTGAAGATCGCCTCCGGGATGCCGAACGTCACCGCGACGACGATCGGGGTCAGCGCATTCGGCAGGACGTGCCGGACCAGCAGCCGCGTGAACCCCGCGCCCAGCGCGCGGGCGCCGTCGATGAATTCCTTCTCCTTGATGGCCAGCACCTGCGCGCGCGTCTGCCGCGCGATGCCGACCCAGCCCGTCAGCCCGATCGCGATGAAGATGTTCATGAGGCCGGCGCCGAGCATCGACATGACGAGGATGACGAAGAGCAGCCGCGGGAACGCGTACATCACGTCGATGAGCCGGGTGAGCAGGAGGTCGGTGCGTCCTCCGAGGTAGCCGGACAGCGCGCCGACCGGCACGCCCAGCGACACGACGATCACCTGCGCGCCCAGCCCCACCAGCATGGAGACGCGCGCGCCGTAGATCATGCGGGAGAAGCAGGTCGCGGCCGATCTGGTCCGTGCCGAAGACGTAGTCGCGCGAGGGCGCTTCGTTGAGCCGCCCGAAGTTCACCTTGGTGTACGGATACGGCGCCAGCACGTCCGCGAAGATCGCGACCAGCGCGAGGAAGACCACGACCACGAGGCCGGCCATGGCGAGGCGGTTCTTGCGCAGGCGGCGCAGCGCGTCGCGGGTGAGGCTGGTGCCCTTCTCGCGCCCGCGCGCTTCGCCGATGCCGACGGTGGTGGAGGTGGCGGTCGGGGAGACGCTGGCCACGCTCAGTACCGGATCCTCGGATCGAGGACGCCGTACGCGAGGTCCACCAGGAGGTTCATCAGCGCGAGGAACACGCCGTACGTGAGGACGACCGCCATGATCATCGGGTAGTCGCGGCCGGTCATCGACTCGACGAAGAACTTGCCCATGCCGGGCACGCGGAAGATCGCCTCCACGAAGAAGGAGCCGGTGCCGACGGCGGCGAACATCGGACCGAGCAGCGTGACGATGGGAATGAACGCGTTCTTGAGCGCGTGCCGGAAGATGACCGCGCGCTCGCCCAGGCCCTTGGCGCGCGCGGTGCGCGTGTAGTCCGCGCGGATGACCTCCAGCATGCTCGCCCGCGTGAAGCGCGCCACGATGCCCATCGGCCCGAGCGAGAGCGTCACCGTCGGCAGCACCCAGTTGCGCCAGGAGTCCCAGCCGCCGGTGGGAAACAGCGGGATCACGAACGAGAACAGGATGATGAGGAAGACGGCGAGGACGAAGTTGGGGATCGCGACCCCGACGGTGGCGAGACTGACGGACGCGTAGTCCCACCCCCGGTTCTGATGGGTCGCGGCCAGGATGCCGAAGCTGAGCCCGCCGACCACCGCGAGGGCGAAGGCCATGGTGCCGAGGAAGAGCGAGATCGGGAACGTCGTGATGATGATCTCGGCCACGGTGCGCGACTTGTAGACGAAGGAGTTGCCGAAGTCGAACCGGATCGCCTTCCACAGGAAGATGCCGAACTGCTGGTGGAGCGGCTTGTCCAGGCCGTAGTGCTCGGCAAGATTTTTCTGCGCTTCCGGCGAGAGGGGGTTGGCTCCCTCGGCGACCGGGTCCAGGGGGCTCCCGGGCGTGGCGTGCATGATGGTGAAGGTCACCAGCGCCATGGCCAGGAGAGTCGGGACCAGCCACAAAAGGCGCCGGATCGCGTACTGAAGCATGGGGGTTGGGGTACTATACACGGCACTCGTCGTGAAGCCGAAAGAACGGGTCGGCGGCATCTTCCTCGTCCTGGCTGCGGCCGTGGCTGCCGTCTGGGTCGCCGTGGCGCTCGCGGCCGCCCCGCAGCTCGTCGACCGCGGCGGCCCCGTCCTCACCGCGCCGCAGGTCTCCGCCATCTACCTCGGGGACTACTGGTCGACCACGCAGGGCTCCGCCGAGGCGCTCCATTTCGATGCCTTCCTCAAGGCGTGGATCGCCGGCCCGAGCGTGACCGGCGTCCTGGCGCAGTACCGCGTCGGCCCCGGCAGCTTCTCCAGCTCCGACAAGGTCACCGTCGCGTCGCCGGCGGGGTTCACCGATGCGAATGCCCAGGCGCTGGTGCAGCAGGAGCTCGCCGCCCGGCGCGTGGTGGGCGGGCCCCAGACGGTGCACGTCATCTATCTGCCCCCCGGGACCGTCCTGACCGTCGACGGCGCCAGCTCGCAGCAGCGGCTGGGCGGGTACCACAGCAGCTACGTCGACTCCGGGACGGGGACGCGCGTGTACTACGCGGTCGTCGTCTACAACCAGGGCACGAACGGCATCGACTTCAAGCGCCCCGCGCGCGACAACATCACCATCGTGACCTCCGGCGTGCTCGCCGGCGCGCTCACGAACCCCGACGCCGGGCAAGGCCAGACCGGCTGGCTCGACGACACCAACGGAGAGGTCGGCGAGATCGCGTTCGCGGTCAGCACCGATCCCACGCTGGGCGACGTGTGGACGCTCCAGGGCACGTTCGCCGTGGAGCTGCTGTGGAGCAACAAGGACGCGAAGCTCGACGCGGGCACGGCGTCGTCCTTCGCCGGCGCCACCTCCACCGGGGCCCAGACCCTCTCGATCAGTCCGGCCACCCAGGAAGCCGTGCCGGGCACGAGCGTCACCTTCACCGTGGCGAACGCCGCCACGTCGGTCGATGCGCTGAACCTCGCGGTGTCGGAGCTGCCGGCCACGCTGGTCGCAACGTTCGGCCAGACGACGCTGTCGCCGGGCGCGAGCACGACGTTGACGATCGCGGTCGCGGCGACCGCCACGACGGGCACCACGGCGTCGGTCGTGGTGACCGGCACCGACCCTGACGACGACGGAGACCGCGACGGCCTCGCTCTCGATCGTGGCGACCCTCACGCCGACGACGCCGACGACGCCCGCCACGCCCACGCCGGCGGACTTCACGCTCACCGCCGACCCGACCACGCAGACCATGGACCGCGGCGGCGAGGTCGCCGTGTTCACGATCACGTCGACGGGTGACTCGAACGTGACGATCAAGCTCAAGGCGCTGCACGTGCGCAAGGGCCTGAACGCCTACCTGTCGCGCAAGCGGATCGCGGCCGGCGAGACCGTCACGCTCACGTTCATCGCCCGCCGGGACGCCAAGCGAAAGACCTACGAGATCGTCCTGCAGGGGAAGAGCGATGACGGCGAGGTGCTCGTCCCGCTGACCCTCACCGTCCGCTGACCGTCCGCTCCGGTCATGACCCCGTCGAAGCTCACCTCGATGGCCGACGCGATTGCCCGCGTCGTCCCCGCCGGCGCCTCGGTGTGCATGGGCACGGCGCTGGAAGCCGCGATCCCCTTCGCCGCGGGCCACGAGATCATCCGGCAGCGCATCCCCGACCTCACGCTGATCGGACCGATCTCCGACATGCTCTTCGACCAGCTCATCGGCGCGGGCTGCGTGGCGCGGTTCGTCGGGGCGTGGGTCGGCAACGTGTCGTCGGGGCTCGGCCACAACTACCGGCGGGCGGCCGAGAAGGGGCTGCCGCGCCCCATCGCGGTCGAGGACTATTCGAACTTCACGATCTCGCTCGCGCTGACGGCGGCGACGCTCGGCGCGCCGTACATCCCGACCCGCTCCCTCCTGGGCAGCTCGTTCCTCGAGTCGAATGAGCACTTCAGGCGCGCGGAGGATCCGTATTCCGGCACGCCGATCGTGCTGGTGCCGGCGCTCGTACCCGATGTGACGATCCTGCAGGTGCAGCGCGCGGACGTGTACGGCCGCTGCCACCTGTGGGGCACCGTGGGCATCTCGCGTGAGGCGGCGTTCGCGGCCCGGCAGGTCATCGTCGTCGCGGAGGAGATCTGGCCGACGGAGCGGATCGTCGCCGATCCGAACCTGATCCTCGTCCCCGACCTGAAGGTGGCGGCGGTCGTCCACGAGCCGTTCGGCGCGTTCCCGTCGCCGATGCAAGGCTTCTACGGGCGCCACCACGAGTTCTTCGCGCGCTATCACGAGGCCTCGCGCACGCCGGAGGGCTTCGCGCGCTGGCTCGACGAGTGGGTCCTCGGCGTCCCCGACTGGAAGGGCTTCCTCGAGCGTCTCGGCGGCGACACGCTGAAGGCGCTCGTCCCGCGCGAGCCGCGGTACTCCGAGCCGCTGAATTATGGAGCTTAGGGGGTGCGAGGCGCACCCCCCAAGACCCCCCGACGCTGCGGGCCCGGAATGAATCCGGGCCCTCCGCGACTGCCGGTGCCCTAATGGACTACACGGCGCGCGAGCTGATGGTGATCGCCGCCGCGCGGGAGATCCGCGACGGCGACGCGGTGTTCGTCGGCATGCGGCTGCCGCTGCTCGCCTTCGCTCTCGCGAAGCGGACGCATGCGCCGGCGGCGCTCGGCCTCTTCGAGAACGGCCTCGTGCGCGAGACGCCGTCGGCCGAGATGCTGTTCACGATGTCCGACCCACCGAACCTCGTCGGCGCCACGTGGTCCACCGGCACCGCGAACATGATGGGGCTGCTCGCGCAGGGGCTCGTGGATCTCGGATTCATCGGCGGCGCGGAGGTCGACCGCTTCGGCAATCTCAACACCTCGTACGTGGGCGACTGGCGCGCGCCGAAGGTGAAGCTGCCGGGCTCCGGCGGCGCGCCGGACATCGCGTGCTACGCGAAGCGCTTCGTGATCGTGATGCCGCAGGAGCGGCACCGCTTCGTCGATCGCGTGGGGTACATCACCTCCGTCGGACACGGCGACGGAGGGGACTGGCGGCGTCGCACCGGCGTGCCGGGCGGCGGTCCCGTCGCGTTGATCACCACGCTCGGCGTGTTCCGGTTCGACGAGACGACGAAAGAGGCGTACCTCGCGTCGTGGCATCCGGGACAGAGCGCCGAGAGCGTGCGCGCCGCGACCGGCTGGGACCTGCGCGTGGCGGACGACGCCGTGGAGACGCCGACGCCCACCGCCGAGGAGCTCGCGATCGTCCGCGACTGCGATCCTCAGCGGGTTCTGGACTCGATGAGCTCCATCGAGACGCTGCGCGCCCTCGAGAAGCGCGTGCTGTGGCTGGCGACGTGGATGGTGCATCACGCCAACAACGTGCGGCCCAATCCCGACGGCACGAAAGTCGGCGGCCACCAGGCCTCGTCGGCGTCGCTCGTGAGCGTGCTCACCGCGCTCTACTTCGGCGGCGCGCTCGCCGAAGAGGATGTCGTCGCGCTGAAGGCGCACGCCTCGCCGGCCTTCTACGCGATCCAGTACCTGCGCGGCCGGCTCACCGCGGACGACCTCCGCGCCCTCCGCAGCTTCGGCGGCCTGCAGGCGTATCCGAGCCGGCGCAAGAACCCCGAGATCGTGGATCTCTCCACGGGCTCGATGGGCCTCGGCGCCGTCGCGGCGACGTTCTCCGCGCTCGCCACGCGCTATCTCGGCGAGCGCTTCGGCGCCACGACGCCGGCGCACGTGTGGGTGATGGTCGGCGACGCCGAGCTGGACGAGGGCAACGTGTGGGAGGCGCTCCTCGAGGAAGCGCTGCCCTGCGTGCCGAACGTGACCTGGATCGTCGACCTCAATCGCCAGAGCCTCGACCGCATCACGCCCGACGCGCGGCCGCGCCAGCTCGCGACGCTCTTCGCCGCCAACGGCTGGGACGTCATCGAGCTGCGATGGGGCGCGCGACTTCGCGAGCGGTTCGCGCGGCCCGGCGGCGAGCGCCTGCAGGCGCGTCTCGAGACGTTGCCGCACGCCGACTACCACCGCCTGCTCAGGCGGCCGGCCGGCGAGCTCCGCAAGGCGCTCGTCACCGGATCCGACGGCACGATCGATCGCGCGCTCGACGGCGCGCTGGCGGACCTCCGCGACGACGCGCTGGCGGCGCTCGTCACGGACGTCGGCGGTCACGACCTCGCGCTGATCCTCGACGCGCTCACCCGCGCGCGCGCGAACCGTGAGCGGCCCACGATGATCCTCGCCCACACGGTGAAGGGGTGGGGGACCGCGCTCGCCGCCGACCCCATGAATCACACCGCGCTGCTGACGACCGCGCAGATCGAGGCGCTGCGCGACACGCTCGGGGTGACGGCCGGTGACGAATGGGCGGGCGTTCCGGAGGGCGGCGCCGAGGCGGCGCTGATCCGCGCGCTCCCGCCGCTGTTCAGCGCGCCGCGCGCGCTCCGGCCCGATCCCGAGATTCCCGAGCGTGTGGACGAGCGATTCGCCGGCGAGACGTCGACGCAGGAAGCGTTCGGCCGCGTGCTCGGCGCGCTGAGCCGGCTGCCCGCCGCCGATCACGTGGTGACCGTGTCCGCCGACGTGTCCGTGACCACGCACCTCGCGGGCTGGATCAACCGGAAGGGCGTGTGGTTTCCGCGCGGCAAGACGGACGCCTTCGCCGACCTGCCGCAGCCGGTGCAGTGGCGGGAGTCGCCGGCCGGCCAGCACATCGAGCTCGGCATCGCGGAGCACAATCTCTTCCTGCTGCTGGGCGCGCTCGGCCTCACGCGCGAGCTCTCGGGCGTGACGCTGCTGCCGATCGGCACGCTCTACGATCCGTTCGTCACCCGCGGGCTCGACGCGCTCTACCACGCGCTCTACGCGGGCGCGCGCTTCGTCGTCGCGGCCACGCCGTCGGGCGTGAGCCTCTCGCCCGAGGGCGGCGCGCACCAGTCCGTGATCACGCCCGGCATCGGCGTCGCGCTGCCCGCGATCGCGTACTACGAGCCCGTGTTCGGGCAGGACGTCGAGTGGATCCTGCTCCACGGCTTGCGGCGGCTGCTCGACCGCCGCGACGGCGAGAGCCTCTATCTGCGCCTGTCGACGCGCCCGATCGCGCAGGACCTCGCGCCGCCCGCGAGCGAGCCGCTGCATCGCGCCGTGCTGCGCGGCGCGTACCGCCTGCTCGACGCGCGCGCGCGCGCGGGGTACGACCCCGAGCGCGCGGTGAACGTCTTCGCGGCGGGCGTGATGGTGCCGGAGGCGATGGCCGCCGCGCGCCGCCTGCTGGACGAGGGCGTGTACGCGAGCGTGATCGCGGTGACGAGCCCCGATCTCCTCTACCGCGATCTGCGGCGCCCGCGTCCGTACCTCCACGAGCTCGTGACGGCCGACGAAGAAGACGTCCCGGTCGTCTCGGTCCTCGACGGGCACTCGCACGCGCTCGCCTTCCTCGGGAGTGCGCTCGGCGTCACGCAGGTCGCGCTCGGTGTCGACGACTTCGGGCAGTCGGGCACGCGCGGCGATCTCTACCGCCACTACGGGATCGACGCCGACGCGATCGTCGCGGCCGCCCGGACGCTCCTCGGGCGTGTAGCGCCGAGGGGGGCTGGGGGTCCTCCAGTGCGCGGCCCCCATCCAGGACAACTCGTCGTGCTCTCGCTCGCGGAGCTCGGCGCCCTGTCCCTGTGGTTCAGCGCGTCGGCGGTGCTGCCCGCGCTGACGCGAGAGTGGGCGCTGGGCGACGGCGGGCGCGCCGGGCTCACGCTCGCCGTGCAGCTCGGCTTCATCGTGGGCACCCTCGTCAGCGCGATCGGCAACCTGCCCGACGTCTGGTCGCCGCGCCGCTTGATGGCGGCGAGCGCGGCGGCGGGCGCGCTCGCCAACGCGGCGCTCGCGCTCTGGGCCGAGAGCCTCGGCGTCGCCCTCGTCCTGCGATTCCTCACCGGCGCCGCGATGGCGGGCGCCTATCCGCCGGCCATGAAGATCATGGCCACCTGGTTCCGCGAGGGGCGCGGCCTCGCGATCGGCGTGCTCGTGGGCGCGCTCACGGTCGGCTCCGCCATGCCGCACCTGATCCGCGGACTCACCGCCGCGCACTGGCGCGTCACGCTGCTCTTCGCGTCGCTCCTCGCGCTGCTGGCCGCCGTCCTCGTCGTCACCTTGGTGCGCGAGGGTCCGCATGCCTTCCCGCCCGCCCGCTTCGATGCGCGCATGGCGGTCGCCGTGTTCCGCGAGCGCGGCGCCCGCCTCGCCTGTCTCGGCTACTTCGGCCACATGTGGGAGCTCTACGCGATGTGGGCGTGGATCGGGGTCTTCCTGGCCGAGAGCTTCCGCGAAGCGGGCGCCTCGTCGCTGGACCCGGCCGCGGCCACGTTCGCGGTGATCGCGATCGGCGCGCTCGGCTGCTGGGCGGCGGGCGCCGGCGCCGACCGGTGGGGCCGCACCACGCTGACGATGGCGGCGATGGCGGTGAGCGGCGCGTGCGCGGCGATCATCGGCCTCACGTTCGGCGGCGCGCCCGCGCTCACGCTGGCCATCGCGCTGGCGTGGGGCATCACCGTCGTCGCCGACTCGGCCCAGTTCTCCACCGCGGTCACCGAGCTCTCTCCGCCGGCGTACGTCGGGACCGCGCTGACCATGCAGACGAGCGTGGGGTTCGCGATCACGCTGGTCTCGATCTGGCTGATCCCGGTCGCGGTCCGCTCGCTCGGCTGGCGCTGGGCGTTCGCCACGCTGGCGATCGGTCCGCTCCTCGGCGTGGTGGCGATGGGGCGCCTCCGCACGCTCCCGGAAGCCCGACGGATGGCCGGCGGCCGGCGCTGAAGCGCCGGCCGGCCTCGAAGGCATCGCTCTTGCTCGGTCATGCTCTCAGTGAAGCTCGCGCGGCCGCTCCTGCTTTCGGTGATGGAAGACGTGATGGGCCGCCGCGTGCGCGACGGCGGCGGCTGGCTCCGGGACACGCTCCGTGGCGCGAGCGACCGCGAGACCTTCGATGTCGCGTTCTCCCGCGCGTCGCGGCACGCGGGGCGATCGGCCCTCGACCTCGAGCCCGACGAGACCGACCGGCTGCGCGACGTGGGCGTCACGTGGTCTCTCGGGCGCTGGGCCCTCGACGACTTCGCGCGGGCGGCGCTCCTGCTGCGAGCCGGGGAGGTGCTCGGCCTGTCCGCGCAGGCCGAGGTCGTGGATCGCGGCTATGAACGGGGCGACACGCGCCAGCGGCAGGCCGTCCTGCGCGCGCTGCCCCTGCTCCCGCATCCCGAGCGCTTCCTGGCTGTCGCGGTCGACGCCGCCCGCTCGGGCCTCCCGCCGCTCTTCGAGGCAATCGCGTGCGAGAACCCGTACCCGGCGGCGCACTTTCCCGCACTGAACTTCAACCACCTGGTCGTGCACGCCCTCGTCACCGGCGTGGCGCTCGACCGGGTGGACGGTCTCGGCGCGCGGGTGACCCCGGAGCTCGTCCGGATGGCGAACGACTACGCGGCCGAGCGCCGCGCCGCCGGCCGCAGCGTGCCCGCCGACCTCGACGCCATCACGCTCGCCACTCGCACGGCCGCCTGATTCGAGGCCTCCGGCTAGGAGGGTGCTGACAGCGGCTGGCCGAAGTAGAGCGTGTGCCCCTGGTCGTCCTTGACCACGAACTCGCGCGTACCCCAGGGCGTGTCGTGCACGTCCTTCACGAGCAGGACGCCGCGCCGCTTCAGCGTGTCGGCCGCCGCCGCGGCGTCGTCGACCTGGACGTAGAGGTGGAAGTGCTCGCCGTGGTCGACGAACGGGATCGACGGATCCTTGCCGTCGACGAGCTTCAGGTGGACTTCCGACGGCCCCGCGCGCAGGCCCGCGTAGAAGTCTTCGTACTGGAACTCGAGCGCGAACCCGAGCTGCGTCGTGTAGAAGCGGATCGAGGCGGCGAGGTCGGTCGTCCGTAGCTGAGGAATGATGCCGGAGACTTTCATGAGCTCTCCCGTCGCTCTGGGGCCGCGCCCGGACTGGCCGGGGTGGCCGCGCTATACTCAGGCTGAACCATGGCCACCCTGACCGCCGACCGCAAGCGCGCGCTCCGCACCGAGCTGGAAGGCATCCTCGGGCGCGGCGCCGTGCTCTCCGATCCCGACGAGCTGCTGGTCTACGAGTCCGATGGCCTCACGCTCTTCCGCGCGCTCGCCGACTTCGTCGTGTTCCCGACGTCCGTCGAGCACGTCTCCGCCGTCGTGAAGCTCGCGAACCGCGAAGGCCTGCCGTTCGTCGCGCGCGGCGCCGGCACCGGCCTCTCGGGCGGGTGCCTGCCCGCCGAGGGCGGCATCGTGCTGTCGCTGATGCGGATGAACCGCGTGCTCGAGGTGGACTACGACAACCAGATCGCGGTGGTCGAGCCCGGTCTCGTGAACCTGCACCTCTCGTGGAAGGTCGGGCCGAAGGGCTACTACTACGCGCCCGATCCGTCGAGCCAGCAGGCGTGCACGATCGGCGGCAACATCGCGAACAACTCCGGCGGGCCGCACACGCTCAAGTACGGCGTCACCACCAACCACGTGCTCGGCCTCGAGGTCGTCATGCCCGACGGCGAGATCGTCTGGCTCGGCGGCAAGACGCGCGAGAGCCAGGGCTACGACCTCGTCGGCGTGTTCGTCGGCTCCGAGGGGACGTTCGGCATCGCGACGAAGATCGTCGTGCGCATCCTCAAGAAGCCGCAGGCCGTGAAGACCGTGCTCGCGGTCTTCGACCAGGTCGACCAGGCCTCGGCCGCGGTGTCCGAGATCATCGCGCGCGGCCTCGTGCCGGCGGCGATGGAGATGATCGACCAGCTCACGATCGGCGCCGTCGAGGACGCGTTCGGCTGCGGCTATCCGCGCGACGCGGCCGCCGCGCTGCTCGTGGAGCTCGACGGGCTCGCGGTGGGCATGGACACGCAGGCCGAGCGCATCGTCGCCGCGTGCCGCGAGTCGCGGCGCGCGCGAGGTCCGCACCGCGAAGGACGAGGCGGAGCGCCAGCTCCTGTGGAAGGGGCGCAAGTCGGCGTTCGGCGCCTACGGCCGCGTGTCGCCCGCGTACATGGTGATGGACGGCGTGATCCCGCGCACGAAGCTGCCGTACGTGCTGCGTCGCGTGAACGAGATCGTCGACGCGCACGGCCTGCGCGTCGGCAACGTGTTCCACGCCGGCGACGGCAACCTGCACCCGAACATCCTCTACGATCCGCGCAAGCCGGGCGAGGAGGCGCGCGTGGTGGCGGCGGGCGCCGAGATCATGAAGGTCTGCGCGGAGGTCGGCGGCTCGATCTCCGGCGAGCACGGCATCGGGCTCGAGAAGGCCGACTTCATGCCGTTCATCTTCTCGGCGGCCGACCTCGCGCTGATGCAGCGGCTGAAGAACGCGTTCAACCCGACCGGTCTCTGCAATCCCGGCAAGGTCTTCCCGACCCGGAAGTCGTGCGGCGAAGCGGGCGCCGGTCGCCTATCGCCCGCACCCCATCGAAGAGCAGGGCCTCGCCCAGCGCTTCTGACAGCGTAGCGCGTGCAGGCGGCTCTCCTCGACAAGCTCCGCGCCATCGTCGGCGCCGCCCACGTCCTGACCGGCGTCGATCTCTCGCCGTACGTCGTCGAGGGCCGCACGCCCGAGGCCGCCGTGTTCCCCGGCACCGTGGACGAGGTGCGCGCCGTCGTCGCGCGTCGCCGCGGAGGCGGCGGTGCCGGTGATCGCCGTGGGGCGGCGGCACCGCGGCCGCCGCGGGCATGCCGGCGCCGCGGCCGGGCATCGTGCTGGGACTCCGCCGACTGGATCGCGTGGTCGAGCACGAGCCCGGCGATCTCACCGTCACCGTGGAGGCCGGTCGCACGTTCGCCGATCTTCAGACCACGCTGCGCGCGCGCGGCCAGTGGCTCTCGCTCGATCCGCCCGACGCCGCGCGCGCGACGATCGGCGGCGTGCTCGCCGCCAACGCGTCGGGGCCGCGCCGCCACCTCTACGGCACCGTGCGCGACCTGCGTCATCGGGCTCACCGTGGTCACCGCGGACGGCACCGTCGTGCGCGGCGGCGGCAAGGTCGTGAAGAACGTCGCGGGCTACGACCTGCCCAAGCTCTTCGTCGGCTCGTGCGGCACGCTCGGCGTGATCGTGGAGGCTCACCGTGAAGCTGCGCCCGGTCCCGGACGACGAGCGCCTGGTGGCCGTGCCGTTCGAGTCGCCTGAAGGATGCGGGCGCCGCGGTGCGCGCGGTGCTGGCCTCCGACCTCATCCCGAACGCGGTCGACCTGCTCGACGGCGACGCGCTGCGCGCGCTCGGCGTCGCCGGCGCGCCCGCGGCCCTCCTCGTCGGCTTCGACGGCGTGCGCCGAGCAGGTGGCGTGGCAGGTGGAAGAGCTCGGACGTCTGGCGTCGCACGGCGGCGGGGGCGCTCCGCGCGTGCTCTCCGCCGACCTCTGGCCGCGGCTCTGCACCGCGGCGGCCGACGCCTTCGCGGGCGCCGCGGCGATCATGCGGCTCTGCGTGCTGCCGACGCAGGTGGCCGAGGTGATGGAGCAGGGCAGCGCGCTCGCGCGCGCGCGCGGCCTGGCGTCCGCGTGGAGCGCGCACGCCGGCGTCGGCGTGGTCACCGGCGCCCTCGCGCTCGCCGGCGCGCAGGACCTCGGCACCGTCGCCGACGTGCTGCGTGCGTGGCGCGGCATCGCGCGCGCGTGCGCCGGCTACGCGGTCCTCGACGTGGCGCCGCTCGCGGTGAAGGAGGCCGTCGGCGGTGTGGGATGATGCCGGCGCCGCCGGGCGGATCATGCAGCGGATCAAGGAGGAGCTCGACCCGAACAACGTGCTGAACCCCGGACGGTTCGTGGGCAGGCATCTGAGCGATGGCGCACACGCACACCGACGATCGCGCCGCGCCGCGCCGCGGTCCGCTCACGCTCCACGGCCTGTCGGTCGAGGGCGTGAACCAGTGCGTGCACTGCGGGCTCTGTCTCGCGTCCTGCCCGACCTTCTCCGAGCTCGGCACCGAGATGGATTCGCCGCGCGGGCGCATCTTCACGATCAAGTCGCTCGCCGAGGGCCGCATGTCGCTCAGCGACTCCGCGGTGGAGCACCTGTCGCTGTGCCTCGACTGCCGCGCGTGCGAGACCGTGTGCCCGGCCGGCGTGCCGTACGGCCGCCTGATCGAAGCGGCGAAGGCGGAGATCGAGCGCCAGCGGCCCGGCGGCGCCCCGCGCCGCGTGTTCCGCTGGCTGAACTTCGGCCTGCTGCTCGGCCATCCGCGCGTGCTCCGCGCGGCCGCCGCCGGGCTTCGCCTGTACCAGGCGAGCGGGCTGCAGACGCTCGTGCGCCGCAGCGGGCTGGTGAAGCTCTTGCCGGGCACGCTGCCCGCGTGGGAGGCGCTGCTGCCGCCGATGCCCGGCGCCGCCGACCGCGCGCCCCTTCCGTCCTCACGTGCCCGCCGAGGGCGAGCGCCGCGGGCGCGTCGCGATGCTCGCGGGCTGCGTGCAGTCCGTGGTGTTCGGCGCGCACAACCGCGCGACCGCGCGCGTCCTCGCGCGGAACGGCTACGAGGTCGTCGTTCCGCCCGCGCAGGGGTGCTGTGGCGCGCTCAACGCGCACGGCGGCGATCACGCGCGCGCGCTCGCGATGGCGAAGCGGACGATCGAGGTGTTCGAGGCGGCGCGCGTCGACGCGGTCGTCGTCAACACGTCCGGCTGCGGGGCCCACATGAAGGCGTTCGGCGCGTTGCTCGGCGATGACGCCGCGTGGGCCGAGCGGGCGCGGCGCTTCGCGGCGAGCGTGCAGGACATCAGCGAGCTCCTCGCGAAGGCGCCGCTGCGCGGCCCGCTCCGCGCCGGTGCCGATGACGGTGACGTATCACGATCCGTGTCACGTCGTGCACGGCCAGAAGATCAAGAAGGAGCCGCGGCAGCTGCTCGCGCAGGTGCCCGGGCTCACGGTGGTCGAGCTGCCGGAGTCCGACTGGTGCTGCGGCTCCGCCGGCATCTACAACCTCACGCAGCCCGAGATGGCGGCGCGGCTGCTCGCGCGCAAGGTCGGCCACGTCGAGAGCACCGGCGCGCAGGCCGTCGTCACCGCCAATCCCGGCTGCATCCTGCAGATCCAGCAGGGCCTTCGCGAGCGTGGCCGCGACGTGGCCGTGCTGCACCTCGTCGAGATCCTCGACAAGGCGTCCGGCGCATGACCGATCCCGCCGCCACCCCGCTGGAGCACAAGCGCACCGCGCCGCGCTCGATCGGGTGCTGGGTGCTCACGATCTCCGACACGAAGACGCCGGAGACCGACACGTCCGGCGCGCTCATTCGCGAGCTCCTCACCGGCGCCGGCCACACGGTGGTGGGGTCGGACATCGTGCGCGACGAGCCGACCGACGTGCAGCGGGTCATCCGCGACGCGTGCGCCAACCCCGCCGTCCACGCCGTGATCATGACCGGAGGCACCGGCATCACGTCGCGCGACTCCACGTTCGAGGCGGTGGAGGCGATGCTCGACAAGCGCTTGCCGGGCTTCGGCGAGCTGTTCCGGGTGCTGTCCTACGAGGAGGTCGGCGCGGCGGCGATGCTGTCCCGCGCGCAGATGGGCATCGCGCGCGGCCGGATCGTGGCGTCGCTCCCGGGATCGCCGAACGCCTGCCGCCTGGCGCTCGAGAAGCTCCTGCTGCCGGAGCTCGGCCACCTCGTCCGCGAGGTCAGCCGCTAGCTCATTGCGAGATGTCCTCGAGCGCGCTGCGCGCCGCTCTCCGGACGCTCTCGTCGTCGCGACTCGCGGAGATCCGGCCCAGCAGCTCGCGGGCGGACAGGTCGCCTGCGCCATGCCGTCCCAGGATCTCGATCGCCTGGACGCGGAGGTCGCTGCGACGTTCGCGGTTGATGTAGTCCACCAGCGGGCGGATGGGCACGGCGCGCAGGTTGTCGAGGGCCTCGAGGGCGCTCTCGAGCACGTCGCTGCTCTGTTCACGGGCGAGCATCTCGAGCGAGGCCTCGCGAACGAGCGCTTCCTCGGCGTGGAGCGCGAGCTCGTTCAACGCTCGGGCACGTTCGGCAGGCGTCCCCGCCGTGTAGAGCTGCTGGCGAAGGCTGCTCACGAGGGCCGGGTCGGAGCCGCGGGTTCGCCGGACCGGCGGCCCCGCCATGAGACGAGGGTGATCGCGTCCTGGAGGCGTGAACCCCGGCGTGAAGCTCGTGAGCCGCGCGGGCCGGTCCTGGTCCTCGGGATAGAGCCGGAGCTCTCCACGGCCGGCCTTCGATTCCACCACGACGTAGTTGGCGTCTTTCAGACGGCGCAGCACGGCCATCCGGGCCGGGGCCGCTCGAAAACGTGATGCGGAGGGGCGCTCCCGTGCGAAAGGCTTGAGGGAATCCGATCTCGTGGAGGACCGCGTCGAGAGAATGCGGGTCGGCCTCGATCGTGATCCGCCCGTACTCCAGGATGACCAGGACGCCCCCCCGCACCGGAGTCGGCGTGCGAACCTGGCTCGGTACGCGCACGGGGGTCGGCGTGCGCGCCTCGGCCGGGGTCCACAGGAACAACGACACGAGGAGCGGCGCGAGCAGTCTCGAGGTCTGGCCCCAAGGGGCCGTGCCGCCGCCGGAGTGCGTGGTCGCTCTCCCCCCTCACCGTTCCGTGCCCCGCCTCTGCAGCGGGTCGCCCTGCTCACCGATTACAACAAAAACGGCAGAGGAGGTAACGCACTTTTAGTCATCGGGGGGCGAGGGCCATCGAACGTGGCCTATACTTGTGACGCTCCAGCTCACGCTCCTCAAGGAGGGTGTCGATGTCGGTCCCGCGGAGGGCGGTCGTTCTGCTCACGGTCGTCATCGTCTCGGTGTTCGGCGCGGCCGCGCCGTCGGTCGCTTCCGACCCCGGAGGGGTGTCGTTCACGTGGGAGGAATCGCCGACCGTGCTGACCGCTCCCCCCGAGCTGCTGCGCTTCAACGAGCTCCTCGCCGACCTCGCCGAACGTCTGAAGCCGGCCCTCGTCCACGTCCGCGTGCGGCGGGCGGCCGTCGCGAAGGACAAGGATTCGGATGACGATCCGGGGGAGCCGCGGCGGTCGAGCGGCTCCGGCTTCGTCATCAGCGGCGACGGATTGATCGTCACCAACGCGCACGTCGTGGAAGCGGCCGACTGGATCCAGGTGCGTCTCGCCGACGGCCGGCGCTTCGGCGGCAAGGTCATCGGTCGCGACAACCGCGTGGACCTCGCGCTCGTGAAGATCGACCGCGTCGAGAAGCTGCCGACGCTGCGGTTCGCGGACTCCAACAAGGTGCGCGTCGGCGAATTCGTGCTCGCGCTCGGCCATCCGTTCGGGCTGGAGCAGACGGTCAGCTTCGGGATCGTCAGCCGCAAAGGCCCGTCGCTCACCATTGCCGCGCCCGGCTTCGACTTCATCCAGACGGACGCCGCGATCAACCCCGGGAACTCCGGCGGGCCGCTCGTCAACATGGCCGGCGAGGTCGTCGGCATCAACAGCATGGCCGCGCGCAACGGCTCGATCGGCTTCGCGATCCCCGCGAACACGGTGAAGGTCCTGGTGCCGCAGCTCGCGTCGAAGGGCCGCGTGGACTGGGGCTGGCTCGGCGTCAGCATCGCCGAGATCACCGACGATGACGTCGGGCGCCTGAAGCTGTCCGAGCCGAAGGGCGTGCTGATCCGCTCGGTCGTGCCCGGGGAGCCGGCGGAGAAGGGCGGCATCAAGGCCAACGACGTCATCACCGCGATCGACGGCACCGCGCTCGCCACGCCGCGCGATCTCCAGCGCATCGTCTCGTCGTCGCCCGTCGGCAAGCGCGTGCGCGTGCTGGTCATGCGGGACGGCAAGCCGAACGAGATCGAAGTGGAGATCGGCCGCTACCGGGAGCCCGAAGAGAAGTAAGCGACCCCGCTACACGCGCGCGCGGGGGGTCGCCACCGCGGCGCGCGTGACGCGAGCCCACGGTGAATCGAGCGGGGGCACCGGCGCGTAGCGCGGACCCCCGACGATCCGCGCCCCGCCCTCTTCCGCCGTCGACGCGTCCTCCCGCACTTCCTCCACCGCCAGCAGGAAATACGCGAGCCGCGGGTCCTCCGCGACCGGCAGGGGACCGTCGAGCCGCCGGAGCTTCACGTAGACGACGAGGTCGGGCTCGATCATCACGAGCGTGGCGCGGTCGCGCGTCGCGAGGTTCGCCGCGCTGTCGCTGCCCGTCTGGATCACGAGACCCACGGTGGTCGCGTCGTACGCCCGGAGCTCGAGGTACGACACCATCATCGGATGAGGCCGTCCGTCCCCGTCCACGGTGACGAGCGGCAGCGCCACGCCGAGGCGGCTCGGCAGGTCCCTCTGCGAGAGCCGCTCCAGGAGTGCAGGGGTCAACGCCTCGCCCACGACCCGGCTCATGTCCGGACTATACCCCCGCGCTCCAGGAGGCCGGAGATCCGGTGGTCACTATTCAACTTCTGACCCCCTGAACAGTGCACCGCCACCGGTGCATGTCGTAAGTACTTGATTTATCTGGTCATGAACCTTGGCGTGCGGCTTGCGCTAGAGCTGTGTGCGGAGGAGATGACCATGGCAACGAGTGAGATCAATTCAGACGGATCCTTGACCCACCGCCTTTCCATGATCGACGAGGCACTCGCCGCGGGCACGATGAGCCGGGCGTTCTACGAGTGGCACGAGGCCCATGGCCACGCGTTCAGGAGCGGTCGCTGGGAGGCCCTCGTCGCCGTCGGTGACGCGGCCGCCCGCATCGACGCCGCGGCCGGGGCCACCGCCGGCTTCCGCGCCGATGCGCGCCGGGTGTACATGGCGGCGCTCGTCCTCGCGCGGGCGGAGCAGTCCGGGGCCGGCGTTCGGCGCATCGCCGAGGCGCTGGGGTCCCTCGGCGACCACGCGCTCGCCGCGCATGCGCGCCGGGCGGCGCAGGACCTGTGCTAGAGCCACCGGTCGATCGCGGCAAAGACGTCGGCTGGCGTCGTGAGCTCCGGGTCCGCGAAGGGTTCGTGCTGCGCGACGACTTCCACGTGGTCGCCGAGCGCGGCGCACGCCTGCGCTGGAAACCCGACGTGAATCGAGACCGTCGGGGTGCCCAGCGCGCCGGCGACATGGGTGAGCCCGCTGTCCGGGCCCACGAAGAGGCGCGCGCGTCCGACCGCGGCGCACGCGGGCAGGATCGCCAGCCGTCCGAGGGGGACGCAGAAGTCCGGTAGCGCCGTCTCGTCCGAGCCGGTCGTGTCGACCACGATCGGCAGAGGCGGTGCGCGTGCGCAGCCACGCGTAGAGCGCGTGGTAGTGCGCGAGCGGCCACGAGCGGAACGGGCGCCGGCCGCGCACGAGCTGCACCACGTACACGTAGTCCCGCACGCCGAGACGATCGAGATGCGCCGCGGCCTCCTGCCGGTCGGCCTCGGTGAGATAGACGCGGCCCCGCCGGGGTGGTGCGACGCCGCACATGTCGGCGAAGACCTCGCTGAGGTGCTTGCCGCGTGTCCACCACCGCGCGTCGGCGTTGTCCAGGAGGATCACCCGCTCGTAGAACCGTCCGAGCACGCGCGTGATGATCGTCCGATGGCGGCGCCGCGCGGGCGCGTAGACGAAGGGCGCGTAGACCGTGCGCACGAACGGGCTCGCCTCCACCAGCGCGCGCGCGGGCGGCCCGCCGGTCCCCATGTCGACCTCGTGGTGCGCGGCGAGCGCCTCGATGCTCGGGAACGCGTTGACGAGATCGCCGACCCCGCCCATCAGGGACACGAAGAGACCGCCGCGCGGCCGCCACGCCCGCCGCGCCGCGATGCGCGCGAGCTGCGCGTAGAACTGCCGGCGGAAGATCAGCCGCTCGAGCCGCGGTCGCCGCGAGCGCGTCCCCTTCGGCCCTCGCGAAGGCTGGTCGGCCACGGCGACCACTCTACCCCGCCGATGCCGTATCCTCGATCACCGGAAGGCTCAGGGGAGGGTGAATGAAGGCTGTCGAGGCTGGGGATCTGCTCTACGAGCGGAAGGGCCGCGTGGCGTGGGTGACCTTCAACCGTCCGGACGCCCGCAACGCGATGACGTTCGACATGTACGACGGTCTGCACGACCTCTGCGATCGGTCGACAAGGACCCGGAGGTCCGCGTGGTGGTCGTGCGTGGGGCGGGCGACAAGTCCTTCGCCGCCGGCACCGACATCCGCCAGTTCCTCGCCTTCGAGACGCGGGAGGATGCGCTCGGCTACGAGGCCCGCATCGGCCGCGTCCTGCGCCGGCTCAGCGCCGTGACGAAGCCCACCATCGCGATGGTGCAGGGCGACGCCGTCGGCGGCGGGCTCTTCCTCTCGCTCGCCTGCGACCTTCGCTTCGCGGCCGAGCACGCGCGCTTCGGCGCCCCGGTGGCGCGGACGCTCGGCAACTGCACGGCGCCCTACAGCTTCACGCTGCTGGCGTCCACGGTGGGGATGGTGCGCGCCCGCGAGATCCTGATCCGCGCGCGGCTCGTGAACACGCCCGAGGCCCGGACCATCGGCCTCGTCGACGAGGTCTACCCCGGCGCCGACCTGGAGGCGCGCGTGGGCGAGCAGGCGGAGCGGCTCACCGAGCACGCGCCGCTCACGATGGCCGCGGTGAAGGAGGCCACGCGCCGCGTGCGCGACGCGTTCGCGCTCGACGAGGCGGAGGACATCATCCTGTCGTGCTATCTGAGCCAGGATTTCAAGGAAGGCGCGCGGGCCTTCCTCGAGAAGCGCAAGCCGAACTGGAAAGGTATCTGTAGGTCAGGCGGCGCGGCGGCTGCCGTTGCGCGCCGTCCGCGGGAGCGCCGGAAGCGTCGGCGCGAGGGCGCCACAGAGGAAGCACCAGTCGCGCATCGGATCGATGAGGTCCTGGGCGCCGCCCTGCCGCGGCAGGGCGGTCAGCCGCCGCGCCGCCACTTCACGATCGAGGCAGACCTTGCAGAGCCGCAGGGCCTGGTGCGCGCGCGTGAACGCCGCGATGCGCGCCTGCACGAACTCGCTGGCGATGTTCATGGCGCCTGATACTGCAACAGGGAGGCCACGATGAGCGGATTCGCCGAGTACGACCGCTACGACGCCCTCGGCCTCGCCGATCTCGTGCGGCGGCGCGAGGTGACGGCGGACGAGCTGCTCGACGCCGCGCTGGCGCGCATGGCGGCGCGCAACCCGGCCATCAACGCGGTCGTCATGCCGCTCGAGGACCACGCCCGGAAGGCGATCGCCGCCGGCCTGCCGCCCGGGCCCTTCCACGGCGTGCCGTACCTGGTGAAAGACCTTACCGCTTCCGTGGCAAACGTTCGCATGACGCGCGGCTCGACGTTCTTCGCGGACAGCCCGCCGGCCGCCGCCGACAGCGAGCACGTCACGCGCTTGAAGCGCGCCGGCCTCGTCATCTTCGGGCGGACCAACACGTGCGAGCTGGGGCTGAGCCTCACCTGCGAGCCGCGGCACTACGGGCCGACGAAGAACCCGTGGGACCTGACGCGCATCTCCGGCGGATCCAGCGGCGGGGCGGCGGCCGCGACGGCGGCGCGCATCGTGCCGATGGCGCACGCCACCGACGGCTTCGGGTCGATCCGCGCGCCCGCGGCCTGCTGCGGGCTGGTGGGCCTGAAGCCGACGCGGGCGCGCAACACGATGGCGCCCTTCATCGGGGAGGGGCTGGGCGGTCTGGCGGCCGAGCACGCCGTCACCGTGAGCGTGCGTGACTGCGCCGCGTTGCTCGACGCGACCTCAGGGCCGGGCGCCGGCGACCCGTACGCGGCGCCGCCGCCCGGGCGCCCCTATGCGGCGGAGGTCGGCGCCGATCCCGGGCGGCTGCGCATCGCCTTCACCCGGCGCTCGCCCAACGGCGCGAAGGTGAGCGCGGACAGCCTCGGGCGGCTCGACGACACCGCCCGCCTCTGCGCGGACCTCGGCCACCACGTCGAGGAAGCGGACCCGCAGGTGGACGGCGATGCGCTCGTGCCGGCGTTCCTCACGTTGATCGCCGCGAACACGGTGGTGAACGTCGAGGGCCACCCGGGCGGCAAGACCCCGCGCGCCGACGAATTCGAGCGCGTGACGTGGGCGATGTACGAGCGCGGCCAGCGCATCACGGGGCCGGAGTACGTGCGGGCGACGCAGACGGCGCACCGGATCGGGCGCCAGATGGCGGCGTTCCACGCGACGTACGACGTGCTGCTCACGCCGGGGCTCGCGGCGCCGGCGGTGAAGCTCGGCTGGATCGACATGATGCTGGAGGACGCCGCGGAGTACTGGCGCCGCGTCTTCACGTTCTCGCCGTTCACGGTGTGGTTCAACCTGACGGGCCAGCCCGCGATGATGCTGCCCCTGGGAATGAGCGAGAGCGGCCTGCCGCTGGCGACGCAGCTGGTGGGACGCTTCGGGGACGAGTCGACGCTGTTCCGGCTGGCCGCGCAGCTCGAGGCTGCGCGGCCGTGGTTCGGGCGGATGCCGGCGCTGGTTACGGCAGCATCGCGATGACGGGATCGAGGTGCTTGGCGTCGGGCGTGAAGCCGACGCCGAGGCTCTTGATCGTCTCGACCACCTTGTCGTTGTAGGGCGTCTTCACGCCCTTCTGCCTGCCCTGCTCGCAGACGTAGCCGTTGAGGTAGTCGATCTCCGTCCGCCGCTTCTTGATCACGTCCTGCAGGAGCGACGGCTGCCCGCCGCCGCGCTTGCGGGCGATGTCCGCGATGTCCGCGAGGAGCGGCGCGAGGCCGGTGCCGTTGTAGGCGTCGACGTACCGCTGGGTCGGGATCCCGTAGATCGGCTCGACCTCGTGGCCGACCGCGCGGCCGACCATGATCGCTTCCGCGCCGACGTGCACGCCGACGGCCGAGATCTTCGGATCCGTCCGCACCTGCAGCGTGCCGAGGCCGGTGAGACCGGCGAGCGGGTTGGCCATGCAGTTGATGGCCAGCTTCGACCAGCGCTCGCCGAAGAGGTTCGTGGTCACCTTCGTGCCCGCCACCGCGTTCATGATCTCGGCGAGCTCTTTCGCGCGCGCCGTTTCCTTGCCGTCGTGCTCGCCGATCTTGAAGCCGATCTCCCCGGTGTCGGTGCGCATCGCGTGGCCGGCCTCGTACATGCCGGCGCTGATGGTGATCACGCAGCCGAGCGTGCGGTGCCGGCCGGCGACCGCGGCCACGCGCTCGTCGTTGATGCCGTTCTGGAAGTCGACGACGACGCCCTCGGGCGTGAGGTAGTTGAGCGCCATCGCGGTCGCCCATTCGGTGTCGTACGACTTCACGGCGATGAACACCGCGTCGAACGGCTCGCGCACGCTCTGCAGCTCGTGGATGTGCAGCGCCTTCACCGGGATCACGAAATCACCGGGCGTGCCGGACAGCCGGAGCCCCTTCGTCCTCATGGCTTCGATGTGCTCGGGCCACTGGTCGACCAGCGTGACGTCCCGTCCCGCCTTGGTCAGAAACCCGCCCACCACGCTGCCGATCGCCCCGGACCCGATGATCCCGATGCGCTTGATCACGTCGATTCCCTCCGTTGTTGGGGGACCGGTGGGCCTTTGCCCCCGCCGCGGCCGGCGGAGCCGTTCCGCTCCGCGAGGCCGTCATGCCGGGTCGCGCGGACGAATGCGGGAGCCGGAGGATCTGATCGCCATGTCTGTCAGGAACGTCCACACTTGACGGCGCGTCGTGTCTCACGGTCTGATCGCCGCAGGAGGTCGTGATGGGCGTCTTCAGCGTTCCCGTCGAGGTCAGTGATCTGGCGTGGAGCCGCGTCGAGCGGGTCGACGCATGGGTCGACACCGGAGCGTTCTATACGAGCCTGCCCCGGCCGCTGCTGGAAAGCCTCGGCATCGTCACGCACAAACGAGAGCGCTTCATGCTCGCGGACGGTCGGCTCGTGGAGAAAGACCTTGGGCACATGTGGATTCGGGTCGGCGATCGGACCGAGATCACGCTCGTGCTCTTCGCCGAGCCGGACAGCGAGCCGCTGCTCGGCGCGTACACGCTCGAGGGCTTGGCACTCGACGTCGATGTCGTCAATCGACGCCTCACGCCGAAGCCCTGGCTCCTCCTCGCCGAGCGCGTGCCCGCCTGAGGCCCTCGACGGCTCGTGGCCGTCACAGGTGTTCGCGCTTGCTTCTGGTACTTCGCCAGCGCGGGTTGACGAGGTGTGCAAAGCGCGCCTACTTGCGCGCATCCTGGCGCTTCACCCGATGCTTCCACGCGAGCAGGCGAGCGTCGCTCGTCCCTTCTCGTGCAAGGGCCGGGGCTTCTGTCCGAGCTGCGGGGGCCGCCGCATGACGGAGTGCGCTGCGCGGTTCGTGGACGGCATCCTGCCGCATGTGCCGATCCGCCAGTGGGTACTGAGCCTGCCCCACCGGCTCCGCTATCTCCTCGCGTGGGACCACGAGCTCTGTCGCGACGTGCTCGCGGTGTACGCGCGTGCCCTGCTGTCGTTCCAGCGGCGACGTGCGCGGCGCCGCGGCCTTCGCGACGGCCGCTCGGGCTGCGTGACGGTGATTCAGCGATTCGGGGGCGGGCTGAACCTCAACGTCCACTTCCACACGCTGGTCTTCGACGGTGTGTTTACGGAGCGCGAGGATGGCGCGCTGCACTTCCGGCCGCTGCCACCGCCGACGGACGAGGACGTCGGCGCCGTCCTCGCGGCGATCTATGTGCGGGTGTGTCGTTTGCTCCGGCGCCGGGGCTTCGACGCGACGGCGGCCGATCTCTCACGGCCGGACCCGGTCGCGGAGGCATCGCCGTCGCTCGCGAGCATCAGCAGCGCGTCGATCGAGGGTCGGATCGCGCTCGGGCCTCGCGCGGGCAGGCGCGTGTGGCGGGTGGGACAGGAGCCGGACGCTCGAGCCAGAACAGATTGTCCGACCCGTTCTTCAGCGCCGTCGGAACGGAGAAGGTGAACCCGCTCGCTTGCTCGATGACATCGATGCGGGCGATGAACTGACGAAACTGCGCGTCCATCTCCTTGGTGGTGTGCGGCACGAGGAAACCGACCGCGCGGTCCGGTTCGGCGTCGCGCCCGGGCCTGAAGATGACCTTGTAGAACCCGGTCGGCTTCACGATTTCCCCGTTGATGCCGGCGACACCGGGCCGTAGCTTCGTGTTCGGCTTGACGATCGTCGTCGTGTCGACCGCGCCGGACGTGATGACCTGGAACTTCGTCGCCGGGAACGTGGTGAGAGCGTAGACGGGATAAAGGGCCTGGATGACGGAACGTCCGTTCTCCGCTCCCGCATGCTCGGCCGCCGCCCCCCTCAGGCACAGCGAGTACGCGGAGAAGGACGGGCAGGTCGTCGGCCCACGCGATGGTTCGCTCCTCCTGCGCTTGGCCGGGTCCTGTATGCGCCTCTCGACCACCAGGCGCGCGGCGTGGACGCAGCGCCAGCATCTCCTTGTGCGATGAAGTAACTTGCTGTAGGTTTCCGCAGCTTCAGATTGTGCGACTCGCCGCTGTCGATTTTGGCGGTGCTCCGAGGGGGGCTCATGATTGTCGAGATGCGGTCCGGCTGGTTTCGTCGCTCGCCAACACCGACGCTGGCGATACGGTCCTCTGGGCGGGAGTTGCCCACCCGCGTCCTCGTGACCGTCGCGGCCTTGCTGAGCTTCCTTGTCTCAGGGGCGTGGGCCCAGGGGACGCCGAACGACAGTCTGGTAACAGATTCTGGCGTCGGAATGCTGTTCCGGGTGAATGGGGCCGAGTGGCGCCCGGACGCTGATCAGCGACTTCCGCAGCCCGGCTCAAGGCCCAGTTGGAGATACGCCCGTGGGTCTCGCCGTCGAAGCGGCCGGAACCATCCTGGTCACGGACACGTTTGCTGGGACGAACATGCAGGGCGGGTTGTTCCGGGTGGACGCCGCGACCGGCGCCCGCACGCTGCTGAGCGACTTTGGCAATGCCGCGCAGGGTCCCACGGGGAATCAGGCCTACGACGTAGCGATCGAAGCGGCAGGGACGATCCTGGTCCTCGACTATTTCGCGGCCACGGACGGCAAGGGGGCGCTGTTCCGGGTCGACCCGGATACCGGAGACCGCACGCTGCTCAGCGACTTCGGCGATGACGCGCAAGGCCCTGGTGGGACTAAGGACCCAGTTGGAGTGGCGGTCGAAGCCGCCGGCACCATCCTGATCGCCGACTACGGCGCCGGAACCAATTTCCTGGGTGGGCTGTGGCGGGTGGATCCGGTGACCGGGACCCGCACGCTGCTCAGCGACTTCGGCAATTCCGCGCAAGGGCCCACCGGTGAAAACCCCGTGAGCGTGACCGTCGAGACCACAGGCGCCATCCTCGTCATCGATCTGGATGGTGGCACAAGCGGTCGAGGGCGCTGTTCCGGGTCGACCCGGGGAGCGGAACGCGCACGCTGCTCAGCGACTTCGGCGACGCCCTCCAAGGCCCCACCGGGGATGACCCGTACGGCGTCGCCGTCGACGCGGCTGGCACGATCCTGGTCAGTGACCTCGATGCCGGGACGGGCAGACTGGGAGGGCTGTTCCGGGTGGACCCCTCCACCGGCTTCCGCACGTTGCTCAGCAACTTCGGTGAGGTCTGACAAGGCCCCCTGGGCCTGGAGGTCGTTCGGGTGGCGACGCTCGCCAGCGGCGCGGTGGTCGATTCTCCCAACGGCGGGGAGACCTGGCCGATCGAAGCATGCAGCACCATCGGCGCGACGTCGAGCGGTATACCGGAGACGTCATGATCGAGCTCTCCCTGGATGGCGGGACCTCGTGGGAGCTGATCATCGACAAGCACACCCAGCGACGGCCTCTCATCCGGGTCGCTCTACGGGCTGGGTCACGGCGCAGGCGCGGTTCGGATTACGAGCCTCAGCAGCCCGGCGCTGGCGGACATGGCAGCGACGGCGACGCGCACGATCGTCTCCAGCAGCGTCACGGTCCATGCGCCGAACGGCGGGCAGACGTGGCCCATCGGGAGCACCCAGGAGGTCATCTGGACCTCCAGCGGGCTGACCGGCAACGTGAAGATCGAGGTCTCTCGGAACGGGGGGGACGTGGGGCGTCGATCAGCGCCAGCACGCCGAACGACGGAGCGATAGCATGGGCCGTGACGGCCGGCCGACGGCGCAGGCGCGCATCCGTGTGACCAGCCTGACCGACTCGACCGTGCCGACGCGAGCAATGCGAACTTCACCATCGGGGGGCGGCAGCATCGCGGTGGCGGCGCCGAACGGAGGGGAGACCTGGCCGTCGGCAGCACCCGGAACCTCACCTGGATCTCCAGCGGGCTCACCGGCAACGTGAAGATCAGGTCTCCCGGGACGGCGGAACAACGTGGGCCTCGTTCATCGCCAGCACGCCGAATGACGGGGTGCATGCCTGGAAGGTGACCGGTCCCGGCACCACCAGGCGCGCGTCCGCGTCACGAGCGTGAGCGATCCCACGGTGGGCGATGCGAGCGATGCGAACGCCACGTTCGGGGGCGGAAGCCTCACGGTGACCTCGCCAAGCGGCGGGGGAGACCTGGCCCATCGGGAGCATGCAGAACATCGCGTGGACGTCCAGCGGGCTCACCGGCAACGTGAAGGTCGAGGTCTCTCGCGATGGCGGGACGTCATGGGCGGTGGTCGTCGGCAGCACGCCCAATGACGGGGCGCATGCCTGGACGGTGACGGGCCCCGCCACGACTCAGGCGCGTATCCGCGTGACCAGCGTGACCGATCCCGCGGTGGGCGACGCGAGCAATGCGAACGCCACGATCGGCGGCGGGAGCATCACGGTGGCGTCCCCCAACGGCGGGGAGACCTGGCCCATCGGGAGCGTCCAGAACATCAGCTGGACCTCGAGCGGGCTGATCGGGAACGTGAAGATCGAGGTGTCGCGGAACGGCGGGACGTCGTGGGCCTCGATCACCGGCAGTACGCCGAATGACGGGGCGCATGCCTGGACCGTGAAGGGCCCCGCGACGATTCAGGCGCGCATCCGCGTGACCAGCGTGACCGATCCCACGGTGGCCGACGTGAGCAATTCGAACGCGACGATCCCGTGATCGAAAGCGGCCCTCAGCGCGTTGTCGGCGGCAACTGGAGTCGGCTCAGCGGCCGGAACCACCATTGAAAATGTCGCGGTGATCGCTACTTTCCGCGCATTTGCGGTTCTTCCAGCCTCAACGCCGAACACCGCCCAATCAGGACGAGGCCCAGGCCGGCGGCCCCGGCCTGGGCCGATCCTCAGCGAGACCGTCAGCGCCGCGCACTCACGGCAAACAGCTCAGCGGGCGTCGCCCGTGGCGGTACAGAATATGCCGTTAGGGTCTTCGATACAGTACGAGGCCCAAACGTTCAACTTGTTGCCCTGGATCAGGGTGAACTTGCAGTGCAGCCTCGAAGATCCGGTCACATTATCGAGTTCCAGAACGTTCGCCTGACCCGGGGCGACGGTCGTTTGTTTGGACCCATCGACATTGCCCTGATCATCGATGGCCTCGATCAAGACATTGATGGCGGTCGTGCC
>CAVPPZ010000027.1:0-159074 GCA_963707305.1 uncultured Candidatus Rokubacteria bacterium
GAGATCATCGCGGCGAGATCCTGGATCGCAAGCCACCAGGAGGGCGGCGATGGTGAGCGTTGACGACGACCGGTGCCGGGCCGAGGCGCGCGAACTCTACCTCGTGGTCATGATGCTCGTGGCGCGTGTGGACGGCCTCGGCCGTGTGCACGGCGACCTGAGCGAGTGTGTCTTTCGAGCCCGCGCGATCCTCCGCCGGATGATGATGCCGGCACGGTCGTAGCCGGTTCACGACGGGAGACGCGACGTCGTGAACACGGTGCAAACCCCGGACGAGGCCGCGCAGGGACGACGGATGGTCGCCGTGATCCTGGAGCGGCCGACCTGTCTCACCTGCCTCGCGGCGAAGGTCGGCGTGACGATGCGCGACGCCGCGCGCGCCCTCGACTGGATCGCCGGCATCGTTCGCTTCAACGCCCAGGCGAGTGGTCACTGCCGGCTGTGTGATTGCGTTGTCGGACCTGTCTATTCGATCGCGCGGCCCGACGGCGGCGGCGCCGAATCCGATGACGCCTCGTTGAACCCGAGCTGAGTCGTCCCTCAGCGCCGGCGCCCGGACTGGAGCACGCGGTAGCACGCTAGCGTCGCGGCCGCGTGCCGCTCTCACTTTCCTGGTCTATGATCGACTGGCATATGTCGTCGTCGCCATGATGCAGCCCCAGTACACGGCCCAGGGCCGCACCGAGCGCCTCATCGCTACCGGCCGGGTGGTGCTCGCCGCGTCGTCGCTTCTCGCGATCTGGCTCGACCCTGCGCAGCCCGAGAAGTACGCGGCCGTGACCTATGCGCTGATGGCGGTGTACGTCGTGTACTCCGTCGGCCTCGCCGGCCTCGTGTGGAGCGCGCGCGTTCCGCGGCTCTTGAATCCGTTCGCGAGTCACGTGCTCGATCTGGTCGCGTTCTCCCTGTTCATCTTCCTGACCGAAGGCCCGCCCACCAGCCCGTTCTTCGTCTATTTCATCTTCTCGATCATCTGCGCCACCTTGCGGTGGGGCTGGCGGGCGACCTTGTGGACCTCGCTGTTCTCCCTGGCGGTGTTCCTCGGCATGGGGTTGGTCGGCGGCAGCGTGCTCGATGACGAGCGGCTCAACCGCTTCATCATCCGCAGCGTCTACCTCTCCGTCGTCGCCACGATGCTGGGCTACCTGGGGGCGTACGAGCAGCAGCTGCGCCGGGAGGTGGCCAAGCTGGCCGGGTGGCCTCGCCGCTCACCGAGCGAGGCGCGCGACGTCCTGACCGAGGCGCTCGAGTACGCCGCCGAGGTGATGACGGCGCCACGCGTGCTCATGGTGTGGGAGGAATCCGAGGAGCCCTGGGTGCACCGCGTCTGCTGGTCGTCCGATCTCGCGTGGGAGCGCGAGGCGCCGGGGGCCATCGAGCCCGTCGTCGCGAGCGCGATCGCCGAACGGCCGTTCTCCTGTCTCGATGCGCCGGCGCTCAGTCTCCCACGGTCCTCGTCGCGTCGGCGGACGGGGGTCTCCGATCCTGGCCAGGTGCGCCCCTGCACGCGACGGCTCCAGGAACGAGTACGCGTCCGCGCCGTCGTCGGCGTTCCCCTGAAGGGGGACGCGCTCCACGGATGGCTCTTCTTCCTCGATCGGCGCCCGATGACCGCGGATGACATGGTCGTGGGCGAGATCGTGGCCCAGCAGGTGACGTCGCGGCTGGAGCATTTCTACCTGCTGCAGCGCCTCCAGCAGTCCGCCGTCATGGAGGAGCGCGTGCGCCTGGCGCGGGATCTCCACGACGGCCTGCTCCAGTCGCTGGCGGGAACGGCCTTGCAGCTCCACGCGCTCCGCCGCACGCTCGGGGAGCAGCCCGCGCGAGGCCCTCGACCGCCTGCAGGAGCTGCAGAACCTGATCGTCGCCGAGCAGCGGCAGCTGCGGTCGTTCATCCGCGAGTTGCGACCGGTCCCGCTGCTGCCGTCCGCGGGCGAGGGCACCCTCGCCGCCTCGCTCCGCAATCTCGCGCATCGCATCGAGCGCCACTGGGGCCTGCGGGTCGATCTCGTGGTGAGCGAGCTCGATCCTGGCGAGGCCGAGCTGCTGGGCTACGACATCTCGCACATCGTGCACGAGGCGCTGGTCAACGCCGCGCGGCACGGCGGCGGGTCCTCGGCGCCGGGTCGAGATCGGCGCGCGCGAGAACCAGGTCACGATCGTCGTGGCCGACAATGGCCGGGGCTTCAGCTTCCAGGGGCGCTACGACCTGCCGGCGTTGACACGCCTGAACGTCGGTCCGGTCACCCTCAAGGAACGCGTCGCGCTCCTCGGAGGAACGTTCACGATCGAATCCAGCCCCTCCGGCGCCCGCCTCGAGATCGCGGTCCCGGTGGCCCGCGCGACGACCTGACGTGCCCATCACCGTGGTGCTGGCCGACGATCATCAGATCGTCCTGGAAGGACTGGTCCAGCTCTTTCGGCTGGAGCCGGACTTTCGGGTCCTGGCCCGCTGCACGAACGGGGAGGAGACGCTCGCACGCGGTGCGCCGCCATCGGCCCGACGTCCTCGTCCTCGACGTGCGCATGCCCGGGAAGGACGGCCTGGCCGTGCTCCGGGAGATGACGCCGCGACGGGCTGCCGCACGCGCGTGGTGCTCCTGACGGCGGCCCTCGACGAGGAAGGCGTCGTCGACGCGGTCCGGCTGGGAGTCTGGGGACTCGTGCTCAAGGAGATGGCCCCCCAGACCCTCGTGCAGTGCGTGCGCGAGGTCCACGCGGGCCGGCGGTGGCTCGACAACCAATCGGTCGTTCGCGCGCTGGAAAAGATCGCCCGGCGCGAGGCCAGTGCGGAAGAGGCCTCGGCCCTGGTCACGCCCCGCGAGCTGGAGATCATCCGGATGATCGCCACCGGCCTGCGGAACAAGGAGATCGCCGCGCAGCTCTCGATCACCGAGGGCACCGTGAAGATCCACCTGCACAACATCTACGAGAAGCTCCAGGTGGACGGCCGCCTGGCCCTCCTCCTCTACGCCCAGAAGCACGGCCTCGTGTGAGGCGCGACCTCCTCCCTCCCTCTATCGATCGATAGAGGAGGCATCTACCCCTTCTCCTATTGTTCTGCCCCTCTGCCGCCTCCTAGGGTGGGAGGGGGAGACAGCACATGAATCGCGTGGCCTATCTCATCGGGACCTTCCCCGCGCTCACCGAGACGTTCGTGGCGCGGGAGGTCCAGGCGCTGCGGGGAGCCGGCGTCGAGGTCGAGCTGTTCTCGCTGTGCCGGCCTTCCGCCGTCGACGCTCGAGCCGACGGCGCGGACCTGAGCGAGCGGACGTGCTACGGCTCGTCCCTGTCCTGGCGGGATCTCTGGCGCGCGAACGCTCGGGCGCTGCGGCAGGCCCCCGTCCGCTACCTTCGGGCGCTCGGAGCCGTGGTGGCCCACACGAGCGCGAACCCGGTGCATTGCCTGAAGTCCCTGAGCATCTTCCCCGTGGCGGTCGTCTTCGCCGAACGCATGCGGCAGCGCGGGGTGACGCACGTGCATGCGCACTGGGCGAACTATCCCGCGACCGCGGCGTACGTCGTGTCCCGGCTCCTCGGCATCCCCTACAGCTTCACCGCGCACGCCCACGACGCGTCGCTGATCCGCGCGATGCTCCGAGAAAAGATTCGCCGGGCCGCCTTCGTGATGACCTGCACCGGGTGGAACCAGAACTGGCTGAGACGGTTCGCACCGGAAGCGCGACACAAGATCTTCCTCAACTACCACGGGGTCGTGCTGGATCGGTTCGTGCCGTCGCGGAGAGACTCCTCCCCGCCGCCCGGGTCGGTTCACCATCGTCTCGTGTGGCAGCCTCTATCCTCGCAAGGGATTCCCGTATCTGCTGGAGGCCTGCCGGCGTCTCCGTGACCGCGGCGTGCCCGTGGACTGCACGATCGTGGGCGACGGCCCGATGCGGGCCGAGCTTCAGCGATTCATCGACCGCCACCAGCTCGGCGGGCAGGTGCGGCTCGTGGGAGCCGTGGCCCCGCGCGACGTCGCGCAGTTCTATCGCGACGCCGATCTCTTCGTCCTCGCCTGCATGACCGACTATCTCGGGTGGCGTGAGCTCTTCACCGATCGTCTGCTGCTCCTGGAAGTGGGTCTCGCCATTCCGTTCCGGCCCATGACCGACGGGATCCCGAACGTGCTCATCGAGGCCATGGCCATGGAGATTCCGGTCATCTCGACCCCCGTCGCCGGCATCCCCGAGCTCATCCAGGACGGCGTGACCGGGTGTCTCGTGGCCGAGAAAGATCCCGCGGCCCTGGCCGAGGCCATCGAGCGACTCCTGCGCGATCCGGCCCAGCGCGCGGCGCTCGCCCGCGCCGGTCGTCAGGTCGTGCTCGACCGGTTCGACCGGTCGCGGAATATCCATCAGCTCGTGGACATCTTCACGGCGCCCGGATAACGCGCCTCGCCGACCGCGCGCGGGCGCGGGCGAGTCGGGTACCCTTGCGAGGATGAGACGCGGGCGGACCCTGAATCGCGGGGTGGTGGCAGTGTGCGCGGCGCAGGCGTGCGCGCAGATCGGCGCGTTCAGTGTCGCCGCGCTCATCCCGACGCTGATCCCGGCGTGGGGACTCACCAACACCGAGGCCGGGTGGATCAGCGGCATCTACTACGCGGCGTACACGCTCGTGGTCCCGCTGCTCGCCTCGCTCACCGATCGCGTCGATCCCAAGCGCATCTACCTCGCCTCCGTGGCGCTGACCGCGCTCGCGTTCGCCGGCTTCGCGTGGATCGCGAGCGGGTTCTGGTCGGCGCTCGTCTTCCGCGCGCTGATGGGCGCGGGCTGGGCGGGCAGCTACATGCCCGGGTTGAAGGCCCTGAGCGACGTCGCGGAAGGCTCGCAGCAGTCACGCGCCGTCGCCGCGCACGCCGCCGCCGTCGGCGTGAGCGGCGCGCTCTCGTTCGGCGTGGCCGGCGCCGTGAACACGTGGTACGGCTGGCACTGGGCGCTCGTGCCCGGCGCGGTCGGCGCCGCGCTCGCCTTCGCGATCGTGCTCGTGGGCCTGCCCGGACGCGCGCCCGATCCGCCGGCCGGCGGGCGCGGCGCGCTGCTGGACTTCCGCCCCGTCCTGCGCAACCGCTCGGCGCTCGCGTACTCCCTCGCGTACTGCGTGCACACCTGGGAGATGTCGGCGCTCCGCGGATGGGTGGTCGCGTTCCTCACGTTCTGCGCGGCGCAGAGTGCCGGCGGCTGGGCGCCGATCGCGCCGGCGACGGTGGCGAGCGTGATGGGACTGCTCGGCGTGTGGGCGAGCGTGTGGGGCAACGAGCTCTCGATCCGCTTCGGGCGACGGCGCTTCATCCTCGGCACCCTGCTCGCCTCGGCGGCGATGGCGGGCGTGATCGGCTTCAGCGCGGCGCTGCCGTACGCCGCCGCCGCCGCGCTCGTGCTCGCGTACGCGATGCTGATCTGGTGGGACTCGTCGTCGCTCACCGCGGGGAGCGCGGGGAGCGCCGAGCCCGGACGCCGCGGCGCGACGCTGGCCGTGCACTCCACGCTGGGCTACGCGGGCGGCTTCCTCGGTCCGCTCGCGCTCGGCGCCACGCTCGATCTGTTCGGCGGCGCCGGCGTGATCGCGTGGGGCTTCGCGTTCGGCCACGTGACGGTGGCGCTCCTCGCGGGCACGGTCGCGTTCGTGTGGCTGCGCCCCGCCGATCTCGCGGGCGACCGGCCCGCGGCGGTGCGCGTCACCAAGGGGGTGACCGCCGGCTAGCGCTCGCCGAACGCCGTTCCTCGCTCAGAGACGGATGAGGCGACGGCGGAGCGCGTGGTACAGCAGGAGCCCGGCGAGGTACGCGACGCCCATGTTCCACAGCGCGAGGCCCGCGGTGGCGACGAGCACGGTCCGGTCCGCGCGCGTGGCTTCATCGCTCGCGCTGGACGTGGCCAGCTCGATCCCCGCGAAGAACAGGATGACGCCGAGCACCGGGATCGGGAACAGGCGAAAGAGGGTGGCGATCGAGTCCGCGAAGAAGATCGCGATCATCAGGAGGAACGCTCCCAGGACGACCACCGCGCCGCCGGTGCGGGCTCCAAAGCGGATGTGGCCCGCCATGCCTCCGGCGCCGCGACACATCGGCGCCGCACCGAGCACCGCGGCGCCGAGGTTCATCAATCCGTGGTCGAGCGCGAGCAACCGCACGGTGACCGGACGATCGGGGAACAGCGTGTTGTGCTCCTCCGCCGTGGCGATGACGGCGTTGCCCAGCGTGAGCCCGAGCTGCGGCAACGCGAGGAGCAGGATGCCCTGAACGACGTCCGCCCACGCGAGCGCGGGCGGCCCGAGCGTCGGTAAACGAAGCGACGGCGCCAGCGCTGCGCAGATCCCCGGTCAGGGCGGGGTCGAGCAGCACCGCGGCCGTGGCCCCATAGGCGAGGAGGACCAGGAGCGCCGGCACCCGCGGTTGACCGAGGAGAAGGAACGTCAGGACGACGCCGCCGATCGCGAGGACCGGGCCGGCGCTCATGAGCGTCACGCCTTCGAGAATGAAGCTCAGCCCCAGCCCGAGCACGATCCCTCGCACGACCGGCCGGCTCGTCAGGGCCGCCACCCAGGTCACGAGGCCGCTCACGCTCAACACGAGCCACGCGATCCCCGTCGCCGCCGCCGCGATCCACACGGCGCCCGGTGTGACGAGCGCGCCGTGCGCGATGGCGACGGTCCGCGATGGCTCGACGGCTTGACTCTCCCCTCTGGTGGAAGCTCTAGCATGTCCTCGTCGTGGCGACACCATGAAGATCCTCGTGATGACCGCACATCCGGACGATGCCGACATCATGGCGGGCGGCACGATGGCGCGCTGGGTCGACGAAGGACACGAGGTCCACCTGGCGATGTTCACGCGCGGCGACAAAGGGCACGACGACCCGGCGATGACGCCCGAGCGTGTCGGAGTCTTGCGCGAGATGGAACAGCGCGCCGCCTCCACGATCCTCGGCGTCGCGCGGCTGACGTTCCTGGACTTTGCCGATGGCGACCTGCGCTGGGCCGGCGCGCCGCTCGCCGAAGCCGCGACGCGCCTGATTCGCCGGGAACGGCCGGAGCTGATCGTCACGCACGATCCCTACGCCGGCGCTCCGAGCTACCGCGAGCCGCAGCTGCATCCGGATCACCGGGCGGTCGGGGACGCCGTGGTCGACGCGTCGTATTTCAGGGCGCCGGGTCCCCTTCACTACCCCGAGCACGCCCGCGAAGGCCTCCCGCCGCATCGTGTCCGCGAGATCCTTCTCATCATGAGCGAGCACGCCGATCACGTCGTTGACATCGCCGTCACGTTCGACCGCAAGGTGAGAGCCGTCCGCGCCCACGCGAGCCAGTTCGGCAAGCATCCCGACGTCGAACGCTTCTTGCGCCAGATGGCCGGACGCGCCGGACGAGCCGCCGGAGTCCCGCTGGGCGAGAGCTTCAAGCGCCTCGTCCTCACGTAAGCAGCCCCTTCGCCTAAACGTCACCGACTCGCCACATCCGCGCAAACGCCGGGCGCTACGGTGCCTGCGCCGTACGCGTCGCTCACGTACGTCACGCAGCTCACCGTTCGAACCAGGAATCGACTCCACGAGGAGGTGCCCGTGAACGGCGAACCACGCACACTCGCCCGCCGCACGTTCTTGAAAGGGGCTCTGGCCGCGAGCCCGCTGCTTCTCGCTCCGTCGTTGCTGACCCCGTCGAAGGCGAGGGGGGCGACGGTCGTGGGCCCCAGCACGACCGTGGAGCCCTACCTGCGCCCGACCATCGCCAACGTCGAGACGGTCTCCGTGCTGACCGTCGGCGACTCCGCAGGAGGCTACCGGATGGTCGGGATTCCCGACGGACTGGGCGCCTTCCGGAGTGGGCCGAAGGAATTCACCGTGCTCATGAACCACGAGATCACCGCCCAGCGGCCGGGCATCGTCCGTGCGCACGGCAGCAACGGAGCCTTCGTCTCGCGGTGGACGATCGACGCGGAGACCTTCGAGGTGAAGCAGGGCCAGGACCACACGACCTCGCCGGACGACGTGTACCTCTGGAACCCGACCACGAACAGCTACGTCGCCGGCACCACGCAATGGCAGCGGCATTGCTCCGGGGACCTGCCGGCGGAAAGCGCCTTCTTCGCCGCCGGGCTCGGCACCCGGGACCGCATCTACATCAACGGAGAGGAAGTCACCGAGGGCCGCGCGTGGGCGCGCATCGCCTCGGGCCGCTACACCGGGGAGGCGTGGCAGCTCCCGCGTCTGGGCCGCATGGCCTACGAGAACGCCGTCGCGTGCCCGCATCCGCAGGCGAAGACGATCGTCGTGTGTCTCGACGACAGCGCGCTGAGCACGGCGGGGGTCGCGACGAACTTCCCGAGCGAGGTCTACGTCTACATCGGGACGAAGCTGCGGCGCGGCCATCCCGTCGAGGCGGCGGGTCTCACCAATGGGTCCCTCTACGGGCTGACGATCTCGGTCAACGGGCAGGCCGTCACGGAGGAAAGCGACGCCTTCGGCCTCGGCAATGCCACCACCGGCTATGTCAGTCAGGGCCGGTTCGGCCTCGTCAACCTCGGCGACGTGTCGAATCTCAGCGCACTGCAGCTGGAGCAGGCCTCCATCGCCGCCAACGTGGCGCGGCTCCAGCGCGTCGAGGACGGCGCCTGGGACCCGCGCCCGCGGCACGACAACAACTTCTACTTCGTCACGACGGCCAGCCTGACGACCAACTGTCGCCTGTGGCACCTGCAGTTCGACAACATCGAGCAGCCCGAGCTGGGCGGCACGATCGAGATCCTGCTCAGGGGCGACGAGGGGCACCGGATGCTCGACAACGTGACGATCGATCGGTTCGGCCGGATCCTCATGGACGAGGACCCCGGGAACACCGAGCGCATCGCGAAGGTCTGGCTGTACTCGATCGAGACCAGGCAGCTGATGCTGGTCGCCGCGCACACGCCGAAATTCTTCGATCCGACGGTGGCGACCACCTCGCCCGACTTCCTGACGCTGGACGAGGAGTCGTCGGGGCTCATCGACGCCGCCCACATTCTCGGCCCGGGCTGGTTCCTGCTCGACGTCCAGGTGCACAAGGTCAGCACCGACGCCGAGCTGGTCGAGGGCGGACAGCTCCTCGCGCTGTACGTGGACCCCGCCATCGGGCGCGGCCACTCCGGACACGATCAGGACTGACGACGCGAGTCACCGGGCCGGGATCCACCGGCGGGTCCCGGTCCGTACGTCCACGATTCAGCGGTCTCGCGGAAGCTCGCGCTCCTCCGCCCGCGCCCCCCACGCCAGCACCGCCTCGTAGGTGGCGGCGCTCGTGGCGTGCGTGACCACCAGGTACACGTGATCCGGAAACACGAGGTCGTCGTTCACCGCCACGACGGCGGAGAGCGCGCGGGCGCGGTCGAGCGTGCGATCGAGGTAGGCGCCGGCGGCGCCGCGCTCCTGCGCGTGGTGAAGATAGCTGAACGGCACGGACACCGCCGCCTCCGGCACCGCGCCGAACAGCGGAGTCGGAAGCGGCCGGAACTGCGCCAGCGCCGTCACGTCGCTGAGCGCGACCCGGCGCACCTCCTGCGGGCGGCGATTGCGCGTGGTGATCCTCCACACCGTCCGCTCGCCCGGCTTGCCGTACCAGCGCGCCTCGTCCCAGTAGTCGGTCCCCGCGCCGCCGAACTTCACGCGCGCCTCGACCGGCGTGGCCCCGAAGGCGCGCGCCACCGGCGCCTCCACGGGCGCGATGTGACGATCGTAGAGCACGATCCCGCGGCCGAGGGCGCCGCCGTCCGCCGCGCTCGCGAGCCGCGTCAGGCCTGGACCCGTGGCGCCATCGGCAAGCTCCGCCGTGCTGAGGAACGACGTGAACGCTTCGTGCCGCATGCTGAGCGTCCGCAGGCGGTACTCGACGAGGCCCGGCACCGACGGGCGCGGCTCCAGCGCGCGCGCGACGAGGCAGGCGGCCAGCCCGCGATGGTAGGCCGCGGTGTCGGCGTCGAGCTTGAACAACCCGCCCGCCAGCGCGCCGACGCCGCCGCCGACGATGGCGCCGGCGGCCGCAGCCTTGCCGGGAACGTCGCTGAGCAAGCCGAAGAGCGCGCCGAGACTGGCGCCGATCGCCCCGACGATGACGGCGCCGAGCAGCGAGCCGTTGCGCAGCGAGACGCCCGGGTCGAACTGCTGCGCGCGCTGGACCTCCACCGCGCACTCGAACCGCATGCGCTCGACGGGATCGTCGGCCGCCGCGGTGTTGCGCGACGGCGCGGGCGGCGCGGGAGGACCGGGCGGCTGCGCGATGTCCATCCGCCCGGCGCACGCGCTCGTCACGAGCACGACGACGACGACGAGCGCGAGCAGCCGGTGCGTGCGGATCAGGACTTCTTCATGGGGCGGCCGCAGCACATCTTCTGCACCATCGCGACCTTCCCGCATTTCTGACAGCGAAACCCTGCCATGCGTGGAGCTCTCCGTCGTCGTGAGCGGTTACGTGCGGGGCGAGGCCTCGAGCAGCAAGGCCGACGGCGTGTCGCCCAGGCGCGCGTGCGTCGTGTCCACGGTCACGCGCAGCGCGCGCAGCCCGTGCACGCCCTGCAGCTCCTCCAGCTCGAGCTCCTCGACGCCACGCGTGAGGTAGCCGAGCGACTGGAGGTACTCGATGTAGCCGCGGTACTCGACCGCCTCGCTCGGATGCGAGTAGATGATGGCGATCCGGCGGGGCTGGGTCACCCGCTCGTTCGTCCCCTTGATGAGCGCCTTGTCGATCCGCTTCTTCACGATCTCGTAGCGGATGTCGTAGGCGCCGTCCACGTCGAAGCGCTTCTCGTCGAACCGGAAGCGGATCGCGAGGGGCGCGTGCTGCACGAGGACCAGGTGCGTCGTCTCCAGCGGCAGCGGCAGCCGGTCCCGGATCTGCTCGGCGCGCAGCGCGATCCCGCAGCTCACCATGAGCTGCCAGAGCCGCAGGTTCTTCAGGTAGAGCGGGTCGTAGCCGTCGTTCTCCAGGAGCGAGGCGCCCACGTAGATCTGGTAGTCCACGCCGTCGGTCTTCTGCTTCTCGAAATAGTGCGGGAACATCGCCTGGGCCGCCTGCTCCTCCAGGTCGAGATAGGAGGAGATCGTCTCGGCGAGTCGGGTGACGCTCTCCTCGAACCGGCGGCGCTCGTGATAGACGGTGGCCAGCTTCGGGTCGAGCGCCTCCCGGTACGACGGCGATGCGCTCGCGCACGAGGGGCCCGAACGATTCCAGGTGTCCGAACAGGCGCTCCACGTCGTTGCGCAGGAAGGCGACCACGCCCACCTCGTCGCCGGACTTCAGACCCCGCTCGATCTGGGAGGCGTGCCGCGCGATGCGGTAGCGCAGCTCGTCGAGGGCGGGCAGGAGCTTCGCGCGGTGCGCCTGCTCGATCACGGCGCCGGCGAGCCGGAGCTGCGCGAGCAGGTCGGCCTGGATGGCGAGCCCGCGCTGCGTGGAGGAGCCGCGGATGTCGGCGAGCGCGTAGAGCGGGTACACGTCCGGGAAGACGATCGGGTCCATCTCCGCGTGCCCGTCGGCGCTGTGGTCGAGCCGGCGCTCGATCGCGTTGAGGACCGCCTGGCGGAACCGCCACTCCACGGTGGGGTGGATCGCGGTGGCGCGCTCCTTGATGACGGCCTGCACGCGATTGTTGAGCTCGTCGACGCTCCGCTGCACGGCCATCGCGAAGAGCGGCAGGATCTCGGACAGCTTCGGCAGGTGCATGAGCGTGAAATCGCCCGGGTGGGGCGAGCCGAGCTCGATCTCGCCGATCACGCGGCCCTGGTAGTGGAGCGGGGCCACCATCAGGCCCCGGAGGCCGGCCGTCACCATCTGGTCCTCGACCGGATGGCGGCGCGCCTGCGCGGCGAGGTCGTGGACGATCAAAGGCTGGCCGCCGCTGATCGCGCGGTCGTACACGGTGCCCTTGAAGTCCTCGACGTCGTGGTGCTTCGAGTCCGCGAAGATGCACGCGTGCTCGAGCTGGGCGCCGTAGTTGAGGATGAGCACCTTGTCGCCGTCGAGCGCGGCGAGCCCGAAGCGGAGGTCTGGCCGCCGGAAGAGCGTGCGCAGCTTCTCCTGGAGCGCCTCGAACTTCGCGTGCGACACGATCGACTCGCGGTCGATCAGGTCCCGCTTGATCGAGGAGAGCACTTCCTGGTCGGTCACGTCCATCGCCCGGATGACCGTGAAGCCCTCGATGACGAACCGCTCGGGGGGCAGGAGCTCCATCAGCGGCGCCACGTCGAAGAAGGAGTCGTGCAGCCGCGCGCGCTCGGCCTCCGGGAGCACCGGCGTCTCGCCCAGCACCCGCACCTGGAGGAAGCTCGAGTCGAACATGATCCGGAAGTGGCGCGTCAGGCCGGTCTCGGGCTCGGGGGCGCTGATGATCAGCGGAAAGTCGATCTCGATCGCGATGCCGTAGACGCGCTCGAGCACGACCTTGTACGCGTGGCGGAGGCGGGCGAGCTTGAGGTTCTCGGGATCGAGGTTCACCACGCCGCGCACGTGCCCGTTCTCCGAGAGGAGGGCGCGGCGGAAGGCCGGCGTCTCGTACACGCTCACGAGGTCGAAGGGCATGAGGGCGGCGCCGTACGCCTGGTCCCACGCGGCGGGCGCGAACACCGCGGCCATGAGCGCGTCGACCACGTCCGCGTGCTTCTCGAGGACGCTCAGGTCGTGGATCGGCTCGGCGAGCTCGGGCGTGCGGGATACGGCGTCGAGGACCACGGTGCCCAGCGAGGCGCACACGGACCCGCCGCACGCGGTGTCCGCCCCCCGCCAGAAGTCGATGAGGGGGCGGAGGCTCAGCTCCCGGCGGAATGGAAACGTGTCGGGACCGCTCGCGGTGAGCGAGCCCAGATCGGCCGTGTGGGGGGCACTGTCAGCACGCATGATTCGCTCTCCCATTGTCATTCGGACGAGCCTGGGGAGGCGCCGGATTCGAGTCTACCGGGGGAGCGCGGTGGGCGCAATCGCGGGGCGAGGGTCACCGCCGTGATTTCTCAATTCAGACGGGCGTTGTGGCTAGACGGCGGTGCTCGTTCACGCGTCCAGGAGCGCCCGCACCTTGCCCGCGAGCGCGGCCGGCGTGAACGGCTTCTGGATGAAGACGGTCCCGGGATCGAGCCGGCCGTGGTGCACGATGGCCGTCTCCGCATAGCCGGACATGTAGAGGACCTTCAGCTCGGGCCGGAGGCTCGTCAGGCGATCCGCGAGCTCGCGTCCGTTCATCTGCGGCATCACGACGTCCGCCAGCAGCAGATGCAGCGGCTCGGTCAGCCGCTCCGCGATCAGCAGCGCCTCCGTGGGATCGCACGCGTCCAGCACGCGGTAGCCGTAGCCGCCCAGGATCTCCCGCACGAACTCGCGGACGTCGTCCTGGTCTTCGACGACGAGCACCGTCTCGCTGCCGGACGCGACGACGGCCGGTGGCAGCTCCGCGGACTCCGGTTCGACGGCTTCGACGCGCGGCAGGTAGATCTTGAACGACGTGCCTTCGCCGGGCTCGCTGTACACCGAGATCCCGCCGCCGCTCTGCTTGACGATCCCGTACACCGTCGACAGCCCGAGCCCGGTGCCCTTGCCGAGCGCCTTCGTCGTGAAGAACGGCTCGAAGATCCTCGCCCGCGTGGCGGCGTCCATGCCGGTGCCCGTATCGCTGATCCCGATCATCACGTAGGAGCCCGGCGCGACCTCGTGGCGCTCGCTGGCATTGGGCTCGGCGAGATCGACGTTGGCCGTCTCGATGGTGATGCGGCCGCCGGCCGGCATCGCGTCGCGGGCGTTGACGACGAGGTTGACGATCACCTGCTCGAGCTGGCCGGGATCCGCCCGCAGGTAGCCGACGTCCGCGCCCGGACGATAGGCGAAGTCGATGTCCTCGCCGATGAGCCGGGCCAGCATGGACGCCATGCCGGACACCACGGCGTTCGGATCGAGCACTTTCGGCTCGAGCATCTGCTTGCGGCTGAACGCGAGGAGCTGTTTCGTCAGCGCCGCCGCCCGCTGGGCGGTGGTGTAGGTCAGCTCGATGTCGCGACGAAGCGGGTCCTTCGGCGGCAGCTGGGTCAGCAGCAGCTCGGCGCGGCCGAGGATGATCGTCAGGAGATTGTTGAAGTCGTGCGCGACGCCGCCGGCGAGCCGGCCGATCGCCTCGAGCTTCTGGAGCTGGCGGACCTGATCCTCGCTGTGGCGCAGCGCGTCCTCGGACCGTTTGCGCTCGGTGATGTTGCGGAAGAGGCCGAGCGTGCCCACGACCGTGCCGTCCGGACCGCGCAGCAAGGACATCGACGCGCTCGTCGGCACGGTGGAGCCGTCCTGACGCCGCAGCGGGGTCTCGTACTCGGGGATGCGCTGATCGGCGCGGAGCCGCTGCATGATCGCGCGCCCTTCGTCGAGCCCGCCCTCGTAGTACGCGGTGATGCGAGTCCCGAGCACGTCGGCGGCGCGGCGGCCGAAGAGGTCCTCGGCCCCCGGGCTGAAGGAGGTGATCCGTCCGCGGGGGTCCGTGGTCACGATCCCGTCGGCGGAGTTCTCGGCGATCGCCTGGAGGAAGTCCCGGGCTTCACGCACGTCCTCGTAGAGGCGCGCGTTCTGCAGCGCGAGCGTGGCGTGATCGGCGAAGGCCTGGAGCAGCGCGACGTCGTCGTCGGAGAACCGCCGGCCGGCGTGCGCCCCGACCGCCAGCACGCCGACGATCTGATCCCGCGTGGCCAGCGGCACCACCAGGACGACGTGCATCCGCGCGGCTTCCATTTGCTCGCGGATGTCGGCGGTCCGGACCACGTCCGTCTCGTCGGTCACCTCGCGAGCGATCGGCCGCCGCTCGGCGACCACCCGGCTGACGACCCCGATGCCGGGCTGGATGACGTGGCCCCTGGTGATGTGACCGCGCGCCTCACCACCGACCGCGATCGCGACGAGCGAGCCGTCGGGCTGGAGGCGCCGCAGCACCGACGAGTGCACGCCGAGCAGCGGGAGCACGCTCTCGACGATGCGCTCCGTCACCGTGAACTCGTCCAGGCTCTCGGCGAGCGTCCGCGCGATCCGGGTGAGCTCCTCGGCGGCGAGCCGGCGTCGGGCCGCCTCGGTGTAGAGGCGCGCGTTCTCGAACGCGAGCGCCGCCTGGTCGGCGAACGCCTGGGCGAGCCATTGCTCCTCGGGCCGGAAGTCGCGGCCGGTGAAGTCCCGGATCGAGAGGGCGCCGATCACCCGGTCCTGGACGATCAGCGGCACCGCCAGCACGGCCCGATCGACGGCGAGCGCGAGGCTCTCGCGCTCCTCCGCTGTCGGCTGGGTGCGGGGGTCGGCGAGGGCGTCCGCGGTCACCGCGGGCTCGCGCGTCCGCACGGCATATCCGCCCAGGCCGGTCGGCGGGAACACCACGCCAGGACGCTCGCCGGCGCGCAAGATCCCGGAGACGGCGATCGCCACCAGCTCGTCGGGCGCGCTGCCCAGGCGGATGACGAAGGCGCACCGCGCCTTGAGAAGCTGGCACGCCATGTCGGCGATCTGCTGGACGATCGCGTCGACGTCGAGCGTCCGCGCCAGCGATCGGCACACCTCGGCCAGCGACTCCGCCGCCCGGCGGCGGGCTTCGGTCTCCGCGTACGAGCGGGCGTTCTTGATGGCGACCGCCGCGTGCGCGGCGAGCAGCTCGACGCTCGCCTGTTCGTCCTCGGTCGGCGGCGACGACGGGGGGAAGTTGACGTTGATGACGCCGAGCAGATCCTCGCCGGCCTCGATCGGGACGCCGTAGTAGGTGGTGAGCCCCTCCCCGGCCGACCAGTGGCGCTTGAGGGCGCGCGGATCGCGCTGATTGTCCGCGACCAGCACGGGCTGGCGCGTTTCGGCGACAACGTGGGTCAGTCCCTCCCCGAAGGGGACGACCTGAACCCGCCGATCGAGCGCGAGGCCCCCGGTTCCGGCGAGGCGATAGCCGCCCGCCTCGTGGTCGATCAGCCGGATGCCGCACACGAGATCCGGTCGCAAGGCGAGGAGGGCGTGGGTGACGTTGGTCAGGACGGTCTCGAGCTCCAGCTCGCTCGACACCGAGCACGCCAGGCGCGCGATCTGCCGGACATGGCTCGTCCGGCTCTGGACGTCGTCGCTGCTAAACGTGCTCGACACGCCGCACCATCGTGCATGCCCTCGGCCGGTGCGCGGATCTCGCGGGGGTGCGAGGAGGAACGGACTCAGCGATTGCGCTCCATTCGAGTCTAGCTCGTCCGCACGATCGCCTCGTGACTTTAACGGTAGGAAAATGGTTCCGAGCGCACCAAGGGTCCGTGGGAGAATCACCCGATACTTGCGCCCCGCAAGGGCGTTGGTGTATAGACGACGCACACTTCCGCTGAACGGTGCCTCGCCCACGGGGCACAACAGACCGGCTCACAACGCACGTGCGCCCAACGTAAGGAGGCTTCCATGGCGGAGCGATGGCACGACGAGCCCTGGGCTCGCGACATGTGGTGGAGCGGCAAGACGACGCGCCGGAAGTTCCTCGGGCTCTCGGCCACGGCGGCGGGCGCGCTCGGCGCGACCATGCTGGTGCCGGCCCCGTGGCGTGAGGCGTTCGGGCAGGCCAAGCCGTACAAGGTCGGGGTGCTGCAGCCCCTCACCGGCGCCGCGGCCGCGGGCGGCAAGACCGCGCTGGTCGGCACGCAGCTCGCCACCAATCGCATCAACAAGGCCGGCGGCATCAACGGACGCCCGATCGAGCTGGTCGTCGCCGACTACGAGTCCAAGCCGGACGTCGGCCGCCGCAAGGCCGAGAAGCTGGTGGTCGAGGACAAGGTCGACGTCGGCGAGGGCGGGTACCTCTCGAACGTCTGCCTGGCCTGCATGCCGGTGTTCGAGGAGCACAAGACCGTCTACATGATCGGCGTGTGCCTCGACACCACGATCACCACGAGCAAGTGCAACCGCTACACGTTCCGGCCGTTCGACTACGCGCCGTCGCAGGCGGTGGCCATCGCCCCGTACCTCGTCAACAAGATGGGCAAGAAGTGGCACATCGTCTTCCTCGACTACGCGTGGGGCCAGTCGACGCGCGACGCGTACATCGAGCAGATCAAGAAGAACGGCGGCGAGATCCAGGGCACCACCGGCATCCCGCTCGGCACCGCGGACATGACGGCGTTCATCTCGAAGATCACCGGCAGCTTCGACGGGCTCTTCGCGATCATGTTCGGCGCCAACGCGGTGACGTTCACGAACCAGGCGTACGACCTCGGCGTCATCCGCAAGGCGAAGTACGCGGGCGACGGCGCCGTGGCGGAGTCCACGCACCTGGCCGCGCTCGGCAACAAGGTCGAGGGCTTCGTCGGCGTCAACCGGTACATCCCGGTGATGACCAAGCCGCTGGACACGCCGCACCACAAGAAGTTCTTCGACGAGTCGAAGGTCCTCCTGAAGCAGATGGACCCGTCGGGCCCGGACCCGGACCGGTACGTGCAGTCGAACTTCGAGGCCATGAACTTCCTGAAGCTCGGCATGACAGAAGTCGGGCTTCCGCGGCCGCGAGGACGCCATGAAGCTGATCGAGGCGCTCGAGGGCATGGAGGTCAAGGAGGGCGACGACTTCCCGCAGGGCGACAAGCTCCTGCGCAAGGAGGACCACCAGGCCTTCCTGCGGCAGTTCATCTTCGACATCCACCACGGCAAGCACCGCCTCCTCGACGTCATCGGCCGCGACAAGGTGGTCGTGCCGCCCGCCTGCAGTTTCCCGAAGGCGTGACCACCGCCTCTCAGCACGGAGCGGCGGCCCCGGCCGGCAACGGCCGGGGCCCGTCCGCCTCTTCCGCGGCGATCCTGCGCATCGAGAAGCTCAGCATGCGGTTCGGGGGGCTCGCCGCGCTCAACAACGTCTCCATCGCCGTCCCGCGCGGGGAGATCCGCGCCATCATCGGGCCCAACGGCGCGGGCAAGTCGACGTTCTTCAACTGCGTCACCGGCGTGCTCGCGCCGACGAGCGGCCACATCCTCTTCGACGGCGACGACATCACGGGGCTGCCGCCCCACGCGATCTCGCAGAAGGCCATCGCGCGCTCGTACCAGATCACCAACATCCTCCCGGGGGCCACCGTCCTCGAGAACGTGCGGATCGCCGTGCAGTCGCGCCATCACTCGTGGAGCCTCTTGCGCCACCACCGCTCCTACGGGGACGTCATCGAGCGGGCGCGCACGGTCCTCGCCTCGGTCGGCCTCGCCGACAAGGCGGACGAGCTGGCCGCGAACCTCTCGCACGGCGAGCAGCGCAACCTCGAGATCGGCATCGCGCTCGGCACGGAGCCGAAGCTCCTCTGCCTCGACGAGCCGACGGCGGGCATGAGCGTCACCGAGACGCACGCCACCGTGGACCTGATCCGGCGCATCGCGGCGAACCTCACCATCCTCATCGTCGAGCACGACATGGAAGTGGTGATGGGCCTCGCGCACACGATCACCGTGCTGCACTACGGCGAGGTGCTCGCCGAGGGGCCGCCGGCGGCCATCCAGGCCAACCCGCGGGTGCAAGAGGTCTACCTCAAGACCTGATGCTCACCCTCGACGGCGTGCACACGTTCTACGCGAAGTCGCACATCCTGCACGGGGTGTCGCTCGAGGTCCGCGCCGGCGAGGTGGTGGGCCTGCTCGGCCGCAACGGCGTCGGCAAGTCGACGACGCTCAAGACCATCATGGGGCTCGTGCACCCGTCCGAAGGGACGATCACGTTCGAGGGACGCGAGATCGCCGGGACCGCGCCCTACCGGCTCGCGCGCATGGGCATCGCCTACGTGCCGGAAGACCGGCGGATCTTCAAGCTGCTGTCGGTCCTCGAGAACCTCCGCACGGGGCTCGACCGCTCCGACGTCACCCCCGCGCGCCGCGAGGCGCTCCTGCAGAAGGTCTACACGAGCTTCCCGATCCTGCGCGACCGGCGGGACCAGGCCGGCGGCACGCTGTCGGGCGGCGAGCAGCAGATGCTCGCCATCGCGCGCGCGATGATGCTGGAGCCGCGCATCATCCTCCTCGACGAGCCCACCGAGGGGTTGATGCCGCGCATGGTCGATCAGATCCGGCAGATCATCGAGGTGCTGCACAAGGAGGGCGTCGCCATCCTCCTCGTCGAGCAGAACGTGCCGCTCACCCTCGGCGTCTCCGATCGCGTCTACATCATGGAGAAGGGCGTCGTGCGCCACCACGCGCCCGGCCGCCGACCTGCGCGCCGACGCCACCGTCATCCACCAGTACCTGGGAGTCTGAGGCGCATGCCCTACGACCAGATCCTCGTGCAGATCGTCAACGGCCTCGTCAACGGCATGATCCTCGCGCTGGTGGCGTCGGGCCTCACGCTGATCTTCGGCATCATGGACATCGTGAACTTCGCGCACGGCGACCTCTTCATGCTGGGCGCGTACTTCGGCACGACGTCGTTCATCACTCACGGGCAGCTTCTGGGTCTCGTTCTTCAGCGGCGGTGCTCGCCATGGCCGTGCTCGGCGCCCTCCTCCAGAGCACGGCGCTGCGGCCGCTCCTCGGCCGGGATCCCCTCACCACGATCCTCGCCACCTTCGGGATCTCGCTCGTCATCCAGAACTACGCGCTGTGGCAGTACGGGCCGGTGCCGCGCCGGATCCCGGAGCCGGTGACCGGCCACTTCCAGCTCTTCTACATCGAGTACCCGTGGTACCGCCTCGTCATCGCCCTCATGTCCGCGGCGATCATCGGCGGGCTCTACCTGTTCATGAAGTACGGCAAGCACGGCATCTGGATCCGCGCGACCACGCAGGACCGGACGATGGCGGAGGCGATGGGCATCCCGGTGCCGCTCGTGCACACGGTGGTGTTCGCGATCGGCGCCGCGATGGCGGCCGCGGCCGGCGTGCTCTTCGGGCCCACCACCGGCGTCAATCACGCCATGGGCTTCGACTTCACGCTGCGCGCGTTCGTGGTGGTCGTCGTGGGCGGCATGGGCAACCTGGGCGGGTCCATCCTCGCCGCGATCTTCATCAGCCTCCTGGAGGCGCTCGCGACGATCTGGGTCAGCCCCGCGCAGGCCGTGATCGTGTCGTTCGTCGCGCTGATCCTCACCCTCCTCGTGCGGCCGACCGGCCTCTTCGTGCCGACCCCGAAATGAGCACGGTGACGCCGCCCACCACGCGCACGGACGAGCGCGCGATCGACACGCGCGCGCGCGCCACCGGACCGAGCGCCGGCTACTGGACGGGCTTCGCCATCGTGGTGGTCGCGCTCGCCGCCTCGCCGCTCGTGCTGCCGGAGTTCTGGCAGCGGTTCACGACCGAGATCCTGATCTGGGGCCTGTTCGCGATGTCGTCCGACCTGCTCATCGGCTACACGGGCATGGTCTCGTTCGGCCACTCGGCGTTCTTCGGGCTCGGCATGTACGGCGCCGCCGCCGCCCTGCTCATGGTGCGCCCGCCGAACCTGTGGCTCGCGATGCTGGTGGGCCTGATCGCGGCCGCGGTGGTGGCGATGTTCGTGGCCTTCTTCTCCACGCGCCTGCGCGAGATCTACTTCTCGATCACGACCCTGGTCTTCTCGCAGATCTTCTACGTCATCATCTTCACGTGGACGGACGTGACGGGCGGCGAGAACGGCCTCACGTTCCGCCAGCCGCCCTTCGGCATCCCCGGGATCTTCTCGGTGCCCTTCACGCGCAACGGGCTGCACTGGTTCGTGCTCGGCGTGGTCGTGGTGTCGTACCTGGTCCTGCGCCGCATCACGCAGTCGCCGTTCGGGATGGTCCTGCAGTCGATCCGCGAGAACGAGCCGCGCACGCGCGCCATCGGCTACCACGTGGAGCGCTACAAGATCGTGTCGGTGATGCTGTCCGGGCTCTTCGCGGGCCTGGCGGGCGTGCTCTACGCGATCCAGAACAAGTTCGCGGCGCCGGACTTCGTGCTGTTCCTGATCTCGGGCGAGGCCGTCATCTTCAACGTGATGGGCGGGATCGGCACCCTGGTGGGGCCGGTCGCGGGCGCCGCGTTCTTCCTCGTGATGAAGGAAGTCTTCTCGCGCGTCTTCTACGAGTACTACCTGATCCCCGTCGGCATCATCTTCACGCTGATGGTGATCTTCGTCCCCCAGGGCCTCCTCGGCGCCTGGCGCCGCCAGCTGAATCGGTAGATCGGGGGGCTCCGGGCGCCCCAAGCGCTGCGCCCCTCCGCTCCGCGAGTGCCGAACGTGAGAGCGGGCGCCAGGAGCGGCCGCCCGTGGGGCCGATGAGCTGGCGGCCGCACTTCGGGCAGAATTTGACGGTGATGCCGATCGTCGAGCCACACCCGGCGCACTCCACCGTCTCGCTGTCGAGCACGGGCTTGGGCTCCGGGAGGATCCGCGGCTCCTTCTCCTTCGCGGGCGCCGGCGCGCGGCTCCGCGCTGTCGGTCGCAGGGGCGCTCGGCGGCGCGGCGGCCACGGTCGTCGGGGCCGGCGGTGCGGGCGGTGCGGGCGCCGCGGGACGGACGATGGGAGGTGCCGGACGCACCGTGGGCGCCCCGGCAGGCGCGGCGGGCGCCGGCGCGGCCGGAGGCGCCGTCGCGAGCTTCTTCTCCACGCGCCCGGCGAGGTCCTTGAGCGACAGGTCCGCCTTCACGATGTAGTCCGCGCCGAGCCCCGTGACCTCGTCGACCACGCGCTGCATGGACGAGTTGGAGATCACCATCACGGGCGTCGTCTTCGTCGCCAGCTCTCCGCGCAGCGTCCTCAAGATCTCGAGCCCGGTCGGCTGCGGCATCAGCAGGTCGAGGATGATGAGATCGGGACGATCCGCGCGCGCGAGGCTGAGGCCTTCGCGGCCGGTCGCCACCGCGGTCACCATGTACCCCGCCCGGCGCAGCGCGATCTCGCAGGCCTTGCGCAGGTACTCGTCGTCCTCCACGATCAAGATTCGCTCCCCCGACATCATGCCCCTCCGAGTGGCAAATCGAACCCGAAGGTCGTCCCCTGACCTTCCTCCGACGTCCAGTGGAGTCGTCCACCGAACCGCGTGACGATGAGCCGCACCATGTAGAGGCCGAGGCCCTTGCCGTTCGTGTCGACGGCCTCGGCGTTGTCGGCGCGGTAGAACTTCTCGAAGAGCCGCGCCTGCGCGCTCTTCGGGATGCCGATCCCGTTGTCCTGGACGACCCACGAGATCGACTCCGCCGTGCGGGTCATGGCGATGGCGATCTCGCCGCCGCCCGGCGTGTACTTGATCGCGTTGCTGATGATGTTCAGCATCGCCTGGCGCAGGAGCTGCTCGTCGACCATGACCATGGCGAGGCCCTCGTGGCCCGTGACGCTCAGGTAGTGCTTCTTCTTCGCCACGAGCGGCGCGACCTCGTCGGCCACGGCGTGCGCCAGCGCGACGAAGTCCGTCTCGTGCAGGACGGTGGTGAGGCTGCCGCTCTCGAGCCGCGACATGTCGAGCAGCTCGCCCACCATGCCGATGAGCCGCTCCGCCGACGCCGCGGCGTCGGAGATGCACGAGGCGACCGCGGGCGCGAGCCCCGGCTCCTCCCCGGCCACCTCCAGCATCCACTTGATCCCCGACAGCGGCGTGCGGAGCTGGTGGGCCGCGAACGACACGAAATCGGACTTCAGCCGGCTGATCTCGCGCTCGCGCGTCACGTCCTGGAAGGTGATGGTGTAGCCGCGCAGCTCGCCGTCGTCGGTCGGCTGGCCGATCCAGTGCAGCGTGCGCTCGCCGTCCGCGAGCACCAGGTCGCCACGGCCGCCGTCCGGCGTCGCGAAGAGCGCCTGGAGCGTGGCCGGGCCCTCCGCACCTTCGCTGCACAGGCTCTCGACCACGTCGCGCAGCGAGCGGCCGCCCGCGGCGTCGGGGTCGAGCTCGAGGAGCTCGACCGCCCGCCGGTTCGCCTTCACGATGATGCCGTCGCCGTCCGCGAGCACGATGCCGTCCGAGGTGGAGTCGAAGATCTGGCGGAGGCGCGCTTCCTGGCGCTTCGATTCCGCGTAGAGCCGCGCGTTGTCGACGGCGAGCTCGTGCTGCTTGAGCACCTTGTTGAGGACGGTCGGCAGCGTGGCGAAGTACCCGCTGGTCTTCATGACGTAGTCGATGGCGCCGGCGTTCATCGCCTGCACGGCGATGCGCTCGTCGCCCTGGCCCGTCGCCATGACCACGGGAACGCCGACCTGCTGCTGGCGGATCCGCTCGAGCACCTCGAGCCCGTTCATCTTCGGCAGGCTGTAGTCGAGGAGCACCACCGCGAACGCGTCGCGGCCCAGCGCCTCCAGGCAGGCCAGGCCGTCCACGACGTGCGTCACCGCGAATCCCGCCTGGCGCTCCAGCGTGCGCCGGACGATCACCGCGTGGTCGACGTCGTCGTCCACCAGGAGGACGCGCATCCGCTCCACGGGGGAGGCGGGCGCGGCAGCCGGCGGAGCGGACGTGGTGGCCGCGGGAGCGACAGTCACGGTCATCGTCGCGCCTCTAGCCCTCGGGCAACCGGTTCGTGAGGAGCCAGTAGCCCTTCACGTTCTTGATGCGCTCCACGAACTCGGAGAACCGCACCGGCTTCGTGACGAAGCTGTTGACGCCGGCGCGATAGCTCGCGACCACTTCCTCGTCCCGGTCCGACGTCGTCAGCATGACGACGGGGATCGAGCGGAGGGCCTCGTCGGCCTTGATCCGCTTGAGCACCTCGTGGCCCCCGACCTTCGGCAGGTTGATATCGAGGAGGATCAGACCCGGGCGGGGGGCCGCATTGGCCCCTCCCCAGCGGTTCTTCCGCTGGAGGAAATCGAGCGCCTCCTCGCCGTCCTTCACCCAGAAGATCTGGTTGCCGTTCTGCAACGCCTTCAGGGTGAGCTCGGCGTGATCCTGGTTGTCCTCGACGAGCAGGATGCTGACGTCTCCCATCGCTTATCTCCTCGGGCCTGCGGGCCATGTGAAGCGGAACGTCGAGCCCTGGCCCTTCGCCGACTCGACCCAGATGCGTCCACCCGCGCCGTGCACGATCTTCTTGACGATCGGCAGCCCGACGCCGCTGCCTTCGGCCTCGACGTCCTTCAGTCGCTGGAAGACCTCGAAGACCTTGTCGTGATACTGCGGATCGATGCCGATGCCGGTGTCCTTCACCCAGATCTCGACCGCAGCACCGTGCGCGAGAGCGCCGATCTCGATCGCCGGCGCGGGCGTGTCGCCCATGTACTTGATCGCGTTCGTCATGAGATTTCGCATGACCTGCTCCATCTGCACGCGGACCGCCCACACCGGCGGCAGCGCGCCGACGGTCACCGTGATCCCCGCCGTCCGGATCCGCTCCCCGAGGTCCTCCAGGATGTCGCTGACGAGATCGCGCAGCGGGACGTCCTCGGGGGCGTGCGCCTCGCGGCCGATCCGCGAGAGCGAGAGCAGGTCGAGGATGAGCCGCTCCATCGTCTGCGTGTTGGCGACGATCCGGTGCAGGTAGTGCTTGCCGTCCTCGTCGAGCTTGTCCGCGTAGTCCTCGAGCACGAGGCTCGACATGCCCTGGATCGTCACCAGCGGCGCTTTGAGGTCGTGGGAGACCGTGTAGACGAAGCTGTCGAGCTCCGCGTTCTTCTCGCGCAGCGCGGTCGCCTGGGACTGGGTCTCGGCCAGGAGGCGCGCGTTCTCGAGGGCGAGGGCGGCCTGCGCGGAGATCGCGGCCAGGAGCGCCTGATCGCTGTCGCTCGCCACGTGCCCCTCGTCGAACCAGTAGAGCAGCACGTCGCCGAAGAGACGGTCCTGCAGGAAGACCGGGCTCGTGAGGAGCGAGCGCACGCCCACCGTCTTGATCAGGGAGTGGCTGAACCGCGGGTCCTGCTGGAGGTCCGGCACGAACAACGTCTCGCGCGTCTGCCGGGCGTCGAGCAACGGCCGCGGGATCTCGTCGACCGGCAACGGCCGCGCCTCGGCGAGCACGGCCTTGGGCACGTGATAGCCGGCGGCCGGCACCACGTGGCCCGTCGACTCGTCGATGATGTAGAACACGCCCGAGTCCGCGCCGAGCGCGCGCGTGGCCTCGCGGCAGACCCGGCGCATGATCTCGCCGACGTCGCGCACGTGACCCAGCGAGTCCGCGACGCAGAGCAGCGCCTCCGTCTCGCGGAGCCGGCGCTGCAGCTCCTGGGCGTCGCGGGTGCGGGCCTCGAAGAGCCGCGCGTTGCCGATGGCGAGCGCGGTCTGGCCCGCGATCGCCTCGAGCAGGCGCAGCTCCTCGGGCGTGGGCACCGCGCGCGGCCGTCCACCAGATCAGGAAGAGCGCGCCGATCGGCTCGTCCTTGACCACGAGCGGGAAGAAGATGATCGAGCGGAGCGGCGCCCAGGCGATGAGCGCGGGATCGGAGCGCCGGTCGGTCTGGGCGTCGGAGCACCAGCTGGGCTGCCGGGACCGCCAGCCTTCCTCGATGTACGAGTTCTCGCTGATGGCGAGCGGGAACTCCAGGAAGCGGGCCAGGAGCTCGCGCGGCACGTGATAGCCCGCGACGGGCCGCAGCACCTGCCGGTCGGCGTCGGCGAGATAGGCGCCGACCATGTCCGCCCCGAGGGCGTGCCCGGTCGCGCGCGCCACCCGCCGCATGACCTCGGTGAAGTCGAGCGTCGAGTTCGCCGCGCGCGCGACCGCGAGCAGCGTCTCGTTCTGGTTGAGCCGCTGGCGCGTGTCGGCGTAGAGCTGCGCGTTCTGGAGCGCCGTGGCGGCCTTCGCCGCGAACAGCGTCAGCAGCTCGATCTCCTCGGGAGTGAACCGATGGGGCGCGCGCGTGAGCACGGCGAGCGCGCCGAGCGCGCGGTCGCCGGCCACGAGCGGGATGGAGATGCGATGCGCGTACCCGCCCGCCCGCACCCACTTCGTGTCCGCCTGCAGCGGATCCTCGAAGATGTTCGGGGAGCAGCGCGGACCGCGGCTCGCGAGCACCCCGGCCACGAACGCGTCGTCGAGCGGCAGGTCCGCGGGACCATCGAGCACGTCTTCCGGGTCGCGGCTGCGCGCCGCGGTGAGGCGGAGGCGCGCGGTGGCGGGATCCACCACCCAGATCCGCGCGACCTCGGCGCGGAGCAGCTCCACCGACGTCTCCACGACGCGGTCGAGCACCTGCTGGAGGTCCTCCGCCGAGGTCACCACGTGGTTGAGCGCCGTGAGGCCGCGCAGGCGCGCGAGCCGCTCCTGCGTCTCCCCGTGCAGGCGCGCGTTCCGGATCGCGGCGGCGGCGGCCGTGGCGAGCGCCTCACCGTACTCGATGTCGTCGGCCGACCACGCCCGCCGGGTCCGCGTCATGCACGCCATGACGCCGATCGCGACCCCGTTGACGATCAGCGGGACGCCGAGGTACGACCGGACGCCCTGGACGTCGAACCACGCGCGATTCCAGACGCGTCGATCGTGCTGGACGTCCTGCACCTGGAGCGTTCGGCCGCTGTTCAGGATGCATCCGGTCAGGCCCTTGTCGCGCACGGCATCGGCCGCCACCTCGGCGTCGGGCCGCCGCGTGCCCGCCAGGGCGGTGAGGGTCAGGCTGCGCGCGCCGTCCTCGGTCAGCAAGATGCCGACGAGGTCGGCCCCCATGAGCTCGAGCGCGATGGTGGCGAAGCGGTCGAGCACCTGTCGCAGGTCGAGCGAGGAGGCGAGCAGACGGGTCGCTTCCGCGAGACGCCGCTGCGCCGCGCCGTTGTCGCGGCGCGGGGCGGCGGGAGTGCCCCGGCCCCGCGTCTTGAGGTCCGTCGCTGTCGTGTTCATGGGCTCGCGCTCAGCGCAGGAAGTAGCCCACCAGGAGCTTTCCAACGATGATCGTCGTCACGATCACGAAGAGCGGCTTGATCAGCCGCGCCCCCTTGGTCGCGGCGAGCGACGCTCCCGCGTAGGCGCCGACCACCACGCCCGCGGACGCGATGATCCCCTTCGGCAGGTCGACCGCCCCCACCCAGAGGAAGGAGGTGACCGCGGCGAGGTTCGTCATGAGGTTGATGACCTTGGCGGAGCCGGTCCCGCGGACGAAGTTCATCGACCACAGCGCGAGCAGCGCGAAGACGATGAAGGTCCCCGTCCCCGGGCCGAAGAAGCCGTCGTGAAATCCGAACAGCGCCCCGAGAGCCCCGGACTGCACCATGCGGGCCACGCTCACGCCCGGCGCCGCCGTCGCGTCGCCGGCGTCGCCGCCGAGCTTCGGCTTGAAGAGCACCCACAGCGTGACCGCGACCAGCAGGACGATGACGATCGGCTCCGCCCAGTCCCGCGACAGCATGCTGATCAGCCGGCTCCCCAGCACGGCCCCGAAGACGGCCGGCACGCCCATCGCCGCGCAGGCGCGCCAGTCGACGAGCCGGGCCCGCGCGAACTTGAGCGAGCTGGTGAAGCACCCGGTCGTGCCACAGAGCTTGTTGGTGGCGATCGCCGCGTGCACGGGCAGTCCGCCGAGCATGAGCGCAGGAATCATGATGAGGCCGCCGCCGCCCGCGATGGCGTCGACGAAGCCCGAGAACAGCCCGGCGAACAGGATCATGACCGCGACACTGAGGTCCATGGACGAGTCCCTCCTGTCACTGATCGGCATCCCCTCAGGAGAGCTTGAGCGAGGAAACGCGGGACCGGCACCCGGCAAATCTTGCCGCGCGGCCCTCGGGTGGCGGCACCAGAGGCGCGAAAACCGCGGGGGCGCGGCGGCCGCCGGCGAGCACGGATCTTGCTCTCTCGTCGGACCCGGTAGCGGCGTTCAAATCCCAGTGGGTGGCGTGAAAGGACCGCGCGATGAGCAGAACGGGCGACGAGTACCTGGAGTCCCTCCGTGACGGACGGCGTGTCTACGTCAACGGCGAGCGCGTCGAGGACGTGACCGAGCATCCGGCATTCGCGGAGGCGGCGCGCTCCATCGCCACCCTCTACGACATCGCGGCGAGCCCCGAGCACCGCGACCTCATGACCTTCCCGTCGCCCACGACCGGCGAGCCGGTGAACAAGGCGTTCCTCATGCCGCGGACCCGCGAGGATCTGGCCGCGCGCCGGCAGGCCATGGTCTGCTGGGCGGAGGCGACGTACGGGATCATGGGACGCTCGCCCGACCACGTGGCGAGCATCCTGACCGGCCTCGCGCTGCGTCCCGACATCTACCAGCGCGGCGGCCCGGAGTTCGCCGAGCGACTCGTCGGCTACTACGAGTACGTGCGGGACCGCGACCTCTACGTCAGCAACATCATGCACCCGCCGCAGATCGACCGGAGCAAGCCCGGCCACCAGCAGGAGGACCCGACGCTGCACGCGGGCGTGGTCGAGGCGGGCTCGGACGGCATCGTGATCGGCGGCGCCCAGATCCTCGGCACCGGCAGCATCCTCTCGAACGAGGTGATGCTGACGAACATCGTGCCGCTGGCGCCCGGGGACGAGAACTACGCGGTCTCGGTCGCGCTGCCGATGGCCACGCCGGGCCTGCGCGTCATCGCGCGCCGGCCGTACGCGGACCGCGCCACGAGCACGTACGACTATCCGCTCACCACGCGCTTCGACGAGACGGACGCGCTGATCGTGTTCGACCGCGTGTTCGTCCCGTGGGACCGCGTGTTCGTCTACAAGAACCGCGCGGTCACCGCCGCCCAGTTCATCGAGTCGCCCGCGCTCGTGCTCGCGCACCAGCAGGGCCACGCGCGCTTCTGGGTGAAGGCGCGGTTCCTGGTGGGGCTCGCGCACCGCCTGGCCGAGGCGTGCGGCGTGGAGAAGAAGGCGGAGACCCAGTCGAAGCTCGGCGAGCTCGCCAGCTACGCGGCCCTCGCGCACGGGGTGCTGCTCGGCGCCGAGGCCAACTGCGTCACCGACCCGCGCGGCTTCGTCTATCCCGACCCGACGCAGACCTTCGCCAACACGTGGCTGCACGCGTCGTACTACGGCACCATGCTCGAGACGCTGCGGGAGATCGGCGGCGCGAGCCTCCTGCAGACCGCGTCCTCGCACCTCGACTACTACAACACCGAGATCGCGCCCGACCTGCACCGCTACGTCAAGTCGCCGCGTCTGGACTCGATCGAGCGCACGAAGCTCTTCAACCTCGCCTGGGACATGGTGGGCTCGGAGTTCGCGGGCCGCCATCAGCTCTACGAGCTCTTCTACGCGGGCTCGCGGCAGGGCACGTGCGCCATGCGGACGTTCCGGAGCTTCGACTGGGACGGCGCGCGCTCGCTGGTGGACCGCTGCCTCGGGAGCTATCACCTGCCACCCGCCGACGTCGAGAGCCTGCTCCTCGCCCGGTGAGCGCGCGATGACGGGCCGGATGACGGGTCGCGTCGCACTGATCACCGGGGGCGGCAGCGGCATCGGCCGCGCCGCCTGCCAGCTCTTCGCGCGCGAGGGCGCCGCGGTCGTCGCCGTCGGTCCCGACGAGGGGGCGCTGCGGGAGACCGTGGCGAGCATCCGCGACGCCGGGGGCGAGGCCGCGTGGCTCCTCGGCGACGTCCGGCGCACCGAGGACGCCAAGCACGCCGTGGACGAGACCGTCGCGCGCCACGGGCGCCTCGACGCGCTCTGCAACAACGCGGGCATCGAGTTCTCCGCCCCGCTCCACGAGACGCCCGAGGAGAAGTGGGACCTCGTGGTCGACACCAACCTGAAGGGCGTGTACCAGATGTCGCGCCACGCGATTCCCGTGATGGTGCGGCAGCGGAGCGGCGTCATCGTCAACACCGCCTCGCAGCTCGCGTTCGTCGGCGCGAAGAGCTACGGCGCGTACTGCGCATCGAAGGGCGGCGTGGTGAACCTGACGCGCGCGATGGCGCTCGATCTCGGCCGCCACGGCATCCGCGTGAACGCGCTGTGCCCCGGCGCCGTCGACACCCCGTTGCTGCGGCGGCTGTTCGAGAGCGGCACGGGCCCACAGGGCACGCTCGACGACCTAGCCGAGATGCATGCGCTGGGGCGCGTGGCCGAGCCGATGGAGATCGCGCGCGCGATGCTGTTCCTCGCGTCCGACGACGCGTCCTTCATGACGGGCGCCGCGCTCGTCGCGGACGGTGGTTACCTGGCCGCGTGACCGTTCGTGGGGCCTTTCGACGGCCAGGGCCGCGGCGAAGCCCGGCCCGACGTCGATCGTGCGCACGTCCCATCCCTCGCACGCGCTGACGTCGATCGCCTGAAGGTCCAGGGCGAGACCGACTCCGCGCGCCTTCGCATACGCCTCCTTCTGCACCCACAGCGCGAACAGCGCGCGCGTCCGGTCCACGGCCGGGAGCCGGTCGATCACGCGCCGCTCCGCCGCCGAGAGGAACAGCGCCGCCTCGCCCTCGCCGAGCGCCTCGGGACGGATGATTCCAGATCCACGCCGACCTCCCGGTCGCGCGTGACCGCGATGAGCGCGTGGTCGCCCGTGTGGGACAGGCTGAAGCGGAGCCGGGAGGCGCGCAGGCCCGCGAGCCGCGGCTTGCCGTGCACGCCGTACGCGAACCCGACCTCGGCGGGCGTGGCATCGACGTACGTCGCCAGCGCCTCGCGCAGCCGGCCACGACCGGCGACGTAGCGCTTCCGGTCGCGCGCGACGTGGAGCCGGCTCGCGCGCAGCCGTTCGTCCGCGCTCAGGTGCTCGGTGAGGTGCGCCAGCTCGGCCGGCGCGACGTCGAGCCGCACGTGCCAGAGGTGCGTCTCGCCCGCGGCCGGCAACGGCGAGACGAAGAGACGCATGCTCGCCCCGCTAGGCCTGCGCCATGCGCGCGAGCTTCAGCAGGAGCACCTCGTTCTGTCCGTCGGAGTGGAGGAAGCTCGAGGCGTCGCGCAGGTGCTTGTCCACCGGGTACTCGCCGCGCAGCGTCGCCCAGCGGCCGAACACGCGGAGCGACTTCTCCGCGACCTGGAACGCGGTCTCCGACGCGATGATCTTGCTCTGGAGCTGCAGGCGCCCGTCGTTGCCGCCGTTCTGGTCGCACTGCCACGCCGCGCGCCAGATCAGCGAGCGCGCCGCCTCGATGGAGGCCTGCATCTCGGCGAGCATGATCGCCACGTTCGGGTGGTTGATGATCGGCGTGCCGCCCTGGACACGCTGCTTCGCGAAGGCCGTCGCGTCCTCCCACGCCGCGCGGGCGACGCCGAGCACGCCGGAGCCGGCCTGCGGGAACCCGCGGTTCTTCAGGAGACGCCCCATCGCCGCGCCCGCCTGGCCGGGCTCGCCGAGCATCTGGTCCGCGGGAAGGCGGCAGCTCTCGAAGCGCAGCACGCCGGTCGTGCCCAGGCGCTGGCCGCCCTTGTCGTAGAGCGACGGCACCGTGTAGCCCGGCGTGCCCTTCGGACAGTAGAAGGCGGTCAGCCCGTCGCCGCCGCCCGTGCCCGGCACGGTGCGGAAGTTCAGGATGTGGAGCCGGCCAACACCGGCGTTCGTGATCGGCTCCTTCTCGCCGTTCAGGACCCAGTGGTCGCCGTCCTTCACCGCGGTCGCGCGCGCGCCCGCGCCGGGCGCGTTGTAGGGCAGCGTCTGGTCCGATCCCGCGCTCGCCTCGCTGCCGCCCGCGCCCATCAGGAAGCGCGGGTCGTCGATGAAGGCGTCGAGGAACCGCGCGCGGTTCTCCGGCGTCGCCGCGCTCGACACGAGCGGCGTGAGCTTCCACGTCTGATCGAGCGCGACCGCGAGTCCGAGGTCGCCCGCGCCCAGCTCCTCGCCGATCACGCAGCAGGCGAGCGCGCCGCCGCCCCACCCGCCGAACTCACGGGGCAGCGCGAGCGTGCGCACGCCCATGCGCGACAGCGCCTCGACCCAGTCCCACGGGAAGCGCTCGTACGGATCGGCGATCGGCTCCCGCTCCGCGGCGACCGGCCGCACCTTCGCGGTGACCCACTCACGCACCTCGTGCTGCAGCTCGACCAGTGCTGCCGGCAGTGAAAAGTCCATCTCGATCTCCCTATCGGCCGGACGCCGCGGCCGCTTTCGCGGCGACGGGCGCGCTCCCGGACCGGGCCTCGATCGCCGCCGCCATCTCGGCGACGGTGTGGTACTTGGAGAAGTCGCGCAGGCTCACGTCGAGGCCGCGGCGCTTCGCTTCGGACGCGACGAGCAGGCTCGCCAGCGAGTGGCCGCCCAGCGCACGGAAGTCGTCGTGGATGCCGACGCGCTCGATGCCGAGCACGCGCGTCCACACGCTCACGAGCGTGTGCTCGAGGGGCGTGCGCGGCGCCACCTTCTCGCTCGCCGCCGCGCCCGGAGTCGCCGCCGGCGCCGGCAACGCCTTGCGATCGACCTTGCCGTTCGGCGTGGTCGGGAACGTCTCGAGGAACATGAACGCGCTCGGGATCATGATGCTGGGCAGCCGGTCCGTGAGGTGACGGACCAGCAGCTCGGCCGAGAGCGGCTCGGACGTCGCCGCCGCAGGGGCGGCGGCGGTACCGTCGGCCGGGCACGGCTGGCAGCTCAGGCCGGCGGGCACCACGTACCCCACCAGGCGCGTCTCGCCCGGCGCGTCTTCGCGCGCCATGACCACCGCCGCGGACACCGCGGGATGGCGCTCGAGCTCCGCCTCGATCTCGTTCAGCTCGATGCGGTGCCCGCGCAGCTTCACCTGGTGGTCCGCCCGGCCCAGGAACTCGATGACGCCGTCGCCGCGATAGCGCGCGAGGTCGCCCGTGCGGTAGACGCGCGCGCCGCTCCCGGGCCGGAAGGGATCCTGGAGGAAGCGCTCCGCCGTCAGCTCGGGCCGATGCAGGTACCCGCGCGCCACGCCGTCGCCGCCGATCAAGAGCTCGCCGGGCACGCCCACGGGCACCGGCTGCATCGTCCGGTCGACGATGTAGATGGTCGTGTTCGCGATCGGCCGCCCGATCGGCACGCCGCCCGCGGCGGCGTCCACCGGATGCACCGTCGACCAGATCGTGGTCTCGGTCGGTCCGTACATGTTCAGGAGCTGCCCGCCGACGCGCTCGCGCAGCTCGGAGGCGAGCGCCTCCGGCAGCGCCTCGCCGCCGACCAGGAAGTACTGCAGGCTGCCGAGCGCCTGCGAGGTGTGCGGATCCGCCACCAGCGCCCGCGCGAGCGAGGGCGTGCACTGCATGTGCGTGACGCCGTGGCGCGCGATCTGCTCGGAGACCGACAGCTCGGCCTCGTCGGGGTTCGCGAGGCGGCGCAGGGTGTCGAGGTGCTCGAGCGCGCCGAGCACCGCGTCCTCGGCGACGCCGAAGTCGATGAGGCACGCGACCTCGTCGACGTGGATCGCCTTGAGCCGCTCGATGAAGGGCAGGCAGCTCTCCGGCGTGCCGAAGAGGCCGTTGCCGTCCACGTACCGCTCGAAGGCGGCCTCGAGGACCATCTCGACGTCGGCCGCGTTGAGCGCGGGCCCCCCGGACTCCTTGCCGACGCTGCGCGCGAGCTGCATGAGGTCGGCGGAGCTACGCAGGTACGCGATGAACGGCTCGCGCACCCTCGCGCGCACCTCGTCGAGCGAGGTCCCGACGAACGTGTGGATCATCAGCGAGACGTGCCCGTGGCCCGGATGGCCGGCGGCCTTCCACGCCGCGCGGTACGCCGCGATCTTCTCCCCGACTTCCTCCATCTCCTGGCCGAGCAGGTGCGTGAGGAGGTTGACGCCGAGCTCGCCGGCCTTCACGAACGTGTCCTTGGTGCCGGCCGCGGTGAGCCACACGGGCAGCTCCGCCTGCACGGGCCGCGGGCGGATGCGGAGCTCGAGCGGCTGGCCCTTGCCGTCGTTCATCGTGACGGACTCGCCGCGCCAGAGCTTGCGGACGGTCTCGATGCCGTCGAGCATCACCTGCCGGCGCTTCTCGAAGTTCTGCGGCGCGAGCACGAAGTCGTTGGCGTGCCAGCCGGAGGCGAAGGAGAGCCCGACGCGGCCCCGCGAGAGGTTGTCGACCACCGACCACTCCTCGGCCACGCGGATCGGATGCTGCAAGGGCAGGACGACACTGCCCGCGCGGATCGAGATCCGGTCGGTGATCGCCGCGAGCGCGCCGCCCACGACCGCCGGCGCCGGGTACACGCCGCCGAACGCGTGGAAGTGGCGCTCCGGCGTCCACACCGCGGAGAAGCCGCGCTGGTCCGCGAAGGTCGCGCCCTCGAGGAGCAGGCGGTACTTGTCGGTGGCCGTGTCCTCGTCGTTCGCGAAGTAGAACAGGCTGAAGTCCATCGGCGCCGTCGGCGCGCCCGCGGTGGCGCCGGCGCGCGCGAGCTCCGGATGCACGACCACCTTGAAGCCGCGGGTGAGCGGCCAGAGCAGCTCGAGCACCGAGATGTCGAACGAGATGCTCGTCGCCGCCAGCCACACGCCGGGCTCGTCGCCGCCCACGCGGTCGTCCATGCCGCCGAAGAAGTTGACGACGTTGCGATGGGTCAGCATCACGCCCTTGGGGCGTCCCGTGGAGCCCGAGGTGTAGATGACGTACGCGAGATCTTGCGGACTCACCGGCGCCGCGGCACGCTCGCGCGGCTCCGCGCTGACCGTGCGGAAGTGGGGATCGAGGAGCAGGGTCGGCGTGTCGGTCTTCGGCAGGCGCGCCGCCACGCGCGGCTGCGTCAGCAGCACGCGGATGCCCGCGTCCTGCATCATGAACTCGAGCCGCTGCTGCGGGTAGTGCGGATCGAGCGGCACGTAGGCCGCGCCCGCCTTCAGCACGCCGAGCAGCGCCGGCACCAGCTCCAGCGACCGGTCCATGGCGATGCCGACGAGCGAGCCCGCGCTCACCCCGAGGGCCTGCAGCCGGCCCGCGATCTGGTTCGCGCGCTGGTCGAGGTCGCGGTACGTGAGCTGCGCGTGGTTGAACACCACGGCGACGGCGTCGGGCGTGCGCTGCGCCTGGGCCTCGATCATCGCGTGGACGGTCGTGGCCATGTCGTAGGCGCGCGCGGTGGCGTTCCACTCGCCGACGAGCTGCCGCCGCTCGCGGTCCTCGAGGAGCGGGAGCCCGCCGAGCGGACGGTCGCCGCCGGTGGCGATCGCGGTGAGCAGCGTCTCCACGTGGCCGAGCATCCGCGCGACGGCGTCGGGCCGCAGGCGGCGGCGATCGTACGTGAGCCGCAGCGTGAGCCGGCCCGCGCCGGGGATGAACTCGGCGACGAGCGGATAGTTCGTGCGCTCGTGGACGCGCACGCCGGCGCGACGCCAGCCCGCCTCGCGCTCGCCGCCCGCCATGTCGAGCGACTGGTTCTGGAAGAGGACCACGCTCTCGAACATCGCGGCGTCGCGGGAGAGCCCGCTCCACTCGCGCACGCGCACCAGCGGCGTCGACTCGAACTTGTGGAGCGCCATCTGGCGCGCCTGGAGCTCGCCGAGCCAGCCGACCACGTTGGCGTCCTGCAGCACGGGCACGCGCAGCGGCAGCGTGTTGATGAAGCAGCCCACCATGCGCTCGGCGCCGGCCAGGTCGGACGGGCGTCCGGCCACCGTGCTGCCGAAGAGAATGTCCTCCTCGCCGCTGTAGCGCGCGAGCAGCAGCGCCCACGCGCCGTGCGCCACCGTGCTCAGCGTGAGCCGCTCGCGACGGCAGAAGGTGCGCAGGCGTGCGGTCTTCACCATGTCGAGCTCGAGCTCGTCGCAGTCGTAGACGTCGTCGGGGGCCACCTCCGTGGGCGCGTCCACGACGAGCGGCGTCGGACCGGCCACGCCGAGCAGCTGCGTCCGCCAGAACTGCTCCGCGTCCGCGAAGTCCTTCCGGCCCATCCACGCGACGAACTCGCGGTACGGCGGCGCCGACGGCAGGGGGCCGCCCGCGAGGTCCGCCTGGATCTCGCGCAGGAGCACGGCGACCGACCAGCCGTCGAGCACGAGGTGATGGAAGCTCCACACCATCTGCCAGCCGGCGGTGCTGCGCACGAACGCGAGCCGCATGAGCGGCGCCTGGGTCAGGTCGAATGAGCACCGGCGATCCTCGGCGAGGAACGCCTCCATCCGCGCGGTCAGCTCGCTCTCCGGCGTCGCGGTCCAGTCGGCTTCCGTGATCGGCAGCGTTGCGGTCTGGTGCACGGCCTGCACCGGATGCGCGAGCCCGTCCCAGTGGAACGACGTCCGGAGGCTCGGATGACGCGCCACGGCGCGGTGCCACGCGCGCTGGACCATCTCCACGTCGAGCTCGGTCCCGAGGGCGAGCACGACCTGCTCGAAGTACACGCCGGACGCCGGCGCCTCGAGCGAGTGGAACAGGATGCCCTCCTGGATCGGCGCCAGCGGGAACAGGTCGTCGAGCGTGCGGCCGGCGAGCAGCGCGTCCACGGCCTCGCGCGGCAGGTTCGCCATCGGGAACTCGGTGCGCGGCGCGGGCGCGGCCGGCACGGGCTCCGCCGGGGCGGGCTCGACGGGCGCCGGCGCGGGGGCGGGCGCGCCGACCGGCGTCAGCGACACGCTCACCTCCGCCGCGAGCGCGGCGACGGTCTGGTGCTCGAAGAGCTGCTGGACCGTGAAGGCGATGCCGAGGTCGCGCGCGCGCGCGACGATCTGGAGGCCGAGGATCGACTCGCCGCCGAGCTCGAAGAAGTTGTCGTGGATGCTCACGCGCGGCGCCTGCAGCACCTGCGACCACACCATCGCGAGCAGCGCCTCCGCGGGCGTCCGCGGGCCGACGAAGCGGTCCTCGACCATCACGCGGACCTGGTCCGGGGCCGGCAGCGCCTTGCGGTCCACCTTGCCGCTCGGCGTGAGCGGCATCGACGGCAGCGTGACGTACGAGGTCGGGACCATGTGCTCGGGCAGGCGCTCGCCGAGATGGCGGCGGATGCCGTGCACGGAGAGGATCTCCGCGGCCGACGGCACCACGTACGCGACGAGGCGCGTGTCGCCGGGTCCGAACTGCCGCGCGACCACCGCCGCTTCGCGCACGTTCGGGTGCTGGCCGAGCGCCGCCTCGATCTCGCCGAGCTCGATGCGGAAGCCGCGGATCTTCACCTGGTGGTCGAGGCGCCCCAGGTACTCGATGACGCCGTCGGGACGGTAGCGGCCCAGGTCGCCGGTCTTGTAGAGCCGCGCGCCGGGCGCGCCGCTGAAGGGATCGAGGATGAACTTCTCCGCGGTCAGCTCCGGGCGGTTCAGGTAGCCCCGCCCGACGGCGATGCCGCCGATGTGGACCTCGCCCGCCACGCCCACCGGCACCGGGTGGCCGTACGTGTCCAGGACGTGCATGCGCGTGTTGCCGATCGGGCGGCCGATCGGGACGACCGGCTGGCCTTCACCGCGCGCGCACGCCCAGTACGTCACGTCGACGGCCGCCTCGGTCGGGCCGTAGAGGTTGTGCAGCTCGCCGTGAGCCGCGCGAAGAAGCGCTCCTGCAGCTCGAACGGCAGCGCCTCGCCGCTCGCGAACACGCGGCGCAGGCTCGTGCACGCCTCGAGCCCGGGCTCCGTCGAGGAAGACCTGCAGCATCGACGGCACGAAGTGCAGCGTCGTGATGCCCGCGTCCCTCACGAGGCCCGCGAGGTACGCGGCGTCGCGGTGACCGCCGGGCCGCGCGATCACGAGCCGGGCGCCGACGAGCAGCGGCCAGAAGAACTCCCACACCGACACGTCGAAGCTGAAGGGCGTCTTCTGCAGGACGCGGTCGTCGGGCGTGAGCCGGTACTCGTCCTGCATCCACAGGAGGCGGTTCACCACCGCGCGATGCTCGTTCATCGCGCCCTTCGGCTTGCCCGTCGAGCCGGAGGTGTAGATGACGTACGCGAGGTCCGTCGGCGTCGACACGCGGCCGAGCGAGGTGTCGGGGCGCGCGGCGATGGCCGGCCACTCGGTGTCGAGGCAGAGCGCCTGGATGCCGCGCGCGCGCACGGGGCCCGCGAGCGCCTCGTGCGTGAGGACCACGGGGATCTTCGCGTCGTCGAGCATGAACGCGAGCCGCTCCGCCGGATAGTCGGGGTCGAGCGGCACGTACGCGCCGCCGGCCTTGAGGATGCCGAGGAGGCCCACGAGGAGCTCGAGCGAGCGCTCGATGCAGATGCCCACGGCCCGGTCGGGAGAGACGCCGAGCTCGCGCAGGTGATGCGCGAGCTGGTTCGACCGCCGGTCCAGCTCCCGGTAGGTCAGCGTCTGGTCCTCGAAGACGAGCGCGACGGCGTCCGGGGTCCGCGCGGCCTGCGCCTCGATCAGCTCGTGCACGCAGCGGTCGGCGCCCGGGTACTCGCGGCGCGTGTCGTTCCATGACTCGACGACCGTCCGGCGCTCCTCGTCGTCCAGCAACGGCACGTCGCCGATGCGGCGGTCCGGCTGCTCGGCGGCGGCGGCCAGGAACGCGAGCAGGTGGTCCAGCACGCGCGCGACGGGCTCGGTGGCGTTCGGCCCGGCCGTGAGCATGCCGTCCTCGTCCATGAAGATCTGGAAGTCGTGGCGCTGGTCGCGGTAGCGCAGCTCGACGAGGTACTCCGGCTCGCCCACCTCGCGCAGCCGCGCGCACGCGCGGTGCGCGAGCTCAGTGAACGAGGGGTTGCCGGAGCAATCGAGATCGAGGCGCAGCGTGGTCGACGGCGCCTCGTTGGGCACGACCTCGAGGGTGATCGTGTCCTCGCCCGTGTAACGATGGGCCAGGACCGCGACGGCCGCCATGACGCCCGGCGTCCGCCGTCCTGCTACGCCCGCGGTCGAACGATCTAGCACAGGTCTCTCTCCTCACGCCGCGCGCACGGTGGCGGCGGCCGGCCACGTGAATCGGAACGTTGCTCCCTGCCCCGGAGTCGACTCCACCCAGATGCGCCCGCCCGCCGTGTCGACGATCTTCTTGACGAGGGCCAGCCCGACGCCGGTGCCCTCCGCCTCCACGTCGCGCAGCCGCTGGAACAGCTCGAACACCCGCGCGTGATACGCGGGGTCGATGCCGATGCCGTTGTCGCGCACCGAGAACTCCACGAACCGTCCGTCGGCGTCCTCGGCGCGGATCTCGACGCGCGCGTTCGCCGTCGTGCCCAGGTACTTGACCGCGTTGCTGATCAGGTTCGCGAAGACCTGCTCGAGGTGTACGCGCACGCCCCACACGGTCACGTCGGCCGTGCAGTCGATCTCGACCCCGCGCGCACGGATCTGCTCGCTGAGCCGGTCGAGCACGCCCTCGACCACGTCCGGGATGGCCACCGCTTCCGGCGCGCGCGCTTCGCGTCCGATCTTGGACAGGGCAAGGAGGTCGCCGATGAGCTGCGCCATGTGCATGGCGTTCGCCTCGATGCGCTTGAGCACGCGCTTGCCGTCCTCGTCGAGGCGCTCGGCCTGGTCCTCCATCACCATCCCGCACATCGCCTGGATGGTGACCAGCGGCGCCTTGAGGTCGTGCGACACGCTGTACGTGAAGGCGTCGAGCTCGGCGTTCTTCTTGGCGAGGACGGCGGCCTGCGCCTCCGTGTCGGCGAAGAGGCGCGCGTTCTCGACGGCCGAGCCCGCCTCGGACGCGAAGAGCTCCACGATCTCCTCTTCCTCGTGGCTGAAGGCACGGCGGGCCTTGCTGAGGATGGTCAGCACACCCACCGGCCGGTCGTTGACGATGAGGGGCACCGCGAGCCGGCTCGTGTAGCCGGCCGCTTTCAGCCAGTCGTCCGCGTCGAACGGCTCCGCGTCGAGGTCCGGGGTGAAGTGCCGCCGCCGTTCGGTCATGACGTAGCCGACGATGCCGACACCGAGCGGCAGCTCGGTGACCGCGCCCCGGAGCTCGGCGCCGGTGCGATCCTGCGACGCCATGAGCCGCACCACCTGCGCCTCGGCGTCGGCCACCCAGACGCGCGCGAGGTCGGCCTCGAGCAGCTCGCGCGCGGCGCCCGCGACACGGTCCAGCACCTGGCGCAGGTCGAGGCTCGAGGTGATCATCCGCCCGAACTCGCCGAGCTTGGTCATGCGCGCCGCGCGCGCCTGGGCCTCGTCGAAGAGCCGCGCGTTCTCGAGGGCGAGCGCGGCCTGGCTGGCGAACGTCCGCATCAGGCGCGTCTCGTCCGTGGTGTACGCGCGCCCGCGCTCGTCGCCCACGCAGAGGACGCCCATGACGCGGTCCACGACACGCAGCGGCGTCACCATCATCGCGGGCAGCCCGATGCGCTCCATCCGCTCGCGCAGCGTCGGGCGTGATCGTGAACCGCGCGTCGGCGAGGATGTCGGTGCTCATGACGACGGCGCGCTGCTCGACCGCGAGGCTCGCGATGCCGACGCCGCCCGGGATCACGGAGACCGCCTGGTCGGGATCGATGCCGTCGACGGCGAGCCGGTGGAAGTCGCCCGAGACCGGATCGAGCTGGAACACCGAGGCGAAGCGCGCGTTGAGGAGCGCGCGGGCGCCGCGCACGATGCCCTGCGCGATGACACCGCGGTCCAGCGAGCCGGCCAGCACCGCGTCCAGCTCGGCCAGCGTCTCGGCCCCGCTGCGCCGCCGCTCGCTGTCCGTGAAGAGCGCCGCGTTCTGCACGGCGATGCCCGCCTGACGGCCGATGCCGTCGATCAGGTTCAGCTCTTCCTGCACCAGCGGCGGGCGCGACGTGCCCCAGCCGGCGAAGAGACCGCCGACGAGGCGGCCGCCCGACGTCATGGGGACGAACAGCACCGAGCGGAACCCCCACAGCTCGATCAGCGTGGGATCGAGACGCGCGTCGCCCGGCGCGTCCTCGGCGAAGACGGCCTGCCGGCTCTCGCACGCCTCCGACACGAACACGTGGTCGCGGACCGTGAGCGACAGGCGCCCGGTGCGCGCGCGCAGGTGCGGCGGGAGCTGGTAGCCGGCCACGGGGCGCAGCGCCTCGCCGTCCGGCTCGAGCACGTACGCGACGCCGGCGTCGGCGCGCAGCACGCGCACGAGCGAGCGGGCCGCGCACCACAGGGTCTCGGTGAGGTCGAGCGTGGAGCCGAGCGCCTGGGTGACCTCGAGGAGCGCGGTGAGGTTGCGCGTGCGCTCGGCGACGTTCACCTCGAGCGCGGTGCTGTGCGCCATGAGGTCGGCGCGCGAGCGCGCGAGGTCTTCGGCCATGCCGTTGAACGCCTTCGCGAGCGACAGGACCTCGCGCGGGCCGGCGACCGTCACGCGGTGGTCGAGCTCGCCGTCGCCGATCGCGCCCGCGGCGTGCGCCAGGCGCCGGATCGGCCGGCTGATGCCGACCGCGAGCCGGATCCCGACGAGCGCGGCGGCGACGCAGACGACGACGAACAGCAGCGAGATCGCGATCTGGAAGCGATAGATCGGCGCGAACGCCTCGTCCGCGTCCATCTCCGCGATCAGGGCGAGCCCGATCTCCGGGATCGGGCGATAGGCGCCCACCACGCGGCGGCCGTCGTGGCTCTTGTAGACCGCCGTCCCGCTCTCGCCCGCGAGCGCCTTCTTCACGCCATCGCTGAACACCGGCCGGTAGCCGTCCTTGCCGCTGCCGAGCGACGCCGAGACGAAGTAGTTGAAGCGGTTGACGAGGAAGGTGCGGCCCGTCGTGCCGAGGCCGGCCCGCTCCGCCATCAGGTCGTCGAGGAATCGGAGGTCGGCCCGTCCCACGAGGATCCCGACGGGCTTGGCGTCGGGCCCCATGACCGGGGCGGAGAAGGCCAGGACGGCGCGGCCGAGCGCCATCGAGTAGTAGACGTGCTGGACGAACGGTCCGGAGGCGGCCTCGCGGAAGTACGGCCGGTCCGCCTTGATCTTGCCTTCCTGCTCGGGGTCCGTGGACACCATGACGGCGCCCTCTTTCATGTTCAGCACGAACATCTCGGTGAACCCGCCGGACTCCCGCGTCTGCTCCAGCATCGCGCGCACGTCTTCGATGACCGCCGGCGCGGGGTGCCGCGTGGCGGCCACCTCGGCGACGGCTCGCTTGAACTCCCGGTAGCCGGTGGGGAGGATGACGTCCTGGCGCCGTCCCCCGAGCCACGAGTGGATCTGCTGCATCCGGAGCTGCGTGACGGTTCCGAGGCGCTGCCACAGCTCTTCCCGAAGCGTCTGCTCGCCCGCCCGGTAGACGAGGACGCCGGCGATGGCGACGGGCACGATCGACACGAGAACGAACGCCCCGAGCAATCTCGCGCTGACCGTGTCCGCCCGGAAGAACTGGAGTACGCGCCGCATGGCCGTTCGCTACTTGGCGCGTCCGACGAACGTCGTCGTGTACAGGCCGTCCATCGACGGCACACGGGAGAGGATGCCGTGCTCGTGCAGCAGCTCGGCGGCGCTCTGCCACACCTCGCGGGTCATCGAGCCGAGCGGGCGCTCGCCGGTGTGGATCAGCGGGATGCTCGCGAGCAGCATCGCCGACTGCTTGTCACGCTTGAGGGTGTCGCGGAGGCCCAGCGTGATCGTGGTCGCCTCGTCGGCGTGCTCGATCGCGTAGCGCCACCCCTTCATGGCCGCGCGCACCCACTTCTCGACCACCATCGGCTTGCGGCGGATCAGGTCCTCCGACGCGAACAGGATGTCGTCGTAGCCGTGGACGCCGTAGTCGTCGGGGAAGAAGATGTTGACGTCGTAGCCGGCGAGCTTGGCGTCGACCGGCTGGTTCATCGCGTAGCCCGCCCAGATCAGCGTCTCGCCCTTGTAGAACGGCGCGAGATCGAAGCCGTACGGGGCCCGCGTGAGCTGCTTCACGTCCACGCCGAACCGCTTCAGCACGGCCTTGAGCTGCACCTCGTGCGGCGGGGCGAAGGCGATCGTCTTGCCCGCGAAGTCGCGCGGGTGCTTGATGTTCGACTTCTTGAGGGCGAAGAACGCGACCGGCGAGCGCTGATAGACGGCCGCGATCGCGACGATCTTGGCGCCCTTCTCACGCTCGAGCAGGAACTGCGCCTGGCTCGTGATGCCGAAGTCCGCCGAGCCGTTCACGACCTGCTCGATCGGCGACTTGTCGCCGACCTTCCACTCGCGATGCCGGACGTCGAGCCCTTCCGCGCGGTAGAAGCCCTTGGCGTCCGCGACGTACAGGCCCGCGAACTGCGTCTGGTGGTGCCACTTGAGCTGCACGGTGACGGGCTCGTTGGCGCCCGCCGCCCCGCTGCTCAGGAGCACCGCCGCCATGCACGCGACGATCGTGGTGAGTTTCATGACGTTGTCTCCCCTCTCAGGCCGTCAGGCCGAGGCGAACGAGAAGCCCTCTGGAAACACGTTGGTGTTGACCCAGTAGTCCTTGATGCATTTCACGCGGGCGAGGAAATCGCTGAAGTCGAGCGCCTTCACGACGTAGCTGTTGGCGCCGAGGTCGTAGCAGCGCGCCACGTCGTCCGGATCTCCCGACGTCGTGAGCATGATCACGGGGATGTAGCGCAGCTTCTCGTCGCGCTTGATGGTGCGCAGCACGTCGTGGCCGCCGACCTTCGGCAGGCCGATGTCGAGCAGGATCACCGACGGCATGGCGCCCTTGTACGAGGCCCACGGCCCCTCGCGGCGAAGGAAGTCCAGCGCCTCCTGCCCGTCCTTCACCCACACGACGTTGTTGCCGCCCCCCTTGTTGAGGGCGCGCCGCGTGAGCTCCGCGTGATCCGGGTTGTCTTCGACCAGCAGAATCTCCATCGGGCCCGCCGGGCTCATATCGCCTCCTGCATGGACTCGGAGCGTGATGCCTCCTGGGCATGCGTCGGCACGAACGCCGCTGCCCATGAGCGCGTGCTGCACTCGGAACCTTTTGCCTATTCGCCGGCCGGCAGGCCGTCGCGCAGAAACGTCCAGCGCAGGCCGTCTATCGGCTCGCGGGGCCGAGAGGATCAGCGAACACTGCGAGACCGGATGTCGCGGTGATATCGGCCGTATCGCACCGATATCGAATCGCCGGGGGGCGTCCTCGAGGAAGTCGCCGAAAACACGAGGATTTCCGGGGCCGGAGCCGTGGCGCTCGTCTTGCCTTTACGCCCGGGTGTCGAACGAGGCCCGGATGGGCGGACCTCGAACACGCGGGAGGTAACGACCATGGCGGGGAGACGAGCGCAGGCCCGGTGGACAGCCCTGATCGTGGCGGCGGCAACATGCTTCTCGGTCGCGAGTGCGCCGGTGTCAGCCGCCCCCGGCGTCACGCCGACCACCACGGCGACGAAGGCGGCAACGGCCAAGACGACGGCCGCGAAGGTGACGAAGCCGACCCTGGCCGTGAGCGTCACGGCGCCGAGAGGCATCGCGGACGTCGAGAGCCTCGATCGCGCGGCGCACGCGGCGCAGGTCGCGCTCGAGACGGCGATGGCGAAGCCGACGACGACCACCGCCGCGTGGCTGGCGACGGCGAACGCAGCGGCGCGGGCCGAGCACGACCTCGACGTCGCGCGTGACCTCGCGTGGGACGCCACCACGCTGCCGACCGCGAACGCCCTCCTCATCAGTCGGCCCCTCGTGCTCGCCATGCTCGACCTGCACATCGAGGTGCGCCGGAGCGTCGGCGGCACCTTCCACACGGTCGTGCCGGGCGTGGTGAGCGACCAGGGCTGCCGGGGCGACCTCGTCAGCGAGCGGATGCTCTACGTCTACGGCGCGTCCGCGGCGGGGCCGCAGGGCGCCAGTGCGCCCGAGACGACCGACACCCTCGACGCCCTCGCGCGCCAGATCGCGTGTCTCGGCGCCGCCCAGCTCGCCGAGCTGGAGCGTGCGCTCGCCGACGGCTTCGACCGCGTGAGCCAGCGCATGGAGCAGCGCAACCTCGACAGCCTGGTGCCGGCGTTCGCGCGGCTTGCCGCCCCGGTGCAGGTGCTCGTCCTCGACGCGCGCAAGCACCGCGGCGCGGCCTCGCGCGCGTGGGCAGTGGTTCTCGACCTACGGCGCCTTCATCGAGCAGGACGTGGCGCGCGCCGGCTGGGCCACCGAGAAGCTCCTGCTGTGGAATCGCCGGCAGGGCGTGCTCGTCGCGTATCCGCCCTGCGGGGGCAAGGTGTTCACGCCTCAGTGCGTGGACTTCCTCGCCTTCATCACGTCACTCAGGGACCCGCAGGCGCTGGGCATGGGCGACTGCGCTCTCGCCGGCATGGTCGACCGTGGCCCCGATCAGCTGAAGCAGGGCATTCGCTACACCTGTCCGACGCAGGAGTGTCAGGGAACGACGAAGCCCACGGCCAGTGGCATGGCGCCGAAAGGGACGGCGCCGAAGGGCGGGCTGAGCGCAGGCCAGCAGCAGCAGATCCAGACCCGGTGGCCGCAGATCACGAAGGCCGAGATGACGCAGATGGGGGGCTTCTGCAAGGGCCCCGGCGCCGACATGCAGGGCGGCACCATCGACGTCGGGCAGTGCCTGGGCGGGGAGCCGGAGCCGAACCCGTTCGAGCAGAACGCCGCGTGCATGGTCGAGGCGATCGGCGCCAACAAGGTCCCCGACATCGGCGGCGAGCTGAAGGGCGTGCCCATGGGTCACGAATGCCGCTTCGCCGACGGGACGGGCACGTCGACGGCGGCATCGACGCCGAAGCAGACGGAGCCGCAGGAGGAGGAGAAGCCCTGGTACGAGAAGCTCCGGGATCTCTTCACGACGTCGACGGGGACGGCGGCCTCCACCCCGGAGCCCAAGGCGACGCCGGCCTCGACGCCTCAGGTCCGTCAGCTCGCGGAAGGCGACACCACCGAGCTGAGCGACGACAAGGCGACGGTCAAGATCACCGAGATCGTGGACCCGAAGACCGGCGAGCTGGTGCGGTACTCGATCCTCGTCGCGGGCAAGCTGGCTGACGCCATCAATCTGGTCGCCGGCGAGGCCATGGAACCCGACAGCGATCAGAGCACCCTCGACAACGCGCTCTACCAGCTCGAGGACATGTACCGCAAGGGGCAGAGGGACTGCGTCGATCCGCTCGCGTGCAGCAACACCTGCACCGCCGTGGGCCAGATGATCACGGCCGCGCAGGCGTGCACCGACGACCTGCTGAGCGCGATCGCCAAGGCCACCGGGCGTCCGGACAAGAGCAAGCTCGTGAAGAAGGTCGACATCGCCTCCTACCCGCGGCCCGACGGCGACACGGGCCCGGCCGACGACCTCGACGGCGTGTGCGCCTTCGGCGACATCGGGCCCACCAAGCAGCCCGCGTCCTGCGGCCTCATCCTGTGCGTGGACGGCGTGGCGGCCGCGGGCCTCAACGGCGGATGCAGCTGCGGCGGCGTGGCCGGGCTGTTCCAGCCGGCCGACCTCTGCATCGCGCACCGCTGCGCGGACGGCACGATGCCCGACGCCCAGTGCCAGTGCGCGGAGGTGGGCGGGTACGAGCCCGGCCGGCCGCCGGTGCCGCCCATCACCAGCATCAACGACCTCGGGACCATGCGGACGCTCGGGACGACGTCGCTCGCGACGACGAGCGCAGACGGGCTGAGCACGCGGATGCTGCTGGACTCGGACGGCGATGCCCGGATGCCGTGACCGCGGCGGCGACGGACCCGTGGCGGCGCGGCCCCGCGGCTCGCGGACGTTCCGACGGGCGGCGCCGGACTCCGGCGCCGCTCCTGTTCGTTCAGACGGCGCGCTTCACCTGGTCGGCGAGCTTGCAGAACGCGCACAGCGTGCCGGTGGTCACCTGCCCGCACCGCGCGCACTCCTTGAGCTCGACGCCCTCGGCGCGCTCGAAGGCGGCGCCGCGCCTTCTCGAGGAAGCCGAAGAGGAAGTTGTGCTTCGCGCCGGGCGACGCCTCTTCCATCCGGTTGAGGATCTCCTTGTGCGCGATCGAGGTGGCGCCCTTCGCGAACGGGCACTCCTCGACGATGTAGTCGATCTTGCGGACGAACGCGTACGCCGCCGTCTCCAGCTCGGAGAGGCGGTAGAGCGGCTTCACGCGCCGCACGAGCTTCGGGTGCGTGGACGCGAGCGCCGGCGACTGGCGCGGCGAGCGCGTCGGTCTGCCAGTGCATCACGGACCCGAAGAGCGTCGCCGCCTCGTCGTCGAGGTTGTGGCCGGTGGCCACCACCGGGAAGCGGTGCTCCAGCGCCACGCGGTTCATGAGATAGCGCTTGGAGAGCCCGCAGCCCGAGCACGGCGGACGGCGGGTGACCTGCTTGATGATCGGGCATCGGCGCGCCGACCTCCTCGGCGACGGTCGACGATGAGGAGCGGCACGCCGCGCGCCGCCGCGAACGCCTCGCACTTCGCCTTCGACTCGACCGAGTAGTCGAAGATGCCGAGATCCAGGTAGAGGCCGGTCGTGCGGTAGCCGTCGTCGATCAGCACGTCCCACAGCGCGAGCGAGTCCTTGCCGCCCGACACCGCCACCAGCACCGGCTCGTCGCGGCGTGAACATGCGGTGCTTGCGAATCGCCTCGCGGACCTGCCGCTTGAAGAACTCCTGGAAGTCCGTCGAGCAGAACGCGGTGTTGTGACGGCGCAGCTCGATCGTCGCGCGCTCGCCGCACTTGCGACACTTCATCGCCGGCCACCCGACATGACGGGCCGCAGCTCGATGACGTCGTCGTCGCGGACGACCTGATCGGTGGTGATGAGCTCGTCGCCGCGGATCACGAGCACGGACTCGGGGATGATCGTCGAGCTCGACGAGCACGTCCTTGACGCGGCGGCCGCCGGCGACCTCCACCTCGCGCCGTGGATTGCGCAGCACCACCTTCACGGTCACGCCTTCGGGAACCCCGGCTGCGCCTTGACGTCACGGATCTGACGCAGGTGCAGGTCGTCGTGACTCGCCTGGAGCTGCCACCACTGCGCGAGATTCAGGTCGCCGAGCGCGAAGTGCTTGAACGTCAGCGGGCGCGCGTCGACGCTGCCGAGCTTCTCGATCGACTGGCGGCTCCGCTGCCGCGTGGCCTGCATGTCGCTCACGAGCGCGCCGATCGCCTTGCCGTGCTCGGGCCACACGACGGGCGGCGCCTCCGCGGCGCCCGCACGACCCGGAGCGAGCGGAGGAAATTCCCGCACGTCGGCCGGGAACGGCTGCAGCGAGCCGGCGGCCTCGGCGTCACGCGTCAGCTTCGTGGTGAGCTTGCCGGTGGCGATCTCCGCGAGGGTCAGGTGATGGACGATCTCCCCGACCGACCAGTCCTTCGGCGCCCGACTTCCAGTCCGCCTGCGCCTGCGAGAGCCCGTGCACTTCCTTCAACACGTCGGCGCGCACGGCTTCGAGGTCACGCCACAGCTTCTCGACCGGTTCGGGCAGCGCCATCGACGGCTCCTTCTCGTGACAAGGGCTCGCGGGATGGTCGAGTATACCCTGGCCGTGCGATGCTGGCGCGGGAGGAGCCATGACCGACGATCGCCGCTCGCTCGCGCGCACGCCGTGGCGCACGCGCTCGACGCGCCCCGTGTACGTGAACCCGTGGATCCGCGTGCGCGAGGACATCGCCGAGCTGCCCGATGGACGCCGGACGCTCTACGGCGTGGTCGAGACGCGCCCGGCCGTCGGCGTGCTGCCGTTCGTCGACGCCGGCACCGTGGTGCTCGTCGGCCAGTACCGGTACGTCGCGCGCGCATTCCAGTGGGAGATCCCGACGGGCGCGCATGACGGAGGGCGAGCGCGAGACCGACGCCGCGCAGCGCGAGCTCGCGGAAGAGGCCGGCTATCGCGCCGGGCGGCTCGAGAAGCTCTGCTCGTTCGACAGCTCGAAGAGCATCCTGGACGAGACCGCGCACCTCTATCTGGCCACCGACCTCGCCGCCGTCGAGCACGCGCCCGACGCGACCGAGTTCATCGAGACGAGGACGTTCTCGTTCGACGACGTCCTCGCGATGGTCCTGCGCAGTGAGATCGTGGACGCGATGACGGTGGTGGCGGTGCTGCACGCCGCGCGGCGGCGGTAGGCCGCCTACTTGCTCGCGAGCACCATCGGCCCCGTCGGCGCGGGCACGCCGCCCGCGGGCTCGAGGGTGACGGCGAAGACCTTCACCGGGCCATCGTCGACGGGCGCGACGGGGTGCGCCGCGCTGCCGCCGGCATCGACGTCGAACGTGCCCGCGGGACGCGGCGTGGCGCCGGCGATCGTCCACAGCTCGTAGGTCTTCCCGGCCGGGGCGGGCGGCAGCCCGGTCACGTAGAGGCGGCCGCCGGACTTCTCGTGCCACACGACGCGCCCGCTCGCGCTCGGCGCCGCGGGCAGCCCGCCGAGGGCCACGACGCGCGTGGCGGGATCGCGCAGCAGCTCGGCCATCGCCCGCGCGCCGGCCACTTCGTCGCGCAGCTGCGCTTGCTCGCGCCGGAGCTGCTCGCGTGCCTGAGCGATGTCGCGCGCGATCGCGCCGAGCCGCGCCTCGTAGCGCGACGCGACCATGCCGCCGGTGAACGCGGCCGCCGCGATGGCGGCCGCCGCGGTGCCGACCGCCCAGCGCGCCCAGCGGAACCGCGCGGGCCGCGGCCGCGCCGACGTCTGGACCCGCCGCATGAGCGCGTCGCGGACGTGCGCGGGCGGGATCATCGGCGGCACCTCCCGGCCGAGCGCCGCGAGGGTTTCCTCGCGACTCGCGCACCACGGCCTCGCACGTCGGGCAGCCCTCGCGCAGGTGCGCCTGGAAGCGCACGAGGTCGTCGCCGTCGAGCGCGCCGACGGCATACACCGGTGCCAGCGTGTCGAAGGGTTCGTGGTTCATTGCGGCCGCTTGAGCACCTCGCGGAGTCGCTCGAGGCCGAGCCGAATCCGTGTCTTGACCGTCCCGAGCGGCTGCTTGAGCCGCTCCGCGATCTCGGTTTGCGTCATCCCTCCGTAGTAGGCCAGCTCGAGCACCTCCTTCTGGGCGTCCGGCAGATGTCCGAGCGCACCGAGGACGAGGTCCCGGTCCGCCGCGCGCTCGGCCGCGTCGCCCGCCGGGCTCCGGCGCGGCCGCAGCCACCCGCTCGTCGACGGGGGCCACGAACGTCTCAGTCCTTCTACGGACGGCCCGTAGCTTGTCGATTGCCCGGGTCCGGGCCCGCATGAAAATCCACGCCTCCGGGGTGCCCCGCCCGGGGTCGTAGCTCGCCGCGGTCTGCCACGCCTCCCAGAACACCTCCTGGAGCACCTCCGAGGCGTCCGCCGGATCGCGCACGATGCGGACGATGAGCGGGTAGACCTGGCGCGCGTGACGATCGTAGAAGCTCGCGAACGCGTCACGATCGCCCTCCGCCATGCGCCGGATCAGGTCCGTGCCGGCCATCCTGTCTTCACTAGCAAACCCAGGGGTTCGACACAAGGCGTCTGACACATCCGCGGAACCCGTGCAGCCACGCGTAGGACACGACAGCAGACAATTCTCGGGGCGGCGCGGGCGCGGGCTTCGCGCCGCGGGAGGCATCCATGCGACGAACGGTGGTGGGCATCCTGGCAGTGGTGGCGCTGGCGGCCGCGGGCTGCGCCAGCATGGACGGCGGCGGCACCATGGGGAAGAAGGCCCTCTACGACCGTCTGGGCGGCAAGCCCGCGATCACGGCGGTGGTGGACGACTTCATCGGCAACGTGGCGGGCGACGCGCGGATCAACAAGCGCTTCGCGAACGCGAACATCCCGCGCCTCAAGGCGCAGCTCGTGGACCAGATCTGCGAGGCGAGCGGCGGCCCGTGCAAGTACATGGGAAGCAACATGCTCGATGCGCACCGCGGGATGAACATCAGTGACGCCGAGTTCACAGCGCTCGTCGAGGACCTGATCAAGTCGCTCGACACGTTCAAGGTGCCGGCGCCGGAGAAGAACGAGCTCCTGACCGCGCTCGGAGGGATGAAGCCGCAGATCGTCGGCAAGTAGCCGGGGCATCGCCCCGGGGCGCGACTGGCGCGCTCCGGGGCACGGCACGATTCTGGCGTATGCCGAGCTCGTGGGAGGCGCCCATGAGCCGGCGGACGCTGACATGGCTGACGATTCCGCTCCTCGTGCTCGCGTGTGCCTGCAGCCGCATCGCGATCTGGGCCGCGCCCGGGAAGGAAGCGAGCACGGCACGCACGGCGCTGGCCCGGAAGGCCGACGATGTCTTCTGGAGGACGCTCAACGCCGGAGCGTACGACGACATCCCCGCCGCATTGAGTGCCATGACCGCCGCCTATCTCGAAGATCCGAACGATGCGGTCACCGCGGCGCGCGTCGGCTGGCTCCGCATCTGGCGGATCGCAGAGCTCGCGCGCCTGGCGTCCCCTCCGCCCGGCCTCCCGGACGACGCGGTGCTCGCGCGGAAGTATTTCGAGGAAGCGGTGCGGCTGGATCCGTCCGACGCGCGCTATCGAGGCTTCTACGCCTCGGCCCTCATGATCGAAGGCACCATTCACAAGGACGAGAAGCTCCGGCGCCAGGGGTACTTCGCCCTGCGTGAGGCCGTCGCCGCCTGGCCGGAGTTCAACCTGTTCACGGCGGGTTATGTCGCCTCGGGACAGCCGCACGACTCCGAGCGGTTCCATGACGGCCTCGCGTCCCAGTGGCGCGCGCTCGATGCGTGCGTCGGCGAGACGGTGGATCGCCGGCGCCTCGACTACGCGCCGTTCATGCGCCTGCAGACGACCGACGGTCCGAAGCGGGTGTGCTGGAACTCGGCGATCGCGCCGCACAACTTCGAAGGCTTCCTGCTGAACCTCGGCGACATGCTGGTGAAGGCCGGCGAGCCGGATCGCGCGATCGTGGTGTACGGCAACGCCCGGCACGCGGCCGCGTACGCCACCTGGCCCTACCGGGACGTCCTCGAGGACCGGATGCGGAACGCCGCCCGCTACGTCGAGCTGTTTCGCGCGACGGCGCCCGCCCCGGAAGCGCCGGCGATCATGTTCCACTCGCGCTTCGCCTGCGTGGCCTGCCACCAGCGCTGACCGCCGGCGGCCCGCCGGCGCGGCGCGGGATGCTATGCTGCGGCGACGTGAAGTGGGTGCCGGCCGCGAACGGGTTCGACGAGGCGTTCAGCGCGGAGGGAACGCCGCGCCGCCACTACCAGGCGCTGATCTCGGTGCTGGAGTCGTTCACGCAGACGGAGGTCGACCGGCGTGAGCGGCTGCAGAAGCTGTCGCTGATCGACCAGGGCGTGACGTTCACCGTCTACGGCGAGAAGGACGGCGTCGAGCGCATCTTCCCGTTCGACTTCGTCCCGCGGATCATCCCGGCCGCGGAGTGGAAGAAGGTCGAAGCCGGGCTCGTGCAGCGGGTCACCGCGCTCAACCTCTTCATCCGCGACGTCTACCACGAGCAGAAGTGCCTGAAGGACGGCGTGATCCCGGCCGAGCTCGTGCTCTCGCGCACGGAGTACAAGCGCGAGCTGATCGGCGTGCTCCCGCCGCGCGGCGTCTTCACCCACGTCGTCGGCACCGACATCATCCGCAACGATCGCGGCGACTACCTCGTGCTGGAGGACAACTGCCGCTGTCCGAGCGGCGTGTCCTACGTGCTGGAGAACCGGAGTCTCCTCCATCGCGTGTTCCCCGAGCTCTTCACGTACTATCCGGTGCGGCCCATCAAGGACTACCCGTTCCTCCTGCGCGAGACGCTGCTGCACGCCGCACCGCGGTTCTCCGAGAACCCGGTGGTGGTGGTGCTCAGCCCCGGGCTCTACAACTCCGCCTTCTTCGAGCACTCGTTCCTCGCGCGCGAGATGGGCGCGGTCCTCGTCGAGGGCCGCGACCTCATCGTCGAGGACAACCACGTGTTCATGCGCACCACGAGTGGGCGCCAGCGCGTGGACGTGATCTATCGCCGCGTCGACGACGACTTCCTCGACCCCCTCGCCTTCCGGCGCGACAGCCTGCTCGGCGTGCCGGGTCTCGTGAACGCGTACCGCGAGGGCAACGTGGGCCTCGCGAATGCGCCGGGCGCGGGGGTCGCCGACGACAAGGCCGTCTACGCGTTCATGCCGGCCCTGATCAAGTACTACCTCGCCGAAGAGCCCCTGCTGCCCCAGGTCGACACGTACGTGGGGTTCCGCCGGGACGACTACGCGTACATGCGCGAGCACCTCGGGAGCCTCGTGGTGAAGACCACCGGCGATTCCGGCGGCTACGGCATGCTCATGGGCCCGTTCGCGACGAAGAAGGAGATCGAGGCCTACGCGGCCCAGATGCGGAAGAACCCGGCGGGCTACGTGGGGCAGCCCCTGATCGAGCTCTCCGCCCATCCGACATATATGGAAGGGCGCTTCGCGCCCCGCCGCATCGACCTTCGCCCCTTCGTGCTCTACGGCGAGAGCGTGCGCGTGCTGCCGGGCGGCCTGACCCGCGTCGCCCTGCGCGACGGGTCGTACGTCGTCAACTCGTCCCAGGGCGGCGGCAGCAAGGACACCTGGGTGCTGGCGGCGCGCGGCGCCTGATGCTCTCGCGGGTCGCCGACGCCCTCTACTGGATGGGGCGGTACACCGAGCGCGCGGAGCAGATCACGCGGCTGCTCCTCGTCACCGACGACTTCGCCACCGAGGCGATGGGGCTCGACGAGAGCGTGGCGCAGGCGGCGTGGAAGGACCTGCTCGTCGTCCTCCCCGCCGCGCAGATCACGCGCGAGACCCCGCCCTACGCGCCGATGGCCCTGCCCTACCTGCTGTCGTTCTTCGCCGACCCGCGCAACCCGTACTCCGTGAGCTGGTCGCTGCGCAAGGCCCGCGAGAACGCGCGGGCCGTGCGGGAGGCGCTGAGCCTCGAGGTGTTCGTCGGCCTCAACGAGGTCTTCCACGAGCTGGAGGCGTGGGAGAAGAAGCCGCCCGCGGACGTGCCCGGCCTGCGGTCGGCGCTGACGACCACCCATCGGGGACTCTTCAGCATCGTGGGCGCCATCGGCCACACGCTGCCGCGCGACGAGGGCTGGCGGTTCCTGCGCCTCGGGGAATCGCTGGAACGGCTCTATCGCACCGCCTCCGTGCTGCGCACCAAGCTGCCGGGCCTCCTCACGCCGGCGGGCGGCGCCGACGCCGCGCTGCACCAGACGCAGTGGCGCGCGCTGTTGCGCGGGCTCGCCTCGCTCGAGCACTTCCGGAAGGTCTACGGCGCGCGCCTCGAGCCCGAGGTGGTGGTGCCGTTCCTCCTCTTCGAGCGTGAGTCGCCGCGCTCGCTCCGTCACGGCGCCGATACCGTCGCGCGGTACATCGAGAGCATCACCGGGGGCGCCGACGACGCCGTGGCCGCGCGCCTCATCGGCCGGCTCGCGGCGGAGCTGCGATACTCCGACGCGACGATCGTGCAGCAGCCGGACTTCACGGCGTTCCTCGACCACGTGGCCGCCGAGACGGCGAAGATCCACGACGCCGTGGACGCGCGCTTCTTCGTGACGTGAGGCCCCGCGCATGCTGCTGAAGATCGAGCACCGGCTGGCGTTCTCGTACGACAGCTACATCAGCGAATCGTTCCTCGAGCTGCGCGTCCAGCCCAAGGCCACGACGACGCAGACCGTGGCGAGCTTCAGCCTCGCCGTCGGCCCGCCCACGCGCGTGTTCCGGTATCGCGACTGGAACGACAACCTCGCGCACCACTTCACGGTGACGAAGTTCCACGACCGCATCGAGGTGGTCAGCCGCTCGCTCGTGGAGACGCATCCGGGATCGCCCGCGCTCGCCGCGATGACCGAGCCGCCGCCGGTCGAGGTCCCGTTCACCCTCCGCGACTTCCTCGAGTTCCACGGCCCGCTCCGGCTCACGAACCCGCTGCGCGACGTCAACCGCGCCATCACGACGCCCGCAAAGGCGCCGATCGGCGAGCAGGTGGCGGCCATCGGCGAGCACCTGCATCGGGAGTTCGACTACCAGCAGCACGTCACCCGGTTCGATTCCACGACCGACGACTTCCTCAAGGGCCGCGCCGGCGTCTGCCAGGACTTCACCCACCTGGCGCTCGCGCTCCTGCGGCTGCGCGGGATCGCCTGCCGCTACGTGAGCGGCTACCTGCACGTGGAGCGGACGCAGAGCGGGCCGTCACAGAGCCACGCGTGGATCGAGGTGCACGCGGGGTCGGCGGGCTGGGTGCCGTTCGATCCCACCCACGACGTCGTCCCCGACGAGCAGTACGTCGTCGTCGGCCACGGCCGTCACTACGACGACGTGCCGCCGAACCGCGGGATCTATCGCGGCGCCGCGAAGGAGACGCTCACCGCCGAAGTCCGCACGGAGCGGGCGCGCGGCCGCGCGGGCGCGGCGTTCCAGGAAGAGGTCACCGCGATCGATCTGCCGGTCCACACGGAGATCCCGCAGCGGCGCCCGGACCGCCCGCCGACGCCGGACGAGGCGGCCATCGAGCAACAGCAGCAGCAGCGATAGGAACGGCACTCGCGGAGCGGCCCGGCTCCGCCGGGTCGCGGAGCGTGGGGGTATAGGGGGGTGCGTCTCGCACCCCCTATCTCAACCGATAGCGCTGGATCTTGCCGGTCGCGGTCTTCGGCAGCTCCGTGACGAAGTCGATCCAGCGCGGGTACTTGTAGAGCGCGATCCTGTCCTTCACGAAGTTCTTCATCTCGTCGGCGAGCGCGGGCGACGCGTCGGCCGGATCCTTGAGCACCACGAACGCGTGCGGCTTCACGAGCCGGTCGCTGTCCTCGCGCCCCACCACCGCCGCTTCGAGGACGGCGGCGTGCTTGATCAGCGTGCCCTCGACCTCGATCGGCGAGACCCAGATGCCGCCGACCTTCAGCATGTCGTCGGCGCGTCCCGCGTACCAGTAGTAGCCGTCGGCGTCCTGCGAGTACTTGTCGCCGGTCTGGATCCACGCGCCGAAGAGCGCCTCCTTCGTCTTCTCGTGCTTGTTCCAGTAGTACGCCATGGTGGAGTCGCCCTTCACGCGCAGGTTGCCGATCTCGCCCTGCGGCACGGGACGTCCCTCGTCGTCCACGATGATCGCCTCGTAGCCCGGCACGGCCTTGCCGGTCGAGCCCGGCCGCGCCTCGCCCGGGACGATTCGACAGGAAGCAGTGCAGGATCTCCGTCGTCCCGATGCAGTCGATGAGCTCCACGCCGAAGCGCTCGCGCCAGCGCGTGTAGAGCTCCTCGGGGAGCGCCTCGCCCGCCGAGAAGCACAGGCGCAGCGACGAGAGGTCGTAGCGCTTGTCGGCATCCTTCGTCGCCAGCATCGACGCGTAGAGCGTGGGAATGCCGTAGAACAGCGTGGGCCGGTGCTTCGTCAGGATCTCGAAGACGGCCTCGGGCGTCGGCCGGCCCGGATAGAGCACGCTCTGCGCGCCCACCGCCATCGGAAAGTAGCCCGCGTTGCCGAGCCCGTACGCGAAGAAGAGCTTCGCCGCCGAGTACACCGTGTCGGTGGCGCGATAGCCGACGATCTGCTTCGCGAACGTCTCCGCGCACACCACCATGTCGTGATGCAGGTGCACCGCGCCCTTCGGAAACCCCGTGGAGCCGGACGAGTAGAGCCAGAACGCGGGCTCGTCGCGGAACGTCGGCGCGGCGTCGAGCCGTGACGACGCCTTCGCGACGCGATCCTCGAACGACAGATGCTTCCCCGCCGGCCCGCCGGCGACGAGCACGTGCTCGAGCCAGCGCGCGCCCTCGAGCGCGGGGCCGGCCTCCGCGAGGAGCGGTGCGGAGACGATCGCGGCCTTCGCGCGGCTGTCCTCGAGGAAGTAGGCGTAGTCCTGCGTCCGCAACAGCGTGTTCGCCGGAATCGGCACCGCGCCGATCTTGATGGCGCCCCAGAACGCGCCGAGGAACTCCGGCGTGTCCAGGCACAGCACGAGCACGCGGTCCTCCATGCCGATGCCGAGCTCGCGGAGCGCGTTGCCGGTGCGGTTCGCGAGGTCCTGCACGTCGCCGTACGTGAGCGTCCGTCCCTCGCAGTGGAACGCCGGCAGCGACCCGCGCCCTTCGTCGACATTGCGATCCACGAACCAGGTCGCGACGTTGAACTGCGGCGGCAGGATCTCCGAAGCGATCATTCACGCGCTCCTTGTCGAAGTTACTTTCGCGGCGTCCATGGCACCCAGGTTGCTACCTGGGAACCGCCAGGAGGACCAGCATCCATGAAGACCCTTGCCATCCTGCTTTCCGCGTTCGTCCTCGTGGCGGGCGCCGCCGTGCCGATGGTGCTCGCCCAGGACAGCTCCTCGCAGCCGGCCGCGCCCCCGTACGCGCCGGCGGAGAAAGCGCCCGAGGTCAAGGCGGCGCCGAGCGCCGATGATGCGGCCGCCGCCGCGTCGCCGCGCACCGGCGGTCCCGAGCGCACCGGATTCTTCGGCCTCAGCCCCACCGCGGCAATCATCGTGAGCGTCGCCGTGCTGCTCGTCGTCATCCTGGCCATCGTCGCCATGACGAACAATCGCGGCACGACCTACGTCGACCGCGACCGGCTGTAGACATGGGGGGCCCGAGACGGGCCCCCCATTCCCCCCACGCTCCGCGGCCCGGCAAAGCCGTGCCGCTCCGCGACTGCCGTTTCAGGGACCGCTCCTACTAGCGGCGTGGGCGGCGCCGCGCCTGGCGCGCGGCCGCCCGCGTGGCCGCCGGTCGCTTGGGCGGCGGCGCGGTCGCGCGGCGGTTTGACGGCCATCGCCTCGACTTCCACGACGAGGTCGGGATGCACGAGCGCGCTCACGATCACGAGGGTGTTCGTCGGATAGACGCCGTCCGGGAAATAGCGGTCGAAGACCTCGGCGCGGGCCTTCATGAAGCCGGCGATGTGCTCCGTGCTGGTCAGGAACGTCTGCAGGCGCACGACATCGCGCATCGTGCCGCCCGCGGCATCGATCACCGCACGGATGTTCGCGAAGACCTGCCGGGTCTGCGACGCGACGTCAGGACCGGAGAGCCGGCCGTCGGCGTCGATGCCGGTCATCCCGGCGACCACGACGATCTCACCCGCCGGCGCGGCCATGCCGTGCGAGTACATCCCCAGCGGGGGTCCGACCTTCGCCGGCTTGATCGCCCTCGGCATCGCGGCCTCCTCGCGCGGACGCGCTCAGGCGCGCATTGTAGCGCGCACGGGTGACGCGGGCCGGTAGACGACGATCGGCTCGCGCTGGCCCTTGATCTCGTGCGGGCCCAGCGCCTCGAGCGCGGGCGCGCTCCGGAGCGCCGCGCAGGTCGCGGCGGTGACCAGCAACGGCTCGCCGAGCGCGGCCGCGAGGCCCTCGACGCGCGCCGCCACGTTCACGGCGTCCCCGATGGCGGTGAACTCCATCCGGTGCGGCGACCCGATGCTGCCCACGACCGCCCGGCCCGTGTGAACGCCGATGCCGACGCGGAGCGGCGCCTCGCCGCGCGCCACCAGGTCCGCATTGAATGGCGCGAGCCGCGCGAGCATGTCGTGGGCCGCCGCGACGGCGGCGTCGGCATGGTCGGTGCGGCCGGTCCAGTCGCCGAAGATCGCCATGAGCCCGTCGCCGAGGAACTTGTTCACGATGCCGGCATGACGCTGTTCGATCACGTCCACCATCTCGGCGAAGAAGCCGTTGAGCAGGGCGACGATCGTCTGCGGCGCCACGCCGGCCGCGCGCGCCGTGAATCCACGAATGTCGAGGAACAGCACGGTGATGGGTTCCTCGGCGCCGCCGAGGCCGGCCGGGCGCGCCATGATCGCGCGGGCGACGGCCTGGCCGACGTGCCGGCCGAACCGCTCCTCGATGCGCTCCTTCTCGCGCAGGCCGCTCACCATCGTGTTGAACGCGTCGATGAGCGGTCCGAACTCGTCGGCGCGCGTGCGCCCGATGCTGACGCCGAGGTCCCCGCGGCTCACCGACCGTGCGGCGAGGGTGAGGTCGTTGATCGGCTCGGTCACGAGCCGCCCGACGAGCCACGCCGTGTGCAGACCGAACGCCACGCCGATCGCACCCACCGCCACCGCGAAGCCGGGCGTATGGGGTGAGGGCACCAGCGCCAGCAGGACGAGCGACACGATCGGACACACGCCGGCCGACAGCGCCCACAAGAGGCCCCGCGCACGCAGCGAGAGCGCGCGCGCACCCGGCGTCAGCCACGCGGACGTGCCGCGGAAGAAGACGGGGTACAGCAGGCGCTGGCTCAGCAGCTCGACGCCGAAGACGCCGTGCGTGATCGCGATCATGCCGGAGATCACGAACGACACCGGCAGGTGCGTGTACACCATCGGCTGCAAGGGCTCGGGCCCGGTGGCGAGGTGCCAGAGGAACACCGGAATGCAGAGCAGCCATCCCGTGCCCGACACGAGGACGATCCACCACGGCAGGTTGATCACGCGGCGCCGGGCCTGGGCGAGGCGGGCGGCGTCGACGACCTCCCCGCGCGTCAGGGCGCGGAACGGCGCGCGCAGCGACCCGACGACGCTCGCCCACACGGCGAGCGCCGGCGGGTACACGAGGAGGTTGAACCAGATGGTGGTCGTCACGAAGATCCGCCGCTGCGTCTCGGTCAGCAGCGGGTCGATCTCCGTGAGGTTGTACCAGATGTTGACGACGCTGCCGATCAGCGTCGGCGCGAGCGGCGCCAGACCCGTCAGCAGCAGCGCCCAGCGCTCCGCGCGCGAGGCGAGCGCCACCGGCTACCCCAGCCGGACGTACTCGAGGTCGACCGGTTGGCTGTTGATGCCGCGCGCGGGCGGCGCGATCCAGCCGGCGAACTTGCCGGGCTCCGTGACGGGCGTCATCAGGCTCGCGACGTACGCCTGGTCCTCGGCGGTCGGCAGCCACTCGCCGCGCCGCGCCTCCCATTCCGCCTGCGCTCACGAGGCGGCCGTCCGGCGTCACGGACAGTCCCGGCGAAGGCGCCGATGGCGCGATGGAACCCGCGGTGCGGCAGCTTCAGCTCGGCGTCGATGCCGTGCCTCTCGATGACCTGGTTCCAGCGTCGCACGCCGCGCTCGCAGTCCGCCACGTAGTCGTCGCGCAGCCGTTCGTTGAGGGCCGGCAACGCGGCCTCGTCGCGGGTCACGATGCGAGCGCCGTCCGCGCCCACCACGGGATACGTCGCGTGCTTGAGCTGGTGGTCGTCGTCCTTCTTCGTCTCCTCGAAGCGTCCCTTCAACCCCGCCGTGTAGAAGTTCGCGGCGTTGGTGGACACCTCGGAGCCGAACAGGTCCAGCGAGACCGAGTAGTGGAAGTTGAGATAGCGCTGGATCGTGGCGAGATCGATCCCGCCGTGGCGCCGCACGTCGTCGGTCGTGTGCTCGCGCATGAGCTCGCACGCGCGCTGCACGACGCGCTGCACCCCGGTCTCGCCGATGAACATGTGATGCGCTTCCTCGGTGAGCATGAAGCGGCACGTGCGCGACAGCGGATCGAAGCCGCTCTCCGCGAGGCTCGCGAGCTGGTACTTGCCGTCACGGTCCGTGAAGTAGCAGAACATGAAGTACGCGAGCCAGTCCGGCGTCGGCTCGTTGAAGGCGCCGAGGATGCGCGGCTTGTCGCGATCGCCGGACCGCCGCTGCAGCAGCTGGTCCGCTTCCTCGCGACCGTCGCGGCCGAAGTGCGCCTGGAGGAGATAGACCATCGCCCAGAGGTGCCGGCCTTCCTCGACGTTCACCTGGAAGAGGTTGCGGAGGTCGTAGAGGGAGGGACAGGTCCGGCCGAGATGACGCTGTTGCTCGACCGACGCAGGCTCGGTGTCGCCCTGCGTGACGATGAGCCGGCGCAGGGTCGCCCGATGCTCGCCGGGCACCTCCTGCCACGCGGGCTGCCCTTTGGAATCGCCGAAGTTGATCTTCCGGTCCGGCTCGGGCTCGGCGAGGAAGATGCCCCAGCGGTACTCCGGCATCTTCACGTACCCGAACTGCGCCCAGCCCTGCGCGTCGACACTGGTGGCCGTCCGCAGATAGACGTCCTTCCCCTGGAACCCCTCGGGCCCCATGTCCATCCACCACTCGAGGAACTTCGGCTGCCAGTCCTCGAGCGCGCGCTGCAGGCGGCGGTTCGACGCGAGGTCGATGTTGTTGGGGATCTTCGAGATGTAGTCGATGCCCGCCATCACACTCTCCTGCGATCGAAATCGCTGCGCTCGCCGGTGCCGTACCGCTGGAGCGCGCCCTTCGGGCCCACCGCGTTCGGCCGCTGGAAGATCCAGTTCTGCCACGCGGTGAGCCGCGCGAAGATCTTGCTCTCGAGCGTCTCGGGCCCGCCGAAGCGCAGCGAGGCTTCCATGCCGGTGAGCGCGTCCGGCGAGAACGCCGCGCGCTCCTCGAGGGCGAGCCGGATCTCGTCGTCCCAGTCGATGTCGTCCGGCGTGAACGTCACCAGTCCCGCGTCGGAGGCGGCGCGGGCGTCGAGGTCCTCGCCCAGCCGGCGCTTCAGGTCGTCCACGCGCGCCGGCTCCCCGAGGAAGCGGCTCGCGAGGCGCGTGAGGCCGTTCACCATCGGATAGGGACCGAAGTTCATCGCGGTCAGCCGCACGGTGGGCGCCGGGTCATCGTCGCCCTCGCGCGTGCCGTCGAGCATGTACGAGCGGTCGGCGGCGAGCGCCAGCTCGAGCAGCGTGCCGGTGAAGCACGAGCCCGGCTCGATGATGGCGAACACCGAGCGCGACGACACGTCGAGCCGCTTGAACACGCGCCGGAGATAGAGCCGCACCTCGCGCACCAGCCAGTCGCCCGCGTGGTCCGCGAGGAGGCGATCGTACGCGTCCACGTGGTCGGCGGCGCCCGTCGTCTTCAGCACCCACAGCCCGATCTCCTCCTCGTTGGTGCGCAGGTGGAGGATCAGGTCGTCGAGCGCGCGCGCGAGGGCCAGCGGCCAGAACGCGGCGCCCGCGGCGTGCACGCCCGCCGCGTCCGCGGGCGGCGGCGCCGACGGTCCGGCGACCGTGATCTCGGCGAGGCCGCGCGCGCGATCGATCGCGCAGGTCACGTGCGCGTAGCGGAGGGTGTCGCCGTCGATGGTCCGATCGAGCGGCGTGAGCGCGATGCCCCTCGCGCCGTGCGGACGATCGCTCTTCGCCGCCCGCTCCGCCGCGCGCGCCTTCGCGGTCTCCTCGAGCTTCGTGCGCGGCACGACCTCGTCGACGAGGCCCCACTCCACCGCGCGCTTGCCCTTCATGCCTTCCTCGGTGGTGCTGAAGAAGTCCGCGCGGTCGCGGCGGACGTGGCGCTTGTCGACGAGACGCGTGAGGCCGCCGGTGCCGGGGAGGACGGCGAGCAGCGGCACCTCCGGGAGCGACACCGACGTGTTGCCGTCGTCGGCCATCACGATCCAGTCGGTGGCGAGCGCCAGCTCGTAGCCGCCGCCCGCGCACGGTCCGTTCACCATCGCGAGGTACGTCTGGCCCGACTCCGCACTCGCCTCTTCCAGGCCGTTGCGCGTCTCGTTCGTGAACTTGCAGAAGTTCACCTTCCACGCGTGGCTCGACTGGCCGAGCATGCGGATGTTGGCGCCGGCGCAGAAGACCCGGTCTTTCCCCGAGCGCACGATCACGGCGCCGACTTCCGGGTGCTCGAAGCGCAGCCGCTGGACGGCGTCGTAGAGCTCGATGTCCACGCCGAGGTCGTACGAGTTCAGCTTCAGCTCGTAGCCCGGGCGCAGCCCGCCGTCCTCGCGCACGTCCATCGCGAGCGTGGCGACGCGGCCCGTCGACGCGTCGATCGAGAGCTTCCAGTGCTTGTAGCGCGACGGGTCGGTCCGGAAGTCGATGGGCGGATGCGTGTCCTGATGTCCCTCAGCCATGCTGCCGTCCTATCCGAGGATGACCCAGAGCGCCTGGGCCTTCCGGGTTCCGAGGTTCTCCCAGCCGTGCGCGGTGCCGCCGTCGAGCAGCGCGCTGTCGCCGGCCTCCAGCGCGTGGCGCTCGCCCTCGTAGTGGAGGGCCACCTTGCCGTCCAGGACGTAGAACAGCTTCATCTGGCCGGGCTTGATGACGACCTTGTCGGTGATCATGCCCTTGCCGCGCGCGTCCAGGGTCGAGACGACCGCGCGGATCTTGCCCTGGAAGAGCCCGGCGCCGAGGACGGCCCAGCGCTCCGAGGTGCCGTCGAAGGACACCAGCGGGTAGTCCTTCTTGCGGCTGACGTGGATCGAGCCCGCCGGCTGGCCGTCGAAGAGCGCGGCGATGGTGACGCCGAGCGCCCCCGCGATCTTGCCGAGCGTGTGGAGCGACGGCGTGAGCCGCCCCGACTCGATCTGCGACACCATGCTCGGCGTCATCTCCGCCTTCTCGGCGAGCTGGCGCTGCTGGAGCTCGCGGTCGCGGCGGAGCGCCTTGATCCGCTCGCCGAGCGCGGTCATCGCCAGTTCCTCTTCCGTCCGTGGGCTCGCGGGCAATCCCGCGATGCGGCGGAGCGCGCGCGCGACGAACACGCGCGTCATCTTCTTCCGGTACGGATGCGTGAAGTCCGTGTTGTCGAGCGGCCGCGACGGTCCGGCCGCGATCGCCGCGGTGGCGTCGATCGTCTCCGGCGTGAGCCGCTGACCGACGAGCGCGGCGGCGGCCTTCGTCGCCTCGCGCGGCTGCGAGGCCACCGCGCCGAGCACGATCCGCGCCTCGCTCACGGTGTCGCCGTCGAGGCGCACGCTCACCGCCACGCCGAGCACCGGGAAGTCGAACGAGCCGCGGCGGCGCAGCTTCAGGTACGCGGAGCGGTGGCCGTCCACCGGCGGCAGGAGGAGATCGGTGAGGATCTCGTTCGGCTGCTTCGCGAGGTACTGGATCCCGTCGTCGCGGTAGAGCGCCTCCGCGGGGATCACGCGCTCGCCCGCGGGACCGGCCAGGCGCACCTTCGCGCCGAGGCTCCACGCGGCGGGCGCGGTATCGGACGACGAGACGGCCCAGCAGCGCGGGCTGCCCGGCGCGACGAGGCAGATGTCGCCGTCCTTCTTCATGCAGAAGCCGATCGCCTTCCGCCACGGGAAGCTCTGGTTGTAGTAGTTGCAGCGCGTGTCGACGCAGAGGTTGCCGCCGATCGTCCCCATGTTGCGGAGCTGCGGGGACGACACGAGGCCGGCCGCGGTGGCGAGGCCCGGGTAGTGCCGCACGATCTCGGGATGACGCGCGAGCGCGGCCAGCGTCGTGCCCGCGCCGATCGTGAATCCCTCGCGCGCGCTGCCGCGCACGCCGCGCAGCTCCGCGACGCTGCCGAGCCCGACGAGCACCTTCGGCTCGAACTGGCGGCGCTTCATGTTGGGGTAGAGGTCGGTGCCGCCCGCGACGAGCATCGCGTCGGCGCCGTGCTCGCCGAGCGCCGCGACCGCCTCGCCGACGGTGCGCGCCGGCCGATAGGTGAAGGGCGGGAGGCGCATCATCTGGACTGCCCCTTACACGGCTCGAACCGTGGGTGGCGAATCGCCATGCCCCTCTGAACCTTGTTCTCCGACGGCCTGTCGAGCCTCATGCTCCCGATGCCCTCTTGGACCTCGTCGCGAAGGGCCGGATGCGCGATCGCATCGAGGGGTTGCGCCGAATGCCGACTCCACGACCAGCGGCTCCTTGAACGTGAAGAGCGGGATGCGCTCCGGGCCGATGCGCGCGACCTTGCCCTGGCGCTTGAGGTCCAGGCCCTTCAGCACCATGTCGGCGGTGATCGGCACCTCGTCCACGCGCACGCCGACGGCGTGGTAGATCGCGTTCGCGATCGCGGGAATCACGGGCAGCAGCGGCCCCTGCCCCGCTTCCTTCGCGCCGAACGGGCCCTCGGGATCGTCGGTCTCCACGAGGATCGTGTGGATCGGCGGCGTCTCGAGCGTGGTCGGGCTCTTGTAGTCGAGCAGCGACGGCGCCTTGTGGAGGTCGTGGCGGAACACCTGCGCCTCCATCAGCGCCTCGCCGATGCCCATGTAGATGGAGCCTTCGACCTGTCCCTCGACGAGCAGCGGGTTCAGCGCGCGGCCGATGTCGTGCGCGATCCACACGTCGTCGAGGTGGATCTCCGCGGTCTCCTCGTCCACGGTGAGCTCGACGACGCACGCCGAGTACGAGTAGCACGGCGACGGCCCGACGCCGCCGCCCTTGAACTTGCCCGCGCGCTTCGGCGGCGCGTAGGAGCCGGGGAACGCGAGCACGCCGTGCATGCGCCTCGCCGAGCTCGACGGCCTGCGCGAACGGCACCGCCTTCTCCCAGTCGTCGGGCACGCCGACCTTGCGATCGCGGAAGACGAGCCGGTCGGCCGGCACCTCGAGCTTCTTCGCCACCGCCTCGGCGATCGTCGTGCGCAGCCGCGTCGCCGCCTGGATCGCGGCCATGCCGCACATGAGCGTGACGCGCGACGAGTACGAGCCGAGGTCCACGGGCGTGAGGCTCGTGTCCGCCGGATGCACGTGCACGTCCTTCGGCTCGATGCCGAGCACCTCGGCCGGCAGGTACGCGAGGATCGAGTCCGAGCCCTGGCCGATGTCGGTGGCGCCGCAGAGGATCGTCACGCCGCCGCTGCGATCGGCGCGCAGCACCACGCCCGAGTGCGGCATGTTGTTCCAGTAGATCGCGGTGCCCGCGCCCGTCATGTACGCGGAGCACGCGATGCCGATCCCCTTGCGCCGGCGCTCGCCGAGCGCCTGGTCGCCGACGACGACGCCCCGCGCGAACGCGGCGCGCTTCTCGCGCCAGCCCGATGCCTCGACGACCTTGTCGATGCACTCGCCGAGCCCGATCGTGGTGACCGTGAGGTGGTTCGCCGTCTTCGTGTACGGCTCGGCGACGATCCGGCGCCGCAGGTCGGCCGGATCGAGGCCGAGCTGCTCCGCCGCCTTGTCGAGCTGGCATTCCAGCGCGAAGCGCGGCTGCGGCGTCCCGTGGCCGCGCTTGGGCCCGCAGGGCGGCTTGTTGGTGAAGACGCGCGCGCCCTCGAACTTGTAGACCGGCATCTTGTACGTCACGGGATTGATGACGCCCGTGTAGAAGGTGGACGCCACGCCGTACGAGCCGTACGCGCCGCCGTCGAGCCACGTCTTCAGGTGACAGCCCGTGATGTCGCCCTCGCGCGTGAAGCCCGTCTTGATCCACATGAGCACGGGATGGCGCCCGCGATGGACGTAGAAGACCTCCTCGCGCGTGAGGGTGATCTTCACCGGGCGGCCCGTGAGCTGCGACAGCCGGCAGGCGGCGATCTCGTGCGCGAACGGGTCCAGCTTGCCGCCGAAGCCGCCGCCGACCGGCGTGGCGATCACGCGGATGTGCGCGCCCGGGACGTCGAGGATCTTCGCGAGGAGCCGGTGGACGTAGTGCGGCGTCTGCGTCGAGGACCACAGGGTGAGCTTGCCGTCCGGCGCCCAGTGCGCCACGGCCGCGTGCTGCTCCATCGGCAGGTGCGTGTTGCCCTCGAAGTAGAAGACGTCCTCGCGCACGAGGTGCGACGCCGCGAAGGCCGCCTCGACGTCGCCGAACTGGAGCGAGACGTTCTTGTGGACGTTGGGGCCGTCGCCGTACTCGTGGATCCGCGTCTCGGGGTGCGCGAGCGACTGCTCGATCGACATGAGCGCGGGCAGCGGCTCGTACGTCACGTCGATCAGCTCGCACGCGCGCTCGGCCGTCTCCTCGTCGACGGCGGCGACGGCGGCGACCGCGTCGCCCACCATCCGGACCTTCTCGACGCAGAGCGCTTCCTCGTCCTGGGAGACCGGGAGGATGCCGAACTTCACGCGCGGAAGGTCGGCGCCCGTGATCACGCCGTACACGCCGGGGAGCGCGCGCGCGCGGCTGGTGTCGATCGCGACGATGCGCGCGTGCGCATGGGTGCTGCGCAGGAGCTTGCCGTGCGCCATGCGGGGGAGGACGAGGTCGTCCGCGTACTTGGTCTCGCCCGTCACCTTGCCCCAGGCGTCGATCTTCGGCAGCGGCTGCCCGACGACCGTGAACCGGTCTTTCGTCATGGCGCGGGCGCTCCGGCCCTTCTCTCGGTCATCTGCACTGCAGCGCAGGGCCGCGAGCTCGACCGCGTCCAGGATCTTCGTGTAGCCCGTGCAGCGGCAGAGGTTGCCGGCGAGCGCCTCGCGGATCTCGTCGCGCGTCGGCGCGGGCGCGATCGGCGAGGAGCGCCTTGGCCGTCAGGAGGATCCCCGGCGTGCAGTACCCGCACTGCGCCGCCCCGAGCTCGGCAAAGGATTGCTGGAGGGGATGCAGCCGGCTCCCGTCCGCCATGCCCTCCACGGTGGCGATCGCGCGGCCCTCGAGATCGGCGGGCAGCGCGAGGCACGAGAGCACCGGCACGCCGTCGACGAGGACCGTGCACGTTCCGCACTCGCCGAGCTCGCAGCCGTGCTTGGTGCCCGTGAGCTGCAGGTCCTCGCGCAGCACCTCGAGGAGCGTCTTGTGCGGGGCGACGAGCACCTCGTGGGGCTCGTCGTTCACGGTGAGCCGGAGACGGATCTTCATGCGGGCTCCCACGCCGGCGATTTACCAGGAATTAAGACAGGTTCAAAAATACTGAATCGGCGCGGCGCCGTCAAGCCGCCGCTCAGGGCGCGAGCGGAGGGCAGCCGGCCGTAGACTGCGGCATGCCCTACGTCAAGACCGACGACCGCGTGAAGCTGTACTACGAGGAGCACGGCGAGGGAACCCCGCTCGTGCTCGCCTACGGCATCGGCGGCAACGCCGATGAGTGGGACACCAACCGCGATGTCCTCGCCGCCCATCACCGCCTGGTGCTGTGGGAGCCCCGCGGTCACGCGCGCTCCGACAGCCCGGAGGACCCCGCGAAGTATTCCTTCGCGCGGTGGGCGCTGGACCTCAAGGCGGTGCTCGATCACGTGCGGATTCGCAGGGCGCACGTGGGCGGACTGTCGCTCGGCGCGGGGATCGCGACGCGATTCACGCTCCGCTTCCCCGCCCGCGTGCGCTCGCTGCTCGTCACCAACTCCTCGTCGGCGGCCGGTCTCCCGCTGTCGCCGGAGCACATTCTCATGCGCGCGCAGTCCATCAAGGTCACGCTCGACCACGGCATGGACGCCATGGCGGAGTTCGCCATGACCAGCAACCCGAACGTGACGGCGCGCCTGGCCATCGATCCCGGCGCGAAGGACGAGTTCTACGCGTACTATCGCCGGCTCACGCCGGTGGGCTACGCGAACTCGCTGCGCGCGCTCCTCGCCATGGATCACATCACCGATCAGCTCGCCCGGATTCGCGTGCCCACGCTCCTGATCGGCGGCGATCTCGATCCGTCGCTCGCGCCGATGAAGGTGATGCACAAGAAGGTCCGCGGCTCGACGCTGGTCGTGCTGTCGCCCGCGAGCCACTTCGCGAACCGCGACCAGCCGGAGGCGTGGAATCGCGCGGCGCTCGCGTTTCTCGCGAAGGTCGACGCCGCTCCGCGACGACGATAGTTCCTCGCGGCCGTACCGTATGATCGAAGGCGGATGGAACGTGCCCTGACCATCGTCGCGCTGCTCGTCGTGCTGGCCGGCTGCGCGACGACCGCCGTGACGCCTCCGCCCCAGGCGGCTGCTCCCGCGGCCCCCGCCGACCAGGCTCCCGTCGCCGCCCCGGCCCGTCCCTGCTCCCGAGGACACGAGCCGCACGCTCCTCGACACCGGACGGGCGCGCATCGGCGCCGGAGACATGGCGGGCGCCGTGACCGCGCTTCGGCACGCGCTCCGCCTGCAGCCCGATCTCGTCGAGGCGCGCGCGAGCCTCGGTCTCGCGCGGTACGGCATGGGGGACTACGACGGCGCGATCGACGAGCTGCGCGCCGCCTTGCGGCAGCGTCCGGACCTCGTGGCCGCGCGGCTGACGCTGGCGTCGGCGCTGATGGCGCGTCACGACTGGGTGGGCGCCCGCACCGAGCTCGAAGACGTCCTCACGCGGGAGCCCGAGGCGATCCAGGCGCATCTGAGCCTGGCCGGCGTCCGGTACGCGCTCGGCGACATCGACGGCGCGATCGCCGGCTATCGGCGGGTGCTGGCGCGGGAGCCGGAGCACCACGATGCCCGGTACAACCTCGCCTTGATGCTGAAGCTGGCGCGACGCGACGCCGAAGCCACGGCCGAGCTGCTGCCCGCGGCGCAGGCCGGCATCCCGAAGGCGCAGTACTTCGTCGGCACCGCGTACGCGCAGGGCGTCGGCGTCGAGAAGAACCTGGCCCTGGCGATCGGCTGGTGGTTCCGCGCCGCGGAGCAGGGCGTCACCCAGGCCGAGGAGGCGCTCGCGCAGCTTCGCCAGGCGGCGCTCGGCCGGGGCCGGCGATCACCCGCGGAGCGCCAGGGCGCGGAGCACGCGTTCCGCGAGTTCCGCGCGGAGCTCTGGCGGACGTTTCCCTCGCTGGTGCGCAACGGCGACGACACCGTGGGCGGCGCGCTGCTCCGCGCGGGGCGCGCCGTCGAAGCGGTGCCGGTGCTCGTTCGCGAAGCGCTCGCGCTGAGCGAGCCGGCCCAGCGACAGCTCGAGACGCTCTACGAGCAGGGCGAGGGGCCCGTCGCCGCGTACGATCCGCGCATCCTCGCGTACTTCCGGATGGCCGCCGCCGACGGTGAGCCCCGCGCGCGCATCGCACTCGCCCGCGTCTACGCGCGCGGGCTCGGCGTCCCCCAGGATGTCGGACGGGCGGTCGCGCTCCTCCGCGCCACCCCGCACGAAGACGCGCAACGCCTGCTCCAGGAACTGTCGCCCGCGAGCAGTCCCGCTCCGACCGGCCGCTAGACGAGGACCGCCGCCACGCTCTCCAGGCTTGCGCGGTCGGGCACGGGGCTGCCGGCCGCGATCATCGGTCTCGTCGCCACGCTCGGGGCCGTGCTCGCCTGGACGCTCCTCGGCCCGAGCGCCGGCGTGCTGGAGTCGTCCATCTACGACCGCTGGCTCCGGTCGCGAGCGCCCTCCGCCAGCTCGTCGCTGCTGATCGTCGCGCGTGATGCGGCCAGCGAGGCGCAGCTCGGCACCGGCACGTGGGATCGCGGCATGCTGGCGCGACTCGTGGTCAACCTCGCGCGCGCGGACGCCGTGACGATCGGTCTCGACGTCACGCTCGGACCGCACGCGGCGCCCGCGCGCGGCGGCGCGGCGGGCGACGCGCTCCTCGCCGAGGCGACGGCGACGGCCGGGACCGTCGTCTACCCGATCGCGCCCGGCGCGCCCACGACCTCGGCCCTCGCCCAGTCGGCGAAGGCGATCGGCCACACGGTCGCGCCGCCGGATCCCGACGGCGTGGTGCGACGCGTGCCCCTGTTTGTACGAGACGGCGATCGCGCGGTGCCGGCCTTCGGTCTGGCGCTCGCCGCCGCGTTCAAGAATGTCGCGCCCGAGCAGATCGTGATCGACCAGCGCCTTCATACGCCGGCGCTCGTTCCCTTCGCCGGCCCCGGCCTTCCCGCCGGCGTCACCGTCGTCCCCTTCTCCACCGTCTGGACGGCGATCGAGTCACGGCAGATCGAGACGCTCGAAGGGCTCGTCGCCGACCGGCTCGTGCTCGTCCTCGCCGAGCCGGCTGCCGCGCCCCGGACGACACCCGTCGGCGCCATGTCCGAGATCGCCATCCAGGCGCACCTGCTGAACGCGGTGCTCACCGGCGTCACCGTGCGCGAGGCGCCGCGCGCCTGGACGCTGCTGGCGACGGTCGTCGCCGCCACGCTGGTGGCGTGGCTCTGGCTGCGGATGCGGTGGTGGCAGGCCCTCGCCGGTGTGGGCGTCGTCGTCGGAGCCCATGCCGCGACCATCGTCCTCGGGCTCGCCAAGGCCGGCGTGGTCGTTCCCGCGGCGATGCCGCTCGCGGCATTCGTGCTCGCGTCGGCCGCCGCGCTCGCCGGGAATCACTTCGCGTCCGCGCGGCGATTCCGTCAGCTCGAGGGCGAGAACGCGCGCGTCCGCGACGCGCTCGTGCGGCACGAGTCGGCGGTGGAAGCGCTCGAGGAAGACCTGGAGGCGGCGCGGACCGCCGTCGCGCGGTCCACCGGCGCCGAGCGCGATCTCGTGCGCGCCGCCGAAGCGCTGCGCGCCCAGCTCGCCGAGGCCCGCGCCCAGGAGGAGGAGACGCGTCGCCATCTCGGCGCGCTGGAGGACCAGCTCCGCGGACTGCGCCCCGCCGAGCGCGTCGCCACCGGCGACGCCGACCTCGCGGCGGAGTGCGAGAGCCTCGGCATCGTGACCCGGGATGCGAAGGTGGTCGCGCTGGTCGGCGACGTGAAGAAGGCCGCGCGGGCCTCGCTCCCGATTCTCCTGCTCGGCGAGCCCGGCACCGGCAAGGAGCTGTTCGCGCGCGCCGCGCATCGCCTGAGCCCGCGCGCGCATCAGCCGTTCGTCCCCGTCAACGTGGGCGCGATTCCCGCCGAGCTCTTCGAGAGCGAGATGTTCGGGCACGTGCGCGGCAGCTTCACCGGCGCCGTCGCCGACCGCAAAGGGCACTTCGCCGAAGCGAACGGCGGCACGCTCTTCCTCGACGAGATCGGCGACCTCCGCCCCGAGCACCAGGTGAAGCTCCTGCGGGTGCTGCAGGAGAAGACCTTCTATCGCGTCGGCACGAGCCGTCCGACGACCGTGGACGTCCGCGTGGTCGCGGCGAGCAACCGCGACCTGGAGCGCGGCGTCGCCGACGGATGGTTCCGGGAGGACCTCTACTTCCGGCTGAAGGGGCTCGTGCTCCGGCTCCCGCCCTTGCGCGAACGGCCAGGCGACATCCCGCTGCTCGCGACCCGGCTCTTCCGGGAGATCGCGGGCGAGCTCGGGCGCGACCGGCTCACGCTGTCCCAGGACGCGGTCAGCGCCCTGTCGAGTCACGACTGGCCCGGCAACGTGCGCGAGCTGCAGAACGTCCTCCGCCAGGCGGCCACGCTCGCCGACGGCCCCACCGTGACCGCGTCGGACCTGCGCCTGCCGTCGTCGAAGGCTCGTCCGGGCACGCGCCCGGCCAGGCCGGAGCCGACGCTCGACTCCACCGGCGACGCCGCCGTGCTCGCCTCTCTCCGCGAGCACGGGTTCGACATGCAGGCCACGGGGCGGGCGCTGGGCTGGGACCGGAGCACGGTGACCCAGCGGCTCAAGGGCCTCGGCTTCCGCGCCCTGGTCGAGGCCGGCGGCGACCGGGCGAAGGCCGCCCTGACGCTCGCCGGCGATCCGGGCCTGGCCCGGACCGTCGAGGTCAAGCTGCGCGAGTACCACGAGCACCTGCTGCGATCGGTGGAGGGCTTCGACGGCGCCGACGCCGCCATCGCGGCCTGCCGCCGCCGGTTCAAGAACCTCCCCGAGCGTCACTTCCGCTTCCTCGAGTCGCTCGTCCGCGGATTGTTTTGACATGGGGGGCCCGAGACGGGCCCCCCAGCCCCGCTTCGCGGCCCGGCAAAGCCGTGCCGCTCCGCGAGTGCCGCCGGGTGCTCGTGGCCCGGCAAAGCCGTGCCGCTCCGCAACTGCCGTTACCGCCGCAGGTCTCCACGCGGGGATCGTGGGGCGCCGATGCGGGGATGCGGGGCGATCCCCGCATCCCGGCCGGGCTCATCAGTGGGCAACCCCCTGAAATCACTCGCGCCGAGTGGCCGTCTCCGTGTGGCGCTCCCGTTGCTCTCTGCGCCCTCCCGGGCAGCGACGCCGCATGGCGCGGTCGCGCGCGAGCCCTTCACGAAGCGATGCGAGATGGAGGGCAGTCATGACTGGTGCGCAGGACGGGACGAAGGAGCTCCGGATGCTGGTGAGCGTGCTCGTGGGACTCATGTTCGCGGTCGTGCTGACGGCCTGTGTCGACGCCGGCGCGCAGGCGCAGATGCGCGCGGTGGCCCCGGCGCCCGAGCCCGAGATCATGAAGGTCGACCTCTACTTCGACTCGAACAGCTCCCGCCTCAAGGCGGACGCGGCCAAGCTCCTCCAGGAGAAGGTCGACCTGATGAAGCCCGTGGGCACGTGGGTCATCGCCCTCGAGGGCCACACCGATCGCTGGGGGACGCCGGACTACAACGCCGACCTCGCCAAGCGTCGCGCCAACATCGTCAAGCAGTTCCTCATGGACCTCGGCGTGGCCGAGACGTCGGTCACCGTGGACGTGATCGGCCAGGACGGCGCGGTCTGCGACAAGCCCAACAAGGAGTGCCAGAAGCTGAACCGCCGCGTGCACATGGAGATGCGGAAGACGTCCGAGGGCACGGCCTCGCCGGTCACCACCCCCTCCCGGTAGGGGGAGCCCATGCACCGCGCGCGGACGATGGGCGCGTTCGTGGTCCTGATGCTGATGTCGCTGGTGCTGGTGCCGTCGGTCCGGGCCGCGAGCCCGGACCCCGCGGCGCCGGGCGCGTTGAAGCGCGTGACCGAGGGCACGCTCTGGTGGAGGACGCGCGGACACCCGGCGCCGACACCGGCGCCGCGGCTGACCACCGACGTCGAGATCCGGGTCACGGGCGTCCTCGTCCGCGCGACGGTGCGGCAGTCGTTCACCAACCCGAGCCGGGAGTGGGCGGAAGGACTCTACGTGTTCCCGCTGCCCGAGGACGCGGCCGTCGATCATCTGCGCATGCAGGTCGGCGAGCGCGTGATCGAGGGCGTCATCAAGGAGCGAGAGGCGGCGAAGGCGACGTACGAGGCCGCGAAGCACCAGGGACAGCAGACCAGCCTGGTCGAGCAGGAGCGGCCCAACGTGTTCACGACGTCGGTCGCGAACATCGCGCCCGGCGCGACGATCGCCGTCGAGATCGAGTACCAGCACGCGCTGCGCGTCGATCAGGGCCAGCTGCGGCTGCGTGTCCCGATGATGGTCGGGCCCCGGTACATCCCGGACACGGACTCGGTTCCGGACGCGTCGCGCATCACGCCGCCGATGCGGGAATCCGGCGCATGGACCGATCAATCCCGTGACGATCACCGTGGAGCTCGCCGCCGGCATGCCGCTCGCGCGGCTCGAGTCGCCGTCTCACGCCATCGCGACGACGAGCCTCGGCGGCGACCGTTACCACGTCACGCTCGCGGAGGGCGTGGTCCCGGCCAACCGCGACTTCGAGCTCGTGTGGGAGCCGGTGGCCGGCGCCGTGCCCGCCACCGCCGTCCTGACCGAAACGACGGGGCACGGGGTCTTCGGCCTCGTGATGATGCTCCCGCCCACGGACACGGCGGCCTGGCGTCGCGTGCCGCGCGAAGCGATCTTCGTGATCGACACGTCCGGGTCGATGGCGGGCGCCTCCATCGACCAGGCGAAGGCGGCGCTGGCGCTCGCGCTCACGCGTCTGCAGCCCGGCGACACGTTCAACGTCATCCAGTTCAACTCGGTCACCGACAGCGTCTTTCCCGCCGCGCTGCCCGCGTCGACGGTGAATCTCGCGCGCGCTCAGAGCCTACGTCGGCCGGCTGCGCGCGAACGGGCGGAACCGAGATCCTCACGCCGATGATCCAGGCACTCGACGCCCAGCCACCGCGCGGCCGCCTGCGCCAGGTCGTGTTCCTGACCGACGGGCAGGTCGGCAACGAGGCGCAGATCTTCGACGCGATCCGCGAGCGCCTCGGCGAGAGCCGTCTGTTCACGATCGGGATCGGCGCGACGCCCAACAGCCACTTCATGCGCGAGGCCGCCCGGCTGGGCCGCGGCACCTTCACCCACATCGGCAGCCCGGCCGAGGTGCAGCAGAAGATGGACGCGCTCTTCCGGAAGATCGAGGCGCCGGCGCTCACGGATATCCAGCTCGAGTTCCCCGGCGCCGCGCCGCTGGAGATGTTCCCCGCCCGCGTTCCCGATCTCTACCTCGGCGAGCCGATCGTGATCACGCTCCGCGCGGACGCGTTGCCGACGCGCGCCGTGCTGCGCGGACGCCTGGGACGACGCCGTGGACGCAGGACGTGTGGCTGCAGGACACGCGGACGGGCGCGGGACTCTCGGTGCACTGGGCCCGGACGAAGATCGCGGCGCTGCTCGACCAGCGCCGGTCCGGCGAGAACGACGACGAGATCCGCACGGCCGTGCTCGATGTGGCGCTCACGCATCACCTCGTGAGTCCCTACACGAGCCTGGTCGCCGTGGACGTCACGCCGGTCCGCCGGGACGACGAGCCGCTCGTCTCCCACGCGCTCGAGACCGAGATCCCGGACGGATGGGACGTCGGGATGCTCGGCCAGGGCGCGACCGATGCGCGCCTTCACCTGATGCTCGGGCTCATGGCGCTCCTGCTCGCGGCGACGCTCGCGATGACGGCGCGGCGGCGCGCGCGCGCCGAGCGTCCCGGTCATGCGCGCTAGGAGTCTGTCGGAGCATCGGCAGTCGCGGAGCGGCACGGCTGTGCCGGGCCGCGGAGCGTGGGGGGCATGGGGGGTGCGTCTCGCATCCCCCATGTCGATCGTCGTGCTGCTGCTCGGCGTCGGCGCCTGGCAGCTCGGCGACGGCCGCGTGGATTCACGTGAAGGCGCGCATCGCGCAGCACCTGCTCCAGCGCGCGTGGGCGCGGACGCTCGGAGGCGAGGACCGCGTGAAGCCGTGGCCGTGGGCGGACACGTGGCCCGTCGCGCGGCTGCGCGCGCCCGCGCACGGCGTCGATCTGATCGTGCTGGCGGACGTGAGCGGCCGCACGCTGGCCTTCGGGCCCGGCCACGCGGCGGCGACGGCGAGGCCGGGCGCGACCCGGGACCGCCGTGATGACAGGCCACCGCGACACGCACTTCCGCTTCCTCGAACGGGTGCGCATCGGCGACGAGCTCATCGTCGAGACCGTGGGCCGGCCGGAGGCCCGGTTCCGCGTCCGCGAGACGGCCGTCGTCGATGCGCGTATCGCCAGCGTCCGCGGCACGCACGGCGCCGCGAGCCTGGTGCTGCTCACGTGTTATCCGTTCGATGCGGTCCGGGCCGGCGGGCCCCTGCGCTACGCCGTCGTCGCGGAGTAGCATCGGGACCGCTGTCGAAATCGAGCCGGCTCGTCCGTCATCGGAACGGAGGGACACCATGAACTACACGATCCTGATCTACGAGAACGCGGCCGACTTCGCGGCCCGCACCGACGACAAGCGCAAGGACGCCTACTGGGGCGCCTACCGCGCCTACACCAAGGCGCTCACCGACGCCGGCGTCATGATCGGCGGCGCCGGGCTCCAGCCGCCGCCGCCGGCCACGACGGTCCGCCAGCGGACGGCAAGCGGCAGGTGCAGGACGGGCCGTACGCCGAGGCCAAGGAGCAGCTCGGCGGCTACTACGTCATCGACGTGCCCGACCTCGACACGCGCTCGACTGGGCGTCGCGCTGTCCGGCGGCGTCGACCGGCGCGGTCGAGGTCCGGCCCAACCTCTGATGTGAGCGACGCGTCGGCGGCGAGCTGCGGCGCGCCTCGTACGGCGCTCGTCGCCTATCTCGCCGCGCGCCGGACGTGTCGCGGACGGACGCCCGACGCGTGGCTCCTCGCGGCCGCGCGGCGTCCGGAGCCCGAAGCGTGGCTGCCCGGCACGCGACGGTCGAGGCCTCGGCTGCCCCGGGTCGTCGAGCTCATCGTCGCTCAGGCGCGACGCGACGAGGTGATCGCGCAGTTTTCCCGGACGAGCGGCTGAAGCTGCTCTTCGTCTGCGCGCATCCGGCGATCGACGAGGCGGCGCGGACGCCGCTGATGCTGCAGACCGTGCTCGGCCTCGACGCGGCGCGCATCGCCTCCGCGTTCCTGGTCCCGCCGGCGACGATGAGCCAGCGCCTCGTGCGCGTGAAGGCCAAGATCCGCGACGCCGGCATCCGCTTCGAGGTGCCGGAGCCGCCGGAGCTGCGCCGCGGCTCGACGCCGTCCTCGACGCGATCTACGCCGCGTACGGCAGCGGATGGGAGGACGTCGCGGGCGCCGATCCGCGCCGCCGGGAGCTCGCCGAGGAGGCGATCTGGCTCGGCCGGCTCGTCGCGCGCTCCTGCCCGACGAGCCGGAGGCGCACGGCCTGCTGGCGCTGATGCTCCACTGCGAGGCGCGGCGCGGCGCGCCGTGACGCGACCGGCGGCTACGTGCCGCTCGGCCGGCAGGACGTCGCGCGGTGGTCGCGAACCGATGATCGACGAAGCGGAGGAGATCCTGCCTCGCCGCGTCGCACGGCGGGCCGCCCGGGCGCTTCCAGCTCGAGGCCGCGATCCAGTCCGTGCACGCCCGCGCGCGGTGACCGGGCAGACGGACTGGGAGGCGATCGCGCTGCTCTACGAAGGGCTGCTCCGTGCGCGCCCACCATCGGCGCGCGCGTGGCGCAGGCGGCGGCGTCGCGGAGGCTCGCGGGGTGGACGAGGCGGCTCACCGCGATCGCCGCGATCCCGACCGGAGGCGGTCACCACGTATCAGCCCTACTGGGCGCTCCGCGCCCATCTGCTCGCGCGGGCCGGGCGCGCCACCGACGCGCGCGACGCCTACGCGCGGGCCGCCGAGCTCAGCGAGGACGCGGCCGTGCGCGCGTTCCTCGCCGCGCAGACGGCCTTGCTGGCCGCCGAGGGTGGAAAACCTCCCTCCCTCCCGTTACGATAGGCGTGATGAGCTCCGTCCGGTTCCTGCTGATCCTGCTGCTCACGATCGCGCTCGATCTCTCGACGCCGCTGCCCCCGCAGCACGGAGCCGAGACCAGCGAGGAGCTCGAAGAGAGTCTCCATGCCCAGCGCGGGCGCCGTCCGTTCCGCCACGTACGCGACACCGTCGCACCGGCCGTCACCCAGGAGCCGCGCGCCCGTGACCTCCTTCGGCCCCGGCTCCTCGCGCCGGCTCCGGCGCGCCCCACCATGACGACCGTGCTGATCCGGAAGCTTCCGCCGCCGATCGCCGAGTCGTCGTCCGCTCCCGAAGACCACTAGCTCCCACTCCGCGTCCGTTCGTTCCTGAACCGGCCGTCCCACGTGCGTGCGGCGCTCTGCGTGCGCGCGCGTGCGCGTCCGACATCCGACCCCTTCTGCGGAGGGAGAGCCATGACTGCTGGCGTCACGACCGAAGACCGTCGTTCCACCGTGCCCCTGCGCGTGCTGATCGCCGTGCACGGGTACGAGCCGCCCGGATGGGCGGACGAGACCTGTCACCTCGTCTCGACGTGGGCCTGCCCGTCCGTGCGCGTGCTCGCCGTCCTCGACGTGCCGACGCCGCCGTTCACCTCGTTGACGGGCGCCGCGCGTCGCGCGTACGGTGCGGCCCGCGCGCGATGGGCCGAGATCGAGCGCGCCCGGCTCGACGGGCCGATCGCGGCGTTGCTGTCCGCACTGCCTCGCCAGGCCGAGGTCGTCCGCACGCCGGCGAGTCGCGGCGACGTCGCGCGGACGATCGCGGAGGAGGCGCGGACGTGGCCCGCGGACCTCGTCACCGTGGGCGCTCCCGCGCCGGGGTTCCACGCGTGGCTCCGCCCCGGACCGGTGCACGAGCGCCTCGTCCGTCTCGCGTCGTGCGCCGTGCTCGTGACGACGCCCTCGCGGGTGGAGCTTCGTGGTCTGCGGCGACTGGCCCCGCGGCGACGGATATCCCCCGCGGTCATGGGACAGCACGCGTGACGCCCATGCCCCCGCTGTTTCCGATCGTCGAGTACTGGTGGCTCTACACCAGCTTCACGGGCTTCGTGCTGATCCTGCTCGGCCTCGACCTCGGGGTCTTCCATCGCGAAGCGCGCGAGGTGAAGTTTCGCGAGGCCGTCGGCGTGGTGCGCCGCCTGGGTCGGGCTGGCCCTCGCCTTCAACGCCGCGCTGTACGGGTACGCGCTCTGGAAGTTCCCCCGCGATCCCCGCCTCGCCTCCGTCGCGGGCTTCGACGCCGGAGGCCGCCGCGTGGCAGGTCGCGCTCGAGTTCCTCACCGGCTACGTCGTCGAGTACTCGCTGTCCGTCGACAACATCTTCGTGTTCCTGCTGGTGCTCGGGTACTTCGGCGTCCCGCGCGCGCCACCAGCACCGGGTGCTCTTCTACGGCATCCTCGGCGCGCTGATCTTCCGCGCGGTCTTCATCACGCTCGGCTCGGTGCTGATGCAGTTCCACTGGGTGGTGTGGCTGTTCGGCGCGTTCCTCATCTTCACCGGCCTCAAGATGGCCGTCTCGTCCGAGGAGTCCGTGGATCCGGAGCGCAATCTCCTGATCCGCCTCGTCCGCCGCGTGCTGCCCGTGACGTCGGGGTTCCGGGGCCAGCGGTTCTTCGTGCGCCAGGAAGGCCGCCTCTGGGCGACGCCGCTCCTCATCGCGCTGCTGTGCCTGGAGGCGAGCGACATCGTGTTCGCGGTGGACTCGGTGCCCGCGATCTTCGCGCTCACGCGCGAGCCGTTCCTCGTGTTCAGCTCGAACGTCTTCGCGATCCTCGGGCTGCGCTCGATGTTCTTCATGCTCGGCGGCGCCGTCGAGCGCTTCCACCTGCTGCGTTACGGGCTGGCGGCCGTCCTGGTCTTCGTGGGCCTGAAGATGGTGTGGCTCGACGCCTGGTACGGCGGGAAGTTCCCGATCGGGATCTCGCTCGGGATCATCGGCGCGATCCTCGCGGCGTCGATCCTGGTCTCGCTCGCCGTGCCGAAGCCGCACGACCGGCCGGCGCCCCCGCGCGCGCGGACCGCGTCGCGCTCGTCGTCGCGGGTGTCGTGAGACGCCCGCGACGGCGCGTCAGGCCCCTGTCCTGCGCGGCCGGCGGTGCGCGGAGAGGCCGCGCTCCCAGAGGTACTCCTTCTCGCCCATGTGCTTGGCGACCCAGCGGCCGAGCACGAAGAAGGTGTCGCTGAGGCGGTTGACGTACTTCAGGTCCCACTCGTTGATCGGCTCCACGCGGGAGAGCCGGAGCAGCTCGACGCTCGGCGCGCCGACACACGGTGCGCGCCTGGTGCATGAACGCGTTGATGCGTCCGCCGCCGGGCAGCGTGAAGGACTTGAGCGGCTCGAGGTCCTGCTGGCAGTGATCCATCAGCTCCTCGAGGCCGTTCACCTCGTCCTCGGTGAAGCTGGAACATCCCTTCGTACTCGGCGCCGGGGGGCGTGGCCAGCTCGCTGCCGAGGTCGAAGAGCTGGTTCTGGATCTTCCTCAGGACTTCGTCGAGCCAGCGATGGTGCTCGCCGTCGGCGAGGCGCTCCTCGTTGAACGTGCGGACGATGCCGACGATCGCGTTCAGCTCGTCCGTGGTGCCGTACGCCTCGATGCGCGGCGCGTCCTTCGGGACGCGCGTGCCGCCGACGAGGCCCGTCTCGCCCTTGTCGCCGGTGCGCGTGTAGACGCGCGTGATGCTGATGGTCATGAGCGCCTCCCCGTGCGGTATTCTACGATGCCGTGAAGGGCCGCGCGTCCGTCGTCCTCGCCATCGTCGCCGCCGCGCATTTCGTGCACGACGGGTTCGCCGACGTCGTCTACGTGCTGTTGCCGCTGTGGGCCGCGGAGTTCTCGCTGAGCTTCGCGCAGGTCGGCGTCATCCGCACCGCGTACTCCGGCGGCATGGCGCTCTTCCAGATCCCCGCGGGCCTCATCGCGGAGCGCTGTGGGCGAGCGGCGCGTGCTCGTCCTCGGCACCCTCGTGACCGCGGCGGGCTTCCTGCTCGCGGGGCTCGCGGGCGGCTTCCTCTCGCTGCTGCTCGTGCTGCTCGCGGCCGGGCTCGGCTCGGGCGTGCAGCATCCGCTCGCGTCGTCGATCGTCTCGCAGGCGTACGAGACCGGTCCGCGCCGCACGGCGCTCGGCACCTACAACTTCTCCGGCGACCTCGGCAAGGTGGCGGTGCCCGCGGTGGTCGCGTTCCTCGCCGCCGCGCTGGGAGACTGGCGCACGCCCACCGCCCTCTACGGCCTCGTCGGCGTCGGCGCCGCGATCGTGATCTGGTCGCTGCTGGCGCGCTACGACATCGGCACGCGGCCGCCCCCGCGCGACGTCGCCGAGGCCTCGACGGGCGAGCGGCTGGGGCATCCGTGACGCGCGGGGCTTCCAGGCGCTCACGCTCGTCGGCATGATCGACAACGGCACGCGCTCGCCCTTCCTCACCTTCCTGCCGTTCGTGCTTCTCGCCAAGGGGTCGAGCATGGCCGGCGTGGGCGGGGCCATGGCGCTGCTGTTCGCGGGCGGCGCGGTCGGGAAGTTCGTGTGCGGGGTGATGGCCGAGCGCGTCGGCATCATCCGCGCGGTCATCGTGACGGAAGCGATGACCACGCTCGGGATCCTCGCCGTGCTCGCGTCGCCGCTGCACGTCGCGTACGCGGTCCTGGTCCCGCTCGGGATCGCGCTGAACGGCACGTCGTCCGTGCTCTACGGCACCGTCGCGGAGCTCGTGACGCCGGAGCGGCGCTCGCGCGCGTACGGCCTCTACTACACGGTGACGATCGCGACGTCCGCGGTGGCGCCCACGATCTACGGGCTCCTGAGCGACGCGATCGGCGTGCCGCAGACGCTCACGATCGTCGCGCTCGTCGTGCTGATCACGATCCCGCTCTGCTGCTCGTGCTGCGCCGCTCCGTCGAGCTGAGCCTGTCCGGGCGCAGCGCCACGCCTCCGGGCGGCCGTGAAGCGCCTCCGACCATCAGGTCAGATCGAACGGGCGGCCCTGGCCCGCGCTGGTACGGATAGCGCGTCAGCACGCCGGGGTCGGGGTCCGCGCCGAGACCGGGGCGGTCGCCGGCGTCGACGTGGCCGTCCACGCAGCGGACCGGCTCGACGAGCAGCGGCGTCTCCAGCTCGGCGCCGGGGAACTCGACGTACGGCACGCCGGGCGTCGCCACCGCGAAGTGGATGCGACGCCGCCAGTCCGGGGCCGTAGTAGAACGCGTGCGGCACCACGGTGACGTTGGCGCTCGCCGCGACGACCGCGACTTTCCGCATCTCCGACAGGCCACCGACCTTGGTGACGCTGGGTTGCGCGATGTCCATGCCGCCCGCCTCGAACGCCTCGCGGAAGCCGAACGCGGTCGCTTCGTTCTCGCCGGACGCCACGGGAATCGACGTCGCCGCCCGCACGCGCGCGAGGCCGCGATAGTCCTCCGGCGGCCACACCGGCTCCTCGAGCCAGCGCAGGCTGAACGGCTCGAGGCGCCGCGCCATCGCGATGGCCTGCTCCACGGTCCACGGACAGTTGGTGTCGAGCATCAGCTCGACGTCCTCGCCGACGGCGTCTCGCGCCACCGCGACCGATTCGACGTCCGTCTGATGGAGCTTGATGGCCGTGAAGCCGTGCGCGGCGATTGCGGCCGCCACGCGGCCGACGTCGGACGGCGCTGGCGTAGCGCAGGAGGCTCGCGTACGCGCGCACGCGCGGCTGCGCGCGCCCGCCGAGCAGCCGCCACACCGGCACGCCGAGCGCCTTGCCCGCGAGGTCCCACAGCGCGAGGTCGATGCCGGCGAGGGCGAACATGCCGAGGCCGCGGCGGCCCCAGACCATCATCACGCGCTGCAGGCGGTCGACGTGCGCTTCGAGCCGCGTGGCGTCCTCGCCGACGAGGAGGGGGCCGAGCTGCTCGTCGATCACGTTGCACACCGCGAGCGGCGCGCCGTACGCGAAGGCCTCGCCCCAGCCCGTGAGGCCGCCGTCCGTGTCGATGCGGACGAGCACCTGCTTGGCGAGTCCGCCTTCCCACGGCGACGCCGGCACACTCCTGCGCACCGGGATCGCGAGCGGAATCGCTCGCACGCCGGTGATCTTCATCAGGGGCTCGGCGTCGTGCGAAACGCGGGCGCGACCTCGTTCAGGAACCGCCGAAGCTGGCCGGCCTGATCCCACGACGTGAGGCGCAGGGCCATGTGGCCGAGGCCGGCCTCGAAGTACGCCCGCAGCTCCTCGATGCATCGCGCCGGCGAGCCGGCGACCGTCCAGCCCTCCACGAACGCGGGACTGAATGTCGAGGAGTAGTACGTGTCGAGGAAGGTCTTGCTCTCCTCGAGCGCGGCGGCGCGGTCCTCGTTGATGTTGATGTTGTGGTACAGCGCGCTGTCGAGACGCGCCGGATCGCGGCCTTCCTCGCGCGCCATCGCGGCGACCGTGGCCCACTGCTGGCGGAACTCGTCCGGGCTGAGCTTGTTCGTCATCCAGCCGTCCGCGAGGCGCGCGACGCGACGCAGCCCGCGCTCGACGGCGGGCGCCGCCGCGCTCGCGCCGCCCTTCCACGTGAGGCCGGTGGGATTGCTCGCGATCCAGATCGGGCACGGCTGCTGGACGGGCGACGGCTCGATCTTCACGTCGCTGAACTGGTAGAACTCGCCCTTGTGCGTCGACGGCGCGCCGCTGAACAGCGCGCGCAGGATCGTGATGCCTTCTTCCAGCCGCGCCACGCGCTCGCCCGAGCGGATGCCCATGGCGGCATGCTCGCGCGCCTGCGCGGGGCTCATCTCGTCGGGTCCGCCGAGACACACGGCGAGCAGCGCGCGGCCGCCCGACAACACGTCGAGGCTCGCCCACTGGTGCGCGAACATCACCGGATGGCGATGCACGAACGTCGCGAGACAGCCGACGGCGAGCCGCATGCGCGAGGTGATGCCGGCGAGCGTGGAGAGCAGCGTGACCGCTTCCAGGCGCGGCTTCGCGAGCAGGCTGTCGCCCACCCAGAGCGTGTCGAACACGCCGGCGGCCTCCGCGGCCACGGAGATGTCGAAGAGGTCGCGCGCCTTGATGGCGCCGATGACGACGGCGCGGTTCGCGAGGATGAGACCGAAGCTCCCCATCACGCGGACTGGAGCAGCGCGCTCATCTTGTTGAAGAACTGGTCGGCCATCATCTTCGAGACCCCGCCCAGCATGCGCTGGCCGACGCCCGCGATGAGCCCACCGACCTGCACGTCCGCGCTGTACGCCACGCGCGTCCCCGCGGCCGTGTCGCTGAGCGTGATCGCGGTCTCGCCGCGAACGAAGCCCGGGCCGCCGCTGCCCTCCACGCTCATGCGATAGGACTCCATCGGCTTCTTGTCGAAGAGCTTCACCTTGCCCTCGAACGTGCCCTTCACCGCGGCGACGCCGACCTTCATCGTGGCCTTGTACTCGTCCTCACCGATCGCCTCCAGCTTCTCGCAGCCCGGAATGGCCTTCTTGAGCTGCTCCGGGTCCATGAAGGCGTCCCAGACCCGCTGGCGCGGAGCGGAAACTTCGTGCGCACCCTCGATCTTCATCGCGCTCGTCCCTCCGTGCCCGCATTTTACGGGAAGTACACGGGCGGTGATACCGCGTGCGGTGGCACCTGCCTTGCTATTCCTCGACACGGTTCGAACACAGGTGTGGAGGTGTGTTCATGAAGAGCCCGTTCCTGGGCCTCTCGGCCCTCGCGCTGGTTGCCACGCTCGCCGCGGGCTGCACCGATAGCGGCACCGGGTCGGTCAGCGAACGTCCGGGGGACCGCACGCCGGCGGCCTCACCGCCGACCATCGTGTCGCCGCCGGCCGCGTCGCCGGCGACCCCGCCGAGCTCGTCGACCGACACGACGACGTCCGGCTCGGGGACGTCCACCGCACCGTCGGGCTCGACCTCGACGGACTCGACCGGTTCGTCCTCGTCCGGGACCAAGTAGCGAAACACTCGCGCGGACCGGCGTGCATTCCGCGTGCGCCGGTCCGCTTACATCGCCGCCGTCGCGTCTCCGATCGTCACCGTCTTCACGTCGCCGCCGTCGGCGACGGTCCTCACGACCAGCGTTCCGCGCGCCGGATCCGTCGCCGTGACGACGCCGAGCGCCAGGGTCTGGTCGTCCGCGTCGCGAAGCCCGACGAGCGTGCCGGGGACGAGCGCGTCGAGCGTGACGAGGCGCGCCGGCGATGGAGCGAAGCGCGACGCGCGTGGCGTCGAGGGTGACCGCGCGGGCGCCCGCGAAGTAGCGCGCCAGCGCCGCGTCACGATGCCGGCGCCGCACGACCACGCTGCGCGGCCGCGCGCGCACCGCGGGCAGGCGCAGCACGTGCGGCCGCTCGCGTGCATCGAGCCCGCGCACGAGATGCTCGCACTCGTCCGCCGTCTGGATGACGACGACGACGTCGGGCTCCACGAGGGCGATCTTGCGTTGCTTGACCGCGGCCGCGAAGCCGCCGGCGACGAAGCCGGAGGTGTCGACGACGACGCGGTCGAAGCGCGCGCGCGCCACCCGCACGAGGCGCCCCGTGGCCTCGGCCACCTGCCACGGCCGTTTCCCGGGTGACGTCACGCCGACGAACTCGAACGCGTCCAGCTCGGCATCGCCGGGTCGCGTGAGCGGCGCGCGCACCGCGCCGAGCCCGACGGTCGCCGGCGGCCCGATCTCCGACTGTCCGACGTCGGCGTCGACGATCGCGACGCGCTCCCCGCGCGCATGCCACTGGTTGGCGAGCCACGCGGTGAACGTCGTCTTCCCCGCGTCCGTCGCCCCGATGACGATCACGACGCGCGCCGCCAGCAACTCCGCGATGACGCGCGACCCACTCGGGCGGAATGCGATCTTCGAGCTGTTGATCCGCTCGATCGAGGCTCCACGACGTGATTAGACCACGCCTCACGCCGTCCCGCACTGGGGGTGTCGGGGGAGCGGTGCGCTCCCCCCGACGTTCAACCAATCGCTCCCTCGACGTCAATCAATCCGAGCTGAGCTTCGCTCAGCTCAGCGTGCCAATCGCCTCGCCCATCCGCCGCAGGCCCTCGCTGATCAGCTCAGCACTGGTCGCGTACGAGAGCCGGATGTGGACGTCGGATCCGAAGTCCGCGCCCGGGACGACCGCGACGCGCGCGTCCTCCAGGAAGAAGCTCGCGACGTCGCCGGAGCCGGTGAGCGGCGCGCCGCCGGGCCGCCGCCGCCCGAGGAGTCCCGAGATGTTGGGAAACGCGTAGAAGGCGCCCTTGGGCGTCGCACAGCGCACGCCCGGCAGCGCGTTGAGGCCGGCGATGATCAGGTGGCGCCGGCGATCGAACTCGCCCGCCATCTTGGCGACCTCGTCCTGCGGGCCGCTCAGCGCTTCCACCGCCGCCCACTGCGCGATCGACGACGGGTTCGACGTCACCTGGCTCTGCACGTCGGTCATCGCCTTGATGATCGCGCGCGGGCCGGCGGCGAGGCCGATCCGCCACCCCGTCATCGCGTACGCCTTCGAGCACGTGTTGACGACGATCGTGCGCGCCTTCACCGCGGGACCGAACGACGCGACGGACACGTGGCGGCCCTCGAACGTCAGCGACTCGTAGCACTCGTCCGAGATGATCCACAGCTGGCGTTCGACCGCCAGGCGCGCCACCGCCTCCAGCGCCGCCGGCGAGAACACGGCGCCGGTCGGATTGTTCGGCGTGTTGAGCACCACGATCTTCGTCTTCGCGGTCACGGCCGCCGCGATCCGCGCGGGATCGAGATCGAAGCCGGCCGCCTCGTCCGTGGCCACGGTGACGGGGACGCCGTCGAGCAGCCGCACCTGCTCGGGATACGACACCCAGTACGGGCTCGGGACGATCACCTCGTCGCCGGGATCGAGCAGCGCGACGAAGATGTTGTAGAGCGAATGCTTGCCGCCGCACGAGATGAGGATGTCGGCCGGCTCGTAGTCGAGGCCGTTGTCGCGCTTGAACTTCGTGCAGGCGGCCTCGCGCAATTCGGGAATGCCGCCCACCTCGGTGTACTTGGTCTGGCCACGCCGCATCGCCTGGATCGCGGCGTCCTTGACGCGCTCGGGCGTGTCGAAGTCCGGTTCGCCGGCGCCGAACGAGATCACGTCCACGCCGCGGCGCTTGAGCTCCTTGGCCTTGGCCTGCACGGCGAGCGTGGCGGACGGCGCGAGCGTGGCGAGGCGCTTGGCAAGCATGGCGACCAGATCCTCCGGTGGGGGGAGCCCGGCTACTTCTTGGGGAACTTCTCGGCCAGACGCTTCTCGACGTCCGGGGGCACCATGCCGGTGACCGCGGCACCGAAGCTGGCCACTTCCTTGATGAGGCGCGAGGAGATGTACGTGTACCGCTCGTGCGGCATGAGGAAGACGGTCTCCACGGTGGCGCGGAGCTTCCGGTTCATGAGCGCCATCTGGAACTCGTACTCGAAGTCCGAGACCGCGCGGATGCCGCGCACGATGCAGTCCGCGCGCTCGCGCGCCACGAGGTCGATGGTGAGGCCGTCGAAGGCGACGATGCGGAGGTTCTGGTGGCCCGCGGTGGCCTCGTCGATCATCTCCATCCGCTCGGCCACCGTGAAGAGCTGGCTCTTCGACGGGTTGCCGACGACGGCCACGATGACCTCATCAAAAATGCGGAGGCTCCGCTCGATGAGGTCCACGTGCCCGTTGTGGACAGGATCGAACATCCCGGGGTACACCGCGCGCTTCCCCACTCGGTCTCCTTCGCCGTTCGTTCAGGACGTGAACCTTGACCGTCCATGACGGTCAAATGTGTTGCGAATCGTAGCCGCCGGGTCGAAAGAAAGTCAAGGTCGTCTCCCCGAAGCGGCGCGTGCGAAACGCCGCGAGCACGCCGATCGCCGCGGGCGGCGCGGCCTTCGTGAGGTGCTGGGCGATCACGACGCCGTCGGGCGCCACGAGATCGCTCGCGCCCAGCCGCTCGAGGGTCGGCGTGACGAGCGCCTCGTCGTAGGGCGGATCGAGGAACACGATCTCGAAGCGCGCGCCCTCGCGTGCCAGGCGTTCGATCGCCGCGCGGACGTCTCCACGCTCGACGCGCGCCTGCGCCTCCACGCCGAGCGTCACGACGTTCTCGCGCAGCGCGGCCAGCGCGCGCGCGTCGCGCTCGACGAACGTGGCCTGCGCCGCTCCGCGCGAGAGCGCCTCGAGCCCGACGCCGCCGGCGCCGGCGAACAGGTCGAGGACGCGCGCGCCGGGCAGCCGCGGCATCAGCGTGTCCATGAGCGCGATGCGGACCTGGTCGGCCGTCGGGCGCGTCGTGCGTCCGCGCGGCGTCTGGAGCCGCCGTCCCTTCAGCGCGCCGGCGAGAACTTTCACGTCAACCGACGCTCGCGAGATCGAGCTTGCCGCGCCAGCGCGCGAGGAGCTGGTGGCGCAGCTCGCGGTGCTCGGGCAGGCGCAGCTCGAGGTCGGCGGCGACGATCGCCGCCGCCTCCTTGCGCGCGTCTTCGAGGATCGGCAGGTCGCGCGGCAGGCTGGCCGCGCGGAACTCCGGCAGCCCGGACTGGCGCGTGCCGAAGAACTCGCCGTGGCCGCGCAGCTCCAGGTCGACCTCCGCGATGCGAAAGCCGTCGTTGGTCTGGGTCATCGCGTCCACGCGCCGCCGCGCGTCCTCCGACAGCCGTCCGGCGGTGAGCAGGATGCAGTACGACTTCCACGGCCCGCGTCCGACGCGGCCGCGCAGCTGGTGGAGCTGCGAGAGGCCGAAGCGCTCGGCGTGCTCGATGAGCATCACGGCGGCGTTCGGCACGTCGATGCCGACCTCGATCACGGTGGTGGCCACGAGCACGTGGATCTGGCCGGCCTTGAAGCGCTGCATGATCGCGTCCTTCTCCTCGGACGAGAGCCGGCCGTGCAGCAGCCCGACGACGACGTCCGTGAACGGTCCCTCCTGGAGCTCTCGGGCCATGTCGGTGGCCGCCTTCAGATCGATCGCCTCCGATTCCTCGACGAGCGGATAGACGACGTAGACCTGACGGCCGGCGGTGACCTGGTCGCGCAGGAACGTGTAGATCTCCTTCCGCTTCGTCTCGGTGCGCGCGACCGTCTTGATGGGCTGGCGGCCGGGCGGCAGCTCGTCGAGGATCGACACGTCGAGATCGCCGTAGAGCGTGAGCGCGAGCGTGCGCGGGATCGGCGTCGCCGTCATCACCAGGAGGTCGGGACGCTCGCCCTTCCCGCGCAGGCGCGCGCGCTGCTGCACGCCGAAGCGGTGCTGCTCGTCGACGACCGCGAGGCCGAGGTTCTTGAAGGCGACCCGCTCCTGCACCAGCGCGTGCGTGCCGATCGCGCAGGCGATGGTCCCGTCCGCGAGCGCGGCCCGCCGCGCGGCGCGCTCCTTCGGCGTGAGCGCGGACGTCAACAGGGTCACCGCGAGGCCGAGCGGCTCGAGGAGCCGGCGGAAGGTGCCGGCATGCTGCTCGGCGAGGATCTCGGTCGGCGCCATGACGGCCGCCTGGTAGCCCGCTTCGATCGCCGTGAGGACCGCGAGCGCGGCCACGATGGTCTTGCCGGAGCCGACGTCGCCCTGCAGCAGCCGGTGCATCGGATGCGCCTCCGCCATGTCCTGGCGGATTTCCCGCCACACGCGCTCCTGCGCGGCGGTGAGCGAGAACGGCAGCGACGCGCGCAGGCGCTTCGCCAGCGCGCCCGGCGGATTCATCGCGAGGCCGCGGCCGCGTGTCACCCGCGCGCGCAGGATCGCGAGGCCGACCTGCAGCAGGAAGAAGTCGTCGAAGGCGAGCCGCCGGTGCGCGGCCGCCACGCCCGCCTCGTTCTCGGGGAAGTGGGCGTTGCGGACCGCCTCCGCGAGGGCCGGCAAGTGCCGCCGCCCGCGAATCGCGTCGGGCAACATCTCGGGCACGCTCGCCCCGTATTTCTCGACGATGTTCCACATGAGCCGTCGCAGCGGGCGCTGCGTGAGGCCTTCGGTCGTCGAGTAGACGGGCACGAGGCGGCCCGTGTGGAGCCGATCGTCCTCGCCGTCGCTCTCCACGATCTCGAAGTCCGCGACCTTGAGGGTCAGGGTGGCGCCGTAGCGCTCGACCTTGCCGTGCAGCACGAGGTGCTGGCCGCGCTGGAGCGTCCTGGCGAGATAGCGCTGGCCGAACCAGGTCGCCACGATGGTGGCGGTGGCGTCGCGCACCATCGCCTTCAGGGGATGGCGCGCGCGCCCCGGCGGCGGCGGGCTCACCCCGCCGATCGTGCCTTCGATCGTGGCGACGCTCCCCGGGCGCAGCGCGCGGATCGGCGTCAGATGCGTGCGGTCCTCGTGGCGCAGGGGCACGAAGAAGAGGGCGTCCCCCACCGTGGTGAGGCCCTTGCGCTCGAGCAGGGCGGCGCGCTGCGGCCCGACGCCCTTGACGAACTGGAGCGGCGTGTCGAGGCCGCTCCCGGCCTGGGCGGGCGCGGTTTGCCTGGGCGGAGGCACTGTGCTAAACAGTGAGGTCGCTGTTCACGACGTCACCACGAGCGGTCCAAGGAGTGAGCATGGCCCAGCGGTGCGATATTTGCGGGAAAGGTCCGTCGGTTGGCCACTCGGTCAGTCACGCCAACCAGCACACCAAGCGGCGGTGGCTGCCCAATCTGGTCTCGATCCGGGCCCTGATGTCGGGTCGCGCGCGCCGGGTGCGTGTGTGCACGAGCTGCTTGAAGGCCGGGAAAGTCACGAAGGTCATCTGACGGTCATATAGAGGCACAACCGGGAGGGGGCGCAAGCCCCCTCCCGACTGGTTGACGAGGCGGGAGGCCGCCACCCCCCGCCCTCGACGGTCGCTGCGCGTGTACTTACTTCTTCTTCTTCTTGGCCGCCTTCTTCTTCGCCATGGAGGAAATCACCCCCTCCCTCTGGTGGAGTGACTACACCGGTGTGGTCACCGGGGTCGTTACTTCTTCTTTTTCTTGGCCGCCTTCTTCTTCGCCATCGAACATCACCTCCCTCTCCATGGGCTAGTAGCCCATCGCTTCGCGGCGCAGGTGTTCGGCGAGCTCGCGCCCGCGCCGCTCGTATCGGAGGAGATCGACGTAGAGCTGGGGAAGAGACGCCACTTTCAGCCCGCCCTTTTCGAGCGAGCCGTGGAACACGCCCGGGTCGTACGGCGTGAGGAGGTACACGCTCGCGTCCGCCTCCGCCGCGGGCCGGAGGCCGAGGGCGTGCGCGATCGGCGCGGGGTCGCCCTCGACGTAGCAGTGAATCGCGCCGAGCCGCTGCGACGCCGCCACCACGAGCGAGAGACCCGCGGCGAGCGTGAACGCGTAGCGCCGATGCTCGGCGGTCACCGTCCGCGCGATCTCGGCCATGAACCGGCGGCTCACCCGCTCGGGCGCCGCGTACGACGACACTTCGCTCGCGCGATACGTGTAGGAGTCGGCCCAGGCGTCGAGCAGGTCGGCCGGCTTGCTGAGCGTGATGCGCTGGTTGCCGTCACGCTCGACCCACCGGAGATCCTCGAGCCGCTTCACCACGTTGTGCGAGTGCCCGAGGCTGACGTCGGCCGCCTTCGCGAGCTCTTCGAGGCGCCAGGCGCGGCCGGCATCCTCGAGCAGCACGCGGATCGCGCGGGTGGCGCGCGGCGCGAACAGCGAGCGCAGCGGCCGGGTCGAGGGCCGGACGTTGCGCTTGCCTTCCTTCTCGATCAGCACGTTCTCGAAGGCGAGGTGGCAGTTGCCGGACAGATCGACGTATCCGAAGCCGTGGTTCTTGAGGATCCGGGCGCTCTGGGGCCCGATGTAGACAGCTGTTGCCACCGGATAGGCCCCGCTGATCTCGCGCTTGATCTCCTCGAAGCGCGTGACGGCGGCCCGAATCTGACGCGGTTGCCCGAGCGAGCTGACCTCAAGCACGAAGAGGTGCTCCTGGCCGCCCAGCTTGAACCTCAGCAGTAAATCCTCGGCCTGACGGCCAATCCTCGGGTCGGCGCTCTCCTCCCAGCCCTGGGCCTTGGGAAACAGCTCCTTCAGCCGCTGGACCGCCTGGCGCCGTATCTCTGAGGATTTCAGCATGTTTCTCTGATTCCCCTGCTTTCAGCATCTGCTGAAACTCTACGGACAACTGAAACCCCCTGTCAATAGAAAACTTGCAGTTTCGTCCAGGACTCGTTCCTGGGATCGGCTGACCGGTGGTGGGGGACGTGCCGAACGCCGCAACCGCTAGGCGGCGCGACGGGCGAACCGGTCTGCTAGGTGTCGTCGCCCTCTTCGATGCGGTGCATCGTCTCGTCGTCGAGCCCGAAGTAGTGCCCGATCTCGTGAATCGACGGTCTCGCGCACGAGCTCCGCCATCTCGTCTTCGTCGTCGCAGTCCTCTTCGATCGGCCCCTGGTAGATCGTGACGGTATCGGGCAGGACGTTGCCGTACCTGGAATCCCGCCGCGTGAGATCGATCCCGCGATACAGCCCGTACAGCGTATCCGGCGGCTCGATCCCGATCTCGGCGAGCGTCTCGTCGTCCGCCCAGTCTTCGACGACGACCGCGATGTTCTTGAGCTTCTCTTTGAAGTGCTTCGGCAGCCGCCGCAGCGCCTTCTCGACGAGCGCCTCGAACTGCCTCCTGGTCACGCCGTTGCTTCCGGAACGAGATTCGAGCGCAGCGAGAATCGAGGCGTGTCCCGGCGGAGCACGAGATTCGAGCGCAGCGAGAATCGAGGCGGTCGCAGTGCCGGCAAGTCAGCGTCGTGAGGATTGGCGAGAAGGGTCCAGATGCGAGGCGCCGAGGAGCGACGACTGAGGCGTATTCCTATACGCCGCAGGGAGGAGCGACGAGGCGACGAAGCAGATGGGCCCTTATCGCCGATCCTCACGACGCCGACTTGCCGCAGGGCCGCTAAAGGCCGCGGACGCGCTCGACGTTGATGACGTCGGGAACTTCGCGGATGGCGCTCATGATGTCCTGGAGCTGCGAGAGGTCGGCGACCTCGACCACGAAGTTGTTGATCCCGCGCCGGTCGTCGGTGACGGTGACCTCGGCCTTGGTGATGTTGCCGTTCTTGCCGCCGATGGCGCCGGTGATCTCGGAGAGCAGCCCCGGCCGGTCGCGGCCGATGTAGACGGCGATGCGCGACCGGGCGCTTCGCCGGCTCCTCGACGTCCCACTCCACGTCGATGAGCCGCTCGCGGTCGAGCACGCTCTTGGCCACGGTCAGGCAGTCGCGCGCGTGCACGGTGAGCCCGCGGCCGCGCGTGATGAACCCCACGATCGGGTCGCCCGGCAGCGGGTTGCAGCACTTGGCGAAGCGCACGAGCAGATCCTCGACGCCGCGGATGCGCACGCCCTGGTCGGGCTTGGGACGCGTGCTCGTGGTGCGCGGCCGCTCCACCGGCTCCAGCAGGCCGCCGGGGGTGAGCTTGTTGAGGAGCTGGTGCACCGACGCCTTGCCGTAGCCGATGGCGGCCAGCAGGTCGTCCATCGTCGGATAGCCGAGGTCCGCGGCGACCCGCTTGATCTCGTCGCCGGCGAGGAGCGCGGCCGCGTTCAGCCGGTACTTCTTGGCCTCGCGGTCGAACATCTCGCGGCCGAGCTCGATCGAGCGCGCGCGCTCCTCGACCTTCAGCCACTGGTTGATCTTCGAGCGCGCGCGCGTGGACTTGACGATCTTGAGCCAGTCGCGGCTCGGGTGCTGGTTCGGCGAGGTGACGATCTCGACGATGTCGCCCTGGCGCAGCGTGTAGCGCAGCGGCACCAGCTTGCCGTTCACCTTGGCGCCCACGGTGTGCTCGCCGACCTTGGTGTGGACGGCGTACGCGAAGTCGATCGGCGTGGCGCCCTCGGGCAGCGCCTTGACGTCGCCCTTGGGCGTGAAGACGTAGACCTCGTCCTGGAAGAGGTCGATGCGGACGCTGTCGAGGAACTCGTGCGGGTCCTTGGTGTCCTGCTGCCTCTCCATGAGCTGGCGCAGCCACACCAGCGAGTCGTCGAGCTTGTCCTTGCCGGCCTTCTTCTCCTTGTAGAGCCAGTGGGCCGCGATGCCGTCCTCGGCGATCCGGTGCATCTCCCGCGTGCGGATCTGGATCTCGACCGGCTCGCCCTTCGGCCCGATGACCGTCGTGTGGAGCGACTGGTACATGTTGAGCTTGGGCATCGCGATGAAGTCCTTGAAGCGCCCGGGCACCGGCTTCCAGAGGGAGTGGATGACGCCGAGCGCGCCGTAGCAGTCGCGCACGGAGTTCGTGATGCACGCGGACCGCGATGAGGTCGTAGATCTCGTCGAACTCGCGGCCCTGGTCGTGCATCTTCTTCCAGATCGAGTAGAAGTGCTTCGGCCGCCCGCGGATCTGCGCCTCGATGCCGACCTCGGCGAGCTTCTGCTCGAGGATCGCGATGGCCTCGTTGATGTCCGTCTCGCGCTCCAGGCGGCGCTTGGCGACGCGACGCTGCAGGTCGCCGTAGGCGTCGGGCTGGAGCGTGCGCGAGCGCGAGGTCCTCGAGCTCGGCCTTGACCGTCGCCATGCCGAGCCGGTGCGCGAGCGGCGCGTAGATGTCGAGCGTCTCCTGCGCGATCTTGCTGCGCCCGGTCCGGCGGCAGGTAGTCGAGCGTGCGCATGTTGTGCAGCCGGTCGGCGAGCTTGATCATGATGCACGCGCAGGTCGCGCGCCATCGCGACCAGCATCTTGCGGAAGTTCTCGGCCTGCCGCTCCTCGCGCGAGGAGAAGGCGAGCTTGCCGAGCTTGGTGACGCCGTCGACGAGGTCGGCGATCTCCTTGCCGAACTCGCGCTCGAGCTGCTCCTTGGTGGCCAGCGTGTCCTCGACGACGTCGTGGAGGAGCCCGGCCGTCACCGTGGTGACGTCCATCTTGAAGTCGACGAGGAGGTGGGCGACCTCGAGCGGATGGGAGAGGTACGGCTCGCCGGAGGCGCGCTGCTGACCCTCGTGCGAGGCCTCAGAGAAGCGGTAGGCGCGCTCCAGCATCCCGAGGTCGGCGCCCGGCTGGTACTTCGGAATCGCCTCGATCAGCGTCGAGAGCTCGGTCACGTGGCCATCGCCTCTTAAACATGCGAGTTTACTCGCGATTTCAGGCTTTCGCCACCGCTTTTTTCCGGGGCTTCCGTCCCTCGATGTGGACGGTCCAATCCACGACGATCGCGCTCGCGACGTAGATCGTCGAATACGTCCCGGTGATGACGCCGATGAAGAGGACGAACGCGAAGTCTTCCAGCATCTTGCCGCCCAGGAAGAGCAGGATCGCCGTGGAGATGAAGACGGTCAGCGAGGTGAGGATCGTCCGGGACAGGGTCTGGTTGATCGCGTCGTTCATCTGATCGGCGAAGGTCTTGCCCCGTTGCGAGCCGCGCCCGCGGTTCTCGCGCAGCCGGTCGTAGGCCACGATCGTGTCGTTGACGGAGAAGCCGATGATCGTGAGCAGCGCGGCCAGCACCGGCAGCGAGAACTCGCGGCCGAACAGCGAGATCGCGCCCAGGCAGACGACCACGTCGTGGAAGACCGCGACCACGGCCGCCACGCCGCCCTTCAGATCGAAGCGCGACCGCGATGTAGATGAGGATGCCGACCAGACCGAACAGCACCGCGTAGACCGCCTGGAGCTGCAGCTCCTGGCCGACTTGCGGCCCGACGAACTCCACGCGGCGGATCTCGCTCTTGCCGAGCGACGGGTCGCCGGCCAGCGCCTGCTCGATCTTCTTCGCGACGTCCTGCGAGGACGCCGCGCTCAGCGGCAGGCGGACGATGTACTCGCGGGGGTCGCCGAATTCCTGGATGATGGCCTCGCCGATCCCGACCTTGCCGAGCGCGCGCCCGGATCTTGCCGATGTCCGGCGGCCGCTCGAACCGGACCTGGACGAGCGTGCCGCCCGTGAAGTCGATGTCGTACCGGAGCCCCTTCGTCGCCAGCGAGCCCAGCCCGACGATCATGACCAGCAGCGAGATCGCGTAGGCGATCCGGCGCCGGCCGATGAAGTTGTACGAGGGCTGGTGGAAGATCTCGATCATATGGAGACGCTCGCGACCTTTCCCCGGCCCATGTAGATCAGGTCGAAGAGCAGGCGCGTGAAGAACACGGCCGTGAACAGGCTCGCGCTCAGGCCGACGAAGAGCGACACCGCGAAGCCCTTCACCGGGCCCGTGCCGAAGTTGTAGAGGATGGCCGCCGTCACGAGGACGGTGACGTGCGTGTCGATGATCGTCCGGAACGCGCGGTTGAAGCCGGCCTCGATCGCCCCGCGCGGCGTCTTGCCGACCTGCAGCTCCTCGCGGATGCGCTCGAAGATGAGGATGTTGGTGTCCACCGCCATGCCGATCGTGAGCGCGATGCCCGCGATGCCCGGCAGCGTGAGCGTGGCGCCGAAGGCGGCCATGCAGGCGAGAAGCAGGACGACGTTCAGGACGAGCGCCACGTCGGCGATGAGCCCGGAGAGCCGGTAGTAGACCAGCATGAAGAGGAAGACCAGGACCGACGAGACCGCGATCGCGATCATGCCCTGCCGGATCGAGTCCGCGCCGAGCGACGGCCCGACCGTGCGCTCCTCGAGGATCGCCACGGCGGCGGGCAGCGCGCCCGCGCGGAGCACGATCGCGAGGTCACGCGCCTCGTCGACCGTGAACTGGCCCGTGATCACCGCGCGCCCGCCGGGAATGCGCTCGTTGATGCGCGGCGCGGAGTACAGGGTGCCGTCGAGGATGATGGCCAGGTGCCGGCGCGACGTTCTGCTCGGTGATCTCGCCGAAGCGCTGGGCGCCGGCCGCGCTGAACTCGATCGCGACCTGCCAGTTGCCCGGAGAGTTCGGGTCCGCCTGCACGCTCGCGTCGGTCAGCTCGTTGCCGGTGAGCAGCGTGCGCTTCTGCACGACGAAGGGGATCTTCTGCTCGGTCTTCGTCTGCCGGTCGACGCGGCGCTGGTAGAGCACTTCGGACGTGTCCGGCAGACGGCCGGCCAGCGCCTCTTCGACCGGCGTGCGCTCGTCGAGCAGCTTGAACTCGAGCAGGGCCGTCTGGCCGATGAGCGCCTTGGCGCGGTCCGGATCCTGGACGCCCGGGAGCTGGATCAGGATGCGGTCGTCGCCCTGCCGGGTGATCGTGGCCTCGGCCACGCCGAACTTGTCCACCCGGTTGCGGATCTTCTCCACGGCGCCGCGCGTGGCGAGGTCGGCCTGCTGGCTCACCTCGCGGTCCGACATGACCAGCGTGAACCGGCCGGCCGCCTGATCGTTGTTCCGTCGGTCGAACGTCTGGAACTGCGAGGCGACCGTGAGCGCGTCGTTCCAGGACGCCGGGGACGCGAGCTCGACCACGAACGCGCGTTCGCCCTCTCGCGCGACGCGCTTGACGCCGATGCCCTTGCGCTCGAGCCCGGACTTGAAGTCCTCGGCGGCGCGCTCGATCTGGTTCGCGATGGCCTTGCTCGTGTCCACGCCGAGGATGAGGTGGATGCCGCCCTGGAGGTCGAGCCCGAGGTTGATGCGCTGCTTCGGCGGGTACAGGTACCAGAGCGACACCAGCGACCACGGCCACGACGAGGCCGATCCGTAGCCCGAGGTTCCTACGCATCCTTGTCGCCCTGGCCCTCCACGACGCGCCCGATGGAGCCGCGGTCGAACGTCATCTTCACCTGGTCCGCGACGCGGAGGGTGACCGTGGCGTCGTCGAGGTCGGTCACGGTCCCGTGGATCCCGCTGCTCGTCACCACGCGGTCGCCGCGCTTGACGGCGGCCAGCAGCGCCTCGCGCTCGCGCCGCTGCTTCTGCTGCGGCCGGATGAGCAGGAAGTAGAAGATCGCGAAGATCGCCGCGAAGAAGACGAGCTGCGTGAGGACGGCATTGCCACCGGCGCCGCCCGGCGGCATGGCGCCGGCCAGCACAAGCTCGACGGGGGCGTGGTTCATGAGAGCCGGTCCTCCAGACGCGCGCGAAGGTTAATCGAGCGGAATTTCCGCGGATGATACTGCATAACGTGCGAAAAACCGAGTCCGGAATGGTCCGAAGGCGCCGCGTTCGATCGCGTCGCGCATCGCCGCCATCAGGCTCAGGAAGAAGAAGACGTTGTGGAGCGAGAGGAGCCGGAAGACGAGCAGCTCACCCGCGATGAAGAGGTGCCGCAGGTACGCGCGGGAGAACGTGCGGCAGGTGTAGCACGCACAGCGTTCGTCGAGCGGCGCGGGGTCCCGCGCGTACCGCGCTTGCTTGATCGTCAGCGGCCCGTCCGCGGTGAACGCCTGGCCGTTGCGCGCGTTCCGCGTGGGCAGCACGCAGTCGAACATGTCCACGCCGCGCGCCACCGACTCCACGAGGTCGTCCGGCTTGCCGACACCCATGAGGTACCGCGGCCGGTCGCCCGGCAGGCGTCCCGCCGTGAGCTCGGTGAGGTCGTACATCATCGGCTTGGGCTCGCCCACCGCCATGCCGCCGATCGCGTAGCCGTCGAAGCCGAGCCCGACGGTCTCGTCCACCGCGCGGCTCCGCAACCCTTCGTCGGTCCCCCCCTGCACGATCCCGAACATCAACCGGCCGGCGCCGGCGCGCCGGTGGGCGTCGAGCGAGCGGCGCGCCCAGCGCAGCGTCAGCCCGAGCGACCGCTCGGTGGCCTGCGGCGTGGCCGGATACGCGAGGCACTCGTCGAGCGGATGGATGACGTCGGCGTCGAGCGCGTGCTGGACCTCGACCGCCAGCTCGGGCGTCAGCAGGTGCGCGCGGCCGTCGATCGGCGACTGGAAGCGCGCGCCCTCCTCGGTGAGCTTGCGCGCCTTCGCGAGACTGAAGACCTGGAATCCGCCGGAGTCGGTGAGGATCGGTCGCTCCCAGGCCATGAAGCGATGCAGCCCGCCGAGCTCGCGGATGAGCTCGTGGCCGGGCTTCACGAGCAAATGGTAGGTGTTGCCGAGCACGATGGACGCGCCGGCCGCGCGCAGATCGTCCGGGCCCGAGCCCTTTCACGGTCCCTCGCGTCCCGACCGGCATGAACACGGGCGTCTCGACGACCCCATGCCGGCGTGACGAGCCGCCCGCGCCGCGCCGCCCCGTCCGTCGCGAGCACCGAAAAGGTCATGTCTCGCCGGCGCGTCCGGCGGCACGTCGCCGGACGTCGTCGACGTCGCTGGGCGCGTCCGTCTCCGTCGTGGGCGCATCCGGTGGCGCTTCGCTGACGGCGCTCGGTGGTCGCGCTGTAGAACCGCCCGCGCGGCGGGTTCGCCTCCTCGAGGCTGTCGATTTTCGGCGACCCGGCGCGATCGACGCGACAGGCGCGGCCGACGAAGGCGGTTCCGCACTGGGGGGTGTCGGGGGGAGTCGTGGACTCCCCCCGACGTCAATCAGTTCGTCAAGACCAGCATCGCGTCCCCGTACGAGTAGAAGCGGTAGCCGGTCTTCGATCGCGTGCTCGTACGCCCGCACGATCACCTCGCGGCCGGCGAACGCGAAGACCAGCGACAGCAGCGACGAGCGCGGCAGGTGGAAGTTCGTCAGGAGCGCGCTCGACGACGCGGAACCTATAGCCGGGATGGATCGTCAGGGACGCGTGACCGTCCAGCGGCCGCACGACGCCGATGCTATCGACCGCGCTCTCGAGCGTCCGCGTCGCCGTCGTCCCGACCGCCACGACGCGGCGGCCGTCCGCGAGCGCGAGGTTGACGGCGAGCGCCGTGTCCGGCGTCACCACGGCGCGCTCGGGCGGCACCACGTGGTCCTCGACCCGTCCGGCCTTGATCGGACGGAACGTGCCGGGCCCGACGTGCAGCGTCACGCGATGGACTTCGACGCCGCGCTGCGCGAGCCGCGCGAGCAGATCCTTGCTGAAGTGCAGGCCCGCGGTCGGCGCCGCGATCGAGCCCGCCGTCCGCGCGTAGATCGTCTGATACCGCTCGCTGTCTTCGAGGCCCGGCTTCTCGTGCCGGGTGATGTACGGCGGCAGCGGTGGCAGTCCATGCGTGGCGAGCAACTCGCCGATCGTGCCGTCGAGCCGCTCGATGACGCGGACCCCGTCCGGCTCGACCTCCGCGACGCGGAGGCGCGCCCCGCCCCCCTCGCCGCCCGCGCGCAGCTCCACGCGCGCGCGACAGCGACGGCCCGGCCGCACGAGGGCGCGCCAGCGGTCGGGCGCGAGCGGCTCCACGAAGAGCAGCTCGATGCGCCGCCCGCCGTCGTCCTCGGCGAACACGCGCGCGGGAATCACGCGCGAGTCGTTCACCACCAGACAATCCCCCGTGCGGAGGAGCTCCGGCAGGTCGCGGAAGACGTGATCGCTCAGCCCGCCCGTGGCGCGGTCGACGACGAGCAGACGCGCCGCCTCGCGCGGCTCCGCCGGCGTCTGCGCGATGGCGCCGGGCGGCAAGCGGTACTCGAGCTCCGAGAGGTCCACGACTGCGTAGTGTACAGGCGCGCTCAGCCGATCTTCGCGCCGGGGCTCACCTCGAGATCGGGGCGGAGGAGGACGACCTCGCCGCGCTCGTCGTAGGCGCCGAGCACGAGCACCTCGGAGACGAACGGGCCGATCTGCTTCGGCGGGAAGTTCACCACCGCGATCACGCGCCGGCCCACGAGGTCGTCCGGACGATAGTGGGCGGTGATCTGCGCGCTCGAGCGCTTGACGCCGAGCGGCCCGAAGTCGATCTGGAGCTTGAGCGCCGGGCGGCGCGCCTCCGGAAACGGCTGCGCGTCGACGACGATGCCGACGCGCATGTCGACCTTCTCGAACTCCGCCCAGGTCAGCGCCACGGTCGCGCCCTCAGCGGAGGAAGCCGAACGTCGTGCCGGGGTAGTAGAACTCGAGGATCTGGCGCGCCGAGTAGCCGCGGCTCGGCCATGACCTTCGCGCCCGCACTGGCACATCCCGACGCCGTGCCCGTAGCCGCGGCCCGCGAAGCGGGCCACGTCGCCGTCGATGGCCACCGCGAACAGCGTGCTCTTGAACGTGTCGTAGCCGAGCAGGCGGCGGAAATCGTTGCCGCGCACCTGCGCCTGACCGCGCGTGCCGGTCACGCTGATGGTCGCGGCGCGGAGCGAGGGCGTGCGCTCGGTGATCATGATCCGGCGCACCTGCCCGACGTCGACGCCGCCGCGGCGAAGCGCCTCGCTGATGTCCGCGAGCCGCAGGTCGAGGTTCCAGAAGTAGTGCGCGGAGCCGGCCGAGAACGGACACACGACGGGCTTCAGCGCCGGCATGTTGCGCGCGGCGAACACGGTGCGCGGGTCCTCGGTGTAGCCGCCGCTCTCCGTGTGGTAGAAGGCCGGGAATATCTCGCCTTCCCACAGCAGGATCTGCCCGGTGGTGTCGCGCACGGCGTCCCAGACCGGCGACGTCGACGGCACCCGGCCCGCAGTACTGCTGATGCGCGGTCGACGCCAGGATGTTGTAGGGCTTGCCCGCGGTGATGATCCGCTGGTGCGCCGCGTACGTGCGCGCGACGATCGCCTGCGCGCGCAGCGCTTCCCGGGGAAACTTGTCCCCCGCCTCGGCGCGCAACACGCCCGGCAGGTAGTCCTCGAGCGGCAGCTCGTTGACGACCGCGATGCCGTCGCCGTTCCGGACGAGGTCGAGCGGCGCCGGGTACTCGCGGCCGTTGATGCGCAGCGGCCGATCGCTGGTGAGGCGGAAGCCGGACGCGCGCGTCCCTTCGAGGTCGACGAGGGTGGCGGCGGCGGGCACCGCGCGCACGACATCCATGCGCGTCGTGCGGCCACGGCACCGCTCGCACGGACCGATCTCCTCCACGTCGACGTCGGTCCCGCGCACCTCGACCATCCGCGCCTGCTCGACGACGGCGACGCGGATCGTGCCCATGGCCAGGGCGGGGCCCGCCCACGCCAGCAGCACCAGCGCCGCGCCGAGAAACGGACCCTCACTCGAACAAGGCCGCCTGCCCCGGCGCGCTGGCGGGCGGCTGCTTGCCCAGATGCGCGTAGGCGTCGCGCGTGACGCGCCGGCCCGACGGCGTCCGCTGGATGAAGCCGATCTTCAGCAGGTACGGTTCCACCATCTCGGAGAGGGTCTCGGCGTCGTCGTTGATCGTCGCCGCCACCGCTTCGAGCCCGACCGGCCCGCCGCCGTACTGCTCGACGATCGCGAGGAGGAACCGGCGGTCGAGGCGATCGAGACCGCGAGTGTCCACGCCTTCCAGGTCGAGGGCCGCGCGCGCCACCTTCTCGGTGACCTCGCCGCTCGCCTTCACCTGCGCCCAGTCGCGCACACGCCGCAGGAGCCGGTTGGTGATGCGCGGGGTGCCGCGCGAGCGCCGCGCGATCTCGGCCGCGCCGGCGCGGTCGATCGGCGCGCCGAGGATGCTCGCCGAGCGCGTGACGATGCTGATCAGCTCGGGCTCCGAGTAGAAGTCCAGGTGATGGAAGATCCCGAAGCGCTCGCGCAGCGGCGCCGACAGCATGCCGGGCCGCGTGGTCGCGCCCACCAGCGTGAAGCGGTTCAGCCGGTGCTTGATGCTGCGCGCGTGGATGCCCTTGTCCATGACGAGGTTGACCGAGAAGTCCTCCATCGCCGGGTAGAGCAGCTCTTCCACGACCCGCGCGAGGCGGTGGATCTCGTCGATGAACAGCACGTCGCCGTCGTTGAGGTTGGTGAGGATCCCCATCAGGTCGCCGCCGCGCTCGACGGCGGGGCCGGAGGTGGTCACGAGGCTCGTGTTCATCTCGTTGGCCAGGATGCCGGCCAGCGTCGTCTTGCCGAGCCCGGGGGGGCCGTAGAGCAGCACGTGATCGACGCACTCGCCGCGCTGGCGGGCGGCCTCGACGGAGACGCGCAGGCTCGCCACCGCCAGCTCCTGGCCGACGTACTCCTCGAAGGAGCGCGGGCGGAGCGCGCGCTCGAATTGCGCTTCGTCGGGCGTGGCCGTCGCGCTCAGCGCTGCGCCGCGGTCGTTCATGCGCGCGTGCTCCCCGCGTTGCCGCGATAGATCTCGTTGAAGAGCTCTTCCGCCGACATGAGGCCGGGCCGGCGGCGGAGCGCGTCCGCGATCATCTGTGACGCCTCGGACGGGCGGTGACCGAGCTGCTTGACGAGGACTTCCCACACCATCTCGCGCAAGCCCGTCCACGTCGGGCGCGACGGGCGTCGCGGGTGCCGTCTCCGGCGCGCCTTCGCGCGCGAGCGCGAACTTCGCGACCTTGTTCTGGAGCTGGGCGACGATGTTCTTCGCCTTCTGGGGCCCGATCCCCGGCAGCGCGCGCAGGTACTTCTCGTCCTGGCGGGCGATGGCCGACGCGAGCTCCGCCACCGGCGACGCGAGCGCGCGCGCGGCGATCATCGGCCCGATGTCCTTCACGGTGATCAGCTTCTCGAAGAACTCCTTGTCGAGGTCGCTCGTGAAGCCGATGAGGACGGGGCGCGGCTGATCGCGGGTGGCGTGGTAGTAGATGACGAGCTCGAGCTCGGGCGCCTTCTCGCCGACCTCCGCGCCCTCGAGCGCCCGGAGCGCGATCGGCGGCAGGAACACCTCGTAGCCGATCCCGCCGCACTCGAGCACCACGCGGTCGTCGAGCTTGCGCCGGAGGTGGCCGCGAAGCGTGGCGATCATTGAACTCGCGGGCTCCCGGGCTTCGCCCGCCCGCTCGGGCCCCGCCCGCCGCTGTGCCCCGACCCGTGACAGCCCGTCCACGCGAGCGCCAGGGCGTCGGCGACGTGGCTCGGGTGCGGCGGCTCGGCCAGGGTCAGGAGGCGGCCGATCGCGTGCTGGACCTGCGCCTTGCCGGCGGCGCCGTTGAACGCCACCGCACGCTTCACTTCCGCCGGCGCCAGCGCCATCACGGCCACCCCGCACTGCGCGGCCGCGAGGCACACGGCGCCGCGCGCGTGCGCCATCAGGAGCGCGGTGCGCGGGAACTTGTACTCGGCGTACAGGTCTTCGAGGACGAGGAGCTCGGGGCTGTACTTCAGGAGCACGTCGTGGACGCCGTCGTAGATGAGGCGGATGCGCGCTTCCAGCGCGAGATCCGTCGTGGTCGTGATGACGCCGGTCGCGAGCACCGACGGCGCGCCGCCGCCCCGCTCGAGGACCCCGAAGCCCGTCGCCACGAGCCCCGGGTCGACGCCGAGGACCCGCTCGACCGGCCCCGGCAGCCGCCGCAGGGCGGACTTCACGTCCGCCCGGAGGCGTGGGGGGCTTGGGGGGCGCCCGGAGCCCCCCATGTCGATCCGGCTCACGGCAGCGGAGAATGCGCCTCGATGACCTCGTCCGGGATGTCGTAGTTCGCGTAGACGGCCTGAACGTCGTCCAGCTCCTCCAGCGCCTCGACCAGGCGCAGCACGTTGGGCGCTTCCTTGCCCTCCACGCGCACGGTGGACTGGGGCACGAAGGTGACTTCCGCCTCGAGCACGGGGGCGCGCGCCTTCTCCAGCGCGCCGCGCACCGCGTCCATTTCAGCAGGCGCCGTCGTGATCTCGAACACTTTTTCCACGCGCGCCATGTCGGTGGCGCCGGCGTCGAGGGCCACGGACATCAGGTCGTCCTCGGAGATCTTCTCGGCGTCCACGCGGATGATGCCTCGGCGGTCGAACATCCACCCCACCGCGCCCGAGGCGCCCATGTTGCCGCCGAACTTCTCGAAGGTGTGCCGGAGCTCGGGCGCCGTGCGGTTCCGGTTGTCCGTCAGGCACCGCACCATGATCGCCACGCCGCCCACCGCGTAGCCCTCGTACGTGATCTCTTCGTAGGACTCGCCCGGCAGCTCGCCCGTCCCCTTCTGGACGGCGCGCTTCACGTTGTCGGCCGGCATGTTCGCCTCTTTGGCGGACTCCATGGCGGCCTTGAGGCGCATGTTGATCTTCGGGATCGCCGCCGCCGTTCTTCGCGGCCACCGTGATCTCGCGCAGGATCTTCGAGAAGAGCTTCCCGCGCTGGACGTCCGCCTTGCCCTTCTTCCGCTTGATCTGCGACCACCGGGAATGCCCTGACATCGTCTTATCCTCTCTCGTTCGCGATCGCCGCTTTGAGCCGCTTCACGCGGGCCAGCCGCAGCTCACGCCGTGCCTGCGCCGCCTCCCAGCGCCGCCGCTCCGCCGGGGTCTCCGGCGTGAACGGCCGGCACGGCCGGGGACGGAGGTCCTCGCCGAGGTGCACGTACGTCAGGTACGCCGTGCACACGTGGCGCACCTCGCCCGTGTGCGGCCGCTCCGCGAGCACCTTCACGCCGGTCTCCAGCGACGAGGTGCCCACGTGGTTCAGCCCCGCCTGGAACGTCAACACCTCGTGCGTGAAGATCGGCGCGTAGAAGTCCATGGCGTCGAGGCACGCGGTCATCACCAGGCCGCGGCAGTACCGCATCGACAGGATCCCGCCCGCCTCGTCGAGCGCCATCAGCATCTTGCCCGCGAACATCATGTCGCCGAACAGCGCGTCCTCGGGCAGCGTCGTCCGCACGGACTCGAACTTCCAGCGGATGTCCGCGTCGTCGCTCGACGTCTGCTTCACGCGCGCCTCGCGCGTGGCGAAGCGGGCGAGCCGGCGCTCACGCCGCTCGCGCGCGGCCGCGACCAGCGCGTCTTCCTCGGGCCCGCCGGGCTCGATCTTGTCGACCACGGGCCGCGGCCGGCCGTGCTCGTCCATCGCGACGAAGACGAGGTGCGCGTTCAGCGTGACCGCGCGCCGGCCCGTCCGCACGTTCTCCGCCCACACCCGCACGCCGACCTCGAGCGAGCTCGTCCCGACGTACTCGACCTGGGCGCGCAGGATGGCGATCTCGCCGACCTTCACGGGATGGAGGAAGTCGATGTCGTCCATGGCGCCGAGCCCGACCATCCCCCGGGCGAGGCGGGACGCGGCGAGCGTGCCGGCCTGCGCGATCCACTCCATCATGCGGCCGCCATGGATCTGCCCGGGCGCGCCGGCGTGCTCCGGGAACACCCAGTGGATCAGCTCGACGGTGGTCTCGGCGATCGACGGCATATCCGCGAAAAGATGGGGCCCCCGGAGCGGAGGGGGCTTGGCTCGTTGTAACACGGGCGCGACGGCTGCCGCAATTCTCGCGCTACAATCGCGGCGGATGCCCGCGCCCGCGCCGGGAGAGCCGCACGTCACACGGTTCGCCATGACGAGCGAGGCCGACCAGCTCGCGCGGATGCGGTCGTGGCTGTGGACCCAGCTGGTCGGTCAGGCCCTGCCCCTGGAAGAGTGCTCCGCCTTCCTGGTCGCCGTCGGCGAGATCTGCAACAACGTCATCAAGCACGCGTACGCGGGCCAGGCCGGCCGGCCCATCTCGATCGCCCTCAGCGCGTTTCCGGACCGGCTGATCGTCGACGTGGAAGACGAAGGCGCCCCGTACGACCCGCGGGGCTACCGGCCGCCCGACCTCGACACGGTTCCGGAGAGCGGGATGGGGCTCTTCCTCGTCCGGCGCAGCGTCGACGAGGTGGCGTTCGACACCGCGCGTCCGCAAGGCACGCGGTGGACGCTGGTAAAATATCGCGCCAAGCCCGCGGTTCCCCCGACGGCCTGAGCGCGCACAACCCCCACACGAGAGCGGCATGATTGACATCGACGTGAAGGAGATGGGCACGGTCACGGTCGTCGCGCCGCGCGGTGACGTCGACATGGCAGTGGCCGACGACGTGCGCCGCCGGCTCACGGAGCTCGTCGACGGCGGCAAGCCCCGCCTCGTCCTCGACCTCGGCCTGGTCATGTACATCGACAGCTCCGGGCTCGGCGCGCTCGTGGCCGCCATGAAGCACGCGCGCGCGGCGGGCGGCGACATCAAGGTGTGCGCGCTCGAGAACGACGTCCGCTCGCTCTTCGAGATGACCCGCCTCAACAAGGTGCTGGCCGTGCATGCCACGCGTCAGGAGGCCGTCGCCGCGTGGGGATGAGGAGCACGCCGTGCGCCTCCTGGTGACGGGCGGCGCCGGCTTCATCGGCTCCCATCTCGTCGAGCGCCTCCTGGCCGAGGGCCACACGGTCCGCGTCCTCGACGACTTCAGCACCGGCCGGCGCGAGAACCTGGCGTTCGCGACGCCCGGCGCCGCGCTCGAGGTCGTCACGGGCGACATCCGCGACGCGCGGGTCATGGCCGACGCGGTGGCCGGGATGGACGGGGTCTTCCACGAGGCGGCGCTCGTGTCCATCCCGCGCTCCGTCGAGGCGCCGGAGCTTTCCTCCGACATCAACGCGCTGGGCACGGTGCGGGTCTTCGATGCCGCCCGGCGCGCGGGCGTCCGCCGGATCGTCTTCGCGAGCTCCGCGGCCGTCTACGGGGACACCGCCACCGTGCCGGTCGGCGAGCAGGCGCCGACGGTCCCCGTCTCGCCTTACGGGCTCGACAAGCTCTACGCCGAGCAGGCGGCGGCGCTCCAGCACGCCCTGCACGGGCTCGCGGCCGTGCCCCTGCGCTACTTCAACGTCTTCGGGCCGCGCCAGGACCCGGCCTCGCCCTATTCGGGGGTGATCTCCATCTTCGTCGCGCGCCTCCTCGCCGGCGCACCCATCACGATCTTCGGCGACGGCGAGCAGACACGCGATTTCGTGTACGTCGCCGACGTGGTGGAGGCGAACATGTTGGCGATGTTCCAGTCCTACGGGGGCCCGTCCCCGCTCAACGTCGGCGGCGGCGGCCGGACGACCCTCAACGCCCTGGCGGCGACGCTCGGCGAGATCCTCGGCGTCACGCCGGCGATCACGCACGCGAGCCCGCGTGCCGGCGACATCCGGCACTCCGGCGCGGACATCACCGCGATCCGGGCGGCCCTCGGCTACGCGCCGCGCTGGACGATCCGGGCGGGCCTGGACGCGCTGGTCGGCGCGCATCGCCGGGGACGTTGCTAGGAGCCTCCCCGCATGCAGATCGAAGTCACGGAGATGAAGCACGTCACCGTCGTCGCGCTCCACGCGGACGTCGACATGGCCGCCGCCACCACGGTGAAGCGCCGGCTCACCGAGCTGATCGACCAGGGCCGGGCGCGGCTGGTGATCGACATGGCCCGGGTGAGCTACATCGACAGCTCGGGCCTGGGCGCGATCGTGGCGGTGATGAAGCACGCGCGCGCGGCGAGCGGCGACATCAAGATCTGCGCGCTGCAGAAAGACGTGTCGTCGGTCTTCGAGATGACGCGGCTCACGAAGGTGATGTCCATTCACCCCACGCGTCAAGCGGCCATCGCCGCGTGGGGATGACGCGGCGGCGCCTGGCCGCCGGCGTTGCCCTGGTCCTCCTCCTCACGCTCCCCGCGGATGCCACGCGCGTGAACCCGCTCGGCTCCATCCGCACGTGGGCGGTCTACTACGGCGCGATGCCGGAGGCGGCGGACGACCTCGCCCGCTTCGACCTGGTGGTGATCGATCCCGTCCGCCATCCGCCGCTCCCCGCGGTGAAGCGCCTGGGCGCGTTGCTCCTCGCGTACGCGAGCCTCGGCGAGGTCAACGTGCACCACCCCGCGTACGGCGAGATCAAGGACGCGCCGTGGGTGCTGGACACGAATCCGAACTGGCCGGAGGCGCGACGGCTGGATCCGCGGCCCGAGGCGTACGAGCGCTGGCTCCTCGATCGCGTCGTCGACCGCGCGCTCGACGGACCGGTCCACGGCGTGTTCCTCGACACCGCGGACACCGCGCTCGCGCTCGAGGAGGCGGAGCCCGCCCGCTACGGCGGCGTCGCGGCGGCGCTCGAGCGCGCGCTCCGCCGCGTGCGCGAGCGCCATCCCCGCGCCGTGATCGTCCTCAACGCCGGCCTGCCGCTGGCGGCGCGCGTCGGCCCGGTGATCGACGGCGTGGCGCTCGAGTCGGTGTGGACCGACTACGACTTCGGGGCGAAGCGCTACCTCCGGCGCGACGCCCCGGCCGCGGAGGCGCGCGCGGCCGCGCTGGGGGCGGTCACCCGCGGCGGCGTGCGCGGGCTCACCCTCGAGTACGCCGATCCCGGCGACACGGCGTGGACCGCCGACGTGCTCACGCGTTCGCGCGCGCGGGGCTTCGTCCCCTACGTCGCGACGATCGCCCTGGACCGGGTCTTCACCACGCCGCTGGCCCGGTGACGTCGAGGCTCTCGCGCCGCCGCTTCCTCCAGGCCGCGGCCGGCTTCGCGCTCACCGCCTCCGACGCGCGCGCCGCGTCCCCGCGGCCCGTCACCGGCGAGGTGTCGCGGCGCGTGCTCGCGCTGTACAAGTCCACCGAGACCTACAGCACGCCGGACGGTCCGCGCCCGAAGAACGCCACGCTCAACACGATCCATCAGTGGGCACAGATGCCGCTCAACTGGCTCGGGCTCATGGTCGAGTACCACGACGTCGACGCCGGGTTGCCGACCGACGCCGTCATGGCCGGCTACCGCGGGGTCGTGAGCTGGTTCGCGTCGGAGGACATGCACGACGCGCACGCGTACCTGCGCTGGCTCGCGGCGCAGGTGACGGCAGGCCGGCGCGTCATCGTCCTCGACACCGTCGGCGCCTCCCACGACCGGCGGACCAGGGCGGACCTCTCGCTCGACGAGATGTCGAAGGCGCTGGCGCCGCTCGGGCTCGACTTCCGCGGCCGCTGGTCGACGGATCCGCGTGTGATCGAGATCCGCCAGCACGACGCGCTGATGGAGTTCGAGCGGAAGTTTCCCCCGGGGCTGCCCGGCTACTTCCAGGTCGTGGCCACGCGTCCGGGCAGCCGGCCCCATCTCACGCTCGGGCGGAAGGATCTCCCCGACTCCGACAGCCACATGGTGGTGACCGGGCCGTGGGGCGGCTTCGCGGGCGCGAACTACACCGTCTACCAGGCCTCGCCGTTCTCGGCCGGCACCGCGGACCTGCGCGTCGCCGATTCGGCGGGCGGCGCCGAGCTCCACGGCGCGCGGTGGTGGCTCGATCCGTTCGCGTTCTTCGGCCGGGCCCTCGGCGTCGAGGACTGGCCGCGGCCGGACGTCACGACGCTGAACGGCCGCCGCGTCTTCTACAGCCACATCGACGGCGACGGGATGCGCAACGTCTCGGAGGTCCGCCGCGGCGCGCTGAGCGGCGAGATCGTCGATGCCGAGGTCCTGGCGCGCTACCCCGTGCCGATCACCGTCTCGGTCGTCACCGCGGAGATCGATCCGGCGCTCCTCGGCTCCCCGCGCACGTTCGACCTCGCGCGCCGGATGCTGCGGCGGCCCAACGTCGAGGCGGGCAGCCACTCGTTCACGCATCCGCTGGACTGGGAGAAGCGCACGACGAGCTTCACGGTGCCGGGCTACCGCATCTCGCTCGACGACGAGATCGGCGGGTCGGTGCGCTTCATCGAGCAACAGCTGCTGCCGCCGGGCAAGCGCGTGAAGGTCTTCCAGTGGTCGGGCTCGACGCGGGTGAGCGAGGAAGCGATCGCGACCGTCGATCGTCTCGGGATCCCCAACATCAACGGCGGCGACAGCATGCGCGATCGTCAGTGGCCGTCCTACGCCCGCGTCGCCCCGCTGATGCGGCAGGTGGGTCACCGGTGGCAGACGTACACGTCCGCGTCGAACGAGAACCTGTACACGCGCCTGTGGACCGGACCGTTCTACGGGTTTCGCACGGTGCTGGAGACGTTTCGCGGGACCGAGAGCCCGCGGCGCGTGGCGCCGGTGAACGTCTACTACCACTTCTACTCGGGCGAGCGCCGCGCCGCCCTCGAGGCACTGCGCGCGATCTACGACTGGGTGAAGGCGCAGCCGCTGGCGCTGCTCTTCACCAGCGACTACCTCGCGATCGTGGAGGGATTCCGCACCGCGCGCCTGGAGCGGCTCATCGCACCGGCCGGCGCGATCGCCGCGTGGCGCGTGTGGAGCCACGGCGCGCTGCGGACGCTGCGCTTCGATGCGACCACGACGGGCGTGGACCTCGCGCGCTCGCGTGGCGTGCTCGGCTTCACGCACCACCAGGGCGCTCTCTACGTCCATCTGGATGACGCGCCCGAGGCCGTGGTCGTGCTCGCGAACGCGCCGCTCGCGCGGCCGTACCTCGCGAGCGCCAGCCACGTCGTGAGCGACTTCCTGGTGCGAGAGGGGGCGACGGCGTTCCGGCTCGAGGGCGTCGGCGCGAAGTCCGCGGCGATCGCCGGCCTCGCCGCCGGCGCCCGCCTGCAGGCCCGACTGATCGACACGCGCGGCGCCAGAACGGTGCCGCTGGTCGCCGACGCGAACGGGACCGTGAGCGTGGACGCGGGCGACGCGCCGCGGGTCGACGTCCGGATCACGTGAAGCTCACCCGCACCCAGCGCGCGCTCTTCGTCCTGGCGGTCCTCGGGCTGCTCGCGGTGTCGATTCCCTCGCGCACCGACCTCGCCTGGCAGCACCTGGCGCATCGCGAGTACGACAAGGTGATCCGCGTGCTCGACCCCCCGCCGCGCCCCGGCACCGATCGCGACGCGTGGGAAGCGCTGGCCGCCGCCTGGGCCGGGCTCGGTGACGTCGAGCGCGAGATCGTCGCCCTCGAATACGCGGCGGCCGCCGGCCCGGGGAATCGTGACGTCCTCCTGCGGCTCGCGGACGTGTACGAGGGCGTGAAGGACATCGAGGCCACGGCGCGCACGCTGGAGCGCATCGCCAGCGCGTCGCCCAGGGACGACGCGGTCCTGCAGCGCCTGCTCGGGCTCTACGACTGGCTCGGACGCTACGAGGACGCGTCCGCCGTCCTCAGCCGGCTCCTCGCGCTCGGGATCCGGCGTGCCGACCTCGCCGAGGATGTGATCGCGCTGGCGCGCACGCTCAATCGGATGGACGACGCGGTGCCGGCGATCGAGGCGTACGCGGCGCGCCTGCCCGGCGACGCGCGGGCGCAGCGCCAGCTCGCCGAGCTCCACGACGCGCTGGGCCGGGCGCGCGTGGCGGCGCATCTCGCGCCGGTCGAGCCCGGGACGCCGCCGCCGCCCGATCGTCCCGCTCCTGCGCGCTCGGCGACGCCTCCGCCGTCGCGGCCCGAAGATCCGGTGGCCACCGCCGAGACGCTCGCACGACGCGCGCCCGACGACCCGGGTCGCCTGCGCGCCGTCGTCGATGCGCTCGTCGGCGCCGACCGCGCACGCGACGCGCTGGTCTGGCAGGAGCGCCTGATGACGGTCACGCCCGACGACGAGACCGCGTGGAGGCGGCTGATCCAGCTGTACGAGTGGACGGCGCAGCCCGGGGCCGCGCTCGGCGCGCTCGAACGGTTCGCGCGGCGGCGGCCCGACGACGAGCGCCTGATCGAGCAGCTCGTCGACGCGCTGGTGGCCAACGATCGCGTGCCGGATGCCGTCGCGTGGCAGCGACGGGTCGTCGAGCGGAATCCCGGCGCCGTCGCCCCGGCGTTGAAGCTCGCGCAGCTCCACGAATGGATGAACGAGGAGCGCGCGGCGATCGCGGTCTACGAAGCGCTCGATCGCGTGGGGACGCTGCCGCCGGCGGCGCTCGCGCGCCTCGGCGATCTCTACCGGTTCCAGGATCGGCCGGCGGACTTCCTGCGCGTCGCCGAACGCCGGCTCGCGGCGACGCCGGGCGACGACGCGCTCCGTCTGCTCGCGGTCGAGGCCGCGGAGGGGCTCGACCGTCCCGCGGACGCCGCGCGCCTGTTGCGGCCGCTCGTCGACGCGCGGCCGCGGGATCTCGCGCTGGCCGCGCGGTACGTCGAGCTCGCGGTGCGCGCGGGACGGATCGCCGACGCCCTCGCGGTGCACCGGCGCGTGGCGGCGGGCGCCGGGATCGAGTACCGGATGAAGGTCGCGCAGGTCTTCGGCGACGCGGGCCGCGGCGCGGAGGCGGCGGCGGAGTACGAGGCGATCCTCGCGGCCGCGCCGGGCGACGTCGAGCTGCTGCGCGAGGTCGGCCGCCGGGCGCTCGCGATGTCACGGAACGACGTGTCGCTGAAGGCGTGGCGCGGCGTCCTCGCGCGGCGTCCCGACGACCCGGAAGGGCTCAAGCGCTCGGGACAGCTCCTCGCGTGGACCAACGACGCGCGCGGCGCGCGCGCCGCGTTCGAGCGCTTCAACCGCGTCAAGGGCGGTGACTACGACGTCCACTTCCTCCTCGGCGAGCTGTACACGACATCGGGCGACGAAGGCCGGGCGCGCGAGCAGTACGAGCGCGCGCTGCGCGTGCTGCCCCCGCGCTCCTCGGCACGGTGACCGTCCGCCGGGCGGTCGCCGCGGTCGCGCTCCTGGCGCTGCTCGTGGCTTCGCCCGTCGCCGCCCAGCGCCCGTCCCCTCCGCCCGCGGCCCTCGACGCGGACGAGCGCGTGCGCATCGAGACGATCCGCGCGCGCGTGCTCGCACGCCTCGGCCGGACGGAAGAAGCGCTCGCCACGATGGAGTGGCTCCTCGCCGAGCGGCCGGCGGAGCGCGCGCTGCGCGAGGACTACGTGGAGGTTTTGCTGGGCGCGCAGCGTCTCCCGCAGGCCGCGGCCGTGCTGGACGAGCTGCTCGCCAAGGATCCGACGTCGCCGCGGCTGCGCCGCGTTCGCGCGCGCATCGATCTCCTGCAGGGCGAGCGGCGCGCCGCCGCGCGGCGGCTGGAGAGCCTGCTGGACGAGACCCCGGACGACACCGGGGTGGCCGCCGAGCTCGCCACCGCGGAGCTGGCGCTCGGCCACTGGCCCCGCGCGCTGTCGCTCTACGGCGGGCTCCTGCAGCGCGAGCCCGACAACGAGGACGTCCGCGCCGCGTATCGCGCGCTGCTCGCGACCCACGCGAACCGCGTCGAGGTGCGGCATCGCTCGCTCCTGCAGGTGTCGGCGACCCATCACACGGAGGATGGGGCGTGGCGCGTGTGGGCGAGCGATCGCCTCACGTTGACCGCCGGCGTGCACGTGGCGACCTACATCCAGGACGCGCTCCCCGGATCCCCCGGCTTCACGGAACACGTGCAGGCGGTCTCCGGCCTCGCGGAGTACGTCGGCGAGCGCTGGCGCGTCCGCGGCGGGGCTCGACGAGTCGCGCCACGACGACGTCTTCCGCACGACGGGACGTCTCGGCGCGATCTACGACGATGGCCGCGCGAGCTTCGCGCTGCTCGACGTCGCGGTCCGCGAGCTGCTCACGAACCCCGTGAACGCGGTGCGTCTGGACGGCGCGACCGATCGGCTCACGCTGGACGTCACCCGCCGGCTCGCCCCGCGCCTCTCGGCGACCGCGCACTACGACGTCCGCCACCACGTGATCCGCAACGAAACGCTGGGGGTCCAGTGGGAAGGCCTGGCGCGCGGCGACGTCGAGCTCTGGCAGGGCTGGGTGCAGGCGACGCTGTCGCCGCAGGTCTACTTTGCGGAGTACGTGCCGGCGCACTCGTCGTTTCGCGACCAGGTGAGCTTCCTCCGGCGGCAGGACGTGGTCGCGCTGGGCTTTCGGCTCGGCGCGGAGCTCCTGCCCGGGCTGCGCGTCGACGCGTCGATCGTCGGGCGCCGCGATCTCTTCCGCGCCCTCACCTCGTACGAGCTGCTCGGCGACCTGCGGTGGAAGATTCACCCGAGAGCCGATGTGACCGTCATCTATACTCGCAACACGGAAAGCACGGCCATCGGCGGCAAGGAGGAAAGCTTCAACGCGACTGTGAGCGTCCTCTACTGACCGTGTGGCGCGCCCTGCTCCTCGCGCTCGCGTGCGTGGTGTCCGCGTGCTCCACCGCGACGGTCGGCCAGTGGGTGCGGCCGGGCGCCGCGCCCGTCGCCCGGCTCGCCGTCCTGCCCTTCGACAACCAGACCGCCGCCGTGCGCGCCGGCTCCGTGGTGGCCGACGTGCTGGCGTCGGAGCTGCTCGCCGCCGGCGGGCTGCCGGTCGCGGATCCCGGAGAGGTCGGCGACCTGCTGCGCCGCGAGAACCTCGATCCGATCGACGTCGCGCGCTGGCCCGCTCCCGCGCGGCTCGGCCGGCTCCTGCAGGTGAGTCACGTCCTCCAGGGCGCGGTGACCGAGTACCGCTACAAGCCCGGGTTGTCGGAGACGCCGGTGGTGGGCGTGACCGCGCGCGTCGTCGAGGTGGCGAGCGGCGAGGTCGTGTGGACGGCGACCCACGCGGCGTCGGGCTCGACGTGGTTCCGTGAGGACGGGCTCGCGCGCGTCGTGCAGCTCGTGGCGCGCGACATGGCGGCGCACCTCACCGCCGGGCTGCGCGGGGCCCGTCCCTCACGGTGACGTTCCGGCTGTCCGGCGCCGCCTACCTCGTCGAGGTGGCCGCCGGGATCGTCGTGCTCGCGATCCTCAATGTCACCGTGTTCCCGCGCGACGCCGGGATGCTCGGCGTGACGCCGCATCCCGGGCTGTTCGTCGTGGCGGCGGTGGCGGCCCGCCACGGCCTGCGCGAGGGAGTGATGGCGGCCGTCGTGGTCACCGGCGCCACGCTCGTCGCGTTCATCGGCGCCGGGGGCGCGGCGGCGATCGACGCGCTCCGGGAGCCGCGGACGTGGCTCACGCCCTTCCTGCTGGGACTGACGGGGTTCGTCCTGGGCGCCGTGCGCGAGGAGCGCCGCCAGGAGACGCGCGTGCTCGACGCGCGCATCGCCGAGCTCGAGCACGAGCTCGCCGAGCAGGCCGTGCGCTTCATGGCCGCGGCCGAGACGAAGCACGAGCTCGAGCGGCGCGTGGCGGAAGAGACGACGTCGCTCGCCGCGCTCTACGACGCGATGCGCTCGCTGGACGTGCTCGACGTCGATCGCCTCTACCCCGCGGTGCTCGGCACGGTGCGCCGCCTCCTGCAGGCCGACGCCTGCCAGGTCTATCTGGTGGACGGCGACGCGCTGAGGCTCCGGGCCGCGGAGGGGCCGCCGCCGTCCCGCGCGGAGCTCCCGGTCGAACGACGGACTGACCGGGCTCGCCGTCCAGCGCGGGCGGGCGGCCAGCGTCCGCGACCTCGCCCACGTGACGTCGCTCGACGACCTGCGCGACGCGCCGCTCCTCATGGCGGCGCCCGTGCTCAATCGCGAGGGCGCGCTGCTCGGCTGCCTCACGGTGAGCCGCCTGCCGTTCCTCAAGCTGACGCCCGCCGCGCTCGATCGCCTCGGCCTCGTCGCCGACTGGGCCGGCCGCGCGCTCGCGAACGCCTTGCTCCACGAGCGCGCGCGGGCGCGCGCGATCCAGGACGAGATGCTCGGCGCCTACACCTACGGCTACTACCAGCGGCGGCTGGAAGAGGAGACGCGGCGCGCGGTGCGCTTCGATCGGCCGCTCAGCGTCCTCGTGTTCCGGATCGTCGATCTCGAGAGCGTCAGCCCCGCGCGCCGGGACGAGCTGGGGCGCGTGCTCACGCTCGTGTTCTCGCGCGTCGTCCGCAACGTGGACCTCATCTGCCGCTACGCCACCGGACGACGCGTTCGCGATCATCCTGCCCGAGACGTCCGCGGCCGAGGCGGAGATCCTGCGCGGGCGCGCGGAGCAGGAGATCCGGGGCTTCCACTTCCTGCCCTACCCCGAGGAGGAGCGCGTGCTCGAGTTCTCGCTGCGCGTGCTGCCCGTGCACGAGCGACACGCGCGGTGACCGCGCTCGCGCTCGTCCTCGAGGCGGTCGCCCTGTTCGCGGCGGTCGCGCGGCGGCCCGCTCGCGGTCGCGGGGGCGGCGCATCTCGTCGCGACCGCCGCGGCCGTGCTGGGCCTGGGTGGACGGCGGCGCGACGAACGGTTCTTCGTCGGCGCGCTCGTGCTGGCGCTGCCCGTGGCCGGGCTCGCGGGCCTCGCCGCGATCCGGGTGTGGTCGCGCTTCGTCCCGGCGCCCGTCCAGGCGTCCGAGCATGCGGGGCTGGACACGTTGCCGGTGCCCGAGCAGCCGCGAGAGTCGCTGGACGAGATGTTCAGCTGGATCCAGGCCGAGCTCGCCGTGCAGCCGCTCGGCGACGCGATCCGGAGCGCCGATCCGGACAGCCAGCGCTGGGCCGTCAACCTCCTCGAGCGGCGCGGCGACGCCGCGGCCGTGGCGCTCCTTCGCGAGGCGCTGCACGCCACGTCGCGGCAGACGCAGATCCTCGCGTCGTCGTCCCTGCGCCGGATCGAAGAGCGTCTGGTGCACGACATCGAGCGCGCGCGGGACACCGCCGCCGCGGCGCCGTCGCCGGCGGCGTGGACGGCGCGCGGCGATGCCGAGCGCGCCTTCGCGGCCAGCGGGCTCGTGGAAGCCGCGGGGCGCGCGCAGCTGCTCGAAGACGCCGCGGTCTCGTACACGGCCGCGCTCGAGCTCGCGTCGGGACACGCCGCGGCCATCGTCGGCCTCGCGCGGACGCGGCTCGACCAGGACCGCGCCGCCGAGGCCGAGGCCTCTCGCGCGACGGGCCGCCGCCATCGAGCCGACGGCGGAGATCGATCTGATCCTGGCGGAGGCGCTCTTCGCCCAGGGCCGCTGGGCGGATGTCGTCGCGACGTGTCGCGCGGCGGCGGACGCGGGACGCGAGCACGATCTCGTCACGTGGTGGGCCCGATCGTGACGAGGGATGCGCGGCGGACGGCCGACGTCTGCCTCATCCTCGAAGGGACCTATCCCTACGTCACCGGCGGCGTGTCGGGCTGGGTGCATCAGCTCGTGACGTCGCTGCCGGACCTCACGTTCGCGCTGTTCCACATCGCGGCCACCAAGGGGGAAACGGCGACGCCGCGCTACACGCTGCCCCCGAACGTCGTCGATCTGGTCAACGTCGGTCTCCACGGGGGCGACGAGGAGCCCGCGCCGCCTTCGCATCTCTCCGACGACGACTGGGAGGAGATGCGCGTCTTCCACGACCGGCTCCGCGACGGCGGCGAGCCGGGTCTCGACGCGCTCCTCGCGCGCGTCTCGCCGGCGCCGGGCAAAGGCCCGTCCGGCCACGAGCTGGTCTACGGTCGCGCGGCCTGGGAGATCGTGACGCAGCTCTACGAGGACCGGGCGCCGAACGTCTCGTTCGTCGACTACTTCTGGACGTGGCGCTTCACGCACCTGCCGATCTTCCGTCTGCTCCACGCGCCGGTGCCGGACGCGAAGGTCTATCACACGGTCTCGACGGGCTGGGCGGGGCTCGTCGCCGCGATGGCGCGCGCGCGGACCGGCCGGCCACTGCTGCTCACCGAGCACGGCATCTACTCCGCCGAGCGCCGCATCGAGATCGACCAGGCGGACTGGATCACCGTGCAGCGCCAGGCGCCGCTGACGCTGCGCACCGGGCCCGGGTTCTTCAAGGAGCTGTGGTCGCGGCTCTTCTACCGGCTCGCGCGCCTCACCTACGCGTACGCGGACCTGATCGTGACGATCTACGAGGGCAACCGCACGGCGCAGATCCAGGACGGCGCCGACCCCGCCCGCACGCTCGTCGTGCCGAACGGCGTGAACCTCGCGGAGTTCGGCGAGATCGTGCCGGCGCCGCGCGCGCCGGGCGCCTTCACGGTGGGGTTCGTCGGCCGCATCGTCCCCATCAAGGACGTGAAGACCTTCCTCCGCGCCTTCAGCCTCGTGGCCGCCGCGCTGCCCGAGGCGCGCGCCCGCCTCGTGGGTCCCGACGACGAGGACGAGGAGTACGCGGCGGAGTGCCGCACGCTCGTCGCGACGCTCGGCCTCGGGGAGCGCGTGGAATTCACGGGACGGGCCGACGTGCGGCAGCACTATCCCGACATGGACGTGGTCGTGCTCACGAGCCTGTCGGAGGGCCTGCCGCTCGTGATCCTGGAAGCGTATGCGGCCGGCCTGCCCGTGGTGGCGTCCGACGTCGGCGCCTGCCGTGAGCTCATCGTCGGGCGCGACGCCCCCGACAAGGCGCTCGGGCCGAGCGGCCTCGTGACCGGCATCGCGGATCCGGGCGCCACCGCGGACGCCATCATCACCCTCGCGCGCGATCCCGGCCTGCGGCGCGAGATGGGCGAGGCCGGGCGGGCCCGCGTGCGGCGCTCCTACGACGAGGCGGACCTCGTGCGCAGCTACCGCGACATCTACGCGCGGCTGCTCGGCCGTTGATGGACGCGGCCTGATGGCCGGCATCGGCTTCCGGCTCAAGGCGCTGATGCGCGACGACGTCACGGGCGGCTGGATCCGCGCCCACGTGTACGGCGCGGTCGTGTCGTCGGGGCCGTGGCTCCTCTCCGTCGTCACGCTCGCGACGCTGTCGGTGCTCGCCCGGTCGGTGATCGCCGACGCCGCGCAGGACCTCTTCCGGTCGATGGTCGCCTATACGTATACGTTCACGCTCATCACGACGGGCGCGGCGCAGATGGTCGTCACGCGCCACCTCGCCGACGAGCTCTTCACCGGGCGCGCGGACGCGCTGCGCCCGATCTTCCGCTGGTCGATCGGCGCCACGGCTCTCGGCCACATGCTCCTCGCCGGCGTCTTCTACGGGCTCGCGCCCGATCTCACGTGGCCGATGCGCGTCCTCGGCGTGGGACTGACGGTGGTCGTGGCGTGCACGTGGATCGCCATGATCTTCGTGGGCGCGCTGCAGGACTACGCGAGCGTCGGGCGCGCGTTCCTCCTCGGCAACGTGGCGAGCCTGGTCGGAGCACTCGGCCTCGGCCGCCTCGCCGGGCCGGCGGGCTACGTGGCGGGGTTCGCGCTCGGCCAGGCCGCGATCTTCTTCACGCTGAGCGCGCGCATCGAGCGCGAGTTCCCGGGCGACGCCCCGGACGAGGAGCGCCGGATCCTCCGCGCCTTCCGGAAGTATCCGGACCTCGCGCTGGCGGGGTTCCTCTACAACGTCGCGATCGCGATCGACCGGATCATCTTCTGGGCCTCGCCGGAAGGGTGGCGGGTGACGAGCTGGTTCTTCGGCTCGCTGTACGACACGCCGCTCTTCCTCGCCTACATCAGCACGGTCCCGGCGCTGGCGATCTTCCTGGTCCGCGTGGAGACGGACTTCTACGACGCCTACCGCACGTACTACGGCGCGGTGATCAAGCAGGGCACGCTGCGCCAGATCCTCGAGGCCAAGGCGACGATGGCGCGGAGCCTGCGCGAGAGCCTGCGGCGGCTGCTCCAGGTCCAGACCCCGGTGACCGTCCTCCTGCTCGTGCTGACGCCGTGGATCGCCGTCGGTGATCGGCCTGGAGCGCGGCCAGTTCGGGATCTTCCGCGCGGCGGTCATCGGCGCGACGCTGCACGTCTTCGCGCTCTTCCTGACGATCATGCTGCTCTACTTCGACCGGCGCCGGATCGGCCTCGAGGTCTCCGTGGTGTTCCTGGCGACGAACGCGGGGCTGACGCTGGCGACGCTCGTGATCGGCCCGCGGCTCTACGGCTTCGGCTACGCGCTCGCCGCGCTGGTGACGTGCGGCGTGGGCGTACTGGCGCCTGGAGCAGACGTTCCGCGACCTGGAATTCATCACGTTCGCCGCGCAGCCGCTGACGCCGAAGGCGGCGGCGGGCTAGGGGGCGGGCCGACGCCGGCTATACTTCCATCCGGGTCGATGGACAATCGTTTTCCACGAGCGGCCGATCCTCAACTCGCCGTACGCGTCTCCGGCGCGGCACTGGGAGCTCGATGACGATCGCATGCCGACCGGCGCGATCATCGAGTCCCGGCGCCCCGCACGATTCATCACGCCGATTCCCAAGCCGAAGAAGCAACGGCAGGCCAAGGGCCAGGCACGCTTGTCCCTCGACGAGGGCCAGGGGCTCTCGACCGCGAAGCAGCAGTACGACCTGACGTCGCTCATCAACGACCTGCGCCGGCAGGTCGACCAGTGGCGGGCGATCCAGAACCCGAATGGTTGGGGCGTCACCCCGGAAACCGCGCGGCTCCTCCAGCACTGGCGCCACCATGAGTTCCAGGGCATCCGTCCGTTCTTCTGCCAGCTCGAGGCGATCGAAACCGCGATCTGGCTCACCGAGGTGGCGCCGGGTGACCGGGTTGGCCGCGGCTTCCTCGAGCACCTGAAGAACGCGAACGCGGAGGCCAACCCCGAGCTGAGCCGGCTCGCGCTCAAGCTCGCCACCGGCGCCGGCAAGACCACCGTGATGGCGATGCTGATCGCCTGGCAGACGGTGAACGCGGTACGGCGCCCCAGGAGTAGCCGCTTCACCCGCGGCTTCCTCGTGGTCACGCCGGGCATCACCATCAGGGACCGCCTCCGCGTGCTGCAGCCGAACGACCCCGACAGCTACTACGCCAGCCGGGAGCTCGTGCCGGGCGACATGCTGTCGGACGTCGCGCGCGCGAAGATCGTCATCACGAACTACCACGCGTTCGTGCGGCGCGAGCGGGTCGAGCTGTCGAAGGGCGGCCGGGCATTGCTCCAGGGCCGGACCGGCGACGAGCTGGAGACCACCGAGACGGAAGGCCAGATGCTCCAGCGCGTGATGCCCGGGCTCATGGGAATGAAGCACATCCTGGCGCTCAACGACGAGGCTCATCACTGCTACCGCGCGAAGCCGCCGGACGAGGACGACGACGACCTGAAGGGCGATGATCGGAAAGAGGCCGAGCGCAACAACGACGCCGCGAGGCTCTGGATCACCGGTCTCGAAGTCGTGCAGCGCACGCTCGGCCTCCAGCGCGTGATCGACCTCTCGGCCACGCCCTTCTTCCTGCGCGGATCGGGCTACGCCGAGGGCACGCTCTTCCCGTGGACGATGAGCGACTTCTCGCTCATGGACGCGATCGAGTGCGGGATCGTCAAGCTCCCGCGCGTGCCTGTCGCCGAGAACATCCCCGGCAGCGACATGCCGATGTTCTGGAACCTCTGGGAGAACATCAGGACCGCCATGCCGAAGAAGGGCCGCGGCAAGGCAGAAGCGCTCGACCCGCTCGCGCTGCCGGCCCGGCTGCAGACAGCGTTCCAGGCGCTGTACGGCCACTACGAGAAGACGTTCCGGCTGTGGCAGGCCGAGGGGCGTGCCGGTACCGCCGTGCTTCATCGTGGTGTGCCAGAACACCTCCATCTCCAAGCTCGTCTACGACTTCATCGCCGGCTTTCACCGCGACACCGACAGCGGGCGCACGTTCCACACGGGCTTCCTGCCGCTGTTCAGCAACTTCGACGAGCAGGGTGCCCCGTTACCACGCCCGAACACTTTGCTGATCGACGGCGAGCAACTCGAGAGTGGCGAAGGCCTCGACGACGACTTCCGGAAGATGGCCGCGGCCGAGATCGAGCAGTTCCGCCGCGAGATCATCGAGCGCACCGGCGACCGACGCGAAGCGGACAACCTCACGGACGAGGACCTGCTTCGGGAAGCGATGAACACCGTCGGCAAGCCCGGGCGGCTGGGGGCGCAGATCCGCTGCGTGGTGTCGGTGTCGATGCTCACGGAGGGCTGGGACGCCAACACGGTGACGCACGTGCTGGGGGTCCGCGCGTTCGGCACCCAGCTCCTGTGCGAGCAGGTGATCGGCCGGGCGCTCCGCCGTCAGTCGTACGACCTGAACGAGGAGAACGTGTTCAACGTCGAGTACGCGGACGTGCTCGGCATCCCGTTCGACTTCACGGCGAAGCCGGTGGTGGCGCCAGCCGCAGCCGCCGCGCCAGACCGTGCAGGTGCACGCGCTCCGCCCCGAGCGCGACGCGCTGGAGATCCGCTTCCCGCGCGTCGCCGGCTACCGTGTCGAGCTGCCGAACGAAGAGCTGATCGCGACGTTCACGCCGGAGTCGAAGTTCGTCCTCACGCCCGAGCACGTCGGCCCATCGACCACCCAGAACCAGGGCATCGTGGGCGAGTCCGTGAACCTCACGCTCGACCACCTGGCGAGCATGCGTCTCTCGTCGGTGGTCTACCACCTCACGCACCGGCTGCTCTACACGAAGTGGCGCGACGAGGGCGACGCGCCAAAGCTCCACCTGTTCGGCCAGCTCAAGCGCCTCACGCGCGAGTGGATCGAGCATCATCTGGAGTGCAAGGGCGGCACGTATCCGGCCTTGATGCTGTACCAGGACCTCGCTGACACGGCGTGCAACCGCATCACCGCGGCGATCACCGCCGCGTTCGCGGACGAGCGTCCGATCAAGGCTGTGCTGGACCCGTACAACCCGGTCGGCTCCACGGCGCACGTGCGCTTCAACACCTCGCGCGCCGGCCGCTGGCGCACCGACCGCTCGCACGTCAACTGGGTCGTCCTCGACAGCGAGCTGGGAAGCGGAGCTGTGCCGGGTCGTGGAGACGCATCCCCGCGTCCGGGCGTATGTGAAGAACCACGGTCTCGGCTTCGAGGTGCCGTATCGGTATGGATCGAAGCTACGGCGCTACTTCCCGGACTTCATCGTGCTGGCGGAGGACGGCCGCGGCGAGGACGATCTCCTGCACCTCGTGGTCGAGATCAAGGGCTACCGGCGCGAGGACGCGAAGGAGAAGAAGGCCACGATGGACACCTACTGGGTGCCCGGCGTGAACCACCTAGGGAGCGTTCGGCCGCTGGGCCTTCGCCGAGCTGACCGACGTCTTCGAGATCGAGCGCGAGTTCGAGGCGATACTCACCGCGGCCTCCGCACCTACCGCTCCGGCAGTTTCCGCTTGACACCTTTCGGGGCGAGCGCCGCCGCCAGTGGATCATGCTCGACGGAGCGCGCATTGATGGTGGTCGCCGCCCGCGCTGGCGCGCGTTCGGCTGCGGGGGAGCGAAAGACCTCGTCTGCACGCACGATCGCCGCTCCTGGCGCCACTCCAGGAATCGCGAAATCCCGGGTGTAGAGTCGCCCCACCAAAAGGGGAGACTGTCATGGTGGACTACGCGGCCTGGATCGCCTGGGAGACGAGATCGCCGAGCTGTCCGCGCATCTCGAGGCGGCGACGGCCCGGCTGCTCGACATGATCCGCGAGCTCGACGAACGCCTCGGCTGGAACCACGGGTTTCGGAACTGCGCGGCGTGGTTGAGCTGGCGCGTCGGCCTCGACATGGGTGCCGCGCGCGAGCGAGTGCGCGTGGCGCGGGCGCTCGGGAACCTCCCGCGCCTGGCGACGGCGCTGGCGCGCGGGGAAATCTCCTATGCCAAGGTGCGCGCCGTCACCCGTGTGGCCACCCCGGAGACCGAGGAGCGTCTGCTGAACGTAGCCAAGGCGGGAACCGCCGAGCGCGTCGAGCGGATCGTGCGCGGCTGGCGCAGCGTCGACCGCCACGCCGAGCGGCAGGACGCCAGGCGCCAGGACTGGAGCCGTGCGTTGCACGTGTATCCGGCCGAGGACGGTACGGTGACCGTTCGTGGACGGCTCACGCCCGAGCAGGGTGCTTTGCTCACGCGCGCTCTGGACGCCGCGCGAGAGGCGCTCTATCAGCGGGCCCGGTCGGCGGGAACTGCAACGCTGGATGAGCAAAACGTTTCCGCGGAAACGTTTCCGGAACGTCCGACGATGCCGCAGCAGCAGGCGGATGCGCTCACGCTACTGGGCGAGACAGCGCTGCATCACGGCATCGACCCGGGCGCGCCGGGCGAGCGCTACCAGGTGGTGGTGCACGTGGACGCCGACGTCCTGAAAGACGCCGAGCACCACGGCCAGTCGCTGCTGGAAGACGGCGCGCGCGTCTCCGCGGAGACTTCCCAGCGCCTGGCGTGCGACGCGAGCCGTGTGGTGATGCAGCACGACGCCGACGGCAACCTGGTCGAGGTCGGCGTCCGAACGCGCACGATTCCGCCAGCGTTGCGCCGGGCGCTGCACCACCGCGATCGGGGGTGCCGCTTCCCGGGCTGCGGCGTCCGCATCGCGGAGGGCCATCACATCAGGCACTGGGCGTGGGGCGGGCCGACGACGCTGTCGAACCTCGCGATGCTGTGCCGGCGTCACCACCGCGCGGTCCACGAGGAGGGGTATCGGATCGAGCGGGCGCCCGCCGGCGAGCTGGCGTTCTATCGGCCGCAGGGTTGGCCGATCCCTGACGTGCCGCCGACGCCGCAGATCGGCGACGATCCGATGGAGGCACTCCGCGAGGCCAACACGGCGACCGGTGCCGAGATCGGCCCGCACACGATGACCCCGGACTGGCGCGGCGAGCCGCTCGACGTCGCGTGGGCGATCGACGTCCTTCACCCGCTGGCGAACCCGCTGGCGGCGGCCGGGTAGGAGCGATGGCGAAGAAGCCGAAGAAGGCGGCGGCGGACAAACAGGTGGAGTCGCTGCGCTACCAGCGCGAGGACGCCACGCGGAAGAACATCCCGACGGCGGAGTACCGGTCAGTGCTGGAGAGGACGGCGCAGGACCCCGTGCGCGTCGGGTACGAGCGGCGCAATCGCGACCTCGACCCGCAGCTCGTGTGGCGTGGCAAGGACGAGCAGGACTGGAGCGATCTCGTCGTGCAGGCGCCGCCGCTCTACATCCAGGAGAAGGTGCATCCGAAGGCGCTGATCGACGACCTGCTCCGTCAGACGCGCGAGGCGCGCCACGAGGCGGGCGTGCTGATCCCCGATCTGTTCGCGGACTTCAACGGCATCCCGAGCGGCGTGGACAAGACGGAGTTCTACCGGCACGACCAGAACTGGTCGAACCGGATGATCCTCGGCGACTCGCTGCAGGTCATGGCGAGCCTCGCCGAGCGCGAGGGCCTGCGCGGCAAGGTGCAGTGCATCTACATCGACCCGCCGTACGGCATCAAGTTCAACAGCAACTTCCAGTGGAGCACGACGAGCCGCGACGTGAAGGACGGCAACGCCGCGCACATCACGCGCGAGCCGGAGCAGGTGAAGGCGTTCCGCGACACGTGGCGCGACGGCATCCACTCGTATCTGACGTACCTGCGCGACCGGCTGACGGTGGCGCGCGACCTGCTGACGGACTCGGGCTCGATCTTCGTGCAGATCGGCGACGAGAACGTCCACCGCGTGCGCGCGTTGATGGACGAGGTGTTCGGGGAAGACAATTTCATTGCCCAGATCGAATACCAAGACGTCCGGCGGATCTACTGGGATCTATCTCGCAGGGGTTGTGGACTACGTTCTATGGTTTGCTCGCGATTCGGAGCGTATGAAGTTCAGCATCTCTGTACCGAGCCAAAGAGCTCGGCGAGGACGGAGCTGACAAGTACGGGCGTATTCGGCTGCCAACGCTCCAGACACGATCGCTCGCTTCCGCTGAGCGCGAACGGGGCCGATGTCTCTTCCACCCGGTGCGCGAGTCTATCGCCAAGACAACCTCACAAGTCAGAGCGTCGGTCGCGACAAGGGCGAGGGTGCCGCGTCCTGGTTTCCGGTGCGCATCAGTGGCCAGGAGGTACGGCCCTCCGCAAGAGTGCGCTGGAAGACGAACGAATCTGGCATGGAGACGGCTTCTTCGGGCCGACCGAGGTTGAACTTACTGGCGAGAGTCTGTCGTATGTGCGGTTCCTAGAACGACTTTGCGGCAATCGAAATCAACAATGCATGGACCGATATTGGACGGCATTCAAAGCCGCTCAGGACCCCAAGGTCTACGTAGTACAGACCCAAACGCACCGCTTATCCAGCGCTGCATCCTCATGTCGACCGACCCTGGCGATCTCGTGCTCGACCCCACCTGCGGGTCCGGCACGACGGCGTATGTCGCCGAGCAGTGGGGGCGGCGGTGGATCACCGATCGACACCTCGCGTGTCGCGCTCGCGCTCGCCCGCGCGCGCATCATGGGCGCGCGCTATCCCTACTACCTGCTCGCGGACTCGCGCGAGGGACAGCTCAAGGAAGCCGAGGTCACGCGCACGGCGCCCTCCTCGCAGCCGACGCACGGGCGCATCCGGCAGGGCTTCGTCTACGAGCGCGTGCCGCACATCACGCTGAAGTCCATCGCCAACAACGCCGAGATCGACGTCATCTGGGACAAGTGGCAGGCCACGCTCGAGCCGCTGCGCGAGAAGCTCAACGCGGCGCTGAAGCAGGACGTGGCAGGAGTGGGAGATCCCGCGGGAAGCCGATCCGAAGTGGCCCGACGCGGCGAAGCAGGTCCACGCCGATGGTGGGCAGCGCGCATCGGGCGCCAGAAGGAGATCGACGCCTCCATCGCGGCCAAGGCGGAGTTCGAGTACCTCTACGACAAGCCGTACGAGGACCGGAAGAAGGTCCGCGTGGCGGGGCCGTTCACGGTCGAGAGCCTGTCGCCGCACCGCGTGCTCGGCGTCGGCGAGAACGACGAGCTGATCGACACCGTCGCCGAGGCCGGCAAGGAGTACGGTGCGCGGCAGTCGTTCCCCGAGATGATCCTCGACAACCTTCGCGCAGCGGGCGTGCAGCAGGCGCACAAGGATGCCCGCATCGTGTTCACCGCGCTCACGCCATGGCCTGGCTCGTTCGTGGCCGCCGAGGGGCGTTACATCGAGGGCGAAGGTGCCGGCGCCGTCGAGCGGCGCGCGGCGATCTTCATCGGGCCCGAGTTCGGGACCGTCACGCGGCCCGACCTCGTGGAGGCGGCGCGCGAGGCGGGCGACGCGAACTTCGACGTGCTGATCGCGTGCGCGTTCAACTACGAGGCGCACGCCACGGAGTTCAACAAGCTGGGACGCATCCCGGTGCTCAAGGCGCGCATGAACGCCGACCTGCACATGGCGGAAGACCTCAAGAACACGGGACAGGGCAACCTGTTCGTAATCTTCGGCGAGCCGGACATCACGGTGACCAGGCTCGACGGCGGACGGCTCCAGGTGAAGGTCAATGGCGTGGACGTGTTCCACCCGGGCACGGGCGAAGTGCGGAGCGACGGGCCCGACGGGATCGCCTGCTGGTTCATCGACACGGACTACAACGGGGAGAGCTTCTTCGTGCGCCACGCGTACTTCCTGGGCGCGAACGATCCCTACGGGGCGCTCAAGACCACGCTCCGCGCGGAGATCGACGAGGCGGCGTGGGCCACGCTGCACAGCGACACGTCCCGCCCGTTCGACAGGCCGACGTCAGGCCGCATCGCGGTGAAGGTCATCAACCACCTGGGCGACGAAGTGATGAAGGTCTTCCGCGTCGTCTGATGCCGCTCATGCGAGGCCGAGCGATTCGCTCGTCTCCGATGGCACACGGTCGTGGCAGGATAGAGAGACTAGGAGGCTGGAACCATGTCCACGGCGAAGGAAGAACTTACTCGGTTGATCCAAGGCCAGCCCGAAGATAGCTCGCGCGAGGAGATCGTGCGGGAGCTTGCGTTTCACGTGATGGTCGAGCGCGGGCTCGCCGATTCGAACGCGAAGCGCACCATCTCGAATCAAGAGATGGGCCGGCGCATTCGCTCATGGCAGAAGTAACGTGGACGGAGGAGGCCGAACGCTGGCTGCGGGATATCTTCGACTACATCGCCTCCGATAACCCTCAAGCCGCAGCCCGGACGGTTCAGGGGATCTATGAGCGGGCGCAGGTACTCGCGAGTCATCCCGAGATCGGACACCGTTACCCACCCTCCGCGCGGAACGTCAGAATCCTGCTCTATGGGCACTACCGGATCGCGTACCTCGTGAAGGACGACGGAAACATCGACATACTCGGCGTCTTTCACGGCGCCCTCGACATCACCAGATACCAACTCTGAGCAAGGCCTCAGCTCGTCAGCGGCCCACGCCGGCCGTCTCGTCGACGTCCGCGTCCTCTCGGAAGTGCGGCATCACCTCTTCCGCGAACATCTGCATCATCTCCAGGGTCGCCTCGTGGCTGCCGCCGTTCATCCCGGAGCACACGATGCCCGCGCGCAGCTGGTCCGAGAAGACGCGGAGCTTGTCGCGGACGGTGGCCGGGCTGCCGTAGATGATGTAGCCCTGCGCGTCCGCCTGCTCGAACGTGAGCTCGCTCGGCAGCGGCGGCGGGCTCGCGAGGAAGCGCCGGAGCGAGGCCTCCGTCATGTAGCCCGGCGGGCGCCAGAACGGCGGATGCATGCGCAGCCCGGTGTTGAACACCCACATCACGTGCTTCTCGGCGATCGCGCGCGCCTTCGCGTCGTTCTCCGCGACGACGATCGGCAGGTTCACCGTGAGCTGGTACGGGCTCGCCGTGTACCCGTGGCGCTCGCACGCCTCGCGGTACTCGCCGTAGATCTGCGCGATCCGCGCGATCGGCGTGAAGACCATCAGGTACGGGAACCGGCGCTTGGCCGCCCACTCCACGGTCTCGCGTGCTGCCCTGCGACGGACACCACACGGGCGGGTGGGGCTGCTGCAGCGGGCGCGGCCAGGGATTGACGTAGTGATAGCGGAAGAACTTCCCGTCGAAGGCGAAGGGCCCCGGCTCCGTCCACGCGCGCAGGATCAGCTCGGCGGCCTCGTAGAAGCGGTCGCGCGAGTGCGTCGGATTGACGCCGGTGGAGAAGTACTCCGCGCTGATCCCGCGCACGAAGCCCGAGATCACGCGGCCGCCCGACGCCACGTCGAGCATCGCGACTTCCTCGGCGATGCGCAGCGGGTTCTCGCGGAGCGGGAGCCCGTTGCCGAGGATCGCGATCTTCGCGCGGGTGGTGCGGCGCACGAGCATGGCCGCCATGACGTTCGGGCTCGGCATCGTCCCGTAGCAGTTCTGGTGGTGCTCGTTCACGCACAGCCCGTCCCAGCCGAGATGCTCCGCGTACTCGAGCTGGTCGAGGTACTCGTTGTAGAGCCGCTGCCCTTGCTTCGGGTCGTAGTAGCGGTTGGAGAGCGTCACCCACGACGAGGGCTCGTCGTGGTCCATGACGTACGGCATCAGGTGGAAGTAGTAGAACTTCACCGCGCCCCCTCCTTCTGCGCACAGAACGCGACGACGGCGTCGGCCACCGCGCGCGGCTCCTCCAGGTGCGGCACGTGCCCGGATGCGTCGAAGACGTGCAGGCGCGCGCCCGGGCACCTCCTTCGCCCACGTCCGCCCGCACGGCTCGAGCGGCGCCAGCCGGTCGTGCGCGCCCCAGCACACGAGCGTCGGCGCCGTGATGCGCGCGAGGCGTCGCCGGAGCAGCGGGTCGTAGAGGTAGGGGTTCCAGCTCACGCGCGCGATGGCGGTCCCCTGCCGGTACTGCAGCGCGAGCGTCTCGACGGATTGATCCGGCGGCGCGAGCGCCAGCGCCGCCATCGGATTGTGGAAGACCGTCTGCACGATCTCGGGAATGTCCATGCCGAAGAGGAACGGATAGATCCACCCGTCGACCTTGATCCCGACCGGATCGATCAGCGTCAGCGACGCGAGGCGATGCGACGCCATCACCGCGATCTCGGCCGCGATCCACCCGCCGAAGGACGCGCCCACGAGGTGGACGCGCTCGAGCCGCAACGCATCGAGCAGGTCGAGGTAGTGGAACGCGAGATCGGAGATGTGCTCGATCCACTCCGCCGCCGGCGAGCCTCCGTGCCCCGGATGGCTCGGAAACCGCACGCGAAACCGTTCGGCGAGCCGCTCCTGAAACTCGAGCCACCGCCCCCCGCCCCCAGCGCCGTGGAGGAAGAGGAGCTCGGGTGCTGATCCCCCTGTCCCTCCGGTGAGCATCCTGACGGCCGTGCCGCGGACGCTCAACTCCTCCGCAATCGGCTCACCCGCCAATGACGAGCCCTCCGTTCGGCGAGAGCCACTGCCCGGTGTAGAACGCGGCGTCGTCGGAGGCGAGGAAGCGCGGCGGTCGCCGCGATCTCTTCCGGCTCTCCCCACCGCCCCAGGGGCGTGCGCGCGATGAGGAGCTTCTGCATGATCGGCGACACCCCGGACGTCATCGGCGTGTTGATGTACCCGGGGCAGATCGCGTTGACGCGAATGTTCCTCGACCCGACTTCCCGCGCGAGCGCGCGCGTGAAGCTGAGGATGCCGCCCTTCGCCGCGCTGTAGTGCGGCACCGCGTCGAGCCCGGTGAGCGCCGCGACCGAGGACATGTTGATGATGACGCCGCGGTTGACGCGCGCCATCAGCTTCAGCGCCTCGCGCGTGCAGAAGAACGTCCCGTTGAGGTGGACGCCGATCATGCGATGCCACGCGTCGTCGCTCATGTTCTGGGTGACGTCCCAGTGCGTGCTGATCGCTCCGTCGGCCATGGTCTCCGCCAGCCGCGCTTCCGCGACCCCGCGGAGGCGCTCCCGATCCTCCGCCGGTCCCCGCGATCCCCGCGTTGTTGACGAGGATGTCGAGCCGCCCCCCGCGCGCCCGTTCGACCTGGTCGAACATCGCGCGCACCTGCGCGCTATCGCTGACGTCCCCGGCAATGGCGAGCCCTCGCCCCCCATCGAGCTCCCCCACGGTCTTCTGCGCGGTCTCGATCTTCAGATCGTTGACGACGACGAACGCCCCTTCCGCCGCGAACCGAAGGGCGATGGCCCGCCCAATCCCCGACCCGCCTCCGGTCACGAGCGCGACCTGATCCTTGAGCTTCATGACGACTCCTGACTGATGTGGTGGAAGGTGAATCCGAGCCTAGCACGCACACCGCGCGGCGATTGACCGGGGAGAGTTCACGACCGTGCGCGGCGTGGCGGTCGCGGCGGCGGGGTGCGCCCCCCAGGTCCGGGTCACCCGTCACCCGCGCCGGGTTCGGTACGTGCTCCCGCCGTCAGATGGAAATAACGAGCGCAGGACCGCGCGCCAGACTGTCGGGGGTGAGAGGGCCTGGGGGGCGCACCCCGCCGCCGCGCCGCGCCACGCCACGCACGAGCGCGAGGTCTCGGCAGCCGCTCGCCGGAACGGCGAGCGCGCTAGGGTCCGATCGAGAGCGTGTCGAGCCGGTGGAGGCCGGTCGGATGGAGCCGAAGGCCTTTGACTTCAGGCCTGACGACGGCCCACTGGAGGCGGACGTAGAGGGGAATCCAGGGCATCTCATCGGCGAGCATCGACTGCGCGCGCTGGTAGAGGCGCAGCCGCTCGGGCCGGAAGGCGAGCTGGGACGCGCGGATGAGGGCGTCGTCGAGGCGCGGGTTCCGGTAGAAGGAGTAGTTGAGGGCGCGTGGCCCTTTGGCGATGCCTTCGCTCGTGGACAGCGGGAAGAGGAAGAGGTGAGGATCGCCGCCGACGACGGTCGCTTCGGTGAGCACGATGTGGTAGTCGCCGCTCTGGAGCGCCGATTTCGCGCCGGTGCCGGCGTCGGCGCGCACGGTGACGGGGATGTCGGAGGCGCCAAGCGTGATCGCGAGCGTCTCCGCGAGCTTCTGCGTGTTGATGCCTGGCCCGTTGTCGACGGTCACGAGCGTCGCCTGGAACCCCTTCGGCCAGCCGCCTTCGGCGAGCAGCTTCTTCACCTGCTCCCGCGAGCCGCCGAGGATGGGGCTCCCTTCCCGCCGCGCCCACACCCCGAACGGGAGGAAGGACTGGAGGGGCACCGCGACGCGGTCGAGCGTGACGCCGATGACGCTCGGCTCCAGGGCCGTCGCGACCGCCTGCCGGTTCCGCTTCTTGGAGAACGGGTCCTTCTCGGTCTGGAACGCCAGATAGCCGACCCGCAGCCCCGGGGCCGACAGCGCCCAGTCGACGCGTCTCGGGGGCGCGGGCGGGAACCACACGTCGAGCGACCGCGCGTCGAACTCGGCCTCGGCGTTGTCGTCGGTGGCCACCTCGAGGAACACGAGCCGTTCGTTCCGCGATGGACCTCCCCAGTGCCCAGGCACGGCCTCGAGCGCCAACCTGCCGAGGCTGTGGTCAACCAGGCGGTAGGGTCCACTGCCGACGAGGCGTGTTCCCCCATCCACGGTCACCCGACGGACGATGCCGAGGGCCGGATGTGCGAGGACCGTGAGCAACGGCGCGTAAGGCTGGCTGAGGACGACCTGCACCGTGCGCGGATCTGTGGCACGGACGTCCTTGATGACCCCCGGAATGCCGCGCAACAAGGCAGACCACGCGACGGTCGGAGGCACTTCCCCCTCCGGCTTGAGGTAGCGGCCGAAGCTCAGCGCCACCTCCGCCGCGGTGAGCGGGGTCCCGTCGTGGAATCGGGCGTTATCGCGGAGCGTGAAGGTCCACGTGAGCCCGTCGCGCGACACCACCCAGCGCGTCGCGAGCCCCGCGTCCACGTCGGTCGACCCATCACGGTACGTCAGCAAGGTGTCAAAAATGAGTCGTGTGATGAGGGGATTCGTGCCTTCCAGTCCCGCCGCCGGCTCGATGTTCGTCGGGACGCCGACGACCCCGACGCGGACTTCGCGACGCACCTGCGCTGCGACGAGCGCGGGCACAAGGGCGAGAAAAGCCAGAATGATGAGGGCAAAACGAGCATCCCGAGGGCGCGACATCGCGTCTTTTATACGGCGGAACTCGCGACGCTATCTAGCCGTTTCGCAGACGAGAGCAGAGCGACAGGTTCGGGTACAGAACTTGCTCTAATAATGGATGCACGACGGCGCCGCGTGTGGCGGCGAGCGAAGGGAGAGCGACGGTGGCGGAAAACGCTGCAAATTCAAGGAGTCGAGTGACGCAAAGGGCGCTCGTAACCTTGACTTGCCTTTGGACCGCCCCCTATACTCGATCAACCTTTCGGCAGTTTCCGCCGTCCGAGCGGCGCATGAGCATGAGAGGTCCAGCAAGAAGGGATGGGCTATGAAGGAGTTCGAGAAGAAGGGTAGCCCGAGTCGAGAAGGCTTCTCCAAGTTCCTTCCCTCCTCCATGTCTGACTCCAACACGCGCCGCCGCCTCACGGAATACGAGATCCAGGTGCAGGATCTGCAGGCGTACGTCGCGTCGCTCGAGAAGGAGACCCTGCATCTCCGGAAGAAGCTCGACGACACGCCGAAGGAATTCATGATCATCGAGAACAAGCTTCGCGAGGCGAACCGGCAGCTCGTTCAGGCGTTCAACCAGAACGAGAAGCTGGTCAACGCGCTCTACGAGGCGCGCGAGCAGATCACCGCGCTGAAGGAAGAAGTCGACAAGCTGTGCGCGCCGCCCTCGACGTACGGCGTGTACCTCTCGCCGAACGAGGACGCCACGGTCAACATCCTGTCGCAGGGCCGCAAGGTGAAGGTCAACCTCCACCCCGCGATCAAGGTCGAGACGCTGAAGCCCGGGCAGGAGCTGATCCTGAACGAAGGCCTCAACGTCGTCGAGGCGGCCGGCTACGAGATCCAGGGCGACGTCGTCATCCTCAAGGAGCAGCTCGACGACGAGCGCGCGGTCGTCACGCTGCGCGCGGACGAGGACAAGGTCGGCATCATCGCCGATCCGCTCCGCCTGCATCGCCTGAAGACCGGCGATCACATCCTCATGGATGCGAAGTCGGGCTACCTGCTCGAGAAGCTGCCGAAGAGCGAGGTCGAAGACCTCTCGCTCGAGGAAGTGCCGGACATCGGCTACGAGCAGATCGGCGGGCTCGGCACGCAGATCGAGACGATCAAGGACGCGGTGGAGCTGCCGTACCTCTACGCGGACTACTACAAGGAGCACAAGCTCACGCCGCCCAAGGGCGTGCTGCTCTACGGGCCTCCCGGCTGCGGCAAGACGATGATCGCCAAGGCCGTCGCCAACAACCTCGCCGAGAAGATCTCGGAGAAGCGCGGCGAGAAGATCAAGGGCTACTTCCTCAACATCAAGGGCCCGGAGCTGCTCAACAAGTACGTCGGCGAGACCGAGCGCAAGATCCGCGAGATCTTCGTGAAGGCCAAGGAAAAGGCCAACGAGGACGTGCCGGTCGTGGTGTTCTTCGACGAGATGGACGCCCTGTTCCGCACCCGCGGCACCGGCATCACCTCCGACGTGGAGACGACCATCGTCCCGCAGCTGCTCGCCGAGATCGACGGCGTCGAGGGCCTGAGGAACGTCATCGTGATCGGCGCCAGCAACCGGCAGGACCTGATCGACCCGGCCATCCTGCGGCCGGGCCGGCTCGACGTGAAGATCAAGATCGAGCGTCCCGACCAGGCGCGCGGCGGGCGACATCTTCCACAAGTACCTGACGACGGACATCCCGATCGCCAGCGAAGAGACGAAGCAGAGCGGCGGCGACATGCAGGCCGCGATCGACCGGATGATCCTGAGCACCGATCGAGGCGATGTACAGCCTCTCCGAGGAGAACCGCTTCCTCGAGGTCACCTACGCGAACGGCGACAAGGAAGTGCTCTACTTCAAGGACTTCTCGTCCGGGGCGATGATCGAGTCGGTGGTCCGCCGCGCCAAGAAGCTGGCGCTCAAGCGCTACATCGGCGGCGGCGAGAAGGGCATCACCGGCGACGACCTGCTCCTGGCCGTGCGCGAGGAGTTCAAGGAGAACGAGGACCTGCCGAACACCACCAACCCTGACGACTGGGCCAAGATCGCCGGCAAGAAGGGTGAGCGGATCGTGTACGTGAAGCCGCTCATCAGCGAGCCGAAGGACAAGGCCCGCAACGTCGAGAAGATCGTCAACACCGGCCAATACCTGTAGATCAGGCGGGGGGTCACCACCCCCCGACGCCCCCCGGCCGTTCCCGGCCGGGGGGTTCGTGTCTTTGGACCGCGAGGGGCGTCATGGCCATCCCGAAAGTCATGGGCATCGAGACCGAGTACGGGATCCAGGTCCGCAATCAGCCGGATTTCAACCCGATCCTGTCCTCTCTGCTGCTCATCAATTCGTACGAGACGTATCGTTCGTCCCGCGTGCGGTGGGACTACGAGGCGGAAAGCCCGCTGCGCGACGCGCGGGGCTTCGAGTACATGGAGGAGAAGGAGGTCGCCTCCAAGGAGGAGTCGCGCCTCATCAATCTCATCCTCTCGAACGGCGCGCGCTTCTACGTCGATCACGCGCATCCCGAGTACTCGAGCCCGGAGACCACGAACCCGCGCGACTGCGTGATCTGGGACCGGGCCGGCGAGCGCGTCCTCAACCTGGCGCGCCAGCGCGCGGAGGCGGTGTCGCCGCCCGAGCAGCGCATCATCATTCTCAAGAACAACACCGACAACAAGGGCAACTCCTACGGCACCCACGAGAACTACCTCATGGACCGGAAGGTGCCCTTCGCGCGCATCGTCCAGCACATGATGCCGTTCTTCGTCACGCGGCAGGTCTTCACCGGCGCCGGCAAGGTCGGGGCCGAGAACAACGCGGATCCCTGCGAGTACCAGATCTCCCAGCGCGCGGACTTCATGGAAACGGAAGTCGGGCTGGAGACGATGCACTCGCGCCCGATCATCAACACGCGCGACGAGCCGCACGCCGACCCCGAGAAGTATCGCCGCCTGCACGTCATCCCGGGTGACGCGAACATGGCGGAGATCTCCACCTATCTGAAGATGGGCACCATGGCCATCGTCCTCAGCATGGTGGAGGACGACTTCATCGATCGCGATCTCTCGGTGGACCAGCCGGTGCAGGCCTTCCGCCGCGTCTCGCGCGACCTCGCCTGCCGCGACGTGATCCGCATGAAGGACGGCCGCACGATCACCGCGGTCGACCTCCAGCGCGAGTTCCTCAACTACGCGCACAAGTACTACAAGGACCGCGAGCACGAGCCGTGGGTGCGCGAGGTCATGGCGAAGTGGGAGTACACGCTCGACCGGCTCGCCGAGGATCCGATGCAGCTCGGCCGCGAGCTCGACTGGGTCATCAAGCGCCAGCTCATCGAGAACTACATCGAGAAGCACGACCTCGAGTGGAACGACTCGCGCGTGCAGATGATCGACCTCCAGTACCACGACATCCGGCCCGGCAAGGGCCTCTACGGCAAGCTGGAAGAGTCCGACGCCGTCGATCGGATCTCCACCGACGACGAGATCTCCAAGGCCATCTACGATCCGCCCAAGGACACCCGCGCGTACTTCCGGGGGATGTGCCTGCAGCGGTACGCGGACGAGATCGTGTCGGCGAGCTGGGACTCGGTGATCTTCGATCTCAAGGAAGGCCCGCTGAAGAAGATCTTCATGCTGGAGCCGCTCCGGGGAACGGAAGCGCACGTCCGCCAGCTCCTCACCGAATCGCCCACGGCGGCGGACCTCCTCCGCAACATTTCACGCCCGAGCTTCGGCGTCTAGGAGCGCAATGAACGACCAGCCCAGGTGGTTGAACGTCTTCAACGATGTGAGCACGTCGAGCTTTGTCGACGTCCTCCGGCGCGATCACCCCCACCTCCTCCCGGAGGCGCGCCTGCGCCCGGAAGACGTCGTGACGGTGCCCCATGGCACCACCGTGCTCTCCGTCAGCTACCACGACGGCGTGATCATGGCCGGTGACCGCCAGGCCACCGCCGGGTACCAGGTCGCGAGCCGCCGCATCGAGAAGATCTTCAAGGCCGACGACTACTCCGGGGTGGGCATCGCCGGCGCCGCCGGTCCCGCCGTGGAGATGGCCAAGCTCTTCCAGACCGAGCTCGAGCACTACGAGAAGGTCGAGGGCGACAACCTCTCCCTCGAGGGCAAGGCGAACAAGCTCGGGCAGATGATCCGCATGAACCTGCCCATGGCCATGCAGGGGCTCGCCGTCGTCCCGATCTTCGCGGGCTTCGACCTGAAGTCCTCGGTGGGCCGGCTCTTCAAGTACGACATCACCGGCGGCAAGTACGAGGAGACGAACTTCGAGGCGCAGGGCTCCGGCTCCAAGGACGCGCGAGACTCGCTGAAGAAGCTGTGGCGCAAGGACATGACCCGCGACGAAGCGCTGCGCGTCACGCTCGAGGCGCTCATCGACGCCGCCGACGAGGACGTCGGGACCGGCGGGCCGGACTTCATCCGGGGCATCTTTCCCACCGTGAAGACGATCGACCGCGACGGCTTCGGCGACGTGCCGGAGGCCGATGTCCGCCGCGTGTGTGAAGCCATTCTCAGCGATCGCACGAAGGCCGAGGCGCCCTGATGCCACTCCCCTACTACGTCAGCCCCGAGCAGATGATGAAGGACAAGGCGGAGTATGCCCGCAAGGGCATCGCTCGCGGCCGGTCCATCGTCACCCTGGAGTACGGCGAAGGGATCCTGCTCCTCGCCGAGAACCCCTCGTCGCTGCTGCACAAGATCTCGGAGGTCTACGACCGCATCGCGTTCGCGGGGGTGGGCAAGTACAACGAGTTCGAGAACCTGAGAATCGCCGGGATCCGCCACGCGGACGTGCGGGGCTACTCCTACAGCCGGGGGGACGTGACGGCGCGCGCGCTGGCGAACGCGTATTCCCAGGCGCTCGGGAACATCTTCACCCAGGACATCAAGCCGTTCGAGGTCGAGGTGCTGGTGGCCGAGGTGGCCGACGGCAACCACGGCAGCAAGAACGAGATCTACCACATCCTCTACGACGGCACGATCGAGGACGAGCACAACTACGCGGCCATGGGCGGCCAGTCCGACGAGATCCGGCGCTTCCTCAAGGACCACTACAAGGAAGGCCTCTCGCTCACGGAGGCCGTCCAGCTTGCGGTCCAGGCGCTGAACGTCACGCAGAACAAGACGCTCACCGCGAAGGACCTCGAAGTCGGTGTGCTCGACCGCGCCAAGCCCCGGCGGAAGTTCCGCCGCCTCGCGGGCGACGCGCTCACCCAGCTGCTCGGCACGTCCTCGTAACGGTCGGGGGGGGGCCGTCCGCATGGGGTGACCTACTCAATCCTGGTGAGACGCGGGGACGGAGCCTTGCCCCCACGGAACGGTCGCTTGACTATGGGACCTCGTGCTACGCTGAGCCCAGAATGAAGCGCAGGATCTTCGGCCTCGAGAACGAGTACGGCCTCACCTGCACGCTCAACGGTCAGCGTCGCCTCTCTCCGGACAACGTCGCGCGCTATCTCTTCGAGAAGGTCATCCCCGGCGCGCGCAACGCGAACGTCTTCCTGGAGAACGGTGCGCGGCTCTACCTCGACACCGGCTTCCATCCGGAATACGCCACGCCCGAGTGCGATGACGTCACCGAGCTCGTCATCCACGACAAGGCGGGCGAGCGGATCGTGGAAGACCTTCTCCATCAGGCGGAGAAGCGGCTGCGCGAGGACGGCATCTCGGGCTCGATCCTGCTCTTCAAGAACAACACGGACTCGGCGGGGAACTCGTACGGCTGCCACGAGAACTATCTCGTCAGCCGGGACGTGAGCTTCCAGCGGTTGGCCGAAGCGCTCATCCCGTTCTTCGTCACGCGACAGATCTTCGCCGGCGCGGGCAAGGTGCTGCAGACGCCGCGCGGCTTCCACTACTGCCTGAGCCAGCGCGCCCAGCACATCTGCCAGGAGATCTCGGGCGCCACGACCTCGTCGCGGTCGATCATCAACACGCGCGACGAGCCCCACGCGGACGCCGAGCGATATCGCCGACTCCACGTGATCGTGGGCGACTCGAACATGTCCGAGTACGCGACGTACCTGAAGATCGGCACGACGGCGCTGGTGCTCGACATGATCGAGGACGGCTTCTTCGACCGCGATTACTCCCTGCAGTCGCCGGTCCAGGCCATCCGCGACATCAGCCACGACCCGACCTTGAGAGAGACGATCAAGCTGAAGGACGGCCGGAGCATCTCCGCGCTCGACCTCCAGCTCGAGTATCTCGAGTACGCCACGCGCTACGTCGAGTCGATCCAGCCGGACGCGGCGACCAGGGACGTGCTGCAGAAGTGGACGTACGTCCTGGAGACGCTGCAGACCGATCCGATGCAGCTCAATCGCGAGCTGGACTGGGTCATCAAGCGCGAGTGGGTCCAGAGCTACATGGACAAGAACCGCCTGTCGTGGCGGGACCCGAAGATCTCGCTGATGGACCTGCAGTACCACGACATCCGCCCGGACCGCGGCATCTACTACCGGCTCGCCGCGCGCGACATGGTCGACCGCGTCACGGACGACGAGACCATCGAGGCCGCGAAGCACCGTCCGCCGCAGACGACGCGCGCGCGCCTGCGCGGCGAGTTCATCCGCCAGGCGAACCTGAAGGGCAAGGACTACCGCGTGGACTGGGTCTACCTGAAGCTGAACGACCCGGAGCGCGAGACCATCCTCTGCAAGGACCCGTTCCAGTCCCACGACGAGCGGGTCGAGCGGCTGATCCGCAGCTTTTGACCTCGGAGGGGGACTTCGTCCCCCTTCCGACGCTCATCGACGCGGCCTGACGGCCCGTCCTCCGCTGCCTCCCCCAGGACCAGGATTGCGCGGGCGAAGCCCGCGCTCGGATCCGCGACCGCGTGGTTGGTTCTGGTGACTCCGCGGTCGCGTCTGCTGCTCGACGTCGTTGATTTTCGGCGAGCCAGCGTAACCGCTCGGAGGTGCGCCAGCGGCGGAGGCGGTTCCGCACTGGGGGGTGTCGGGGGGAGTCGTGGACTCCCCCTGACGTCAATTCAACCGACTCCCCCTGACGTCAACTCAATCCGCGACATCACCTGCTCGGCGAAGTCTTCAATAATCCTGTACTGACGGTTCAGCGGCGGGTACAGCATGATCTGCCGTAATCCCTGGCGCTCGAGGTCCTTCACCTGATCCGCCAGCTCCTCGGGGCCGCCGGTGAGACACGTCGCGCGGAGGAGATCCGCGGTGACGAAGCGCGCTTCCTCCGGATCCACGAAGCTGTAGTGGCTCGCGTGGAGCCGCTGGTGGCGGATCTCCGGCGGGAACTCGTTCAGCCACTCCAGGTAGGCCTTCCACACGGGCCGCGCGTACGCGGGCGGGTCCTCGCCGGTCTCCAGGTGACGCGCGACCAGGTAGTGCAGGCCCGTGATCACCGCGGCGCCGTACTCCGCCACCATGCGCTCCGAATCCACCGGCTCGCCCGGGCGGAGCATCGCCAGCGTCATCATCGCCGTGACGTAGAAGTCGTGCGGGAGCGTCCGTCCCGCGCGCGCCGCGCCCTGCCGGGCGTTGGCCAGCATCTCCGGCACCGAGCCGCCGCGCGGCAGGCCGGAGATGAGCCCATCGCCGATCTCCCCCGCGAGCGCCTGGGCCCTGGGGCCGAAGGCGGCGATGTACACCGGGATCGGATGGTCGACGTCGATGAACCTGTGCTCGCGCATCTGGAAGCGGATGCGATGCGTCTCGCCGTCCACCGTGTGCTCGACGTCCTCGCCGCGCAGGAGCCCCTGCACCACCCGGACGTAGTCGCGGAACGGCGCCAGCTTCATCGGACGCTGCCCCAGCATCCGCACGGCCGTGTGGCCGGTGCCGAGACCGATGATGCAGCGCCCCGGCGCCAATCGATTGATGGTGGCGATGCCGTTCGCCACGGCCGGCGCCTGCCGCAGCGCGGGGACGTTCACGCCCGTGCCGAGCGTGATCCGGCGCGTCGCCTGCGCGGCCAGCGCGAGCACCGCCCAGCAGTTGGAGCGGATCATCGGGCTGTCGGTGACCCAGGCGTGGCTGTAGCCGAGGTTCTCCGCGTGCGTGATGTACCCGATCTCGTCGATCTTGGCGGTCACGATCCCGAAATCCATGGGGACGCTCACTCTCCTCGGCGTGCAGGCGCCGGCCCGAGCACCCGCGCGGCCGCGGCCACGGCGGCCTCGAAGGTCGGGTGGACGATCCGGTCGCACAGTGACGCGATGATCATCAGGTTCTCCGGGAGACCGAACGGCTCCACGGCCATGCCGTCCCGGTCCGTGCCAGGAGTCACCCCGGCCGGCACGCGAACCGCCAGCGGCTCGGCGGTCGCCGAGAAGGCAAACACCGGAAGGCCCTTCGCGGTGGCATAGCCCATCTCCCACGCGGTGCCAACGTCACAGTGCGGTCCCCGGAACGGCGTGATGTTGGCGATGACCCCGTGACTGGCGTCGAGTCGCGCGACGTTGGACTGGTGGATCTCGACGGCGGTCGTCGCCTCGTCGTCCACGGGCACGACCGGGGTCAGGCCGTACGCGCGGCACGTCGCCACGCGCGCCGCGAAGATCGCCGCGTGGTGCGGATGGAAGACGTCGGGACCCGCCAGATAGACGCGATTCGTCGTGTCCGTCATCGATGGGCCGGATTATAGGCGCGGGGCGGACCAAAATATTGACTCTGCCGACCCCGCCGCGCTGTAATTGAGCCCCCTTCCGCGTGTCGAATTCCGCGATACCCTTCGCGGGGCCGCTTGGCGAGCAGTAGCAGTGGGCTCAAAGGAGACGCGGCATGCTCGGACGTAAGCTCCCGGAGACGACGACGGTCGGTCAGCTGCCGGAGCCCACCCCCACTCCAAAGCCGAACGTGAACGCCCACCCGATCACGCTCCTCACCATCGTGGGCGAGACCGCGAAGATGGAGGGGAAGTTCACGATCGCCGACTCCATCCAGATCGAGTGCGAGGTCGGCGGCGAGCTCAACGTGGGCGGCAAGCTCGTGATCGGGGAGAAGGGCGTCGTGAGCGCGGACGTGGAGACGGTCGACGCCGTCATCCTCGGGGTCTACGAAGGCAACATGGTGGCCACCGGCAACGTCGAGATCGCCACCACCGGCCGCGTGACGGGCAACATCCGCACGGACTCCCTCGTCATCTCCAAGGGCGGGTTCTTCAACGGCAACGTGATCAAGATCAACGATGTCGAGAGCGCCGGCGGCCAGGTCTACGTGCTCGACGAGAAGGTCGCGGTCGGCGCGGGACGCAGCGCACGGGTGCCGTATGCTGTGGAAGAAGAGCGCTAAGCGTCCGGTCAAGACCGGCGATCTCACGGCCTTCATCGACGAAGGCTCGGAGATCGAGGGGAAGTACACGTTCAGCGGCACCGTGATGCTGAACGGCAAGTTCCGCGGCGAGATCGCGTCGACGGACACGCTCATCGTCGGCGAGAAGGGCATCGTCCACGCGACGATCCACGCGGGCGTCGTGCTCATCTCCGGACAGGTGGTGGGCAACGTGAGCGCCACCGAGCGCGTCGAGCTGCGCGGCGCCGCGCGACTCTACGGGGACGTCGAGGCGCCCGTCATGGTCCTGGAGGAAGGCGTGCTCTTCGAGGGGCACTGCCGCATGGCGCAGGCGCCGGCGGTGGACGGCCTCCCCGCCTCCGACCCGCTGTCGCTCGCCGCGGGGTCGGCGCGCGACCTGTCCGCCATCACGGTCAAGCGCTAGCGGATCGCGTCGAGCCGGCGCAGGATCTCCGCGTTCGACGGCAGGTCCGCGTTCGGTCCCGCCTGCACCACGTACCGCACGATCCCGTCACGATCCACGAACACGACCGCCTGCGGCGAGTCCTTCCCGCGATGCCGCGCGATGAACGCCACCGGCGACGGCGAGAACTGGCCCCGCAACCGATCGCCCGCCGACAGCGCGAGCGACTTCGCCCCCTCGGTGACCTTCGTCGCCTCGAGCGCGATGCCGTACGCCTCGTGGACGGCGCGATCGGCGTCGCAGAGGTACGGAAACGCGATCGGGTAGTGCTTGAAGTACCGCTGGGCCTCCGCCGCGGTGTTGTGCGTGATCTGGAGGACTTCGGCGCCGGTGCGCTGGATCTCGGGATAGCCTAGGCGCAACTGCGCCATGTGCCGGCGGCAGAAGGGTCAGAACAGGCCCTTGGAGAACCACAGCACGACGCTCCGGCCGCGATAGGTCTCCAGGCTCACCTCCGTTCCCTGCGCCGTCGGCAGCCGGAAGAGCGGAGCCCGCGTGCCGACGTCGGGGAGCGTCATCGGGCGCTCACGGCTACGCGAGGGGGCCGACGGCGGTTTCCACGGCGGCGAGCACGGAGTCGTCCGCGCACGCCGCGAGGGCCGCGTCGAGGTCGGCCTTGAGATAGCGGTCGGCGGTGAGCGCCGGCACGCGCGCGCGCACCGCCCGGTGCGCCACGGCACTGCCTCGCCCCGGCGCCAGCGGCGCGCGGAAATCCAGCGCCTGCGCGGCGAGCAGCAGCTCGATGGCGAGGATCTGGCGCACGTTCGCGAGCGCCCGCCGCACCTTGAGCGCCGCGCCCGCGCCCATCGCGTTGTAGTCCTCTTGCAGCGCCGACGTCGGAATCGAGTCGACGCTGGCCGGATGCGCCAGGGTCTTGAGCTCCGAGGCGAGGGCGGCCGCGACGTACTGCGCGATCATGTACCCGGAGTTGATGCCGGTCGACGGCGAGAGGAAGGCGGGCAGCCCGTCGGAGACGAGCGGGTTCACGAGCCGGTCGATCCGGCGCTCCGCGATGCCGCCGAGCTGCGCGAGGCCGATCGCGAGGAGGTCGAGCGCGAGCCCGAGCGGCTCGCCGTGGAAGTTGCCGCCGCTCAGCACGGCGCGGTCCGCGGCGAACACCAGCGGGTTGTCGGTGACGCTCCCGAGCTCGCGCTCGAGCACGGCGCGGGCGAAGCCGATCGCCTCGCGCGCCGCGCCGTGCACCTGCGGCATGCAGCGCAGGCTGTACGCGTCCTGCACCCGCGTGCAGTCGTGGTGCGAGGCGATGATCCCGCTGTCGGCGGTGAGCGCGCGCAGGTTCGCCGCGCACGCCACCTGGCCGGGATGCGGGCGCAGCGCGTGGATGCGCGCATCGAAGGCGGTGTTCGTCCCCATGAGCGCTTCCAGCGACATCGCGCCCGTCACGTCGGCGAGCGACGCGAGGCGCGCGGCGTCGAGCGCGGCGAGGCTGCCGAGGCCCGTCATCAGGTGCGTCCCGTTCAGGAGCGCCAGACCTTCCTTGGCCTGCAGGCGCACGGGCGCGAGGCCCGCGTGCGTCAACACCTCACGCGCCGGCATGGCGCGGCCATTGCGCCACGCCTCGCCCTCGCCGATCAGACACGCCGCGACGTGCGCGAGCGGCGCGAGGTCGCCGGAGGAGCCGACCGAGCCCTGCTCGGGGACGACCGGATGCACCCGCGCGTTGAGACAGCTCACGACGAGATCGAGCACCTCGCGCCGCACGCCGGAGGCGCCGCGGGCGAGCGAGGCGGCGAGGAGCAGCATCATCGCGCGGGTCTCGGCCTCCGACAGGGCGGCGCCGACGCCGCCCGCGTGGCTGAGGACCAGGTTGCGCTGCAGCGCGTCCCGCTCGGCGGGCGGGATGACGACGTCCTTCAGCTTGCCGACGCCCGTCGTGATGCCGTAGATCGGCGCCGTCGCGCCGGCCACCTCGTCGACGAACCGGCGGGCCTCGGCCACGCGGCGCGCGGCTTCCGGCCCCACGCTCACGCGCACGCCGTCGCGGGCCACCGCGGCCACGTCGGCGAGAGCGAGCGGCCCCCCATCCAGCACGAGGGTCATATCGCCCACCCGCGCGTGACGTCCCTGACGCGCGCCATGAGCGCGCCCTGATCGATCGTCGCGAGCCGACGATCCGCCACGACGCGCCGCCCGTGCACCCAGACATCGGTCACCGCGCGCGGCGACATCGCGTACACGACGCTCTTGAGGAGGTCGTGGCGCGGGTGCAGCGACGGATCCTCGAGATCGACGGCCACGAGGTCGGCGAGCTGACCCGGCGCGATGCGGCCCGTCTCGAGACCGAGGATCTCGGCGCCGCTGCTGGTTCCCATGGCGAACGCGCGCTCGGCGGGAAGCGCTCTGCCGTCGAGCAGCCGCACGCGCTGGAGCAGCGACGTCATGCGCATCTCCTCGAACACGGAGTGGCGGTTGTTGGTGCAGCCGCCGTCGGTGCCGAGGCCGATCCGCACGCCCGCGCGCAGCATCTCCGGGATGCGCGTGATGCCGTCGCCGAGGAACATGTTGGAGCTCGGGCAATAGGAGAGCGCGGCGCCACGCGCGCCCATGAGCGCCACCTCCTCGTCGTCGAGCCACACGCAGTGCACGCCGATCATCCGCGGTCCCAGCACCCCCAGCCGGTCGAGGTAGCGGATCGGCGTGGCGCCGTGCTCCTTCAGCGTGCGCTCGCCCTCGTAGCGCCCTTCCGCGACGTGGATGTGGAAGCGCGTGTTCTCCGATTCCGCGACCTCCCACCCCGCCCGGATCATCGCGGGCGAGGCGCCGTGCGGGCTGTGGGGCGCCGGCTGCACCACGCACGTCTCGTCGTGCCGGTGGGCGGCGATCAGCGCTCGCGTCCGTCGCGCGGCGTCGGCGGGCGTCTCCCGATAGCGCTTCGGGGCCCCGTCCCAGTCGTAGAACGTGCGCGCGAGCACGAGGCGAATGCCGACCTCCCGCGCCGCCTCGATCACCGCCTCGGCGTTCTCGTTGCCCTCGTCCTGCAGGTAGAAGAAGTCGACGCAGGTGGTGGCGCCGTGGAGCAGGAGCTCCGCGAAGGCGAGCAGGGCGCCCACCGTGATGCCGTCGCGGTCGAGCCGCTGCGAGAACGGGTAGAGCACGCGATCCCGCCAGCCCATGAAGTCGAGATCGTCGCCGAGCCCGCGCAGCAGCGACTGGAACGTGTGGTTGTGCGTGTTGACGCCGCCCGGCAGCAGCGCCTTGCCCGGGAGTCGCACGTCGTCCGCGTGCGCCGCGCCGGAGGCCTGCACGGCCGCGACCCGCCCGTCGGTGACGAGCACGGCCTGGCCGCTTCGCCAGGCGCCATCGACGAGCACGAGGTCGGCGAGCAGTCTCACGTCGTGATCCCCGGCAGATCGAGCTGGTGGCGGCGGGCGGCGTCGAGCGCTTCGGGGTAGCCCGCATCCGCGTGGCGCATGATCCCGGTGCCCGGGTCGGTCGTGAGCACGCGCTCGAGCCGGCGCGCGGCGTCGGGCGTGCCGTCGGCGACCACGACCATGCCCGCGTGCAGCGAGTAGCCGATGCCGACGCCGCCGCCGTGATGGACGCTCACCCACGTGGCGCCCGCGGAGGTGTTGAGCAGCGCGTTCAGCACCGGCCAGTCGGCGATCGCGTCGGAGCCGTCGCGCATCGACTCGGTCTCGCGGTTCGGCGACGCCACCGAGCCGGAGTCGAGATGGTCGCGGCCGATCACGATCGGCGCCTTCACGCGTGCCGCGCGCCACGAGGTCGTTGAAGATGCGCGCCCGCCTTCGCGCGATCGCCGTAGCCGAGCCAGCAGATCCGCGCCGGGCAGGCCCTGGAAGTGGACGCGCTCCTGCGCCAGCGTGAGCCAGCGCACCAGGTGCTCGTCGTGCGCGAAGGCCTCCATGAGCGCGCGGTCGGTGGCGTAGATGTCCTCGGGATCGCCGGACAGCGCCACCCAGCGGAAGGGCCCGTTGCCCTCGCAGAAGAGCGGGCGGATGAAGGCGGGCACGAAGCCCGGGATAGCTGAAGTCGTGCACGCCGGCGTTCTCGGCCTCGCGCCGGAAGTTGTTGCCGTAGTCGAAGAGCACGGCGCCGGCGCGCTGCAGCTCGAGCATCGCGCGCATCTGCGCGGCGATCGACGTCGTACGCGCGCCGCAGGTACTCCTTGGGATCGCGCGCGCGCAGCGCCGCCGCCTCGGCCACCGAGAGGCCGGCCGGCACGTAGCCGTTGATCATGTCGTGCGCGGACGTCTGGTCGGTCACCACGTCGACGCGGACGTTGCGCCGCGCGAGCTCGGGATGGACCTCGGCCGCGTTGCCGTGCAGGCCGATCGACAGCGCGCGCGCGCCGGCTCCGCGCGTCCTCCGCCCAGCGCGAGCGCTTCGTCGAGGGAGTCGGTCATGCGATCGACGTACTTCAGGCGGAGGCGCCGCTCGATGCGCTCGCGATCGATCTCGACGAACAGGCCGACGCCGCCGTTCATCGTGACGGCGAGCGGCTGGGCGCCGCCCATGCCGCCGAGCCCGGCGGAGAGCACGAGCCGCCCCGCGAGCGAGCCGCTCGAAGTGCTTCGCCGCGCACGCGCGCGAACGTCTCGTACGTGCCCTGGAGGATCCCCTGGGTGCCGATGTAGATCCACGAGCCGGCCGTCATCTGGCCGTACATCGTGAGCCCCATCGCCTCGTACTTCCGGAAGTGCTCCCAGTCGCCCCACGCGGGCACCAGCATCGAGTTGGCGATGAGCACGCGCGGCGCGTCGGCGTGCGTGCGGAAGACGCCGACGGGCTTGCCGGACTGGATCAGCAGCGTCTCGTCGGCCGCCGAGCCGTCGCAGCGTGGCGACGATCCGGTCGAAGTCGTCCCAGGTGCGCGCGGCCTTGCCCGAGCCGCCGTACACGACGAGGTCTTGCCAGCGCTCGGCCACGTCGGGGTCGAGGTTGTTCATCAGCATGCGCATCGCGGCTTCCTGCGCCCAGCCGCGGCAGGACAGCGTCGCTCCGCGCGGAGCGCGCACCGGCGCTCTCGTCATCGCGCCTCCCGGGTTGGCTCGGAGTTTAGATTGGTGGGATGGGGGGCGAGCGACGCCCCAAGCGTGAGGCCCGCGAGCTCCGCCGTCTTGGGATGACGTCAGCGTGACTCCGCGGCCGCCCGGCGGAGCCGTGCCGCTCCGCGACTGCCGATTATCCCGATACCGCCTAGACTACGGAATCATGACAGACTCGACACGATCCGCGTGCATGGTCGCGCTCGTCACGCTGCTGCTCATCGCCGGCTGCGCCACGGGTCGCCCGGGCGGGGGCGGCGTCGCGCGCGGCGAGTACCTGACGAAGATCATGGACTGCGGCGGGTGTCACACGCCCGGCGCGCTCATGGGCAAGCCGGACTTCACGAGACTGCTGGGCGGCTCGGATATCGGCTTCCGCGTCCCGGGCGCCGGCGTCGTCTACCCGCCGAACCTCACGCCGGACCCCGAGGCGGGACTGGGACGATGGTCCGACGCGCAGATCGCGCGCGCGGTCAAGCACGGTGAGCGGCCGGACGGCCGCCGTCTCATCCCGGTCATGCCGTGGCCGTCCTACAGCGCATTGACGGAGGCCGACGCCGCCGCCCTGGTTTCGTATCTCCGAACGCTGCCCCCGGTCCGCACGCGCGCTCCGGCGAACTCCGCCGAGGGTCAAAAGCCCCCGGCCCCTTACGTCGACGTCGTCGTCCCGCGCTGCAGGCAGCCGGATCCGTCGGGCCGCCTCCACGAACGTGGACGTCACGTGCCATGTGCTCGACGACGTCGCCGTATGCCTCGGCCGGTCCACTGAGCGAGTCGGAGGCCGTGATCATCCGCCGCCGCGTCGTTCGAGCGCCGGCTTCGCCGGCGCAATCCTGGCGCTGGGGGGAGGCAGCGACGAGCGCGGCCGGAGGCGCGGCGACGACCGCCGGAAGGGGGGCGAAGCCCCCCTCCGGGCTCAGACGGCCATGATGTTATAGCCGCAGTCCACGAAGAGGATCTCGCCGGTGATGCCCGACGCCATGGACGACGCGAGGAACAGCGCGGTGTCGCCGACCTCGCGCAGCTCGACGTTGCGCCGCAGCGGCGCGCGCTCGGCGTGGTGCTGGAGCATGGTGGTGAAGCCCTTGAGCCCGCGGGCCGCCAGCGTGTTCACCGGCCCCGCCGAGATGGCGTTGACGCGGATCCCGCGCGGTCCCAGGTTCGAGGCGAGATAGCGCACGGTCGCTTCGAGCGAGGCCTTGGCCACGCCCATGACGTTGTAGCCGGCCGCGACCTTCTCCGAGCCGTAGTACGTCATCGCGATCACCGACCCGCAGGCCGATTTCTCGAGCAGGGGCGCCGCCGCGCGCGTCACGGCCACCAGCGAGTACGCCGACACGTCGTGCGCGACGCGGAAGCCCTCGCGCGACGTGTGCACGAACTCGTTCTTGAGGTCTTCCGGCATGGCGTAGGCCACGGAGTGCACGAGGGTGTCGAGCGCGCCGAAGTCGCGGCTGATGCCGTCGAACACGGCCGTGATGTCCGCATCGGACGCCGACGTCGCAGGGATAGAGGACGGAGCCGGGCAGCGTGCTCGCGAGCTCCTCGACGTTCTCCTTGAGGCGATCGCCCTGGTAGGTGAAGGCCAGCCGCATGCCCGCGCCGGCGAGCGCCTGCGCGATGGCCCAGGCGATCGAGCGCTTGTTCGCGACCCCGAGGACGACGCCGTGCGTGCCGTCGAGCAGGCCCATGACCGCCGTAGAGTATACTCGCGCGGTGCTCGCGAACCATCTGAAAGCCCGCATCCGCTAGTGCCGCTGGCTCGTCTCGGCGCGGTCGTCGCCGCGTTTCCGGCGCTCCCGCTCTCCGACTATCTCGCGCTCGTGCGCGACGTCGAGGCGCGCGGCTACCACACCGCGTGGCTGGGCGAGACCGCCGGCGGCGACGCCATCACGCTGATGACGCTCATCGCCGCCCACACGCAACGCATCGGCGTGGCGAGCGGCGTGATCCCGATCCAGACGCGCAGCCCCATCATCCTCGGCATGTCGGCCGCGACGCTCGCCCACGTGGCGCCGGGCCGCGTGTCGCTCGGGCTCGGCGTGTCGAGCCGGATCATCGTCGAGCAGTGGCACGGCCTGCCGTTCCACGCGGGGCTCGGGCAGATGCGCGAGGTCGTCCAGATCATCCGGATGACCGCGGCCGGCGAGCGCGTGAACTTCGAGGGCAGGTTCTACCGGCTGAAGAACTTCAAGCTGATGGCGCCCCCGCCCTCCCCACCGCCGAAGATCGTGCTGGCCGCGCTCGGCCCGGAGATGCTGGAGCTCGCCGGCGAGGTCGCGGACGGCGTGCTGCTCAACTGGATCCCGCCGGAAGCCGTTCCGGCGTCGATCGAGCACCTGAAGGCCGGCGCGCGCCGCGCCGGCCGCACGCTCGACGGGTTCGAGATCGCCGGCTTCATCCGGACGACCGTCACCGACGAGCCCGACAAGACCCGCGCGCTGCTCGCGCGCGACATCACGGGCTACGCGATCGTCGACGTGTACGCGAGCTTCTTCCGCAGCGTCGGCTACGCGGACGAGATGACCGCGATCAATGCCGCGTGGAAGACGGGCGACCGCGCCGGCGCCGTGCGCGCGGTGTCGCCGCGTCTGCTCGACGGCCTCGGCGTGGTCGGCGACGAGGCGTTCTGCCGCGCGCGCATCCAGGCCTACGCCGACGCCGGGCTCACCATGCCGACGATCCTGCCGTTCGTGCCCGAAGGCGCGGACCGCGCCGCCTCGCTGCGACGCACGCTCACCGCGTTTCCGTGAGCCGTCCGGCGGCGCTGACGGTCCTCGGCGTCATCCCCGCTCGCCTCCAGTCGACCCGGCTGCCGCGCAAGGTGCTCCGTGACATCGCGGGGCGCGCGCTCGTCCTCCGGACCTACGACGCCGCGAAGCGCAGTCCGCACCTGACCGATCTGCTCATCGCCACCGACTCCCAGGAGGTCGCGGGCGTGTGCGCGGCCCACGGCGTCCCCGCCGTCGTCACGTCACCGGACCATCCCTCGGGCACCGACCGCGTGTGGGAGGTGGCGCAGCATCGCGCGGCGGACGTCTACGTGAACATCCAGGGCGACGAGCCGCTCGTCACGCCCGGCCACATCGAGCGGCTCGTGACGCCGTTCCTCTCCGAGCCCGAGACGCAGGTGTCGACGCTGTGCATCCGCGCCACCGAGGAGGAGCTCCCCAACCCGGCCGTGAACAAGGTGGTGACGGGCGTGGACGGCCATGCGCTGTACTTCTCGAAGTACCCGATCCCCTACGATCGCGACGGCCGCGGCACGCCGCGCTACAAGCACGTCGGGCTCTACGCCTACCGCAAGAGCGCGCTCGACGCGTTTCACGCGTTGCCGCCCTCACCGCTGGAGCTCACCGAGAAGCTCGAGCAGCTCCGCTTCCTGGAGCATGGCATTCGCATTCGCGTGGTCGAGACCGACGAGCCGACGATCGGCGTCGATACCGAAGCCGACGTCCGCGCCGTGGAGGCGTGGCTGGCCAACGCCGCGCGCTGACGGCGTCGCCTACTCGCGCTTGTCGGACGACGGCGCGGCGGGCAGCACGAACGGGCGCGCGGGGAACGCGATGCCCTCGGCGTGGAAGCGGCGGACGATGCGGCGGCGCAGCTCGTGCTGCACGAGGTACTGGTCGACGTAGCTGGCCACCTGCACGTTCAGCCCGAGCTCGAGGCCGTCGCCGAAGCCGGTCAGACGGACGCTGGGCTCCGGCTGACCCAGCAGCCCGGGCACCTCGCCCACCGCGCGGTGGGTCTCGTCGAGCAGGACCGCTGCGACGCGATCCAGATCGCTCGCGTAGTCCACGCTCACCCGGACCGTGACGCCGAGGCGCGGCTCCGGGAGCGAGTAGTTCACGATCGTCGCCTTCGCCACGGAGGAGTTCGGCACGATCGCGATGGTGTGCTGCAGCTGCCGCACGCGGGTCGAGCGCCACCCGAGAGGCAGCTGGTCCGTGCCTCGACGCTGGCAGAGCGGGGCTCGCCATCGATGGCAGCGTACTCGCCGAATATGTCGCCCGGCCCCAAGTTACGAAAGCTGACCGCCTTGCCCGCGAGTGAATAGATGGTGACGCAGACCTCGCCGGTGCTGACGAAGAACACCTCATCTGAGGCGTCGAGATAGTCGACAATCGGCTCACCCGGTTCATAGCGTCGCCACGAACAGCGTTGATGAACCCTTGCCAATGCCTCCGAAGGGAGGCCCGCAAATATGGCGATTCCCGCGAGAGTGTAGTGGGGTTCTTCGATCTGGGGCTGCTTCATGCGCCGCCGCCCGGGACGCCAGCCGCCTGCTCGAGCAAAGCCAGCGTCTTCCTTAGTGCTTATCGTAATGTGGGTCATAGCGAACATCCTTCCATGCGCTCGGTCAAGGTCCTGCCGAATGGTTCGCCTACGCTCTAGCTACTGGTGCCCGCATGCGAATGGTTAATGGTGTCACAGACGAGTATCCTCCAAGTGACGCCGCCCAAGACCATTCTGGGACGATTAAATCATATGACGCCGCTCGGATTGGCGCAGTGACATTTGCCACACCCAGTCCCCATGCGGATTTGCCTGAAATCACCCTACGAATTTGGGGGCCCGGGTTCGAATCATCTCCGGCGCGCCAATAAATTCAGTAGCGCAGTCAGGCCTCGGGCTCGGGAAGAGGGAATTGCGCGAGCGTCTCGGCTGGCGGCCGACCTACAATCTTGCGAGCATTTTTATCCGCTATTTGCTCAGGGTCTTCCGACTTGCGGTGCTGTCACGATTCCCTCGATAGGTCCTCGCAGCGGGCAGCGGGGGGCGCCACTTACCCTAGGAGCGCGACCTGGCGCCGGGTTTGGGGGTCGCCCGCGTCATATCGGCACCCGCCACGGCATAGGCTTTCGCCGTGACCTCGTTCAGCGCCGCCTCGACGCGTTTCCGGTAGAGCTCGAGCTCCTCGGGCCCGGCCTCACGCGGCACATAGATCGGTTCGCCCATGACGATGCCGAGCTTCGAGAAGGGAAGATTGATGGTCATGCGGCTCCAGGAATTCACCGAGAGATAGCGGGAGGTAGCGACCGCGAAAGGGACGATGGGCCGGCCCGAACGACTGCTGATCATCACGATGCCGACGCCGCATTTGCGGGCCGGGCCGGGCGGCACGTCGCCGGTCAGGGCGATGCTGAAGCCTTCCCTGAGCGAGGCGATCAACCCGTGGGCTGCCTCGGCGCCGCCGCGATCGCGGCCACGGCCGGCAGATCCGGCGCCGCGCACCAGGCCGAGACCAAAATGGCGGAGAATGCGGCGAAGCGCTTCCGCATCGTCATGCTTGGCGACGATTGCGCGGCCCGGGATCTCCGCCGGATAAATTCCCGGCAGGAGAAAAAACTGGCCGTGCCACAGCGCGATGATCGAGGGGTGATACTCATGTCCCCGGGCGACATAGTCGGGAGGGTCGGCGACGATGGTCGACGTCTTGACCACGAGCTTGATGTAGTTGACGACGATAGGCGCGATGAGAATCTGCAACGGGCGCCGCAAGCGGACCCTCTGCCGCCGGACCCACGGGATCTTCCACAGCGACGCCAATGCTTGACTCCGTCGGGGGACAATCGTTGGAGGGCAGTCCGAGTTGGCGAGTATATCAAGGAAATCGCCCTCTCCGAGCCAAAGTCCTCAGGGCTTGAGATTGTTTGACGCCAGCGGGCAGACGCTTCTCGTCAGCCGGGGAGAGCGGTTGAGATTGCGAAGGCAGCCTCGGCTGCCTCTAACGCCTTTGAGAGTGGATTTAAGCCGCGTTGGCGGCGGCGAGCCTACGCGTATGGGCGGCGACCAAGTCGGCCTCCACCAAAGCGCGTGCGGCGGCGTTTTCGGCCAGCAGGTGGATATGCACCTCGTTGGCGCCGCATTTGGCGCCCTCGTGGCGGAGATGGGCAAGATTGCGGGTCACCGCGTCGTCCTTGGTCTGACCGAAGGCAAGCGCCACACGGCTCCCATCCTCGTAGCGGCGGACGAGGATGTAATTAGCCCGGGGCAGGGCAGGGCAGCCGACCAGGGTATAGACGCTATGCAGATAGCGGCTGCCTGAGCCCCCGCGCCAATAGTGGAACGCCTGGGCGAAGGCAGCCTCCGAGCAGACGAGCGCCGGCTCATTGGCCGGCCCCCATTGGGGCGTTTCAGCTTCGACTTTGCGCATCCACATGGGATCCCAGCCCGTTAACCAGTAGATCGCCCTGTCAAATGGGTTGAGGGGTGACGATTTCAAGACGGTGCCACGAATTCTCAGGAACAAAGCTAGAACGTTCGCCAAGCCCCAGTCAAGCATTCAAAGGTTAACGGGCTGCCCACCACCCGGTTCCTTGGCCTTTGCTTCGGCCAAAAGGCGGGCGGAGGCGGTCTCGATGGCCTCGGTGAGCCGCTTCAGGAACTCGGCCTTCGGCAGCCCCGGCGGGATGGGATCGAGGAACTCGACCACGATGGTGCCGGGGCGGCGCCCGAGGCTGCGCCGGGGCCAAAACAGCCCGGAATTGAGGGCCACCGGCACGCAAGGAACGCCGAGCGCCTCATAGAGCAGCACCACCCCGGTCTTATAGTTGGGCGGCGCGCCGGGAGCGCGCCTGGTGCCTTCCGGGAAGATGATGATCTCCCGCCCGTCCGCGACGCGCTTCCTCGCCTCGCGCAACATGCGGCGCAGCGCGGCCGGACCCTTGTCGCGGTCGACCGGGATCATCTCGAATTTATGCGAGAACCAGCCGTGAAAGGGGATCCAGAACAGCTCGCGCTTCATCAGCAGGGCCGGGTCGCGGAAGAGCGGGATGAGGCCGAACGTTTCCCACGCCGACTGGTGCTTGGAGGCGACGAGAGAGGCCCCTTTGGGGAGCTTCTCCTGGCCGCGCACTTCGAGCTTCGTTCCGACGATCAGCTTGAGCAGCCACAGCTCAAAGCGCCCGTGGATCGCCAGCGCCGCCATGGCTACGCGCCTCGGGGCGAACAGAATCGGGCTGCCGAGCACGACGAACAAGGTCGTCGTCACATAGAACAGGACATCAAAGAGAAGCGAGCGTGCCATCCGGCCCTGACAGGTTACGGCTCGGGGACGTCGGCAGAGACGGGGTTGCCGCCCGACAGCAGCATGCGCACGAGGTCGGTCGCGCCAAGCCGCCCGAGCGCCGGCAGATATTTCAGATACTCGGAGAGGAGCAGCTTGGTCGTGCCGGGATAGCTCCACCAGCGGTCGAGATGCACATTGTTGTCGACCACCGAATAGGGGATGAGGGTGACGCCCGGCATGACCCGGGCAAGCTCGGCGAGCGCGCGCGGCATGTGGTAATTCGAGGTCACCAAGATGATCGAGCCATAATGATGCAAAGCCACCCACTCGCTGGTCTCGGTGGCGTTGTCGATGGTATTGCGCGCTTCCTTGTCGATATCGACGCAGCAGGTGAAATACTGGTCGCCTTGACTGGCGAGCTGCTTGAGCTCTTCCACTGAGGTAATGCGGTTGACCCCTGTGATGAGGACGCGCTTGGCCTTGCCTGCGGCGAGCAGCTTCATCGCCTGGTCGATGCGGGACATGCCGCCGGTCAGCACGGCGATGCCGTCGGCGCCCCGCTGCGGCACGCGCAGCTCGCGGTCGACGCTATTGGCAAACACGATGAAGCCGATGACAAGCAGCACCAAGGCGAACAGCAGCGCATCGAAGATGAGCCTTACTCCACCCACGAAGCCACTGAACCGGCCTGGTCTCTGTTCCTTTTCCTCACTCACCGCTTACTCCAGCACTGCCAGGCGGGCGCAAGAATAGGCACAAATCGTGCAGGCATGAAACCGGCATTGCTGCCGGTCTCGCCGGGCGAACCGAGGCACGTCACGCGTGGGACTTGAGCACGCGGATCACGCCTAGCCTGGAGGTGATCATGCACAGACAGGCCACGACGAAGACCACGAGCACGCAGAGGAAATAGCCCGCGAGATCGAGCTCGCCCGAGCCGATGAGCCTGCGCGTGTCGGCGGCGGTGACGACCCCCCCGCCAAGCATATGCGTCATGAGCGGCAGCAGCAGGAAGGCGATGGCAGCGGCGAAAGCGCCCATCAGCCCGGCGCGGACGCCGAGGCCTAGGAAATGGCGCTCGAACTCGCGGCTGATGAAGCGCTCATTGGCGCCGACGAAGTGCAGAACCTCGATGATCTCGCGGTTCGTCGCCATGGCGCTGCGCGTCGCCGACACGATCACGGCGATGGTCGCGGCGGCGACCAGCGAGAGCACGGCAAGGCCGCCGAGCGCGGCCGAGCGGGTCAGCGTGCGGATCTCCGCCTGCCAGCGGCGGTGGTCGTCGAGGGTGACGCCTTCGAAGTTCTCCGACAGCGCCGTCTTGATGAGCTGAATGTCCGGAGGATTTGAGCGGTCGATCTCCACCGCGATCAGGCGCGGGATGGGAAGCGCCTGCAGCGCGCTGGTTTGGCCGAGCCACGGCTCGAGCAGCTTCGCGCTATCCTCGGCGGTCAGCGGCTTCACCCTGGTGATACCCTTCTGCTTGGCGAGGAACAGCGAGACGAGCGTCATCTTCTTCTCGATGTCGGCGCTGTTGACGGGGTCGAGCTCCACGGTGATCTCGCTCGCGATATCGTTGACCCAGGCGTTGGCCGACTGGTTGACCATGTACACCGCGCCCGCGGTGAGGCAGGCGAGGAAGGACATGATGGCGATCACCACGGTCAGCGCATTGCCGGCGATGGAGGCCGACGGCACGATCTGGGCGGTCGTGGTGTGGAAGCGCGCGGGCAGAAGCCTGGCGAGGCGCGCAGGCAAGAGCCCGGCCAGCAGGCTCGCCCATGGATAGTCCCTGATGTCCGAAAGCAGGGTCACGGGCTTCCGCGCATCTGCACATGACCGTCGGAGAGCACCAGCCGCGGGGCATCGAGCTGCTCCATCAAGCCATAGTCGTGGGTGGCGATGATGACCGAGGTGCCGAGCCGGTTGAGCTCGACGAAGAGGCGTAAGAGGCGGTTGCCGATAACCGGATCGACATTGCCGGTGGGCTCGTCGGCGAGCAAGAGCTCTGGCCGCGCGATGACGGCGCGGGCGATGGCCGCGCGCTGCTTCTCTCCGCCGGATAGGATCTCGGGATAGGCGTCGATGCGGTCGCCGAGGCCGACCCAGCGCAAGAGATCGGTCACGTCCTCCCGGTAGTCGGCCTCCTTCTTGCCCATGACGCGCAAGGGAAGCGCCACATTCTCCCAGGTGGTGAGGTGGTCGAGCAGCCGGAAATCCTGGAAAACGATGCCGATCCTCCGTCTGAGCGCCGAGCGGCCGCTCGCCGAGAGCTCGGCGACGTTCTCGCCGAACACGAAAATCAGCCCCCGCGACGGCTTGAGCGACATGAAAAGAAGCCGCAAAAGCGTCGTCTTGCCGGCCCCCGACGGTCCCGTCAGGAAGTGAAAGGACCCCGGAAGCACATGGAAGGTGACGTCGCGCAAGATTTCCGGGCCTGAGCCGTAGCGCAGCCCGACACTGTCAAAGCGAATCACCCGTATTCCTTAAGTCTCTAAACATTGCGGAAGACTGGCTCTTTATGCTGAACTCCGGGTCCGGTATCAATGGATTTGGGCGAGGGCATGGGGCCCCGGGGCTAATCCAGAATAAAAGGCCATTTTGGCTTTTCCGATGGCAACACTCATTATCTGCCCGGTCTGCGAGACGCGCTACGAGACTCAGGCGGTATTCCCTCCTGAGGGGCGGAAGGTCCGCTGCTCGAAATGCGCCCATGTGTGGCAGGCGCAGCCGGTCACTTTGCCGCCCGAGCCCGCCTTACGAATGGCGCCGCCCCCGCAACCCGCCGCTGCGCCCCAAGCGCCGCCGCCGCCACAGCCAGCCGCGGCGGTCAATATGGCCATGCGCGGATTTGCCGGCATCGCTCCAGCCCCGCCGCCGCCTGAGCCGAGTTTCACTCCAGCCGAGACACAGGCGAATCTCGCTGCCCAACTGGCCAGGATCAATGCCGAAGCGATGGCCGACGCTCCGCCGGCCGCGCCCCCGGCCGAAAAGCGCGGGGGGATTTTCGCGCGCCTGACTGGCAGCCGGGCGGCCCGGCCTTCTGCCCCTCCGGCCGATGCCGGCATGGGCGATGCCTCCATGGGAGATGCCCCCATGATGGACGTCTCCATGGGCGATGGTTCCATGGCTGATGCCAGCATGGGCGATGCCAGTATGGGCGACGCCGATTTGGGCATCGACTCGGTTCTGGCCGAGCAGGCTCTTCCCGATGAGCGGCCGCGGCGGAAGAGGCCCCCGGTCGTCGCCATAGGCTGGCTGGTGTTGGCCCTCATCGTGGCGAGCGTGATCGGTACGCTTGCGCTTGCGCCGTCAACGGTGATGTCGGTCTTGCCGGGCGCCGCCCGTCTCTACGCCCTGTTCGGCATGCCGGTTGGGGCGCATGGCCTCGCCTTCGAGGGCGTGCGCTACGGCTGGACCAGCGACGGCGGCCAGACCGTGCTTGAGGTGCAGGGCGACGTGGTGAACCTCACCGCGAGCCCGGTGGACGTGCCGACCGTGGTCATCGCGCTCCGGGACGAGAGGGGCGAGGAAATCTCCGAGTGGACCACCGAGGTCGGTGAGGCGGAGCTTGGGCAGGGGAGCATGCGCCGTTCTTGCGGCAAATCCCCGCGCCGCCGAGCAATGTCCGGAGCGTCAAGGTGCGTTTCGCCAAGGCCGAGTAGGAATGGCTGGAGTTGCGGCGGCTCAAACCATCACGCCGCTTTTCAGCGCCGAGCAGATCGCCGAGAGGGTCGAGGGGTTAGCCCGCGAGATCGCCGCTTCTTCTCCGCGCGATCTCATCATCGTCGCGATCCTGAAAGGAAGCTTCATCTTTGCCGCGGACCTCATCAGGGCGCTCCACCGGCAGGGGCTCAAGCCGGAGATCGACTTTATTTTCCTCGCCAGCTATGGCCTGGGCACGGCATCAGGCGGCGAGGTCAAGATCTTGCGCGACGTGGAGACCGGCTTGGCCGGCCGGGAGGTCGTGATCGTCGACGACATCCTCGATTTCGGGGAGGACGCTCGCCTTCGCCAAGGCGCTGCTTGAGCGCCGCGGCGCGCGCTCGGTCAAGACCTGCATCCTCATCGACAAGCAAGTCCCGCGCGCGGCGGCGATCGTGCCCGACTTCCTGGGCTTTCGCTGCCCGCCCGTGTTCGTGGTGGGCTATGGCATGGACCTCGCCCACCGCTATCGCGAGCTTCCCTTCATCGGCGAGGTCGGAAACCCATGACGACGCTGACTCTCATCGCCGCATTCGTGGGCGCGCTCATCCCGCCGGTCGTGATCGCCCAGGCGCTCAGAAGCAAAGCGAAGGACCGCTGGCCGGAGGGACTTCTCGTCGGCGTCTATCTCGGCGCGCTGGGCGCCATCAGCGTCATCGCCATCGTCACCTATTTCAGGTGACTTCTGCCGTCAGAATGGCTTGATCAGGCGCTCCAGATAATCGAGCTCGACCGCCGGCCGTGACGGATCGCCGAGGCGGCGGCGAAGCTCGTCAAGCACCTCTCGCGCGCGCTGGATGTCGATCTCGTCAGGGACTTTCACGGACAGGCCGAGGTCGGGCCGGTTCGAGCGGTCCGGCCGCCCGAGCGGATCGCGGCCGTTATTGCCGGGGCCTTGCCCTGCTTGCGCTTCGCCGTTCTCCATCATCTGCTCGGCCATGGACTGGGCGCCCTTGCGCAGGCGATCCAGCGCGAGGCTCTGCTGTTGGGTGGCGCGTTCGAGATCGCTCTCGCCGATGGCCTCCTTGGCGTCGCCCATGGCTTCCCCCGCGCCCTTGAACTCGTCCGGCGCGTCGGCGCCCTCGATGCGGAAGCGGTCGATCAGGCTTTGCAGCTTGTCGCGAAGCTCCTGCTGACGCTCGCCGAGCTTGGCATGTTGGCCCGAGCGCTGGCCTTGCGGCTGCTGACCCAGCTCGAGCTGGCCCTGGTTGGGGTGCACCCTGGCTGCTGGACTCGCCCGATCCCTTCATGCTGCCTTGCTGGGCCTCGCCGGGTATTCCTCGAAAAGAGGCGCCATGCTGATGCCCGGACCGAATTCCATCGGCTGGCCGGAGGGCTGACCTCGAACTGCGGCTGTCGCCATTGTTGGCGTTCTGCTCGCGCTTGGCGGCGAAGGTATCGTCGAGCAGCTTCTGCTGGTTGGAGACGAGGTCGCTCAGATCCTTCATCATGCGGCTGGCGCGCTGCTGCTGGGCGTTCTCGGCGAAGTTGCCGGTCTGCAGCCGGTCGAGAATGTCCTTGAGCTCCGCCAGCATGCGCTCGGCCATCTCCTTCGAACCCGACTGGGCGAGCTTCTGGATGTTGCTGAGGAGCTTGTCGAGATCCTGCTGCGACACGAGCTGATCGCCGTTCTGCTCCGCTTGCGGCGACATGTTGCCCTTGTCCTGCTGCTGGGAGGCAAGCGCCTGGAGATAGCGCGACAGCGCGGAGCGGAGCTCATCGACGAGGCGCTTGATCTCCTCTGGCGGCGTATCCTCCTTCAAGGCCTGCGTGAGGGCGTCCTGGGCGGCCTTAACCGCGCGCTCGGCCTCGGGCAGGTCGCCGTCCTCGATGCGGAGCGCCGCCGACCAGAGCTGGTCGACCACGGTGGCGATGCCTTCCCGCGACGGTCGTTGCGCAGCCGCCAACAGGCGTTGCGCAAGGCCAGATAGACGGTGCTGTCGTCAATCACCTTGTCGCCGCCAAGCGTAAGCGCGTCGAGCGCGT
>CAVPPZ010000028.1:0-94130 GCA_963707305.1 uncultured Candidatus Rokubacteria bacterium
ATCCTCGTCTTCGGGCTCCGCGACGCGGCGTCGCTTCGCGCGCTGCCGGCGATCGGCAACCGCGCGGCGGGCGAGATCACCGTCCAGTCGCTCATCGATCTGGTGCCCGCGGTGCTGATCGTCCCCGGGGTGCTGCTGCTCGCACGCCCGCGCGCGCGCCGCCGGCGACTGGGCTCGGCGGTCATCGTCGTGCGCCACCGTCGCTGGCTCCTGGGCGGGATCGTGCTCGCGCTCGGGGTGCTCGCGCTCGTCCGCGCCTGGCCCTTCACCGTCGATCGGTATCCGCCGTGGCGGTCCTACGCCGTCGATCCCCACCAGACCTTCATCGACGAGGCGGAGCGCCTCGGCGGCGCGACCATCTGGTCCTTCCCGGAGGCGCCGGACGCCGGCGAGCGCCAGGTCGGGCCCATGCGCGTGCGGTGGAAGACGGATCCGTACCCGGACGATCTCCTTCGCACGAGCGGGTACACGGCGTTCGGCGCCGTGTACGAGCAGCCGACGCGCTTCACGCGCCCGGGCGAGGGCTGGGATCGGCTGCTCACGCAGTACGCGGCCGGCGAGCGCGCGCGCCCCGTCTGGGGCGTCGGCGAGTCGGGGTTTCACGCCGCCCGCGCGGGCAAGCGGATCGGTCCGGTCCAGACCGTCTTCCTCGTGGGCGAGCGCTCCGAGGCCGCCGTGCTGGACGCGCTCAAGCGCGGGCGGATGTACGCCGTCCGCCACTCGGGCGATGCGCCGCTGGTCCTCGCCGAGTTCGTCGCCGTCTCGCCGGCGGCCCGGGCGGAGATGGGCGACACGCTGGCGGCGCCCGCCGGCACGCCCATCGAGGTGCGCGGGACCGTCGAGACGGCGGACGGCAAGGCGCATCCCGTGCGCATCGCGCTGGTGCGGGACGGCGAGGTCGTCGGGACGTGGACCGGGCCGGCGCCGCTCAGGATCGTGCATCGGGAGACCGCGGACACGCGCCGGCACTACTACCGTCTCGACGCGCGCGTCTCGACGAGCGACTACCTGCTCGGCAACCCGGTCTTCGTGGCGCCGTGAAGGTCGCCATCCACCAGCCGCACTACCTGCCGTGGCTCGGCTACCTCGCCAAGTGGGCCGAGGCCGACGTGTTCGTGCTCCTCGACACGGTCCAGTACGAGAAGAACGGCTGGCAGAACCGCAATCGCATCAAGACGCGCGAGGGGCCGGCGTGGCTGACCGTGCCCGTGCACGCGCCGCTCGGCACCGCGATCACCGCGGTCACGCTCGACGCCGCTCAGCCATGGCCGCGGCGGCACCTCCGCGCGGTCGAGCACGCGTACGCCCGCGCGCCCGGCTTCGCGAAGGTCCGGGACTCGCTCGCCGACCTCTACGCGCAGGAGTGGCAGACGCTGGCCCCGCTGGCGGCGGCGAGCGCCCGCTGGCTGGCCGAGGCCTTCGGGATCGGCACGCCGGCGGTCCTGGCCTCCGCGCTGGGGGTCGGGACGGACGATGCGAGCGCCCGGCTGGTGGAGCTGTGCCGCGCGGTCGGCGCCGACACGTACCTGGCCGGCCCCGACGCCGTGCCTCTATATGGACCCGGTCCCCTTCCGGGAGGCCGGCATCGCGGTGCTCTGCCAGCGCTACGAGCACCCCACCTACCCCCAGCAGCATGGGGCGTTCGTGCCGTACCTCTCGGGCCTGGATTTGCTGCTCAACGAGGGGGGATCCGCGCTCGACGTGGCGCGCCGCGGCAACGCCTGGAAACCATGGTCCGCGGAGGTCGATCGCCTATCATGAATGGGTGAACGTCCTCGCCATCGGCGCGCATCCCGATGACATCGAGTACGGCTGCGGCGGCACCCTCACGAAATACGCGGAAAAGGGTCACTCCATCCACCTCTTCGTCGCCTCCCGGGGCGGCCGTGGTGGCGACCCGCACGAGCGGGAGCGGGAGCAGGAAGAGTCGGCCGTCATCCTGGGGGCCCGCAAGGTGTTCTGGGGCGACTATGAGGACACCGAGATCCCGCTCAATCGCGACCTCATCGTCCGCCTGGAGGACGTCATCCGCGACGTCAGCCCGGCCATGATCTTCGTGAACTTCCCCGACGACACCCACCAGGACCATCGTCACCTCGCACAGTGCGCGACGTCGGCGACGCGCTACGTGCCGAACTTCCTCTTCTACGAGGTCCCGTCCACGCAGAACTTCGCGCCGAACTGCTACACCGACATCGCCAAGGTGCTCGACAAGAAGCTGGCCGCGCTGGAGGCGCACCGCTCGCAGGTCGCGAAGACCAACATCGAGGACCTCTCGATCCTCGAGCTGGCGGTCTCCTCCGCGAACTTCCGCGGCATCCAGGCCCGCGTGAAGTACGCCGAAGCGTTCCAGTCGGTGCGATTCCTGCTCGATTCTTGATCCCGCACTCGCGGCCCACCCTCGGCGCCGACGACGTCCGGGCGGTCGCACGCGTCGTCCAGGGCGGGCAGATCGCGCAGGGGCCCGAGGTCGCCGCCTTCGAGGCCGAGGTCGCCCGCCGCCTCGGCGTATCCGCCGCGGCGGCGGTGTCGTCCGGCACGAGCGCGCTCGAGCTGGCGCTCGCGGCGGTCGGGGTCGGGCGCGGCGATGACGTCATCGTGCCCACGTACGGCTGCGACGCGCTTCATCACGCGGTGCTCCGCGCGGGCGGCCGCCCGGTGCTTGCCGACGTCGATCCCCGGACCCAGGCCCTGGCCCTCGACGACGTCCGGCGCCGCCTCGGCGCGCGCACGCGCGCGATCATCGTCGTCCACGCGTTCGGGCGCGCGATCGACGTCACGCCGTTCGCGGCGCTCGGCGTCCCCGTGATCGAGGACTGCGCGCAGGCGCTGGGAGCACGGGTTGACGGCCGGGCCGCCGGAGCGACGGGGACGGCGGCGATCTGCTCGTTCTACGCGACCAAGCTCGTCACCACCGGGGAAGGGGGCGCGGTCGGTGGACCGGCGGCCACCGTCGCGCGCGTGCGCGACACGCGCGAGTACGACGAGCACGAGGACCTGAGCCCGCGCGGCAACGCCAAGCTCACCGATCTGCAGGCGGCGCTCGGCCGCAGCCAGCTCGCGCGCCTCGATGCCTTCATCGCGCGGCGGCAGGCGATCGCCCGGCGGTATCGCGCGGCGCTCGCCGGCCTCCCGTGCACGCTGCCCGACGATGCCGGCACGGCGCACGTGTATCACCGCTTCGTCGTCGAGGTGGAGCGGCCGGTCGACACCGTGATCGCGGCCCTCGCCGCGCGCGGGGTCTGCGCCCGCCGGCCGGTGTTTCGTCCGCTGCATCGCGCCGCCGGCGTCGACGGCTATCCGGTGGCCGAGCGTCTGTGGCAGCGCTCGGTGTCGCTGCCGTGCTACCCGTCCCTCGCGGACGCGGAGGTCGACGCGGTGGCGGACGCCCTGCGCGGGGCGCTCGCGTGATGGTGGGGACGCGTCGTGCGCGTGGCGCTGGTCGTCGCGGTCCTCGCACCGCCGGTGCGTCGCTGGTTCTTCGGCGTCGGGCTGCTCTGGCTCTACCTCGCGACCTCGGCGTTCCTGATCGCGCTGGTGACCGTCCCGGTCGTGCGCGCCTACGCGCGGTGGCGCGGCATCCTCGACCAGCCGTCCGGACGCAAGGTCCACGACGTGCCGACGCCCCTGCTGGGCGGCGCGGCCGTGTACGCGGCCTTCGCGGTCACGGTCCTGATCAACTTCAACTTCTCCATCGAGCTCAAGGGCGTCGCCCTCGGCGCGGCCATCATCGTCGCGGTCGGCATCCTCGACGACATGGCCGACCTGCCCGCGTGGGTCAAGCTCCTCGGGCAGCTCACCGCGGCCGCCGTGGCGATGGCGTACGGCGCCGTCCTGACCGTCGTGCCGCACGGCGTGCCCGGGGCCGGCGTGCTGAACGTGGTGGTCACCGCGCTGTGGATCCTGACGGTCACCAACGCCGTGCAGTTCCTCGACGGCATGGACGGCCTCGCCGCCGGCATCGGCATCATCAGCGGCATCTTCTTCAGCTTCGTCGCGCTGCAGACCGACCAGCCCTACCTGATGTTCCTGGCGGCGTCGCTCGTGGGCGCCTGCGCCGGCTTCCTCCCGTACAACCTGCGCCGGCGAGCGGCGCGACGATCTTCCTCGGCGACAGCGGCGCCAGCTTCATCGGCTTCACGCTCGCCGCGCTCGCGGTCATGGGCGTGTGGGCCGAGAACGATCCCGTCGCCGCCCTCCTGACCCCGACGCTCATCCTCGCGGTGCCGCTCTTCGACATCGCCTTCGTCGGCGTCGTCCGCATCGTGCAGGGCAAGGTGCACTCGCTCCGCGAGTGGCTCGCGTACACCGGCAAGGACCATCTCCACCACCGGTTCGAGCAGCTCGGGTTCACGAAGACGCAGACGGTGTTCGTGATCTTCTTCATCTGCACGACCCTCGGGATCTCCGCGGTGCTCCTCAACGGAGCGGAGAAGCGCGAAGCGGTCCTGCTCCTCCTCCAGGTGGGCTGCGTCCTCGCGATCGTCGCGGTCCTGGAGGGAGTCGGCCGCGGCCGGCCGAGCTGACGTGACATTGACATGGGGGCCCCACCGCTCATGACCCCCAAACCCCCTGGCTACGCGGGCCGGGCCGTCCTCATCACGGGCGGCCTCGGGATGATCGGCTCGAACCTCGCGCTGGCACTCGTCGGGGCGGGGGCGAAGGTCACGATCCTCGACGCGCTGCTGCCGCTCTACGGCGGCAACCGGTTCAACGTGCAGGACATCGAGGACCGGCTGACGCTGGTGGTGGGCGATCTCCGCGATCAGACCATCGTGGAGCGCGTGGTGCGCGGCCAGGACGTCATCTTCAACCTCGCCGCGCAGGTGAGCTACCTCGACAGCATGACCGACCCGCTGCTCGATCTCGACATCAACTGCCGCGGGCACCTGATCCTGCTCGAGGCCTGCCGGCGCCTGAACCGCGAGGCCCGCGTGATCTTCACCGGCTCGCGCCTCCAGTACGGGGCGGCGCGCACCGTGCCCGTCGACGAGAGCCATCCCATCGAGCCCCTGATGTTCTACGGGATCCACAAGTTCGCGGGCGAGCGGTATCACCTGCTCTATCACCGGCAGTACGGGCTCAGAGCGACCGCGCTGCGCCTCACCAACCCGTACGGCGTGCGCCAGCAGATGAGGCACGGGCGCTACGGGCTCGTGAACTGGTTCATCCGGCAGGCGATGGAAGGCGGCACCATCACCGTGTTCGGCGACGGCAGCCAGCGGCGCGACTACGTCTACGTGACCGACATCGTCGACGCGCTCCTCCGCGTGGCGCTCGCCGAGGAGACGATCGGGGGCGTGTACAACGTCGGCGCCGGGTCCCCCACGACGTTCCGCGACATGGTCACGGTGATCCTCGACGTCGTCGGCCGGGGCACGCTCGACGCACGTGCCGTGGCCCGCCGGACTACCCCCACGTCGACACCGCCGACTTCGTGGCCGACGTCAGCGCGCTCACCCGCGCGACGGGGTGGAAGCCACGCGTCGGGCTGCGCGAAGGCGTGGCCGCGACGCACCGCTACTACGAGACTCATCGGCGTTGGTACTGGGACTAGTTGACTTGGGGGGTGCGAGACGCCCCCCCAAGCCCCCCGCTCCGCAGCCCGGCGAAGCCGGGCCGCTCCGCGACTGCCGTTACACCGACATGCTCCTAGCGCGCGCCGAGCCGGCGCGGATCGTCTACCTCAACTCCGCGGCGGACGTCGGGGGCGGCGAGAAGTGGATGCTCGCCCTCGCCGACGGGCTCGACCACGCCCGGTACGCGAGCGCGTTCGTGGTCGCGTGCGAGGGCCGCTTCGCCGACGAGGTACGCCGGCGGGGCTACCCCGTGACCGTGATCGACCTCACCCGCCTCGTGAGCCCCTGGGCCGTGCTCGCGCTGGTCCGTCACTTCCGGCTGGCGCGGCCGGATCTCGTGCACACGGCGGGCGCGCGCGCGAGCTTCTACGGGCGGGTCGCCGCGTGCCTCGCCGGCGTTCCGGTGGTCGTCTCGAGCGTGCACACCTCGATCGCCGACTACGAAGTCGCCGCCTGGCGGCGATGGATCTACCTCGCCCTCGATCGTGCGACCGCCCCGATCGCGCGCTGCCTCATCGCGACCTCGGAGGCGGTTGCCGCCGAGCTGATCGCCCACCGCCAGGCGCCGCGCGGCGAAGATCGTCACGATCCCCAATCGTCCCGACCCCCGCGAGCTCGCGCCGACGCGGCCGAGGGCGGCCGTCCGCCACGAGCTCGGTGCCGGCCCCGACGAAGCCCTGATCGGCGTGGTGGCGCGGCTCACCGAGCAGAAGGGGGTCGCCGACTTCCTCGACGCCGCGGCCGAGCTCGCGCGACGTCCGGGGTGGCGCGCGGTGGTGGTCGGGGACGGACCGCAGCGCGGCGGATCTCGACGCGCGCGCCCACCGTCTCGGCCTCGCGGGGCGCTGCCGCTTCGCCGGGACCCGCACCGATCTCGGCGATCTGCTCGCCGCGTTCGACCTCCTCGTGGTGCCGTCGCGCTCGGAGGGCCTCCCGTACCTGGTGCTCGAGGCGATGGTGGCGGGCACGCCGCTGGTGGCGACGGCGGTCGGGGGGATTCCCGAGGTCGTCGTGGACGGCGTCCACGGCGTGCTCGTCCCGCCCCGCGCCCCGGCCCGCCTCGCCGCAGCGATCGGCGGGTGCCTCGACGACCCGGGCACGCGGCGCGAGGTCTCGCGGGCGCGCGCGACGCCATGCCGAGACGACGCTGTCGCTGGGCGCCATGCTCGGGGCGGTGGACCGGCTCTACACGGCTGTCCTCGCCGGCTCTGTCCGTCGCGGAGCGGCCGATCGTGGCAGAATAAGCCGTGCTCGGCCGTCTCCTCGACCGCGCCCGCGAGGTCCTGAAGCTCGACGATCCACCCTGGAGGATCGCGCTGGCGCTCGCCATCGGCGTGTTCATCAGCTGCACCCCGCTCTTCGGCTTCCAGACCCTGCTGGCGATCCTCGTCGCCACCGTCGCGCGCCTGAACCGGGCCGCCACCGTGACCGGCGTGTGGATCAATCTCCCGTGGGTGGCGCCCTTCGTCTACGCGGGCGCGATCAAGCTCGGCCAGGTCCTGCTGCCGGACCTCGATGGGGTCGGGGGGTTCGGGCTGTGGCTCCTCGTGGGCACCAGCATCGTCGGCGTGGCCGCCGGCCTCGTGACGTACTTCGTCTCGTTCGGGGCGCTGTCCTTGCGGCAGCGCCGCCGCGCGGCGAGCGCCGCCCGCGTCCCTGCTCCCGAGGCGGCCCCCGCACCCAAGCACCGGGAGCCCGCAGCGTGAAGGTTCGCCAAGGGCGTGTTCCCCGCGGCCGGTCTCGGCACGCGCTTCCTGCCGGCCACGAAGGCGCAGCCGAAGGAGATGCTGCCGATCGTCGACAAGCCGACGATCCAGTACGTCGTGGAGGAGGCGGTCGCCTCCGGCCTGAGCGAGATCGTGATCGTCACGGGCCGCAACAAGCGCGCGATCGAGGATCACTTCGACGCGGCGTTCGAGCTGGAGTACTACCTGAGCGACCGCGGCAAGACCGAGGAGCTCGCGCAGATCAAGACGATCTCCGAGCTGGCCTCGGTGAGCTACGTCCGGCAGAAGGAGCCGCTCGGCCTCGGCCACGCGATCCTGCTGCGCGCGCGCCGCTCGTCGACGACGAGCCGTTCGGCGTCTTCCTCGGCGACGACATCATCGGGCAGGCGCCCGTGCCCTGCATGCGCCAGCTCCTCGACGTGTACGAGCGGTACGGCGGCCCCGTCGTCGCCATCGAGCGCGTGCCGCGCGACCGCATCCAGCAGTACGGCGTCATCGCCGGCCGCAACATCGGCGGCAACGTCTGGGAGATCGACGACCTCGTGGAGAAGCCGCTGCCCCAGGACGCGCCGTCGGATCTCGCCATCATCGGCCGCTACGTCCTGACGCCGGACATCTTCCCGATCCTCGCCGAGACCGCGGCCGACAAGCGCGGCGAGATCCAGCTCACCGACGCCCTGCGGACGCTCCGCAAGCGCCGCCCGATGTACGCGGTGGCCTTCGAGGGCAAGCGCTACGACACGGGCGACAAGCTGGGCTTCCTCAAGGCGACGGTCGAATTCGCGCTCGCGCGACCGGATCTCTCCGACGCCTTCCGCGAGTATCTCCGCTCCCTCAAGCTCTGAAGCGCCCCGCGGGCGCGCGGTCCTCGCCGGCGCCGCCGTGGTCGTCGCCGCCCTGATCGGCGCCGTCCGCGCGTTCTGGACCTTCCCCGGGTTCAGCATGACGGCTGACGCGCTGCTCTACGGCGAGCTGGCGCGCAACCTGGCGGCGGGCGCGGGATTCGTCTCCACGTTCGTCTACCCGGTCTCGCTCGCGTATCCGCCGCTCCAGACGCTGCCGCAGCCTCACGTGCTGTACCACCCCGCGTATCCCGCGCTGCTCGCCGGCGTGTTTCATCTTGCCGGGACGCACGACCTCGTCCTCGTGGCGACCAACATCGGTCCTCGCGTGGGCGCTGCTGGTCGTCGTGTTCCTCCTCGCCCGGCGCCTGTTCGACCTGCCCGTCGCGTGCGTGGCGACGGCGGCGATCGCGCTCGACACCACGGTGGTCGTCGAACGTGCGGAACAGCGGCACGGAGGTGCTCGCGATGGTGCTCGTGACCGCGGCCGCCCTGACGCTGGCGTCGTCGCCGGGCGCGTGGCGCGGGGCGCTGGCGGGCGTGCTGATCGGCGTCGCGTACCTCACGCGGCCCAACCTCCTCGTGCTGCTCCCGTTCGCCGCGGGCGCGCTCTGGCGCATGGGAGCGCGCGGGGCGATCGCGCCACTGGTCGGCGGCGCCGCGCGTCGTGATCACGCCGTGGATCGTGCGCGGCTGGCTGGTGATGGGACACCCGTTCTTCTCGCTGTACACCGTGGCGAACATCGCCTGGGAGATGCCGTCGTTTCCCGGCGCGATCGCGACGTACGGGACGCTCGCGCCGCGAGGGCTCGGCGTGATGGTCACCGAGTACCCCGGAGAGCTCCTCGCCAAGGCCGGCGGGAATCTCCTCTACTACGCGCGGCAGGCGCTCTTCACGGCCAATCCGATCGCCGTCGGCGCGTTCGTGCGTCGGGATGCTCCCGGGGCGGGGGACGGGCCGCGTCGAGCGCGCGCTGGGCGAATGGATGGCGGCCACCGCGGTGGCGACCGTCATGCTCGCGTCGGTGCTCGCGCGCGAGCCGCGCTACCTCGCGCCGCTCGCCCCGGTGATCGTCGTCCTCGGCGTCGGCTGGATCTTCGCGGCGGTGCGCGAGCGTCTCGCCGCTCGCCGCGCTCGCGACGGTGGTGCTGCTGGCGCTTCCCGCCACCGGGACCGCGCGCGACGTCCTCCAGCTCCGGGCCCGCGGACGCGACGAGCCGCTGGCGCGACCCGAACCTCGAGGCGCTCGCCGCGCTGACGCGCGACACCGACGTGATCGTCACCGACATCGGACGCGGGGTGACGTGGTACGCGGGGCGCGCGACCGTCCAGGCCCCCATCGATCGCGCGACCCTCGAGCGCGTGACGACGATCGTGCCGGTCACGGCCATCTACCTGAGCGGGCAAGCCGTCCCGCGCTGGAGCGCGATGTACGGGGCGCCGCTCGACATCGCCGCGTACGTGCCGTCCGGGTTCGCTGCCGGCGGCCTCCTTTCCGGACGGCGGACGGCTCTGGCGGAAACCCTAGGCGGCCCGGCCCGGCGGGGTCCGGCGCATCGCCGTAGTTTGACACTCCGGGGGCCATCTGCCAGAATTCACGGAACTTTACGGAGCATCGACCCCAGGGTATGGCACCCGCACCGAAGCGCCCGTTTCACACCGCCTCCGACGCCGAGATCAAGAGCGGCGAGGTGTCGGACGTGTACTTCGTCCGCACCAGCGAGATCCTCCGTCATCGCCACGACCGCCGGCGCGTCAAGGCGGAGGTGTACCTGAAGTCCCTTCCCGACGACTGGCAGTGGGGCATCCTGGCCGGCATCGAGGAAGCGGCGCACCTCTTCGAAGGCATGCCGGTCGACATCGACGCGATGGACGAGGGGACGGTCTTCAATCCCTACCAGCCGGTGATCGTCATCGAGGGCGTCTACCTCGACTGGGCGCAGTACGAGACCGGGCTGCTCGGCCTGCTCTGCCAGGCCTCCGGCATCGCGACCAAGGCCGCGCGCTGCAAGAAGGCGGCGGGCGCCCGCCAGGTGATCTCGTTCGGCGCGCGCCGCATGCACCCGGCGCTGGCGCCGATGATCGAGCGCAACGCCTTCATCGGCGGCTGCGACGGGGTGGCGGTCACCAAGTCCGCGGACCTCATCGACGCCGATCCGATGGGCACGATCCCGCACTCCCTCGTCCTGATGGTCGGCGACACGGTCGAGGCGCTGCGCGCCTTCAACGAGGTCATCGACCCGAAGGTGCGGCGCGTGGCCCTGATCGACACCCTCCAGGACGAGAAGTTCGAGGCGATCCGCGTGGCCGAGGCGCTCGGCGAGGATCTCTACGCGGTGCGGCTCGACACCCCGTCCTCGCGGCGCGGCGACTTCTACCGCATCCTCGAGGAGGTGCGCTGGGAGCTCGACCTGCGCGGCTTCCAGCACGTGAAGCTGATCGCGTCGGGCGGCGTGGACGAGTACGAGATCCTCCACCTGAACCCCATGGCCGACGCGTACGGCGTCGGCACGTCCATCGCGAACGCGCCCGTGCTGAACTTCGGCCTCGACATCATGGAGATCGAAGGGCAGCCGTTCGCCAAGCGCGGCAAGTGGTCCGGCGCCAAGGACGTCCTGCGCTGCCAGCACTGCCGCACCACGATCGTCGTGCCGAAGGGGCGGCCGCCCGGGACGTGCACGTGCGGCCTCACGCGCTGGGACTCGCTGCTGAAGCCGCTCGTGAAGGGCGGGCGCGTCGTCCGAGACCTGCCGCCGCCCCGCACCGTGCGCGACCACGTCCTCGAGCAGCTCGAGCGATTCCCGCTGGAGACGCTCCGCCGCCAGGGGACGCGCCAGGACTTCTAGCACCCGATGAATATTCTGGACACCATCGTGCGCGACAAGCGCGACGAGGTGGCGCGGCGCCGCGTGGAGACCCCGCGCGCCACGCTCGAGCGGGCGTGCGCCGCGCTGCCGCCGACCCGTGACTTCGACCGCGCGCTCCGCCCCGAGCCCGGCGGCGTCGCCCTCATCGCCGAGGTCAAGCGCGCGTCCCCCTCCCGCGGGGTGCTCGTGCCCGATCGGCCCTGGGACCCCGTCGGCCTCGCCCGGACCTACGCGGACAACGGCGCCGCCGCGATCTCGGTCCTCACCGACGAGAAGTACTTCCAGGGGCACCTCGACCTGCTCGCCACGATCCGCGCGGCCGTGCCGGTGCCGCTCCTCCGCAAGGACTTCACGATCGACGAGTACCAGCTCTGGGAGTCGCGCGCGGCCGGCGCCGACGCGATCCTGCTCATCGTCGCGATCCTCGAGCCCTCGCTCCTGCGCGATCTCCTCGCCGCCGCCAAGGGGCTCGGCCTCGCCGCGCTCGTCGAGACGCACACCGCGGCCGAGCTCGACACGGCGCTGAGCGCGGGGGCCTCGATCGTCGGCATCAACAACCGCGACCTCCGCACGTTCGAGACGCGCCTCGAGACGACGCTCGGGCTGCTGCCCACGATTCCGCCCGGCGTCACGGTGGTCAGCGAGAGCGGCTTCGGCGCCGCCGCGGACGTCCGGCGGGTGGTGGCGGCCGGCGCGCACGCGGTGCTGGTCGGCGAGGGGCTCGTGCGCGCGGCCGACGTGGGCGCCGCGGTGCGGGAGCTCGCGCTCCGATGATCCGGGTGAAGGTCTGCGGGATCACGAACCTGGAAGACGCGCGCGTCTGCGTCGACGCGGGCGCGGACGCGCTCGGCTTCATCTTCGTCGAGAACACGCCGCGCTTCGTGACCCCGGAGCTGGTGGCGCCGATCGTGCGCCAGCTCCCGCCGTTCGTGACGCCCGTCGGCGTGTTCTGGGACCATCCGGCCGGTCACGTGAAGGCCGTCGCCGAGGCGTGCGGGCTGCGCGCGCTGCAGTTCCACGGCGACGAGAAACCCGAAGACCTCGACGGGTTCGATCTGCCGGTGATCAAGACCATCAAGCTGCCGCCGGGCACCACGATCGATGGGATGCCGGAGTTCCGCGCCCGCGAGAGCTTCCAGGCCTTCGGCTTCCACAAGGTCGCGCGTGCCGTGCTGCTCGACAGCGCCGCGCGCTGGAGCGAGGGGAAAGGCCGCGAGCCGATCGAGTGGACGACGGCGGCGAGGATCGTCCAGATGCTCGCCGTGCGTCCGAGCCTGCCCCGCGTCATCCTCTCCGCCGGCCTCACGCCCGAGACGGTCGCGCGCGCGATCACCGTGGTGAAGCCGTACGGCGTCGACGTGAACTCCGGCGTCGAGGCGAAGCCCGGCCGCAAGGACCCCGACAAGGTGCGCCGCTTCATCGCGGCCGCGCAGAGCGCCGCGTGAGCCGCCTGCCCGACGCGCGGGGCCACTTCGGCCGCTACGGCGGGCGCTACGTCCCCGAGACCCTGATGACCCCGCTGATCGAGCTCGAGCGCGCGTACGCGGCGGCGCGGCGCGACAAGAAGTTCCAGGCGCGGCTGCGGTCGCTGATGACCGACTACGCGGGCCGCCCGACGCCGCTGTACTTCGCGGAGCGCCTCACCGAGCACGCCGGCGGCGCCAGGATCTACCTCAAGCGCGAAGACCTCTGCCACACCGGCGCGCACAAGATCAACAACGTGCTCGGCCAGGGCCTGCTCGCGCAGCGGATGAAGAAGCCGCGCGTGATCGCGGAGACCGGCGCCGGCCAGCACGGGGTTGCGACCGCGACGGTCGCCGCGCTCCTCGGGCAGGAGTGCGAGGTCTACATGGGCGCCGAGGACGTCGAGCGCCAGGCGCTCAACGTCTTCCGCATGAAGCTCCTCGGCGCGAAGGTGATTCCCGTCGAGGCCGGCAGCCGCACGCTGAAGGACGCCGTGAACGAGGCGCTGCGCGACTGGGTCACCAACGTCGCGCACGACGTACTACGTGCTCGGCTCCGCGCTCGGCCCGCACCCGTACCCGATGATGGTGCGCGACTTCCACACCGTGATCGGCAAGGAGGCGCGCGCGCAGGCGCGCCGGATGATCGGCCGCCTCCCCGACGTGGTCGTCGCGTGCGTCGGCGGCGGCTCCAACGCGATCGGCCTCTTCCATCCGTTCATCGACGACCCGAAAGTGCGGCTCGTCGGCGTCGAGGCGGGCGGCCACGGCGTGGCGAGCGGGCAGCACGGCGCCACGCTCAGCGCGGGCCGGCCCGGCGTGCTCCACGGGAGCATGAGCTACCTCCTCCAGAACGACGACGGGCAGGTGGCCATCGCGCACTCGATCTCCGCCGGGCTCGACTATCCCGGCGTCGGCCCCGAGCACGCGTACTACCGCGACCTGGGCCGCTTCGAGTTCACGTCGGTCACGGACGAGGACGCGCTGCAGGGCTTCCAGACGCTCGCGCGCACGGAAGGGATCATGCCCGCGCTCGAGTCGTCGCACGCCGTGGCGTACGCGGTGCGACTCGCCAAGACGCTGCCGCGCTCGAAGGCCATCGTGGTCGGGCTCTCGGGCCGCGGCGACAAGGACGTGCACGTGATCGCGAAAGCGCTCGGGCGGACGGACATATGAGCCGCATCGGCGCCGACCTTCACGGCGCTCCGCGGCGCGCGGCGAGCGCGCGCTCGTCACCTTCTTCACCGGGGGCGATCCCTCGCTCGACGTGACGGAGCGCCTCATCGTGGAGGCGGACCGCCGGGGCGCCGACGTCATCGAGCTCGGCGTCCCGTTCTCCGATCCGATCGGCGACGGGCCCGTGAACCAGCGCTCGGCGGAGCGTGCGCTGCGCGCGGGCACGAGCGGGATCCGCGTGCTCGAGACGGTGGCGCGCGTGCGCGAGCAGGTCCGCGCGCCGATCGTGTTGATGGGGTACTACAACCCGATCCACGCGTTCGGCCTCAAGGCCTTCGCCCGGACGGCCGTGGAGGCGGGGGTCGACGGCGTGCTGGTCGTGGATCTCCCGCCCGAGGAAGCGGGCGACCTCGCCGCCGAAGGCGGCCGTGGTCGGGCTCGACGTGATCCACATGGTCGCGCCGACCTCGACGCCGCCACGACTGCGCCTCATCGCCCGGCGCAGCGGCGGGCTTCATCTACGTCGCGTCGCGTCTCGGCGTGACCGGCGAGCGCGCGGACATGCCGGCCGAGCTCGGCGCGCAGCTCCGCGCGCTCCGCGCGGTGACGACGAAGCCGATCTGCGTCGGCTTCGGCATCGCGAAGCCCGATCAGGTCGCGACGGTCGGCGGCATGGCGGACGGCGTGGTCGTGGGCTCCGCGATCGTGAGGATGATCGAGGACCGCGCCACCTCGCCGAGCCTGGTGGCCGACGTCGGCCATTTCATCGCCGAGCTGAAAGCTCCGTTGCGAAAATGAGCACCATGAAGACTCCACCACTCCGAGCGCGGGCTTTGCCCGCGCAATCCTGTCCTCAGGGGGAGGCAGGGAGGAGCGCGCGCCAGCGCGCGACGACCGTCGGAAGGGGGACGGAGTCCCCCTCGAGCGATGACGGCGTGGTTCAGCCGGAAGAAGGCCGAAGACGAGGCGAAGGGACGGAAGGGGACCGTCCAGATCGCCGAGGGGCTGTGGATCAAGTGCGACTCCTGCAAGGAGATCATCTACCGCGCGGAAGTCGAGCGCGGGGGCAAGGTGTGCCCGAAGTGCCGCTATCCCTTCCGGATCTCCGCGCGCGAGCGGATCGCCACCCTCACCGATCGCCGGCAGCTTCGAGGAGCACCACACGAGCCTGACGAGCGCCGATCCCGCTCGGGTTCAAGGACACGAAGCGCTATCGCGATCGCGTGAAGGCCGCGCAGCAGAAGACCGGCCTCGGCGACGCCGTGGTGTGCGGGCTCGCGCGCATCGGCGGGTGCCGACGGTCGTGTGCGCGTTCGAGTTCGGGTTCCTCGGGGGCAGCATGGGCTCGGTCGTGGGCGAGAAGCTCACGCGCGCCATCGAGCTGGCCGAGGCGAAGCACGTGCCGGTCGTGATCGTGGCGGCGTCGGGCGGGGCCCGGATGCAGGAAGGCATCCTCTCGCTGATGCAGATGGCGAAGACGGCCACCGCGCTCGAGCGCCTGGGCCGCGCCGGCCTGCCGTTCCTCTCGGTCCTCACCGACCCGACGACCGGCGGCGTGACGGCGAGCTTCGCGATGCTCGGCGACGTGATCGTGGCCGAGCCGCGCGCGCTCATCGGCTTCGCCGGCCCGCGCGTGATCGCCGAGACCATCCGCCAGCCGCTGCCCGAAGGCTTCCAGCGGTCCGAGTTCCTCCTCGAGCACGGCCAGATCGACATGGTCGTCGACCGCCGCGACCTCAAGGAGACGCTGCGCCGGCTGCTGGCCTTCTTCGCGGACGCCCCCACGCCGAGCCCCTGACATGACGTACGCGGAGGCGGTGAACCGCCTCCTCGGCCTCCGTCGCGGCGAGATCACCGGGATGGCCCCCGGCCTCGAGCGCATCGAGGCCCTCCTGACCTCGCTCGGCCATCCGGAGACGCGCTTCACCCTCGCGCAGATCGGCGGCACCAACGGCAAGGGCTCCACCGCGGCCATGCTCGCGAGCATGCTGAAGGCCGCCGGCCGGCGGGTCGGTCTCTACACCTCCCCGCACCTCGTCTCCTTCCGCGAGCGCATCCGCGTCGACGGCGTGCCGATCGCGGAGGACGCGGTGGTCGACGGCATCGACGCGCTCGGCACCCAGATCGCGCGCGTCGACGCGACGATGTTCGAAGCGGCCACCGCGCTCGCGCTCGACCACTTCGCGCAGGAAGGCGTGGAGATCGCCGTCCTCGAAGTCGGCCTCGGCGGCCGCGGCGACGCGACGACCATCGGACGCCCCGCGGTGACCGTGCTCACGCGGATCGACTTCGACCACGAGGCGTGGCTCGGCCACAGCATCGAGTCGATCGCCGACGCGAAGGCCGCGATCATCCGGTCGGGCACCGCGATCTCGTCCGCGCAGCGGCCCGAAGCGCGCGCGATCATCGAGCGCCGCGCCGGCCGAGGTCGGGGTGCCGCTGCTCGTCGAGGGCCGCGATCTCCACGTCGAAGGTGCACGCGTCCGGGCTCGAGGGACAGCGCATCGCGTGCGCGGGCCCGGGCTTGACGCTCGACGAGCTCGCGCTGCCGCTGCTCGGCCTCCACCAGCCCTCGAACGCGCTCGCCGCCGTGGCCGCCGCGCGCGTGCTCGGCGTCGCGGAGGCGGCCATCCGCACCGGCCTCGCGCGCGCGCGGTGGCCGGGCCGGCTGCAGATCGTCCGGCGACGCGCCGTTGACCATCCTCGACGGCGCGCACAATCCCGACGGCGCGCGCGCGCTCGCGGCGTCGCTGCGCGCGCTCTTCGGCGACGCGCGCATCACGTTCGTCCTCGGCGTCTACGCGGACAAGGACGCGCGCGGCATCGTCGATGCGCTCGCGCCGCTCGCCGCGCGCTTCGTCCTCACGCGCGCGGCGAATGAGCGCGCCGCCGATCCCGCGGCGCTCGCCGCGCTCGTGGACGCCCGCACACCGCGGACCGTGACCGCGTCGGTCGCGGAGGCGCTAAGCGTCGCGGCCGCGTCGTCGCCGACCCCCATCGTTTGTGTCGCGGGCTCGCTCGCCGTCGTCGGCGAAGCGCTCAGGGCGCTGTCCGGATCGGATAAACCTTGCCCGATCGAAAATGGCGCTGGTAGCATGGACGCCTTTCGCGACAGGGACTTTCGAGACACTTCATGAGCTACGTCGTCCGTGTGTTGGCCTGCGCGGTCGGGCTCGTGCTGGGAGCCATGAGTCCGGCGTTCGGGCAATCGGCTCCCGTCACCGTGCCGACCGCCGGCGGCGACGTCACGGTGCTCGCCGACCGGATCGAGGACCTCGGCCGTGACCGGATCGTCGTGGCCACGGGCAACGTCGAGATCACGCGCGGCCGCGCGCGTCTCAACGCGGACCGCGTCGAGATCAATCGCGAGACCGGTGACGCGGTGGCCACGGGGCGCGTCATCTTCTACGACGGCGAGGATCGGCTCACCGGCGACCGCATCGACTACAACATCCGGAGCGGCACCGGCGTCGTCCACCAGGCCCATGCCGAAACCGCGCCGTACTACCGGATCTCGGGCGAGCGCATGGAGCGGGTGGGCGAGAGCGTCTACCGGATCCGCAAGGGCGTGTTCACGACCTGCGAGGGCGATTCGCCCGCGTGGTCCTTCCGGTTCGACGAGGCCACCGCCGACCTCGAGGACTACGTCTACGGCACCGGCGCGTCGTTCTGGGTGAAGAACGTCCCGCTCATCCCGTTCTTTCCGTTCTTCGCCGCGGCCATCCGCCGCGAGCGGCAGACCGGCTTCCTCTTTCCGGTGCTCGGCAGCTCGGCGCGCAAGGGGTTCTACGCCGAGATCCCGTTCTTCTGGGCCATCAACGAGAGCCAGGATCTGACCGTCTCCTTCAACGCGTACGAGGCGCGCGGCTTCGGCGGCCGCGCCCTCTATCGCTATCGCCTCTCCGAGAACCACGGCGGGTCCTTCAGCGGCTTCTTCATCCACGAGTCGCAGGTGGAGAGCGAAGACCGCGGGTGGGGGACCTTCCGGCACGAGTGGCGCGACGAGCACGGCTGGCGCGCCGTGGCGGACGTGAACCTCGTCTCCGACGACTCGGTCCTGCGCGACTACAGCCTGCGGCTCAGCGAGCGCAGCCTGCAGCGTGTCGACACGAACGTGTTCGTGTCGAAGCGCTTCGACCACTGGAACTTCGTCGGGAACATCTTCTCGTACCAGGACCTGACGACCGTGCGGCCCACGGAGCTGCGCCGGTTGCCCGAGCTCCGCGCCGACCGCGTGCGCGCCCCCGTGCCCGGCGTGCCGGGCCTCCTCTTCGATCTCGAATCGAGCGCCACCTACTTCCAGCGGGACATCGGCTCCGAGGGCGCGCGCGTCGACGTGCACCCGCGGCTCTCGCTGCCCGTGCGGCCGGGCGGGCTCTTCACGGTCACGCCGTTCCTGGGTGGCCGGGTCACCGGCTACCAGACCGGATCCGTCGGCCGGCGCCCGTCCGGAGACTTCTTCACCGAGGTGGACCGCGTCAACGACGACCCGCGGGTGCGAAGCTTCGCGGAGGCGGGTGGCGATCTGGAGATGCCGATTTCGCGCGTGTACGCCTTCAACCGCTGGGGCGTCGACGCGCTGCTGCACCGGATCGAGCCGCGCGTGAACTACACGTTCATCACGGGCACCCACATGAACCACCTGCCGCTCTTCACGGAGCGGATCGACCGCATCAAGGAAGCGAGCCTCGTGACGTACTCGGTCACCAACCGGATCCTCGCGCGCACCTCGTCCGGGCCCGACGGCGAGCCGATCCGCTGGGAAGCGGTGCGCCTGCTCCTCGGGCACTCGGTGGATCTGCGCTCGGACAACCACACGGTGGGCGACGTGATCGGCGACCTCATCGTGCAGGCGCCGTCGATCTTCCGCTTCCGCGGCGAGATCCGCTACAGCATGGCGCAGAAGGACATCGCCTCGACCACGACGGACTTCACGGTGAGCACGAGCCGCGTCAGCGGCTCGGTCGGCACGCGGTACGACAACGAGCAGCGCACCAACTTCCTGCAGGGCGGGGCCCGCGTCGAGCTGACGCAGAACCTGGCCGCGCGCATGGCGACGAACTGGGACACGCGGACCGACACGTTCGTCGAGAACCAGTTCGGCGTCGACATCCGGTTCCAGTGCTGGGAGATCTCGGTCGTCTACATCGATCGCACGCGCGAAGCCGGGCGCGCGAAGGCCGACGAGGAAGTGCGCTTCAGCGTCAACCTGCTGGGCGTCGGCGGGCCCCTCCGCACGTCGGTCGGACCGTAAGCGCCGCGGCGTGCTCGCCGCCCTCGTCGTCTCCGTCCGCCCGCGCCAGTGGGTCAAGAACTCGTTCGTGTTCGCGGGGCTCATCTTCTCGCACAAGCTCTTCACCGCGGACGCGGCGCGCGCGCTCGGCGCCTTCGCGGTGTTCTGTGCGCTCTCCGGGGTCGTCTACCTGCTCAACGACGTCGCCGACCGCGAGCGCGACCGCGCCCATCCCGTCAAGCGGACGCGCCCCGTGGCGTCGGGCGCGCTCCCGGTGCGCGCCGCGATCGTCGCCGCGCTCGTGCTCGCGGCGGTGGCGCTCGCCGGCGCGGCCGCGCTGGGCCGGATGTTCCTCCTCACCGCCGTGCGTGTACGTCGTGCTCCTCGTGCTCTACTCCGCGAAGCTCAAGCACATGGTGATCGTGGACGTCCTCACCGTCGCGACCGGCTTCGTGCTGCGCGCGGTGGGGGGGGCGGTCGCCATCGACGTCGAGATCTCCGGCGCGCTGCTGATCTGCACGTTCCTGATCGCGCTGTTCCTGGCGCTCGGGAAGCGCCGCCACGAGTACCTGACGCTCGACGCCGAGGCGACGCGCCACCGCCCGATCCTCGCGGAGTACAGCGCGGCCCTGCTCGACCAGATGATCGCCGTCGTGACGGCCTCGACGGTGACCGCCTATGCGCTCTACACGATGTCTGCGGAGACCGTGGCCAAGTTCGACACGCGCCTGCTGCCCGCCACGCTGCCCTTCGTGCTCTACGGGATCTTTCGCTTCCTCTATCTCCTGTATCGCCGCCAGCTCGGCGGCAACCCGTCCGAGCTTTTCCTCAACGACCGCGCGCTGCTGGTCAACGCGGCGCTCTGGATCCTGGCGGTGCTGGTGATCATCTACGCGGTGCCGCGATGACGCCCGAGCGCCTCGGCGGGTGGGGCCGGTATCCCATGGAGCCGTGCCAGGTGTTCCGTCCCGAGCGGGTGGCGGCGGTGGCCGAGACGCTCGCCGCGAAGGCGGCGTCGAGCTTCATCGCGCGCGGCCTCGGCCGGAGCTACGGCGACGCGGCGCTCAACCGCGACGGCGGCGTGATCGTCCACGATCGGCTCGATCGCATGCTGGCGTTCGATCAGGCCACGGGCGAGCTCTCGTGCGAGGCGGGCGTGAGCTTCGCGGACCTCATCCGGTGGTGGCTGCCACGCGGCTGGTTCCCGCCGGTGACGCCGGGCACGAAGTTCGTCACGCTGGGTGGCGCCATCGCGGCCGACGTCCACGGCAAGAACCACCATCGCGACGGCACCATCTCCGCGTTCGTCCAGGAGCTCACGCTGCTCACCGCCGAAGGCGAGCACGCTGCGCTGCTCGCCCACGGAGCATCCCGACGTCTTCTGGGCGACGGTGGGCGGGATGGGGCTCACCGGGATGATCCTCACCGTCCGGCTGCGTCTGCGCGCCGTGGAGTCCTCCTGGCTGCGCGTGGACTATCGGAAGGCGCGCAACCTCGAGGAGACGCTCGGCGTGTTCGCGGCGAGCGATGAGAGCGCGCCGTATTCCGTGGCGTGGATCGACTGTCTCGCGCGCGGTCGCGCGATGGGGCGCGCCGTCATCATCCACGGCGATCACGCGAGCGCCGCCGACGCGCGCGCGGCCGGCCATCCGCCCTTCGCGCGGCCGCGCGGCGCCAGGCTGACCGTGCCGTTCGACGTGCCCGGCGTGTTCCTCAATCCGCAGACCATGCGCCTCTTCAACGCCGCGTACTACGCCACGCAGCACGATGCGCCCGGCCGCCTCGTGGAGGCGGACGGGTTCTTCTACCCGCTCGATGGCGTCGGCCACTGGAACCGCCTCTACGGCCGCGCCGGCTTCGTCCAGTACCAGGCCGTGCTCCCGCACGAGGACCGATGGAACGGGCTCGTCGCGTTGCTCGATCGCATCAGCGCCTCCGGCCGTGCCTCGTTCCTCGCCGTGCTCAAGCGGCTCGGTCCGGGGAACCCGGGCCTCCTGTCGTTCCCGCGCGAAGGCTATACGCTGGCGCTCGACCTGCCGGTGCGGCCCGGGGCTCACCGACGTGCTGCGCGACCTCGACCGGGTCGTGCTCGACCACGGCGGGCGCCTCTACCTCGCGAAGGACTCGACGACCACGGCGGACGCCGTGCGCGTCATGTACCCGCGGCTCGACGAGTTCCGCGCGGTGAAGGCCCGTCTCGACCCGCGGGGCGTGATCTCGTCGTCGCTGGCCCGCCGCCTCGGGATCGTCGGCCCCGCCTAGGGTCATGGCACGTCACGCGTCATCGCCCGGAACGGTGCTGGTGCTCGGCGGCACGTCGACCATCGCGCGCGCCATCGCGTCCGAGCTCGCGGCGCTCGGCTTCGATCTGGCCCTGGCGGGGCGCGACGTCGCCGAGCTGGACGCCGTCGCCGCCGATCTTCGCCTGCGCCATCAGGTCGCCACGCGCGTGCACCGCGTCGACGTGCTCGAGATGGACGCAGCTCGCCGGAGACGCTCGGACCGGCCCTCACCCCCGAGGTGCGCGGGGTCGTGCTGGCGTTCGGCTATCTCGGAGACCAGCGTCGGGCCGAAGGCGATCCGGCGGAGACGCGCCGGATCCTCGATACGAACTTCACGGGGTGCGTGCTCGCGCTGAACATGGCGGCGGCGCACCTGGCGCGCGCGGGCGGCGGCTTCGTGTGCGCGCTGTCGTCGGTGGCGGGTGAGCGCGGGCGGCAGAGCAACTACGTGTACGGCGCCGCCAAGGCCGGCCTCACCGCGTACCTCAGCGGGCTGCGCAACCGGTTCGCGTCGTCCGGCGTCCGCGTGCTCACGGTGAAGGCGGGCGTCGTCGACACGCGGATGAGCGCGGGCATGCCCGGCTCGGGACTGGCGGCGCCGCCGGCGGCCGTGGCCCGCGCGATCGTGCGCGCGATCACGCGCGGGCGCGACGTCATCTACGTCCCGTGGTTCTGGCGCGGGATCATGTTCGTGATCCGGAATATTCCGGAGAGGGTGTTCAAGAAGCTGAAGTTCGTAGGATTGATTCGACGTCGGGGGGAGTCGCACCGCTCCCCCCGACACCGCCCGTGCGGGGCGGCGCCGGTGGCCTGACCGCATGCTGTCGCTCCTCGATCGGGAATGGCTCAACTGATCGAAGCGTGCCAAAAGTCGCGCGGTACAATGAGATTCCATGTCTGTGTCGCCGTCGACGTCCGCTTCGCATCGTCCAGATTCCCGAGATTCCTCGGCGTCCCCCGTACGCGTGCGGTTCGCGCCGAGTCCGACCGGGCATCTGCACGTCGGCGGGGCGCGGACGGCGCTGTTCAACTGGCTGTTCGCGCGGCATCACGGTGGCGTGTTCATCCTGCGGATCGAGGACACCGACAAGTCGCGCTCGACCGACGAGAACATCGACCTCATCGTCGACGCCCTGCGGTGGCTCGGGCTCGACTGGGACGAGGGGCCGCCGACGCCGGGCTACCGGCAGACCGAGCGCTTCGACATCTATCGCGCGCATGCGGAGCGCTTGCTGAAGCGCGGCCGCGCGTACTACTGCGACTGCGCGCCCGAGACGCTGGACGCCGAGCGCAAGGCGGCCGAGGCGCGCAAGGAGACGTTCCGCTACTCCGGCCGCTGTCGTGACCGCGGCCTCCCCGCCGGCGCGCTGCGCCTGCGCATCCCGGACGAGGGCGCGACCGTGGTGGACGATCTCATCAACGGGCCCGTCACGTTCGAGCACCGGCAGCTCGACGACTGGATCCTCGTCCGCACCGACGGAACGCCCACCTACAACTTCTGCGTGGTCGTCGACGACGTGACCATGGCCATCACGCACGTCATCCGGGGCAACGATCATCTGTCGAACACGCCCGAAGCAGATCCTCTGCTACGAGGCGCTCGACTACCCGGTGCCGGCCTTCGCGCACGTCTCGATGATCCTCGGTCCCGACAAGAGCCGGCTCTCCAAGCGCCACGGCGCCACGTCGGTGCAGGCGTTCCGCGACGCCGGGATCATCCCGGAGGCGATGGTGAACTACCTCGCGCGGCTCGGCTGGTCGCACGGCGACCAGGAGATCTTCACGCGCGACGAGCTCATCCGGCTCTTCGACATCAAGGACGTCGCGTCGTCCGGCGCGGTCTTCGACGTCACCAAGCTGGAGTGGCTGAACCAGGAGTCCATCAAGGCGATGGACGGCGCGCGTCTGGCCGCGCTGGCGCGCCCGTTCCTCGAGCGCGCGGGGCTCACCGTCACCCTGGACGACGCGCGCCTGGCCCGGGCCATGGACACCCTGCGCGAGCGCGCGAAGACGCTGGTGGAGCTGGCCGAGGCCGGCCGCTTCTACTTCGAACGGCCGACCGCGTACGACGCCAAGGCCGCCGCGAAGTTCTTCGCGGGCGCGGGCGCCGAACGGCTCGGGCTGCTCGCGGAGCGCCTGGGCGCGCTCGCCGAGTTCACGGCGCCGGCCGTCGAGGCGGTGTACCGCGACCTCACCGCGGAGCTCGGCCTCAAGCTCGTCGATCTCGCGCAGCTCACGCGGCTCGCCGTGACCGGACGGACGGCGTCGCCGCCGCTCTTCGACGTGCTCGCGGTGCTCGGCCGCGACGAGACGCTGGCGCGGCTCGGGGCCGCGCGGTCGGCGGCGGAGCGCGCGGCGTGAAGCTCCTCCTCACGAGGCACGGACAGACCGAGTGGAACGCGGATCGGCGCTTCCAGGGGCACACCGACATCGCGCTGTCGGAGCGCGGCCGCGCGCAGGCCGCACGCGCTCGGGCGCGCGCTGCGCGGGCGCCGGGTGACGCGCCGCCTACGTGAGCCCGATGCGCCGGGCGGTGGAGACGGCGCGAGATCGCGCTCGCCGACGCCGGCATCCCGTTCACGCCGATCGAGGAGCTGCGCGAGCTGTCGCTCGGCCAGTGGGAAGGCTGCACGGTGGACGAGATCCGCCAGCGGGACGGCGACCCGTACGGCGCGTGGCTCCGCGCGCCGCTCGATTGCCCGCCGCCGGGCGCGGAGCCGCTGCCCGACGTGCGGGACCGTGTCGTGACGGCCGTCGAACGCATCGGCGCCGAGCACGGCGAGGGCGACGCCCTGATCATCGCGCACGGCGGCGTGATCAGCGTGTACGCGTGTCACATCCTCGGCTGCTCGTTCAACCAGCTCTGGCGTCTCCGGGTCGACAACTGCTCGATCACCGTCGTGCAAGCCGCCGCGGCTGGTGAGTCTGAACGACACGCGCCACCTGGGCGACGCGCTCAGTCGCAACACTTCCGGTCCGATTTCGCCGCCTCGAGGCCGGCGCCGTGAGCGTGCTCGTCGCGCTCTTCGGCGGCATGGCGCTGTTGCTCTACGGCATCCGCCTCAGCGGCGAGGCGCTGCAGCGCGCGGCGGGCGGGCGCCTCAGGACGCTGCTCACCGTCATGTCGCGCAGCCGGTGGCACTCGGTCCTGTCGGGCGCCGCGATCACCGCCATCATCCAGTCCTCGGCCGCCACCACGCTCATGCTCATCGGCTTCGTGTCGGCCGGGCTGATGACGTTCCGCCAGACGCTCGGGATCATCCTCGGCGCGGACATCGGGACGACGTTCACCGTCCAGCTCATCGCGTTCCGGGTCACCGACTACGCGCCGCTGCTCGTCGGCGTTCGGCTTCCTCGTCACGTTCGTGGCGCGCCGTCGCGTCATGAAGGACGTCGGCCAGGCGCTGCTCGGCCTCGGGCTGGTGTTCCTCGGCCTCAAGCTCATCCTCGACGACGTGGGGGTGCTGCAGGAGAGCACGCTCGCGCGTGACATCATCGCGGCCGTCGCCGACAGCCCGATCATGGCGGTGCTCTGCGGCGCCGTGCTGAGCGCGCTGGTGGCGTCGTCGGCGGGCGTCATCGGCCTCGCCCTCGCCTTCTCCTCGGCCGGGTTGCTCCCGCTCGCCGGCGCCGTGCCCGTGGTGCTCGGCGCGAACATCGGCACCTGCGTGACCGCGCTCTTCGCCGCCGCCGGCGCCACCGCGGAGGCCAAGCGCGTGGCCCTCGCGCACATCGCCTTCAAGGTGCTCGGGGTCGCGCTCGTCCTGCCCGTGATCGGGTTCTTCACCGCGTTCGTCGCGGGGACCGCGTCCGATCCGGCGCGGCAGATCGCCAACGCCCACACCTTCTTCAACATCGGGATGGCGCTCCTGTTCCTGCCGTTCACGCCGTTCGCCGCCCGCACCATCGAGATGCTCGTCCCCGACGACGAGGTGGGCGACAACCCGTTCAAGACGCGCTACCTCGACGAGCGCTCGCTCGACCAGCCGTCCCTCGCGCTGGGGCAGGCGACGCGCGAGGCGCTGCGGATGGCGGACGTGGTGCAGGGGATGCTCCGTGACGTGGTGCCCGCGATGCGCGCCGACAACCCCGAGATCATCGAGGACGTCGAGCGGCGCGACGACCAGGCGGACTTCCTCGAGCGCGAGATCAAGCTCTTCCTCGCCCGGCTCGGCCGCGAGGCCATGGGGCCCGACCTCTCGCGGAAGGAGATCGGGCTGATCACCGTCATCGGCAACCTGGAGAACATCGGCGACATCATCGACAAGAACCTGATGGAGCTCGCGCGCAAGCGTCTCTATCAGGGCCGGCGCTTCTCCGAGGCGGGCTGGGCCGAGATTCTGGAGTTCCACGGCCTCGTGTCGAAGAACCTCGAGCGCGCGATCGCCGCGTTCGCCGCCAACGACCGCGCGCTCGCCCAGGAGGTGCTCGACCAGCGTCCCCTCATGCGGCAGCGTGAACGCGAGATGCGGGACTCGCACCTGAACCGTCTGCGGTCGGGGCTGGCGGAATCGCTGGAGACGTCCGAGATCCACCTCGACGTGCTGACCAACCTGAAGCGCATCAGCTCCCACGTGTCCTCGCTGGTCTTCCCCATCCTCGAGGAGGTATGAGGTGAAAAAAGTCGAGGCCATCATCAAGCCGTTCAAGCTGGACGACGTGAAGGAAGCCCTCACCGAGCTCGGCGTCGTCGGGCATGACGGTCACCGAGGTCCGCGGCTTCGGCCGCCAGAAGGGCCACACCGAGCTGTATCGCGGCTCGGAGTACACCGTGGATTTCCTGCCGAAGGTGAAGATCGAGGTCGTCGTGCCCGACCACCTCGCCGAGAAGGTCGTGACGACCATCGTGGGCGCCGCCAAGACGGGCTCGATCGGCGACGGCAAGGTCTTCGTGCTTCCCATCACCCAGTCGGTCCGCATCCGGACCGGAGAGACCGGAGAGGCGGCCGTCTGACCGCTCGCATCACCAGGCGGAACCTTGACGGCCCATGGCCGTCAACGTTCTGGCCGTCAACGGCGGCTCCGACGGCGGCGCCGCCGTCGCGCTCCGCGCGGCCGGCTTCGCCGATCCCCGCGCCGCCCTCGCCAACCTGCACGCGCTCGCGCCGACCCCGCGCCACGCCGAGCTGCTCGCGCCGGCCTTCGAGCGGCTCGTCGCCGAGCTGACCGCCGCCGCGGATCCCGACATGGCGCTGAACAACCTCGAGCGCTACGTCGCCGGCGTCGACCGGACCGTCTTCTTCGCGACCCTCGCCAGCCACCCCGGCGCCGCCCCGCTCCTCGCCACCATCGGCGGCGCCAGCCAGGTGCTCGCCGACACCCTGCGCCATCACCCGCAGCTGCTCGCGTGGCTGCTGGAGCCGGCGGTCATGCGCGAGTGGCCCGCGGAGGATCTCGCCGCCGCGCTCGAGACGACGCTGGCGCCCTTCAAGACCCGCGAGCGCCGGACGAACGCGCTGCGCCGCTTCAAGTACCGACAGCTCCTCCGCATCGGCGCCCGCGATCTGCTCGGCGACGCCGACCTCGCCGCCACCACGCGGGAGCTCGCGAACCTCGCCGACGTGTGCCTGGCCGCCGCGCTGGCGCGACGCGGAGGCCGCCGCGCGCGAGGCGTACGGCGTGCCGCGCGACGAGGAGGGAAGACGAAACAGGACTGGCCATCATCGGTATGGGAAAGCTCGGCGGCCAGGAGCTCAATTACTCGAGCGACATCGACCTGATGTTCGTGTACGGCGCCGACGGCGAGACGACCGGCGGCGGCGCGGGGCGTCTGCCGAACGGCGAGTACTTCGCGCGCGTCGCGCGCGACATCGTGGCCACCATCGAGCGATCGACCGACGAAGGGTACGTGTTCCGCGTCGATCTGCGCCTGCGTCCCGAAGGCCGGTCCGGACCGGTCGCCATGTCCCTCGACGGCTACCGTCGCTATCACGACGAGCGCGCCGAGCTGTGGGAGCGCCAGGCGCTGCTCAAGGCGCGCGTGTCGGCGGGCGATGTGACCGTCGGCGCGGGGTTCGACGCGCTCGTGCGCGACGTCGTGTGGCGGCCGGGCATCGATCCGAAGATCGTGAAGTCGGTGCGCGACATGAAGCGGATGATCGACCACTCGCTCGCGGGCAAGGGCGGCGAGGAGACCGTCGCGAACGTGAAGCTCGGACGCGGCGGCATCCGCGAGATCGAGTTCCTCGTGCAGGCGATGCAGCTTCTCTACGGCGGCGACGATCCGAGGCTCCGCGAGCGCTCGACGCTCGGCGCCCTCGACCGGCTCGCCGAGCGCGGCTACCTCGAGCGCGGGCTCGGGCGCATGCTGGCCGACGCCTACGTGCATCTGCGCACGGTGGAGCATCGCCTGCAGATCCTCTACGAGTTCCAGATCCACTCGCTGCCGAAGGATCCGGACGCGCTCGGCCGGCTGGCCCGCCGCGCGGGGTTCATGGCCCCGCCGCGCGCGGCGGCGGCGGCGTTCCGGCGCCGCCACCGGGACGTCACCGCCGCCGTGCACCACGCGTTCGAGGCCTTCTTCCGCGAGCGGCGTCCGCGCGCCGCTGCGCGTGCGCGTGCCGAGCCTCCTGGCCCTGCATGCGACGGGCTTCACCGATCCCCAGCGCGCGGCCACCAATCTCCGTCTCCTCGTCGAGGGACGGCCGCTCGTGCCCTACGCGGCCGCGCTCCGACGCGCGATGGAGCGCGTGTTCCCGGTGATGCTGGACGCGCTGTGGAAGAGCGCGGATCCCGACGAAGCGCTGAACCAGTTCGAGCGGTTCATCGCCGCCGTCGGGCCGCGCGCCGGCTACGTCGAGCTGCTCGCGTCCGAGCCCGAGGTGCTGGTGGGCCTGATGCGTCTCTGCGCCGGCGGCGACGTGCTGACCCAGATCCTGATCACCGAGCCCGAGCTGCTGAGCTCCCTGGCGGATCCCGGGTCTCTGCGTGGCGCCGCCGCGCGGCCGGTCGCGGCCCGCGAGTATCGCGCGGCGCTCGCGCCGGTGTTCGCGCCGCGCATCGCGCCGGCGGAGCGGCTCGACCGGTTGCGCCGCCTCAAGCAGGCGGAAGAGCTGGCCGCGATCTGGCGGTACCTCCTCGGGGCCAGCTCGATCGACCGCTACTCCCGGGAAATCACCGCGCTGGCGGAAGCCACGGTGACCGCGGGCTGGCTGCTGGCGCTCGCGGAGCTCGCCAGGCGGCACGGCGTCCCGCGGAACGGGCGCGGGGACGTCATCCCGGCGAGCATCGTCGGACTGGGCAAGCTCGGCGGGCGGGAGCTGACGACGGGCTCGGACCTCGACCTCTTCGTGGTGTTCGCGGAGGACGGCGAGACCGACGGCGAGCGCCGCATCGACGCGCACACGTTCTACAGCGCGGCGGTCGAGAAGCTGGCCGCGGCCCTGGCGGATATCACCCCCGCGGGGACCGCGTTCCAGGTGGACCTCCGTCTGCGGCCGGGGAGCAAGGGCTCCGGGTTCGCGTCCACGGTCGCGGCGCTCGAGCATTACTATGAGGAGTGGGGCGACCTGTGGGAGCGGCAGACCCTCACCCGCACACGATTGATCGCCGGCGACCGCGCGCTGGGGCGACGCGTGCGGCGTGCGTTGCACGAGCTCGTCTACGGCCGGCCGCTTCCCGGCGGGACCGTGAAGGAGATCCGCGACGTCCGCACGCGCATGGAGGTGGAGCTGGCGCAGGAGACCGACGAGCGATGGCACGTGAAGCTGGGGCGCGGCGGCCTCGTCGACGTCGAGTTCCTCACGCAGACGCTCCAGCTCGTGCACGGCGCGAAGCATCCCGACGTGCGCGCCCCGTCCACGCGCGGCGCGCTCGCCGGCCTCGCGCGCGCGGGGGTCCTGACGGCGCAGCGCGCCTCGGCGCTGCGCAACCACTACCGTTTCCTCCGGCGCGTCTCGGCCGCCACGCGCCTGCTCGGCGCGCGCCCCTCCGACGTCCTCGACCTCTCGGAGCCGCTCCCCGCGCGCGTGGCGACGGCACTGGGCTATGCGGATCGCCAGGGGTTCCTCGATGACTACCGCCGCCGCACCGACACCGTCCGGTCGATCTACGACGAGGTAATGCAATGACACCCGAGCCGTGGACGGGCACCGGGCGGGCGAAGCCCGGGAGCCCGCGAGTTCAAGGTGATGTCGTGAGGACGCTTTTACGTCGTCGACGGGCACTCGCACATCTTCCGCGCGTATCACGCGGTCGGCTATCTCTCGACCTCGAAGGGGGTTCCGAGCCACGCGGTGCTGATCCTCAGCACGATGCTGTGGAAGCTGATCCGCGAGGAGCAGCCGGACTACCTCGGCATCGCGCTCGACCCGCCGGGCCCGACCTTCCGCGACGCGCTCTTCGCCGAGTACAAGGCGACTCGCACGGCGATGCCGGACGACCTCGCGCGCCAGCTGCCGTACGTGCGGCGGCTCTTCGAGGCCTTGCGCACGCCCGTGGTGGAAGTGTCCGGCTACGAAGCCGACGACGTCCTCGCCACGCTCGTCGACCACGCGCTGAAGATCCCGGACCTCGAGATCGTCATCGTCACCGGCGACAAGGACCTCCTGCAGCTCGTCGGCCCGCGCGTGCGCGTGCTGTCGGTGCTCGGCCGCACCGGCGAGAAGCTCGTGTACGACGAGGCCAAGGTGCGCGAGCGCTGGGGCGTGGCGCCGGCGCAGATCGCCGACGTGCTCGCGCTCATGGGCGACAGCATCGACAACATCCCCGGGGTGAAGGGCGTCGGCGAGAAGACGGCCGTGAAGCTCATCGGCCAGTTCGGCGGCGTCGACGGGATCTACGAGAACCTCACGCTGGTGGGCGGCAAGCTGCGCGAGACCCTGGCCGCCAGCAAGAAGCAGGCGCTCCTCTCGCGCGAGCTGGCCACCGTGAATCGTCACGTCGACTTTCCCTTCGACCTGGAGACGTTCCGGCGCGTGGAGCCGGACTGGCTCAAGCTCCGCAACCTCTGGATGGAGATGGAGTTCGTGCGGCTCATCAAGGAGCTGCCGGCGGTGACGGTGGCGGTGAGCGACACGCCGGTCCCCCACCTGGCGACCGCGGACGACGCGCGCGCCTGGCTGGAGAAGATTCCCGCGGACCATCACGTCGCGCTCGACTGGGCCGGCGAGTTTCGCCCGCCCGACGTCACCTTCCGTGGGGTGGCGGCGTTCCATCCGGCGCCGGGCTCCGTCTCCCTCGGCGTCGACGCGCTGCCCGTGTTCCTCGAGCGCCCGCTCGTGGTCCACGACGCGAAACCGATCGTCGAATGGGCGCTCGGCCGGGGCCTCCCGGTGCCGCGCGTGGACGACAGCGCGCTCGCCGCCTATCTCCTCAACGCCGCGCGCGCCACCTACAAGCTCGACGAGATCTGCGCCGAGGTGTTCGTGGAGTGCCCGCCGACGCTGCCGCCGCCGACGGAGGAGCCCGGCGACCACCTCGGGCGCGTGCTCGCCGAGCGAGCCAGGTGGGTCGCGCGGTACTGGGAGCACGCCGCGGCGGATCTGACGGAGCGCGGGCTGCGGGCGATCTACGACGACGTGGAGCGTCCGCTCGTCGAGGTGCTGGCGACGATGGAGCGCCACGGCATCCGTGTCGATCCCGCGCGGCTCGAGGCGTTCGCCAAGGAGCTCGATCGCAGCCTCGACAACCTCACGCGCGAGATCTACCACCTCGCGGGCGAGGAGTTCACGATCGCGTCCCCGAAGCAGCTCGCGCACATCCTCTTCGAGAAGCTGAAGCTGCCGGCGATCCGCCGCACGAAGACCGGCTACTCGACGGACGCCGACGTCCTCACGGAGCTCGGCCTCCGCCACGAGCTGCCCGCGAAGATCCTCGAGCACCGGAGCCTCGCCAAGCTGAAGGGCACGTACGCCGACACGCTGCCCGGGGCTCGTGAACCCGCGGACCGGCCGCATCCACACCACGTTCAACCAGCTCGTGGCGGCCACGGGACGGCTCAGCTCGCAGGACCCGAACCTCATGAACATCCCCATCCGCACGGAGCTGGGCCGGCGCATCCGCGCCGCGTTCATCCCGGAAGACGGCTGGGTGTTCGTGGCCGCCGACTACTCGCAGATCGAGCTGCGCATCCTCGCCCATCTCTCGGGCGACGAGTCGATCATCGCGTCGTTCCAGCGCGGCGAGGACATCCACACGCGCACGGCGTCCGAGGTCTTCAAGGTGGCGCCGGGCGACGTCACGCCGCTCCAGCGCACGATCGCGAAGAGCGCCAACTTCGCGATCATCTACGGCGTCTCCGCGTTCGGGCTCTCGCAGGCGACCAGGATCGACCGCGACGAGGCGCAGCGCTACATCAGCGCGTACTTCGCGACGCATCCGGCCGTGCGCGCGTTCATCGACACCACGCTCACCGAGGGCCGCGAGCGGGGCTGGGTCTCGACGATGCTCGGCCGCCGGCGCTACCTGCCCGACCTGCGCTCGAACAACCCGGTCGCGCGCAACGCCGCCGAGCGCATGGCCATGAACGCGCCGGTGCAGGGGACGGCCAGCGACATGATCAAGGTCGCCATGGTGCGCGTCCACGCCGCGCTGCGCGCGCGCGGGCTGAAGGCGCGGATGCTCCTGCAGGTGCACGACGAGCTCCTCTTCGAGGCGCCGCCGGACGAGGTCTCCGCGGTGGAGGCGCTCGCGTGCGAGCTGATGGAAGGCGCCCTGCCGCTCGACGTGCCGATCGTGGTCGACGTGAAGTCCGGCCGCGACTGGTCCGAGGTGTGAATCCGCCGGCTTCCTGCTCGTCGGTCTGACCGGGGGATCGCGACCGGCAAGAGCACCGTCTCGGAGATGTTCCGCCGGCTGGGCTGCGAGATCATCGACGCCGATCTCCTCGCGCGCGAGGTGGTCGCGCCCGGCGAGCCCGCGCTGGCGCGGATCGCCGAGGAGTTCGGACGCGAGGTGCTGCAGGCGGACGGCACGCTCGACCGCAAGAAGCTGGGCGCCGTCGTCTTCGGCGACGCCGCGCGGCGCAAGCGGCTCGAGGAGATCACCCATCCCGCCATCCGCGACCGCTTCCTGCAGCGGCTCGAAAGTCTGGAATCGCGCGGCTTCGCCGGCATCGTGTTCTGGGACGCGCCCGTGATGATCGAGAGCGGCGGCCACAAGACCATGGAGAAGCTCGTGGTGGTCGCGACCGACGAGACCACCCAGAGCACGCGCCTGCGTGGGCGCGACGTGATCGACGCCGCCGAGGCGGACCGCAAGATCAGGAGCCAGATGCCCGTTGCCGAGAAGGCCAAGCTCGCCGACTACGTGATCGACAACACCGGCGACCGCGCGGCCACCGAGCGGCAGGTGCGCGAGGTCCACGCGGCGCTGCTGCGGGATCTCGCCGCCCGCGGCAGCGGCGGGTGAGCGCACCCCGAGCCGACGCGGGCGGCAAGCGGCGCGCGCTCGGGCAGCACTTCCTCCGCGACGCGGGCATCGCGCGCGCGATCGTCGACCTCGTGGCGCCGACGTCTCGCGACCTCGTCGTCGAGATCGGCCCCGGCGAGGGCGCGCTCACCGGCGGAGCTGACCAGGCGGGCCGGGCACGTGACCGCGCTCGAGGTCGATCGCGGCCTCGCCGAGCGGCTGCGCGCGCGCGGCCTCGAGCGCCTCGACGTGCTCGACGCGGACGCGCGCACGTGGGACTACGGCGCGCTGGTGCGCCCCGACGGCGGGCGCGTGCTGGTCGTGGGCAACCTGCCCTACAGCGTCGGCAAGCCGATCCTCGAAGCGCTCGTCTCCGCGCGGACCGCGATCGACGCGATGGCGCTCATGCTGCAGCGCGAGGTGGCGGAGCGCCTCGCGGCCCCGCCGGGCGGGAAGGTCTACGGCAGCCTCTCGGTCCTCACCCAGCTCTACTGCGACGTGCGCCTCGCGCTCCGCGTCCCGCCGAGCGCGTTCCGGCCGCCGCCCAAGGTCGAGTCCGCCGTCGTGCACCTCCGTGTCTTGCCGGCGCCGCGCGTGACCGTGCCCGACGAGCGCCGGTTTCACACCGTCGTCCGCGCCGCGTTCGCCCAGCGGCGGAAGATGCTCGCCAACTCCCTGGCCGCGGGGCTCTCGCTGTCCCTCGAGGCGGCGCGCGAGGGGACGGCCGCCGCCGGGATCGACCCCCGCCGCCGTGCCGAGACCCTCACAATTCATGAATTCGCCGCCCTGACCTCGCGGTTATCCTGACGCGGATGTCGAAGGTCCGCCGTGTGGTCGTCGTCGTGTCCCTCGTCGTGCTCGTCTCCAGCGTCGCTGTCTTCGGGGTCGTCGTGCGCACGCGCGACGAGGCGCGCCTGTGGAGCGCCGCGCCCGCCGCCGAGACGGTGATCACCTCCTTCGCGAACGTCGGATCGCTGGTCCTGGCGCCCGCGCTCGTGGCGGCGCGCACCACGACCGTCGCGCTGCAGCGAGGCGACACCCTCGTGCGTGCGCTGGTCCGCGGGGGCATCGCCGCGCGCATCGGCATCGACGTCGCCGAAGCGCTGCTTGCGCATGGCGCGAACCTCAAGCGGCTCAAGCCGCGCGACACCGTGGAGATCACGTGGGGGCTCGCGGGAGACCCGGTCCGCATCGCGTACGAGGCGAGCCCCTGGCTCGGCTTCGTGGCCAGCGCGCTGGAAGGTGGGGGCTGGCGCGTCGAGCGCCTGGAGACCCGCCCGGACGTGCGCACGACGGTCGTCGCCGGTGAAGTGACGCGCTCGCTGTTCCACGCGATCGAGGAAGCCGGCGAGACGCCGCAGCTGGTGCTGGATTTCGTCGCGATCTTCGAGTCGGATTTCGACTTCACCGCCGATGCGCGTCACGGCGACCAGTTCCGGCTGCTCGTGGAGAAGCGCTTCGCGGGCGACACGTTCGTGGACTACGGCCGCGTGCTCGGCGCGCAGTACCTCACCGACGGCAAGCTGTTCACGGGCATCGCGTTCGAGACGCCCAGCGCGGCCCGACCCGCGTACTACGACGTCGATGGGCGCTCGCTCACCAAGAGCTTTCTCAAGTCGCCCCTCGAGTTCACGCGGATCACGTCAGGCTTCACGTACGCGCGGCCCCATCCGATTCTCGGCGGTACGCGGCCGCATCTCGCCGTCGACTACGCGGCGCCGGTGGGCACTCCGGTCCGCGCCGTGGCCGATGGCGTGGTGACCGGGGCGGGCTGGGCGGGCGGCAACGGGATCCAGGTGCGCCTCAAGCATCGCGCGGGCTACGAGACGATGTACAACCACCTCTCGCGCGCCGCGGTCGGCCCGAACGACCGCGTCCGGCAGCGGCAGGTCATCGGGTACGTCGGCTCGACGGGTCTCTCGACGGGCCCGCACCTCGACTATCGCGTCTCGAAGCACGGCACGTTCGTCAATCCGCTCGGTGAGACGTTCGTCCCCGGCGAGCCCATCAGCGCCGACGACCGCGCCCGCTTCAATGCGCACGCGCGGACAATCGTCCGCCGTCTGGAGACGGAAGCCAGCTTCTGACGCTCTACCCGAGAAGCTCGAAGCCGAGAAGGACCGACAGCTCTCGAAGCGCGTGCTCGGGGTGTTCCACCTTGATCGTCGCCATGCCCAGGGCACGGGCGGGCTTGAGATTCGAGCCGATGTCGTCCAGGAACGCGGCGCGCGATGGGGACACGTCGAGCGCGCGGCACGTCAGCTCGTAGATCCGCGGGTCCGGCTTTCGTAGGCCCACCACGCTCGACTCGATGAAGACGTCGAAGTGCTCGCGCACCGGGTGCGGCGCGCGCGGCCCCTTCGACGTCCAGTTGTTGGTGAGCGCGCCCGCGCGCAGTCCGCGCGCGCGGATGCGGCGGATCGCTTCCACCATCGCCGGCCGCGGGCGGCTGGCCTCCGCAATGTAGTCCATCAGCCGCGCGCCGTTCACGGGGACGTCGCAGGCGCGGCAGTCGGCCTCGAAGGGCTCCAGGAAGGACTCGAGCGACAGCTCGCCGCGCTCGAGCCGGGACCACGCCCCGGCGTCGCCCGCCGCGCGAATCGCACGCGGGATCGCCCGGGGCGCCAGGCCGTGGTCCTGCTCGTAGCGGGCGATCGCCGCCAGCGGCGACTCCATCACCACTCCGCCCAGGTCGAAGATGACGGCGTCGATCGACGGCATGCCGCCGATTGTAGAGCAGTCGGCGCGTCTCAGAATGCCGGGGGGTCCGAATCCCGATGCTACGATGAGGATCCTCGTTGGAAAGGAGTTCGATGGAGCCTGTCGTCCGCTTGATCCCCCTGGGGGGCCTCGGCGAGATCGGCCTCAACATGATGCTCGTCGAGTCGGGGGACGATCTCATCGCGATCGACTGCGGTCTCATGTTCCCGGACGACGAGCTGCCGGGCATCGACTACGTCATCCCGGACTTCTCGTACGCGCTCGCGAAGCCGGAGGCGCTCCGCGCGGTCTTCCTGACCCACGGCCACGAGGACCACATCGGGGCCCTGCCGTACCTGCTCCAGCGCAAGCGGGTCCCCGTGTACGGCAGCCCGCTCACGATCGCGCTCGTCGCCGAGAAGCTGCGCGAGCACGGCCTCGACGACGTCGAGCTCCGCGCGATGCGCCCGCACGACCGCATCGAGATCGGTCCCTTCGTGATCGAGCCGTTGCGGGTGACGCACTCGATCGCGGACGGGGTGGGCCTGGCGATCTCCACGCCGGTCGGCGTGATCGTGCACACGGGCGACTTCAAGCTCGACCCGAGCCCGCTCGACGGCGAGCTCCCGGACTACGCCGCGTTCACCGCGCTCGGCGAGCAGGGCGTGCTCGTGCTCTGCTCGGACTCCACCAACGTCGATCGCCCCGGCCACACGCGCTCCGAGAGCGACGTCGGCGTCGCGCTCGCCGAGCGCTTCGAGCCGGCGCGCGGCCGCATCATCGTGGCGACGTTCGCGTCGCACATCCACCGGATCCAGGCCGTGCTGCAGCTCGCGGCGCGCTTCGACCGCCGCGTGGCGTTGCTGGGCCGCTCGATGGAGCGCAACGTCCGCGTGGCCGCCGACCTCGGCTACCTCACGCTCCCGGAGGGCGTGGTGGTCCCGCTGGAAGAGCTCGCGGAGATGCCGGCGGCGCGCCAGGTGATCCTCTCGACGGGCAGCCAGGGCGAGCCGAACTCCGCGCTGAGCCTCATGGCGGCGGGCGAGCACAAGTACTTCCAGGTGGGGCCGGGCGATCTCGTGATCCTGTCGTCGCGCGTGATCCCCGGCAACGAGCGCACCGTGGGCCGCATCATCAACGGGCTCTATCGGCGCGGCGCCGAGGTCCTCTACGAGGACAACGCGTTCGTGCACGTCTCCGGGCACGCGAGCCAGGAAGACCTGAAGCAGATGATCGCCCTCACGCGGCCGCGGTACTTCCTGCCGGTGCACGGCGAGTACCGGCACCTGCTCGGCCACGCGCGTCTCGCCGCCGAGACGGGGCTCGCCTCCGATCGGATCTTCCTCATCGAGGACGGCGCCGCGCTCGAGGTGACGAAGACCGCGGCGACCGTCGTGGGCGGCATCCCCGCCGGCCGCGTGCTCGTGGACGGCAAGGGCGTCGGCGACGTCGGCCCCGTCGTGCTGCGCGACCGCGAGCTCCTGGCGGAGGAGGGGATCATCGCGGTCGCCATCGTCGTGAACGGCGAGGGCGCGATCGTCAGCGGGCCCACCATCGCGTCGCGCGGGGTCGTCTACGTGAAGGAGAACGAGCCGCTGCTCGAGGAGCTGCGGCTCGCGGTGAGCCAGGCGGTGCGCGAGATGTCAGCCGCCGGAGCGGCTGCGATCGCGACGAGCTCTCCGAGCGCATGCGCTTCGCGGTGCGCCGGTTCGTCAACCAGCGGTTCCAGCGCAAGCCCGTGATCCTGCCCATGATCCTGGAGGCCTGATGCCCGCGGCGGTCGCGCGCAAGAAGAAGGAAGCGCATCGGTGGGCGCGCGAGGTGAAGGCCATCGGCGGCCTGGTGATCGCCGCGTTCGCGCTCGTCGCCCTGGCCACCTACCGGCCCGTGGTGACGGGCGGCTACGGCCCCTCGGGGCCCATCGGCCACTACCTCGCGTGGGGGCTGTTCCACGCGGTCGGCTACGCGGCCTTCCTCTTCCCGCTCCTGCTCGCGCTGTGGGCGTCGAACACGTTCGTGCGGCCGCTGATCCCGCACGGCTGGGCGCCCGCGGTGGGGCTCGGGATCTTCCTGATCTCGGCGACGGCGCTGCTCACGCAGTCGTCGCCCGCGCTGCCGGGGGACGACGTGCGCGCGGGCGGGCTGATCGGCTGGGGCCTCGTGAAGGGCCTCAGATCCACGCTCGGCAACGTGGGCGCCTGGTTGATTCCGATCGCGGGCATCCCGGTCGGGCTGCTGTTCATCACGCAGGTGTCGTACGGCGCGATCAGCCGCGTGATGGCCGCGCGCCTGCGCAAGCGCCGCGCGGCGGGCCTGAAGGCGACACGGACCCGGAGCGTCGCGCCGTCGACGGAGCTGATGGTCGCGGCGACGCCGAAGGAGTCCCCGCCGCCGAAGGAAACGGCCTTCACGCCACCGGCGATCATCGAGCCCGCCAAGGCGAAGACCATCGAGAAGCAGAACCTCGCGTGGCAGGAGACGTTCGCGTTCGACAAGAACGGCGCGCGGGGGTTCCAGCTCCCGCCGGTCGGTTTGCTCCAGACGCCGTCCGCGACGGACTTCGCGCGCACGCGCGAGGAGCTGCACGACAACGCGGAGACGCTGCGCAAGAAGCTCCTGGACTTCGACGTCGAGGGCCGCATCGTGCAGGTGAGCCCGGGCCCGATCATCACGGCGTACGAGTTCGAGCCCGCGTCGGGCGTGAAGGTCAGCCAGGTCGTGAACCTCGCCGACGACCTCGCGCTGTCCATGAAGACGGCGTCGGTCCGCATCGTCGGGCCGATCCCGGGACGTGGCACCGTCGCCGTCGAGGTGCCGAACGAGAAGACCGCCACCGTGTACCTGCGCGAGCTCTTCGTCTCGTCCGCGTTCGCGGATTCGAAGGGCAAGCTGCCGCTGGCACTCGGCAAGGACACGACCGGCGCGCCCGTGGTGGCCGACCTCACCGCGATGCCGCACCTGCTCGTCGCCGGCGCGACCGGCTCGGGCAAGTCGGTCGGGCTGAACGCGATGATCTGCTCGATCCTCTACAAGGCGACGCCGGCCGACGTGCGGTTCCTGCTCATCGACCCCAAGCGGCTCGAGCTGTCGGTGTACGAGGGCATCCCGCATCTCCTCGCCCCCGTCGTCACCGACGCGAAGGAGGCGGCGGCGCGCCTGCGCTGGATCGTCGGCAAGATGGACGAGCGCTACAAGACGCTGCAGGCGAAGCAGGTCCGCAACATCGAGGGCTACAACAAGGCGGTGCCGGAAGACCAGCGGCTGCCGTTCTGGGTGGTGGTCGTCGACGAGCTCGCCGATCTGATGATGGTGTCCGCGGGCGAGGTCCAGAACTCGCTGGTGCGGCTGGCGCAGATCGCGCGCGCGGTGGGCATCCACCTGATCGTCGCGACGCAGCGCCCGTCCGTCGACGTCGTCACCGGCCTCATCAAGGCGAATTTCCCCACGCGCATCGCGTTCCAGGTGGCGTCGAAGGTCGACTCGCGCACGATCCTCGACGGCAACGGCGCCGAGCAGCTCCTCGGCCGCGGCGACATGATCTACGTGCCGCCCGGCGCGTCGCGCCAGATGCGCGTGCACGGCTGCTGGGTCGGGGACGACGAGGTGAAGGCGGTGTGCGAGTTCCTCCGCACGCAGGGCACCGCGGTCTACGAGGAAGTGGCGTTGCCGGGCGCGGACGGCGGCTTCGACGGCGACGGCGGCGACGACGCGGACCGCGACCAGATCTACTGGGACTGCGTGCGGCTCGTCATCGGGCAGAAGGCGGCGTCGATCTCGTTCCTGCAGCGCCGGATGGGCCTCGGCTACCCGAAGGCCGCGCGCTTCATCGACATGATGGAGCAGGACCGGATCATCGGCCCGGGCCAGGGCGCCAAGCCGCGCGAGATCCTCGTGGGGCCGGAATACCTGGACAAGAGCAGCCGGCTCTAACCCCGGGGATTGGGCAAAAGTTTCTCCGGCAAACCCTTCCATCGGCAGGAACGACACGACCCCGATTCCTCGGCTTGGACGGTCGGCTGTATCGGTTCCGGTCACGTCTGACACTCCCCGGGGGCCGATTTCCGGCCAAAACCCGCTTCGGCAGGGCCGCGCCTCTTGGCACGCCGTCTGCTCCGATCGAGCACTCGTGGAGACCCCTGGAGAAGGAGAAGCCCGGATGCGGCAACGCTCCGTCGTGATCATCGACAACGATCGCGAGATCGTGGACCTGCTCTCGTTCTACTTCGAGGAACACGGCTTCGCCGTCGACACGGCCGTGGACGGGCACACGGGTGTGGCCCTCGTCCAGCTGCGCAATCCTGACGTGGTCATCTGCGACCTGGTCATGGACCGCATGCACGGCTTCGAGGTGATCCAGAAGCTCCGGGCCCAGCCCGAGCACGCCAACCTCCTGCTCATCATCGTGTCCGCCAAGGCCTTCAAGCCGGACATGGACCGCGCGCGCACGCTGGGCGCCGACCACTTCGTCGTCAAGCCGTTCCGGTGCGACGACTTGCTGCGGCTCATCGAGGCGGGCACCGCCGTCGCCAAGGCGGGGTGAAGGTCACGTTCTGGGGCACGCGCGGGTCCATTCCCGCGCCGGGGCCCGACACCGTCCGCTTCGGTGGCAACACCTCGTGCGTCGACGTGCGTGCCGACCGTCACGTGCTCGTGTTCGATGCGGGCACCGGGATCCGCTCGCTCGGTCTCGCGCTCGCGGACGCCTTCAAGGATCGCCCGCTGACCGTCCACCTGTTCATCAGCCACACGCACTGGGACCACATCCAGGGTTTCCCGTTCTTCGTTCCCGCGTACAGTCCGACGACCACCATCCACGTCTACGGCGCCCCCGGGGAGGGCCGCAGCCTCGAGAAGGTCTTGCGCGGCCAGATGGAAGGCGACTACTTCCCGGTGGCCCTCGGCGACCTCGCGGCCACGATCGACGTGCACGAGTTCCGCGCGAGCCCGTTCGAGATCGGGGACGTGCGCGTCGACGCGATCTACGTGAACCACCCGGCGATGAACCTCGCGTACCGGGTGTCGTCCGGAGGCCGCCGGCTCGTCTACGCCACGGACCACGAGCCGTACGCGAAGACGCTCGATCGGGTCGCCGGCCGCGGCGAGGAGGGCCGCGCGTTCGGCGAGCGTCTGGACCAGGCGCTCATCGAGTTCGGCCGCGACGCCGACCTCTACATCGGCGACGCGCAGTACACCGACGAGGAGTACCCGGACCGGGCAGGCTGGGGACACTCCCCGGTGAGCGCCACGGTGGACCTGGCGCTCGCCGCGCGGGTCAAGGCGCTGGCGCTCTTCCATCACGACCCGATGCACGGCGACGCGGTAGTGGCGCGAATGGAGCGCGACGCCCGTCTTCTCATCGCGTCCCGCGGCAGCACGCATGCGCTGCTTCGCCGCCGCCGAGGGCCAGTCCCTGACGCTGTAGCCGCGGAACGTAGCCGGGACCGAAAGGCCCGCTGCTCGAGCGAACCGATGAGCATGATCGGAGCAACCCCGCATCACGCGCTTCTCTTCGGACGGTCCGAGGTCGCCAGCCGTGTGCCGTCAGCGGCGTCGTGAGGAGCGGAGGGCGGAGGGGGACAGGGGCGGGTGACCCGTCCCCTGCGTCGGGTTCGATACGTGCTCGCGAGCTCGATGGAAATATGTCAGCGCAGGACCGCGCGGACTACTGTCGGGGGTCAGAGCCCCTGTCCCCTCCGCCCCTCGCTCCTCCCGACGCCGCGGCCGCGCGCGACTAGCGGGCCGGGACCGTCCAGAAGAGGAGCGTGTGCGTGCGGACGTTGCTCTTGACCTGCGTCCATCGATCGGCCGCCCAGTCCCCGAGCGGGTACTGATGCGAGACGATGCGTGTCCCGGGACGGAGCTCGCGGCGCAGCTTGGGGACGAGGCGCGCGTTGACCTCGGGGAAGAGATAGATGGTGACGACGGTGGCGGGGCTGAGGTCGACTTCGAAGATGTCCTTCCAGACGAACGTGGCTCGATCGGCCACGCCCGCGTAGAAGGCCGCGTCGCGGCTCTGCTGCACGAGGGCGGGGTCGAGCTCGACGCCGACGGCCGCGCGCGCCGAACTCCTTGGCCGCCGCGATGACGATGCGGCCATCGCCCGAGCCGAGGTCGTAGACGACGTCGGCGGGGCCGACGCCCACGCCCGGAGCATCGCGGTGACGATCTCGGGCGGCGTCGCCACGTAGGGCGCGTCGAGCTGCTTGGTGATCTTCGGCGCGTCCGGCGCGATCGGCGCGCAGGCGGCGGCGACGAGCGCGAGGACGGCGACGAGGGCGCGTCCGCGCGCCTCAGGCGGAGGGCTCCGATCTCGCGCAGGTAGCGCGCCACGCCCGGGTGGAGCAGCTCGGGACGCGCCGCGGCCGCGGTGTTGGCGGCGGTGGTGTCGCGCGCCTGCGCCAGCTTCGCGCCGAGCTGCGGCCTCGCCGCGGTGGAGCGCGCGCGCCAGCCGGTAGGCGACGTCGTCCGGCAGCGTCGGCCGCGTCATGATGAAGCTCCACGAGCCCACCGATGCGATCGCGTCCGTCTGGCCGGGGTACGAGCCCGGCGCCACGCGGAGCGGACGCAGGAACGCGTGCTTCGCGAGGATGCGCGTGATGCCGTCCGCGTCCGGCACGATGAAGCGCGCGCCACCCGGCGCGCTCGCCATCGTCGTGAAGCCCGGCCAGCCGACGCCGGCGCCCCACAGCGCCGCGGCGCGCCCGTCCAGCACCATCGCGGGCCCGTCGCCCGCGCGCTCGAGGAAGATCGCCGTGAAGTCGCGGTCGCGGTCGAGCCCGAGCCCGTCCAGCACGTACTTCGCGAGGATCACGAGGCCCGAGCCCTGCGCCCCGAACGCCACCGGCTTGCCGCGGAGGTCCTCGATCCTGCGATACGGCGAGTCCGCGCGCACGACGAACATGCCGGGCGATGGAGTACATCGCGGCGAGGACGCGGAGGGTCGGGGGCGCGTCGAGCGCCACCTCGCCCTGCACGAGCGCGATGTCGAGCGTGCCCGCCGCGAGCAGCGGGACGTTCTCCGTGCTGCCTTTCGTGTTCTTCGGCTGCACGTCGAGCGTCGCATCCGCGGCGTTGATCACCTCGGCCACGGCGCCGCCGTAGAGCGGAAAGCCGCCGCCCGGCGTCGCGGTGCCGAGCGTCACGATCGTTGTGTCGGCGGGCACCGGCGTACCGTAGCACATTGCGGCGACGCGCCGGGGCGACGTACACTCGGGGTCCGTCCGATGCAGTACATCGTGCGGAAGCTCACCCATACCCTCTTCGTCGCATTCGGCGTCGTCACGCTCGTGTTCGTCGCGCTGCGGATGTCCGGGGATCCCGCCGCCACGATGCTGCCCGGTGACGCGTCGGTCGACGAGCTCCGCGACCTCCGGCACGCGCTCGGCCTCGATCGGCCGCTGCACGTGCAGTACGTGACGTTCCTGGCCTCCGCCGTCACCGGCGATTTCGGCACGTCGCTGCGCCACCAGGAGCCCGCGATGGCGCTGGTGATGGAGCGCCTGCCCGCCACGCTGGAGCTGGCCTTCGCCGCGCTGCTGCTCGCCGTGGCCGTCGGGTTGCCGCTCGGCATCGTCGCCGCGCTCCGGCGCGGGCGGCTCGACCGACATCCTCGCGATGGCGTTCGCCGTCGTCGGCCAGGCCACGCCGTACTTCTGGATGGGCATCATGCTGATCCTCGTGTTCGCGGTCGAGCTGCAGTGGGTGCCCACGTCGGGGCGCGGCGGACTCGAGCGTCTCGTCCTGCCCGCGGTGACGCTGGGCACGCACTTCATGGCGGTGCTCGCACGCCTCACGCGGACCAGCATGCTCGAGGTGCTCGGCCAGAACTACGTGACCACGGCGCGGGCGAAGGGGCTCGCGGAGCGCGTCGTGATCCTCGTCCACGCGCTGAAGAACGCGGCGGTGCCCGTGGTGACGCTGATCGGCTTGCAGTTCGGCACCCTGCTCGGCGGCGCGGTGGTGACCGAGACGATCTTCGCGTGGCCGGGCGTCGGCCGGCTCGCGGTGCAGTCGATCTTCGTCCGCGACTATCCGGTCGTGCAGGCGGGCGTCTTCGTCCTCGCGCTGTCGTTCGTCGCCATCAACCTGCTCGTGGACCTCCTGTACGGATGGCTCGACCCGCGGACGCGCACGGAGGAGGCGGCGTGACCGGCCGCCGGCGGGCCGTGTCTCCTGTTGCTCCTGCCCCTGCTCCCCGTCGCCGTCGCCGTCCTGGCCGCGACCTTTGCGCCGTGGGTGGCTCCGCATTCGCCGACCGCGGCCCGGCTGTCGGCGCGCCTGACCCCGCCGGCCTGGCAGGCGGACGGCAGCGTCGCGCGCCTGCTCGGCACCGACCTCCTCGGGCGCGACGTGCTGAGCCGGCTCATCTGGGGCGCGCGCATCTCGCTGCTCATCGCCCTGTCGGCGACGGTGCTCGGCGCGGCGGTGGGCTCGTTGCTGGGGCTCGTGACGGGCTACTATCGCGGGCGCGTGGACCGGGTGGTGACCAAGCTGATCGACGTCCAGCTCGCGTTTCCGTTCGTGCTGCTCGCCATCGCGGTGATCGCGGTGGCCGGGCCGAGCATCCCGGTGCTCGTCATCGTGCTCGCGATCGGCTCGTGGGTCGGGCACGCGCGGATCGTGCGCGGCCTCGTCCTCGGCCTGCGCGAGCGCGAGTACGTGCAGGCGGCGAAGGCGCTCGGCGCCGGCACGCCGCGCGTGATCTTCCGCCACCTGCTGCCCGAGGTGCTCTCCGTCATCCTCGTCCTCGCCACCTTCGACGTGGGCCGGATCATCATCCTCGAGTCGACGCTGAGCTTCCTCGGGCTCGGCGTGCAGCCGCCCACGCCGAGCTGGGGCTCGGACCTCCGCGACGCCGCCGCCTACGTCCGCCAGGCGTGGTGGATCGCCGCGTTCCCCGGACTTGCCATCATGATCGTCGTGCTGGGCGTCAACCTCGTGGGCGACGTCCTGCGCGACATGCTCGATCCCCGTACCGTGCCGGCCGCGCGCCGCGCATGAAGACCAGGAGACTGCCGATGCGCATGTGGACCCGCCTCGCCCTCGCCCTCGTGCTCGTCGCGCTCGCCGTCACGCCGGCGCCGGCGCAGCGCGGGCTCACCATCACCATCGCGCAGCCCGCCGACGCGACCACGATGGATCCCGGGCGCAGCACGCAGGTGCTGACCGTGAACTACTTCCACAATCTGTACGACACGCTCACGCGGTGGGACGTGGGCCTGAAGCTGCAGCCCGCGCTGGCGACGGCCTGGAAGCCCGCCGGCGAGACCGTGTGGGACGTGACCTTGCGCTCCGGCGTCAAGTTCCACGACGGGACGCCGTTCACCGCCGAGGACGTCAAGGCGGTCTACGAGCGCAACCTCGCCCCGGGCAAGACGGTCGTGACCGCCGGCTTCGCCACCATCGACAAGATCGAGGCCGTGAGCCCGACCCTGCTGCGCATCACGACGAAGAAGCCCGACCCGCTGATGCCGGTGCGCATGGCGCAGATGGGCGGCTACATCTATCCGAAGCGCTTCGCGACCGACGACGGCGCCAAGGAGCTGGCCCGCAAGCCGATCGGGACCGGCGCCTACAAGTTCGTCGAGTGGATCAAGGACGACCGCCTCGTCATGGAGGCGCATCGCGAGTGGTGGGGCTGGGGCGGCAAGCCGCCGGCGGTCGACCGCGTGGTCTGGAAGCCGATCCCCGACGACTTCGCCCGTCTGTCGGCGCTGCAGGGCAACGAGGTCGACGTCGTGACCAACGTGCCGCCCGATCAGATGAAGATCGTCCGGGTGCTGACGGTGCCGGCGACCCGCACGGTCGCGATGACGATGAACGCCGCGCACCCGCCGCTCTCGGACAAGCGGGTGCGGCAGGCCCTGCACTACGCGATGGACGTGCCGGCGATCATCAAGAACCTCTACGCCGGCCAGGGCAAGCCCTTCTCCGGCGGGCTCGCCGACACGGACTTCGGGTACAACCCCGCGCTGAAGCCCTATCCGTACGACCCGGCGAAGGCGAAGCAGCTCCTCGCCGAGGCGGGCGGGCAACGTCGAGGTCACGCTCTACGCGGGCAGCGGCACGATGGTGAACGACAAGCAGCTGCTCGAGGCGCTCGCGGACATGTGGGGGCAGGTCGGCGTCCGCGTCGAAGATCAACATGATGGAGATGGCGCAGCGGCAGAAGATGCTCAACGAGCGCACCATCCCGCCCGGCGGCCTGTTCCTCGCCAACCCGCAGTCCACGCTGCTCGACGCCGACGGCAGCGTGTGGCGCATCTTCCATCCGAACGGCTTCAACGGGAAGTACTGGGCCGCCAATCAGCCGGGCCAGAGGTTCCACGACGTCATGGAGCAGGCGCGGTACTCGCTGGACCAGAAGAAGCGCAAGGAGCTCTACACCGAGGCCACGCGGATCATGCACGACGAGAAGCCGTGGCTCGAGCTGTTCCAGGAGGTCGTGATCTACGGGGTGAGCAAGCGGATGACGTTCAAGCCGCGCGCCGACTACCGCCTGATCGTCTCCGAGATGAGCGTGGCGCGCTGAGCGTGGACGGGCGCGCGTCAGTGGCCGGGGCGGCGCCGCCGGCCGCTGATGCGCGCGTGCAGCCGGAGCAGGCGCCGGTCGACCTTCTGGAACTCGACGCGGACCTCGTCGCTGAAGCGATCGAGCCGGTGATCGACGGTGCGGACGCCCTCGGCGAGCCATTCCATCCGCGTCGATGAGGTCCTCGACGACGGTGCCGATGTGCCGGGCCGTCTGCGCCGAGATGTCGACGCGCAGCCGCTCCGCGCTCGCGGTGATCTCGGCACCGAGCTCAGCCTTGACGTTGTCGGCACTGGCGGCGATTTCTGCACGGAGCTCAGCCTTGACGCTGTCGGCGCTGGCCGCGATCTCGGCACGGAGCTCAGCCTTGACGCTGTCGGCGCTGGCCGCGATGTCGGCGCGGAGCTCGCCTTGCAGCGCCGTCGGCGCTGGCCGCGATCTCGGCGCGGAGCTCGGTCTTGACGCTTTCGGCGCTGGTCGCGATCGCGCTTCGTATCTCGGCGAACCGCTCGTCCAGGTACGCGACCAGCTCGGCGTCCACGGCGACACTCTGGGCGCTCGCCGAAGTGCCGTCAAGAGTGCCGAATCGTAGACACTCCGGAGGGAATCGAGAAAGGGCCGGAGCGCGTCTCAGTTGTGTAGAGTGGAGGGGTCATGAGACGCGCACGCCCGGCCGTCCTCGCCTGCCTGCTGCTGCTCGCGGGCGCTCCCGCTGCGGCCCAGACGCCGCCGCCGGCGCCGGCCAAGGCGGCGCCCGCGCAGGGAACGCCCGCGCAGGGCCTCGACGACGTCGTCCGCGGTCTCGAGGGCGCGTACGGGCGCATCACCGACCTGAAGGCCGAGTTCAGCCAGACCGCCTTCAACAAGAGCCTCAACCAGACCATTCCCGGCCGCCGGGGTCGGTCTATCTCAAGAAGGGCGGCAAGCTGCGCTGGGAGTACACGCGAGCCCACGCCGCAGGAGATCGTGTCGGACGGCAAGACGCTCTGGGTCTACACGCCGACGCTCAAGCCAGGTGAACGTGGCGCCGGCGCCCGAGGCGCTCGCCGGGCCCGGCCGGCAGCTTCCTGGTCGGGCTCGGCAGGCTGCGCGAGCACTTCGGCGTGCGCTTCCTGAACCCGGCGGAGCCGCGGGACGACGACGGCAACGTCGTGCTCGACCTCACGCCGAAGCAGCCGCTGCCCACGCTGGCGCGGCTGATCCTCTCGGTCGACCCTCGCTCGTGGGAAGTCCGCCGGGCGGTGGTCTACGACCAGTTCGAGAACACCGTGACCATGCGGTTCACGAAGATGACCGTCAACTCCGGGCTGCCGGACACGCTCTTCACCTTCACGCCGCCGAAGGGCGTGGCGACGGTCCCCCTGCGGTAGAGTAGGCACCATGGCCGCCGAGAACTCCTTCGACATCGTCTGCAAGATCGACATGCAGGAGGTCACCAACGCGCTCGACCAGACGCGCCGCGAGATCGACACGCGCTACGACCTCAAGGGCACGAAGAACGAGGTCGACGCTCGAGAAGACCGACATCAAGCGTGACGCACGGCCGACGACATGAAGCTGAAGGCCGTGGTCGACATCCTCCAGTCCAAGCTCCACAAGCGCGGCGTGCCGCTCAAGGCGCTGACCTACGGCACGGTGCGAGGACGGCCGCGGGCGGGTGCTAGCGCCAGAAGATCGCGCTGCAGCAGGGCATCCCGATCGACAAGGCGCAAGGAGATCGTGCGCCTCATCAAGGACAGCAAGGTGAAGGTGCAGGCCTCGATCAACGAGGACAAGGTCCGCGTGGCGGGCAAGAACCGCGACGACCTGCAGAAGATCATCGCGCTGGTGAAGGAGAAGGACCTCGGCATCGCGGTGTCCTTCGACAACTACCGGAGCACCTGATGAAGGTTCATCTCACCACGCTCGGCTGCCCGAAGAACCAGGTCGACTCCGAGCTGATGCTCGGCCTGCTGGCCGAGGCCGGGTTTCCGCTCGTCGAGCGCGCCGAGGACGCCGAGTGCGTCATCGTCAACACCTGCGCCTTCATCGACCGCGCGCGCGAGGAGTCGGTCGACACCATCCTCGAGCTGGCGCGGCTCAAGGAGCGGGGCGCTGCCGCGCGCTGATCGTCACCGGCTGCCTCACCCAGCGCTACGGCGGCGGACATCATGACGCGAGATGCCGGAGGTCGACGGCATCCTCGGCACCTCCGAGCTGCCGCGCATCGTCGAGCTCGTCCGCCAGGCGGCCAGCCGCCACGACTGGGCGACGTCGGCGCCGCCCGGCTATCTCTACGACGCGACCACGCCGCGGCTGCTCACGGCGCAAGGTGCCCTACGCGTACGTGAAGATCGCCGAGGGCTGCGACATGGGCTGCACCTTCTGCGCGATCCCGCAGTTCCGCGGCAAGCATCGGAGCCGCGCCGCTGCGCCGACATCGTCGCGCGAGGTCGAGGGGCTCGCCGCGCGCGGCGTGCAGGAGGCGATCCTCGTCTCGCAGGACACGCTCGCGTACGGCCGCGATCTGCCCGGGCAACGGCGACATCGGCGACCTGCTGCTGGCGCTCGGCGAGACGCGCATGCCGTGGATCCGGCCGATGTACCTGCATCCCGCGCACGTCAACGACCGGCTGCGTCGAGAAGTGGGCGCAGCGCGCGCGTCGTGCCGTACATCGACATGCCGGTCCAGCACGCGCGACGACGCGCGTCCTGAAGTCGATGCGGCGCGCGGTCACCGCGCGGCGCATGAAGGACATCGTCGCGCAGTTCCGCGCCGCGATCCCCGACGTCACCGTGCGCACGACCGTGCTCGTCGGCTTCCCCGGCGAGACCGACGGCGGCCTTCGAGCGGCTGCTGGAGTTCGTCGACGACGTGCGCTTCGATCGTCTCGGCGTGTTCACGTACTCGCCCGAGGAGGGCACGCCGTCGCCGGCGTACGCCGACCAGGTGCGCCGCCGAGGTCGCCGCCGAGCGCGCGCGCCGTCGTGCAGGAGCGCGCAGGACGCGATCGCCTGGGAGCGCGCACGCCAAGCTCGTCGGGCAGCGTCATGGACGTGCTGGTGGACGGACCGAGCGAGGATCCGGCGTTCGCCTGGGAGGGCCGGACGGCGGGCCAGGCGCCCGAGATCGACGGCGTCGTCTACCTCCGCGGTCGCGCGCGACTTCACGCCCGGCCACTTCGCGCGCGTGCGCATCGTCGAGGTCGAGGGCTACGAGCTCGTCGGCGAGCGCGCCTAGCGGGGTGCGCCCGCGCTCGCTAGCCCGCCGGTGGCCGATGATCACTCGAGCGGCGTTTCTCATCGCGACGGTGTTCGGCGCGGGATGCTCGCCGATCGCGTCGGGGACGGCGGCCAGCGCGGTCGCCGTCGTCGTCCTCTGGCTGTTCCCGTTCTCCCAGACTCGGGCTCATCGTGTTCTTCCTCGCCGTGACGTTCGTCGGCACGTGGGCCGCCGCAGGTCGTCGAGGCGCGCGGTCGGCGACAAGGACCCCGGCGCGATCGTCATCGACGAGGTCGCCGGCATGACGCTCTCGGTGCTGGTGCTGCCGCTCACGCGTGCCCGTGCTGCTCGCGTCGGCTTCGTGCTGTTCCGGATCTTCGACGTCGTGAAGCCGTTCCCCGCCGGCCGCCTGCAGTCGCTGCGCGGCGGCGTCGGCGTGATGATCGACGATCTCATCGCCGGCCTCTACGCGCTGCTGGTCCTGCTCGCTCTCCGCGCCCTGACCGGATGGCCGTGAGCGGCGCCGTCCGGATCGTCAGCGTCGGCGCGCCCGTGCGCCGGCGGCGGACGATCCGGACGCGACCGCGATCGTGACGGCCCTCGGCGAGCGCCGGCATCCCGGTCGGCGCGCACGTCGTGATCGACGACGACGAGACGGCGCTGGAAGAAATCGCTGCGCTTCGACGGCGTCACCGCGATCGTCGCCGACGTGGGCGGCTCGGCGGGCGACAGCGTGCGGCGCGTGCTCTCGCGCATCACCGGCGCGCGCCTGCTGCTGAACGAGCGGATGCTCGCCGCGCTCGACGCGCACTACGCGCGTCTCGATCGGCCGCTGCCGCGCGCGCGCCGAGCGTCTGGCGCTCCTGCCGCAGGGGGCGACCGTCGCGGACGGCGACGGCGAGCCGGTGTGGACGCTCGAGACCGACGCGTGTGCCTGGGTCGTCTTCCTCCGCGGGCGCGTCGCCGAGGCCGTGGACCTCACGCTCTGTCGCCCTCGCGCGCGCGCGCGCTCGGCGCGCGCGGCGCGGTGGCGGTGCGCACGTTCCAGACGGCGGGCGTGAGCGCTGGAGGACATCGAGGAGCGCCTCGTCGATCGTCTGACGGCGCGGCGACGTGGCGCGTCGCGACGCTGCCCGGCGACGGCGAGGTGTGGGTGCGCGCTGCGCGCGCGCGGCGCCACGCCGGCGGCGGCCGCCCAGCGGCTGGCGGAGGTCGAGCCGACGATCGTCGAGCTGCTCGGCGACGACTGCTACGGACGCGACGGCGACACGCTCGAAGCGGTCGTCGGCGGCCTCCTGCGCGCGCGTGGCTCAGAGGCTCGCGGTCGCGGAGTCGTGCACCGGTGGGCTGGTCGGCCACCGGATCACCGGCGTCCCGGGCTCCTCGGCGTACTTCGAGCGCGGCGTGATCGTCTACTCCAACCGGGCGAAAGCAGGAGCTGCTCGGCGTGGACGAGGCGATCCTGCGCACGCACGGCGCGGTCAGCGCGCCGTGCGCGGAGGCGATGGCGCGTCGCGTGGCGAACGCACGGGCGCGGCGTGCGGGCTGGCGATCACGGGCATCGCCGGTCCCGACGGGGGCACGCCGACCAAGCCGGTCGGCACGGTCTTCATCGGCCTCGCGGTGGCGGACAAGATCAGCGCGCGTCGCTTCCGGTTCAGCGGTGATCGCGCGCTCCGTGAAGTGGCAGTCGAGCGTGATGGCACTGGATATGCTCCGTCGCGCGCTGGAGGCATCGCCATGAAGCCATCGCTCGCGCTCCTCATTCCCGTCGCCGTCCTGCTCGCCGCATGTGCGACCCCCGATATGACCCCGTACTACGACGGAGTCCGGCTCTACCGCGAGGGCTGGTACGGCTCCGCGAAGGACGCCTTCGACACGGTCGTGCGCCAGGACCCGGGCAACGCGGCGGCGATCAACAATCGCGGCGTGAGCAAGGCGCGCCTCGGTGATCTCGACGGCGCCGTGGTCGACTACACGCTCGCGCTGGAGCGGACGCCCCAGGACGCCGAGATCGTCTTCAACCGCGGCAACGCCTACGCCGCCGCCGGGAACCTGCCCGCGGCCGTCAAGGACTTCACCGCTGCGGTGACGTTGAAGCCCGACTACTCGCAGGCCTTCTTCAACCGGGGCACGGTGCGCGCGTCGCTCGGCGATACGACCGGCGCATTCGCGGACTGGCAGTTCGCGATCGCCGTGGACCCGGATCCGTGGACGAAGGCCGCCATGGCGCGCGCGGTCGGGCTCGACTACGCATCCGCGTCGCCGCGGGCGCTGGCGCGTGACACCTCGGGCGTGGTGGTGGCGATGCCTCCGGCGCCGCCCGCTCCCGAGAGGCTGGTCGCCGCCGGACGTGCGCGCGCTCGTGACGCGCGCGATCGCCCGTGAAGTCGACGGCGACCGTGCAGGAGCGCTCGAGGACCTCCGCGCCGCGGTCATGGCGGAGCCGGATCCCGCGCGGCGCGAGCGGGTCGATCGGCTCCTCCAGGCCCTGGAAGCCGCGCGATAGCGGGCGTCCGCGCCTTCGTCGCCGTCCACCTGGATGCCGACACGCGCGCGGCGCTCGCCGCGGCCGTCGCGGAGCTGCGGCGCCACGCCGCCGGGCTCCCGGTGTCGTGGGTCGCGCCCGAGAACTTCCACGTCACCGTGAAGTTCCTCGGCAGTATCGATGACAGCCGCGTGCAGAGCGTGATCGACGCGTTGCACACCGCGGTCCGGGGGCACACCCCCTTCGACCTCGAGGTCGGCGGGCTCGGCGCGTTTCCGTCCGCCACGCGGGCCCGCGTGCTCTGGGCGGGTCTGGTCGGCGGCGCCGCCCCGCTCGGGGCGCTCGCCGCCTCCATCGAGGAGGCTCTGGCGGGTCTCGGCTTCCCCCGCGAAGACCGCGCGTTCTCGCCACACATCACGCTCGGGCGAGTCCGCGAGCCGGGCCGCGCGCCGGCGCTGGCCGAGGCGCTCGGTGCGGCGTCCGGCCGTCGCTTCGGACGCGTGACGGTCGCGGAAACCGCGCTGATGCGGAGCGATCTCTCGCCCCGGGGCGCCCGCTACACCGCCCTCGCGAGTGTCGCGCTCTAACAGCTCCTTCCCCGACGGGAGTGTATCCAAGGTTGCACGTTGACCCCACCCCTCGCGGCCTCGTAGTATGCGTGGCAACATCGAGCGAAGCGCACGAGTCGAGTGGAGCAGACCCCCCGATCGAAGGGGCTGACCCGGTAGAGCGGACGACCCGAGCGGGCGGGCGAAGCCCGGGAGCCCGCGAGTTCAACGGAGGATTTGATGGCGGACACGAAGACCGACCGGCGCCAGGCCTTGGACCTCGCCATCTCGCAGATCGAGCGGCAGTTCGGCAAGGGCGCCGTCATGCGACTGGGCTCGGGCGGCCCGCTCGAGGAAATCGCCGTCATCCCGACGGGCGCGCTCTCGCTCGATGTGGCGCTCGGCGTGGGCGGGCTCCCGCGAGGCCGTGTCAGCGAGATCTACGGGCCGGAGTCGTCCGGCAAGACCACGCTCGCCCTCCACGTGGTGGCCGAGGCCCAGCGGCTCGGCGGCACCGCGGCGTTCATCGACGCGGAGCACGCGCTCGATCCGATCTACGCCAGGAAGCTCGGCGTCAACATCGACGAGCTGCTGATCTCCCAGCCCGACACCGGCGAGCAGGCGCTCGAGATCGCGGAGACGCTCGTGCGCTCGAACGCGGTCGACGTCATCGTGGTCGACTCGGTCGCCGCGCTCGTGCCGCGCGCCGAGCTCGACGGCGACATGGGCGACTCGCTGCCCGGTCTGCAGGCGCGGCTCATGTCGCAGGCGCTGCGCAAGCTCACCGCCGCCATCTCGCGCTCGGGCACCGTGATGATCTTCATCAACCAGATCCGGGAAAAGATCGGCGTCATGTTCGGGTGCTTCTCCTATTCGACCCGGGTGGTGCTCGCCGACGGGACGACGGAGAAGATCGGCAAGATCGTGAACCAGCGCCTTCCCGTCGAAGTCCTCTCCTGGGATCCCGCGACCGGCCGCATCGAGCCGCGTCCCGTCGTGAACTGGTTCAACAACGGGCGGGCCGACCGCTTCCTGCAGTTCGAGGTCGAGGGAGGACGCTCGGGCCGGCGGAAGTTCGCCGCGACCGAGAATCACGTCATCTTCACGCCCGGACGGTGAAGTGCGCGCCGGCGAGCTGGCGGTCGGCGACCAGGTGCTCGTCTCGGTGAAGGACTACGAGCTCACCGACGACCAGTGGCAGGTGATCCTCGGTGGCAGCTTCGGCGACGGCTCCCTCCGCCAGGTCGGCACGCACGCGGCCACGTTCCGCGTCGGCCACGGGGAAGCGCAGAAGGACTATCTGCGCTGGAAGCACGAGATGCTCGCGCCGTTTGCGCGCGCGATCGCTCCGACGGGGCGGGGATTCGGCTTCGACACGCTCGCCATGCCGGCGCTTGCTGACCTTCGGACCGACTACTACGGGGACAACGGTCGGATCGCCGCGGCGGCGGCGCTCGATCGCCTGGATGCGCGTGGCCTTGCGGTCTGGTATGGCGACGACGGCTCGTTTGCCGGCTCGTACGCGCGCTGGGGCAAGGGCAAGGCGGTCCTGTACAACACGGCGCTCAAGGGTGAGTCGCGTCAGCGCGTCGTCGCGACGATGGAGCGCCTTGGCCTCGGTCGGCCGCGTGACGATGGCCGTGGCTTCTGGTTCGACGCCGCCCAGACGGCGCGCCTCCACGACCTGATCGCTCCGTACGTGCACCCCGCGGTCGACCACAAGCTCCACCCGAGCCAGCGCGGCCGCTTCAGGTGGCACCCGAACATCACGCCGATCGATCTGAAGAGCGCCGAGCTGCCGGCGCGCGGTGCCCGCCAGGATCGCGAAGATCTACGTCAAGCCCCCGACGCGGTCGATGAACCGCTTCGACCTCGAGGTCGAAGGCCACCACACCTACCTGGCCGACGGCGTCGTCGTCCACAACTCGCCCGAGACGACCACCGGTGGGCGCGCGCTGAAGTTCTACGCGTCGATCCGCCTGGACGTCCGTCGCATCGAGACGCATCAAGCAGGGCACCGACGCGATCGGGCAACCGCACCAAGGTGAAGGTCGTGAAGAACAAGCTGGCGCCGCCCTTCCGCGAGGCCGAGTTCGACATGATCTTCGGCGAGGGCATCTCGAAGTCCGGCACCGTCCTCGACGCGGGCGTGGAGCAGGGGATCATCGAGAAGTCCGGCACCTGGTACTCGTACAAGAACGAGCGCATCGGGCAGGGTCGCGAGAACGCCAAGAAGTGGCTGCAGGAGAACCAGGCCGTCTTGCTGGATCTCGAGATGAAGATCCGCGAGACGCTCGGGCTCCGCGCCGCCACGCCCGTCAAGTAGCCGCCTGCATGGCGGGGCGTCGCCGCGCACGCGGGGACGGCGCCCCGCGCACGTCACGCGAGCCGCGCGTCCTCGACGTGAGGACCGCGCGGCTCGCCGCTGCCGATCTCCTCTCTCGCCGCGCCTGGACCGCCGCCGAGCTCACGCCGGCGCCTGATTCGTCGCGGGGCGCCGCCCGACGTCGCGACGGCCGTGGTCACCGACCTCGGCGCGCGCGGCTACGTGGACGACGCCGCGTTCGCGCGTCACTTCGTCGAGACGCGCGTGGCCCGCGGTTACGGCGCCGGCCGCCTCGCGGCGGAGCTGCGCGTGCGCGGCGTCGAGCCGGCGCTGATCACCGCGGCCCTCGCGGCGCTCGACAGCGGCGCGCAGCTGGATCGGGCGCGCGCCGTGGCCCGCCGGCGGCTGCCGGCGCTACGACGCGTTGCGCCGGAGCGGGCGGCGGGCCGCCTGCGGGATCACCTCTTGCGGCGCGGCTTCGCCCCGGGCGTGGTCCTGCGCGTCGTCCGCGAGGTGGTCGGGTCTCCCTTGAATTCCGCAGTGTTAGAATGAACGAACCATGAGGGGCAGCGAGATCCGCGAAGCCTTTCTCCGCTATTTCGAGCAGAACGGACACACCCGGGTGCCGTCGTCGCCGCTCGTGCCCGCCGGCGATCCCACGCTGCTCTTCACCAACGCCGGCATGGTGCAGTTCAAGCGCATCTTCACCGGCGAGGAGCGGCGCGAGTACGTCCGGGCCACCACCTCGCAGAAGTGCGTCCGCGCGGGCGGCAAGCACAACGACCTCGAGAACGTCGGCCGCACCGCGCGCCACCACACGTTCTTCGAGATGCTCGGCAACTTCTCCTTCGGCGACTACTTCAAGGAGCAGGCGATCGGCTACGCGTGGGAGCTGCTCACCCGCGACTTCAAGCTCGACAAGAGCCGGATGGTCGCCACCGTCTACACGGACGATGACGAGGCCTTCGGCCTGTGGGGCAAGGTGGCGGGGCTGCCGAACGATCGCATCCTGCGCCTCGGCGAGAAGGACAACTTCTGGGCGATGGGTGACACCGGCCCCTGTGGCCCGTGCTCGGAGGTCCACTTCCACCAGGGCGACCACATCCCGTGCGCCGAAGAGGCGGCGGGCCGGCCGTGCCTGGGCGTGGCGTGCGAGTGCGACCGGTGGCTCGAGGTCTGGAACCTCGTGTTCATGCAGTACAACCGCGACGCGAGCGGCGCCATGACGCCGCTCCCGCGCCCGTCGATCGACACCGGCATGGGGCTCGAGCGCATCACCGCGGTGCTGCAGGGCAAGCTCACGAGCTGGGAGACCGACCTGTTCGCGCCGCTCATCGCGCGCGTCGGCGACCTCGCGCACCGGCACTACGGCGCGTCCGAGCCCGACGACGTCTCGATGCGCGTCATCGCGGACCACGGGCGGACCGCCACGTTCCTCATCGCCGACGGCGTGCTCCCGTCGAACGAGTGGCGTGGCTACGTGCTGCGCCGGATCATGCGGCGCGCGATGCGCCACGGCCGCATGCTCGGCGTCACCGAGCCGTTCCTGTGGAAGACCGTGGCGTGGGTGACGGAGGTGATGGGCGGCGCGTATCCCGAGATCGTCGGCGATGCGGGCGCGCATCGAGGACACGATCCGCGGCGAGGAAGAGCGCTTCGCCGAGACGCTCGAAAGCGGCATGCAGAAGATCGAGGAGTATCTCGGCGGCGCCAGCGGCCAGCGGGTGGTCGACGGCGGCTTCCTGTTCAAGCTCTACGACACGTACGGCTTCCCGCGCGACCTGCCGAGGAGGTCTTCCAGGACAAGGGCTGGCGGATCACCGACGAGACCAACGTCACGTGGGACGCCGAGATGCGTGCGCAGCGCGAGCGCGCGCGCGCGCGGGCGAGCTTCGGCCTCACGACGGGCGCGGACGCGACGGCCATCTACCAGCGCCTGTCCGCGGAGCTGCCGAAGATCGAGTTCGTCGGCTACCAGGCGCTCGCGGCGCCCGGCACCGTCCTGGCGCTCGTGCGCGAGGGCCATCGCGTGCCCGAAGCGGCGGAGGGCGACGAGGTCGAGATGATTCTCGACCGCACGCCCGCGTACGCGGAGTCCGGCGGACAGATCGGCGACACCGGGACGATCGCGGGCAGCACGGGTCGCGGCGAGATCGTGGACACCTACTACCGCGGCTCGAAGCTGATCGTCCATCGCGTGAAGGTGCGCGCGGGCGGCTTCCGCGAGAACGAAGAGGTCGCGGTGACGGTGACCTCGCCGCGGCGCGAAGGCCTGCGGCGACACCACACGGGCACGCACCTGCTGCACGCCGCGCTCCGGAAGGTGCTCGGCCCGCACGTGGCCCAGGCGGGCTCGCTGGTGGCGCCGGACCACCTGCGCTTCGACTTCTCGCACGGCTCGGGGCTGAAGGAGCGCGAGGTCGAGCAGATCGAGGAGCTCGTCAACGAGCAGGTGCAGAAGAACGTCCAGCTCACGCGCGAGGAGATGGACCTCGACGCGGCGCTGAAGTCCGGCGCCATGGCGCTGTTCGGCGAGAAGTATGGCCAGCGCGTGAGCGTGGTGAAGATCGGCGACTTCTCCGTGGAGCTCTGCGGCGGCACGCACCTCGACGCCACCGGCCAGCTCGGTCTGCTGAAGGTCGACACGGAGGGCGCGGTCGCGGCGGGGGTTCGCCGCATCGAGGCGGTGGCCGGCCAGGCGGCGCTCGAGAAGGTCGCGCGCAGCGAGACCGCGCTCAAGGAAGCGGCGGATCTGCTCAAGATCTCGCCGCTCGAGGTCCCGAAGCGCCTCGCGAAGCTGCTCGACGAGCAGAAGCAGCTCGAGCGGCAGCTCGCGGAGCTCGAGGCGAAGCTCGCGCGCTCGCGCGCGGACGATCTCGTCGCCTCCGCGCGCCAGGTCAACGGTGTCGCGGTCATCGCGTCGCGCCTCGACGGCCTCGATCCCGAGGGCCTGCGGGCGGTGGCGGATCGGCTGCGCGAGCGGCTGGGCGCGGGCGTGGTGGTGGTGGGCGGCGCGCACGACGGCAAGGTGAACCTGGTGGCGGCCGTCACGAAGGACCTCACCAAGCGATTCCAGGCCGGCAAGATCGTGCAGGAGGTGGCGAAGGTGGTGGGCGGCGGCGGCGGCGGCCGGCCGGACCTCGCGCAGGCCGGCGGCAAGGATGCGGCGAAGCTCGACGAGGCGCTGGGCCTCGTCTACGACATCGTCGGAAGGACCGGGTAAAGCACGCTGATGACCGACTCGCTCGGGCGGATCCTCGTCGTCGACGACGAAGAGAACGTGGTGGAAGTCCTCAGCGAATACTTCGGCGGCCAGGGGTACACGGTCGCCACCGCCTCGAACGGCGAGGAGGCGCTGCGCACCTTGCCCGATTTCCGTCCCTCCGTGCTCTTGCTCGACGTGCGGATGCCCGGGATCGACGGCGTCGAAGTGCTGCGCCGGGTCCGCGCGGCCGACAAGAGCGTCGCCGTGATCATGGTGACGGCGAACGAGGACGTCGAGCTCGCGCGCGAGACGCTGAAGCTCGGCGCGTTCGACTACGTCGCCAAGCCCTTCGACTTCAGCTATCTCGACCAGGCGGTGACGATGGGGCTCATCCAGTCGGGCGGCGGGCCCGCCGCCCCCTCGGGCACGCGCGGCGCCGAGACGGCGGAAGGCCCGGCGGGCGCGTGGCAGGCGCTCACGCTCGCGACGTTCACGGCCGCCCGCGCGATGTCGGCGAGCGGCCGCGACTCGACGGGCCAGCGGATGGAATCGGCCGCGCTCAACGCCGCGCGCGAAGGGGCGGCCGGCCGCATGGACGCCGCCTCGGAGGCCCTCCAGGAGCTCGAAACGTTGCTCGCCATCGCCGATCAGCTCGGTGACGTGACGGCGTCCGCCCGGGACGCCATCAGCGCGACCCTCGCGGCGGCCCGCACGTCGCTGTCGTCGGCGACGTAGCGCGCGACGCGCGCGGTGGAGCCCGATCTCCGCATCCTCCATGCGTTCGCGCAGGCGGTCAGCCGGAGCCTGGACGTCGGCGAGGTGCTGCGGACGGCCGTCGCGGCGCTTCCGCGTGTGGTCGGCCACGAGATGGCGGCCATTCACTCGCGCTCTCCCGAGAGCACGCAGCTGCAGCTCGAGGAGGAGCGCGGCCTGTCCCCACGGCTGCGCGACGTCACGGCGCGGTTGTCCGTCGGTGACTGCCAGATCGGCGGCGTCGCGGCCACGGGGGTGACGCTCGTGCTCAAGAGCGCGGCGGACGATCCCGCGCTCCCGCCGCCCGCGCGGGAGGCGATGACCGCGGACGGCATCCGCGGCTTCGTGTGCGTCGCGATCCACGGCCGCGAGCGCCTGCTCGGCACGCTGACCGTCGGCCGCCGCACGGACGATCCGTTCACGGACGCGGAGGTGGCCCTCGTCGAGGCCACCGCCGATACCATCGGCTTCGCCCTCGACTACGCGCGTCTCTCCGTCGAGACGCGGCGCCATCTCGATGAGCTGCAACGCGCCCAGGCGCAGCTCGTCCGCGCGGAGAAGCTCTCCGCGGTGGGGCAGCTCGCGTCCGGCGTCGCCCACGAGATCAACAATCCGCTCACGACCATCCTCGGCCAGACGCACCTGCTCCTCGCCCAGCCGACGCTGCCGCAGCCCGTGCGCGACCGCGTCGGGATCATGGCCGAGGAGACCTCACGCGCGGCACGGATCGTCCAGAACCTCCTGCTCTTCTCGCGGGATCATCCCGCCGAGCGGCGCCCCTGCCTGCTCCAGGACCAGGTGCGGCGCGTCCTCGATCTCAAGGCGTACCAGCTGCAGCAGGACGGGGTGGACGTCGTGACCGAGCTCGCCGACTGCGATCCGGTGTGGGCCGACGAGCACCAGCTCCAGCAGGTGCTCCTCAGTCTCGTGCAGAACGCGCATCAGGCGATGATCGACGTGGAGGGCCCGCGCGTGCTGACCGTGCGGCTCAGGGTCGAGGGGCTGCACGCGGCCCTCGCGGTGCTCGACACCGGGCCTGGCATTCCCGCCGACGTGCTGCCGCGCGTCTTCGACCCGTTCTTCACCACCAGGCTCCCCGGCGAGGGCGGCGGGCTCGGGCTCTTCGTGGCCCACGGGATCGTGACCGAGCATCGCGGCCGTCTCTGGGCGGAGAATCGTCCCGAAGGCGGCGCCGGCTTCTTCCTCGACCTGCCGCTCGGGCACTGACCCCACGTCCGCGATGACTCCCGCTCGTCGCCGTGGCGCGCTCATCGCCCTGCTGCTCGCGGCGGCGATGGCCGTCGGCGGCTGCACGGGGGTGGGCGCTCACAAGCCGGGCGCGCCCGCGCATCACCGCGAGCACGGCTTCGCCAACACGAACCCCGCGTTCGTCCGCCCGCCGTTCTGGACGCGGATCAGCTTCTTCGCCACGCGCATGTTCGAGACCACGTTCATGCCCAAGCGCGCGTCGTTCCCGATGGTCGCCAACGACGGCGCGGCGCTGCGCGCCAACACCGAAGAGCCGCTGGTGACGTGGGTGGGGCACGCCACGCTGCTCGTGCAGTTCGACGGGGTGAACGTTCTGACCGATCCCCAGTGGTCGGGCCGCGCGAGTCCGGTGGGCTTCGCCGGTCCGAAGCGCGTGACGGCGCCCGGACTCCAGTTCGACCACCTGCCGCCCGTGCACGTCGTGGTGATCTCGCACGATCACTACGACCATCTCGACGTCGACACCGTGCGACGGCTGGCCGCGGAGCACCGCCCGACGTTCCTCGTGCCGCTCGCGATGAAGGCGTGGTTCACGGATCTCGGCATCACGGACGTCGAGGAGCTGGACTGGTGGGACGCGCGCACGGTGCGCGGGGTCACGTTCACCTGCGTGCCCGCGCAGCACTTCGCCCAGCGCACGCTCTGGGACATGAACCGGCGCCTGTGGGCCGGGTGGACGATGGCGGGCAAGAGCCGCCGCCTGTTCTTCGCGGGCGATACCGCCTACTTCGACGGCTTCAAGGAGATCGGCGCGCGCCTGGGGCCGTTCGACGTCGCGGCGATTCCGATCGGGGCCTACCTGCCGCCCGTGATCATGAAGCAGGTCCACACGGATCCCCGCGACGCGCTCGACGTCTTCGCGGACGTCCGGGCGCGCGCGATGATCCCGATCCACTGGGGGACCTTCGATCTCGCGGACGAACCCCTGGCGGAGCCGCCGCGCCTGCTCGAGCAGTTCGCGCGAGAACGCGGCCTCGGCCCGGATCGCGTGTGGATCATGAAGCACGGAGAGACCCGAAACTGGTAGCCTACCGGTCGAAGGAGACCGTGATGAACCTCCTGGCGGGCACGAGCACAGGCCTCTTCGCCGTGGACGACTCCCAGCACGCAACGCCGGTCCTGCCCGAGCGCACCGTGCGCGACCTCAAGGCCAGCGGCGGGCGCCTGCTCGCCGGCGCGGAGACCGGCCTCTTCGCCTCCGATGACGGCGGCCGCACGTGGCAGCCGAGCGGCATCGGCGGACGCACGGTCTGGCAGATCTTCGTGGGCCCGCACCCCGGCGAGGTCTACGTCGGGACGCAGCCGGCCGGCGTCTTCCGCAGCAAGGACGACGGACGGACCTGGGAGGAGATCGAATCGTTCGCGCAGTCGCCGGAGGCGGCGCGCTGGTGCGTCCCCGTCAAGCCGCGCCAGCCGGGCCGGGCCCGCGCGCTCGTCGTGGACCGCGTCGATCCCAGCCGTCTCTGGGTCGGCGTGGAAGTCGGCGGGGTCGTCAGCACGAAGGACGGCGGCGCCACGTGGCGCCTCGACCTCCCCGGCAACAACCCGGACATCCACATGATGGTGGCGCATCCCGCGAAGCCGTCGATGCTGTTCGCGTCGACGGGCTACGGCCGGATCGACGGCGTGGCCGAGCACATCGAAGGCAACGCCGGCATGTTCCGGTCGGACGACGGCGGCGCGACGTGGACCTACGCCTGGCGCGGCGTCACCCCGCGGTACGCGCGCCCGCTCTGCATCGACGCGCGGCCGCCGTACGGGGTGACCGTGGCGAGCGCTCCCACCGCCTTCTCGAGCTTCAAGGACGACGGCGGCGCGCACGCCATGCTGTACCGCTCGGAGGACCATGGCGAGACGTGGCGCTCGCTCTGCGACGCCGAGCATTCGCCCTCGAGGGCGAACTTCCACGGCCTCGTGCCCGATCCGGCGGAGCCGGGCGGCGTTCTCGTCGGCACGGACACCGGCGAAGTGTGGCGCGTGAGCGACCGCGGCCAGTGGACGCGGCTGGCCAGCGGCCTGCCGTCCGTGCTGTCGATCCTCGCGGTGAGCTGACGAAACGATTCTCGGCGGGGCCTACGCTGGCGTGCCAGCGGACTCATTCGGCGATACGCGGACAAAAATCCGGTTACCTTTGAAGTGTCTCCGAGGGGCTTCTCATGAGCGGGTCTAACGCTGCGTTGACCGGCCGCGGCGAGCGAGTGCGAGCCAGCGGGCCGGTCGAACGCGCTGTTCGACGACGCCCGCGCTCACGGAAACACCTCTCGCGCTCGATTCTCGCGGGTTCGATGAATGCTCCCTCAGCCGACAGCGCTTGGATGACGATACAGTTGAGGCCCGTAGGATAGCCGGCGGCGGCGATCGCCGCGACCTGCAGATCAAAGGCGCGCACGTCGATTCCACCACGCTCCTGAAACACGGACCGAGCCCGAGCGCGATCGCCATCGAACCAAACCAGATGCGCACCCTGCGTCTGCAGCTCATTGACGACGGGCAGGCAGGGGACCGGGAAACCCCAGTCGAGAGCGATCAGCTTGTGGCGCCGCCTTAGCTCGGCAACAAACGCTTGTCGAGAAGCTTCCCAGGTTGGCTTGAGGTCGGGGTGCGGCCATCCCCGAGGGTGACACTCAAGTCAGACCTTCTCTTGGCAGCGCCACTTGTCCTAGCCGCTTGAAGTCGTCGAACGCGAAGTCACCGAACGGTGTTACACGGCTGGGTCGGTCCGGTATCACGAGAACCGTCTCCGGGCGCCGAGGGATGCCCGAATTCCCGCCAGCTTGCGCAACGTCCCCCGCCGCGCGGCACGTGATGCACCGCATGGCGCTACTGGATATCTCGCTCGGATATCTGATATCGCGGCTGGCGCCGGGGCTTCGGCGCGCCGGCCGGACCGTGTTCGTGGACGGCGAGCGGCGCCGTGCGAGCACCGGCCGTGGCCGGGATAGGACCACCCACTGCTCGATCGAAGGGCGACCGTGCCCATGCATGCGACTCCAGTGTTGGTGGGCTTCCAAGGTAGTTGACGGTAGGGAGCGCACAAGAGGAATCCAGCCGCGATCGTCAGGACGGGAGCACTGTGCGCAACCAGAGTACGGTGTGGTGCTCGGCGCTTCGGCGCGGCGTCAGGCTGCGATAGGCACGAGATGGGCTGAGCGTTCGCTCGAGCTTGTTGCCACTGCGCAGGCTGGATCGCGACGACTCTACGGACCCAGCGCATGAAGGACGCGCACTTTTCGCTTGACGACTTCTCCGCGGGCCGCGGTCGCCGTGTCGCGAGTGGCGGCTCAAACAGCCGGTCCAGAGGCGCCGCCGGCGGCCGGCCAGCGCGTGCTGACGCTCACGATCGAAAAAGTCGAGGGCCGGATCGAGAACGTCTCTCCTGCAGCGGCTCCCCGGTGGCCTGGAAATGCGGGGCTACAGTCGTGGAAACGCAGAGGGAGACGCGCCATGGACGCTCAGTCGCCGGAAATCATGCCCACTCCCGGAGCACGTCGCGGCGCTGGAGCGACTGGGTGACGAGATCGCCGAGCTGTCCGCGCACCTCGACGCGGCCACCGCCCGCCTGCTCGACCTGATCCGCGAGTTCGACGCGCGCGCGGGCTGGAGCCACGGGTTCCGCTCGTGCGCCGACTGGCTGAGCTGGCGCGTGGGCCTCGACAAGGGCGCCGCGCGGGAGCGCGTCCGCGTGGCGCGCGCGCTCGGCACGCTGCCCCGCCTCGCCCGCGCCTTCGCCGGCGGCGAGATCTCCTACTCCAAGGTGCGCGCCCTGACCCGCGTGGCGACGCCGGCGACGGAGGACCAGCTCCTGGCCGTGGCCCGCGCCGGCACCGCCGTGCACGTCGAGCGCATCGTGCGCGGCTGGCGCTACATGGACCGGAAGGCCGAAGTGGAGGCGAGCGCACGCCACCACACGAGCCGCGCCCTGCACGTCTCGTACGACGACGACGGCACGGTGGTGATCCGCGGACGGCTGGCGCCGGAGGCGGGCGCTCTGTTCCTCCGGGCGCTCGAAGCCGCCCGCGAGACGCTGTACCAGCGACGCCGCGCGGAGACGTGCGCCACGGACCCGGCGCACGACGTGCCGACCATGGAACAGCAGCGCGCGGACGCGCTGGCGCTCCTCGCGGAGACGGCGCTCCATCAGGGGATCGATCCGGGCGCGCCGGGCGAGCGCTATCAGGTCGTGGTCCACGTCGACGCCGCGGTCCTCGCGGATGCGGAGCAGCCCGGCCACTCGGTGCTCGAGGATGGCGTGACGCGTTCCCGCGGGAACGTCGCAGCGCCTGGCGTGCGACGCGAGCCGCGTCGTCATGCGGCACGACGCGGACGGGCGCGTGGTCGAGGTCGGCGCCCGCACGCGGACGATCCCGCCGGCGTTGCGGCGCGCGCTGCAGCATCGGGACCACGGCTGCCGCTTCCCCGGGCTGCGGAGTGCGGCTCGGCGAGGGCCATCACGTCCGTCACTGGGCGGCCGGCGGCCCGACGGTGCTCTCCAATCTCGCGCTGCTCTGCCGGCGGCATCACCGCAGCGTGCACGAAGACGGCTATCAGATCGTCCGACAGCCCGACGGCGCGCTCGAATTCCGGCGTCCGGACGGGCGCGTGCTGCCCGATGTCCCGCCTGCGCCGGCGGTGCCCGGACGATCCGCTCGAGGCCCTCTGCGCCGCGAACGTCGACGCGCGGACTCCACATCGACGCGCACACGGCGCGGGTGGGGTGGCTCGGAGAGCGCTTGGACGTCGGCTGGGCGATCGATGTCCTGCATCCTCGGGCCAACCCCTGCGTCATACCGCCTCCAGCAGCAGGCCTTTCAGGTAGTGCGTCTCGGGCACCGTGAGCAGCACCGGATGGTCCGGGCTCTGCGTGAGCGTCTCGACCACGCGCACGGTCACGCGGGCGTCGGTGGCGGCGTCGCGGCAGATGTCCTCGAACGCGCCCATCGACACGTGGTGGGAGCACGAGAACGTCGCGAGACGCCCGCCGGGCTCGAGCAGGCGGAGCGCCCGAAGGTTGATCTCCTTGTATCCCCGCGCGGCCGCCTCCACGGCGGTTCGCCCTCGCGCGAACGGCGGCGGGTCGAGCACGACGAGGCCGAAGCGCGTGCTCTCGCGCTCGAGCCGCCGGAGCTCGTCGAACACGTTGCCCGCGACGAGCTCCGCGCGCTCGGCGACGCCGTTGAGCGCGAGGTTGTCGCGGGCCACCGCCAGCGCCTCGGGCGACGACTCGAGGCACCGGGCGCCGCGCGCGCCCCGGACGAGCGCGTGGCACGCGAACGCCGCCCCGTAGGCGAAGGCGTCGAGCACGAGCCGGCCGGCCGCGGTCTCGGCGACGCGACGGTGGTTGACGCGCTGGTCGAGATAGAGGCCCGTCTTGTGGCCGCCGCCCAGCGTCACCCAGAGCTTCGCCCCGTCCTCGTCGACGATCACGCGCTCCGGCCCCGCCCGGTCGACCCACCCGCGCTCGAGGGCGAAGCCTTCGAGGCCGGCGGCGACCGCTTCGTCGGCGCTGAACACCGGCAGGTCGCCGAGAACGGAGCGCAGCGCCGCGACCACGCGCGCTCGTGAGCGCGCCATGCCGAGGGTGAGGCACTGCACGACGAGCACGTCGGCGTACCGATCCACGACGAGCCCGGAGAGGCCGTCGCCTTCGCTCCACACGAGCCGGCCACACGAGGCCGCGCCCGCCGTCCGTGTCGCACGCCACGCGATCGCCTCCCGGATGCGGCGCTCGAAGAACGCGGCGTCGATCGCCTCGTCGCGGCGGGTGAGGATGCGGCAGCAGAGCGCCGGCTGGGGATTGAAGAACCCGCGGCCCACGAAGCGTCCGGTGGGGTCGACGACCGTGACGTCGTCCCCGGGTTCCGCCGGGCCCACGTCCGCGACGTCGCCTTTGAAGATCCACGGATGGACGCGCGGACGATCGCGACCGCGTTTGAGCCGGAGCACGGCGGAAGCCATGGCGTCAGCTTAGCGGAGTGTCGAGCGAAGCGAGCCTTGACGGCGCCGGCGCCGTCACATGTCTTCCCGGGAGCCTGCGAGTTCAGCGAATCCCGGGAGGCAGGACGAACATCGCCTCGTAGACGGCGGCGTCGAACAGCGGGTCCCCCGCCAGCCCGGCGGCGCGGAGCCGTTCCGTCACGACGCTGGGCGGCACCGCGAGCGCCGCCGGGTCATCGGAGGCGTACACGAAGCCCTCGGGGTAGCCGAACGAGGGTACGTAGACCGCGGACGCGCGGAGATGCGCGAAGCCGCCGCGCAGCAGCGTGCGAAGCCGCCCGTGATACGACGCGTCCCGTACGGACAGCTCCTGCGCCTGCGCCACGCAGACGCCGCCCGGCGTGAGCACCCGCTTGATCCGCCGCACGTACTCGTCGGAGTAGAGATGGTGCGACGCGCTGCCTTCGCCCGACGGATCGGTGATGTCCGAGATCACCACGTCGACCGACGCCGCCGGCAGCGCCGCGAGGTACGCCAGCGCATCCTCGTGGCGCACCTCGAGCCGAGGGTCCATCGCCGCGTTGCCCCACATGAACGGCATCAGCTCGCGGGTCACCCGCGTCACCAGCGGGTCGATGTCGCAGACGACCACACGGCTCACGTGGGGGAAGCGGAGCGCCTCGCGCGCGACGTGGCCGTCGCCGCCGCCGGTGATCAGCACGCGCGTGGCCCCCTCCCGCGCGAGCAAGGGCGGCCACGTGAACGCGCGCGCGTAGACGCCTTCGTCGGCCTCGGCCGCCTGGGGCAGGCCGTCGATGACCAGCATGCGGCCGAACCCGTGCGTGTCGAGCACCTGGACGCGCTGGAACTCGGAGGCGCCGTCGAACAGCGTGGCGCGCACCCGGTGGAGGATCTTGAGATTCGGGTCCCAGCCGTCGCAGTACCAGGTGCCGTCGAGCATCTAGAGCCGACGCAGGACGACGACCATCAGCAGCGGGTGCCTCGAACGCTCGAGGACCTGGTGGGGCTTGAAGCCGTGGAACCACTGGACGAACTCGAAGCCGCCCGCCAGCGCCACCAGCGCCTTCAGCTCCTGCGGGAAGACCATCCGGGACATGTGCGTCTGGCGGTAGATCCGGCGCGTGCCGTTCTCGACGGCCTCCAGGATCATCCGCTCCTTGAACACCTGGCTCACCGGATCGACGTCGTGGAGCGCGGAGAACGACGCCCGCACGATGAGCCGTCCACGCCGCCGCGACCACGACCACGCCCGCGCGGGATCGATCCAGGACGAGGCCATGTACCGGTCGAAGACGTAGAGGCCGCCCCGCTTCACCGCGCGCGCCACCGTCCGCAGATGCGCGATGATCTGCTCGTTCGTGAGCAGGTGGCCCTGCGAGTCCTGCATGCAGATGGCCGCGTCCACGGGCTTCGCGAGCCTGAAGTCCGTCATGTCGCCGACGACCAGCTCGCCCTGCTGGCCCTTCGCGGCCAGGCGCTCGCGCAGGAAGGCGATGTTCGCGCGCGAGAGGTCGAGGCCCGCCATCGTGTAGCCGTGGTCGGCCAGCCGCGTGAGGTGGGGGCCGGTGCCGCACGCGATGTCGAGCACGCGCTTGACCGGCCGCCGGGCGTAGCGCTTGAAGCAGTGGCGCAGGAAGTCCACCTCGCCCTTGCGGTTCATGTCGAACGCGATCTCGTAGAGGCGGGGGGCTCCGTACTGGCTCACTGTATTGGAGCCCGGGGTCGCGGCGTGGCGTGGGTGGATCTCGCAGCGCGCGAGGCTTCACTTGCCCCACCACGCCAGCAGCGCCTCGCGGATCACCCACGACGCGGTGATGCCCGTGCGCGCGCTCGGGTCCCAGCAGTGGGCGACCTCCACCAGGTCACCGCCGATGACCTGGCACCGCCCGAGGAGGTGGACGATGTCGACCAGCTCCGCCGTCCGGATCCCGCACGGCTCCGGGGATCCGGTGCCCGGCGCCTCGCTCGGGTCGAGCACGTCGACGTCGATCGTCACGTAGACGGGCCGGCCGGCGAGCTGGGGCAGGACTCCGCGGAGCGCCTCCAGCGGCGAGCCGGCGAACCCGGGGAAGAAGTGCGGCCGGCGGCGCCGGTACTCCTCGCGCGCGCCGGTCCGGATGCCGAACTGATAGACGCGCTCCGGCGGCACCGTGTCCATCACCCGGGCCATGGCCGAGGCGTAGTTGTAGCGCTCGCCGAGGAACTCCTCGCGGAGGTCGGGGTGCGCATCGAATTGCAGCACGGTGAGGTCGGGGAAGTGCGGCGCCAGCGCCTCGATGACCGGCACCGTCGCCGTGTGGTCGCCGCCGAGCATGAACGGCAGGAGCCCCGGACGCCACCAGGCGGCGATCTGCTCGCGGGCCGCGTCGAGCTGCCGGCGTGGCGTGGCGCCCGTCGGGCAGCTCGCAGTCGCCGATGTCCGCGAGGTCGAGGTCTTCCAGGTCTCGCTCGAGGGTGGGCGAGTAGGTCTCGATCGAGTCGGAGGCGAGCCGAAGGTCGCGCGGGCCGGCGTCGGCGCCCTTGCGGAGGTTGACGCGCCCTTCGAAGGGGATGCCGTAGACGACGATGCGGGCCTCGGCGAGGTCCGCCTCGCAGGCGATGAAGCGGGGTGAAACCGCGCGCAGCTTAGAGGAGGTCCTCTTCCGCGAGCAGGGTGATGGCGGCCAGCGCACAGCCGATCTTCGCGGACCGTGTGCTCGACGGCGACCACCTTCATCTCCCGGATCGGCTCGCCGCGGACCCGGAAGGCCTCCTCGAGCATGAGCTCGATCTGGCGCTCGGCCTCCGCGCGGCTGGCGTGGCCGTGGAACTCCATGATCACGCCGTTCTTCGCGGGATCGTCGGGGATGGCGTAGCCGACGGCCGCCGCCACCGTCTCGCCGGGCACGTCGCTGGTCATCGCCGCGTAGGCGGTCGGGATCAGGGCGCCTGGCTTGATCTTCGGGAGCTCGACGACCGGCACTTCAGGGGGAAGGATGCTCGAGACCTTGATGAGGTTGATGTTGCCGATCCCGGCCGCGAGGAGCGCGTTGTCGAAGGCATTGAGGGTGGTGCCGCCTTCCGCACGTCCCGCCGTCGCCGCCGCCAGCGTGACCTTCTTCGTCATCCGTTCCTCCTTCTCGCCTCCCATCGTGTCGCGCGCGCGCTCGACGTTGGCGCGCGCGTTGCGAAGTCTTTCTCACAATAGCGAGCCGCCGAGTGAATGCAAGGGAAAAACGACGTCGCCGACGCGTCCGAAGTGTCGCGCGAGTCACGTTTTTTTCTTGCAATGGCAAATTCGGGACCATACAGTGGCCTGAATTCGTGCGCGGCGGAAATTTTTCCGTCGTGAAACGTGGCGCAGCGTGCGCCGCAGGAGATGTGCGGTAGATGGCTCGGATGGAAGAGGGAGGGTAAGTGGATTGAACGCGCTGGGACGTCACCTGCTCCTCGAGTTGTTCGATTGCGACCTCGACGCGATCAACAACCTCGATGCCGTCAAGGGCGCACTGGTCGAGGCGGCCCGCCGGGCCCAGGCCACCATCGTGGATGTCGTCTTCCACGAGTTCAACCCCTTCGGGATCTCCGGCGTGGTCGTCATCGCCGAGTCCCATCTCTCCATCCACACCTGGCCGGAGTACCGCTACGCCGCCGTCGACATCTTCTCGTGCGGCGACGTGCTCCAGCCGGAGGTGGCGGCCAACTACCTGGTCGAGCAGTTCGGCGCCGAGCGCACCTCCGTGGTCGAGATGCAGCGGGGGATGTTCATCAACGGCTGCGCCCGTCGTCAACAAGAGCCCGGTCGCCGTCGGTTGACGGGGGGACATCCCTCCGGCCCCGTGACGTGGTTCTTCGAGACCACGACGCCGGGCGATGGACACTTCCACGCGGTCGTCCGCACGATCGCCTCCAAGAAGACCACGTTCCAGCAGGCCGATATCCTCGAGACCGCCGGCTACGGCAAGCTCCTCGTCCTCGACGGGCGCATGCAGTCGAGCGAAGGCGACGAGTTCATCTACCACGACGCGCTCGTCCACCCGGGCATGCTCAGCACGCGAAGAGCCGCCGCGCTCGGCGCTGGTCGTCGGCGGCGGTGAGGGCGCGACGCTCCGCGAGGTGCTCGCGTACCCTCCATCCGGCGAGCGGTCATGGTCGACATCGACGGCGAGCTGGTCGAGCTCTGCCGCCAGCACCTGCCCGAGCATCACCAGGGCGCCTTCGACGACCCGCGCACCGAGCTTCGCCACGAGGACGCGCGCGCCTTCCTCGAGAACACCACCGAGCGGTTCGACTTCATCACGCTCGACCTGACGGAGCCGATGGAGGAGGGCCCGGCGTGCCGGCTCTTCAGCCGCGAGTTCTACACGCTCGTCCGCGACCGGCTCACGCCCGGCGGCACGATGACGATGCAGGCCGGCATGACCAAGGTCGGCGAGCTCGCGTTCTTCACGGCGATGTGCCGGACGGTCGCGCACCGCGTTCCCGGTGGTGGCGCCCTACCAGGCGTTCATCTCCTGCTTCGGCATGCCGTGGGGGTTCCTCGTGGCGACGAAAGGCGGCGACCCGCGGTGGACGCAGCCGGCGGAGGTCGACGACGCGATCGCGAAGCGCCTGCAGAAGCCGCTCCGCTACTGGGACGGGATCACCCATCAGCACTCGTTCGCTCTCCCGCGCTTCATCCGCGACGCCATCGCGGCGGAGACCCGTGTCGTCACCGACGCGGAGCCGCTCATCGTCACCTGAGCACAAGAAGGTGGCGGGCCAGCACGGCCTGGGACTCATCGTGCTCATCGTGGTCGCCGGTCTCGTCGTCGGCTCGCTGCTGGGGGAGCTGGTCGCGAGCCTCTTGCCGTCGGGAGTGATTCATGATCTGCTCACGCGCGGTCCGCAGATCGGGCTCTCGCCCCCCGCGACTGTCGACCTGCGCTTCATGGCCCTGACCTTCGGGATGATGCTCAAGATCAACGTGGTCGGACTGGTTGGCGTCGCGCTCGCGGCGTTTGCCCTCCGCCGGCTCTAGGCTGCCTGCCACGCCCCGACTCATCCTCGCCTCCAGATCACCTCGCCGCCGGGAGCTCCTGGCCCGACTGGTCCCAAACTTCGAGGTGATCTCGAGCGGCGTCGCCGAGGAGCTCGAGCCGGGCCCGCTCACGGCCGCGGTGGCGCGGCTCGCCGAGATGAAGGCGCGCGCGGTCGCGGCCAATCACCCCGACGCCGTCGTCCTCGGCGCCGATACGATCGTCGTGATCGACGGCAACGTCCTCGGCCAGCCGAAGGATACGGATGACGCGGTCGGCATGCTGCGCCGGTTGCGCGGACGCCCGCACGAGGTGCTCACGGGGGTCGCGGTGATCGATGGTCCCCGCGGGCTGGTCCTCACGGGCACCGAGATCACCCGGGTGGTGATGGCGCGCTATCCCGACAACCTCATCGACGAGTACGTCGCGTCCGGATCGCCTTTCGACAAGGCCGGCGCGTACGCGATCCAGGACCTCGACGGCGAGCTGGTGGAGTCGATCGCGGGCTCCTACACGAACGTGGTCGGCCTCCCGCTCGGGCTCACCGCGCGGCTCCTGGTGGCCGCGGGCATCACGGTCACCTCGCTGGGGGCGCCGTGAGGCGGCCCGCGGGCATGAGCTGGAGCGCGCGGGCGGGACCGGAGCGGCAGCTGGTCGCCCAGCAACGTCACCGTCGTCTCGAGCTGCTCGTCGCTGACGCGACCGTCAGGCAGGTAGAGGCGCAGCGCCTGCTGGACGCGCGCCTCGAACTCCTCCGGCGTGCCCACCACGCTGCGAGGCAGGCGCGCCGCCAGCGCCTCGGCACGTCCGGCCGCCAGTCGGGCTTCAGCGCTGAGCACGGCGCGGGTGAACGCCGCAAGCTCGCGCTCGCCCGGCCGGCGGTCGGCGCGAACGAACACCGCCGCGCTGACCGTGCGCGCACCCAGCGTTCGCTCGGCGGCCGCCGGCGTGCGGAGGTCGGCGAGGAGGGTCGCCCGCCGCTCGGCGAGCAGCTCGCTCGCGAGCGGGTCGGGCATCAACGCCGCCCGGAGCTCGCCGGTGCCGAGCGCGCGTGCGAGCCCCTGACTGCCGACGCTCACCACGTGGACCTGAGCGGGCGTCAGCTGTGCGCGCGCCAGCAGGACGTTCAGCCACACGTGCTCGGGGGCGCCCGGCGCGGCGATTCCGAGGCGCACGCCCGCCAGGTCCTCCACGCGGCGCACGCGCGCGCCCAGCGCCGCGTCGACGACGAGGGCGACCGGCGGCGCCGCGGTCAGTCCCAGCAGCAGCCGAGGACTCTGGCCCTCGCGTACGCCGAAGCGCAACAGCGCCTCCATCGACGTGGCGGCGAGATCGGCCTGGCCCTGCGCGAGCGCCTCCGCCGCGCCGACTTCCGAGCGCGTCGGGCGCAGCGTCACCTTCAGGCCCTGGCGGTCGAAGTGTCCGTCGGCGGACGCGACCCAGATCGGCAGATACTCGGGTGAGGTGGCGGGCCCGCTCACCGCGAGCGTCAGGGCTTGGAGGAGGACGATGAGCCCGAGCACGCGCTCACCCGCCCTCACGGGGTGGCGCCGGATTCCCGGGCCCCCGCGCGATGCCGTCAAGGCGCGCCTGCTGCGCCTGCACGTCGCCCTGCTGCGCCGCTTCGGCCCGCAGCACTGGTGGCCGGGCCGGAGCGCGTACGAGATCGCGCTCGGCGCGATCCTCACGCAGAACACGACGTGGACCAACGCCGCGCGCGCCATCGCGGCGCTCCGCGCACGACGCCTGCTCGACCCTCGCCGCCTGATGGCCGTGTCCGAGGCGGAGCTGGGCGACGCGATCCGCGCGGCCGGCACCTATCGACTGAAGGCGCGCCGCGTGCGCGCCTTCACCGCGTGGCTGCTCCGCCGCTTCGGGGGCCGGTTCCACGGGCTCAGACGAGCGCCGCTGGCGCCGCTCCGCGCGGAGATGCTGGCGATCCCCGGCCTCGGCCCCGAGACCGTCGACGCGATCCTGCTCTACGCGGCGCACCGCCCGGTCGCCGTGGCCGACGCGTCCACGCGACGCCTGCTCGCGCGTCACCGGCTCCTCTCCGCGACCGCCGACTACGAGACCACGCGCGCGTTCCTCGAAGCGCACCTGCCGTCCGATCCCGCGCTCTTCAAATTGATATGGGGGATGCGAGACGCACCCCCCAAGCCCCCCCGCCTCCGGGCGGACATGAAGTCCGCCCTCCGGCGAGTGCCGAGAGGCTCTCCCAATGTCTCCCGCGCCTCTGGCCGGAAGTGAAATCCGTCCTCCGCCGAGTGCCGAGGACGTCATAGACGCTCCAGCAGGTCCGCGATGCGCTCGGCGGCGTCGGGCACCGCGAGAGTCGTCGCGCGCTCGCCCATCACCTTCAGCCGATCGGGCGCGGTGAGCAGCGCGCGCACCTGCTCGGCGAGGACGGATGGCGTCAGCGAGGCCTGCGGCAGCAGCTCCGCGCCGCCCGCATCGGCGACGAGGCGGGCGTTCGCCGTCTGCTCGTCGCCGCTCGTGCCCGGCAGCGGCACGTAGAGCGCGGCCACGCCGAGCTGGCAGCACTCGTTCACCGTGCCCGCGCCGGCGCGGCCGATGACGAGGCACGCGGCGGCGAAGAGGTCGGCCAGCTCCCCGCCCACGAACGGCGTGACCACGTAGCGCGCCGCGAGCGCGGGCGGCAGGGCGGCCCGGCGCTCGCGCAGCCACGCGAGGTCGCCGGTGGCCGGGTTGTCGCCGCACTGGTGGACGATCTGCGCGTGCTCGAGCAGCGCCGGCAGCGCCTCGCCGACGGCGCGGTTGATGCGATGCGCGCCCTGCGCGCCGCCGGTGACGTAGACGACCGGCACGTGGGGATCGAATTCGTAGCGCGCGAACGCGTTCGCGCGCGAGCCCCCGCACAGCTCGGGTCGCACCGGGTTGCCGGTCACGACGACCTTGGCGGCGGGGAAGTGGCGCGCGGAATCCGCGTACGTCACCGCGATCCGCCGCGCGAAGGGCGCCGACGCGCGGTTGGCCAGCCCGGGCACGGCCGTCTGCTCGTGGATCACGGACGGAATCCCGCGCAGCGCCGCGGCCGCCACGACGGGCAGCGCGACGAAGCCGCCGGTCCCGAAGACGGCGCGCGGGCGCAGACGGCCGAGCGCGCGCCACGCGCCGGCGATGCCGGCCGGGACGTTGAGGGTGAGATCGGTGACGTTGCGCCAGTCCCAGTAGCGCCGGAGCTTGCCGGTCGCGATCGCGACGTACTCGATGCCTGCGAGCGGGACCCGCGTGGCCTCGATGCCGTCGCGGCTGCCGATCCAGACGCAGCGGTGACCGCGGGTCTTCAGGACAGTGGCGACGGCGAGGCCGGGGCTGGTGTGCCCGCCGGTGCCGCCGCCGGAGATCAGGAACGGTGCGCCGGAGTGACGATCCTTAGCGCCCGCCATGCCGCTCGAGGGCGAGCTCGACGAGGCGGTCGATCAGCGTCGGGTAGTCGACGCCCGTCGCCTCCCACATCTTCGCGTAGCCGCTCGTGCTCGTGAATCCGGGGATGGTGTTGATCTCGTTCACGTAGAGCGTTTCGTTCTCGAGAAAGAAGTCGACGCGCGCCATGCCGGCCGCGTCGATCGCGTGGAACGTCTGCACCGCGAGCGCGCGGACCTTCGCGGTGAGGGCGGGCGAGATCTGCGCGGGGATCACCAGGCGCGCGAGACCTTCCATGTACTTGGTCTCGTAGTCGTACCAGTCCGCGGCGTAGATGATCTCGCAGGGCAGCGAGGCCTCGGCGTTCTCGTTGCCGAGCACGCTCACCTCGATCTCCCGCGCGTGGATGCCCTTCTCCACGACGATCTTGCGGTCGTGCCGCGCGGCTTCCGCGATCCCGGCCGGAAGCTCGGCCGAGGTCTTCACCTTGCTGATGCCGACGCTGGAGCCGAGGTTGGCGGGCTTCACGAAGCACGGGAAGCCGATCTCGCTCTCCACGCGCGCGGCGACAGCGCGGGGATCGCGCTCCCAGTCGTGCCGCATGACGACGACGTACGGGACGAGCGGCAGCCCATGCGCCCGGAAGACCGTCTTCATCATGGCCTTGTCCATGCCGATCGCCGAGGCCATGACGCCGGCGCCGGTGTAGGGCACGCCGGCGAGCTCGAGCAATCCCTGGATGGTGCCGTCCTCGCCGTACGGCCCGTGCAGCATGATGACCGCGACGTCCATCTCCGTGCGCAGCTCGGCGGGCAGGCCGCCCGGCGGCTCCATGCGCGCGAGCGACTCCGTGGCGGCGGTCTGCTTGTCGGCGCGGTCGGCGAGCGATTTCTTCGCACCGCCCGCCTCGCCCGACGGCAGCGCGCGCCGGACCTCGTCGGAGAGCACGCGCATCGGATCGCCGCCCACGACCCAGCGGCCGTCGCGCGCGATGCCGATCGGGATCACCTGGTGCCCGCGGCGCTGGAGGGCGGCGATGACCGACGCCGCCGAGGCCAGCGACACCTCATGCTCGCCGGAGCGCCCGCCGAAGATCACGCCGACGCGTTTCCGTGGCATCGCGATCGATTCTAGCAGCCGGCCTCGACGTCACCACGATGCTGCGTGCGGGAGCCGCCCGAGGATCCGGCGCATGGTTGACAGCCACGCCGCCGGAGGGGTACTCGATGAGATCGTGAGCGATCGTCTCCGCGCCGTCGTGTCATTCCTCGCGAGACGATGCTCGTCGCGGTCGTCCCGACGGTGCAGCTGACGCCTCGCCCGCTCGTCGCCGCGCGGCGACTCGGCCAGGCCAGGACGTCAACGCGGCGAGGAAGCGCGACTCGAGACGTGAGAAGGCCTCGAACGAGATCCGGAGCCGGGTCTCGGCGCCCGGAGATCGCCACGGTCACGAGCGAGGCGCCCCAGCGCCCGCTGGTTGGTGGCGACCGTGTACTCGATGCCGGCGTCGAGGGAGCGCTGTAACCCCGCTTGGGCCGCCGCTTCTGCTCGGTCCGCGGCTCCAGCCTGGCGCAAGGCGTCGGCCAGGTCAGCCTCGAAATCGCTCTGCAGGAACGCGTAGCCGATCTTCTGAACAGGGCGACCGCCTCCTCGAGCAGCGGGATCGCCGGGGTCGGCTCGCGCCGCTCCAGGTACACATTGCCGAGATTGCCGCGCGCGATGCCGAGACTGAACGGGTCCATGGCCTGCGCCTGGCTCTCCGCACGCCGGATCGCGCCATCGAAATCGTCCAGGATGCTGAGGGCCCACTCATCCGTCCAGTCGGCATACGCCTGCAGGCGTGGATCGCCGTGCGACTCGCCGAGGGACCGCGTGGCGGCGGTTGCCTCGATCGCGGCCGTGACTCGCCCAGGAAGCAGGACTTGGCGGCGACCGCCCAATGCGACTGACCGAGCCAGAGCCACTCGTCGTCCCCGTCCAGCAGAGCCACAGCTCGTCGGCCCTCATCGACTCCCTCGCGGAAGCGGTCGTGCCGAGGGCGATCGCGCGAGCAGGTAGTGACCCCTCCGGCGAGCGCACGGTTGCCGGATCGCTCCGCGCTGTGGAGGACACGAGTGGCCTCGGCCGCGGCGCGTTCGTACTGCGACAGGTACGAGTAGCTGTGGGCGAGCCAGAAGCCGTACAGTCCGGCGAGTACCGGGTCGGCCAGTTGCTCGACCCGATCGCGATGCGGCAAGAGCCGCTCGAGCGCCTCCTCGTTCCGGCCAAGGAAGTAGAGGGACTGAGCGAGGACGATGAGCAAGGACAGCTCCGGGCGCAACTGTTCAGGGCTCGCTAACCGCTGTAGGAGGCGCAAACCCATGTCGGCGTGCTCGACGCCTCGCGATACGCGTTCTGCCGGAGGGCCTTCTCGGCGGCCAGCCGGCGATAGTGCGCGGCCTGCGCGATGTCTCGACCCTGCTCGAAGTGCTGGGCCAGTTCGGTCGCGATCTCGCCGTCGCGCTCTCCGTAGCTGGTCGCCTTCCTCCTGCCGATGGTGAGATGCCAGCGCGCCCTCCGCCCGGCCCCCGCCCGGCGGTAGACCACCTCCTGGTAGAGGTCGTGGCGAAATGCGTATTGCCCGGTCACGGTGCCATCCGGCCGCACGGCCGTTCCCGCGTCCTCGATGAACTGTCCACGGCCCGCGAGCCCATCGCAGACGGTCTCGGCGCCGTCGACGCCGGTGTCGAGCGCGGCCGCGATGCTGGCGGCTTGGAACTGTGTCCCGCAACGCTTGCCACTTCGAGCAACTGCTGTTCGGGGTCGCTCAGACGCTCGAACTGGCTCTCGATGAACGCTTGCATCCCGTCGGGACGTCGCTCGTGAGCGCCGTGAGCCCGGCGGAGTCCTCTCGGGCGTGATCCATCAGCACGCCCCGCTCGATCAGATAGTCGGTGAGCGTGGCCATGAAGAGGGGATGGCCGTGGGACCGCCGCTGGATGAAGGCGGCCACGGCAGGAGAGGGCGAAACCCCGGCGGTCCGCCGTGCGACATACGTCCGCACGGCCGTGCCTTCGAGCGGCCCCAAGGCCATCTCGACACAGTGCCCGTGACCGCGCAGCTCGTCTCTGGCAGCCTTCAGAGGGTGACCGCGGAGGCGCAGGTCGCCGGGCCGGTACGTGCCGATCATGAGAAGCGAGGTCGCGGCGCGCCGTCGAGCGATCATCGCGAGGGCCTCGACCGTCGACGTATCGCTCCAGTGCAGATCCTCCAGGACCAGCACCAGCGGACGGGTCATCGCGAGCGCGTCGATGAGATCGGCCAGCTCCCGGAGCATGGTGGCCTGCGTGGTCCCCCGCGCCTGGCGCGGCGGCGCGCCGGGCATGTACGACAGCCAGCTGGGCGCGCACCGCCCGAGCTGACTGACGACCTCTACAGCCGCGGGCCCCCGGGCGAGCCCGCCAGAGCGTCGAGCAGTGGGAGGTACGGCTCGCCGGCGCCGTATTGCTCGACGCACTGGCCCCATGCAACCCAGTGCGCGTCCGTGGAGGCCACCCGCGACAGGAAGGTCTCGACGAGCGTCGTCTTGCCGATTCCCGGCTCCCCGGTCACGAAGACGGTCTGCCGGTGTCCGTGCCTTGCCTGCTCGAAGGCCTGAAGTAGTCGTGCGAGCTCGGTCTCGCGGCCCAGGCACACGGGCGCCGGTAACGACACGACCGGCGGACCCGCTCGCGACGAGAACGGCCGCGCTTGGATCCGCGATCGACGGGTGCCACGAAGCGATAGCCACGCCGGTGCATGGTCTCGACGTAGCGAGGATGAAGGGGATCGTCGGCCAGGGCCTTGCGCAGGGTCCGGATCGTGACGGTCAGGGCGGCCTCGGTGACGGCGATGCCGTTCCACGCGGCGTCCAGGAGAGCCGCCTTCGTACGAGCTGCCCGGCCGCCTCGCGAGGCACCGCGGATGGCGGTGGCCTTGGGCGGCAGCGGCACGACACGATCGTCGTGCCAGAGCAATCCTTCCGGCCCGTCGAGCCGATAGGGACCGAAGTAAAGCGCCATACCGTGCGGGCGGTCCATTCGACGCCTCACAATCGATCCCAGAGAGTCCTTGGGCGAGGACTTAGAAGTTTGTTCGAGAAACCTTACGATACCTTCAGGACTCCGGCAACGCCCCTGGTCCACAGTCGTCCGCCACACCCGACGTACGCGGAGAGCGGCGCGATGACCGTCCAGGGATGCGCATCGGCGATGCTGGCGTTGCTCGTGGCCCTCCTGCCCCTCTCCCACGCGCTCGCGGGCAGCCGGCAGGCCAGCTGCGGCGGCGTCGGTCAGCGGGCCTGCTGCCTTCTCGACTTCGAGCCATTTCCCTCGTGCGACGCCGGCAACCGGGAAGTGCTGACCGTGGGAGACACGTGCCCCTCCGGGACGAACGCGGGCCTGTGCATCAAGGACGTGCACGACCCGGATCTGCATACCCACTGCGGAGGCGACGGCCAGCGCGCGTGCTGCACCACCGAGGCGAGCCCCTCGTGCGACGAGGGGCACGTCGAGATCGCCAGCACGGGCGGCAGGTGTCCCGGGTCCTTCTCGGGGTCGGCCGGGCACTGCGTGGCCCTCAGCCGCGTGTGGGGGGCCGGGCGAACGCGCCTGCTGCAACGGACTGACCGAGTTCAGCGACGCCGGGGGCGCGTGCAACAGCCGGATCGGCGCCGCTTCCCGGCTGCTTCGGCAACTGCTACTGCGGCGGGATCGGGAGCGGCCAGGTCGCCGAGCATACCTGCGTCACGGTGTCGAGCGAGTGCGGCGGCGAGGGCCAGCGCGCCTGCTGCGTGATCGAGCGCACTCCCTCCTGCGATAGCGGCCTCGTCGAGGAGACCGACGCCTCGGCCGACGAGTTCTTCCCGGTCAGCGGGGATGCCACCTGCAGCAACGGCATCACGACCGAGCGCTCCTCCGGTTCCTGCGTGAGGCACCCCTCGGATCCGATCCCCAGATCGCCGAGCCCGGCACCGGGTGGACCGCGGTGGCCGGGCCTCGCGGCGGCCCGCTGCGCGGGTACCTGGACATGCACGTGCACCTGATGGCGCACCTGGCCCACGGCAAAAAGGTCTTCTCGGGCGACCCGGCGCCCATCGCGGTCGACGGCAAGTTCGCCCTGGACGCAAGCCAGAACTACACCATCAACTGGGCGCTGTCGCCGCTCCGGGACGTGGGGGTCCACGAGGACGGCGACCACGGTCTCGGCCGGGATACCATCGGCGACGGCACCAAGGATGGGTCGCGTTCCGAGTACGGCGCGCCGTACTTCACCGGCTGGCCGAAATGGACCAGCACCACGCACCAGCAGGCGTACTACACGTGGCTCGAGCGGGCGTGGCGCGGCGGCCTTCGCGCCATCACCCTCCTGGCCGTGACCAACGAGGCCCTCTGCAAGAGCACGCGCGAGCCGGAGGACTGGCCGACCCACTGCGATCGATCGATGGGATCCATCGACGAGCAGCTCGCGGCCGCCCGGGATTTCGAGCGGTTCATCGACGCGATCGCCGGCCACCAGTTCCCGGACGGCAAGGGCTGGTTCCGCATCGTGGAGACGCCGGCGCAGGCCCGCCAGGCGATCGCGAGCGGGCGGCTCGCCGTGGTGCTGGGCATCGAGGTCGACAACCTCTTCAACTGCAAGGAGCAGAACGCGAACCGGCCGAATGCGCCCTGCCCGGACATGCGGGATGCCGGCGGCAACCTCATCCGGAACGCGGCGGGTGAGCCGATCGACACCATCGCCAAGGCGGTGGCCCACTACCACGCCCTGGGCGTCCGGCACGTCTTCCCCGTCCACAACTTCGACAACGCGTTCGGCGCCGCCGCCACCTGGCAGGACGTCATCGGGGTCGGCCAGGCGGTCTCGGAACAGCGGTGGTGGCGGACCGAGAACTGCGGCGACGGCGTCACCCCGTGGGAGTACGGCTTCTGGATCAACAGCCGTCTGGGCCCGTTGAACCTGTTCGAGCTGATCGACCGGCTCGGCTTCGACGGGACGATCATCGACCCGGTCCCGGACTACACCAGCGGCGACGACGTGCCCGGCTGGGCCTCGTGCAACCGGTACGGGCTGAACCTCGACGCGGCAGGGCTGGCTCCGGACACGCGCGGCCTGGGCAAGGAGCTGATCCAGGCTTTCATGGCGCACGGCATGCTGATCGACGTCGATCACATGTCGAACCACTCGCTGGACGAGACGCTCGTGCTGATGCAGCAGGCCCCGGGGAGTGAGGCCACGCCCTACCCGGTGGTCGCCAGCCACGTGCAGTTCTTCGATCTGCACCCGAAGGAATTCACGGGCAACAAGGGCCGGCACGAGCGCATGCGGACCTGGGCGCAGCTGGAAGCGATCCGCGCGGGCGGCGGGATGATCGCCGCCATGCTGAAGGACGACGTGCAGGACACCGACCTCCGCGGCAAGAAGTTCACGTTCCCCTACGAGAGCCCACTGGGGGGAGGCCCGATCGCGGACGATTGCCGCCACTCCTCCAAGACGTGGGCGCAGGCGTTCCAGTGGGCCGTCGATGTCATGGGGGGCCCAGTCGCCATGGGGAGCGACTTCAACGGCATCGCCGGCCACCTCGGACCGCGCTTCGGCAGTGACGCGTGTGGTGGCTGGGAGGTTCTGCCCCCCGACGACAAGGCCCAGGAGCGAGTGAGACAGGAGCTCGCCGGGAACCGGGTCCAGTACCCGTTCATGCTCCCCGGGTTCGGGACGTTCGGTGCGCAGGTCACCGGCTTCAGGACGTTCGACTACAACGTCGACGGCCTCGCGCACATCGGCCTGCTGCCGGACCTGGTGGCCGACCTGAAGAAGATCGGGCTCAACGACCACTACCTGGACATGCTCATGTGCTCGGCGGAGCAGTACATCCGCGTGTGGGAGCGCGCGGAGGCGCTCGCCGCCGGCCAGCCGGTTCCCGATCCACTCAGGCCCTGGCAGTGCGTCTCGCCGAGCGGCGCCGCGACGATCACCGTCGACGTCGCGACGAGCCCCGCAGGCGGCGGGCGCACGATCGACTTCACGGTTGCCGGTGGACCGGCGCCGATCACCGAGACCTTCCAGCTCGCTGACACGAGCACGCCCCTACACGACCAGCGACCTCGAGCCCGGCACCTACGCGCTCACGGTCGGAAGCTCGGTACCGGCCGGCTGGAACCGTTCGATCCTCTGCGCCGGCGGACCGTTCGGTCCCGGCGCGGGCGCCGGCGTGACCTACGTGAGCGGCGCGCCGTTCGCGCTGGCCGGGGGCGACGCCGTCGCCTGCATCGTCAGCGACACGGTCCGCTCGACGGCGGGCTTCTGTCCGTCTCAGGCGAAGCTCACCACGCGGAGCTCGTCCGGGCGCTGGCCGGGCAACGCCGGCATGGACGTGGTCGTTCGGGTCGATCTCGGCGAGTCGATCCAGGACGCCGTCGACAATGCGAAGGACCTCAACGGCGACGGCTATGTGCTGATCGGCGTGCAGGGCAAGGCCACCGGCGCCGGCGGCTTCGCGTCCCAGCGCGTGGTCGTCGCCGGCACCTACCCGAAGCCGTTCGGCCTCATCGGTTGCAGCGTCCGACTGGGCGACCCCGCGCCGCAGGACGGCCTGCCCGTCGTCGACGTTCAGGGCGTCGGCGTCGGCCCCGAGCCTCCTCGTGGCGGGTCTCTACGTCGAGGGCAGCAGCTCGGCCCCCGGATACCGGGTGGCAGGCAACGGGCGCCGCATCTACGGCGCCCAGTCGACCCGCAACGCCGCCGGCATCGCAGGTGACGGGCGACGGCAACACCATCGAGCTGGGGAGCTACGAAGGCAACAGCGGCCCGGGCATCGCGGTGACGGGCAACGGGAACACCATCGAAGGGGTCAAGGCGATCACCAACGGCGGGCACGGCATCCAGGTCGTCGGAAACGCCAACAAGCTCCTGAACGTGATCGCCGGGGACAACGCGCGAGGCAACGGCGGGGACGGCATCAACCTCGCCGGGCACGGCAACGAGGTCTCGAAGAGCAGGGTCCACGCCAACCGCGGCGACGGCCTCGACGTCACGGGCGGCACCGCGGCCTTCCCCAACGTGCTCCGCGAGAACCTCGTGGGCGACCAGAGCAAGGGCAACGGAGGGCACGGCATCTTCGTGCACGGAGACGTGGCCACCGCCGGGGGCACGATCGAGATCTACAAGAACACGGTCAAGGCCAACGCCGGGGACGGCATCCACCTGGACGCGTCGGCCACGGGCCACGATCTCCAGAAGAACGTGAGCGGAGGCAGGGGCGCGGCCAGCAACCTCGGCTGCGAGTACGCCGTGTCGGCCGGGAACTTCAACGCCGGCGGGAACCTGGCCGACGGCGTCGCCGTCGCCCGCACCAACGGCGCCTTCCCGTCAGGCTGTCTCGGGACGCCGTAGGCCGCGACACGGCCGGGCCATGATCAGCCCTGCCGGCGGCGCTCCGCGCGCCACTTGCGCCACTCCGCGAGCCGGCGTCCCATCTCGGCCTCGAGCCCGCGGGTGGTCGGCCGGTAGTACTCGCGGCCGCGCAGCGCGTCCGGCAGATCGTCCTGATCGACGCGCGCGTCCGGCGCGTCGTGCGCGTACTGGTAGCCCTTGCCGTAGCCGATGTCCTTCATGAGCCGCGTCGGCGCGTTGCGGATGTGCAGCGGCACCGGCTCGGCCGGACGCTCGCGCACATCCTCCTGCGCTTCCCCGTACGCGACGTACACCGCGTTCGACTTCGGCGCCAGCGCGAGGAACAGCGTCGCCTGGGCGATCGCGAGCTCACCTTCCGGGGTGCCGAGGAAGTCGTACGCCTCCTTGGCGGCCAGCGTCAGCGTGAGCGCGCGCGGATCCGCGTTGCCCACGTCTTCCGACGCGAAGCGCACGAGGCGGCGGACGATGTAGAGCCGGTCCTCGCCGGCCTCCAGCATGCGCGTGAGCCAGTAGAGGGCCGCGTCCGGATCCGAGTCACGCAGCGATTTGTGGAGCGCGGAGATCAGGTTGTAGTGCTCTTCGCCCGCCCTTGTCGTAGAGCAGCGTGCGCCGCTGCGCGGCCTCACGGACCGTGGTCTCGGTGATCCGGCGGCGCCCGCCGCGCTCGGGGACCAGCGCCACCGCCACCTCGAGGATGTTCAGCGCGCCGCGCGCGTCGCCGTTGGCGATGCGCGCGATGGCGGCGAGACTGTCGTCCGCGATCTCCACGCCCGAGGCGCCCACGCCGCGCTCGCGATCGGCGACGGCGCGCCGCAGGATCGACACCAGATCCTCCTCGGCGAGCGCGTGCAGCACGTAGACGCGCGAGCGGGAGAGCAGCGCGGCGTTCACCTCGAAGGAGGGATTCTCCGTGGTGGCGCCGATCAGCACGATCGTTCCCCGCTCCACGTGCGGGAGGAACGCGTCCTGCTGCGCGCGGTTGAACCGATGGATCTCGTCGACGAAGACCACGGTGCGGACGCCGCGGCGTTGCTGCGCCTCGGCCTCGGCGATCACCTGGCGGATCTCCTTGACGCCGGAGAGCACGGCCGAGAACGCGACGAAGCGCGCGCCCGTCACGTGCGCCATCAAGGAGGCGAGCGTCGTCTTCCCGGAGCCGGGCGGACCCCAGAGGATCATCGAGTGCAGCTCGCCGCGCTCGAGCGCGGTGCGGAGCACCTTGTCGGGGCCGAGCAGCTCCTCCTGGCCCACGACCTCGTCGAGCGTGCGCGGCCGCATCCGGTCGGCGAGCGGGGCGTGGGCGTCGCGTCCGGGCGCGCCCGCCGCCATCGGCTCGCCGAAGAGGTCCATGCCTAGGTGGCGGTGCGCGCGGCGAGCCAGGCGGGCAAGGCCGCGAGGTCGGTGAAGTGCGCGATCGGCTGGATGTTCCAGCGCGCGAGGTCCGCCGGCTTCGCGCGGTACGCGATGAACGGGACCCCGGCCTTGTCCGCGGCGAGCCCATCCACCCACGAGTCGCCGACGACGACCGCCTCGGTCTCCCGCGTCCCGAAGTGCCGGGCGATCACCGACCAGCCGGCGGGCGCGGGCTTGAGCGCGCCCATCTCGTCCCGCGTCACCACGAGGTCGAAGTGCGGCAGCAGCCCGAAGCGGCCGAGCGCGATCTCGGCCACCTCGCGGGCGTTGTTGGTCCACAGCGCCACGCCGCAGCCGGCGGCGCGCGCGCCCAGGACGGCCTCCAGCGCGCCGGGCTCGAGCCATGCGCCGTCGACGGCACGCCGCTCGTGCTCGAGCGCGATCGTCCACGCCGCCGTCTCGAGGTCCGCCGACCGGGCGCGGCAGTGGTCGATCAGCTCGCCGACCCGATACCGGTCCTCGCGCGCGGGGAGGGGCCCGCAGGCCCCCTCGTAGAGCGCCCGGATGTCGAGGGCCATCGCGGCCAGGTCGAGGGGGGAGTTGACCAGGGTGTGATCGAGGTCAAATACGCAGAGTTTCACGCCACAACAAGCATACCCTCCGGGATCGGCGTGCTACGATGAATCGTCACATGAAGCGCCGTTCGTGGCTGGTTTCGGCCTTCGTCGTCCTGGTGCTCGCCGCCGCTGTCCCTTCGCCTGCCCCGGCCCTCGATGAGTCGGACCGGCTGTTTCTCGTGGGCGACAAGGCGGTGGCGGACGGTCTCCACGCGCTCGCCGCTCGCGCGCTCGAGCGGTTCGTCGCCGAGTATCCGAACGACGGCCGCATCGCCGCTCGCCACGCTGCTGCTCGGTCGCGCGTGGCTCGGCGTGGGACTGAACGAGCGTGCGCTGGAGACGTTCCGGAAGGCGCAGACCGTGGCGCCGCCGCCGGGGCCGGCCTCCGAAGCGCGGCTCTGGGAGGCCGAGGCGCTGTTCCGCCTCAAGCGATACGCGGAAGCGCGGACGGCGTTCGACGAGGTCTTCCGCAACGATCCGACCTCGCCGCTGGCGGCCGATGCCCTGTACGGCCTCGCGTGGATCGGAGCTGGAGGGCAAGCGCTACGAGGTCGCCCTCAAGCAGTTCCGCGAGCTGCTCGCGACCTGGCCGGACCACGCGCTCGCGCCCTCCGCGTCGGTGTACGCCGCGCGCGCGCTCGTCGAGCTCAAGCGCTACCCCGACGTCCACATGCTCTTGATCGACTTCTCGACGAAGTATCCGACCCATCCGCTCCGCCCCGACGCGCAGTATCTGCTCGGCGTGGCGAAGCTGCGCGGCGGCGACCCGAAGGGGGGCGCGGCCGATCTCCGGGCGTTCGTCGAGGCGAATCCGAAGCACGAGCTCGCGCCGTCGGCGCGGCGCCTCACGGAGACCACGGTCGCGCGCGTCGGCGACCGCGACGAGCTGCAGGCCGCCTATCAGACGCTCATCGCGGAGACGCCGCCCACCCCCGAGGGGCTCCACGAGGCGGCCACGATCGCGGGCCGGCTGGGACGCCCGAAGGATCAGGAGGCGGCATGGCGCAAGCTCCGCAAGGAGTTCCCCGCGCACCCGCTCGGACGGCGCGCCGCCCTCGATCTCGGCACCGCCGCCTTCAAGCGGAAGGAGTGGAAGGAGGCGGCCACGTTCGCGCGCGTCGCCGCCATCAGCGACGAGGAGGACGTGCGGGCGGAAGCGCTGCTCCTCGCCGGGGAAGCGGAGCTCAAGCAGAAGCACTTTCCGGAGGCGGTGAAGGCGTTCGAAGGCGTCGTGGCGGTCAACGGCGTCGACGCCGCCGTGCGCTATCGCGCGCTGGCCGGGCTCGGGCTCGCCCACGAAGAGCAGCAGAACCTGAAGCCGGCGCTCACCGCCTACGAGGCGGTGGCGAGCAAGAGTCCCGACGCGGCCCTGCGCGACTGGGCGCAGGAGCGCGTGAAGGCGGTGAAGGGGCGCCTCACGAAGACGCCGCCCGCCAAGCCGGCGGACGCGAAGCCGAAGGGGAAATCGTGATCGCTCGCGTCGCCCTGCTCGCGTTCGCCTGGATCGCGCTCACGGCGGCCACCCCGCTCCCGCTCACGCCACCACCGCCCGACGTCGGGCGGCTCGTGCCGTTCGCCGCCGCGCCGATCGACAAGCCCGCGATGGCCACGCCGCCGCTCGCGCCGCCGCCCGCGCCAGCCGAGGTGCCGCCCGTGCGGCCCGCCGCGCTGGCCGTTCCCGCCGCCGAGAAGCCCACGGCGCCGATGGTGGCTCCCGGCACCGCGCCCTGTTTCTGGGCGTGGCTCCCGAGCGCGTCCGAGCAGCTCAAGTGCGGGATGGGACGGTACTACCGCGGCGAGCACGACAAGGCGCGCGAGGTGCTCGAGCAGGCGATGCGCGGCGCGTCCGAGCGCGAGCTCATCGCCGAAGCGCGCTACTGGCTGGCGGAGACGCACTACGTGCTGGGCCGGCCGGATCTCGCGGATCCGCTGTTCCGCCAGGTCGCGCAGGAGCCGCGTCAGCCGCTCGCGGTGTGGGCGCTCTCGAGCAGCGGCTGGACGGCGTTGCGCATCGGCGACGCCGCGCGAGCCCGCGACGTCTTCGCGCGCCTCTCGTCCGCGCCCGGCCCCGCGTCGCTCGACGCCTGGTCGCGTCACGGCCTCGGGCTCGCGCTCTACGGGCTGGGGCAGTTCGACGAGGCCTCGCGCACGTGGACCGAGCTCCTCGCGCGCACGGTGCCGCCGTCGATCGCGCGGGACATCGTGTTCTGGCACGGCGAGACGCTGGGACGGATCGGCCGTCACGCCGATGCGGAGCGCGAGCTCAAGCGCTTCACCGACGGAGGCCCGCATTTCCAGCTCGAGACCGGTCTCCTCAGACAGGGCTGGTGGGCGCTGGCGGCGGGCCGCGCGAAGGAGGCCGTCCCGCCGCTGCGCGCCGTGATCGCGATGCCCATGCGCGCGACGGCCGGCAACACGGCGCTCGAGCGCGACTGGGCGGACGCGGGTCTGGCACTCGCCCTGCTCGCGGAGGGCGACGTCGATGGCGCGCGCCGGGCGGCCGCACCGCTCGCGACGCGAAAGTCAGCGCTCCACGAAGCCGTGATGCTGCGCCTGGCCGCCGGCGCCGTCGCGGCGAAGCGAGGGGCCGAGGCGCTGCCGATGCTCCAGGAGCTCCTGGGCGGCCGGATCGATGCGCCCACGCGCGCGTGGGTGCTGCTCGTCATCGGCGACGCGCAGCAGGCCGACGGCAATCGCGACGAGGCGCGCACGCACTACGATCTCGCGCGGCAGGCCCAGGCCTCCGGGGTGATCGGCTGGTACGCCACGCTGCGTCTCGCCCGCACCAACTTCGACCTCCGCGAGTTCTCGCAGGCGATGACCGATGTCGCGCCGCTCCTGACCGCCCCGTTGCCGCCGGAGCTCCGCCAGGCGGCGCTGCTGCTCCGCGGAGAGGCCGCGTATCACGCCGGCGACTACACGACCGCCGCGGACGCGTTCCGCCGGGCGCTCGTGGAGATGCCGCAGGCGAGCGAGACGGCGGCCGTGCGCCTCGCGCTGGGGTGGACGGCCTTGCGCCAGGGGCGGAACGACGAGGCGCGCCGTCACTTCCTCGACTTCGTGAAGGGGCAGCCGGACCACGCGCTCGCGGGCGACGCCCTCATCCTCGCGTCGGAGCTGGCGCTCACGAGCGACGACCTGGACGAGGCGCGCGGGCTCATCGACCGGGTGCTGGCGAGCTACGCCGCCAACCCGCGCATCGAGTTCGTGAAGCTCAACCGCGCGCTGCTGCTGCTGCGCAGCGGCCAGGCGCCGGCCGCGATGCCGATCCTCCGCGAGTGGATCGCGCGCGCGCCGTTCCCGCCGCTGGTGGGCCGCGTCCACGCCGCGCTCGGCGCCGCGCTGCTCGCCACCGGCAAGCCCGCCGACGCCGCGAAGGCGTTCGGCGACGCCGCCAAGGGCGGTGAGCGTGGCCTCGCCGCGCTCGGCATGGGCTCGGTGTCGCTCGTCACCGGTCGCCTTCCGGAGGCGGAGAAGACGTTGACGGACGCGCGGGATGCCGGCCCCGCCGCGATCACCGCGGCCGCCGAGTACGGACTGGCGGCGCTCGCCTACCAGCGCGGGGACGCGCGCACCTTCGCGCCGGTGGCGCGCACCGCGCTCGCCGCTGCGAGCCCCGCCACCGCGCCCGGGCTGCTGTACGTGCTCACCGGCCTCGCGGTGGAGGAGAAGAACTGGACGGCCGCGCTCGACAGCGCCAAGCGGCTCGTCGCGGAGTACCCGGCGCACGACACGGCGGACGACGCGCTGGCCCGCATCGGCCTCGCGGCCGTCGACGCGCGCGTGTGGCCGGTGGTGCACGAGAGCTACGCGCTCCTGCTGCAGCGGTATCCGAAGAGTCCCTTCTCCGACGGCGCGTCGGTGGCGCTCGCGGAGGCGCAGATCAACATGGGCCGCGGCGGCGAAGCGGTCGCCACGCTCGAGCGGTTCGTGGCGGCCAATCCGTCGCACCCGGAGACCGGACGCGCGTGGCTCGCGCTGGGCCGCGCGCGCGAAGCGAGCGGCCAGGGCGCCTCGGCTCTCGACGCGTACGCGGCGGCGATACGCGACACGCGCGTGGCCGACGTCCGCCGCGAGGCCGCGTACGGGCAGGCCCGCGTGCTGATCGCGGACAAGAAGTGGGCGGAAGCGCGCAACGTGCTCAAGGTGCTCGTGCTCGACAGCGATGTCGCCGTCGTCGCCGAGGCCGCGCAGGCGATCGGCGAGACGTACCAGGGCGAAGGCGACGCCCTGGCCGCGGCGGAGTACTTCATGACGGCCGCGTACGTCGCGCCGGGGACGCCGGTGGCGGGCAAGGCCATGCTCGGCGCGGCGCAGTCGCTGGCCACGGCCAAGCAGCCCGATGCGGCGGCCATCGTGTTCAAGAAGCTGCTCGCGCAGGGCAACCTGCCGCCCGACGTGGCCGACGCCGCGCGCAAAGGCCTCGCCGCGCTGCCCACGTCTCGCTAGGCCGCCGGGGCCGGGCGCGGCAGGGCGCGGCGCGGGACGCGGGCCGGCGCGGGGGCCCCGAGGGTCCTCTCACCCCCGACAGTGTTTGGCGCGGTCCTGCGCTGACATATTTCCATCGAACTCGCGAGCACGTACCGAACCCGGCGCGGGGAACGGGTGAACCGGACCCTCGGGGCCCCCGCCCCGGCCGCGTCCCGCGCCGCGCCCTGCCGCGCCCGGCCCCGGCGGCCTAGCGAGCGCTTACCCTCCTCACGGAGCTCCCGAACAGAGCGAACGACCGCTCGGATCGCGTCCGCGCCATGCGCGCGCGCCGGGCGGGAGGTTCTACGGCATACTGCGCGCGGAGGTTTTTCCATGAAGGGGTATGGCGGGCGGGTGCTTGCGGTCGATCTCACCAGTGGGCACTCGCGGGTGCTGCCGCTCTCCGAGGATGTCGCGCGCGCGTTTCTTGGAGGGAATGGGATTGCGGCGCGGTTGATGTGGGAGCACGTGCCCGCCGGGATCGACGCGTTCGATCCGGCGAACGCCATCGTCTTCGCCGTCGGACCCATCACCGATACCACCGTGCCCGGGAATAGCCGCGCGTGCGTGGTGGCGAAGTCGCCCCTCACCAACCTCTTCTTCGATTCCACGTTCGGCGGGCGGTTCCCCGCCACGCTGAAGCGCACCGGGTTCGACGCGGTCATGATCACCGGCCGCGCGTCCGCTCCGTCGTACGTCGTCGTCTCCGAGAGCGGCGCCGAGGTGAAGCCGGCCGGGCGCCTGTGGGGACAGACGACCCGCGACGCGGTGAACGCGCTGATCGCGGCCGAGGGCGCGGACGCCGATGCCATCGCCATCGGGCCCGCGGGCGAGCGGCTCGTGCGATTCGCCGCGATGGCGCACTACTGGAAGAATCGCGAGGGCGTGTCGGGCCGGGGCGGCCTCGGCGCCGTGCTCGGCAGCAAGAACGTGAAGGCCGTGGTGGTGAAGGGCGCGCGCAAGACCGAGGTGGCCGATCCCGCCGCGCTGAAGGCGCTCATCGAGCGCACGCGCGAGCCGCTGAAGACCGGCACGAAAGCGCTCACGACCTTCGGCACGCCGTTCCTGGTGGGGCCGATCAACGCGCTCGGCGGCCTCGGCGCCTACAACCTCCGGCAGGAGACGTTCGCCGAGGCGCGGACGATCGGCGGCGAGGAGATGAAGGCGCACTACCACGACAAGGACACGACGTGCCTCAAGTGTCCGGTGGCGTGCGGCAAGCAGTACGCGATCACCGAGGGGGAGTTCGCCGGGCGGAAAGCCAAGATGCCCGAGTACGAGTCGATCTTCGCGCTCGGTCCCATGCTCGGCATCGCGCACCCCGAATCGCTGATCATCGCCAACGATCTCTGCGACCTGCTCGGGATGGACACCATCTCGATGGGCGTGACGCTCGCGTTCGTGGCGGAGGCGCTCGAGCGGGGGTGGCTGGATCCCGCGGAGATCGGCGTGCCGTTCGGCTGCGGCGACTGGCGCGGGATGCTGGCGCTCGTCGAGCGCACGGCGTCGCGCGAAGGGTTCGGCGATCGCCTCGCCGAAGGCGCGTGGCGGCTCGCGACGTCGCTGAACGCCGAGGCGCCGAACGCGGTCTACGCCGTGAAGGGGCTCGAGCTGCCGGCGCACTCCGCGCGCGCGCTCAAGGGCCTGTCGATCGGCTACGCGACCGCCACGCGCGGCGGCAGCCATCACGACACGCGGCCGACGCCGCAGTACGCGCAGGGCTTCGACCGCCGCGGCACCAAGGACAAGCCGCAGTTCGCGGTGCGGAGCCAGCACTTCACCGCCGTCGGCGACTCGCTCGTGATGTGCCGCTTCACCTCCGAGCGGGGCTTCGGCCTCTTCGTCGACGAGCCGTACGCGGAGATGGTGCGCGCGGTCACCGGCTGGGACATGACCGCCGACGAGCTCGAGCGCGTCGGTGAGCGGATCATCAACCTCGAGCGGCTCTTCAACGTGCGCGAGGGCGTGCGGCGCGCGGACGACCGCCTGCCGTGGAAGGTGATGCACGAGCCGATCCCCGACGGCCCGTCGGCCGGCATGTACTGTCCGCCCGACGAGCTGGCCGCGATGCTCGACGAGTACTACGCGATCCGCGGATGGGACGCCGACGGCGTGCCCACGGCGGCGCGCCGCTCGGCGCTCGGCCTCTAGCGGGCTCTTCCCCCCGCTGGTACTCTTCACAACCAGGGGCAGGAGGGAAGATATGTACTCGCTGCCCCACTATGCCCTGCTCGGGAGTCTCATCGCCGCCGCCGCCGGCGCGCTCGTCCTCGCGGTCGTCACCATCACCCACGGCTTGAAACGGCGCGAGACCGCCGACACGGCGCGCCTCCGTCTTGCCGACACGGCGGCCGTGCTGTGCTTCGCGGTGGCGGCCGCGCTCGGAGTCGTGGGCGTGATGCACCCACCGCACGTCGTGCCCGCCGTCGCCGCCGCGGACGACGGCGCGCTCGTCGAGCGCCTGCACGCGCTGGAGAAGCGGCTCGCGAGCGCCGAGCTCGAGCTCCAGGCTCGAGCGGGGGCCTCGACGGCCGAGTGGCGCACGTGGGACGAGCGGCTCACGCGGCTCGAAAGCCGGCTCGGCGCCGTCGAGCAGCGAGCGACCCTGCCCCCGCGCCCCGCCGAGCCGCCGCGCGCGACGCCGGCGTCCACGGAGCTCAAGAGCGCGCCGCCGGCCCGGCCCGTGTCGGCGCTGCCAGCGCCTCCGCTTCCGAGCGCCTCGACCAGCCCGATGCCGGACGTCGTCGCCCCGGCCGACGTCGCGGTCTCGCCGGCGCCTCCGGTGAAGGCGCCGGTCGTGGCTTCGCCGCCGCCTGCTCCGCGCGAGACGCGGCAGGCGCGCGTGGAGCCGTCCGCGCGTCCGAAACCTCCGGCGCGCGTGGAGCCGCCCGTCGAGGAGCCGTCACTCGGCACGAAGCTGCGTCGCGACTGGGCCGAGATCAAACGTCAGGCAAGCCGCAGCGGCGACGACTTCCGCGAGGGCTGGGATCAGCTGAAGCGACTGTTCAGCGACTGAGGGTGTCGGCGCGCGGTACGATTGGGGCGGCGTTTCGCTGCGGGCGGATAGCTCAGTTGGAAGAGCACGGCCCTTACAAGGCCGGGGTCGCAGGTTCGAGCCCTGCTCCGCCCACCACTCTGCCTCTGCTAGTTCGTCTTGGGCTGATCAGTACGTAGGTGGACCCGAAAGATCGCGCCTCCGGCCGGATCGTTCTCGACGAGGAGGCGACCGCCGTGCGCCTCGACGATGGTGCGGCTGATCGCCAGCCCCATGCCGAGTCCTTCGGGCTTGGTGGTGAAGAACGGCTCGAAGATCCGATCGAGGTCAGCTTCCGCGATGCCCTTGCCCGAGTCGTGCACGCCGAGCTCGAGGTACGGCGCCGTCGCGTCCGAGGTCCACACGGTCACCTTCCGCGTCGGGGCTCCTCCGTCCGCCGCGGCGGTGATCGCATTGGTGAGCAGGTTCAAGATCACTTGCTGGATCTGCACCGTATCGCCGTACGCAACCGGTAGGGCGGCCGCGGGGAGGAATTCGATGCTGACGGCATGCAGCAGTGCATCGTTCGCGACCAGGCGGATCGTGTTTTTCGCGAGGTCGTTGAGCGCGAGGGGCGTCCTGACAAAGTCGGTCTTCTTGAGCAGTTGCCGCACGCGTTGGATCACCTCGCTCGCTCGCCTGTCATCGCTGACGATGTCGTCGAGACACGATCGCAACTCGTCGAGCGTCGGCTCTGCGCTCGCCAGCAGGCGCTTCGCCGCCTGCGCATTGGTGAGGATGCCCGTCAGCGGCTGGCCCAGCTCGTGCGCGAGCGATGCGACAAGCTGGCCCATGGCGGCAAGGCGGTCGAGATGAACGATCTGACTCAGGTGGCGCTGCGCGGCCGTCTCGGCCTGCCGTAGCGCCGCCTGGGCCTCGCGGCGGCGTCGGCGCTGAACGAGCAGCGCGACGATGAGGGCCGCCTGCGTCGCGATGAGTCCGGCGGCGCTCACGACATGCCAGCGGTATTCCTGCCAGAGCGTCGGCTGGCGGAAGAGGATCACGCTGCCGGGCGGCAGACGATCCTCGCTGATATTCCACCGTCGCAGCTCCCGCCAGTCGTACCGCGGGCTCAGAGTCGGGATGACCTGGGGAGGGAACTTGGAGATCGGTTCCCCGCGCAGGACCCGGATGGCGATACGGGCCGACGCCTCGCCCTGGGCTTCGGCCTGGTAGAGGCGGCCCCCAACCAGCCCCAGCCCCACCTGGTTCTGGTAGAGGCCGTTGATGGGCGCGTTGGCCACCGCGCGGAGCTGCTGGAGCGCCTCGTCCTGGTTATGGGTCACGCCCGACGCATCGCGGATGAGCAGGGCGAGGAGGACGAACGAGCGCGGAGGCAACGTGGCCACCCGCTGCAGCAGCTCGTCGAACGACAGGTCGTTGAGCCAGGTGAAGCGTACGCGGTCCTGGAAGGGCTCGAACGCCTTCTGAAAGATCGTCGTCCAGAACCGCTCGAGCGGGGAGGCCCCGATCACGACGGCGATGTGGTTCGTGTCGGGCGCCAGCTGCAGAATGTCCTCGACCAGGCCCGCGAGGTCGAACGACTCGCCGACGAAGGTGGCGTTGCTCTGGAACGCGTCGTGAGGCAGCGTGCGCCGGTCCATGCCGGTGTAGATGACGGGCGCCCCTGGAAAGAGACGGTTCCGATATTTCACCACGAAGCGGCCAGCCGGCGATCCGATCGGCACCACCAGAGCGGGTTGCCACTTCGCGAGACGCGCGAGCAGGAACTCGACGAACGGGCCCTCCATGTCCGGCTGCGCGTAGCGGGCCATGTCCAGGGAGACCTCGTCCATGTCGACGCGCTCCCCCAGCTCCTTGGTCAGCGTGGTCTGGAAGGCGGTCGAGTGCGTCGTGAACGGGGGCGCCGTGCTCCCGAAGGAGTGGACGATGAGGACGCGCTTGGGCTCAGGCTCCGCCCCGGCGGAGGCACTGGCAGTAGAGCGCCAAGAGGAGGAGCCCGAGCGATAGCTTGCCCCAGGTCGTTATCGGAGGACTCCGAAAGGCCGGGGCCGTTCGTCCGCCTCGCTGACAATCACTGGTCGTCCTGGTTCACCCGCCGCGCCATCCGCACTCGCATGATCCACACGACCGGCCCATCGAAGCCGCCGTCCAGCGCTCACCGCCGATGCTCGGGTAGAAGGCTTCCAGCTCGGTCAGCAGGCTCTCGGCCAGGAGCCTACCGCATGGTAGGCGGCGTGCGAAAGAGGGCAACGAAGTCGGGCCCCGTCGTCGAGGACCTCGCGGGTGTGCAACGTCTTTCACGTTTCTCGACACAGAGCGTTCCCACCCACGAAAAGAAGTGGATGCCTGCGATTGAAAAAAGTCGCGTGGACGACGAGCGTC
>CAVPPZ010000029.1:0-31699 GCA_963707305.1 uncultured Candidatus Rokubacteria bacterium
TCGCCCGTGAGCACACGTTCCTTGTGGAGACGCTAGAGCGAATCGTCTCGGGTGCAGTGACTCTTCCGGCCGTATAACGACAACTAATAGACCGTGAATTCCACCAGGTTCTGATCGGATCGCGGAAGTACACGCTCGTCGACACGCCGCGCGCGCACGAGCGCGGCCCCGGCCCGGCCTCGGGCGTGATCCCGTTGCGCTTCAGGAGGTCGAGCACCTCGTCCACGGTGCCCTCCCATTCGAGGCAGAAGTCGGCGCCGCCGATGGACGGGCGACTCGCGCCGAGATAGCCGGGGCGCGCGGGCGCGTCCGCGGAGTGCACGTTGAGCTTCTGCGCGTCGCCGATGCGGATGGTCGCCATGTCGGGGCGCCCGGGCCGCTTCTCCCAGGCGATCGTGAAGCCGAGCTGCTCGTAGAACGCGAGCGTCTTGTCGAGATCGCCCGCGACGATCACCCAGTGGTCGATGCCTTTGATGCCCATCCGTCCGCCTCCTATCCTGCGTGGCGCGAGAACGCCGGCATGACGTCGCGCGCGAGCAGCTCCATCGAGCGGCGCCACAGCTTCGGCTGGTCCCAGTCGTGGCCGGCCATCAGCAGCGTCCCGAAGTGGCCGATCTCGTCGCGCAGCGCCACGAGCTGATCGAGCACGCGGGACGGGCTGCCCGCGATGATCATGCCGCGCTTGATCGCTGTCCACCGTGACGTCCTCGTCCGGCATGTCGAGGTCCGGCTTCACCATGAAGAGCGCCTTGCGGAGCTGGCTGAAGCTGAAGTGGAAGAACTTGTAGTAGAAGGAGAGACCGTTCTCGGGGTCGGCGAGGTAGTCCTCCGCCTCCGCGTCGGTCTCCGTCACCAGCACGCTGCGCGACACGCGCCAGATGCTCGGATCGGGCCGCCGTCCCACCGCCTCGCAGCCCTCGACGTACTTCTCCCAGTGTCCGCGCAGGTAGCGGCGGTGGAAGAAGTTGCCGGAGACGGGAATCCAGCCGCGCTCGCCCGCCGTCTTCGCGCTGTTCGAGCTCGGCGTCAGGAGCGAGATCGCGATCGGCGGATGCGGCTTCTGGTAGGGGCGCGGGACCCAGCCCACCTTGTACTCGGGATAGACGTGCTTCTCGAGCGCGAATTTCCAGAACGTGCCGTCGATCCGGTACGGCGGGTCGTCGCGCCAGAGCTTCAGGATGATGTCGATCGACTCGAGCACCATCTGCGGCCGCGCGCTCGCGGCCTGGCCGAGGTCGAACATCTCGAGGTCGCTCGCGAGCCCGCCGGGCCCGATGCCCATGATGAAGCGGCCACCGACCAGGTGATCGAACATCGCGGCGTGCGCCGCCACCGTGGCGGGATGGAGCTGCGGCAGGTTGATCACGCCCGTCCCGAACTTGATCTGCTTGGTGCGGCTGGCCAGGCTCGCCAGGAAGATCAGCGGGGAGGTGATGCGCTCGCTCCACGAGCTGAAGTGCTCGCCGACGAACGCCTCGCTGAACCCGAGCTGGTCCGCGAGGACGATCGCCTCCTGGTCTTCGTCGAGGATCGCCGAGTAGTCGCGCGCCGGGTGGTGGAAGGGCATCGTGAACATGCCGAGTTCTATGGCCATGCGCCGAGGCTATCATGGGCCATGGCGAACGACCGGGGACGGCTGCCGAAGGCCCGCCGCGAGGAGCTGGACGACCACCTCCGGCGCCAGCTCGAGCGCTGGTACACGAACGCGTATCAGGACGACAACCTCTTCCTGACGATGGCGCGGCGCCCCGGCCTCCTCGACGCCACGTGGGGCTTCATCAAGTACATCTACGGCGGCGGCTCCAGCATCGAGCCGGAGCTGTTCGAGCTGGTCCGCGTGAAGCTCGCGTGGAACAACCGGTGCGTGCACTGAAGCCTCGCGCGCTCGTCCTCGGCCGTGAGCCGGGGCGCGACGGAAGACGTGGTGGCGAAGCTCGCCGACTACGAGGCGTCGGACCTGCCCGAGCGGACGAAGATGGCGCTGCGGTTCGCCGACCGCATGACGGCGCCGTCGCCGATCGTCGATGACGCGTTCCACGAGGCGCTGCGCGCAGCACTTCACCGAGGACCAGATCCTCGACCTCGGGATGACGATCACGTTCGCGAGCGGCTGGCAGCGCTTCATCGAGGCGTTCGGCGTGGTGCCGGACCGGTGGGCGGACGGATCCCCGCCGCCGTTCCAGGCGCTCGAGCACGATCACTAGGGGTGCCGACCTTCGACGACTACGCCGCCGGGCCCCGCGACGCGATGCTGCGGCGGCTGGCGCAGACGCCGGACGATCTGGAGCACCTCATCGCCGGCCGTGACGAGACCACGCTCGCGCGGCGGCCGCAGCCGAAAGAGTGGTCGGCCACCGAGATCCTCTGCCACTTGCGCGACGTCGAAGAGCTCTTCCAGACGCGCTTCCACACGATCCTCGCCCTCGACGAGCCGGCCATCCTCGTGCTCGGCGCCACCGCGGAGCAGCTCGCGCCCTGGCGTTTCGTCGCGAAGCACCCGCTCGACCCGGACGATTGGGCGGAGGACCGCCAGTACGCGCGGAGCGATCCTCGCGCGGCGCTCGCCGCGTTCCAGCGACGGCGCGGCGAAGTCCTGACCTTCCTCCGCGGGCTCTCGGAGAAGGAGTGGAAACGCGGCGGCATCCACCTCGGACGCGGCCGGCTCACGCTCGCGCAGTGGGCTGGAAGTCTCGCTGCGCACGACGACAATCACCTCGCGCAGCTGGAGCGCACGGTCGAGGGACGACCCTAGGTCGTCAGGCCAGGCGAGTCCTCAGGCCGAGAACTCCCGCAGCACGCGGCCGGGGCGGCCGCACGTCGGGATCACGCCGGCCTCGTTCACCGTGCGCACGCCGTTCACCCACACGCCGTGCACGCCGACGGCGGGCGTGTCGAGGCGGTCGGCGCCCGTCGGCAGGTCGTTCACCCGGCGCTTCGGTCCGCGGCCGACCGTCTTCGGATCGAACAGCAGAAGGTCGGCCCACGCGCCCGGCGCGAGACGGCCGCGGTCCTTGATGCGATAGGCGGTCGCCACGTCGCTCGTCACGCGCTTGACGGCCTCTTCGAGCGTGAGGTCGCCACGCTCGCGCGCCCAGTGGCCGAAGAGGTGCAGGCCGAACCCGGCGTCGCAGAGGAAGGACAGATGCGCGCCGGCGTCGGAGAGCGCCACGGCCGCGTTCGGATGGCGGAGCAGCTTCTTCACCTCGTCCTCGTCGGTGTTGAAGAGCCGGCAGTCGAACATCGCGTCCATCTCGCCGTCGAGGCCGAAATCCAGGAACACGTCGAACGGGTCCTTGCCCGACTCGCGCGCCAGCTCGCCGATGCTCTTGCCGAGCAGGTGGCGATGCTCCGGCCTGGTCACCTTCATGACCGTCAGGTGCGGCCACGTCTTGTTGCTGAAGCGGTTCGGCACGCCCGTCGTCGCGGCCTCCTGCTTCAGCTTCGCGCGGAACGACGGATCGCTCAGGACGCGCCGGTAGTCCGTTTCGGTCATCGCCTCGATGGCGGGGCGCCACGCGAGGAAGGCCTCGAGCGGGTACGGATGGCGGAGCGTGAACTCCATGCCGAGCGCGAAGCAGCCCACCTGCGCCCACAGCTCGCGGCCGCGGCTGCGCGCCGCCTCGATCTCGCCGAGCTCGCGGAACACGCGCGAGGGATCGCCCGGGTCCACGAACATCGCGGCGATCATCACCGGCCGGCCGCTGTTCGCCGCGACCTTCTCCAGCCACGGAATCGTGGACGTCATCCCCTTGGTGAGCATGAACACGCCGCGCCCGGCCTCGCCGAGCGCGCCGGTCAGCGCGAGCAGCTCGCGCTCGTCCGCCAGGCGCGAGGGCATCGGGATGCCGTTCTCGCCGTTGTGCTGCTCGAGGGTGGACGTGGCGAAGCCGATCGCGCCGGCGCGCAGCGCTTCGAGCACGAGACGGCGCATCTCCGCGACCTCGGCCTCGGTGGCCGGGCGCCTGGTCGCGTCGGCGCCGAGCACCCAGGTGCGCAGCGACGAGTGGCCGAGGAACGAGCCGACGTTCGGCACGACCCCGCGCCGCTCCATCGCGTCGAGGAACTGCGGATACGTCTCGAAGTCCCAGTTGACGCCGGCCCGCAGCGCGTCGAGCGACATGCCTTCGACGTGGGTGAGCGCGCGCAGCGTGAGATCGCGATCGTCCGGGCGGCAGGGCGCGATGGTGAAGCCGCAGTTGCCGATCACCACCGTGGTGACGCCGAGGGCGGTGGACGGCGTCGCGAACGGGTCCCACGTGAGCTGCGCGTCGTAGTGCGTATGGATGTCGACGATGCCCGGGGCGAGGACGAGCCCGCCCGCGTCGACGCGCTCGCGCGCGGCGCCGAGATCCGCGCCGACGGCGGCGATGCGGCCGTCCTTCACGGCGACGCCACCCGGTCGCGCGGGGGCGCCCGACCCGTCGATGATCGTCGCGTTCTCGACGACGAGGTCGTGCATCCTCAGCCTCGATAGTCCGGGTTCGGCCGCTTCATCTCGAAGATCTGGTGGATGTGGCTGTAGAGGTTCCCGCACAGGCGTCCGACCGGCTTGAGCCGGTGCATGTCGAGGCGGCCGGTGGCGGCGTCGTAGACGTCGTCCCGGACGTGCCACTGCACGACCTGGCCCATCACGAGGTTCGCCTTCTTGCCGACCGGGAGCACCTGGACGAGACGGCACTCCATGTTGATCGGCGCCTCCGCCACGCGTGGCGCCTTCACCACCGCGCTCGGCAGCGGCGTGAGCTTCGTCACCGCGAACTCGTCCACGTCGGGCGGGAAGTCGCCGGACGAGAGGTTCATCGCCTCGGCGCAGTCGTCGTCGACGATGTTCACGACGAACTCGCCGGTGGCTTCCACGTTGCGCAGCGTGTCCTTCTTGCCCGTCCCGCGCGCCGAGCACGAGAACGCGATGGTGGGCGGCTCGTCGGTGATCGCCATGAAGTAGCTGAACGGCGCGAGGTTGCGCACGCCCTGCGCGTCGACGCTCGACACCCAGGCCACGGGCCGCGGCACGACGGAGCTGATGAGGAGCTTGTAGACCGAGATCTGTTCGAGCGTCCGGGGATCGAGCTGCACGAGAGCCTCCCTTCGCCGTCTCGCGGCGCCGCGCGCAGTATATCTCGCGCAGGGGGGCTCGATGGCAGCGGGGTGGCGCGCGCGGGTGGTCAGCGTCACGCGCGGCGGCGATCGGCTGCGCTAGGAGTTGGCGTCTAGGTTTGCTGCGGCCAGGTGAAGGAGAACGTCGAGCCCGCGCCCACGGCCGACTCGATCCGGATCTGTCCGCCGGCGTTCTCCACGATCTTCTTGACGATCGCCAGGCCGACGCCCGGTTCCTTCCGCCTCGACGTCCTTGAGCCGCTGGAACGGCTCGAACACCTTCGCGTGATACGCGGGCGCGATGCCGATGCCGTTGTCGCGCACGAAGTATTCGACGGCGCCGTCGCGGTCGATCCTGCCGATCTGGATGGCGGGCTCGGCGGGGGTGCCGAGATACTTGACGGCGTTGCCGATCAGGTTCGAGAAGATCTGCTCGATCTCCGTCTGCAGCGCCCGCACCTCGCCGAGGGCGCCCTCGCTGCACCTTGATGCCATGGGCGCGGATCGGCTCGGCCAGCCGCTCGAGGACGAGGTCGGCGACCTCGTCCAGTGACACGACCTCGGTCACACGTTCCTCCCGCCCGATCCTCGACAGCGTCAGGACGTTCGCGATGAGCGCGGCCATCTCGCCGACGGTGGCGTTGATGCGCTTGACGTAGTGGTGGCCGTCCTCCCCGAGCTGATCGCCGCAGTCCTCGACCAGGAGACCCGCCATCCCCTGAAGCGTGACGAGCGGCGTCTTGAGGTCGTGGGACACGGCGTACGCGAAGCTGTCGAGCTCGGCGTTTCTCGACTGGAGCACGACGGCCTGCGCGCGGAGATTCTTCTCGCTGATCGCCAGGTGCTCGCGGGTCCGGCTCGCGCGCAGCACGTACCGGAGCCGGTAGCCCAGGAGCACCCAGTGCAACGGCTTGGTGATGAAGTCGGTGGCCCCGACCTCGTAGGCGGTGTGGATCGCATCGACGTCGTCCGCGCCCGTCATCATCATCACTGGCACGTTTGCGCCGTCGGGAAGCTGGCGGATGCGCGAGCAGACGGTGAAGCCGTCGGCCCCCGGCATGTTGACGTCGAGCACCACGATGTCCGGGCGGACGCGGCGAAAGACGGCGAGCGCCATGTCGCCGTCCGTCGCTTCCTCGACCACGAAGCCTTCCTGTTCCAGCGCCGCCCGGGCGAGCATCTGCAACGCGGCGTCGTCGTCCACGACCAGGACGCGGGGCATGGTCCGCGTGGCCTCGCCGTCGAGTTCAGACGAGCTGCTGGTACTGCTCCTGGCTTGGATGTCGACGCCTTCCATCAGTTCCTCCATGCCTCGCGGCCCACGCAGCTCCGCGCGACCTTACCGCCCGACCGGCACGTGACCGGTCTTGCGCAGGATCGACTGCGCCGCGTCCGTCTTCAGGTAGTCGACGAACGCCTGAGCGCTCGGCGAGAGCGCCACCTTGTGGACGAATCCCAGGCCGATGCCGAGCTTGTACTGCGGCGTGGTCGGCGCGATGCCGTTGAGGGCGACCATCTGGAAGCCGTGCAGCTCGGCTTCGCTCAGGGGCATGAACCCGATCGCGCCGGGGAAGGACTTCATGGACGCGACGAGATCGGGGTTGCGCACGTTCATGTGGGCGGCCGGCGTGATGGCCAGCTTCGTGAAGCACGCCATGTGCTCGCGGATGGTCCGCATGTTCGACCCGTCCTCCGGCCGCGCCTGCACGTCGACCGGGAGATCGTTGCCGCCGACAGCCTGCCAGTTGGTGATGCGGCCGCTGTAGAGAGCGCAGATCTGCGCCTCCGAGAGGTTGCGCACGCCCGTCTTCGGGCTCACGACGAACGCGACGGGCACACGCGCGAACTCCACGTACTGGAAGTCGCCGTACGTGGCGACCTCCTGGGCGGTCGGCTTTCGGGACACTCGACCGATCGAGGATTCGCCCGTGCCGACGACTCGGACGCCGCCATCGGAGCCGATCGAATTCGGCACGACCACGTCGCGATCGCGGATACTGCGCGCTGTAGGCCGTCGCCAGCTCGCGGAGGATGTCCGTGCTGTCGCCCGTCCCGGGAAAGATCACGGTGTCGACGTCCACCATGTCCGCGCCCGCGATGAGAACGCTCGCCGTCAGCACGGCGCCGGCAACACCCGCGACGAGCTTCACAGAGGTCTTCAAGGTCCACATGGTCGCTTCCTCCTTGTTGGGTTCGCGCTGTCTATGGTTCGAGCACGACGCGTATCGGCTTGATGTGCTCGCTGTGCCGCGTCTGGGTCCGGTTGTAGCCGGCGACCGTGATGTAGACCGGCTCGCCGGGCACGAACGCGACGTCGTACTTGCTGCCGGTGTCCAGGACGCGCCGCGTTTCGAGCGTCCAGCGTCCCGCCTTCCATTCGCCCTTCGCGCGGACGTCGGCGCGGTCTCCGGTGAGGGGCGCGATCACGATGTTCGGGATGACCGTTCCGACCGGATAGACGTCGGCCTCCTTCGTGTACGGGATCGCTTCGGCCTTGTGGATCCACCACGTGCGCTCGTGCTCCGACCGGGAAGGGTCCTGGTTCGTGTGGACGGCATGGGCCGGCGGGAGGAACTTCGGAACGACATACGTGTCCTCGAGCCGCTTCTTCGCGTCGAGCTTCACGAAATTGTAGGCGTATGCTGCCGCCCTTGTCGGGGTCTGCGTAGTAGCCGCCGGTATATCGCTCTCCGGGCTTCACGGGCGTCCGAGGACCGAAGTACTGATCGTCCGCGTATCCGGGTTCGCCGGTCAGCGCCCCCACCGGATTGGTGCGCACGGACTTCCAGTGCCACACATCGCCGTATTCTCCGGCCGTGTAGTGGAGTCCGTGCTTCTCGCCCTTTTCGGCGGCGGGCCCGACGCCGAGGTGGCACGTCGAGGCGCAGCTGCCGTTCTTGACCTTGGTGACGTACATCGACAGCTTGTCCTCGTAGTAGACGTTCTCGTCAGCGTTGTGCGAAGGCCGTCTGCAGCACTTTCCAGCCGCCCTCCGTCTTGAGGAGCGGATAGCGGTGGAAGCTCGCATCGGGGTCGTTCCACTGGAACTGGAAGTACACGTGCGTGCCGTCGTGCACAGCCCTGACCGTGATGTCCTGCACGTGGCCCGCGGAGTTCGTCGCCTTGGCGGTGTGGATCGTCACGGGTGTCGCGAGGCTCCACACCCGATCGCCCGGATCGCCGTCCAGCACGGGGGCCGAGACGTTCCCGATGCGGGCCACCGTCAGCGTCTCGGGTATCTCGTCCATCAGGTACAGGCCCGTGGCCACGGGCACCGCGATGGTGAGCGCGAGGAGGCCCGCCATCACGTGCGACCGCACGAAGTGCGCCTTGAAGATGCTCCAGAAGCGTCCGAAGAACCACTGCAGCGTCGCGTGGAGGATCGTGTACGGGATCAGGAGATAACCGACCACCCCGTGCAAGAGCCGCATGAGGTCGTAGCCGCCGAGTATCGCGGCGAGACCGAGATCCAGCCGGTAGAGCGCGAACCCGGTGACGGTCAGGACGGCGATGAAGAGGAACGACGTCCAGTACACGAGGAGGTTGGCTGACCACAGCGCCGGCTTGTTTCGCCAAAAGCCGCCCGACCGGAGGCCGGCGAGCAGCTTTCGAAGGTCGGCGCGGGTCACGCTCAGCCGCCGCGTGGCGCCCGAGCGGACCATGTAGCCCACGTACACGCCGGCGATCAGCAGCAGCAGGAACGCCGACCAGACGTGCAGCACGATCAGGTTGATCCCGAACATGGTGCCTGCGGGCGCGATCGCCTTGAGGAGGCGACGCCCACGTGCCGCGCATTCCTCCGAGCTGCGCTCTCCTGGTAGCCCCAACCGAGCCGCATGCCGGACAGGAGGCTCACCGCGAGGAGGAGCGTCATGGCCCAGTGAGACACCGTCACGAAGAGCTGGGCGCGCGGGGTCCTCGGGGACCGCCGACGGTCCGCGCGAGGATTCCGGGCCAGGATGTCCTCGAGCGACACCTTGCCCAGCGTGTGCGGCAGTGCGCTGTCGGGGCGGCGCCGCGCGTGTTGCCGGTCGCCCTGCCGCCGGTGGTCGCTATCGGGATGGCGGGGCGTGTGGGCGATCGCCCTCGGACGTGCCGCGACGCGTGCCCGGGCTGGGCTCTCGTGCTCCCCGACGGACCGCTCCGCCTCTCGGCGGGGTCTCTGGACTCTCGTGGCTCTTGTCCAAGCATCCGGCCGACTCTCCCTCGTGCAGTGGTGGTTCGGCGCAGACAGCCGCAATCGCGTTCCCCTGTGCCATCGGCCCGGCGGTCCGAAATCGTGAAATCTCCACATCGCCTCATGACGGCACCACCGTTGCTGCCGATAGACGAGCGGGGACTGCAGAGGCCTTCGCGAACGAGGCGAACAGGGCCACGGCGGCGGTCCGGAGGGAGCGAGATCATGGAGCGACAGCGATTCGACCGCGTGATGGGCGCCATCCGCGGGCTGATGCAGTGCGCCGCGATGTTCGTGCTGCTGTTGGCCTTCCCCGGCCTGGTCGCCGCGGGGCAGCTCGCTGGTGACACGTCGCCCAAGGTCAGCGGAGCGGAGCTCGTCAAGGAGCTGCGGAAGGGCGGGTACGTCATCTTCTTCCGCCACGGGACCACCAACGAGCAGGGAGAGAAGGACGTCGCCGGGGCTGACCTCGACGACTGCCGCAGCCAGCGCCCGCTCTCCGAGGCCGGCCAGGCCCAGACCAAGGAGATCGGCGCGGCGTTCAAGGCGTTGCGGATCCCCGCGGGCGAGGTGTATTCCAGCCCGTACTGCCGGTGCCTCGACACGGCCCGCAACATCTTCGGCAAGGCGACCAGGTCGGACTTCCTGCACTTCGCCATTCAGCTGCGAACCACCGACCGGGGAAGCATCACCCAGAAGCTGCTCAGCGCGCTCGCGACGGTGCCTCCGCCGGGAACCAACACGGCCCTGGTCTCGCACACCGCGAACCTCCAGGAAGCCGTCGGCATCTGGCCGAAGCCCGAGGGCGTGGCGCACGTCTTCAAGCCGAAAGGGGACGGGACATTCTCGTACGTGGGCTTCATGCAGCCGGAGGCCTGGACGGCCGAGGCAAAGCGGTCGCCCGACGGCGGACAAGCCTCGCCGGGCTGGCTGGATCGGCTCCGCGGCCGGTAACCAATCGATACGGGCAAAGGAGACTGTCGATGTTCCGTCATGCGCTGTGTGCGCTTCCTCTCTGCCTCGGGCTGCTGGCGGTGGCGGGATGTAATGAGCGCGCCGTCGACGGCCAGAGCGAACGGCCGAAGACCGCCGCGCCGTCGGCGTCAGTAAGGACCGCGGCATCGCGCGACGAGGAGGAGCCCTCGGGACAAGGACCGCAACCCCCGATGGACAAGTTTCGCGACTACGTCGCCCCCAAGCGCGAGCCGCGTGAGATGACGTTGGTCTCGATTCCGGCGGGGACCGCTCCCGTGATCGACGGACGCGCGAGCGACCGGATCTGGGAGGAAGCCCCGGCCATCACGACGCTGGACTACTCCTCGCAGCGTCCGATCACGCTCCGCTCCGTGTACGCCAAGGGGGAGATCTTCTTCCTCGTCACGTTCCCCGAGGAGATTCCGCACGAGACGCACAAGACGTGGATCTGGGACGCCAAGGAGGAGGTGTACCGGGAAGGCCCCGACCGGGAAGACGTCTTCCTCTTCAAGTGGAGCATGTCGGGCAACAACGTCAATCTCCGGCTCCGCGAGCCGGATCCCCATCGGGCCGACATCTGGTTCTGGAAGGCGCACCGGACGAACCCGTCCGGCTACGCCGATGACAAGGGGCAGGGCATCTCGACGAAGGCCGGGCCCAATGCGCGGAAGCTCCAGTCCCCGCGCCACGGCACGCTCTACTTCGAGCGCTGGGGAGACGCGGGCAAGGCCCCGTGGGAAGAGAAGCTGTTCTTCGAGTACAAGGGCAACAAGCTCGACCAGTTCGCGCCTCGGGAGCCCGCCGGAAGCCGCGGGGACGTGCGCGCCAAGGGCGTGTGGGCCAACGGCCAGTGGACGATCGAGTTCGGCCGCAAGCTGAACACGGGCCACGACGACGACGTCGCGTTCACGCCCGGCCAGGTCTATCTCTTCGCGGTCGCGTGCTACGCGATGGCGATGGACACGCCCCATCCGGAGTGGTCGCGCCCGCTCTACCGCACGGGCGACGCGTTCGATCGGTTGCTGCTCAGCCTGGCGCCGAGGAACAGCCGATGAACATCTCCTTCAGCACGGCGCGGCGGCTCGGAATCTGGACGCTGCTGGCCATCGTCATCGTGATCGCGGTCCTGGCGGTGACGAGCCTGCGCCGTGTGGTCGAGCAGGTGCATCACAAGGTCGAGCTCGCCGAGGCCAAGGAGCGACAGTTCACGCAGATGGCGCTGCGGTTCGCGATGCTGGGCGCCGACTTCTACCGCGCCAAGCATTCGGAGAGCCTGCGCAAGGACCTCGAACAGCTCGTACGACAGCTCAACAACATCCGCAGCATCCTCGCGCAGCTCCAGGCGACGCCGCTCACGGCCACCGAGACCGAGGGCGTCACCAAGCTGCGGCTGGAAGAGCGACGGTTCCGCACCGCCCTCTACATCTTCCTCGAATCCGGCGTCGACGACCCGGCCCAGGAGACGGCGGCCAAGGCGGTCAAGGACATCGAGGTCATCATCGACGACGCCGTCGACCGGGCGATCTTCTACGCCTACCGAACCTCGGAGGTCATCGAGACGGCCAACGGGCAGATCCTGAGGTCGGCAAAGCAGACCCAGGTGGCGCTGACGGTGGGCGCCGTGGTCGCCGCCATCAGCGGCGTCCTCCTGAGCTTCCTGCTCAGCGGGACCTTCAACCGGCACGTGACGGCCATCCTCCGCGCCACCCAGGAGCTCGGGAAGGGCAACTTCGCGCACCGGATCAACACGCCGTTCAAGGACTCCATGGGGCAGCTCGGCCACAGCATCGACGAGATGGGGGCGAGGCTCGAGACGTACGAGCACGAGCAGAAGGCGCACACGGTCGAGCTGGAGCGCGCCCGCGAGCTCGCCGAGGACGCCAGTCGCGCCAAGAGCCAGTTCCTGGCCAGCATGAGCCACGAGCTGCGGACGCCGATGAACGGCGTGCTCGGCATGACGGAGCTGCTGCTCCTCACCGACCTGAACGGGAGGCAGCGGCACTTCGCCACCATGGCCCGCGAGTCGGGTGAGCTGCTCCTGAGCATCATCAACGACATCCTCGACCTCTCCAAGATCGAGGCGGGCAAGCTGGATCTGGAGCGCACCGAGTTCGATCTCCGCACCCACGTCGAGGAGACGGTGAGCCTCTTCGCCGAACGGAGTCACCGGAAGGGGCTGGAGCTCCTCTGCTCGCTGGACGAACACGTCCCGACCGTCGTCCAGGGCGACCCGCTGCGGCTGCGCCAGGTCTTCGCCAATCTCCTCAGCAACGCCATCAAGTTCACCGCGCACGGCGAAGTGCAGGTGCGGGTCGCGCTCGTCGAGACGATGAGCGACACCGTCATCGTCCGCTTCGACGTCCGGGATACCGGCATCGGCGTTCCCGCGCATCTGCAGGAGCGCATCTTCGAGGCGTTCTCCCAGGCGGACGGCTCGACCACGCGCCAGTACGGCGGGACCGGGCTCGGTCTCGCCATCGCCAGAAAGCTCGTCGACATGATGGGGGGGCGTCTCGAGATCACGAGCACCCCCGGCGCGGGCTCGACGTTTTCATTCACGGTGTGCTTCGGCATGGTGGCCGGAGACCCGCAGCCGCGGCCCGTTCCGGCGGGCGACCTGCGCGGCGTCCACGTGCTGATCGTCGACGACAACGCCACGAACCGTGAAATCATGCAGGAGCAGTGCCTCCGGTGGGGCATGACGTGCAACACCGCGCACGACGGGCGGGAAGCGCTGACGGCGCTGCACGCCGCGAGCGGTCACGGCACGCGCTATGATCTCGTCCTTCTCGACCAGCACATGCCCGAGATGGACGGCCTGGCCGTGGCCCGTGCCATTCACGCCGAGCCCGCGCTGGCGAGCCTGAGAGTCATCTTGCTGACCTCGGTCGACAACGACGGTGCCAACCAGCCGGGAATCACGCGGGGCCTGACGAAGCCCGTCCGCGCGAGCGAGCTGCAGAAGACAGTCGCCGAGGTCATCGGTGCGTCGAGCCAGGAGGGCTCGATGTTCAACGCCGCCGGGCTGACAGGGTCCGGGCCGTCGCTCTCGGGACACGTGCTGGTGGCCGAGGACAACCCGGTCAACCAGGAGCTCGCCAGGAGCATGCTCGAGAACCTTGGGTGTCGCGTGACCCTGGTCTCCAACGGCGTCGCCGCGGTGACTGCCGTCGACAGCACGCCGTTCGACGCCGTGTTGATGGATGTCCAGATGCCGGAGATGGACGGCCTGGTCGCGACGGCCACCATCCGCCAGCACGAGGCACGTGCCGGGTCCCGGCGTGTTCCGATCATCGCCCTCACCGCGAACGCGTTCGTCCAGGATCGCGAAGCCTGCCTGGCCGCCGGCATGGACGACTACATCGCCAAGCCGTTCAAGCTCGAGAAGCTTCGTGTCGCGCTCGCCCGCTGGCTGGCACCCGCGGACGCGCCCGCGACGACGCCCGGCGACACGCCGGACGGCTCGAGCGGCGCGGATGTCGAGACGCCCGAGCCGGCGGCGCCGGCCGCCCGCACCGCGCTCGATTCGCGCGCGCTGGATCAGATTCGGGCGCTCCAGCGTCCCGGGGCTCCGAGCATGCTCGGCAAGGTGATCCAGGTGTATCTGTCCACCACGCCGCAGCTGCTCACCGCGATGCGCACCGGCATGGTGGAGCGGAACGCCGAGGCCGTCCGCCAGGCGGCGCACAGCCTCAAGTCCGCCAGCGCCAACCTGGGCGCGACCGAGGTGGCGGAGATGTGCCGCGCGCTCGAGGGGCAGGCGAGAGCGGGCGGCTGTCCCGGGCCCGGCGTCGAGATCGAGGCGCTCGAGGGCGCATTCCAGGAGGTGCGGTGCGCGCTCGAGGCTGAGCTCACGCGCACCTCGTAGCGGCGCGAGTCTCCTTGGCTGACGGATGGGCGGGCGGATGCTAGCATACGCCGGCCGTGACCGACACGGCGCGCGATGTGGCCTCGCGAGGTGATTCGATGCGCACACTGATCCAGGGCGGCTGGGTCGTCGGGCATGACGGACGCGGCCACGAGCTGATCCCCGAACGGGCCGCGTGGTGTTCGAGGGCAATCGGATCGTCCACGTGGGCCGGACGTTCGACGGCACCGTCGATCGCACCGATCGACGCGACGGGCAAGCTCGTCTCGCCGGGGTTCGTCAACTGTCATCTCCACGCCGCCGTCAATGCCGGCCAGACCGTGTTCATCGCCGACGGCAAGGCCGACTACTTCGGCAGCAACTTCATCGGCTACGTCGCGCCGCGCCGCGGCGCGCAGCCGCCGCGCGTGGGCGCGAACCCGGAGATCGGCGGCCGGTACGGCATGTGGTCGGCGCTGCGCGCCGGTGCCACGACCATCCTCGATGTCGGCACCATGCCCGGCGGACCCGACGCGTTCACCAAGCTGGTCGGCGAGCTGGGGTTGCGCGCGTATCTCGGGCCCGGCTTCCGGTCGGCGGAGTACGTCTACGAAGGCGATCGGGTCGTCTGGGACTGGAACGAGGCGGGAGGGCAAGGCCGGCCTCGCGCGCGCCATCGACTACGTCAAGAAGTACGACGGCGCGTACGACGGCCGCATCCGCGCGATGATCTACCCCGGCCAGATGGACACGTGCACGGTGGATCTGCTGCGCGAGGCGCGCCGGGCCGCGGACGAGCTCGACGTGCCGGTGCAGTTCCACGCGGCGATGAACCAGCGCGAGTTCCACAAGATCCTGGAGCAGCACGGCAAGACGCCGATCCAGCTCCTGCACTCGATCGGGTTCCTCAAGGCGCGCACGGGCCTCGGCCACTGCGTGTTCCACAACGCGCACTCGTGGTGTCACTACCCCTACGGCGACGATCTCCAGATCCTCGCCGACACCGGCACCACGGTCGTGCACGCGCCGTACAAGTACGCGAAGATGGGCATCACCTTCGAATCGTTCGCGCGCTATCGCGCGCGCGGGATCAACATCGCGCTCGGCACCGACACCTATCCCCAGGACATGATCCACGAGATGCGCTGGGCCGCCCTGATGTCCCGGATGGCCGACGAGAGCTTCATGGTCGGCAAGCCGCGCGACGTCTTCGACGCGGCGACGCTGGGCGGCGCGCGCCACCTCGGCCGCGACGATCTCGGGCGCCTGGCGCCGGGTGCTGCGGCCGACATCATCGTGATCGACCTGCAGCAGGTGCACTACGGCGCCGTGCACGATCCCATCAAGGCGATCGTCGAGTGCGGCAGCGGCCGCGACGTCGAGACGGTCATCGTGGATGGCGAGCCGCTGGTCGAGGGCGGCAAGGCGCTGCGCGTGGACGAGGCGGCGCTGCTCCGCGACGTCCAGGCGGAAGGCGAGCGTCTCTGGCACGCGGTTCCGGACTGGCACTGGACGGGCAAGACGGTCGACGACGTCGTGCCGCCGAGTTACCCCGTCAAGAGAACAATGAGGACCCGATGAGAGAGATCCGAAGCACGCGTGCGTGCGGGCTGGCCGTGCTGCTGGCCCTCGTGCTCGTGGTCGTGTCCGTCGCTCCCGCGACGGCCCAGGCGAAGCCCGAAGGAGAGATGCGGTTCGCGTTCTACGTGACGCTCGCGCCGGCGTGGTTCGATCCGGGCGAGGTCACCGGCTTCATCACGCCGTTCTTCCTGATGTGGGCGATGCACGACGCGCTGGTGAAGACGATGCCCGGCAAGGCGATGGCCCCGAGCCTGGCCGAGTCGTGGACCGTCAGCGCCGACCAGAAGACCTACGACTTCAAGCTCCGCGAGGGCGTGAAGTTCCACAACGGCGATCCGTTCACCGCCGAGGACGTGAAGTTCAGCTACGAGCGCGCCAAGGGCTACCGGATCCTGAAGGAGAAGACGCGCGCGGTCGAGGTCGTGAGCCCGTCGCGCGTGAAGATCCACCTGAACGAGCCCTGGCCGGACTTCATGGCGTTCTACGGCACGATGGTGGCGGGGCACGGCTGGATCGTGCCGAAGAAGTACATCGAGAAGGTCGGCGACGACGGCTTCAAGAAGGCGCCGGTCGGTCTCGGCCCGTACAAGTTCGTCAGCCACAATCCCGGCATCGAGCTCGTGCTCGAGGCGAACGAGAGCTACTGGCGGAAGATGCCGTCGGTGAAGCGTCTCGTCTTCAAGAGCATCCCGGAGTCGAGCACGCGCATGGCGATGCTCAAGCGCGGCGAGGTCGACGTCGCCTACCTGCTCGAGGTCCCGCAGGCCCAGGAGATCAAGCGCGACCCCACCCTCAAGCTCGCGTTCTCGGGCGGCATCGCGACGTTCTATCTCGACTTCTTCGACATGTGGGACGCGAAGTCGCCGTGGCACGACAAGCGCGTGCGGCTCGCGGCCAGCCACGCGCTCGACCGCAAGGCCCTGAACGAGGCGGAGACGCTCGGCCAGTCGCGGCCGACCGGGAGCTTCGTCCCGCGCGTCGCTCGAGTTCGCGCGCGTGATCGAGCCCCACACGTTCGATCCCGGGCAGGCGCGCAAGCTGCTGATCGAGGCGGGCTATCCGAACGGCTTCGACGCGGGCGAGTTCCATCCGTTCCCGCCGTACTACGGGCTCGGCGAGGCGGTGGCCGGGTACCTGCAGAGTGTCGGGATCCGCGCCAAGATCCGGACGATGGAGCGCGCGGCGTTCATGTCCGAGTGGAACGCCAAGAAGCTGAAGGGCGTGTGCCTCTGCATCACCGGCGTCCACGGCAACGCGGCCACGCGGATGTCGCAGTACGTGCCGAGCTCCGGCAGCTACGCGTACGGCGGCTGGCCGGACCTCGACGCGCTCTTCACGCAGCAGGCGAAGGAGACCGACCGCAAGAAGCGCGAGCAGCTCCTGCACCAGATCCAGACGCAGCTCCAGGAGCGCGTGCGCTTCGCGATGATGTTCGACTACGTGTGGCCGAGCGGCATCGGGCCCAAGGTCGAGGACCCGGCGTTCCTGAAGATCGACCCGTATCCGTGGTCGGCGCCGTACGAAGAGCTCAAGCTCAAGAAATAGGAGACCACTCGATGGGTGTGCTCGACGGGAAGGTCGCGATCATCACGGGCGCGTCGAAGGGCATCGGGCGCGCGCTCAGCCTGCGCTTCGCGCGCGAGGGGGCCGCGGTCGTGTGCACGGCGCGGTCGGCGGACCTGGTGAAGGAGACCGCCGCGCAGGTCACGAAGGCGGGCGGCAAGGCCATCGCGGTCGTGTGCGACCTCGGCCGCGAGGACGACGTGCGCGCCATGGTGGCCGAGGGCGTGAAGGCCTTCGGCAAGATCACCACGCTCGTCAACAACGCGGGCGACGGCGGGCCGACGAAGAGGGTCGAGGAGTACACGATGGAGGACTGGCGCTACACCATCGACTCCTGCCTGACCAGCTCGTACCTCTGCATGCGCTTCGCGGTGCCCGAGATGCGCAAGGCGGGCGGCGGCGCCATCGTCAACATCTCGTCGGGGGCGGGGCGCCGCGGGCTGCCCTATCGCATCGGCTACTGCTCCGCCAAGGCGGGGCAGGTGGGCATGACGTACGGGATGGCGCTCGAGCTGGCGCCCGAGATCCGCGTGAACTGCGTGGCGCCGGGCGCGGTGGACGGCGACCGCATCGACCGCGTCATCGCCGGCCAGGCCGAGGTGCGCGGGATCTCGGTCGAGCAGATGCGCAAGGCGATGACCGATCAGTCGCCGCTCAAGCGCTTCGTCACCGCCGACGACATCGTCGACGCCACCCTGTTCTTCTGCAGCGACGCGGCCCGCAGCATCTCGGGCCAGGTGCTCGCGGTGAACGCCGGCCAGCCGGCCGGATAGAAGGAGACCGCATGAAAGCCGCCATCTTCCGGAAGGTGCACGCGCCGCTCACGATCGAGGACGTCGACGTCGACAAGCCGTGGGGACGCGAGGTGCTCGTGCGCACGGTGGCGACCGGCGTCTGTCACAGCGACCTGCACATCGTCGATGGCCTCGGGCGATATGCGCTCGACAAGCCCTTCGTCCTCGGCCACGAGGGCGCCGGGGTGGTGGAGGCCGTCGGCGACCAGGTGACGACCCTGCGCCCCGGCGATCACGTGGTCGCGTGCCTGTCGGGGTTCTGCGGCACCTGCGAGCAGTGCCTGTCGGGGCATCCGAACCTCTGCGTCGGCGGCATCGTCACGCGCTCCGATCGCGATGCGCCGCGGCTGTCGCAGGGCGGCGAGATGTTCCGGCAGTTCGCCGGCATCGGCGAGCTACGCCGAGCGCATGCTGCTGCACGAGAACTCGGTGGTGAAGATCGATCAGGATCTCCCGCTCGACCGCGCGGCGCTGGTCGGCTGTGGCGTCCTCACGGGCGTGGGCGCGGCGCTCCGCTCGTCAGGGCTGGAGGCAGGCCAGACCGTCGCCGTGTTCGGGTGCGGCGGCGTGGGCCTCTCGATCGTGCAGGGCGCGCGCATCGGCGGCGCGAGCCGCATCATCGGCGTGGACATGTTCGACGGCAAGCTCGAGATGGCGAAGCGCGTGGGCGCGACGCACGTGGTCAACAGCGCCAAGGACGATCCGGTGAAGGCGATCCGCGCGCTCACCGGCGGCGCCGGCGTCGATCATTCGTTCGAGGCGGTGGGCAACACGACGCTCGTGCGTCAGGCGATCGAGAGCCTCGCCATCCGCGGCACGGCCACCATCGTCGGCGTGCTGCCACCGGACGCGATGATCGAGTTCCCGTGGATGGCGATCCGGCCCGAATGCAAGGTGCAGACGTCCCGGATGGGCTCGAACCGCTTCCGCACCGACATCCCGCGCTACCTCGACTTCTACCGCCAGGGACGTCTGCTGCTCGACGAGATGGTCACGCGCCGCGGCCGCCTCGACGAGATCAACGACGCGTTCCGCGCCATGAAGGCCGGCGAGGTCGCGCGCACGGTGCTGACCTTCGATTGACGGAGAGAGACGGAGCCACCATGCCCAAGATCTTCCGCGTGTACAGCGGGTCCGACGGGAAGTCGCACATCGCCGAGGAGCCGATGGACCTGAAGCCCTTCAAGGACGTCGAGGGCTCGTACGGCGAAGGCACGCCGATGCAGACCGCGAGCGGCATCGCCTTCCGTATCTTTCCTCCGGGCTACGAGCTGAAGTGGCACTGCGCGCCGCGCCGGCAGTACTCGATCACGCTGTCCGGACACGCGGAGATCGAGGTCGGGGACGGCACCATCGCGCGCGTGGGCCCCGGGGACATCGTGCTCGCCGAGGATCTCACGGGCGAGGGGCACGTCACCCGCGTCGTGGGCAACGAGCCGCGCCTGTCCGCGATCGTCCCTCTCGCCTGACGTCGAGGGGGGCCTCGACGGCCCCCCTCGAGACTCCCCCCAGGATTCGATTGCGGCGGCGGAGCCGCCGCTCGCACGGAGGTCGCTCGAACGCGTTCCCGCCTAGGAAAAGAGCCGGGCGATCGCGATGGTGGTTCGCGGCGCGGCGAGCGGGCTGACGGTCACGTCGTCCTTCAGGGTGCGGGTGCGGGCGTATTTCCATCCGAAGCGCGCGGCCGGCGCGGCGACCGGCTCGCGATGGACCTCGATGCACACGCTGCCGCACGTCCACGATCCAGTAGTCCGGCACCGTGGCGCGCGCATAGAGGCTGCCTTTGTAGCTTCGGTCGAACGCGAGGCTCGTGTCCGCCACCTCGACGATCAGCGCAGGACGGACCGGAGGACCGCCGAGCTCGTCGTGCCACGGGCCCGGCACGATGGCCACGTCGGGCTTCGGCTCGGAGACGTCGTCGATCGGGATCGGCGCCTGCACGCGCACGACGCCGCGGCGACCGAAGATCGCCCGCAGGGCCTCGGCCGTCCGCCGACCACGGCGCGGCGTGCGGGCTCGGCCTTGGGTCCGCCACGATCATCTGGCCGCCGATGAGCTCGATGGCCTCACCTTCGTGCAGCACGCCGAGCGCCACGAGGTAGTCGTACTCCTTGCGGGTCCAGCGCCGCTGCGCGGGGAGCGTCGCCATTGCGCGGAGGCTAGAGTTGCCCGCTTCGTCGGTCAACGCCGCGAAATGGATACGCCTCGGGTCGCGTGGGCGATTACCTCCGGAGGAATTGAGCGCCTCTCGAGCGCCCGCCACCATGGCCTCATCATCCTCAGGAGGTGACGCCATGCTGCTCAGACGGACGCTGCTCGTGAACGGAATCGCCACGGCCATGACGGGGGCGCTCGCCCTCGTCGCGTCGCCGTGGCTCCCGGCCCTCCTCGGCCGGACGTCGCCGGCGGTGCTCGCGATCGTCGGCGCCGGCCTTGTCGTCTTCGCGGGCGTGCTGCTGATCCAGGCGCGACGCGAGCGCATCGATCGCCGCGTCGCGTGGGCCATCACGATGGTGGACATTGCGTGGGTGATCGGTAGCATCGTGCTGGTGGAAGCGGGCGTGCTGACCCTCATCGGCAACCTGATCGTCGCTGCCGTCGCGGCGGTGGTGCTCGTGTTCGCCATCCTCGAGCTGCGGGGGATCGCCGGACTCAGGGCCGTGACCTCGTGACCGAGTTCGACCAGGACACGCGCGTGGAGGCCGTCGCCGCGAACCACTTCGCGGCGACGGTCACCGATCGCTGGGGCGCGATCGGCGGGCGTCCGAACGGCGGCTACCTGCTCGGCATCTGCATGCGAGCGCTGGGGCAGGTGATGCCGTTTCCCGATCCGCTCGCGGTGTCGGCGCACTTCCTGCGCCCCGCCGTGCCCGGCGCGGCCAGCGTCCGCACGGAGCTCGCGCGCAGCGGCCGGCGCGTCGCCACGGGAGAAGCCCGCCTGTTCCAGGAGGACCGCGAGGTCGTGCGCGCGGTGGCGACGTTCACCGATCTCTCACAGGCGACCGGGCGGACGCTCCTGCTGGGCGAGATGCCGAAGCTCCCGCCGCCGGAGCAGGCGATCGATCTCCTGGCCGGCGGCTCGGCGCCGGGCGTGAGCATCACCGAGCGCGTCGACTATCTCGTGCCCTCGCTCCCAGGGTGGGTGCAGGGGCGGCCGTCCGGCGATTCCAGCATGAGCTTCTGGCTGCGGTTCCGCGATGGGCGCGCTCCCGATTCGCTCGCGCTCGTGGCGCTCGTGGACGCTGCGTGGCCGGCCGTGATGGAGCTCGGCGAGCTCGCGTCGTCGACGATCGAGCTCACCGTGCACGTCCGCGCGCGTCCGGCGCCCGGCTGGCTCGCGTGCCGCGTGACGACGCGGTACGTGACGAACGGCTACCACGAAGAGGACTTCGAGATCTGGGACTCCGGCGGGACGCTCGTCGCCCAGTCGCGCCAGCTCGCGCTCCTGGCCGCGAGCGAGCGGACTGGTTGACATGGGGGGAGACCCCCCCAGCCCCCCGCGCTCCGCGGCCCGGCGGAGCCGTGCCGCTCGATTGACTCACATGGGGGGCGAGGCCGGCCCCCAGCCCCCCGCTTCGCGACCCGGCGGAGCCGTGCCGCTCCGCGACTGCCGTTATACCGACAGGCTCCTGCTAGCCGCCGTAGAAGACCTTGTCGCCGAGCTCCTTGAGCCAGAGCGTCGCGTCGTCGGCGCGGCCTTCCGGCTGCTTCGCCACGCCCGCCTCGACGACCTTGCCGACGAAGACCGAGTGGTCGCCCATCTCGACGGTGGACTCGAGCGTGCACTCGACGAAGGCCGGCGCGCTCGTGAGGATGGGCGCGCCCGTCGTGCCGGCGCGATAGGGCTCGCCGGAGATCGTGTCGCCCTTCTTCTCGGCGGGCTTGAAGAACGCGAAGGCGACCGACTGCTGGCCCTTGCCGAGCACGTTCAGCGCGAACGCTTTCGTCTCCTTGATGAGCGCGTGGGCGTGCGAGTCGGTCTTGACCCCGACGACGACCAGCGGCGGCTCGAACGACGCCTGGGTCACCCAGTTCACGGTGCCCGCGGCGACGTCGCCGTTCTTGTTCGCGGCCGTCAGGACGAAGAGGCCGTAGGGGATCATCCGGAGCGCGGTCTTCTTGGCGTTGGCGTCCATTCGCATCCTCCTGGTGTTGCCCGGGGTTTTGCCGGGTCGGGCGTTCACTGTACCATCGGCGGCCGAGGAGGACTGGCCATGGCGCGCGGGTTCGCGGACGTCACCTTCGAGGAAGCGATGCGCCGGGCGCGCGCGCTCGTCCCGGTCCTTCGCGAGCGCGCGGACGGCGCGGAGGCCGCTCCGGCAGATGCAGCCGGAGACGCTCGCGGATCTCCATCGCACCGGGCTCTTCCGCTTTCACCAGCCGAAGCGCTGGGGCGGGATGGAGCTGCCGTTCGTCGCGATCTTCGACATTCCCGGCGGAGGTCGGGCGCGGGTGCGCCTCGACCGCATGGAACATCGGCAACCTCGCCATCCATCACTGGCTGCTCGCGCTCTACGACGAGCGCGCGCAGGAGGAGATCTGGGGCAAGAACCCCGACGCGCTGATCGCCTCCGGCATCGCGTTCCCGCAGGGGCGCGGCCGCCGCGTCGACGGCGGCTTCGTGGTGAGCGGCTTCTGGAACTTCTCGAGCGGGGTCGACGTGTGCGAGTGGAACATGCTGGCGGTGCTGGTGCGCGACGGCGACAAGGTCGTCGATCACCGGATGTGCCTCGTGCCCCGGAGCGACTACGAGATCGTCGACGACTGGACCGTGCTCGGCATGCGCAGCACCGGCTCGAAGTCGGTGCGCGCGAACGAGATCTTCGTGCCGGAGCACCGCGCGCTCTGCATGTACCTCGCGCGCGGCGGGCAGCGATGCTCCGGGCGCGGCCGGCAATCCCGGGCGGCGTCTACCGCGTGCCGATCTCGGGTCTCAGCTCGCACTGCCTCGCGGGCGCCGGCGTGGGCAACGCGCAGGGCGGCGCTCGAGATGACCATCGACGCGATCAAGGAGCGGAGCACCAACTACACGGCCATGCGCATGCGCGACTTCCAGGCGGTGCAGCTCCGCGTCGCGCGGGCGGGCGCGATGATCGACGCCGCGCGGCTCGCCATCCGCGCCGACTGTCTCGAGGGCCAGCGGATCGCGGACGAGGGCGGCGTGCCGTCGATCGAGGACAAGCTGCGCTATCGCCGCAACGTCGCGTGGGCGATGGAGCAGTGCACGGAGGCGGTGGATTCACTGCACGCGCTGGCCGGCGCGAACGGGATCTACGACCGCTATCCGATCCAGCGCATGTTCCGTGACCAGCACGCGCTGGCCGCGCACATCGGGTTCAGCGTGGACGCGCAGGCCGGCCCGTGGGCGCTGGTCGCGATGGGCGGGGAGTTCGCGTCGCCGACGATGTAGGTCCGGTGGGCTCGGCCGGCTGGTGGAATCAGACCCAGTTCTCGGTCGCAAGCCGGGATGCGCGTGAAGTGCCGGGTATTGTTGGTCACGAAGGTCACCCGCAGGGACAACGCGTGGGCCGCGATGACGGGTGTCGAGCGGTGCCGAATCGGTTACTGCCGCGACGGGCCAGGGCGGTCGCGACCACACCGAACCGGCCGACCGCGGACGCATCGAAGGACATCACCTCGATGGCCTCGACGAACGTGCTGATCAGACGATGAAGTTTCCTCGATCGACGTGCTTCGGCGCCGTAGCGAAGCTCCGCCAGCGTGATGGCAGCTGATGCAGAGCTCAGAGGGCGGTGTTCGAGCACACGCGCCGCAACCCCGCCTTGACAACGGAGAGCGAAACTCACCGTGTCGGTGTCGAGCATGTACTCTGGCAGTCAGGAGAAGCGGATCACGCAGTTCCTGGACGCGCGTCTGTAGGGCAGGGGGATCTTCCCAGGCCAAGCGCCCAGGCACGCACGAAACTTTGCCGACCACTCATCCGCCGCCTCGAGGATGACACGACGGCCATCACGGCGGACCAGGACCTCGTCCCCAGTATCGAACCGGCACTCGTTTCGGGAGTCGGACCGCCTGGACTGCCAAGCCGTTCTGAGAACACGCTTGCGCACGAGCTGATCTTCATGCCGCGTGAGTCTAGACGTGTGTCTATACATGGGTCAAGCTACGTGAGATCTGTGTTTGTGTGTCGCCGCGCCGGCGTCGGTGTTGCTGGCGGCTCCTCTTCAACGCGCGTTCGGTGTGATCTCGTCGATCAGGCCGTACGCGAGCGCCTCCTGCGCGTCCAGGTAGCGACCGCGCCGCATGTCCTCCGCGATCTCCTCGGCGGGACGGCCCGTCACCTGCGCGAGTCGTGCGTGGAATCGCCACAGCAGCTCCGTCTGCTGGCGGCTCTGCGCGGCGATCGACTCCGGCGTGCCGGTGAATCGCGCGGTCGGCTGGCCGAGGCGGAAGCGCGCGTGGGGCGCGGCGACGCGGCGGTCGGCGGCCGCCGCCACGCCAATTACGGGGCCGCCCACGCGGCCGCGACACAGCGCGCGCACCGGCGCGCGCAAGGGCGTCGATCGCGTCCATCAGCACGAACGCCGCCTCCAGCGTGCCGTCGGGACTGTCGAGGTGGATCTCGATGGGCGCGTCGGCGGCCGCGTCGAGCGCCATGAGCTGCGCGGCGACTTCGGCGGCGAGCGCGGCGTCGAGCGGGCCGGTGACCAGCACGATGCGCCGCTCGAAGAGCTTCTCCTGCAGCCAGGCGGCGAGCTGTCGCCGGTCCACGGCCTCAGGCTACCGCCGCGACAGCCCCTCGTGGAGGTCGTCGAGACGATCCTCGACGCGGTTCAGGCGCGCGGCGAGCTGCGTGATCTCCATCTCGGCCTTCTTGTTGACCGCGAAGTCGAGCTCGCTGCGCAGGCGGTCCTTCGTGTCCTGCCGGTTCTGACTCATCATGATGATCGGCGCCTGCACGGCGGCGAGCATCGAGAGGAAGAGGTTGAGCAGGATGAACGGGTAGGGATCCCACGCGCGGACGGCGAGCACGACGTTCACCGCCACCCACGCCGCGAGCACGACGCCGAAGGCGATGATGAACCGCCACGAGCCGCCGAAGCGCGCCACCGCGTCCGCGAGCTGATCGCCGAGCGTCAGGGTCTCCTCGATGACCTCGTTCGGGTTGCGGGCGGCGCGCGCCCGCACGAGGTCCTGCGCGGCGCGGAAGTGGCGGCCGACCATCGTCAGCATGTCGAGCCCGGCCATGGGCTTGCGCTGGATCAGGCGTCTCGATGTCGTTGCGCGCGATCTCGATCGCCGCGGTCTCCTCCAGCGCCATGGCCGACGACTGGTGCGGCTCCGCGGACAGCATCGAGGTCAGGCCGAAGATGTCGCCGGGGCCCGGGGTGTCGAGCACGACCTCCTGGTTGTCCTCGTCGATCACCACGACCCGCACCTGCCCGCTCAGCACCACGTACGCCTCGCTCGCCCATGTCGCCGGCCCGGTAGATGCGCTGGCGCGCGGCGAACCGGCGCAGCTCGACCTGATCGGCCAGCACCGCGCGCTCGTCGGCGTCGAGCAGCGAGAAGATCGGGATCTCTTCGAACACCCGCGGATCGCATCCCATGTCGGCCTGGATGATAGCGCGGGCGATGCCCGCGCCCACCCTCTTGGGCTTGACACCGGTCAGATGCTGTCGCTAGGGTTCGCCACGCCTCAGCCTCTCCCGGGTCCTACGGCTGATCCAGAAAGGGACCGACGATGATTCCGGCTGCATTCGAGTACCACGCTCCCGAGCTCGCTCCCCGAGGCGACGGCGCTCCTGGCCCGGCTGGGCGGCGACGCCAAGGTGCTCTCCGGCGGTCAGAGCCTCATCCCGCTGATGAAGCTCCGCCTCGCAAGTCCGCCGCACGTCGTCGACATCAACGGAATCCCCGGGCTCGCGTACATCCGCGAAGCGGACGGCTTCCTCCGGATCGGCGCGCTGACGCGCGAGTCCGACCTGGAGGCGTCCGAGGTCGTCCGGACCGGGTACCCGCTGCTGCACGACACGTGCGCGGTCATCGCGGATCCGCTCGTGCGGAACCTCGCGACGCGTCGGCGGCAACCTCGCCCACGCCGATCCGGCCAACGATCATCCGGCGACGATGCTCGCGCTCGGCGCCGAGGTCGTCGCCGCGGCACCCGCGGGGAGCGCCGCATCCCCATCGACGGATTCTTCACCGGGCCCTTCGAGACCGCGCTCCAGCCGGACGAGATCCTCGTGGAGATCCGGGTGCCGATCCCGCCCGCGCGGAGCGGCGGCGCCTACCTGAAGCTCGAGCGGAAGGTCGGCGACTTCGCCACGGCCGCGGTCGCCGTGCAGCTCACGCTCGCCGCCGACGGGACCTGCGCCGCGGCCGGCATCGGCCTCACCAACGTGGGCCCGACGCCGATCAAGGCCGCGGCCGCCGAAGCGCGCGCTGATCGGGAAGCGCCCGGACGAGACGACGATCCAGCGAGGCGGCGCGGCTCGCCGCGGAGGCCGCCCAGCCGAGCGCGGACCTGCGCGGCTCGGTCGAGTACAAGAAGGACCTGGTCCGGGTGCTGACGACGCGCGCGCTCCGCAAGGCGCTCGAGCGCGCGGGCGCGGGGAGGTGAGGGCGATGCACGTCACGCTCACGATCAACGGCGAGAAGCACGAAGCGGACGTCGAGCCGCGGCTGCTCCTGGTCCACCTGATCCGCGACGTCCTCCGGCTGACCGGCACCCACATCGGCTGCGACACGACCCACTGCGGCGCCTGCACCGTCCTCCTCGACGGCCGCGCGGTGAAGTCCTGCACGGTCTTCGCCGTCCAGGCGCGCGGCCGCGAGATCATGACGGTCGAGGGGCTGGAGCAGGACGGCAAGCTCCACCCGCTGCAGGAAGGCTTCATGGCGGAGCACGGCCTGCAGTGCGGCTACTGCACGCCCGGCATGCTGATGACGAGCTACGCGTTCCTCAAGAAGCACCCGCGCCGACCGAGGACGAGATCCGCCAGGCGATCTCCGGCAACCTCTGCCGCTGCACGGGCTACGTCAACATCGTCAAGGCGATCCAGCACGCGGCGGCCAGCTCCGAGAAGGGAGGCGCGTGATGGCGCTCAGGACCATCGCCCGAAGTCGGCGGCATGGGCCACTCGATGAAGCGCAAGGAGGACCCGCGCTTCATCCGCGGCAAGGGCACCTACGTCGACGACGTGAGCTGCCCGGCATGCTGTACCTCGACATCGTGCGCAGCCCGTACGCCCACGCGCACGATCAAGAAGATCGACTCGTCGAAGGCGCTGGCCGTGCCCGGCGTGCTCGCCGTGATCACCGGCCAGGACCTCGCGAAGTACAACCTGCACTGGATGCCGACGCTGATGTCGGACACGCAGATGGTGCTGCCGGTCGAGAAGGTGATGTACCAGGCGCAGGAGGTGGCGGCGGTGCTCGCCACCAGCCGCTACGCCGCCGCCGACGGCGTCGGCCGCGGTCGAGGTGGAGTACGAGCCGCTGCCCGTCGTCGTCGATCCGAAGAAGGCGCTCGAGCCCGGCGCGCCCGTGCTCCGCACCGACAAGAAGGACAAGAAGGACAACCACATCTGGCACTGGGAATGGGGCGATCGGGCCGCCACCGACCGCGCCTTCGCCGAGGCCGACGTCACCGTCAAGCAGGACATCTACATCCCGCGCATCCACGTGGCGTCGATCGAGACGTGCGGCTGCGTCGCGCACTTCGACAAGGTCGACGACAAGCTCACGGTGTGGATGACGACGCAGGCGCCGCACGCGATCCGCACCGTGTTCGCGCTCGTGGCCGGGCACGTCGGGCTCGCCGAGCACAAGATCCGGATCATCTCGCCGGACATCGGCGGCGGCTTCGGCGGCAAGGTGCCGGTGTACCCCGGCTACGTGATCGCGGTCGCCGCCTCGGTGCTCACCGGCAAGCCGGTGAAGTGGATCGAGGACCGGATGGAGAACCTCCAGGCCGACTCGTTCGCGCGCGACTACCACATCACGGCCGAGCTGGCGGCGGACGAAGGACGGCACGCTCACCGCGCTCCGCATCAAGACGATCGCCGACCACGGCTACACCGACGCCGCCGCCAACCCGTCGAAGTTCCCGGCCGGGCTCTTCCACATCTGCACCGGCTCGTACGACCTCAAGGCCGCGCACGTCGAGGTGGACGGCGTCTACACGAACAAGCCGCCGGGCGGCATCGCCTACCGCTGCTCGTTCCGCGTGACCGAGGCCGTCCACACGATCGAGCGCATGGTCGACCTCATGGCGCACCAGCTCGGCATGGACCCGGCCGAGTTCCGGATGAAGAACTTCATCAAGCCCGAGCAGTTCCCGTACAAGTCCGCGCTCGGCTGGGAGTACGACAGCGGCAACTACGCGGGCGCGCTCCAGAAGGCGATGGACAGGATCGGCTACGCCGAGCTGCGGCGCGAGCAGGCCGAGAAGCGCGCGCGCGGCGAGCTGATGGGCATCGGCATCTCGAGCTTCACCGAGATCGTCGGCGCCGGGCCGTCGAAGCACTTCGACATCCTCGGCCTCAAGATGTTCGACTCCTGCGAGATCCGCATCCACCCGACGGGCAAGGCCATCGCGCGCTTCGGCACGAAGTCGCAGGGCCAGGGCCACGAGACGACGTACGCGCAGATCCTCGCCGAGGAGCTCGGCATCCCGGCCGCGGACATCCAGGTCGAGGAGGGCGACACCGACACCGCGCCGTACGGCCTCGGCACCTACGCCAGCCGCTCGACGCCGGTGGCCGGCGCCGCCGCCGCGATGGCCGCGCGCAAGATCCGGGACAAGGCGCGGAAGATCGCCGCCCACCTGCTCGAGGTCGCGCCCGAGGACCTCGTGTGGGAGCCGGGGAAGTTCTCGGTCAAGGGCGCGCCCGACCGGTCCAAGACCATCCAGGACATCGCGTTCGCCGCCTACACGAACCACCCGCAGGGCATGGAGGCGGGGCTCGAGGCGGTGAGCTACTACGACCCGCCGAACCTGACCTACCCGTTCGGCAGCTACATCTGCGTCGTCGACATCGACAAGGGCACGGGCGAGGTCAAGATCCGCCGCTTCGTGGCCGTCGACGACTGCGGCAACATCATCAACCCGATGATCGTCGAGGGCCAGATCCACGGCGGGCTGACGATGGGCTTGGCGCCCGCGCTCATGCGAGGAGATCTCCTACGACGAGAACGGCAACATCCAGGGCGGCAGCTTCATCGACTACCTCGTGCCGACCGCGGTCGAGACGCCGAAGTGGGAGACCGGCAAGACCGTCACGCCGTCGCCGCATCACCCGCTCGGCGCCAAGGGCGTCGGCGAGTCGGCCACGGTCGGCGCGCCCGCCGGCCATCGCCAACGCGGTCGTCGACGCGCTGTGGCATCTCGGCGTGCGCCACATCGACATCCCGATCACGCCGGCCAAGGTCTGGAAGCTGCTGCGCGAGCACGGCGTGACGGAGTAAGTAGCCATGACTGAGGATCTGCTCGCGCGCGCCGCGGAGCTCCAGCGCCGCGGGCAGCCGTTCGCGCTGGCGACCGTGGTGCGGTGCGAGGCGCCGACCTCGGCCAAGCCGGGCGCCAAGGCGCTGATCCGCGACGACGGCACCGTCTCCGGCTGGGTCGGCGGCGCCTGCGCCGAGCCGGTCGTCGTGCGCGAGGCGCTGGCCGCGCTGCGCGACGGCCAGCCGCGCCTGATCGGCCTCGTCGGCGAGGGCGGGCGGCGCCCGGGCCGGACCGAGGGCATGCTCGAGTACCCGATGACGTGCCACAGCGGCGGCACGCTGGAGATCTACGTGGAGCCGTATCCTGCCCAAGCCCCTCCTCGTGCTCGTCGGCCACGGCCCCGTCATCGAGACGCTCGCCGACGCTGGGCCGCGCCGCCGACTACGCGGTCGTGGCCGTCGCGCGACGCCGGTGCGGCGGGGCTCGCGCCGCTCGCGCCTGACGGCGCACGCCTCCGTCGTCGTGGCCACGCACGGCGACTCCGACGAGGACGCGCTCGAGCGGGTGCTCGCGAGCGAGCGCGGGCTACGTGAGCCTCGTCGCGAGCCGCCGGCGCGCGGCCGCGTGATCGTCGAGCGCCTGCGGCAGCGCGGCGTGCCCGCGGAGCGGCTCGGCCGGCTCAAGGCGCCCGCGGGGCTCGACATCGGCGCGGTGACGCCGGAGGAGATCGCGGTGAGCATCCTCGCCGAGATCGTCCAGTCATCGCCGGAGCCGCGAAGAGCCGTGCGCGACCCCGGAGGCGCGCGGCCCGCCGCACGCGGCGAGAGCGCCACCGACCCGATCTGCGGGATGCTCGTCGACGTCGCCACCGCGCGGCATCGCTCCGAGCGCGCGGGCGGCACGGTCTACTTCTGCTGCCGCGGGTGCAAGGACGACGTTCGACGCGACCCCGAGCGCTACGCGCGGCCGGGGACCCGGCCGTTCGTCTCCGGTCTCGTCCTCGCGGCCGGCGCCTCCTCGCGCCTCGGCCGGCCCAAGCAGCTCCTGCCGTTCGGACCCACGACGCTACTCGGGCACGTCGTCGCCCAGGCGCGCGCGGCACGCGCGCTCGATGAGCGGGTCGTCGTCCTCGGCGCGGCGGCCACGGAGGTGCGCCGCCAGTCGACCTCACCGGCGTCACCGTGGTCGAGAATCCGGAGTTCGGCGAGGGGTGCTCCGCGTCGTACCGGACCGGCCTCGGCGCCTCGACCCGCACGCGGACGCGGTCGCCATCCTGCTCGGCGATCAGCCCGACGTCGACGCCGCGGTGATCGACGCGGTGGTCGACGCCTGGCGCCGCGACGCGCGCCCATCGCCTGCGCCGCCTACCGCGACCGGCCGGCCATCCGCTGGTGTTCGCGCGCGCGCTCTTTCAGCGGCTGGCGGCGCTCGCAGGGCGACAAGGCCGCGTGGAAGATCGTCGACGCCCGCGCGGGCTGAGGTGCGCGCGGTGCCGCGTGGATCGGCCGCGCCGCGCGACGTCAACACTGGCCAGGACTACGAGGCGCTGCTCCGCGAAGTCGCCGCGCCGAGGTAGTCTCTCTCCCGGATGTCACGCGCCCCGATCCCGCTGCGCGCGGTCCGCGCGCTCTTCCTGCAGCGACAGCACCTCACGCGGCCCCGCGCGGCCGCGCTCTCGGCGTCGCGGCTGCGCCGCTTCGTCGAGGACGTCGGCGGGCTGCAGCTCGACTCCATCAACGTGCTCGACCGCGCGCACTACCTCACGCTGTGGGCCCGCTTCGGCCCGTACGATCGCGCGCGCCTGGACCGTCTGGTCTATCGGCCGCCGGCTCCTGTTCGAGTACTGGGCGCACGCCGCCTGCCTTGTCCCCACGGGCATGCTGCCGTGGTGGCGTCGGGCCATGCTCGACTACCGCGTCCGCCACACCGGCTGGTCCGGCCTGGTCCGCGGCAACTCGAAGGTATTGGAGGAAGTTAGGGCCGCCGTGTCGGCGCGCGGCCCCATGGGCAGCGCGGACTTCTCCGGGCGCCGTCCTGAGCGGCCGCAGTGGATGGTGGAGCTGGAAGCCGGTTCAGCACGCGCTCCTCTACCTGTGGATGACCGGCGCGCTCACGATCCACTCGCGCAAGCATTTCCACAAGCGCTTCGATCTCTTCGAGCCGGTCGATCCCGGCGGCGATCAACTGCGCGGCCGTGTCGACCCAGGAGTTTCAGCGCTGGCACCTCGAGCGCTCGCTGCACGCCATGGGCG